>NZ_JAEDOU010000001.1:0-1651696 GCF_017872515.1 Ruegeria sp. HKCCE3926 | reverse complement strand
GAAACCTCGTCTGCACATGCCCCCCAATGGACGCATACGCAGACGCCGCGGAATAGGGAACCGGGCGTAGCAATCCGCGGTTTGCCCTAGCGGATTGAAATCCGAAAATGAGGGCAGCGTCCAGCGAGGCGCTGCCTCTCGTCAATTCGATGGAGGAACAATGAAACACTATGTCCTCGCAAATGATCGCGCCGACCTGGCAAAGACCGGGCCGGAGGTGCCCGAAAGAATAAAACACATCGATGTTATCCTCAGCGACACCCGGGCGCTGGCATCGGCCGAGATCGTCGTCGAGTTCTATCACGCTCTGAACAGCCTGGTCGAAAACTGCTCTTACGTCGTCAATCTCCGGGTGTCCGGAAATGACTCGGTTGGCGGGCCTCTTTATTGGGCAGGTCGGACGGCGATATTCTGGGGCGACCTGGAGAACAACTGGGACGTCTCCGGTTCGCGCAGAAGCTGGATTTCGCAAGTTCTCAACCTGTCTTCAAGGACCGTTCTGGTCGGTGGAGCTGTCCTGTTGCTGGTGCAACTGGGCAGAGCGGGCCGAAACATCGTCGCGGTTCACCCGAACTTTGCCGCGGCCGCGCTGGAAAGCGGATTGGAAAGCTGCGGTGCGGCAACCCATCTGGCCGCCGACGGGCACCCCCACAGCGCGACCAGCAGACTGAGCGCGTTGCGGTTGTTGTCCGAATTCGTGTCCTTGGATCACGGAGAGCATATTGCGGACGCATTGCGCAGCTATATCGGCCTGACCGAACCTACGCAAAAACACGAAAGCAGGTTGGCCGCCCGGTTGGTGCACAAGGCAAAAGGCGATCTTCTGGTGGTGCGCACTTTGGATGCGATGCAGGAGAACATCGAAGATCCTCTGACGATCTCCGATCTTTCCCGTTTGCTCAAAACCTCGACGCGGCAGCTGCAACGACGGTTCCTGAGCAAAACCGGAGCAAAGCTTCTTTCCACGTACAAGGAGCTTCGTCTGGAAAGGGCGCAGAACCTGTTGCAGTTCACGAACATGTCGCAGATCGAAATCTCGGCAGCCACCGGTTTTTCATCGCCCGTCGCATTGAAACGTGCGTTTCAACGCTGCTACAAAACCAGCCCGGATGATGTCCGGGACCGTCGGTTCACGGGTTCGATGGCCCCGGAAGGATCCTAGCACTTCTTCGGCTTGCGCAACCGGCGATGACATCGCGTGGGCAGTTTGCCCACGCAACACTGGTTTGGTTCACGCCGCAGCAATCTGGCCTGCCTTTTCCACCAGCACTTCGGCCTGACGGATGGAGGCGTAATCAATCAGTCGACCATCCAGCGAAACGGCGCCTTTTCCGTCTGCCTCGGCCTCGGCCATGGCAACAAGAATTCGCTGCGCCTTGATGACCTCGGCGTCGGACGGCGACATCACCTCGTTCGCCAGCGCGATCTGGCTTGGGTGAATGGCCCATTTGCCCTCGCAACCCAGAACGGCGGCACGTTTTGCGGCGGCCTTGTAACCGTCCGGGTCCTGAAAATCGCCAAAAGGCCCATCAATCGGACGCAGCCCGTTGGCGCGCGCCGCAACCACCATGCGGGCCAGAGCATAATGCCACATGTCACCCCAATGGGTCTGGCGACCGTCCTCGGGGTCCGCATCGGTCAAAACAGAGTAGTCCGGGTTCACACCACCGATGATCGTGGTTCGCGCACGGGTCGAGGCCGCATAGTCGGCCACACCGAAGTGCAAGCTTTCATTTCGCTTGGATGCTGCCGCAATCTCACTGACATTCTGCATGCCAAGCGCGGTTTCGATGATGTGTTCGAACCCGATCCGTTTTTTGTAACCCTTGGCGTCTTCGATCTGGGTCACCAGCATGTCGACCGCATACACATCTGCGGCTGTCCCGACCTTGGGGATCATGATCAGGTCCAGCCGTTCACCCGCCTGTTCGACCACATCGACGACGTCGCGGTACATGTAATGCGTGTCCAGACCGTTGATCCGAACCGACATGGTCTTGTTGCCCCAATCGATGTCGTTCAGCGCCTGAATGATGTTCCTGCGGGCCTGTTCCTTTTCATCGGGCGCGACGGCGTCTTCCAGATCAAGGAAAATGACGTCTACATCGGATTTGGCTGCCTTTTCGAACATTCCGGGTTGGCTGCCGGGCACGGCCAATTCACTTCGGTTCAGGCGTGCTGGGGCTTGGTCAATGGAATGAAAGCTCATAGGTTCGGGTCCTTCGTCTTACAGGTTCGGATAGATCGGGAATTTGGCGCAGAGGTCTGCGACCTCGGCCTTGACCTTGGCTTCGACGGCGCCGTTGCCGTCTTCGCCATTGGCGGCCAGGCCGTCGACCACTTCGATGATCCAGTCGGCGATCTGGCGGAATTCGACCTCGCCGAAGCCGCGGGTGGTGCCGGCGGGCGAACCCAGACGGATGCCCGACGTGATGGTCGGCTTTTCCGGATCAAACGGCACACCGTTCTTGTTGCAGGTGATATGCGCCCGGCCCAAGGCCTTTTCGGTGGCGTTGCCCTTGACGCCTTTGGGGCGCAGGTCGACCAGCACCACATGGGTGTCGGTGCCGTGGGTCACCGTGTCCAGACCGCCCTTGATCAGCTGATCCGACAGCGCCTGGGCGTTGGTGATCACCTGCTGGATGTAGGACTTGAACTCGGGCCGCAGCGCCTCGCCAAAGGCCACGGCCTTGGCCGCGATCACATGCATCAGCGGGCCGCCCTGAATGCCGGGGAAGATGGCCGAGTTCACTTTCTTGGCGATATCTTCATCATTGGTCAGGATCATGCCGCCGCGCGGGCCGCGCAGGGTCTTGTGCGTGGTGGTGGTGGCCACATGCGCATGCGGGAAGGGGCTGGGATGTTCGCCCGCCGCAACCAGACCGGCAAAATGCGCCATGTCCACGTGCAGATAGGCCCCGACCATGTCGGCAATCTGACGCATGCGGGCAAAGTCGATCTGGCGCGGGATGGCCGAACCGCCGGCGATGATCAGCTTGGGCTGGTGCTCTTTCGCCAGCGCCTCGACCTGATCGTAATCCAGCATGTTGTCCTGCTGGCGCACGCCGTATTGCACCGCGTTGAACCACTTGCCCGACTGGTTCGGGCGGGCGCCGTGGGTCAGGTGACCGCCGGCATCCAGGCTCATGCCCAGAATGGTGTCGCCGGGCTTGATCAGCGCCTGAAACACGCCCTGGTTGGCCTGAGAGCCGGAATTGGGCTGCACGTTGGCGAATTCACAGCCGAACAGCTGCTTGGCGCGGTCGATGGCCAGGTTTTCGGCGATGTCGACGAACTGGCAGCCGCCATAATAGCGGCGGCCGGGATAGCCTTCGGCGTATTTGTTGGTCATCACCGAGCCCTGCGCCTCCATCACGGCGGCAGAGACGATGTTCTCGGACGCGATCAGCTCGATCTCGTCGCGCTGACGACCCAGTTCCGACGTGATCGAGCCAAAAAGCTCGGGATCACGATCAGAAAGGGACTGGGTGAAAAATCCGGTATCACGAAGATTGGCGTTCATGGGCGCTCCACATGGCTGGGTAAAAATCTTGCGGATTTCCTATCGGAAACGCCACATTCGCAAAAGGCTTAAAGCGACGATTTGGCCCGCTGCGGCGTCAAGACTGGCCTATCGGGGAAAGGTATGTTTGTTTCGGAACCAAATGTGCAGCACCGGAAACCGGAAAACATGAAAAAAAGAATCGCCTTTCTTGCCAGTGAGGTCAAAGTGGCGCAAACGGCCCGGGATATTCTGGTGTCCAAACACGGTAATGTGGCGCCCCGCGACGCAGATGTTGTGGTTGCTCTTGGGGGTGATGGCTTCATGTTGCACACTTTGTACAATGTGCAGCATCTCGATACTCCGGTTTACGGGATGAATCGCGGCACGATCGGCTTTCTGATGAATGAGTATCACGAAGACGATCTAATGGCGCGGTTGGAGGATGCCGAAGAAGAGGTTATCAACCCGTTGGCCATGCAGGCGATGGACCAATCAGGAAAACTGCACCAAGCCTTGGCGATCAACGAAGTGTCATTGCTACGCGCCGGTCCTCAGGCAGCAAGGCTCAAGATCAGTGTAGACGACCGGGTGCGCATGGCCGAATTGGTATGTGACGGGGCATTACTTGCCACTCCTGCGGGATCGACCGCCTATAACTATTCCGCGCATGGGCCGATTGTTCCGATTGGCGCTGACGTTCTGGCCCTGACACCCATCGCGGCGTTTCGCCCACGGCGGTGGCGCGGTGCCTTGTTGCCGAAAATGGCGAAAGTCAGGTTCGATGTGGTCGAAGCTGACAAGCGACCGGTCATCGTGGCTGCTGATTCCGTTTCTTTCCCGGATATAGACTGGGTCGAGATCAGGTCGGAACCAGCCATTGCGCACCGTATCCTTTTCGACCCCGGCCATGGGTTGGAAGAACGTCTAATATCCGAACAATTCACGTAAAATCGGCCATCTCCGAATTTTTTCTCACGCCTATGTGAAGCAGTTCACAGGAATTCCCTTAACGATTGGCTAATGTGAAATTGCCCGGAGAACACGCCAAGGTGGGAGTGAGTGGCCACCTGAACGGCGTATTCGAATGATTGCGCAGATTTTGCGCTGGCGAGGGTGGGTGGTGCTACGCTCGTCATCAGAAATCCGGGCTTATTTTAGCAGTCGGACCCCGGGTACAATGTCCCGGGGTCTATTTTTTGCAGCCGCCCTGCAACTCTGACTTCTCCCAAAGCGGCAGGCACATTTGGCCCACGCGTGCCTCGATTGCCGAGGCCGCATCCACCGCCAGATCTTCGCGCCAGCGCTTTGCTGCAATCTGAACATTGATCGGCTGTGGGCCCTTTGGCAATTCAGCCAGCCGGGCCGGGACAGATGCCGCAGGCAGGCCCAGAAAGTTCATCGCATAGGAATAAACGGCGCACCCCAGAACCTCATGCACTCCGTCGGCGCCTTCGGTGTCCCGGTCAGGTTTGAAGAACGGCTGTGGCAGGAAAGGCGACAGCACCAAAGGGTAATCTTGTAAAAACAGGGACCATTCCCGCGCATAGTGGCTTCGTTTGGCCAGCATCTGAACCATCTCGGTTTCGACAATTGGCGGGAACTCCTGGAAATAGACCGCAAAGATATTCTGAATGGTTTTCGAGCCGACCGTTTCGATATCTGATTGCATGAGCGTGAGCACTTCGCCCATCAGCGTACGGTAACCGATCCGACCGCATTCAAATACATCAGGCGGGTCAATCTCTTGCACCACATAACCCGCATCGGTCAGTGCGTCCCGTGCCGTGTCGAGCGCTTTTTCCACCTCGGGGTGCAGGGCATAGCCGAATGTGTTCTTGGTAAAGGCCACCTTGACGGGCGCGTCAGGATCGGGACCACGCCAGGGCATCGGCACGTGAAACGGGTCACGCGCGTCGGCGGCGATCAGGCTGGGCATGGACAGATGCAGGTCAGCAGCCGACCGGGTTATCAGACCCTGAACTGACATCGACTGCGCCAGCAAACCGCGTTCGACTTTCTGGCTTGGGTTCCACGCCGGGACACGCCCCAGCCCGGGTTTCACGGTCACGGCTCCGTTGGCCGCCGCGGGAAAGCGCAGGCTGCCGCCGATATCGTTGCCGTGGGCCAGCGCGCCGATTCCGGCCATGACCGCGACGCCAGCCCCACCGGAAGAGCCGCCGGGCGAGATATGCCGCCCCCAGGGGTTGTGCGTACGCCCATACAGCGGATTGTCCGTGTCGGCGCGGAAAGAGAACTCGGGCGTGTTGGTTCGCCCGACAACAACAGCCCCTGCCTTTAGCAGATTGCTCACAACCGGGGCGTCATCCGGTGCAATCACATCTTTCAATGCGACGACACCGTTGGTTGTGGCATGGCCTTTTTGGTCAACGTTCACCTTGATCGTGACCGGCACGCCATGCAGCGGACCCGTGGGTTTGCCGCCAGCCCGCGCATTGTCCAGCGCTTCGGCACGTTCCAACGCTTGCTCGCGCAGGTCTTCCACCACCGCATTCAAACCGGGGTTGACCTCATCCATTCGCTCGATCGAGGCCCGAACCGCCTCGGTTGCACTCAGGTCGCCGCGTCTTGTCAGGGTGGTCAGGTCTGTGGCGCTGAGACGCCAGATATCGGTTTGTGTCATGGGTCCTCACTGTCTTAACGTGACAGTAGAGGGGCTGCTTCCGGTTGCAAGAGAAGACAAAAAATGGGCGGCTAATGCCGCCCCTCGGGTTACTTGGCGTAACCGATTGTCTGCAAGGCCTCTTTGATCTCGTCAAGAATGGCTGGATCATCGATCGTTGCAGGCATTTTGTAATCCTGACCGTCTGCAATCGACACCATCGTACCCCGCAGGATTTTACCCGAACGTGTCTTGGGCAACCTGTCGACGACGACGGCCAGTTTAAAGGCCGCCACCGGGCCGATCTTTTCCCGCACCATCTTGACGACCTCCTGAACCACGTCGCCATGATCCCGATCAGCGCCGGCATTCAGGCACAGGAACCCAACGGGCATCTGACCTTTAAGCTGATCCGATACGCCGATCACCGCGCATTCCGCGACGTCCGGGTGAGCGGCAAGCACTTCCTCCATCCCCCCGGTCGACAGGCGGTGACCCGCGACGTTGATGACATCATCGGTGCGGGCCATAATGTAAAGATATCCGTCCTCGTCGATCATGCCGGCATCGCCGGTTTCATAATACCCGGGGAAATGCTCCAGATATGACTTCCGGAACCGTTCTTCGGCGTTCCACAAGGTCGGCAGGGTGCCCGGAGGCAATGGCAGTTTGACCGCGATGGCCCCCAGTTCGCCGGCTTTCATTGGGTGGCCGCCTTCGTCGAGAATTTGCACATCATAGCCGGGCATCGGTTTCGCGGGCGAACCCAGCTTAATCGGAAGCTCTTCGATACCCAGCGGATTTCCGGCGATGGCCCATCCGGTTTCGGTCTGCCACCAATGGTCGATCACCGGAACCTTCAGCGCATCCTGCGCCCAGATGATGGTGTCGGGGTCAGCCCGTTCCCCCGCAAGATACAGTGCCCGTAGATGAGACAGATCGTACTTGGCGATCAATTCGCCTTTGGGGTCTTCTCGTTTCACGGCACGGATCGCCGTAGGGGCGGTGAAGAAGCTTTTAACCTTGTGTTCCGAGATCACGCGCCAGAAGGTTCCCGCATCAGGGGTGCCGACCGGTTTGCCTTCGAACACAATCGTCGTGTTGCCGTGGATCAGGGGGGCATAGCAGATATAGGAATGTCCAACGACCCAACCCACATCGGATGCCGCCCAGAATACATCACCGGGATCAACGCCATAGATGTTCTTCATGGTCCAGTTCAGTGCCACCAGATGTCCGGCGGTGGGACGCACGACACCCTTGGGTGCCCCCGTGGTGCCCGATGTGTACAGGATGTAGGCCGGATCATTGCCGTCGACGGGAACACATTCCGCCGGTTCGACACCGTACTGGAACCCGTGCCAGTTGTAGTCGCGCCCTTCGATCAACTGCGCAACTTCCTGTTCGCGCTGAAAGATGACGCAGAAATCCGGCTTGTGCTCGGCAAGTTCGATGGCACCGTCCAGAAGCGGCTTGTAGTGCACGACCCGGCCAGGTTCCATACCACAGGACGCGGCAATGACGGCTTTGGGTTTGGCGTCGTCGATGCGAACTGCCAGTTCGTTGCTGGCAAATCCGCCGAACACAACGGAATGCACAGCGCCCAGACGTGCGCAGGCCAGCATCGCCTCAAGCGCCTCGGGGATCATCGGCATGTAGATGATGACGCGGTCACCTTTCTCGATACCTTTCGCCCGCAGCGCGCCGGCAAGATTGGCCACGCGGTTGCGCAGCTCGACATAGGAAATCTCGCGCTTGGTATGGGTGATCGGGCTGTCATAGATGATGGCGGTCTGCTCGCCGCGCCCGTTTTCCACGTGGCGGTCCACGGCGTTCCAGCAGGTATTGACCCGTGCGTCGCTGAACCATTCGTACAAAGGCGCGTTGTCGTCGAACAGAGCTTTGCTGGGCTCTTTGACCCAATCGATCCCCTTGGCGGCGTCCATCCAGAACGCCTCGGGGTCTTTCTTCCAACTGTCATAAACGTCCTGATACGCCATCTCGTCCTCCTCACAACGACTTGGTCTTTGTGTTAGGACCCAGAAAACTATCGGGCAAGCGCGTCAAATGACGACGCGTCAGTTTATCGCAAAATATTTGCAGTAATTCGCGCAACAGCTTGCAAATTTTTGCAAACTTCTTTTCCAGCATTGGATTTTTTGCGCCAAAAAGGCCATTTTGCAAACTTGCAAATTCGACTGTGCAAAAGATCACGTCCGAGGCGACTCGGCGCAAAGCCAATTCACCATTCTTTCGCGTGCCCCATGGCTCCCAAGGAGAAGCAACCACATATAGCAGTCAAAAGGTGAGAATTGTGTTAACCGCACCCCTGTGGGGGATGCGGTGCAGGGCGTGGGGCGGCCGGCTTACCCGTAATGCGCCACCGGTGTCCCCGCGATGGCAGCCATGTTCAGCAAACCGCGTGCGGTAATGGACGGGGTGACGATGTGCGCCTTGTTGCCCATCCCCATCAGAATGGGGCCAACTTCGATACCGTCCGCTTTCATTTTCAGGATATTGCGCACACCGCTGGCCGCATCCGCATGAGCAAAGATCAGCACGTTTGCCGCGCCCTGTAGGCGAGAACCCGGAAAAATCCGTGCCCGAAGATCCGCATCAAGGGCCGCATCCAGGTTCATTTCGCCTTCATAGACAAAGTCGCGCGGTTTCTGGTCCAGGATGTCCAATGCAGCGCGCAGGCGCTTTCCCGATCCTTCTGCCTGATTGCCGAATTGTGATTGCGAACAGAATGCGATCTTGGGTTCGATCCCAAATCGGCGAACATGCCGCGCGGCGCCAATGGTGGATTCCGCCAGTTCTTCGGGTGTCGGCAATTGCCGGACATGCGTATCGGCGATGAACAGGGGGCCGTCTTCCAAAATCATCAGCGACAACGCGCCGTGCGGACGCAGGTTTCCATCGTCAAGCACCTGTTCAACATAATTCAGATGCCAGCGATACTCGCCGAACGTGCCGCAGATCAGGCTGTCAGCCTCGCCCCGATGCACCATAATCGCGCCGATGGCGGTTGTATTTGTGCGCATGATCGCCTTGGCCAGATCCGGGGTCACACCTCGGCGCTGCATGATCTGATGATACGAGTTCCAGTAATCGTAATAACGCGGATCGTTTTCCGGGTTCACGATCTGGCAGTCTGTGCCCGGGCGAATGGTCAGGCCCAGTTTTTCGCATCGGGATTCGATGACTTCGGGGCGTCCGATCAGGATCGGTGTTTCCGTTGTTTCCTCAAGAATGGCCTGTGCAGCCCGCAGCACCCTTTCATCTTCGCCTTCGGCAAATACGATGCGACGGGATGCGACGGCCGCGGCCTCGAATACGGGGCGCATCAAAAGCGCCGACTTGAAAACAGACTGGTTGAGTTTTTCCTTATAGGCCTCAAGATCCTTGATGGGGCGCTTTGCGACGCCGCTTTCCATGGCTGCCTTGGCAACGGAAGACGAGACGACACCCACCAAACGCGGATCAAAAGGTTTCGGAATCAGGTAATCCGGCCCAAAGGTCAGTTGCTCGCCCTTGTAGGCGGCTGCCGCCTCGGCGCTTGTCGTCGCGCGGGCCATTTCCGCAATGCCGTCAACGCAGGCGATCTGCATTGCGTCATTGATCTCGGTCGCGCCCACATCCAGAGCGCCCCGGAAGATAAACGGAAAGCACAATACGTTGTTGACCTGATTGGGAAAATCGCTGCGCCCCGTGGCGATGATCGCGTCCGGTGCAACCTCACGCGCGGCCTGAGGCAGAATTTCTGGCGTTGGGTTGGCCAGTGCGAAGATGATCGGACGATCGGCCATTTTCTGAACCATTTCAGGCTTCAGGACATTCGGGCCACTCAGGCCCAGAAACAGATCCGCATCGCCGATTACATCATCCAGAGTCCGCAATTCCGTTTTCTGAGCAAACTGCGACTTGTGCGGGTTCATATCCTCGGCGCGCCCCTCGTAGACGAGCCCGTGAATATCGCACAGCCAGATGTTTTCCTGTTTCACACCCAGTTTCACCAGCATGTTCAGGCAGGCAATCCCCGCAGCCCCGCCGCCGGTTGATACGACTTTGATGTCCGCAAAGGATTTCCCCGCCACATGCAAAGCGTTCTTGGCCGCAGCCCCGACGACAATTGCGGTTCCGTGCTGATCGTCGTGAAAAACGGGAATGTTCATGCGCTCGCGGCACAGCTTTTCGACAATGAAACAATCCGGTGCCTTGATGTCTTCCAGGTTGATGGCCCCGAATGTCGGTTCCAGTGCGCAGACGATATCCGCCAGCTTTTCCGGATCAGGCTGGTCTACTTCGATATCAAAACAGTCAATACCAGCGAATTTTTTGAACAGGACGGCTTTGCCCTCCATCACTGGTTTCGAGGCCAGCGCCCCGATATTGCCCAGACCAAGAACCGCGGTGCCGTTGGATACCACGGCGACAAGGTTGCCGCGCGCCGTGTACTTTTCCGCGTTTGCGGCGTCGGCTTTGATTTCAAGGCTGGCCTCGGCCACGCCGGGCGAATAGGCGCGCGCCAGATCGCGACCGTTGGCCATCGGTTTCGTGGCCTTGATCTCAAGTTTTCCGGGTTTCGGATGGGCGTGATAGTCAAGCGCGGCCTGTCGCAGGCTGGGGGTGTCAGACATTGAAGTTTCAGTTCCCTCTTAGAATTTGATTTAACATTAAACTATTCGTCCAAGCTTGGCTACGTTGCGTAATTTTGCCGACGTGGCGCAGTTGCACACCCGAAATGGGTTGAATTTTGACATATTTTTTTTACATCTAGGCAACCTTGCGAAACGAACAAACACTCAGGCAAGACGAAGCAGTAATGACTTTCAAGGCAAATGATCAGGTCGATGGCCTGTTTTCCGGTTCTGTGTCGGATACCGGAGTTGTGCGGCTAACCCTTTGGTTTGCGGTGCTGTCAGGTGTTGTGCTTCTTGGTGCTGTTGGCATCTGGCCAGAACAGGCACTGGTTTTCAATCAGGAAGGCGGGTTGTTTGAAACAATTTCCGCCGCGTGTTTGTTTGCAGCAGGTGTGGCGGCTTTGTGGCGATATCCAGGTGTCACCCGGCTGTATATCGGGTTGACATTCCTGTTGTTGGCCGAGCGTGAGCTGGAAGCAGACGTTTATCCTGAAGGCAGTTTGCCGTTCCTGATCCTTGACGGTCTGGATGTGGTGCTGGACGTCACTCTGGTCAGGGTCGTTCTGGCCTGCGTTGTTCTGGGCGGTGTCATCTGGCATGGGATCCCGACTGGATGGTGTGCTGTCAAACAGCGCGCGTCTTTTCTGATCGTGTTCATTGCGGCCGGCTGTCTTGCCGTCATCGCTCAGCTTCTTGAAGAATTCACCGGTCTGCACGGCCAAGCTTTGTCGTCAGTTATGAAGACGCGCCTTTTTGTGATGGAAGAAACGCTCGAGATGTTCTTTTCGATTGGCATTTTGGTCTCTGTTCTGATCGGATGGTCAAAATCGAATTCTGACGAGACATCTCATGACAAAGACATACGTGCCATCCCGGACCCAAGCTGAATTCCGGTTGCCTACCCAGGAAATTCGAAACGACATCCCCTTTTATACCAAGGTGTTGGGGATGCAGATGGACATGATCTATCCCGCGGACGATCCGCGCGTCGCAGTGTTTTCGGGGCACGGTCTGCGGCTGCGGATCGAAAAAGACGCGCCCGAGGGTCCGGGAACATTGCGCATCCTGACAGATGACCCGGAAAGCTTTGCAGATGGCCAACGCGTTCTTGTCGCGCCGAATGGGACCCGGATCGAAATCGAAGAGCGTAATCCGCCGCTGGTGATGCCTGAAACGGTTCATTCCTTCGTGGTGCGCAGGCTCAAGGATCAGGCGCCCTGGATCATCGGTCGGGCGGGGATGCACTATCGCGATCTGGTGCCGGATCGTCTGGGCGGATCGATCATCGCCAGCCATATCCGCATCCCGGACGGGGGCCCGGTGCCCGATATGGTGCATTTTCACAAAGTCGGGTTCCAGCTGATATTCTGCATTCATGGCTGGGTGGATGTCGTCTACGAGGATCAGGGAGAGAAAATGCGCCTGACCGCAGGGGATTGCTTTATCCAGCCGCCGGAAATTCGTCACCGCGTGCTCGAGGCGTCAGACAATGTTCAGGTCATCGAGATAGGTGTGCCAGCGGAGCATGTCACGGAAATCGACCATGACATGCAGCTTCCTACGCCGCATTTTCGCCCGGACCGTGAATGGCAGGGGCAGCGCTTTGTCTACAACCAGGCCAAGGATGCTGAATGGGTGCCATTCCGTCTTCCAGGTTACATCTGCCGCGATACGACAATTGCCGAGAACACCAAAGGGGTCGCTGGCGTCCAGGTCGTCTGCAAAGGGCAGGGCGATACCGAATGGGCCAGTCACGATACGGACATTCACTTTACCTTCGTGATGGACGGGGCGGTAACACTGGAAGGCGAGGGGCGCGAGCCCTACCGGCTGGAGCAAGGAGATGCCTTTGTCATCCCGCCCGGGATGCGCACGCGCTTGTCCTCGCCCTCGGACAACATCGAGTTGCTGGAAGTAACCTTGCCCGGTACGTTCACGACAACACTGGGCTGACTGAAAAACACTGGCTGGGGGCTTCAATTCCTCGGCCTTTTTACGTAACGATCCAAATTTCTGACCAGATGATCAAAAACGGGGAATCGCCATGTCGCTCAAAGACGCTGCCTTGTCAGTCCGCGAAAACGCCTATGCGCCTTATTCGAATTTCAAGGTTGGCGCAGCGCTTCGGACTTCGACGGGTCAGGTCTTTTCCGGGTGCAACGTTGAAAACGTGGCCTATCCCGAAGGCACTTGTGCCGAGGCCGGCGCAATTGCCGCGATGGTCGCCGCAGGTGAGCAGGAACTGACCGAGGTCTATGTGGTCGCCTCCAGCCCTCAGCCTGTGCCGCCTTGCGGTGGGTGTCGCCAGAAACTGGCCGAGTTTGGCAAGCGCGACGTTAAGGTTACTCTGGCAACCGTGGACGGTGCTGAATTTAAGACAACCATCGGGGATTTGTTGCCGGGCGCATTCGACGCGTCTCATATGGAGGATGTCTGAACGCATGGATGCCCGCTCGATCATAGCAAAACTGCGCAGGCAGGAAGTGCCCGGTCGCGAGGAGCTGACCTGGTTTGCGCAGGGGCTTGCGGATGGAAGCGTCAGCGACGCGCAGGCCGGGGCATTCGCCATGGCTGTCTGCATGGGCGGATTGGGCCCTCGGGGGCGTGCGGATCTGACGATTGCGATGCGCGACAGCGGTGACGTTCTGACGTGGGACGTGGACGGGCCGGTGATCGACAAGCACTCGACCGGAGGGGTCGGGGATAGCGTCAGTCTGGTTCTTGCTCCGGCGCTGGCGGAATGTGGGGCGTATGTCCCAATGATCTCGGGCCGGGGTCTTGGGCATACCGGCGGAACGCTGGACAAGCTAGAGGCGATACCGGGAGTCAGCACTCAGATCGGGCAGGACCGCCTTGCGCAGATTTTACGCGATACCGGCGCGGCCATCGTCGGGGCGACCGGCCAGATCGCGCCGGCAGACAAGCGCCTTTATGCGGTGCGGGATGTGACCGCGACGGTCGAGAGCCTGGATCTGATCACGGCGTCGATCCTGTCCAAAAAACTGGCCGCCAGCCCGGACGCGCTGGTTCTGGATGTCAAAACCGGCAGCGGTGCTTTCATGAAAACGATGGAAGATGCCCGCAAATTGGCCACCGCATTGACCGAGACAGCAAACGCAGCAGGCTGCCGCACGTCGGCGGTGATCACGGATATGAACCAACCATTGGCCCCGGCGTTGGGGAATGCCTTGGAAATCGCGGAAGTGATGAAGGTGCTGACCACGTCGAATGCGTCCCCTTTGGCAGACATTTCCGCCGAGCTGGGGGGGGTCCTGCTGACCGATGCAGGAATGTGCGGAACGGTTGAGGAAGGGCGTGAGAAGATCTTTGAAACCATCCGTGACGGCCGCGCTGCCGAACGGTTCGGGCGTATGATGGCAGCGGTTGGTGGCCCGGTTCAGTTTGTCGATACCTGGGCCCGCTTCCTGCCTGAGGCGAATGTCATCCAAGAGGTTCCGGCCCCGCAGGACGGCTTCATCTCGGCCGTTGACGGAGAAGCTCTGGGTCTTGCCGTGGTTGCGCTGGGCGGTGGCCGTCAGGTCGAAAGTGATGAGATCGACCCCGCCGTCGGAATATCCAGTGTTCTTCGGCTTGGGGATCGCGTGTCAAAAGGCGCGCCGATTGCAGTGATCCATGCTGCTCGGGAAGATGCCGCGCGCCGAGCAGCTGAAACCGTGCTGAGCGCGATTGAGATCAGCGGTATGGCTCCGACGTTTCCGGATCTGATCCACGAAAGGATCAGCGTATGAGCCGTGCATTTCTCGTCGTCATGGACTCCGTTGGAATAGGCGGTGCGCCTGATGCCGATCGTTTTTTCAATGGCGACGTCCCGGATAGTGGGGCAAATACGCTGGCCCATATCGCGCAGGCCTGTGCCTTAGGGCGGGCCGAAGACGGGCGCTCGGGCCCTTTGATCCTGCCGACCCTCGATGCGCTGGGTTTGGGTGCGGCTGCGCGACTGGCGTCTGGGGACGCAACCCCCGGATTGAACGCGAAACCCAATGGGCTGTGGGGCTGCGCGCGCGAGCATTCGCCCGGCAAAGACACGCCCTCGGGCCACTGGGAACTGGCAGGTCTGCCGGTGCCGTGGGATTGGCACTATTTCCCGGATACTGTTCCGGCTTTTCCCGGCGGCCTGAGCCGCGCAGCGGCTCAGGCCGCCGGGACCGAAGGCATCCTTGGCGATTGCCATGCCTCGGGCACGGCGATCATCGCCGAACTGGGTGCCGAGCATATGCGAACCGGCTGGCCGATCTGCTACACCTCAGCCGACAGTGTGTTTCAGATCGCAGCCCATGAAGAGAGTTTCGGACTGGACCGTTTGCTGGGTATGTGCCGCGCACTTGCACCGCGCTTGCACAAGATGAAAGTGGGCCGTGTCATTGCGCGCCCCTTTGTCGGCTCGCCAGAGGCGGGATTCGAACGGACTGCCAACCGCAAGGATTTCGCCATTCTGCCGCCCGCACCGGTTCTGACCAATTGGGTGCAGGATGCCGGGCGGAAGGTGCACGCGGTGGGCAAGATCGGCGACATCTTTTCCATGCAGGGTATCGACACGCTGCGCAAAGGGTCGGACGCTGAACTCATGCGGCACCTTTCAGAGCTGGTGGATGACGCCGAACAGGGCAGCCTGACTTTTGCCAACTTTGTTGAATTCGATAGTCTTTACGGCCACCGCCGCGATATCAGCGGTTATGCCCGAGCATTGGAATGGTTCGATCACGAGATCGGCAAGATTCTGGCCAGGCTGCGCCCCGACGACCTGTTGTTGTTGACCGCCGATCATGGCAATGATCCCAGCTGGACCGGGACAGATCACACACGTGAACAAGTGCCGGTTCTGATTTCCGGGTCGGGCACGGGGCAGATCGGCCAGGTAGACTTTGCCGATATTGCCGCCAGCATCGCCCACCACCTGAACATTCCGGCGCAAGGGCCGGGAAGGAACTTTCTATGAGCGTCGCCGATCTGCCGAAAATAGAACTGCACCTGCATCACGAAGGCGCCGCGCCACCGGCATTCATACGTCAGCTTGCGCATGAAAAACGAGTGGATCTGAGCGGTATCTTCAAGCCGGACGGATCCTATGATTTCCGCGATTTCGCGCATTTCCTGAATGTGTATGAAGCTGCTTGCGAAGTCCTGAAGACGCCCGAAGACTTCCGGCGGCTGACATTGGCCATTCTTGAAGAAAGCGCCAAAAACGGTGTCGTCTATTCTGAGACTTTTCTGAGCCCCGATTTTTGTGGCGGCGGCGACCTGCACGCCTGGCGGGACTATCTGAACGCCATTCAGGACGCGGCGGACGAGGCCGAGCGCAAGTTTGACATCACCTTGCGCGGCGTCATTACCTGTGTGCGCCATTTCGGCCCCGATCAAGCCAAGCGCAGCGCCTATTGCGCGGCAGAGACTGCGGGCGACTGGATCACCGGTTTTGGCATGGGTGGCAATGAATCCGTTGGCACTCAGGGCGATTTCAAATGGGCGTTTGACTGCGCGCGCGAGGCCGGCCTGCGGCTGACGACACATGCCGGTGAGTTTGGAGGCCCTCAAAGCGTGCGCGATGCCGTCCGCGATCTGGGGGTCGAGCGCATCGGGCACGGTGTTCGCGCCATCGAGGATCCGGACCTTGTTCGCGAATTGGTCGACCGGGACATCACTCTTGAGGTCTGTCCGGGATCGAATGTGGTTTTGGGGCTTTTCCCGGATTTTGCGACACATCCAATCGCGGCCTTGCGTGATGCGGGCGTGAAGGTCACCGTCTCAACGGATGACCCGCCATTTTTTCACACGACCATGCGGCGGGAATATGAAATGCTGAACGCAGCTTTCGGCTGGGAGGCCGAAGATTTTGCGGCCCTGAACGAAACCGCCCTGGAAGCGGCCTTTTGCGATGACGCCACCCGTGCGCGGGTCAAGAAGAGACTGGAGAAAACATGAGCGAACATCTGACCATCGTCGATCACCCTCTGGTGCAACACAAACTGACGCTCATGCGGGACAAGGGCACTTCGACCGCCGTGTTCCGGCAGTTGCTGCGCGAAATAACGCTGCTGCTGGCCTATGAGGTCACGCGCGACATTCCCCTGACCACGCGTAATATCGAAACGCCGATGGAAGAGATGGACGCTCCCATACTGGCGGGCAAGAAAATGGCGCTGGTGTCGATCCTGCGTGCCGGAAACGGAATGCTGGATGGGGTGCTGGAGCTTGTTCCCTCTGCGCGTGTCGGCTTTGTCGGTCTGTATCGCGACGAAGAAACGCTGAAGCCCGTGCAGTATTACTTCAAGGCACCCGAGAGCCTGAAAGACCGTTTGGTTATCGCGGTGGATCCGATGCTGGCCACCGGCAACAGCTCGGCCGCGGCGATTGACCTGCTGAAAGAGGCGGGGGCGACGGATATCCGGTTTCTGTGCCTGTTGGCCGCGCCGGAAGGTGTGGCGCGTATGAAAGAGGCGCACCCGGATGTGCACATCGTCACTGCCGCATTGGACCGCGAGCTGAACTCGAAAGGCTATATCATGCCGGGTCTGGGTGACGCGGGCGACCGGATGTTCGGAACCAAGTAACCCGGCTTATTCACCGCATATGTTTTGTAGCCGGACCCAATCACGGTCCGGCAACACCTGTTCCAGTGTCCGGCCGGCCATGGGATCGGCCTCGATCAGACCCAGTACTGATTCACCGGTAATGTCCTGAGCATAGGCGTAAGGGGTAGAGGGCAGGGCGCTTTGCGAGAACATCGCCAGCAAGTCATCGTCCGGAAGGGAAGGTCGGGGCTGCGAAAGGACCTGTTCGGTATAGGTGTCGATGATCTCAGGTGTCAGTTCCCCGGTCGTCAACAGCCGAAAGGCCGAGGCCGCTCCGGTTCTGTCCAGCAGATCATCCAGCGGGTCGTTGAGCGCCGCCCGCGCGCGTTCTGCAATAACATAACCTGCTGCGACAGCAGGGTCTTCGTGGTCTTCAACCAGCGCCCGGTTCAACAGAACGGTGCCACCCGGCAAGCTGAGACTGTCCTGAACGCCGGCGGGCAGAATAATGATCTGCCGTACGCCCGTACGACTGGCCAACCGATCCAGTGACGCCTGCGCATCCACAGACGAGCAGGCCTGTCCCGAGACGCGCTCGATCCGACGCAGTATCGTGTCTCCGATTTCCTGTCGTTTGATTTCGGGCACGACCGAGACAACATGGTTTTGCAACGCACCGGGCAGCCAAAACAACAATACGGCCAGAACCGCGGCCACAACGCCTCCGACGCTCATCCAGCGCAAACGGCCGGGATGGGGGCGCGAACGTTCGATGGCATGTTGCAGCCGATCGATCGCTTCAAGCATCGTGGTTTCGGATTCTCCCAGTTCCAGTGTCTCATCCGGATCACCGTCGGGGCAAAAAACAGCCGGAAAGACACCGGGGTTCTGTCTTTCAAGCGCCGCCAAAGACCAATGCGTCAAAGCCCTGTCATTGAAATCGGAGATGGTCAGGGTCGCCTTGCCAATCGATACCACAACTTCGCGCCGCTGTTCATCGGGCGAAGGGCGCCACAGACCGGTGGCTTCGATCCGCTGGTACTGTTTCAGGGCCGTCATCTGGTTGGGGTCTGCTCGAAATTGTTTTGCCGCAGCTTAGCATGGTGAAAACGCCGTGCGCAAACCTGTTGCGCAGGTATTCCGATTTGTGCTGGATACCCGTCATGAAAAAGATCGCCGATCTTTGATCGCAACAAGGGCGCGAACATGCAGGCAGATACGACCACCTCTCCGGTGCTGGCTTCAGCCCTTATGGTAGCAGCAATGGCAATTATCGGCGTGATCGACAATGTTGTGATCCTGCTGGCCGAGACGGTCGGGCTGTGGCAGTTCCATTTTATGCGGGCATTGCTGATGCTGCCGCTGATTGTCGGGCTGTCCCTATTGGGGCTGGGCGGGCTGAGGCCGCAACGGTGGAGGGCGGTCATCTTACGCAGTCTTCTGATTACGACGGCCATGTTTTTCTATTTTGCATCGCTGTCGATGATGCCGATTGCGCAAGCTCTGGCAGGGTTGTTCACCTCGCCGATTTTCGTGCTGTTGATTTCGTCCATTGCGCTTGGGCAAAAGATCGGGCCGTGGCGCATTCTGGCTGTGTTGGTCGGTTTTTCGGGCACTCTTCTGGTTTTGCAGCCAAACCCTGTCGAATTTGACATGCGTTCGGTTTTTCCAGTTGCGGCAGGTTTTTTCTATGCCTTGAGTTCGATCATGACGCGGACATATTGCGCGCGTGAAAGCACGGTTGCGATGCTGGCTGCGATGGTCATTACCCTTGGGCTGTCGGGGGGCGTGGGCGCCGCCTTGTTCACTCTTGCACCCGTTGCCACGCTGGACGGGCCGGACGGCTTTGTTACACGGGGTTGGGTCTGGGAAGTGGGGCCCGCGCTGCAATGGATTGTTATTCAGGCGGTCGGGTCGACGATTGCGGTCTTCATGCTCATCAAAGCCTATCAGATAGGCGAGACCTCTTACGTGGCCGTGTTCGAGTACTCGGTGATGATTTTCGGGCCGCTCTTTGCATTCGTCGCACTGGGTCAGACCCTCGATTTGATGCAAGTGTCCGGGATTGTCCTGATCGCGACGGCAGGGGTTTTGCTGGGCTGGCGGGCCAGGCGGTCATCCACCCAGCAAGATTTTGCCTGACACGTACAATAGCGCTCTGCCAACGTTTTTTGCACGCTGCAACCTCAACAAGCAGGTTCATTTCAACGGAACAGGTGCAAATGGATTCGTAAGATCCATTCATGCTGACCGTTTCGGAAATTGCACAAAAGCCTGTTTATGTCTTGCAAGTGTTTACCAAATCGCCCCGGAAATGCGCTGTGACGGCCCAAAATGGGCAAAAATATGTCTGAAATAAGACAGCCCCGATTTTTGATGTTAGCTGTTTGGCATAGTGAGTTTGTGCCAAAGGGGGTTAGGCACGTGTCTGAAGTTACGAGTATTTCTGTTTATCTTGATCAGTCGTCCGACACTGATCCAACCAGTTTGAACCATGCCGTGAACGCGCGCCGTGGTGGTTTTTTGAGCGACACGAAGGTTGCGACAACCAGCGGATGGAAACCGGTTGAGCGCATTGCAGTCGGCGATCTCGTCCGAACTCTGGATCACGGGTTCAAAGAGGTGCGCCGCATCTCGACCAGCGTCGTGGTCATTCCTGCCGAAGAGCGCCGTTCCGAGTATTTGCCGGTTTTCGTTCCGGCACGCGCCGCGTATAATGGGCGCCCCGTTTGGCTGATGCCCGAGCAGGGCATCGCTCTGAACCTGTCGCAGTTTGATGCCAATGTCAGCGGATGTTCCGTCGTATCCGCAAGACTGCTGAATGGCGTGGGTCGGCTTATGTCGCAGGCACCGGGATCGTCGTTCGAGGTCCGTTCCTTGTTTTTCGACGAAGATCAGGTGATCTTTATCGAGGGCGGCCTGCAAGCTTACTGCCCTTCCGGCCTGTTTAACATGCGCGGCAGGGTCAGCGGGGCTGGTTACGATGTCGCCGATGAAGAGACCGGCCCAAAGCTGGTCAACCTGATTGCAAGCAGGGGAGATATGTCAGCCCTTGCCAACCCATTGGGTGCCCTGCCTGCACCCATTCCGCAGGAACCGATATTTCCGATCCGTCCGCCCTCTGGGGTCAGGCGGCCGGGTCGACCGGGGCGTCCAAACGCGCCGGTGCTGTTTCTGCGGCCCGAATGGCAGATCTAACCAAACACTGACAAAAACGATGCAGGCGCGTGATCTCACGCGCCTGCGTCACTGATTCAGGCAGCCTTTGCTTCGGGGTTGAAACGCCCGTAGAAGGTTTGACCCTTTTCTGCCATCTCACGCAGCAGCGGAGGGCAGGCAAAGCGTTCGCCATATTTCTCGGCCAGCTGATCACATCTTTCGGCTGCGTAGGGCGTACCGATTATGTCGAGCCAGCTGAGCGGACCACCGGACCACGGCGCAAAGCCCCAGCCCAGAATGGCGCCCACGTCGCCTTCACGGATGTCTTCCAGAACACCCTCTTCCAGCGCGCGGACAGCTTCCAGAACCTGAGCAAACATCAGACGTTCCTGCACTTCGATCAGGTCAGGCTGGTCATCGGCAAGCGGATACTTGTCTTGCAGGCCCTTCCAGTATTCGACGCGCTTGCCCTTCTCGTCATAGTCGAAGAAACCGGCATTCGCCTTGCGGCCCAGGCGGCCCTGTTCTTCCATCCAGAAGATCAGATCGTCCGAGGGGCTTTCCGGATAGGCATTGCCCATGGCTGCCTTGGTCGCCCGAGCGATCTTGGCCCCCAGATCAATCGAGGTTTCATCGGTCAGTTGGATCGGACCAACCGGAAAGCCCAACTGACGCGCAGCGTTGTCGATCAGCACGGGGCTCACGCCTTCGGTGATCATCCGTGCGCCTTCGTTGATGTACGGAATGATGCAGCGATTGGCGTAGAAGAAGCGCGCATCGTTGACCACGATCGGCGTCTTGCGGATCTGGCGCACGTAGTCTAGCGCCTTGGCAACGGCGCGATCACCGGTTTCCTTGCCCTTTATGATCTCGACCAGCAACATCTTCTCGACCGGAGAGAAGAAGTGGATGCCGATGAATTGGTCGGGACGCACGCTTGCCTTGGCCAGATCGGTGATCGGCAGGGTCGAGGTGTTCGAGGCAAAGATGCAGTCCTCGGGGATGATTGCCTCGACCTTTTTGGTCATCTCGGCCTTTACGCCCATGTCTTCAAACACGGCTTCGATGATCAGGTCACACCCATTCAGATGGTCCAGATCCGGTGTCGACGTGATGCGGGCCAGCATGGCCTCTTTCTTTTCGGCTGTGACCTTGCCGCGCTTGATACCCTTGTCCAGATAGGTTTCGGTGTAAGCTTTGCCTTTGTCGGCCGCCTCTTGATCGCGGTCGACCAGAACGACTTCCATGCCAGCTTGGGCCGAAACCAGCGCGATACCGGCCCCCATCATCCCAGCGCCCAGAACGCCGATCTTCTTAACACGCTGATCGGGCACACCTTTCGGACGGACCGCGCCTTTTTCAAGCGCTTCCTTGTTGAGGAACAGTGACCGGATCATCGCCGACGAGGACGGGTTCATCAGAACGTTGGTGAACCAGCGGGCTTCAATTTTCAAAGCGGTGTCAAAGTCGACCAGCGCGCCTTCATAGATTGCGCTCAGAAGGGCTTTGGCCGCGGGGAAGGCGCCTTGCGTTTTCCCATGAACCATGGCGCTCGCGCCCACGAAGGTCATGAAACCGGCAGGATGGTAGGGCGCACCACCGGGCATCTTGTATCCCTTCGCGTCCCAGGGTTTCACCAGGTCGGCGTCCTTGGCATTCAGAACCCATTCCTTGGCAGCGGCAACCGGATCGTCGGCAACTGCGTCGATCAACTGCGCGCCCTTGGCCTTGGCCGGGTCCATCATCTTGCCCTCAAGCAGCACCGGGGCCGCCGCCATGGCTCCCACCATGCGGCTGTAACGAATGGTGCCGCCGCCGCCGGGGAAGATGCCCAGCAGGATTTCGGGCAGCCCGATCTTGGACTTTGGATTGCTGGTCATGACGCGGTGATGGCAGGCCAGTGCGATCTCGGTCCCGATCCCGGCGCAGGTTCCGTTGATCGCGCAGGCGATGGGCTTGCCACCTTTCTTGGTCTTGGGGTCCATGCCCGCCAATTCCAGTTTGCGCAGGATGTGATGCCCGCCCATGACGAAATCAAACAACGCCTGCGCAGGTTCGTCCCCCGCTTCCTGACGGATAGTGGCCAATGTGTTCAGGTCCATTCCGCCGGCAAACGAGCCTTCCTTGCCCGAGGTAATGACAACACCTTTGATCTCGTCGTCGCTCAGGGCCTGATCAATCAGTTGGCTGACTTCTTGAAAAGCCTCGCGGGTCAGCACGTTCATGGATTTTCCCTGGGCGTCCCAGGTCACAAAGGCGACGCCGTCCGCGTCTTTGGTCAGAGTGAAATCAGTCATTGTCATCTCCAATCTGGTCAGCCGTCAGCGGGCTGCCGTCTTTCCGGGTGAAAGAGAATCCGTTTTCATCATCCTTCACCATCATGTCTATGTCGCTGTAATAGCCAGTCTCGGTCGGGGTCCGTGTGCCCACCACCAGAAAGGTCGCGGGCGTATCGGTCTTGTTCACAAGGTGGTGGCCATTGGCCTCACCAGCGGGCCAAGCGGCGCAGTCACCGGGCAGCATCTCATGCTCACCATCGTCATCGATCAGCACGCATTTGCCGCTGAGCATGATGGCAAACTCGTCCTGCTCCATATGGTAGTGGCGCAGCGACGAGAGGCCCTGAGGCTCCAGCCGCACGATGTTGACCCCGTATTGGGTCAACCCGCCCGCATCCCCGACGCGCTGCACGAAACGACCAGCGGTCGCCTCGGCCAGCTTGCCCGGATAGGACGAGCCCCCCTTGAACGGGATCTGAGAGAGATCCAGCTTGGGCATCAGACCCGCTCGATAATCGTTGCCGCACCCATGCCGGACGCAATGCAAAGCGTGGCCAGACCGGTTTCCTTGTCCTGACGCTCCAGTTCATCCAGCAAGGTGCCGATGATGATCGCACCGGTTGCGCCCAGCGGGTGACCCATCGCAATTGACCCGCCGTTGACGTTCACCAACGCCGGGTCGACATCAAACGCCTGTTGGAACCGCAGTACGACCGAGGCGAAGGCTTCGTTCACTTCGAACAGGTCCAGATCGCTGATCTTCATGCCGTTGTCGGCCAGAATTTTCTCGGTCACTGGAACTGGGCCGGTCAGCATGATGGTCGGGTCGGTACCGATTTTGGCGGTGGCCTTGATGCGGGCGCGCGGTTTCAGGCCGTATTTCTCGCCGAATTCCTTGTTGCCGATCAGCACGGCCGCAGCGCCATCCACGATGCCCGAGCTGTTGCCCGCATGGTGGATGTGATTGATCCGCTCAAGATGTGGGTATTTCAGCATCGCCACCTTGTCGAAGCCAGGCATCTGCTCGCCCATCATCTGGAAGGACGGGTTCAGCGCGCCAAGGCTTTGCATGTCGGTGCCTGGGCGCATGTACTCGTCGCGGTCCAGAATGGGCAGGCCGTTCTGGTCTTTCACTGTGATGATCGACTTTTCGAACCGGTTGTCGGCCCAAGCTTCGGCCGCGCGCTTTTGCGATTCAACCGCCAGAGCGTCTGCGTCATCGCGGCTGAACCCGTATTCTGTGGCAATGATGTCGGCCGAGATGCCCTGCGGCACAAAGTAGGTCTCCATCGCCAGAGAGGGGTCAACGGCAATCGCCGCCCCGTCGCTGCCCATGGGAACACGGCCCATCATCTCGACGCCACCGGCGATATAAGCGTCGCCCGCGCCGCCCTTGACCTGGTTTGCGGCCAGGTTCACGGCTTCCATCCCGCTCGCGCAGAAGCGATTGATCGCCAGGCCGGGGATCGACTGGTCCAGATCCGAGGCCAGAACCGCCGAACGTGCCAGACAGCCGCCTTGCTCCATCACCTGCGTGACGTTGCCCCAGATCACGTCCTCGACGGCGTGGCCTTCCAGGTTGTTGCGTTCCTTCATCGCGTTCAGGGTCAGGGCGGACAGGCGTACCGAGGTTACCTCGTGCAGGCTGCCATCCTTGCGGCCCTTGCCGCGCGGGGTGCGCAGGGCGTCATAAATATAAGCTTCGGTCATGGGTCTTCTCCTCAAGCTCGATCCGACGGGTTGCCGGGCATCAGGTCATAGGGGTGTTTCCAGCCGGGCTGTTCGGACAGGCGAGTCAGCCAGGCGTCGATGTTGGGCCAGTCGGCACGGTCAAAGCCGAATGGTTCGGGGTAATACAGATAGCCGCAGCAGCTGAGATCGGCGTTGGTCACGCCGTCGCCGACGATCCAGTCACGGCCTTCCAGATGCGCGTTCAGCACCTGATAAGCGGCCTTCAGGCGGCCCTGGTTGAAGGCGATCACATCCGGGTTGCGATGCTGTTCAGGCAGAAAGTTGATCAGGAACCGGGTCAGGCCCGCCATCGAGCTAAGCTTGTGATTGTCCCACAGCACCCAGCGCAGGATGTCATAGTTCTCTTCCCGGTTTTTGCCTCCGAACTTGCCCGATTTTTCAGTCACATAGGCCTGAATGGCACCGGATTGGGAGGTTTGGAAATCGTCATCGACCATGAAGGGCGCTTCGCCCATCACGTTGATTTCCGAACGGAACTCGGGGCTTCGGGTGACGCCGTTGAAGAAATCGACAAAGACCGGTTCCCAATCGAGGCCAGACATTTCCAGCGCCAGAGCGGCCTTGTAGGAATTGCCGCTTTCTCCGAAGCAGTGCAGTTTTATGGTCATGCAATCGCCCCTCCCGTGGCGTTTAGTGCATCTTTCATCCTAGCTTGGCGGTTCTGGTGCCTAGCGCTTGCGCGCCTCCAACTCGGAATTGAAAAGACGCAATCGATGGGTAAGGTTGTCTTCATCAATGACGCTGTTGAAATTTTCGAACAGAAAAGACAGCGCTTCGCCTTCATCTAATCCTGCCTCACGGGCAAAAGCCCTGAGCTTTCGATAGCCGTCCTCGGTCATGGCGACCGGGAATCGGCGGGTCAGGCGAAATCGTTTTGGCATTGTATCTCCTCCGAAAACCGGCTCCGGGGCGGGGCCCCGGAACCGGAGAAAGATCAGAAGTTTGCAGCCTCCAGCGCCATGACCGTATCTGCGCCAGTTTGAATGCGCGACAGATGCAACGCCGTGGCGGGCAGACGGCGGGCCATGTAGAAGCGGCCGGTGTCGATCTTGGTCTCGTAGAACTCTTTGTCCGACGTGCCACTGTCCAGCGCTTCTTGTGCGGCCTTGGCCATACGGGCCCACATCAGGCCCAGGCAGACATGACCGAACATGTGCATGAAGTCATAGGAACCGGACAGCGCGTTGTTCGGATTTTTCATGCCTTCCTGCATGAAATACATACCAGCCGCCTGCAGATCCTTAGACGCAGCCTTCAGCGGTTCGATGAAGGCTTTGTCATAAGCCTCGTTCTGGCCTGAGTTTTCCTTGCAGAAGGTTTTGACCATGTCGAAGAAGGCCATGACGTGCTTACCGCCATCCTGCGCCAGTTTGCGGCCAACAAGGTCCAACGCCTGTACACCGTTGGCGCCTTCATAGATCATGGCGATCCGGGCATCGCGGGTGTATTGCGACATGCCCCATTCTTCGATGTAACCATGACCCCCATAGACCTGCTGCGCCTGAACGGTCATGTCGTAGCCTTCGTCGGTTAGGAAGCCTTTGATGACCGGGGTCAGCAGCGAGATGAGCCCGTCCGCATCCTTGTCTCCTGCGCGGTGCGCCTTGTCGATCATGGTCGCGCCCCAAAGGATGAACGCGCGCGCGCCTTCGGTAAAGCTTTTCTGATCCATCAGGTTGCGACGGATATCAGGATGCACGATCAGAGGATCGGCCGGACCATCCGGATTTTTGACACCGGTCACATCGCGCCCCTGCAAACGATCCTTGGCATATTCCAGAGCGTTCTGGTACGCCGCTTCGGCCTGCGACAGGCCCTGCATACCCACACCCAGACGCGCTTCGTTCATCATGGTGAACATGGCGCGCATGCCCTTGTGCTCTTCGCCCAGCAGCCAGCCGGTGGCTTCGTCATAGTTCATGACGCAGGTCGAGTTGCCGTGGATGCCCATTTTCTCTTCGATCTTGCCGACCGAGACGCCGTTGCGTTCGCCCAAAGAGCCGTCTTCGTTGACGATGAACTTGGGGACGATGAACAGCGATACGCCTTTGATACCCTCGGGGCCGCCCGGAATCTTCGCCAACACCAGATGGATGATGTTGTCGGCCATGTCGTGATCGCCAGCCGAGATAAAGATCTTCTGGCCCGAGATTTTGTAGCTGCCGTCGCCCTGCGGTTCCGCTTTGGTGCGCATCAGGCCCAGATCGGTGCCGCAATGCGGTTCAGTCAGGTTCATGGTACCGGTCCATTCACAGCTGACCATTTTGGGCAGGTACTTGTTCTTCTGCTCGTCCGTTCCGTGCGCCAGAATCGCCGAGGCCGCGCCGTGCGTCAGGCCCTGGTACATGGTGAAGGCCTGGTTAGAGCCCGAGAACATCTCACCCACAGCAGTGCCCAGCACATAGGGCATGTTTTGGCCGCCATACTCTTCCGGCATGTCGAGGCCAGTCCAGCCGCCTTCCTTCATCTGCTCGAAGGCTTCCTTGAACCCGGTCGGGGTGTACACAATACCGTTTTCCAACCGGCACCCTTCGGTGTCGCCAACCACGTTCAGCGGATGCAGAACATTGGTGGCAACTTTGCCAGCTTCTTCCAGAACCGCGCCGGTAAACTCGGCTTCCAGTTCGTTATAGCCGGGTATGTCCGACTGCGAGACATGCAGTACGTCGTGCAGGATGAACTGCATGTCTTTGGTTGGCGCGTTGTAAACGGGCATGTGAAGCTCCCTTAATTCATATGTCCGGATGACAGGTCGAGGTTACTCGGCTGCCTTCTTTTCCTGTTTCATCGAGGCGATGACTTTCTCGCCCCAGCGCAACTGCTCTTTCAGATCGTCGATGGCCTGCGTCAGCTCTTCGCGGCGCGCTTCCATGTCCTCCAGACGCTCGCACGCGATTTCATAGGTGCGGGTCATCTGTGTGACCTGCTGGTCGCCGACATGGTACAAATCCAGCAATTGCCGAATTTCTTCCAGGCTGAACCCAAATCGTTTGCCGCGCAGGATCAGTTTGAGCCGCGCCCGATCACGCTTGGTGAACAGACGTTTCTGGCCTTCACGGATCGGGAACAGAAGTTCCTTGGCCTCATAGAACCGCAAGGTGCGTGGCGTGACATCATAGGTCTCGCACATCTCACGGATGGTCATCACATCTTCGGTCATTCGTCATACTCTCGTCACTGGCGTCATGAGATATGAGTTGCGCAGTTGGTACGCGCTTTACAACACGAGAGTGACGTTTACGTAATCCAGACGCTGCGTCATTTCAAAGTTGACGTAACATCCGGTCACGTAAGCACGGTCTGACGCAATTTTCTTTCCGTAGCGTCATGCGGAATTTCCCGCCAAAGCTGTCGCAATTGCGGAAACACCGCGCATCTGCTTGCGCAGATTCAGGGTGATCAATTCGAATTTTCGGATTGGGGGCGGCTATCCCAAGGACTTGGCCGTCTGGTCGCGCAGACGCTTGAGCTCGTCCATGGCTTCGTCCAGTTGCTGGCGCTGCTGCTGAAGCTCGCTCATCTGGCGATCCGCCATCTCGACGAAGGTGGCCATTTGCGCCTCATTGCCCTGATCTTCGTAGATCAAAAGCCATTGGCGGATCTCTTCCAGGGGGAATCCGAACTTGCGGCCGCGCATGATCAGCTTCATCCGCGCGCATTCGCGCGGGCCGTAAAACCGAGACCGACCTTCACGGTCCGGTTGCAAAAGCTCGATGTATTCGTAATAGCGCAGAGTGCGCGGGGTCACGTCGAACTCGGCGCACATCTCTTTGAATGACAAACGGTTGTTGGACATTCCCGATCTCCTTGTCAGCAACCTAGGCGGTCCCGATCCCAAGCGCAACAGGTGGGCTTGCCCTTTGCGGAAACAGCGGCTCATAAAGGACGGGCAGAGAACAGGACGCAAACCTATGGTCGACAAGACAGTTTTAGCCCGCCAGTTTATCGAGGCGATCCCCCATGCGCGGGCATTGAACCTCAAGCTCACGCAGATCGGAGAGGGCGAGGCAGAGATCACGTTGCCCTACAATGAGGATCTGATCGGTGATCCGCGCACAGGGGTAATTCACGGTGGGGCGATTTCCACAATTCTGGACACGTGCTGCGGTGCTGCCGTGATGAGCCACCCGTCGGCCCCCGGCGGGACAGCCACGATTGATCTGCGCATTGACTACATGCGCGCGGCGACACCGGGTCAGACGGTTACAGCGCACGCCGTCTGCTATCACATCACGCGGAACGTGGCGTTTGTACGAGCGACGGCTATGGACCATGACAAAGACCTGCCGGTGGCCACGGCCTCGGGGTCCTTTACGGTTGAGGGGAAATAACATGGCAAGACCTCGTCCCGAACCAATGCAGGTGGTCAAGCAGCGACGCGATGCAGCGTTGCGAGCGCTGGTTGACGGCGTCCCGTATATCCGCTTTCTCAATATCAGCTTCGACCGGCGCGGGGACGAACTGACCGGTGTTCTGAACTTCGACGACAAGTTGATCGGCAACCCGTTTCTGCCTGCGATTCACGGCGGTGTAACCGCGGCATTCCTCGAAGTGACCGCTGTCATCACCCTAAGTTGGGAACATATGTTCCCACGTATCGAAAGTGGCGAGATCGACGGAGAGGCGATTGTGACCGACCCGAATATCCGCTTTCCCAAGACCATCGACTTTACCGTCGACTATCTGCGCTCGGGCCTTCCACGGGACGCATATGCACGGGCCTTCATCAGCAGATCCGGGCGGCGGTATGCCTCGGTCCGGGTCGAAGCCTGGCAGGATAACCATGCGAAACTGTTTGCGCAGGCTTCCGGACATTTCCTGATGCCGCAACCTCCCAGAGATAAGAGCTGACCGTGCAGGACACCTCGGCGCCCATCACGCACAGGCGGGTGCTGAAGATCGCGGTGCCCATAGTTCTGTCGAATGCCACCGTGCCGATACTGGGTGCGGTGGATACGGGCGTTGTCGGTCAGATGGGCGAGGCGGCCCCGATCGGGGCGGTCGGCATCGGGGCTGTGATCCTGTCCACAGTCTATTGGATCTTCGGTTTCCTGCGGATGGGCACGACCGGGATGGCGGCGCAGGCACGCGGGGCAGGCGATACCGTCGAAACCCGGGCGCTGCTGATGCGCGGCCTGATCCTGGGAGGCGCGGCAGGGCTGTTCTTTATCCTTGCGCAGGTGGCCGTGTTTGCGGGTGCGTTCGCGCTTTCCCCGGCAAGCCCCGAAGTCGAAGCCCTGACCCGATCCTATCTGGAAATCCGCATCTGGGGGGCGCCCGCCACCATCGCGTTATATGCCGTTACCGGCTGGCTGATCGCCGTCGAACGTACGCGCGGCGTGTTCATCCTTCAGGTCTGGATGAACGGGTTGAATATCGGTCTAGACCTGTGGTTCGTTTTGGGCCTTGGCTGGGGGGTCGAGGGGGTTGCCATTGCCACCCTGATTGCAGAATGGACCGGATTGGCTTTGGGGTTGTGGCTTTGCCGGGATGGGTTCGCAGATGGAATCTGGCGCGATTGGGCTCGGGTTTTCGATGCCGCCCGGCTGCGGCGTATGTTGCAGGTCAACGGTGATATCATGCTGCGATCGGTTCTGTTGACCGGATCGTTCACGACATTCCTTTTTGTTGGCTCGGATCTGGGTGACGTGAATCTGGCGGCCAATCAAGTTTTGCTGCAATTTCTTGAAATCACCGCCTTTGCGCTTGATGGGTTTGCCTTTTCCGCCGAAGCGCTGGTCGGAGGCGCAGTCGGTGCCAGAGACAGGTATCAGGTGCGTCGCGCCTCTGTCATGGCCTCGCAATGGGGTGTCGGGGGGGCGCTGTTACTGGCGGCGGTTTTCTTCGTTGCCGGACCGGCACTGATCGACCTGATGTCAACTTCACCACAGGTGCGTGAAGCCGGGCGCGAATACCTGTTCTGGGCCGCGATCGCCCCGGTGATCGGGGTGGCAAGCTGGATGTTCGACGGTATCTACATCGGCGCCACCTGGACCCGCGCCATGCGAAACGCGATGATTCAGTCGGTGGCGATCTATGTGGTCGCTTTGTTCATGCTGGTGCCTGTCTTCGGCAACCACGGCCTGTGGGCTGCGCTGATGGTTCTCAATATCGCGCGTGGTGTGACGATGGGCTGGCGCTATCCCAAGCTTGAGGCCCAGGTGGCCTAGAGCAACGTCAACAGGTTTTCCGGCGGACGCCCGATGGCGGCTTTGTCTCCGGCAATTGCAAGAGGGCGCTCGATCAGGATCGGGTCTTCGGCCATGGCACGGATCAGATCTTCGTCGGGCGAGGTTTTGGCCAGACCCAGTTCCTTGAACCGTTTTTCTCCTGTGCGCATCATTTCGATCGGCGACAGCCCAAGGGCGGATTGCGCAGCGCGCAACTCGTCGATTGACGGCGCGTCTTCCAAGTACTTTCGAACGCAGACCTGTGCATCGTTTTCTTCCAAAAGCGCCAGACCGGCGCGGGATTTGGAACAGCGGGGGTTGTGCCAGTATTCGATCACAGCCAATCCTCTCGTTTGCTGCCGACGGCTTGCGATACAGTGTCAAAACCGTCACGCGCCAGCAAGTCATCCAGCCCTTTGGCGATGTCGGCCGCCAGGGAAATGCCGCCATACACCATTGCGGTGTAGAACTGCACGGCCGATGCCCCGGCGCAGATCTTGGCATAGGCTTGCTCGGCATTGCTGATGCCGCCCACGCCTATCAGGGGGATATCCCCGTCCGTCAGTTTGCTCAGCCGAGCCAGTACGCGGGTCGACTTTTCAAACAGCGGGGCGCCCGACAAACCACCACGTTCGTCTTTCTGCGCGCTGCGCAACCCGTCGCGGGACAGGGTGGTGTTGGTGGCGATCACAGCGTCCACCCCGGTTTCGCGTGCGACTTCGGCGATGTCCTGCAATTCCGCCTCGGTGAGATCCGGAGCGATTTTCAGGAAGATCGGCAGCGGGCGCGGCAGCGCGTCACGTGTCTCGATCACACCGCTCAACAACGCGGTGAGAGCGGCTTTGCCCTGCAAATCCCGCAGCTTCTCCGTATTCGGGGATGACACGTTGACGGTTGCAAAATCCAGGTGTTCGGCACAATGGGCCAGCACTTTGACAAAATCTCCGGCACGGTCTTCGCTGTCCTTGTTGGCCCCCAGATTCAGGCCGATGACCGCGTCTTTGGGGCGGTCTGCCAGCCGTTTGGCCATCACCTCCATGCCTTCATTGTTGAAGCCAAAGCGGTTGATGGCTGCCTTGTCCTCGGTCAGGCGAAACAGGCGGGGTTTGGGGTTTCCCGGTTGCGGGCGCGGCGTGACCGCCCCGACCTCGACAAAACCGAACCCGGCGCGGGACAGCGGGGCCAAAACCTCACCATTCTTGTCGAACCCGGCGGCCAGCCCAACCGGGTTCGGCAAGGTCAGCCCGGCAACGACCGTTTTCAGGCGCGGCGTCGTTACCGGCCCGGGTGCAGGAGCAAGCCCTGACTTCAACGCCCTGATCGACATCCCGTGGGCGGTCTCGGGGTCCATGCGGTGCAGGGCGGCAAGGCCCAGTTTTTCTATCAGTTTCATCCGAATGTCGCCCCGGCTTCACCAGAACCGCATCGGATCAGGCGCGACGTTTCCACCGCCGCCTGACGGTGGATCACCGCCGCCTGATAGGCCGGGTCGGTGACCATTTCCAAAAATGCATGTGCCGTCGGATAGCGGGCAATGAAAACGGCATCCCACACCTCGTCCGCCGGGCCAATCAGGGTTGATTCAAACACCCCACGCCAGAGGATGCGTGCCCCGATACGTTCAATGATCGCAGCGGTTTCAGCCCCGTAGTTCTGATAGGCTTGCGCTCCGGTCAGGTCTGCATCCGCCAGTTCATGCGCGGGTGGGTACTGCGCCTTGGCCCGAAAGTTCACCAGGTTGAGCATTTCGATCGGCTTGTCCCGATCCAATGCCTTGAAGGCCTCGAACTGGTCGCGGTCCGGGTCAATATAGGATGTCATGACATATCCTTTGGGAACTGGTGCGCGGTGCCGTCAAACGGCAGAGGGCGTGACCAGGCAACATCGCTCATCCGGATCTGGCGATAGAGATGCGGGAACAGGGCACCGCCGCGCGAGACCTCCCATTTCAGGTCGTCGCCCATCGCATCTGCGTCACAGGCCAGCAAAACCAGACCATCGACACCGGCAAAATGTTTGGCTGCTGTTTCAGCGGCTTGTTCAGCGGTGGAAAAGTGGACAAACCCGTCAGCGACGTCGATCGGAGCACCGTCCGAGGCACCCTGGTTCTGCAAGGTGGCCCACTCTTCGGCTCGGAAAATCTTGTAAATCAGCATACGGACCTGATGCCCCGCGCGGAAGATGGAATCAAGTCGGATTTCTTCTTTGACTCTCTGCCGTCATGCGCGCACGATCACCACAAATAATAACTGGGAGTACCATAATGCAGACCCGAATTTTGACTTCAGTCGCGGTTCTGAGCCTGACCGCCGGAGTTGCGGCAGCCGACTACAAGTTGACAATTTTGCACACCAACGATTTTCATGCTCGTTTTGAGCCGATCAACAAATACGACAGCGGATGCGATGCGGAAGACAATGCCGAAGGGAAGTGCTTTGGTGGATCGGCGCGCCTGGTCACAGCCGTGAAAGACGCACGTGAACGTGCCGACAATTCGATTTTGGTGGATGGCGGCGATCAGTTTCAGGGGTCCCTTTTCTACACGTACTACAAGGGCAAGGTCGCTGCCGAGTTCATGAACAAGCTGGGCTATGACGCCATGACCGTGGGCAATCACGAGTTTGACGACGGACCGGAAGTGTTGCGTGGCTTTATCGACTCGGTTGATTTCCCGGTCCTGATGTCCAATGCCGATATTCGCGACGAAGAACTTCTGACTGACCACATCAAGAAATCCACCGTGATCGAGGTGGGGGGCGAAAAGATTGGCCTGATCGGGCTGACGCCGATCGATACGCATGAACTTGCGTCGCCCGGTCCCAACGTGACCTTTTCAGACCCGGTGCCCGCGGTTCAGGCCGAGGTCGACAAGCTGACGGGCGAAGGCGTCAACAAGATCATCGTACTCAGCCATTCGGGCTATGGCGTCGATCAGCGTGTCGCGGCTGAGACAAGCGGCGTCGACGTGATCGTTGGCGGCCATTCGAACACCTATCTTTCGAATGCATCGGACAAGGCCGTGGGCCCTTATCCGACGGTGGTCAACGGTGTGCAGATCGTTCAAGCCTATGCCTACGGCAAGTTTCTGGGCGAACTGAACGTCACGTTTGATGATGACGGCAATGTGGTCGAAGCGGTTGGTGAACCCTTGATCATGGACAACACCGTGACCGAGGATCAGGCCGCATTGGATCGGATCGCGGAACTTGCTCAGCCTCTGGATGAAATCCGAAACAAGGTTGTCGCCAGCGCGGCCGAGGCCATCGAGGGGGATCGCTCTGTATGTCGCGTACAGGAATGCCAGATGGGCAATCTTGTTGCCGATGCGATGCTGGCGCGGGTTGCCGATCAGGGCGTTCAGATTGCCATCGCGAACTCGGGTGGTTTGCGGGCGTCTATCGACCCCGGAGACGTGACCATGGGCGAAGTGCTGACCGTGCTGCCGTTCCAGAACACGCTGTCCACTTTTGAGATCACCGGGCAGACCGTTATTGACGCGCTGGAAAACGGCGTAAGCCAGGTGGAAGAGGTCAAGGGCCGGTTCCCGCAAGTGGCAGGCCTGCGCTTTACCTGGGATCCCAGCGTAGCGCCGAACGAAGGGCGTATCATTGATGTGATGGTCGCCGAGCGTGATGGGTTCGTTCCGATCGACCCGAACAAAACCTACCTGGCCGTAACCAACAACTACGTCCGCAATGGCGGCGATGGGTATTCAATGTTCGAGGGCGACGACAAGAACGCCTATGACTTCGGTCCGGATCTTGCGGATGTAACCGCGGAATATCTGGCCGAAAACGCGCCGTACCAGCCTTATGTCGACGGACGCATCCAGCAGAAGTGACTCTGTTTTTGAAAAGAACAAAAGCCGCGTCACCATGATGCGGCTTTTCTTTTTTTGCTGATCAACTGAAATCGTATTCCGGCCAAAGTTCCGGGTCAAAGCCATCCAGCATCGGTTTGATCTGATCCGCGACCTCGCGCCAGCGTCCGATTGACTTGGTCGAGATCTTGTTGCGCACCTGATCCACGCTGGCCGTTCGCACCTGTCTGGTGTTCTTTTCGGGATGTACCATGGATTGGCACCACTCAATACCGCAAAACTCGGCAACGCGCTGGCTGTGGGTCAGGGGATCCGCCACCAGATCTTCATAGGGCATTGTCAGAATGCGGTTTCCGAACAGCTTATCCCAATGAGACATGTAACGGCGATACAGATTTGCGGTATGCGCGATCGCTTCAAGGTTGGATGTGTCGTTCATGCCATCTGCTAGGAACCGCTGGATCCATTTTGACAAACCGACATCGCGTGGATCCCGCAACATGTTGATGATCCGGGCATTCGGGAAGGCTGCAAGAATGAAGCCGACATTTTGATAGTTGTGCGGCATCTTGTCGACAAAGGCGATTGAATCCGCCGGAATCCCAGGCATCTGGTCCAGGTAGCTTTGGGCAATCGCCTTCGCGGCTTCTGAATCGAGCGACGTGCCAGACGAATAAAACTTGGCGGAAAGGTCGGTCATCAGCATTAGCTCGCCGCAACCGGCGATACCGGGCGCAGAGCTCAGCATCATCTCCATCAAAGTGGTTCCGGATCGCGGCTGACCGATAACAAAAATTGGTACCGGCATACTGTTTTGCTCTGCACTGACCCCAGGCGACCCTTCAGGGAACAGGTTCAGAATATCGGATATTTTGTTCTCTTCGATTTCGGGGTCGTAGGGCAGAATACTCTGTTGGATTGCGTTTGCCTTTGCAAATTGCGGCAACGCCTTGGCCAAGCCTTCGCTTTTTTCGATCAGATGTGCTTTGGCAAACTCGAGCTCTTGCAATGGTTGATCTGTCTGAGCGATGGCTTCGTTCAACGCAGGGATCATCTGCGGCACGTTTTCCGGTGCGGTCAATATTGCGGATTGCAACAGGGCATTCGGGTTCTGGGGATCGGTTTCCAGTATGTTTTGCAGAACTTTGATCGCTTGGGCTCTGTCACCGGCCTGATGCAGATTGATGGCCGTTTGCAATGCAATCGTTGTGTTCTTTGGTGCCAACTCGTACGCGCGTTGGATATCCCGCGTGCTTTCTTCGACAAAACCGATGCTTTGGAAGGCGCGGGCACGCTTTGAAAGCAATTCCGCGTTGTCCGGATCTGACGCCAGTTTGTGTGTTGTGAACTGGATGATGGATCGCCAGTTTTCCCCTTGGCGCTGAATTTCGTCGATGACTCTGGTGAGTTCCCGATTGTTTGGAAATCGTTCAATCTTTTTCTCTGCGTAGGTCAATGCCTGCACAATTTGCCCTGTTTGCATCAAGGCGTTAGCCAGATTCTCGGCAAATTGTGGATCATCGGGCTTCATCCGCGAGGCTTCAATGAAATGCGGAATGGATTTCCTGTACTGCTTCATTTCGGTCAAAACGAAACCGGCGATGGCTTGGTAGTCAGCGTCCTTTGGGAATTTCTTGATACCCAGCTGGGCCTTTTTCAGCGCCTGTGGCAGCTTGCCCGCATCCAAAAGGGCCATTGCTTTGCTCTTGAGGGATTGCGTTATTTGGTTTTCCGTATGACCCCGTAAGATCCTGTGCCAGTATCAATGTAGCATCGGTGGTTCATTACCCATGTGCGGACGGTTTGCAATAACTCTTCCCAATGACGCGATGGCGCAGCTGTTTTCCGCGCGCCCGGCGAACGCATTGCCAACCGTGCCGAACTTCAATGTTTGTCCGACAAATCAGGTGCATGTGGTTCGGGGTGGTGACTCAGGTCGGCGTCTGGATGCGCTGCGCTGGGGGTTTTTGCCGCATTGGTACAAGACGGAAACCGCCGGGCCTTTGCTGATCAACGCCCGTGCCGAGACTTTGGCGGAAAAGCCTGCCTTTCGCGATGCCTGCCGGTCGCGTCGCTGTCTGATTGTCGCAACAGGGTTCTACGAATGGACCAAGACGGACGAGGGAAAGCGCTTGCCCTGGTACATCCATCGCAGGGACGGCGCCCCCACTGCCTTTGCGGGGATCTGGCAGGACTGGGGGGTGGATGAAAACCGTCAGAGCACCTGTGCCATCGTGACGACGGCGGCCAACGAAAAACTTGGCACCATCCATCACCGGATGCCCCTGATCCTCGAACCCGAGCATTGGTCATTGTGGTTGGGAGAAGCGGGAAAGGGCGCTGCTCGTCTGATGCAGCCGGGGGCAGAGGATGTGCTGACGTTTCATCGCGTTGATCCGGTCGTGAACTCGAACCGGGCCAGCGGACCTGATCTGATCAAGCCTTTGCACGAGTGAGGGCGTGCGGCCTTTTCTTTGCAAACGCGGCAAGCTAGACCTTCGGCATGGCCCTGACCTTTTCTGATCTGACACAGCTTTATGCGCATGGTTTTGACACGGTCATCGATGTGCGCAGCCCGGCAGAGTTCGCTGAAGATCATCTGCCAGGCGCGATCAACCTGCCGGTTCTGAACAACGAGGAACGCGCCCGTGTCGGGACCATGTATGTACAGGAAAGCCCGTTTCTGGCGCGTAAACTCGGGGCCGCTCTGGTGTTCCGCAATGCGGCCAACCACATCGAGCAACATCTAAGCCACCACGAAGGCAGCTGGCGCCCTCTGGTCTATTGCTGGCGCGGCGGACAGCGTTCCGGGTCATTTACATGGATGCTGCAACAAATCGGCTGGCGCGCGGATGTGATCGAGGGCGGCTATCGCACCTACCGCAGGCTGGTGAATGCGTATTTGTACGATGATCCGTTGCCGCATCGGTTGGTGGCGCTGGATGGCTATACCGGAACGGCCAAGACAGAATTGCTGGCACGTTTGCAGTCACGCGGGGTGCAGGTTCTTGACCTCGAAGCGCTGGCCAATCACCGGGGTTCCCTGCTGGGGGAAAGACCGGGCGGCCAGCCCAGCCAGAAAGCTTTTGAATCGGCCCTAGCAGGGGCGCTTTGTGCGATGGATACGGCGCGCCCGGTCGTCATCGAAGCGGAATCGTCCAAGATCGGCAGCCTGATATTGCCGCCCAGCCTGTGGAACGCTTTGTGTTCAGCCCCACGGGTGAACATCACGGCTCCGCTCGAGGCGCGCGCCGCCTATCTCGTTCAGGCCTACGACGACATCCTGTCTGACGGCGACCGTTTGCGGGACCGGTTGTCGCCGCTGCGCTTTCATCGCGGGCACGAGGTCGTGGATGGTTGGATGCAGCTGATCGAAGCAGGTCAAAAACAGGTGCTGACCCAGGCCCTGATGGAGCAGCATTACGACCCGGCATACGCAAAGGCGCGGCGATCCCGTTCCGTCAAGGTTCTGGCCGATATTGAGATCGCCCTTTTTAACGATGCCGGCCTGAGCGAGGCGGCCACCCGGATCGAAACCCTGCTGGATCAGTCCTGAAGGCGCAGTCCCGGTGCATCGGTGAGCTCGCCGATTGCCATGGCCGGATATCCGGCGTTCCTGAGGTCTTCCAGGACGGTATCGGCATCCTTTGCCGCCACTGCGGCCAGCAGGCCGCCCGCTGTCTGCGGGTCGAATATCAGGGCGGCTTTGCCCTCGGCGGGCAGGGCAGGTGCTATTGCCCGGTTGTCTGCAAAAAGGGTTGATCGAACACCCCGGTCCGTCAGTTCCTGCGCGCCATCCATCAACTCCACGGCATCCAGATCCATCGTGGCCCCGCATCCGGAAGCGTCGCAGATACCTTGCAGATGTCCGGCCAGACCAAACCCGGTCACGTCGGTCATCGCATGGGCCCCGGCCAATATGCGGGCCGCCTTTCCCTGCGGCTGCGCCATGTGCCGGTAGGCTGCGGCGACCCAGGCACCATTGGCCTGGCCTGCCATCTCGGCCGCCATAAGAACGCCGCTTCCTATGGGTTTGGTCAGGATTAGACAGTCGCCCGGTTGCCCGCCGGCCAGCGTTATCGGGTCGCCGTCGCACAGGCCGGTCAGTGTGAATCCGATTGTCATCTCGTCACCCATGGAACTGTGCCCGCCCACGATATCGGCACCGGCGTCCCGCATGACGTCTCCTGCGATCGACATGATTTCCGACATGGTACGGCGTTGCAGGGCAGCAGACATGCGCGGAAGGATGATCGTTGCCGTGGCAGCCTGAGGTGCGGCCCCCATGGCCCACACATCCCCCAGGGCATGTACAGCGGCGATGCGCGCCATAAGTGCGGGATCATTGGTAAAAGCCCGCAGGTGATCTGATGTCATGACCTGCCGAACCCCGCCCGTCTGAAGCAGAGCCGCGTCGTCGCCGGGCAGGGGGATGATATCCGGGCGAACGGGATCGGGCTGCGATTTCAGCGCCACCTGCAATGCTCCGCGCCCGACCTTGGCACCGCATCCGCCACACATCGGTTTATCGCCTAGCGCCTCGACAAGCCCGGCGGCATGTGCGCGCGGCAGCGCGGGGGGCTTCATCTGCGGCAGGTCCCGGAACTTGTTCATGAAAGTTTGGTCGATGTGGTTCTTCCATTTCCACATCATCGCTCCGCTGTGGGACAACCCCAACCGCTCGCCCAGCGCTGATTTGCCGCCCAGCGAAATCAGCTTCAGGTAGTCTTTCTGCGGGATGTACTTGCGCATCCGTCCAGCCCCCAGCGCCGCGCGCAGATTGTCGAACAGAACCGGTGCTTCGCGCACTGCATAAACACCGGCTTTGGGTCTGGGATTGTCCGTAAGATGGGCGCAATCACCGGCGGCAAAAACCACGGGATCGCTGGATTGCAGGTAGCTGTTTACCCGGATGAAGCCATCCTCAAGGTCCAGCCCGGTCTTTTCGATCCAGCCATAGGGGCGGGCTCCGGCCGCACCTGTCACGAAACCGGCCGGGATCTTGCGCCCATCCTGCAAAGCGACGTGATCCGAAGCGATCCGGCTGATCGCGGCGTTTTCGATCACCTCTACACCAAGATCCTGCATCGCACGGCGGATCGTCTCTGCCGCTTTGGGTTTGGTGGCCGTCAAGGCAATGGCATTGTCGATCAGCGTAACCTGCGCTGACCGACCCTTGGCCCTGAGCGCATGAGCCATCGCCATGACCAGTTCAACCCCGGCGATTCCACCGCCGATCACGACGACCGAGGCAGGGCCGTTGCCCGCCAGATAAGCAGCCCATTCTGCCGCGAATGGCCCCAGTGGTTTGGCCGGTACGGCATGTTCCGCAAAGCCGGGCATTGCGGGCATGTCCGAAGTGATCCCAACATTGATCGATGCCACATCGAAACCCACCGGAGGACGCCCGGGAACATGGATTTCCTGACGTTCGGTATCGATTCCATCGACCGCGCCCAGAATGACGCGTGCGCCTGCGAAGCGGGCCAGTCTGACCAGATCGATGTCCAGCCGCCACCGGTCATAATGCCCGGCGACATAGCCTGGCAGCATTCCGGAATACGGGGCCGTCGGGCCGGGGTTTATCACGGTCACACGCGCCCCGGGCAACGGGTCCATCCCCCATTTGCGCAGCAGCAGCGCGTGGGTGTGGCCTCCGCCAACAAGAACCAGATCGCGGGTCAGGGGCAGCGGAGGAATATGCATCGGTTTCAATTCGCGCTATGATCCGGAACGTCTTCGACCTGCTCGACGGCGTGGGTGGCCCAAAGTTCATCCTCGCCGGCATCCGGCAGGTCTTCGGGTTTTTCATGCCGGTGTATGTGCCATTTTGCAATGAACAGGGCCGTGATCGGAGCGGTCAGGAACAGGAACAGAGTGATCAGCAGCTCGTGCAGGGACAGCTTTCCTTCCAGAAGAACAGAATGCACGATCGAAGCCAGAAGCACGCCGCCCACCCCCAAGGTCGTTGCCTTGGTCGGGGCGTGCAGGCGGGACATTGGGTCATTCAGCTTGATCATGCCAAAAGACCCGACAAAGCCGAAGATACCCGAAACGATCAGGAAAAAGGCGATCAGCAGTTCCACGATGAATGTCATCCCGCCCTCATTCGATAATGTTGCCGCGCAACATGAAGCGCGCATAGGCCACGGTGGAAACAAAACCGAGCATGGCAATGATCATGGCGGCCTCGAAAAAGATCTCGGTCCCCTGATCCAACCCATATAGGATCATCAGGGCGATTGTGTTGATTACCATAGTGTCCAAGGCCAGAACCCGGGTGCCGACCCCGTCAGCGGTGATGATACGCCACAGACACATCATGATCGCCGCACCGAAACAGGCAAATGCAAAATAAATCGCGTAGTCGATCATTCGAAAATCTCCTTCAGGCGACGTTCATAGCGCTGTTTGATCTGGTCCCGCACGGCCTCGGGGTCGGGGGCATCAAGACAGTGCACCAGCAGATTATGCCCCTGAGCTGACAAATCACAACTGACGGTGCCCGGAGTCATCGTGATGGTGCCCGCAAGAACCGTGATCGCTTCGGGTGTGCGCAGCTCAAGCGGGACACAGACCCAGTTGGGCTGGCGGTTGTCATTGCGTTTGAACAGGATGATCCGGGCCACCGTCACGTTCGCAACCACGATATCCCAAAGCACCACCAGCATGTATTCCACAACCATTGGCCAGTTGCGAAGCTTGGGACGATCCGGCCAGTAGGGTTGCGTGACGAACGGAATGATGATCCCGAGGATCAGGCCAAAGATCAAAGAGTTCAGCGAAGGCTTGTTCGCTAGCAGAACCCAGACAAGCGTCAGCAAAATCGTCAGGTGAGGGTGCGGGAAAATTCGGCGCAGCAGTTTCATCACTCTTCCCTTCCCAAGACGGCAGAGATGTAGTTTTCAGGGGTAAACAACTGCTCTGCGGTTTTGCTCGTGTACTCCAGGGCCGGACCCGCGAACAGGGTCAGCAGGACCAGACCTGCCACGGCCCCGAACACAGCCGTAAAAGCAAGGCCGGGTTGCGGTTCGGGGGCGGCGGCGGCAGACGCGTTTTCGCCTTCGGCGGTTTCATCGGTTGTGACAACCTCAGCGTCGTAGCTTTTCCAGAAAATCAGCGTCCCGGCACGGGCCAGCCCGACGATGGTGACGAATGATCCAATCAGGATAACGGCCCAGACCGAGGTGGCATCGGATGCATCACGCGAAGCGTCCAGAACCAAAAGCTTGCCAACAAAGCCGGACAACGGCGGCATTCCAGCCATCGCGATGGCGCCGACAAAGAACAGGGCGGCAATCAACCCGCTTTGCGGCATCGGCGGCTTGGGGGCTATGGCCCCTCCCTGCCGTTCCATGATCAGGTCAGCAATGAGGAACAGCAACGCGGTCGCAAGTGTCGAATGGAACACGTAATAAAGGGCGGCAGCCGTCGCGCCGGGCGTGAACTGTGAAATCGCGATCAGCAAAGTACCCATGGACGCGATGGCGCAAAAGGCAACCATGCGGGCAATATGCTGCGAACCCAGAATGCCGATGGCACCGACGGCAAGCGTCAGCAGCGCCGCGGGTTGCAACCAATCGCCAACCAGACCTTGCGTGACTTCGACGTCGGGACCGAAGGCCAGAGTGTACATTCGCAGGATCGAATAGGCTCCTACCTTGGTCATGATTGCAAACAGGGCCGCAACCGGCAGCGGGGCGTTGGCATAGCTGGCGGGCAGCCAGAAGTGCAGCGGCAGAACGGCAGCCTTGATGCAGAAGACCAGCAGCAACAACACCGCACCAACCCGCAACAATGCGGTATCTTCGGCTGGGATCTCCGCAACGCGCACGGCGATGTCCGCCATGTTCAGCGTTCCGGTCACGCCATAGATCGTGCCAAGGGCAAACAGAAACAGGGTCGACCCCAACAGGTTATACGCCACATACTGCACACCCGCTTTCAACCGTACCGCGCCACCGCCATGGGTCATAAGGCCGTAAGACGCGATCAGCAGCACCTCGAAGAACACGAAAAGGTTGAAGGCGTCGCCGGTCAGGAAGGCGCCACAGACGCCCATGAGCTGGAAATGAAACAGCGCGTGGAAATGCTTGCCCCGGTCATCCCAGCCCGAGGCGATGGCATAAAGCACGATCGGCAGGGCCAGCAGGGCGGTCAGCAGAACCATCATTGCGGACATGCGATCCAGCACCATAACGATGCCAAAGGGGGCGGGCCAGTCGCCAAGCTCGTACACCTGAATGTCCCCGCCCGAGGCCTGAGCCGTGATTGTCAGCGCAATCCCAAGCAAAGCCACGACACCCGCGACCGAGAAGATACGTTGCAAGTCCAGATGGTATCGCAGGACCATGATGATGAAAGGGGCCAGAATCGCGGGCAGGACGATCGGCGCAACGATCCAGTGGTTCATGCGTCATCTCCCGGCGCGTCAACACTGTCCTGGGCGGTCATGTCGATATGGTCATTCTTGGCGGACAGGTATGCGCTGAGCGAGATCATCACGATCACGGCGGTCATCCCGAACGAGATCACGATGGCCGTCAGGACCAACGCCTGTGGAAGTGGGTCGGTATAGGGCACGTCCTTGTACTTGTTCAGAACCGCAGGCGCGTTCAGCGCCAGTCGTCCGGTCGCGAACAGGAAAACGTTCACCGCGTATGTGATCAGAGACAGGCCCAGAATGACCGGAAACGTCCGGCGGCGCAGGATCAGGAAGATCCCGGCGGCGGTCATGATACCGACGGCAGAGGCTACGAGCGCTTCCATCAGGCCTGCTCCTTCTCTTGTTGCTCTTCCGGTGGGTTGTCTCGCAGGGGATTGATATCCATCGGGAATTCCTGTGCCATCCCCGGTTGCCACGCAAAGCGGGACAGGCTGTCCAATGCCAGCATGACCGCACCCAGAACCGCCAGGAATACACCTGTATCAAACAGCATGGCGGTGGCCCATTCGAATTCCTCAAGCGGAGGCCAGTTGATGTAGCCGAAATCGCTGGTCAGGAAGGGGCGTTCGTTGAACCACGCGCCCAACCCGGTTGCCGCGGCGATCAGAACACCCCAGCCGATGGTGCCGTGGTAATAGAACCTCTGCCGCTCGATGGCCCAGGTATAGCCGCTGGCCATGTATTGCATCAGATAAGCGATGGCGACGATCAGGCCGGCAATAAAGCCTCCGCCGGGCTGGTTGTGCCCGCGGAAGAAGATGTACGCCCCGACCATCAGTGCGATCGGCATCATGACGCGGGTGACCACAACCATCATCAGCGGATGCGAATCCCCGGATTGCGGCCAATGCGGTTTGCGGTTCAGCAGGTAACTGCGGACATTTGTCCCGAGAACGGATTCCGTCAGCGCAAAGATGATCAGCGCGGCGATGCCCAGAACGATGATCTCGCCAAAGGTATCAAAACCCCGGAAGTCGACGAGGATCACATTGACCACATTGGTGCCGCCGCCGCCTTTGTAGGAATTGGCCAGATGGAACTCTGAAATCGTCGGGAACGCGAAATCGCGCATCATCATCGCGTAGATCAACGCACCGGTGCCAAGGCCCGCGACCACGGAAATCGCCGCGTCCCGCCAGCGCCGCGCCGCTGAACTGTCCCAGGGCGTTTCGGTCGGCAGGAAGTTCAGCGACAGCAACAAAAGGATCATTGTCACCACCTCGACCGAGATTTGCGTCAAGGCAAGGTCCGGGGCCGAGAGATAGTTGAAGGCAATCGAAACGATCAGGCCGACGACACCGATCAATACCAGTGACAAAAGACGATTCCGGTGGAACCACATAATGCCCAGCGTCGCACCCACAAGGCAGATCCAGCCAATGATCGGAATGATCTGAGCCGGCAGCGGAACGCGGGTTTCAATGCCGATGGTTCCGGTCGAATACGCGTAATAGCCCAGGCCAACGGTAAAGGCGACAAAGATGATCGCATAGCGGCTGAGGACTCCGTTGTGCATCTCATCGGTGATCCAGCGGCTCAGCCGGGTCAGCGCTTCTATGATTGCTTCAAAGATCTGCTTGGCTTCGGGGCGGGGCAGGGCGTTCCAGATCCGCTCACCTCGTCTGTGCAACGCCAGTAGGAATAGACCGCCCAGCGTGGCCACGACCGACATGTAAAGCGCCGGTGTGAAGCCATGCCAGAGTTTCAGCGAGTAATACGGAAGCTTCTCGCCGCCGATCACCGTGCTGGACACTACTGCGACCAATGGGCCGACAATGGCCGCGGAATAAAGGCCGATCAGAATGACAAGTACGACTAGGAAAGCGGGCGCAATCCACAACCCAACGGGCGGATCATGCGGATGTGCCGGATAATCTTCCCGCTGAGGTCCAAGAAAGACGTGGCTGACGAAGCGGAAGGAATACGCGGCCGAGAACAACGCAGCCAACAGCGCCAGCCCCGGCACCAGGTAATGAGAGTGCAGCCATGTGGTGTGCACGGTTTCCTCAAGCATCATTTCTTTGGACAGGAAACCGTTCAGAGGCGGCAGCCCGGCCATCGAGAGGGCGGCAATCGTGCCAATGGTGAAGGTGATCGGCATCAGGTGGCGCAAGCCACCCAGTCTTTTGATATCGCGTGTGCCGGTTTCGTGATCCACGATCCCGGCGGTCATGAACAAGGCGGCTTTGAACGTTGCATGGTTGATGATGTGAAACACGGCAGCGACGGCTGCAATCTTTGTGCCAAAGCCCAGCAGCATGGTGATGAGGCCCAAATGCGAAACGGTCGAAAACGCCAGCAGCGCCTTAAGGTCGTCCTTGAACAACGCGATAGACGCGCCAATCAGCATGGTGACCAGCCCCGTCGTGGCGACGATATAGAACCACGCATCCGTGCCAGCCAGAACCGGCCACATCCGTGCCATCAGGAACAGGCCCGCTTTCACCATGGTGGCAGAGTGCAGATAGGCTGAAACCGGTGTCGGCGCGGCCATGGCGTGCGGCAGCCAGAAATGAAACGGGAACTGCGCCGACTTGGTAAAACAGCCCAGCAGGATCAGGATCAGCGCAGGCATGTAGTAGGGTGAGGCCTGGATCAGTTCTTTGTTCTGCAAAATGACGCTGAGATCGTAAGACCCCACGATATTGCCGAGGATCAGCATCCCGGCGATCATCGCCAAGCCGCCAGAGCCGGTGACGGCCAAGGCCATGCGCGCGCCCTGCCGACCTTCGGGAAGGTGCTTCCAATAGCCGATCAGCAGGAATGAGCTGAGCGATGTAAGCTCCCAGAAAACAATCAAAAGCAGGATATTGTCGGACAGGACAATACCAACCATCGCCCCCTGAAACAGCAGCAGGTAGGTATAGAACTGCCCCATCGGATCTTCGCGCGACAGGTAGAACCGTGCGTAGAGAATGATGAGCAATCCAATGACGAGGATCAGCAACGCGAACAAAAACCCCAGGCCGTCCAGCATGAAGTTCGCGTTCAGCCCCAGCCCCGGTATCCAGTCGAACCGGGCGGTCACGACGTCTCCGCGCATCACCGCAGGGGCATGGATCAACAGGCCCATCAGGGCCAGGAATGTGGTTAACCCGGCGGCGGAGGCGGCTGCGTTCCGACCTGCCCGGATCAGCAGGGCAGGAAAAACAGCGCCGAGGAAGGGAAGGGCCGCGATAAGGAATAGGGACAAGTGCGATACTCCGGTCTGGGCGGTCAGTGTGAAGCCAATTTTGTAAGGATATTTTCCCGACTGTCCAGATATTGTAACTTTTTTACAGAGTCCTATTGGCCCCATCAGAAACTCTGCAAGGATTCGAAAAAATGACGTGATCTTGATGCGGGCCGGGTTTTTCAACGCCCCCGTTTCAGACCATCTGTGATAGAACACATGTCAGCGAACAGGAGGCTGAAGCTTGGCCGAGAAAGTGAACCGAGCCCGAAGATGGATGTTGATCGGCGCATGCGCGGCGATTGCAGGCGGGTTTGCGATCAGGGAATACCGTTTGATCCCCGAAGACCACGACGGCGGCCGGATAACGGTTGCCGAGGCCCATGAGCAGGCCTCGAAGGGAAACGTTCTGTTGATCGATATCCGCACGCCGCGTGAATGGCGCGCATCGGGCATAGGCGAAGGTGCCGTGCCGCTGGACATGCGGCGCGAGGATTTTGTCAAAGCACTGACGGAATTGGCTGGCGGCGATCCGGCGACCCCGGTGGCCTTGATTTGCGCGCGCGGCGTTCGCTCGGCACGCCTGAGCAACCGCCTGATCGAAGCTGGATTCACCAATGTGATCGACGTGCCCGAGGGTATGTTGGGTTCGGCCGCAGGGCCGGGATGGGTTCGGGCCGGATTGCCGGTGCGCAAATATGATGAGGATGCAGGATGATCCGGGAATTCAGTCTGGCGTTGGCCTTGGCAGTGACCGGGCAGACCGCTTTCGCGGGGTGTGCCGGTCAAGAGGATACCTGTGAGACACCCATGGGTGCGTATCACATCGAACTGCCCGACGCGGACAATGCGCCCATGGTGGTGTTCCTGCATGGGTATGGCGGCAGCGGGTCGGGCACGATGCGCAATCGCGGGATGGTCGAACCGCTGTTGGAGCGCGGCTATGCGGTGATGGCCCCTGAGGGGTTGGAAAGGCCCGACCGGGGCGGCACCAAAAGCTGGAATTTCTATCCCGGTTTTGGTGAGCGGGACGAAGCCGCCTTTCTGACCGAAGCGGTGCAAGACGCGGCACGGCGGTTTGGCATCGACACTGACCGTGTCCTGCTGGGCGGGTTTTCCGCCGGAGCTTTCATGGTCAACTATCTGGCCTGCGAGAGCCCCGATACGTTCTCGGCCTATGTCCCGGTTTCCGGTGGTTTCTGGCGCCCGCACCCCGAAACCTGCAATGGTTCGATCCGCATGTTCCACACGCATGGCTGGACCGACAATGTGGTGCCGCTGGAAGGGCGCTTGCTGGGCGGAGGACGCTTTCAGCAGGGTGATATCTATGCGGGTCTCGAAATCTGGCGCGATGCGAACGGTTGTGTCGATCACAAACCGACCGGGTTCAGCGCGACGGGTGATTTCATGCGCCGCCGCTGGACCACCTGTGCCGAAGGCAGTGCGCTGGAATTTGCTCTGTTCCCCGGAGGGCACACCGTTCCCGCGGGCTGGGCCGACATGATAATCGATTGGTACGAAGGGCTTCCCGGCAGTTGATCACTCGGCCGGGGTCATGTTGCCTTTGCCTTCGACCAGTCGCTTCAGTTCATCGCGATAGCGGCGCGCTGACCGGGTAATGGCGGGTTCGCTGAAGTCTTCCCGCATTCCGACCATCTTGCGCGCGGCACCTGCCGAGACACCGCTGAGCGCGGACAACGGGATAGCCAGCGCAAGGCTGATGGCGATCGGGGCCAGCCAGACCGACACCAGACCGGACAGGATACCGACGCTCAGCGCCACTCCGCTTACGGTTTCCAGCGCATGGCACAGGATCAGCGTTCGCAGACCATAGGTGCCACCGTCGCGGGCCTGAGGCGACCAGCCGCGCTGAATGCCAAAAGCCGTACGGAACACAGCGATCATCTGTTGAACCATCAGGATCGGAGCGTAAAGGATCGACAACAGAACCTCGGCCAGGAAAGAGGCAAGGAATTTGCGCCCGCCACCGAAATCCGCGTAGCGTACACCGCTCAATGGCAGGGCCAGAACGCCCAGAACCTTGGGGGCCAACAGCATCGCGTACATGACCAGAATGATCAGCACGTGACGGGTTTCCGACATCTCGGGCCATTGCGGGAACAGAGGATTGTCGGGGCTGAAATAATGCAGGACAGAGGCATCCTGACCCTGACCGATCAGCGCCCACATCAACAATAGTGCAAACCACAACGGGGACATCAGATAGCCGACCGCGCCGTGGAACATGTGGAATCGCGATACGGCACGGAATCCGGAAGAACCCAGCAATTTCAGGTGTTGCAAGTTACCCTGACACCAGCGGCGGTCCCGCATGGCGTGATCGATGAGGGTCGGCGGTGTTTCTTCATATGACCCGCGAATACGCGGCAGAAATCGCACGGCCCATCCGGCGCGGCGCAGCAGGCCGGCCTCGACGAAATCGTGGCTCATGATCAGCTTGTCCTGACCGCTGAACGAACGCAGCTTGGGCAGGCCGGCGCTGGTGGCAAAGGCCTTGGTGCGGATAATCGCGTTATGGCCCCAATAGTTGCCTTCTTGCCCGCACCAACGGGCCAGACCTTCGGCAAAGGCGATGCCATAGACACCATTTGCAAATTGCTGCATCCGGGCAAAGACTGACTGTGCGCCTATCAACTGCGGATAGCTTTGAATCAAGCCCGCACCCGGATCGCATGCCAGTGCATCAGTCAGGCGATGGATTGCGCGCCCGGTCATCAGGCTGTCAGCATCCAGCACCAGCATGGCATCCCAATCCGCGCCCCAACGGCTGACCCAATCGGCGATGTTGCCAACTTTGCGGTCGGTATTCTGTTCGCGGCGGCGATAATACAGCTCAAGCCCGGGTGCCAGGGTGGTGCGCAGTGCTTCGACGCTGGCCTGTTCCTGCGCCGCAATCTCGGGATCGCGCGTGTCCGACAGAATGAACATGGCATAGTGGTGTTTACCGCCGCGCGCCTGAAGATCCTCCAGCATGGTGCGGGCATTGCCCAACACGTTCCAGGGGACTTCATTGTAGACCGGGGTCAGCAGGGCCACCCGCAGGGGTTGCGCCGCGGTCCGACGCTCAGGCCGTTCCTGTTTCGCCAGCGACACCATGCCCAGCAAAACAGTGCAGACGGTGAAGGAAATCCAGAAGAAGTTGAACGAAATCAAGGTCAAAAGGATGGCTTCGACCACGTTGATGCCTTCCGCGCCGAACCAGTCGCTCATGACCCACAGCAAGGCCAGAGTGGCGGCCATCGCGGGCGAAAAAGCCAGCGCGCGCCAGAAACCGGCAGCGGATTTGTGCTGACCGGAAGGCGCATCGGCATCCCGGAACCGTGCGCTGAAGTTCTGCGCAGGCATCGCCAGAGGGGCCTCGGGCGGCATGATATGCAGATCGCGGCTCATGTGGTCCAACGGTACAGCCAGACCTCTGAGGCAGGCTGTTTGTCTTTCAACAATTGTGCGCGCAACTCGACATGGTTGCGTTCGCCGGGCTGGAATGAAAACGCCAGCCGTGGACCGCCGGTATCCGGGTTGCGCTGCAAGACGCCTTCCGAAGTTTCCGCATGTGGCGAATCCACAAAGACCGTGATTGCGCCCAGGTCCTCGAACAGTTCGCTGTCTTCAAAATCGATGATGGCCAGCCGGCCTTCGCCAAAGGTGTTCTCGCCCATCGAGGTGTTGATCACGCGTGGCATCGGTGTGCGCTGGGGTTCTTCCCCCCAGATCAGGCGATAGGACAGGTCGACCTGACTGCCTGCCGCATAGGGTTCAGCGGGCCGCCAATATGCAACGATGTTGTCATAGATTTCCTGATCTGCCGGGATCTCGACCAGCGTGACCGAGCCTTTGCCCCAATCTTCAAGGGGCTCGACCCACAGGCCCGGGCGTTTGTGATAATTGGCTTCAAGATCGGCATAGTCCGAAAACTCTCGTTTGCGCTGCATCAGACCAAACCCGCGCGGGTTTGTGTCGACGAAGGATGAAACCTGCAATCGGGTCGGGTTGGCCAACGGACGCCACAGCACTTCGCCTGCGCCATTGCGGATCAGCAGGCCGTTGCTGTCGTGCACAGCAGGGCGGAAATCGTCGAACCGGCTGTGGTTGGTCTGGTCGAACAGGAACATCGAAGTTCCCGGAGCAATGCCCACATGGGACAGGTCTTCGCGCGGGAACAGCGTTGCCTCGATATCCATGATGCAATCCGCGCCCGCCGTGACGTTGAAACGATAGGCGCCGGTCACGCTGGGGCTGTCCAGCAATGCATGCACGACCATGTTGCGTTGGCCCGGTTCGGGACGTTCCAGCCAGAACCGGATGAATTCGGGGAATTCCTCGCCATCCGGATCGCCGGTTTTCAACGCCAGACCCCGCGCGGACAGTCCGTAAACCTCGTGCAGACCGATGGCGCGGAAATAGCTGGCCCCCTGCCAGACGCAGAATTCATCTGTCTTGCCGGGGCGGTGCATTTCAGTGCGCAGGCGCAGGCCCGAGAAGCCCAGCGTGTCATCGATCGGCAGTTGCGGCACGTCTTCTGACTTGTCGAACATTTCCAGATCGAAGGCGACCGGCTTGGTCATGCCGTTCTCGACCGTTTCCACCTTGACGGTGCGCGGGAAATAAAGGCCGGGGGTGAAGAAATCCACGTTGAAGGGCGTCTCGGTTTCATACCACAGCGCCCGGTCAAGCCGGAACCGGATGGAACGGTACTGCTGATAGGTCAGATCCTGCCATTCCTGCGGTACCATCTCGCGTTCCACATAGGGGCGGCTGGCCAGATCGCGGGCCGCCTCGATTACATAGTCGCGGTCAAAAGGCGTCTCACCGCTCGTCGCATAAGCGGATGGAGCGAAGGCCAAAGCAGTCGTCGAGACGAGGAATGCGCGACGGGAAAAATTCATTTCTTCGACTTCCAGGGTTGTGACTTGAACCAAGCTGCCAGATAGGCAACGCCGATGATCATCGCAAACCCAATAATGTTGGCGACAAAGACAGTGGCGACATCCCGCCCAGCCTGATCCAGCGCGACACCGATCAGCCGTGCCGCAGCCATGGAAAACACAAATACGGCAAGGGATTGCTGGCCGACCTTGGTGACGACGGCCAGCAGGATTTGCCAGATACGTGCGCCCACACCATGACCCGTCGCGATCAGGCGGTGGCCGTGTTCGCCCGCTGCAACCCATCCCAGATAGGCCAGCGACAGAAAGTGGACATATCGAAGAAGGCCGAACTCGGTTTTGCCACGCAGCTCTTCGGTCAGGGGCCAGCCCTTGCGGATCACTGCGCCAAGCTCGGGTGCAGCCGTGTTGATCCAGGTGGAGACTTTCCATGACCCGAACGGGGCTGACAACACGACAAAGGCAATCGCCACCCAGATCAAGGATTTCGACACGGGCGGGGCCGGAATCCAACCGCGCATGAAGGCAAAGCCGGTGAAAAACAGCAATTGCCATCCGAAGGGGTTGAAGAACCACTGGCGCTGGGACCAGGGTTCAGCGGGAAGGGCAAGCGCGCCGGTTTGCGCGACGAACCAGATGGCCACGCAAACTGCCGCCATCAGCCAGAAACTGACTCGATAGAGCGCCATGTAAAGCGGCATAAGCGCCAGTACGACCAGATACATCGGCAGGATATCGAAGTAGTTCGGCACATAGGTCAGTGTGAAAATCCCGACCATTTGCGGGGCCGGGTCATTGAAGAAATGCTGAAGGTTCAACGACGAGACATAGGTTTTCTCGAACGCGCCGGTCTGATCCAACGCGGCCATTGTCATTGCAACAAAGAAGAACAGGGCAATATGCGCCCAATAGACCTGCCAGATGCGGTAGGCCACTCGGGCGGTGCCCATCCACCATCCCTTGCGCAGAAATGCCCCGCCAAACGCAATGGCCGAGGCCATGCCCGAGCAGAACACAAAAATCTCGGTAGCGTCCGAGTACCCAAAGCGGGCAGGAATCCACTTTGCCCAGGGGTCGTTGGGAATATGGGCGATCAGGATGATGAACATCGCGATGCCGCGATAGAAATCCAGACGCGGATCCCGCGCACTGGCGGGGGCCGCGGCCGGGGCCGCAGCGGGTACAAAATCAGAAGCGGGCGATATGGTCGCCATACGTTTTCTGTCCTTCTTGGTCTTCTTGTTATTCGGCGGGGACGCTTTGGACGTCACCGCTGTCGCGGGCCGCGTCGATCAGGGCGCGACGCGCGATGGCATAATTGTCTTCGCCCCCGGCGCGCTTGGCGCGACGGTCATCCAGAATGCGTTCCACCGCGTCCAGGCGACCCGCGCGCAGGCCGGAATCAATGGTAATGCGTTCAAATACATCACGTTGCGCGTGGCTGCCACCGGCCAGTTGCATGGAATCGCGCGCCGCGAGCAGATGATCAAAGGCGGTTCCATAGTGGCCGTCGCCAAAGGCCTCCAGGCCCATGGCCGCAGCGATACCGGGGTCTGCCATGCGGCGGGTGGTGTCGTCGTCGGCGCGGGCCGCATCCTTGTTCATGCGGTTCAGCATCTTGGCCGTGGCATCAGCGCGATTGTCACCGGTAAGCGCCAGCAGATAATGCAGATCCGCAAAGATCAGGCAGCCGTCTTCCGTTCGTGCGGCACTCAGGTCAGCCAGCTCTTCCCAGCGATTTCCAACATTTACCCCCTCAAGTTCAAGCCGCATCAACAGTGAAGTGCCGTTTGAAATGTCACGATAATCGTCGGTTTTGTCCTTGCGGATATGGTTGTCATACAGTTCGATCACCTGATCGACCTGACCCAGATCCAGATGCATCAGTGCCTTGTGCCACCACACGTGGTAACGGAAGTTGTTGCAGTGGGCCCAGGCCGCCTCGCGACCGGCCAGCCAGTCAAGGCCCAGCTGCGCATTGCCCGTCATTTCGTGGACATGGGCCACCGCGTGCAGGCCCCAGGCATCATCGGACACCATCCACAGCGCCTGACGGCCCGCGATTTCGGCCTTTTCATAAGCGCCTGTTTCTTCCAGCGCGAAAGAATGACAGCCCAGCAGATAGCCGCGCCCGGGGTGGTCCGGCTCATAAGCGGGCATCACACGCTCGATCGAGCGGCGCATCCCGTTTGCATCACCCAGAACGAAGCGGGTCGCATGGCTTAGTTTCATCGCCAGGGTGTCCTGCGGATGGTCACGCAGAATCGCTTCAAATTTCTGAACCGCCTGTGCCTGTTGTCCGGCCAGATACAAGGCCAGCGCATCCACGTAGAGACGTTCGCGTTCAGTTACAGGTTGACGTTCCATCGCTGCGTTGGCAGCAGCCAGCGCTTCGACAGCAACCGCCATCATCTCGCGCCGCCCAAGCAGCGCCATGAACAGACCTTTGACCGCTTGACCCAGCGCGAAGTCGGGCTCGAGTTCCAGCACTTTGCCCAAGTGCTGGGGCGTGACAGCGGCATGAGCCATGAACCCAAGCAGAACACCATTCCACGCTTCGACTGCCGCCGGCTGGGTCAGGGTGTTCATCTGTCCGAAAACGTCTTGTTTCATACTTGGGTCCAATCTGATTGCGATATTTGACACTGTTCGATGTACCAGAGTGTGCGAGAGGGACGTAACAGTATCGACGCTGCTCTCGAATTGGTGAAATGACGTGTGCGAAAAAGATGAAAAAAACCGCCGATTCAAGGGCATGTTTCAGCGACTTGTCGCCTAGATGTGCAAGTATTTCAATCCTCGAACGGGTTTTCGGCGCTCAGAACAGCCTCAGTATCGGCCCCGCAGACCGGTGGGGCGTTACGATACGTTACAGGTGTCCGAGACAGGTTCAGAGGATTCCCGATCAGGTTGACCTGACCCGGCTGGGCCTGCATGGCAATCTGCATCTGTCTTGCGGCCACTTGTTCCGTGTTGAACACCTGATCCAGCGTCTGCACCGGGCCGACGGGCACTTTGACAGCCTCCAGACCGGAAATGACGGTGTGGGTGTCCAGCGCCTTCACTGCGGGGCGAAGAATCGAATTCAGCGCATCACGATGTTCCAGACGGGCCGGGTTGGTCGCAAATCTCGGATCGTCTGCCAGTTCAGGAGCATTGATGAAGTTGCAGAGTTTTCTGAATTGGCCGTCGTTTCCAACCGCGAGAATCACGTGCCCATCGGCGGTTTCGTAGACGTCATAAGGAACGATGTTGGGGTGCCCGTTTCCGCGTCGTTGCGGAACATTGCCTGACGTCAGATAGTTGACGCCTTCATTGATCAGCCAGGCGATCTGAGAATCCACCAGCGCCAGATCGATCTGCTGGCCCTCGCCGGTCAAGTCGCGGTGGCGCAGCGCGGCCAGGATACCCACGGTTGCATACATCCCGCACATCACGTCAGCAATGCCAACACCCACTTTCATGGGCGCGCCCTCGGGGTCGCCGGTCAGCGACATGATCCCGCCATAGCCCTGCGCCATCAGGTCATAGCCGGGCTTGCTGGCATTCGGGCCGGTTTGACCATAGCCCGAGATTGAACAGTACACGAGGCTTGGAAACTCTTGCGACAGGGTGGCATAGTCCAGCCCGTATTTGGTCAGCCCGCCCGGTTTGAAGTTCTCGATCAGGATGTCCGCATGTGACGCCAAGCGTCTGATTTCCGCCTGACCCTCGGCCGAGGAGATATCCAGCGCCACGGATTTCTTGTTGCGGTTGGCAGACATGAAATAGGCGCTCAGATCCGAGCGGTTGCCCTGGGCATCGCTTACGTAGGGCGGGCCCCATTGCCGCGTGTCATCGCCACCGGTTGCCGGGTTTTCGATCTTGATGACGCTTGCGCCCAGATCGCCCAGAAGCTGCGTGCATGTTGGGCCTGCCAGGATCCGGCTAAGGTCCAGAACCTTGACACCCTTCAACGGGCCTTCAGATGCGGCCATCATAGCCTCCACGCTCAACTTCAGCAGCAATCACCGTAAATGTCTCAGCCTTTACAGCAGCTTCCAGTGCGGCGCGCAACTCTGTCCTGTTACGAACCGTATGGCCATTGCCGCCAAAGGCCCGGCCCATGGCAGCAAATTCATGATGGCCGAAATCCACGCCCGTGTTGCGCATCTGTCGCTGACGTTGTTTCAGCTCGATCAGGGCAAGGCTGGCATCCACGAAGACCAGAAAAATCGGGTTGCCGCCCATTTCAGCCGCTGTCGACAACTCGCCCGCAACCATCAGGAACCCCGCATCCCCCGAGAAGCTGATCACCGGGCGGTCGGGTTCGGCCAGTTTCAGGCCAATGGCCATGGGTACGGCGCATCCCATCGTGCACAACGCCGAGGACTGGATCAGCCCGCGTTCTTCGCTGCACGCCCACATCTGGCTCAGCAGAATGCGGTGTGCACCGCTGTCGGCCGTGGCCAGTGTTTCAGGCGGCAGGACAGCGCGGGTTTCGGCAATGACGGCAGCGGGCCCCCAGCTTTCATCGGTGGGGAAGGCCTTTGCCAGCGCGGCTTTGACCTGCGCGGGTTCGTTGCCCGGCCATGTTTCACGGGCCGGGTTGCCTTTGGCTATTGCCTCCAATGTCTCGCCCGTGTGGGCAACAAGGTTCAATCCAGCCTGATGCATGTAGTGGTCGTTGACCACGGCAGAGATATCGATGACGCGCTTTTCTTCCGGATCCCAGATCTCACGCCAGCCGGGGCGCATTTCGATCGGGTCATATCCCAGGCACAATACCAGATCCGATTGTTCGATCAGAGGCACAAGATGCTTGTCAGCCAGCGGCGACAGCCCCGCGCCGCCCAGACACAGCGCGTGATCCTCGGGCACGACGCCTTTGGCCTTGTAGGTCGTCACGAAAGGAATGCCAAAATGCTCCAGGAACGCCTGCACGACACTGCGCGAGTCGTCATAGAGGACATCCAGACCGATGATGGCGATGGGGCGTTCGGCCTCGGCCACCCAGCGGCGGGCCTTCTCAAGGCATTCCCCACCGGGGCTGACCGGCGCGACCTTGGCCAGCCGGCGGCGTTTCACGCCGTTAACAGGCGTGTCGGCAACCGAGATCGGGACATCGATATGAACCGGGCCGGGTCGTGGCTGCATGGCCAGCGACACCGCCTTGTCGGCAATGATATCCGCGCCTTTGGCTGTCAGCGTATAAGTGCCTTTGGTGATCGAGCGATAAACCCGGCTGTGATCCATGACCTGATGGGTATAGGTCAACGCTTCGTCCGCATCGACGCATCCGGTCAGAACGACCATCGGCACACGATCCTGCAAAGCGTTCGCTACCACATTGATCCCGTTCATTGCGCCCGGACCCAGAGTGGCCACCAGAATCGCAGGTGCACCGTCGCGATGATGAACGGCCTCGGCCATGAACCCGGCAGAGTTTTCGTGCTTGGTCAGATGAAAGGTGATCCCAGCCTTTTCCAGCGCATCGACCAGCGTCAGAACCTCGCCCCCCGGCATCCCGAATGCGTGTCGGCACCCCGCTTCATATAAGCGTTGGGCCAGAATATCCGCAGCGCGGGGCGAGGGGTCTTGCATCAGTCATGCTCCGATAGAACCGTTTCAAGCAGATTGCGGAGGACGTTCCCGGACGCAAGGCGGTTCACGCCAGTGTGACTATTTGACTGCGCGTTCAGCGATCGATTGAAACGTCGAGTCAAGCTCTGCTGCAATATCCATCAGGTTCTGACCGCCTTCCGAGGCGTAGGGCGCAAAGACGAAACTGGGGGTTTTATACGACAGGTTCGCCGTCCCGTCTTTGTTCTCGGTAACGTAAAACCGGATCGGGGCCTCGATCATCGCGTGGACCGAGGTTTCCAGAACCCGCACGGCGTAGTCATTGTTGAAAGCGCCGATCACGCGATTTCCGGGAATCGATATCCCACGTGCTGCCGCCGCTTTGGTCGGGCCCGCCTGAGTCACGACGATCAGCCCGTTTTCCTTGATCGCGGCTTTGGTTGCGTCAACCAGTTCCGCATACGGTTTCTGGGTTGGGTATACGGCCCAGCCCTCGGGCGCATTCTGAGCCCACAGGGGCAACGCGATCAGGCAGAGCAGGGGAATGAAGGCTTTCATCAACGCGTCTCCGGTATCTTGCTCTGACCTGTGTGCCAGACTTGAGAGTTCTGCGCAGTCACGAATCCGTGTTCGCCGCGCGCTGCTGCACGTCGCGTTTCTTCAGCACGTAGATATCCATGATCCAGCCATGGTCGGCTCGGGCGCGGGCGCGCGTGTCAAGGATCCGCTGCGCGACCTGATCCAAAGGGCCGCTGATCAGCAGCTCTTCTTTCATGCCCACATAGGCCCCCCACCAGATGTCATACTCTGCCATCCTGAGGGACTGGAACGAGCATTCCCCGTCCAGCATGACGGCGACTTTCGAAGCGGTTTCAGGCCAGCCTTCATCCCGGATACGACGCCCGGTGGTCACGACATAGGGTGCGCCCAGATCATTGATCGGGATCGCATGAGCCGCGGTCAAAGCCTGCAAGGCCGTGATGCCCGGAATCACCCTGGTGTTGGGCTTGGGGTCCAGCCGCGCCGCAATGCGCAGCGAACTGTCATACAGGGACGGGTCGCCCCAAATCAGCAGAGCAATGTGCTGCGCCCCCGGGTGAGCCTCGATCGCCTCGTGCCAGCGCAGCGCAATGGCGTCGTGCCATTCGTCCACGCCGCGCAGATAGCCATCGTCCGCCCGGCGCCTTGGGATGTCAAAATAGGCTAACCTTGGCGGTGTCTCGGTTACCCGGTCGATGATGTCCTCACGCAGCCCGGCCAGATCGGCCTTGTTTTCGCCCTTGCGGGGAATCAGGATCAGATCGGCCGACCGGATCGCCTGCGCGCCCTGAAAGGTCACGTGATCCGGGTTGCCGGTGCCGATGCCAATCAGGCTCAGATCAATCATCTTCGAACTCCGCCAGCGGCCCGTAAAGGATCAGGGCCGGAGCCGTGCCGATCTCGGATTTTAGCTGTTCGGCCAAAGCACCGATGGTGGTGCGCGTCAGCTTTTGATCCGGGGTCGAAACAGATTCAGCCATCAGGGCAGGCGTGTCCAATGACAGGCCGTGTGAATGCAGCGCTTCTGCCAGAAGCGGGAAAGTACGTTTGCCCATGAATACGACGGTGGTGGCCTGAGAATCGGCCAGTGCGGTCAGGTTCAGGTCGTCCGGCAGCGCGCCGCTGACGTCATGTCCCGTCACGAACTGCACGCGCCGTGCGGTCAGACGGCGCGTCAGCGGGATACCTGCGGCAGCTGCGGCAGCCACCGCAGACGGGATGCCGGGGATGATCTCGAATTCAATGCCCGCATCACGAAGGGCAACAAGCTCTTCTTCAAGCCGCCCGAACATGCCGCCATCGCCGGATTTCAACCGCACGACATGTTGGCCGGTCCGGGCGTAGTCCACTAGCAACCGGCTGACATGGTCCTGTTTGGGCGAGGGGCGACCGGCCCGTTTGCCCACGCCCACAAGATCGGCGTCTTCGCGCGCGTGGCTCAGAATCGGCCCGCTGCTGAGGTCATCGAACAAAATCGCATCGGCTTTTTGCATCCTGTTGACGGCCTTCAACGTCAGCAACTCCGGATCGCCGGGGCCCGAGCCGATGAAAGACACAAATCCGCTCATGCAGTTGCCTCCGCAATCAGGTGAAAGAACGTACCTGTGACATTGCCGCGAACAGAGCCGGTCTGAGGTCCCTCTGCGCCTTCGGCATCAAACACACGGGCCAGCGGCGGGTCAGGTTGATCCACGATCGAGGAATAGTGGAACTCATGCCCGCGCAGCGCTGCATTCCGCTCAAATCCCGGCATCGGGGCCAAAAGTTCGGCCTTGCGATAGCCCAGGTTGAATTTGCGTTTTTGGTAGGACGTCACCAAACCCAGCAGGCCAGCCATTTCATGCCGCACGCCATTCTTGTCGATCAGCGCATGACCCAGCGCCATGTATCCACCGCACTCACCATGCACAGGCCTTGTTTCCGCGTGCTTGCGCAGACCCGCGAGGAAGGTTTTTGCAGCAGCCAACGTCCCGGCATGCAGTTCAGGATATCCGCCGGGAAGCCAGACCAGGTCGGCATCCGCCGCCGGGGCTTCGTCAGCCAGCGGCGAGAAGGGCAGGATTTCGGCCCCGGCGGTGCGCCAGCCTTCCAGCAAATGTGGATAGGTAAAAGAAAAAGCCGCATCCCGTGCCAATGCAATCCGCTGGGCCGGAGGGCGCGGCAGCGCGTCTGACGATGGCCCAATGGGGCCTGAGGAAGCCGCCCGTTTGATCGCCTCGAGATCCACATGTTCGCGCAGAAATGCGGCATAGCCCACAATGGCGCTTTCCAGATCCGGGTGTTCGACGGCCTGGATCAACCCCAGATGCCGCTCGGGTAGGGTCAGATCGCCTCGGCGTGGAAGCACACCCAGAACCGGCAGGCCTGCACGTTCCATCCCGAGCCGGGTCAGACGCTCGTGCCGGGGGCTGGCACAGCGATTCAGAATGACGCCGGCAAAGGGCAGATCGGGGTTGTACATCCTGAACCCCAGCGCGGTGGCCGCCGCAGATTGCGCCTGACCGCCGACGTCCAGCACCAACACAACCGGCCAACCCATCCGTGCAGCGGTCTCGGCGCTGGACCCATGACCCAACTCACCCGGCTTGGCCACGCCATCGAACAGGCCCATCGAACCTTCCGCCACCACGATGTCGGCGCCTTCGGCCTGCGCAGAGATCGTGTTCAACAAAGGATCGCCCATCGCCCAGCTGTCAAGATTGAACGAAGCCCGCCCGGACGCGGCTCGGTGGAAGGCAGGGTCGATATAGTCCGGTCCGCTCTTGAACGGTTGAACGGTCAGGCCATCCTCGGCCAACGCGCGCAACAGGCCCAGCATGACCGTTGTCTTGCCCGTGCCCGAAGACGGGGCGGAAATCAGAAGGCCCGGAGGGTTAATCATCACCATGGCTCCAGCTTGACCAGGGGCTCTCGGCGCTTTGCGGGCGATAGCGGCGGTCGTAATCTTTCGAATACAGGCAGCTTTCGTCGAAACCTTCGCCCGCCAGTGCCGGACCGACCATGATCAACGCAGTCCGCGAGATGCTGTCATCCAGCGCCTCTTTGAGCGTTCCCAGCGTCGCGCGGATGATCCGTTCATCCGGCCAGCTTGCGCGATAGACCACGGCGACCGGACAGTCGGCCCCATAGGCCGGGGTCAGATCGGCAATGACGTTGTCCAGATTGCCGATCGACAGATGAATGGCAAGTGTCGCCCCCGTGCGTGCGAAATTCTCCAACGTCTCGCCTTCGGGCATGGAAGATGCACGGCCCGGCGTCCGGGTCAGAACCACGGATTGCGCCAGCCCGGGCAGAGTAAGCTCGGCTCCCAAAGCCGCCGCAGCCGCCGCAAAGGACGGAACGCCTGGGGTTACGCTGACCGGGATGCCCATTTCCTTGAGGCGGCGGATCTGTTCCCCCATCGCCGACCAGACCGACAGGTCGCCGGAATGCAGACGGGCCACATCCTGGCCGGCCTGATGTGCGGCCTCGATCTCGGCCATGATCTGATCCAGATCCATTGGCGCGGTGTTCACGATTCTTGCGCCTTCCGGGCAGTGGCTAAGAATTTCTTCCGGAACCAGGGAACCTGCATAAAGGCAAACGGGGCAGGATGCGATGATGTCGCGCCCGCGCAGCGTCAGCAGGTCGGCGGCGCCCGGTCCGGCGCCGATGAAATGAACGGTCATGTTTGTCCTCCGATGGCTATGGCGCATGTGGCCAGCCGGTCGTCTGAAATCTGTCTGGGTGAAAGCAGCCGCGCGCCCGAGCCAACAAGCTTTCCGGCGGCAGCCAAGGCGGATGCTTCGGCCACGCTTCCGGTGCCATAGGTGGCCCGGCTACGGGTCGAGCAAGTGAGTGTGCGTTGCCCGGCCAGATCGCCTGCGGCAACGAAATGTAAGGGCAGAGACACCTCTTCTGCAAAGGATGTCAGGGCCGAATGACCTTCCTTGTCGGCCACGGTTGCCAAGGCGGCGACGTCGTGGTTTGCGGCTGCCGCGTCAAACGCTTCACGCAAGCTGTCGGCTGTCGCGGAAGAGGAGAAACCGAGGCCAGCAACGATCATAGCGTCACGCTCCACTGCACCACCGGATAGGCGGACTTCCAGCCGCGCCTTGGTCCCAGCGGGGCTGATTGTGCAAGTTCTATCCGAAGCAGGTCACCGCCCAAGTCTTCGTGCCAACGTGCCAGCAGGGCCTCGCTTTCCAATGTGACCGCATTGGCGACAAGGCGTGTGCCTTTAGGAAGCGCATCGCGCAGCCACGCTAGCAGATTGGCGCTCAATCCTCCGCCGATGAAAACGGCATCCGGCAGGTCGACACCTGACAGCGCTTCTGGTGCGGTTCCGTGTACTACATTCAATCGATCTTGCCCCAATGTATCTGCATTTCGGCGGATTCGCTCAGCCCGGTCGGCACGGGGCTCGAAACACGTCGCGGAAAGGGTCGGATCACACATCAGCCATTCGATGCTGATTGAACCTGTGCCTCCACCTATATCCCACAGATGTTCGCCGCGTTGCGGGGCAAGCGCCGAGAGTGTCAGGGCGCGGATCGGGCGTTTGGTGATCTGACCGTCCGTCTCGAAGATGTGGTCCGGTTTGCCAGACGCCTTGGAAAGGGCAGGTCCTGCACCGGAAACCTCCAGACCGACGCAGACCGGATGGTCGAACGTACCCAACAGCGCCTCGGTCAGCGTGACTGTTCTGATGTTTTCGCGCGGGCCACCTAGGGCCTGCATCACATGCAGGGCCGAGTCGGCAAAGCCTGTCTCGGTCAGATACCGTGCCAGTTCCGCCACGGCCTTTCCGTCACGCAGCAACAGGATCGCGTGCGCTCCCGGTGCCAGATGAGGACGCAAACGGGTCAGCGGCGCGGCGTGCAGGCCGAAGGTCAGTGTGCTTTCCAAAGGCCAGCCGAGCCGGGCAGCCGCCAGCGAAAAGGTGGATTGGCCGGGCAGGGCGGTCCATTCACCGGCATCGAAATTGCGCGCAATGACAGAGCCTGCGCCAAACCAGAACGGATCGCCCGAGGCCAGAACAACGGTCTGCCGGCCACGCAATCCTTTCAGGATCGGCAGACCTTCCGAGAACGGCACAGGCCATTCGACACGCTCCGCCCCTGTTTCGCGCAGCAATGACAGGTGGCGCGGCGGCCCCATGATCACTTCGGCCCGGTCCAGCACTTGACGGCCGGATGGCGACAGGCCATCAAACCCATCTTCGCCCAGTCCCAGAACGGTCAGCCACGGAGATTCAGACATGACAACCCTCCTGATCCTTGGTGGCACGACCGAGGCCAACGCGCTGGCCAAAGCTGTTTCGCAACAAGGGATTGCGGCTGTGTATTCCTACGCCGGACGGGTGAAAAACCCGCGTCCTCAGCCCTTGCCGGTAAGGGTCGGCGGTTTCGGCGGTCCGGAGGGTCTGGCTGCCTATATCCATGAGAATGCCATCACCCATGTCGTGGACGCGACCCATCCCTTTGCGGCCCGGATGAGTCGGAACGCGATCGAGGCATGCGCCGCGACGCGGGCGCCATTGGCCGCGTTGACCCGCGCGGCCTGGGTGTCGCAGCCCGGCGATGTCTGGCGTCATGTGCCCGACATCGCTGCCGCCGTCGACGCATTGTCCGGCGATGCTCAGCGTGTTTTCCTTGCCGTTGGCCGCATGCACCTTGAGGACTTCACGGCCCAGCCCCAGCATCGCTATTTGCTGCGTCTGGTGGATGCGCCCAATGAGCTGCCCTTGCCGAACGCAGAGGTGGTCGTCGCCCGAGGGCCGTTTACCGAAGCCGACGACCGGGCGTTGATGCAGCGCCATGGGACGCAGCTGGTCGTGTCCAAGAACGCAGGCGGCACGGGCGCGCGCGCCAAGCTGGACGCGGCGCGGGCGCTGGGCGTGCCCGTGCTGATGATCGACCGCCCGGTTCTGCCGAAGCGGACCGAGTTTTCGCAGGTCGCACAGGTTCTGGACTGGCTGTCTCATCCCTGATCCTCACCAGGGGTGAAGCGAGGGGTGTAAACGATGGGTGCGCCATCGCGCTCGATGACGCGCGTTCGGGATGACCCCACGATCACCACAGTCTGCATATCCGCCATGTCGGGCGTGGCTTCGGCCAGTGTCGAAATGCGCATCTCTTCATCGGCCCGCGATACGGCGCGGGCGAACAGGATCAAACGTTCGGGCTCACACTCTTCACGCAGGATTTCCAGCGTTTTTACAAAGCCTTCCGGGCGAGACTTCGAGCGGGGATTGTAAAAGGCCATCGAGAAATCCGCCTGTGCGGCAAGGCGCAGGCGTTTTTCGATCAATGACCATGGTTTGAGGTTGTCGCTGAGGTTGATGGCGCAGAAATCATGTCCCATCGGGGCACCCGCGCGCGCGGATGCAGCCAACATCGCCGTGATCCCCGGCAGCACATCGATCTGAAGGTCACGCCATTCCGCAGGGCCGTTTTCCAGTGCTTCGAAGACGGCCGCCGCCATGGCAAACACGCCGGGATCGCCCGAGGATACAACGACCACCCGTTTGCCATCGGCAGCCATTTGCAGCGCGTGTTGCGAGCGGTCGATTTCGACCCGGTTGTCACTGGCATGCAGTGTAAGGCCGGGGCGCTCGGCAATACGCGCCACATATGGGATATAGCCCACAACTTCGGTGGCTTCGGCCAGCGCGGCTGTTACTTCTGGTGTAACAAGCGCCTCATCACCCGGCCCCAGACCGGCAATCTTGACCCAGCCGCTCATGGTCGCCGCCCCTGACCGTGCACGACGATGATCGAGAAATACGGGGTGATCTTCTCGCAGGCTTCGGACAGCTTGGTCACTGTCTGGTTCGGCATCTGCGCATATTCCACGATCCACGCCCGGTCATACAAGCCAGCGGTCTTCAGAGCGCGCTTCACCTTGTCGATGTTGCGTCCGATTTTCATCACGACCAACGCATCGGTCAGAGCCATGCGTTCCGCCAGCGTTTCTTCGGGCAGGGTGCCAACCAGCACGGTCAGCACGTCATCACCCCAGGTGATCGGATCGCCCGTGGCCGTCCACGCACCGGACATGCCGGTGATGGCTGGCACAACCTCGACCGGAGCTTCGTCACGCAACCGATTGTATAGATGCATGAACGAGCCGTAGAAAAACGGATCTCCCTCACACAAGACCACCACATCCTCGCCCTGTTCGGACAGGGCCTTGAGATGGGCGGTGCAGTTTTCGTAGAAAGCTGCCAGCAATTCGTTGTAGCGCGGGTCTGTCACCGGGATCTCGGTGGTTACGGGATATTCCATCGGAAACTCGACCGCGCCTTCAGGGATCATCCCGTTGACGATCTTGCGGGCCTGACCACTGCGACCTGGTTTGCGGAAATACGCCACATGCTTTGCATTGCGCAGCAGGCGATCAGCCCGGACGCTCATCAAATCCGGGTCGCCGGGGCCAAGGCCCACACCGTATATGGTGCCCATCTTCATTCCGCCCGGCTTGCGATGGCGTTGATGGCCGCCACCGTGATGGCGCTGCCGCCCAGACGACCTTTGACGATGCAGGATGGCGCCGGTTGCGCCTGCCACAGCGCATCCTTGGATTCCACCGCGCCGACGAAGCCAACCGGGCAGCCGATGATCGCGGCAGGGCGCGGGCAATCCGGGTCTTCCAGCATGTTCAGCAAATGGAACAGTGCGGTGGGCGCATTGCCTATGGCGACCAGCGCGCCCTCTAGATGCGGCCGCCACAGCTCCAGCGCAGCGGCGGAACGGGTGTTGCTCATCTCGGCAGCCAGCGGGCGTACGCGTTCATCGTGCAGGGTACAGATCACCTGGTTGTCGGCGGGCAGGCGGAAACGGGTGACACCTTCGCTGACCATGCGCGCATCACACAGGATCGGTGCGCCATTTTCCAAAGCAGTGCGGGCCGTCTGCACGAAGCCGGGCGAGAAATGCACGAACTCTTCCAGTCCGACCATACCCGCGGCGTGGATCATGCGAACGGCAACCTGCTCTTCATCGGCATCAAACCGGGCCAGATCAGCCTCTGACCGGATGGTGGCGAAGCTTTCCTTGTAGATCGCCGCGCCATCGGTTTCGTATGTATAGGGCATCAGGTGAAGTCCATAGTCATGAGTGTTTCCGGGTCGAGCCCGCGTTGGCTGGGCTCATCCCCCGCGCGGCCCTGTTTGACAAGATCAAATCGTCCGTTTGCGCCCACCAATGTGATGTCGGCAGGACCCATGCGAGCGCATCCCTTGCTACAGCCTGAAACATGCAGGCGTCCGGCCACCCGCGACGCCAACGCCCGGGCGATGTCGCGCGTCTCGGTCTGCGCCTGCGGGCAGAACGGCGCGCCGGGGCAGGCGTCGGTGGTCATCAACGGATCGGTTCCATTTTCGACAAAGGCCGGGGCAGGTATCGCCGCCCCGCCTTCCAGCAGGATCAGCCGCCACGGGGTGACGCGCAGGGCGCAAGCGCCGCTGTCCTCGATCAGGTCATACAGATTGCGCGCAGGCAGCGACCCAAAAGCCGCGCCGTAAAGGGCACCCAGTTCACAGGGGCCCGGTTGAAGCTTTGCGCCAACAGAACCGGGCGCACATCCTTGCCATTCCTGCGGCAGGGCGTCGATGACACGCGCCATGCGGCGTGTCTCGGGCGTGTAGGTTTCGGCAAACCACATCGCCAGCGTGATCACGTGGTCAATGGCGTCGGTCTCGGTCACGCTCCGCCCGGTTTCGCAGCCATCGGCGCGCAGGATCAGGCCGCCTGCACTGGTTTCCAGACGAATATCAGCCGAATCCGACGCCAGCAGACGTTCGGGGTCCGTGTCGATTGCAAAACCGAACTTTGCCGGCAGGGCCGGCAGCTCCGCAAGCCGGTCAATCAGTTCATGGGTCAGCCGAGCAGTCAAATCGCCCGCCTGATAGAGCGGTGTAACCAGAATATTGCGGCGTATTTCGATACCGGGTTCCGCATCCAGCAGGTTCAGCGCGGCAAGCTCTTTGAGCAGAGGCTGATGGTCTTCCTCTTCCACGCCCCGCAATTGCAGATTGGCGCGATTGGTCAAATCGATCGAGCCGTTGCCAAAGCGGTCAGCCAGATCGCACAGTCCCAGTGCCTGATCGGCGTCCAGACGCGCCAGCCGGGGCCTGACCCTGACGACCAGACCGTCACCGGACATCATCGGACGATGGGCGCCCGGGCACCAGCCCTGAACGATCGGTGCACTCATCTCAATCCCTCCAGATCAGCCCTGATAGAGTTCCGGCGCGTGTTCCAAAGCCCGGCCTCAAGCAGCGCGCGAAACCGGTCCTGCATGGCCTGACGCGCCTTGGGATTGGCCTCTTGCAGGAACGCGTCGACCTCTTCGTTGCCCAGAGTGGCATCGTGGTAGAGGTCAAAAAGATGCGGTGCGACCGTGCCAGACAGATGCGCGAAAGAAGCCATATGATCCAGCGTTGCCGCGATTTCGGCCGCCCCCCGGAAACCATGGCGTTGCATTCCGGCGATCCAGCAGGGGTTGGCGGCACGGGCGTGGACGACTCGGCTGATTTCTTCACGCAAAGTTCGGGCACGCGGGTTTTCGGGGTTGGTGTTGTCCAGATGGTACAGCTGCGCGGTTCCGCCGGCGATCTTCTTGGCGGCGGCAAAGCCTGCCTCGTGCGTGGCATAATCGTTGGCCAAAAGAAGATCGGTTTCGGTCAGGTCCTGCAAGTGGACAAAGCTGTCCGCATTTGCAACACGTTGGGTGATGCCGTCCTTGTCCTGCGAGATGTGTTCGCCTTCCAATGCAAAAGAGCTGGCCTCTAGCCACGCTTCACCGGCCTGCGCACGGGCCTCGTCGGTATACACTTCGGAAAGTTCGGTCATATTGACGCCGTAACTTCCGGGCGCAGGTCCATAGACCCGCGCTGCCGGCGCCTGCCCGGCATAGGGGTTCCAATCCGTCGCTTCATCGCGCGCGGCCAATGCGCGAACCGCTTGGCCAAACAAAGCGGACAGCGTCGGGAAAACATCCCGGAACAGGCCCGAGACCCGCAGGGTCACGTCCAGGCGCGGGCGGCTCAGGTCGGTGATCGGCAGAACCTCGATGCCGGAAACCCTCTCGGACCCTTTGTCCCACACGGGTTTGACGCCCAGCAGGTGCAAGGCCATGGCGAATTCCTCGCCCGCCGTGCGCATGGTGGCTGACCCCCACAGATCGATGATCAGCCCCTTCGGGTAATCGCCTTCTTCCTGAAGATGGCGCCGCACCAGTTCCTCGGCCAGTTTCACACCCTGAGCATAGGCCGCACGGGTCGGAACCGACCGCGGATCGGTGGTGTAAAGGTTCCGCCCGGTGGGCAGAACATCTGACCGGCCACGATAGGGGGACCCCGAAGGCCCGGCATCAATCCGCTTGCCTTCGAGCGTTTTAATCAACGCGTCGCGTTCGGCGTGGGCCGAAGGGGCCGGATCGAAACTGCCCGTCACCTCCGGCACGCGCCCAAAGATGTGCAGCCCGTCGCCAAACTGGCTTTCCTTGATGTCACAGACAAAGCGGTCGATGCGGGTGATGGCCTCGGCGGTGCAGGTAGCCTGATCGAGGCCGAGATCGCTTTCCAGCCCTATCGCCTGCGCCTCATCACGGATATCTTCCTGCAAGCGGTCGCGGCGTTTGGGGTCAAGCCCGTCGGCGTTCGAAAACTCATCCAGCAGCGATTCAAGCCGCACCATCCGATCCGGCGTGCCACTTTCCTTCATCGGGGGCGGGATGTGGCCCAGTGTGACGGCTCCGATCCGGCGCTTGGCTTGCGCGGCCTCGCCCGGGTCGTTCACGATGAACGGGTAGATTACAGGCAGATCGCCGATCAGCGCCTCGGGCCAACAATCGGCAGACAAGGCGACCGATTTTCCGGGCAACCATTCCAGCGTTCCATGCGCGCCGATATGGATCAGCGCATCGGCACCCAACCCTTTGCGCAGCCACAGATAGAAGGCGACATAACCGTGGCGCGGGGTGCGCAAGAGGTCATGATAGTCGTCATCCCGCAGCTCGGGCGTGCCGCGTTCGGGTTGCAGCGCGACCAGCGCCTTGCCGCGCCGAAGCGCGGCGAAATGGAAGGCCCCATCGGCACAGGCCGGATCATCTTCGGGCGCGCCCCAAACGGTGTGCAGATCAGCGCGCAGGGTCTCGGGCAATTCCGCAAGCGCATCCTGATAATCCCCAAGCGACCACGAAATCCGTGCGTCCAGAAGAGTGTCGGCAATCGGCTCGCCAGTCGCGATGTCATAGCCTTCTTCGTCAAGATCGGACAGCATCGCCTGGGCCGAGGCCAGCGCGTCGAGGCCAACCGCATGGGCCATCTGCCAGTCTTTGCCGGGATAGGTGGACAGGACCAACGCAGGAATCTGATCTGCCTTGGGTTTGTCGTTCAGTGCAAGCCAGCCCGATACACGGTCGATGATCGCTTCGATCCGGTCCGGTTCGGGACGGTGTGCAAAGCGCGCGTATTCCAGATGCGGATCGCGTTTTCCGGGTTCCTTGAAAGACGCAACTCCTGCTGAGATCCGTCCATCCACCTCGGGCAGTACCACATGCATGGCAAGATCGGCCGGGGACAAACCGCGTTCCGCCTCGGCCCAGGCTTTGCGGCGCGAGGTGGCGAGAGCGACCTGAAACACCGGCACGCCTGCAGCGTCCAGAGGCGACGTTCCCGACGCGCCTTTTCCCGAAAACGAAGTGGCGTTGACAATGGCAGATGGGTTCAGCGCAACAACCTGTTCCCGCAACCATTCGGCGGCTACAGGCGCCTTGAGAGACGGGGCAAACAGGCCCACCGCCGCGTATCCACGGGCGCGCAGGCTGCGGATCAGGGCTGCGATCGGGGCGGTGTCTGCCGAGGTCAGGTAAGCGCGGTAAAAGGTGACGAGGATTCGTTTAGTCTTGCCTTCGAATGCGGTTTCCACCGGGATTACGCCGCGATCCGGACACCACACGCCACATTCGGGCAAGGTCTTGGCGCCCATCACCGGACCGGCATAAAGCCCCGCCGCCAAAGCCATCTGCGCCAGCGCGGCCTGTGCCGCGACCTCGCCGCCGGTATCGCACAGATGCGCCAGACGCCGCAGGGTCGAGACCGGCAGGGTGGAATAGTCATCCAGCCGCGTGTCCGCGCGCCCGTCGGCGGGCAGCACCGCCAGTGCGATGCCCTTGGCCTGCGCCAGCGCCAGAACCTGCTGCAACCCATAAGCCCAGTAGGGCACCCCGCCGATCAGACGGATCAGAATGCCCTTGGCGCCTTGAAGCGTCTGTTCGACATAGGTATCGACCGACAGCGGGTGTTTCAGAGCCGTCAAATTCGCCAGCCGCAGGGTCGGCATTCGCCCTTCCGGTCCGCCACCACGATGCCAGCCCGCCGCGAAAGCGCCTAGGTCGCTGTCCGAAAAGGACAGCACCATCAGGTCCGCCGGGCTCTGGCCCAGATCGGTTGGGGTCTCGGTTTCCTCGAGCCCGTGGCTTTCACGAAAGACGACGTGCATGGCTTACTCGGCGGCCTCACGCACACCTACGAGGATTTCGCGGATTTCCGCCTCTTTGATATCGTCATGCTCGGCGATGACGACCAGACGCGAACGGCGTTCTTCACCGGGTTCCCACGGGCGGTCATACTGGTGACGCACGCGGGCACCCACTGCCTGGACCAGCAGGCGCATGGGTTTGCCCTGAACGGCGGCATACCCTTTGACGCGCAGGATGTTCAGTTCATTTGCCAGGCGTTCGATATTGGCGACCAGTTGGGCCGGATCGGTCTGCTCGGGCAGCTCGACGATGATGCTTTCGAAATCGTCATGCTCGTGATCGTGATGGCCGTCGTGATGCGAGGGTCGGGCGTCCATGTCATCCTCGGCGGCGGCTTCCAGACCCAGCACAACGCGCACGTCCACGGCACCTTCGGCCACTTCGACGACGGGCAGGGGGCGCGGCGCCTCGGCGGCGATGATCTCGCGCGCTTTGGCCACGCCTTCTGGGCCGGCGAGGTCGGGCTTGGTCAGCAGGATGATGTCAGCGCAGGAGATCTGATCCTCGAACACCTCGGACAGGGGCGTTTCGTGGTCGATCGAGTCATCGGCCATGCGCTGCGCATCCACTGCTTCGACATTGGGCGCGAAGCGGCCTGCGGCCACGGCCTCGGCATCGGCCAGGGCGATCACGCCGTCGACGGTGATCTTCGAGCGGATGTCAGGCCAGTCGAATGCCTTGAGCAGCGGTTTCGGCAGGGCCAGACCGCTGGTTTCGATCAGGATGTGATCCGGGCGTGGCTCCAACGCCATCAGGGCCTCGATGGTGGGAATGAAATCATCTGCCACGGTGCAACAGATGCAGCCATTGGCCAGTTCCATGATGTTTTCCGCCGGGCAATCAGGAATGGCGCAGGATTTCAGGATGTCGCCATCGACGCCTACATCGCCGAACTCGTTGACCACGACAGCAAGGCGCTTGCCCTGTGGGTTCTGCATCAGGTGACGCACCAAAGTGGTCTTGCCCGAGCCCAGAAAGCCGGTGATCACTGTGACGGGGAGTTTTTCGAGGTTCGACATGTCAGGCTCCAATGGGGGGAATGCGCGAGGCACAGTTCTTGCGAAAATGTTCGGGGCGTTCGCGCCATTTCACCAAACCATCTTCGGTGGCCAGATACTTGGTCGCGCCGTCGACGATGACGTCGACATGATCTGTTTCGTTCAGGTTTTCATACACGAAGGTCCAGCGGCCCGGCCCGCGCAACACGATCGAACAGCCTTGATCACAGTTTGACAGGCATTCAACGGCTTTCAGGGTGACACCGTCGGGCAGGTCCGCCTGTTCCAGAGCCTTGTGTAACAAAGCGCCCGGGCGTTGCGTGTCATCTTCCACAGGCAGGCCGCGACGGCAGGTGGTACAGACCAGCAACTCGACTGGTGCGGTATCGGTCATGTCTCTCATCCCCCCAAATCCTCTTCGCGGGGGACGGGGTTTCATGCGGGCCACGAATGGTCATGGACCCGACACCGGAACACCCCGCCCGGTTTCAACTTCGGTTGTTGGCAGGTCTCCCGGCTTGCGGATGCCAAAGGCGGGCCTCTGTCGGATGTCCCGCCTTCCCGGCTTTTGGGCCAGTGGCATTGGGCATCCTCTCCGTTCACGGTCGCGGGGGCGGCTGCGTTTGGCGGCAAGACCGTTGACGCATTCCCTTTTCATCGGCTGTCACCGACACCAACGAAAGGGACATGCGGCACCGCTGGCCTGCTTGTCAAGCGAGTCGCGCGCAACAATGATGCAGAGGCATGGAAAGCGACCTGTGGGCGTCGATGGGCGGCATGGCGTACCGGGACCCAGCCCGAGATGGGCCGGGCGACGAACGGTATGTTAGCAAGGGGCGTAGACTATGGTGAACGGGTGCCTTGACTGAACGTGTCAAGATGATGGGAAAGACCACCGAACACCCCGGATCCTCTTGCGCTAATAGATGACGTTGATCATGAGCAGCGAGACGACCAGAAACAGCGCCGTCATTATTCCGCCGGAGCGGACGAAATCCATCACCTTGTATCCGGCCGGACCCATGATCAACGCGTTTACCTGATGGGTTGGGATGATGAAGCTGTTCGAGGTCGATATGGCGACCGTCAGGGCAAAGACGGCCGGGTTTCCACCCGCAGCCACCGCAATCGATACCGCCAGAGGCACCAGCAGGACCGTGGCCCCCACGTTGGACATGACCAAAGAAAAGGCCGTCGCCAGAATGGCGATGCCGGTTTGCAGCGACCAGAGCGGCCAGCCGTCCAGAATTATCATGATCTGCTGGGCGATCCACGCGGCCGTGCCTGTGTTCTGCACGGCTTGTCCCAAAGGTATGAGGCAGGCGAGCAGGAATACGGTGTTCCATCCGACCGCGCGGTACGCCTCGTCCACGCTGAGCACACGGGTCAGCATCATGCCCACCGCGCCGGTAAGAAGACAGAGTGAAAGCCGGACGTCCGTGAACAGGATCAACGACAGCGAAATGGCGAAGAATGCCAGGGCCCAGCCGACTTTTTGCGGCCTCAGCTCGTCCTGAGGAAAGTCTGTCGTCACAACGACGAAATCCGGATCTCGTTTGATCCGCATCAGGTTGTCCCATCTGGTATGGGCCACAAGCATGTCGCCCGCCTGAAACTTTTCGAGCCCGATCTGTGTGGATTCGTGATCCTCGGTCTCGACATGGCTCAGCGTCTCTTCGCCGCGGTGAATGGCCAGCAGCGACATCCCGTAGGTCTTGCGAAACAAAAGCTCGCGGGGGCATTTGCCGATCAGCTTGCTGTCAGGCGTGATGACCACCTCGGCCACGCCTGCATTGGTTGGGGCGAACTCTTCGACGAAAATGTCCAAGTCCGGAAGAACGGTCAGCCCGTATTTCTCGGCGAACTTCTCGACCTCCCAACGGCGGCCGACGATGGCCAGCCGACACGGCGCTGCAATTTCCGCTGTCAAAACCTGAACCATCGAGGTTTTACCGCGATAGAAGGTTGAAATGATGTACAGGTGGTTTTCGTGGTTGATGTCGGCCAGAATCTCGCCGACCAGGGGGCTGTCCTCGGGCACCACGACTTCGAACACATCAGCTTTGAGGCCATAGACCCTTTGCAGGTATTCCTGTGTCCCTTGTCCGGTACCCGTATTGTCAGGTCCTTCAGCCTCGGGCAAAACCCAGCGTCCCAACAGCAGAAAGTAACCAATTCCCGTCAGGATCAGAACCGCACCGATCGGCGTGACCGAGAACAGGCCGAAGGGCTCCATTTTCTGAGAGGCTGGCAGACTGTCATTTGCCGTCAGGATCAGATCGTTCAGCAGGATAAGAGGAGACGACCCGACCATCGTCATTGTGCCGCCCAAAATGGCGCAGAATCCCATTGGCATGAGCAGGCGCGACAGCGGTATGCCTGACCGTGTGGAAATTCGGCTGACAACCGGCAGAAACAGAGCAGCGGCGCCGACATTCTGCATGAACGAGGATATGACGCCAACGGTGCCGGAAATGATTGGTACAACCCTGCCTTCGGATTTGCCGCCGTATTTGAGTATGACGGCAGCCACCTTGTTCATGATCCCCGTCTTGTCCAGACCGGCCCCGACGATCATAACCGCAATGATCGAGATGACGGCATTGGATGCGAAGCCGTCGAACAGAAGGGTGACATCCGCCAAATTTTCCAGCCCGGGCGCGTAGCTGAGCAAGCCTATGAGAACCAGAACCAATATGGCGGAAAGGTCGATCCTTATGATCTCGGAAACGAACAGAAAAACGGTGAAAGCCAGAAGGGTGCAAACGACCCCCATCTCGAAGGTAAAGGCAATATGTTCCACAATACGTCCAGAACTTTTTCTTTGTTAGATTCCTAGTTCATCCCTCCCGACTTGTCATGAAGTTTCGTTTTTCGGCGATGTTGAGACATAATGTTGCTCAATGGTTGCTGTGGGAGCAATGCTTTCGGGAACCCCGTTTGACGAACACGTCAGAAAGAAGGATTGACCAAATTGCATGAAGAAACCAGCACGTTTCGTACCGGCGCGATGCCGTTCCAACAAGGTCGAAGCAGCACAGGTAATGGCAAGTCAATTCCAGCCACGAACAACAGACAATCCGACAGCTTTGTTTGCAGTACCATTCTGCCGCCGCCTGAACCGGGCAAAGGGCCGGCTTGGCCGTCCCTGATCGCAAACTGCCCACAAGAATGGTTTACACCTAAACGGGCCGGACAAATAATTCAGGTCACCAATTCTGATCATTTCGAGGTGAAGATGCCAAGGAAGTACGGCGGGGTGTTGCCTAAACGCAAGCTGGCGGCATATGCCCAGAATGCTCGCAGTCGGATGGAACAGAACAAGATCGCAACACGAAAAATCCAATAGTTGGTTGGATATTGAACCTCGAGGAGGGAAAAAGTATCGCAAGTCGTTGGAGGTAGTGGAGGCGAGTACCGGAATCGAACCGGTGTACACGGATTTGCAATCCGCATGTGAGGTCTGTTTCTCAACAGTTTCTTTGTAAACGGACCCCGTTTGTTCACGACGGAAAATCAACGACTTACAGGGAAACGGTAAATGGTTTCCAGGCGGATGCAACATGAAAGAGCTCCGCCCATTCAAAGATGTTCAGCTTCAATGGCTGCGCTTGTTGTTGCTTGATACAGAACTAAGCGCGCGAGCTTTTCAGTTCGCCACTTATCTTGCGGTTTGGCGCTGCAACAAAGGCAAAGGGCCCAATGAAGGGAAGGCTTGGCCTTCTCATGCCCAAGTGTGCGAAGATCTTGGTCTTAAGAATGAAAAGACCATCCAGCGCTTGATCAAAGAACTCGATGGCAAGTGGTTCGATATTAAGCGCGGGAATGGTCTCAAGCATTCAACCGAGTACGTCCCTACCAAAGCAACGCATCTCGCAGCCCAAGAGTTACGCGAACGGGAAGAGGCTGAAAAGCCGGACAATATTGTCCGCCTTCAAACTGCCAAAGGCAGACATTCTTGTCCCAAGTCCCGGACAAAAATGTCCTCAGAACCCGGACAGGAATGTCTGCCAAAAAAAGGGAAAGAAAAAACAAGAGAAAAAGGCGCTTGCGCGCCGGATTTGCCTGATCAGGGGCAATCCGGCCCGCCGCGACAGTGCCCGGTGCGCACGCTCGTTGTTGTCCGAGCTGACGATGTTGAGAAGATTGCGGCCTGGGATCAGTGGTTGAGCGACAACGGCTTTCCCCCGCTCCACGGTCTGTCGATCCACGGCAGAGATGGGAGTGACCACGGCTATCTAATGCCGCGCCGTTGGGTGCCCACCAACAGTGAAGATCAATCAATGGTCCGAGGATACATCCGGTGGTCGTTAGCGCACCAGTACGGGCGGCCAACGTTTAGCGATCCTGAAAGGCGGCGTGGTCAGCACAATCACAATTCTAGGCCGCAACTGGTTCAGGGAGCTGGATTATGAACACAGATCAATTTACGGGCTGTTCGTTAGCGTTTCCTGAAGGTTTGAAGGTCCCCGATGCGGCCAAATCTCATCCAGAATTGGTAGCTGAGTTGAGTTTCGGCGAGGAACTGACGGAAAACAATTGGCTTTCTGAGCTATTGCAAGGAAAGACCGTAGCTGAGTTGGGCTGCAACTTGGGGCTTAGAGCCGCATACCTTGCGCCATGCACGCGTCGGATTTTCTGCACTGATCCAGATGCGAGGCGATTGAGCTTAGCATGTGAGACGTTTCGGCTAAATCAACGCAGAAACGTGGTGGTGGTCGATGACATCACCAAGGAAATCCCGACAGACGTGCTGTTCATCGACACCCGCCGCTATAGCGATGGATCTCTGCCAGAATTCACAGCGCAAGCGCCAATCTTGATCGTTGTCGGGCCTCTTCCTCGGAGCGCCGCATCGAGAATTTTACGCGCAGGCTACGAACACCTCCCCCAATATCATCGAGCAGCGGTGTTTACAGCACCACGGAGGCAACATGGAGTTCAGTGATCTCTTTAACCTTTCAGACAACGATTATGCGGTTGACCTTCTCACCCGTGTTTTTGGTGGCGTGGTCGAGTTTGTGTCCGGAGAAGGAGGATCTTTGACAGATGGAACGCTGCTCACAGACTTGATTTCGATCTTCAACACAGCGTGCCTTCTGCTCGCTCTGATCGTCGGCAGCTATACGACTTACGTGCTTGTTTTCGACACCGCCGCCGATGGCAAAACCTTCGGCAACCAATCGGACACAAAGTACACTATCGTTCGCATTCTTGTGGGGGCCATCTCGTTTGTTCCCATCCAGGGTGGGCTGACCGTGGCGCAGCTCGCTCTAATCTGGCTGAGCGTCCAAGGGTCGGCTCTGGGGGACGTGGCATGGCGTGCTGTCGCTGATGGCACGCTGCGGGATCAGCCGGTCCTTGCTGCAAGTGCGCCGCTTTCGGAAACCGACTATCTGATCAATCAACAGTTCGCGAATACGCTCTACGCGCTTACCCATGGCGAACTGTGTCAACGCCAAATGGATCGCCTCGCGATCCTTGCTCAGAGGCCAGCAGGGACAACTCAACGAGTCGTAGATTTCGACAGTTATGATGTTACGCGGATAGGGTTTCTCGGAATTAACTCGACTGAATACACGCACCTAGAACGTCTGATTTATTACTCGGATGAGGGTGGTTCCTACGGGAGCGCGGATAATCTCTGCGCGAGCGTTTCGCACCAGGTCGAGTACATCGCTGCCGCCGATGGTGAAAGTAGCGCCGACTTCGCTACTCGGGTTGGTTCGGGTGTTCTGCTCAATCGATACCAAGCAGCTGACGGCGCTATCACCGGCAATTTGCTGCCTGTGGCGTCCCAGATCGCTGATTTGATCTTTTCTGGAGAACGTGACCGAGAATCTATCCAAACCCTGATGGACGACGCAGTTTCAGGTGCCTTCGTCAACTACATGGCCGGCATCACATCTGGCGGACTATCGAACACCGAGTACGAGGCGCTTCATTCCGACCTGTTGGATGAAGTGGACACTCTCGGCTGGCCGTTTGCGCTGAGCTGGCATCGCGGGATCACCATGGCCGCTTACACATCCACTGGAACCGCAGCCGAGCTTCAGATTTATACCAATTTCGACAATGGCATAAACGACTACTTTGGTGGGCTGCTGTCGCGAATGACGGGCTCTGTTGATGCCGCCATGTTTCAGAAGGTCAATGATGACTTCGGATACCTAGAGCAATTCGAGGGGTTCGTGGTCGAGCTTGGAACCTATGAACCCGGCGCGACTGCGACAGTGGTGAATGCTGGGAATAGCGACACAGGTGGATGGTTTTATCGTCTGTACCAGGTCTTGCTTGAAGTTTTCACAGTCACAGATGGCGGTGATACTGCGACCTACCTTGATCCGATGGCAGACGTCATCACCGTCGGCAAACAAATCTCGGCCGTCGGCGGCACTATGATCGCGGCAGGTGCAGTCGCTGATGGCGTCTCGATGTTTGGCGGGCTTGCAAAGGGTCTCGGATATGTAGCCGAATATCTGCTTTACCCGGTCGGATGGGCGCTGCTGATGTTCGGTTTTGTATTGATTGCGATCATACCAGCGATACCGCTTGTATACTTCTTTGCTGCTGTGTTGTCCTGGCTGCTGACCGTCATTGAAGTCCTGTTTGCAGCGCCGTTGGCCGTTCTCGCATACTTCGCACCAGCTCGGGACGGAACGTTAATTGGCCCGGCGGCAGGCATTCTGACCTCGTTTCTCGGTGCTCTATTGAGACCCCTCCTAATAATCATAGGATTTATCGTGAGCCTGATCATCATGCGGGTGGGAATGGACTTTCTGTTTCTGCTGTTCTCAGGTTTTCTCGGCTTCATGACGGCGGGTGGATCCTGGTTCACTGTGATCATTCTTGTGGGTTTGGTCTGTATGTACGTCCTGGTGACGCTCTATCTGGTCATCCTGGCATCCAGCGTGATCACTGAGCTGGGAGACAATGCCATGTCGCTCGCCGGGATGCTGACGCAAAGAGCGAACACGATGAACCTCGAATCCAACGTGGTTGGCACAGCCGCACCCACACGGATCATCAGCAATCAAGCAGCTGCCGTGGGACGTGTGACCAAGGCCGGAGTCGGCCATAGCGCGCAGCGCCTCCTCAAAAGTCCAAAATCGAAAGGAAACCGATGATGAAAAAGACAATCATCGCAATGTTGGCATTGTCGGTTCTGGCCGGATGCAAAGATGACAGCCCGAGCGCTGAGGATATTGAACAAGGCTATTTGAACGGGGTTGAGGCCGACAAAGCTGCCGCTCTGGCGCAATACGGTTCAATCGAAAACATGCCAGCTGGCTTGCAACTCTCGTTGAAAATGCGTGCCATGAACGTAAAGCTGACCTCGTGCGAGGAACACCCCACCGATGTCGGTTATCTGTGCATCTACAATTTCGATCTGCTCCGCGATGATGGCTTTGTGGTGCAGGCAGGTATCAAGGACATTCGCGGGCATGTCTTCAAAGGAGACGCCGGTTGGCTTGTCGAGGAGGTCGCACAATGACCGCGTTTCTCGATAACCTGTTGTTCGACATGGCCACGATGTTCTTTCGCCCGTTCACCGCACTGAAGAGGGGATGGGGCGAGAGGCTTGGTAGGCGGTATCTCAGCGCGGCCTGGGCGCTCGTCCTGTCTTTGCTGGCTTGGGGTTTTCTGCTGAGGCTTGCCGCAGATGACATTCCAGGCAGCGACGTTGGCACCGTATTCTATCTGGCGTCGATTGTCCTCATCCTTTGGTCCATCACAACCAGTTATGCGGCCCTGCTGGTCCTGGCGATGTTCGTGATTTCTTCTCTACGCAAGCCGAAGAGCCGATAACCAGGCAGGGAAACTGATCATGCCCAAAAAACAGCGAACTCCGACAACCAGCCCGTTCCAGGTAAGGTGTCCTCATTGCGGAACCATCGCCAAGAGTTGGCATCACACGACAAAGTACGTGCCCAAGGGCGAAACGCGTGGCGTTGCGTGGTGCGAGTGTGGTCGCACCGGGGCTGATAGCGCGGGCGTGAAAGGCGTGGGGCGAGTGATCGACGGATGAACAGTAAATTCAATCCTACTTCTGCGGAACTGGCGATTGCTCCCCGGTTGGAACGGTGGGCACAAATCCGGGATTCCAGATCCACACGTTTGCGCGGTGAAGTGACGGGGCACCCAGTTTTGGATGATCAACGGATCTTCACCTCACCCCTTCTTGTACTCGATTGCTTCAAACAATGGGCGCGAACGATGTCACGTTTTTATGTCTTGGGAGAACCCGCCTACAGACAACCAACGGAGCTAGAAATTGCCCGCCGACGCCGCCAACTGCAAGACCATCGCGAACGGCTGGTTGAGGAACAGCCAGCTCAGCTCCACACGCTCTCCGATACCCCAAACATTGCGCGTGCCGTTGCCCGTCACACAGCCGCCACGGAACTGGATGGGCGCGCTATCCTGGCCATCATGGAAGCCGCGCATCCCATAGAGATGGCGGCGCTGGATGAGACCGAGAAATGTTTGCTCGACCAACTTAAGGCGAAGCGGGATGGTATGCTTTTCTGACCAACAGGAATCCTGCACCACCGCCTGGCCAGCCCTTCGATATTTGAGGTCTCCGGGCTGTCCAGGCTCCCCGCAAAATCCACACCGACATCGCCCGCCACAAGGCAGGGGAGGAGTGGGTTTTGCGCCGTCCGTCAGGACGGCTCACAAGGATCGAAGATCCGCGCAGGCTGGAAGCCGGAGTGTTGGGGTTGAGGGGATGCTTCCCCCACCCGCTGTTTTGGGATTCCGCAGGAGGGCCCCAAAACGGATAGCGGGTCTCCCTTTTGGAACAAAGGGGAGATTAGGGGCGCAACAATGACCAAAGGGAGAAGTGGTTCATTCAGGGCCAATAGTCTGACGGCAAGCGATCTATCCGCAATGGAAAACCACGAGCTGCGCAATGACCTGGCGGGCAAAAAAAGAAGCGTACGAAAAGGCCCAGATGGCGAGCCAGTGCCACCTCTTTTGTATGACCCATATGGCACCGGGCTAACCAAAGGTGGTCTCGTCAAAGCCCACGAAAAACACATCGAAGGTGCCCGAGTTAACAAGGGTGCATCCAAGATCGCACGTCATGCCTTTCTGCAGTTCCCAACAGATCTCGACATCAGTCCGGAGACTGAGCAGATGATGCTCGATCAGGCAGTCGAGTTCGTCAACCAAACGCACGGCGGCCAGGCAGTGTTTCGTGGGCGGCTTGATCGGGATGAGAAAGGCAGACACGGGGTCGACGTATTCTTCGCACCGCGTTACGCGAAGACAACAAAGCGCGGTACCACGGACTGGATCAGCCTTACGAAATTCGGAAAAGAACGGGCCGTCGAAATCTTTAAGCAAAAGCCGCTCCTTGAGAAGAAAGAGAACGGGAAGTTCGGGCCTGTTGAAGATGATGATGGCAATCCTGTGCTGGTCGATTGCGATAGCCAATACTACCAAGGTCGTGCGTTCCAATTACTATGGTTCAAACACTTGCACGACCGGGTAGGACTAGATTGGGTTGAGCGAGGAAAAAAGAAACTTGGTCGAGATCAGGACAGGTTGGAGGTCGAGGAATACAAGTTTCAACAAGAGCGCGAAAAACTGGATCGGGATCGAGTGGTTCAGAATGAGGACATGCTGGAAGCCAAAAAGCAAGCTCGGGAGACATGGGAAGACGCATCCGATGCACTGGATCAGTTGTACCACGCGAAAGATGAGGCACGTGCTATCCGCGAACAGGCTCGCCGGGATGGCCTGAAAGATGCTGAGCGCTCCATTCAAGCTGAAATAGATCAGAGATGGGCCAAACATGAGGAACATCGCGCAGAAGCAATTGCGGAGGTTGAGGAGCGCGCTTGGGAGAGGGTCAAATATCGGATTGACGAGTTAGTCACTGAGAGAGCTTCCGAAAGACTCCAGAATGCTGAAGTGAAGGCAAAGGCGGCCATAAAGCGCGAAAAGGTCCTCAAGCGCACCCTTGCCGTATTGTGGACCGTTTTGAGGAGCCTCTTTGGTAGAGAAGACCTGGCAGCAATCAAAACAGCTCATAAAGCCGAACTATCCAAGCCCACAAAGGAGTTCAAACTTCGTGCGCCAGGGGACTCCTGACGTAGGCGAGTACTTCAATGAAGCTATGCCATATTCAGCAACAGCCCTTCTCTCAAATGGCTCTACGAATTGATCGCTGTCGAGCTCTTTGCGCCGAAAACGGTGCTACATATTGGTTGGTAGAACGAACATCTGCAGTGAATAGAAGGAATGGCTTAGCACCAAAATGGTAAGAATGAGGGTAGGATTTCTTGATTGAATTCTGTATTCTTGCTGCGATATGGGGGGCTATATATTGCATCTAACTAACGGAAATACCGCTAAATATGGCGTATATTGAAGCAGAACCCTGCGCTGAACGGCGGCTTGAATTGTTAAGTCTGTTCTGTGGGTGCGGTGGTCTAGATCTTGGATTCGAGCAGGCGGGTTTCCATACGGCGTTGGCCTATGATCGTAGGGCATCAAGTCTGAAGTCGTGGAATCACAACTTTGAAAGTGGAACTGCACTAAATCGCGATATTAACGAGCTCACTCTTGAACAGATGGACGCAGACTACGGAGGTGTGTTTCGTCCTAGTGCCGTGATTGGAGGTCCACCGTGTCAGGGGTTTTCTCTGGCGAACAGAACTGGTTCCCTAGCCGATCCTCGAAACAAGTTGGTCGAGCGGTTTTTTGACTTGGTCATATCACTAGATGAAAGAGCCCCGCTAGAATTTGTGGTCATGGAAAACGTTCCTGCCATTGTGGGTAAGCGAGGCGGTCAAATCGTCGAAAAGCAAACGCAGAGGCTGGAGAGCAGGGGGTTCGAAGTTACTCAGGTTATTCTAGATGCCGCTAACTATGGTGTTCCGCAATCACGTCGGCGATTTTTTTTGGTCGCAGTACGAGGTTGCGAAAATCTGGAGATCAGTTGGTGTGCTCCTGAGCCTTTCTCGGACGTTGTTTCGGTCAAGCAGGCAATAGGGCAACTACCTCAACCTGTGTACTTTGATAAGAAGTTTCGAGCAGCCGACATTCCCTTTCATCCAAATCACTGGTGCATGACTCCGAAATCTCCAAAATTCAAAACCGGAGAGCTCACGGAAGGATATGTTGCGAAACGAAGCTTCAAAACACTTAAGTGGGATGAACCCAGCTATACAGCTGCATATGGTAACCGTGAGGTTCATGTTCATCCCAGCGGCAAGCGGCGCTTAAGTGTCTTGGAGGCGATGATCATTCAAGGATTCCCTCGAGAATTTAATCTTTTGGGAACACTTTCTGAACAGATAACACAAGTTAGCGAAGCCGTGCCTCCGCCTTTAGCAAGAGCAGTCGCTAGCGCCGTTGTTAAATACTTCGATCAACAGCAGTCGAAGTTGAACTATTCAGGACCAGCTTCCCAAGCGTCATACCCATCGTTCGGGTCATCTACCGGATAGCCAGCACTTCGGAGCATTTCCTTAGTTTCTTCGGTCATCTGTAACTTGAGGTCTACGTTTTCTTCCAAAAGCGTATCTACGTTTTCGATCGAGATAGACTTACGTAAAGCTCTGATATGATCCGATATCCCAGGTGTATTCGCGGGATTAGGAGCAGGGTTTTCTGTTAGGCCTGTTTCATCGACAATTGGTAGCGGCGCTGGCTCAAACAAAAAGCACAAAGACACCATATTGGGCTCGAATGGTTCTCTTCTGAATATTGAATAGCTATACGATCGCATGATTTTGACGCGAAACCTAGCTTGCTCGCTTAGATGGATTAGCCACTTTGTAAGACCCAGGCTGACCAAGGACAGTAAATCTTGCCCGTTTTCAGCAGATGTTCGGGCCATGTAGGAAGCTAGGTCCTCACCGTCGCTGAAATGCCCTGCAAGCTCTTGGGCAAATTCTTCATCTGCCTGAGTGTTTTGTTCGATTTGCTGCTTAATTGCCGTGAGGCTTTCTTCGGAAATAGTATCGGTTTGTACAGGCGTAGTTAGAAATAGCATCCATGGAGATCTGCGATTTGCGATTTGATGCTCCGTGATGCTCCTTATGGAGTCGATGAGTCTGCCTGTTGAGTTTTTATCCTCTTTTGCAATTGGATCACAGGCATCAATATTGACTGCATCGAACGTACCGCTGCTTGTCATTGATACTGAAGCCTCGGATCTTGTTCTCTGCACATCTTGCAAAGGCGCCAGAACGACCTTCGATCCTGGAGCAATACTCTCCGACCGCGAGATACTGAACTCGCTCACGTTGCGGCGAAGGCGACTACTCTCTTGTTCGCCTGCTTGGCAAAACCCGAGATAGTGAAGCTTTGCATCGTTAGCTCCGCAAAGGTCGGCCACCAACTTGACATCCAACAAATCTGGACCAGGAAGGGTGAGGTATTTGAATGGTCGATCCCCAACCATTTCACCGTTCTCCCTGAGTTTAGCGAGGATGCCCAAAATGTGTCTCATCCATTGCTCTTTGCGCACAAATTGCTTCCTAGGCCTGTGCCAAGGGGCAAATTTAAGCGGTTCTGGAATTGATAGTTCCTGAGGTTCAGGGGGCTGTACGAGCGCTTCGAGCTCGTCTTCAGTACTGACGTTCATTAATCAGGCTCAAATACACTTATTAGGTCGAAAATTAGTTCGGCTCGCCCTTTTTCATCTAGGCCTTCAAGTACACCATGGGCTTCCAAAACCACCGAAATGGCTTCAATCAATTGAGTGTTTTCCACATGCTTGGATGTGGTCTTCTCCGCGGTCCAAATGATCGGGTTAGCACCAACCATTTTAGGAATCGAAATTCCGGTGCCAGAGTCTTGAAATTCTACAGCAGGGGGGTCGATGGTTTCACCCCGCATTTTTGACCAAACTTGGTCCGCGTGTTGCTGCATTTTTGACGAGGCCACTTCTTTTTTTTCTTCCGCTCGCTCCTTGCGGACAGCTGCACCTATTTTTTTGTGCTGCGTCGCAAATTGTCGGAAGGCACTGTGAAGCCACTTCTGAATATACAAATAGTGAGGATGGCTTGTGTTAAAGGACTCTCGGTCAATGTTGAGAGCTCCATCTAAGCCTTTGTTTACAAATATTTCTGCGGTTACTTGGCGCTTTCTGGTTTGTTCCGAAACTTGGTACCCCATGAACTCGGGGTCGAATAATGTTCCGCTTGCTCCGTTGACGCGGATCAAGGCCCCCACGCTTTCCTTGGGAACAATCTTCGAGTTCCAATAGAGGTAAGCTTCAAACCCTAGTTCACCGCCTGAACGATCCGGTGACGAACCTCCGAAGTTAGTATTCACCTTTCCAATGAAAAGCAGCGGCTTGCCGATCTGCGAGGCAGCATTCAATTCCATCGGTAAAACTATTGGCCGGCGCAACTCTACGCCATCAATGTGAACGGTAAACTCTCCAATCGGATCCGCAGAACCAGCAACAAGATCGAACCTTTTTCTGGGAGTAATTCCTTCTTCCAGTATTGTTTCTGAAGCAGACCCTTTCGGTGAGTTTGAAAGCTCAAAAACTCCCAGTTTTCCTTCTGGATCAATATCGAATGGATGTTCTTGAAGATACTCGACGGGGCACGCCAGGCTAAGCCGCCATAACATCTTCAAGTAGTTGTCGAAATGGCTGAGATTCGCTTGCTCTCGAGCACTTCTGCTCACATTGATTGCCGCATCAAACAGCTTCTGGAACTTGGTCAATGGGGCATCATCTGATGACCACGGTAGTTCCGGGCTATCAACTAGCTCCAACTCTTGGTTCACGCGACCAATGTGGAATTTTGGTTGAGCAACGAGGTCTAATAAGCCGGTTTCAGGATCGTTCGATATTTCGTCTATTGCAGACCAAACATCACTACTCTGTAGTTTTTGGCGTATTGCTGGGCGAATAGAAGTCAGAATGATCGTCGTGCCATGAGTTTCGGTTTCACCGGTTTCCTCGGCAAGCACCTTGTATGAGCCGCTAATGCTCTCGGCTTCCGGAGCGTCAGCAAGAGTGTCCTCTTGAAAGGTTTTGAGCTGTATCGTGGCAGAGATACGCTTTGTATCGCCTTTGCGTTTGCTGATGATCTGGAATTGTTGTGTTAACTGAGCTACGGCAAACAGTCCGATACCGATTTTACCAATCAACCGTCGCCCCGACGGGCTTAGGGTAGCATCATCTAGGCTTGCTGTTCCGAGTTCCTTACCACGGGCAGTTCGCTTCGAGCTCCCTCCAATATGGAGGAGTAGGTGCTCAAAAATTGCCGGATCCATGCCAAGGCCGTTATCAGCGATCCTGATCTCTTTGAAGAAAGGGTAGTCGCAGTCGATAGAAACATTGGTGGCATCTGCATCGTAGGCGTTGGATACTAGCTCCCTGAAAGCGGACCATGGTTCGCGGTAAATACCATCGGTTACCCTTGCGATAATCCGGTCGTCTGTTTTGAGCTCACCATCTACTGGTATTCCGGTAGATGCACTATTGCTGATGTCTTCGGACAACTTGTTCGGTAGGTCAATCAATTGCGTGTTCCAAAGAAATTGCTTCGATACGTATGTTATACATGGATAAATGAAATTAAAACTAATGAAATTATAGAGGCTTAGGGGCTATTTCCGTAGCTTGATCCTTTGGCATTATTGGTCGCATGCTCCTTGAAGTGATCGGTTCCCATCATTTGAGAAGCGTCCATGAATCAACGCCCAAACCAATAGCAACCCTGTAGAGGTTATCGATGGAAATGTTCTGTTCGGACCGCTCGACAGCGCTAAGGTATGTTCTATTCAACCCTGCCTCTTCAGCAAGACGCTCTTGAGACCAACCTTTCTCAGCTCTGAGAAGGCGCATGTTTCGTGCGAGAGTGTCGCGGAGAGGACTTTTGGGCGTTTGTTTCACGCATAATGCTATTGAGCATCGCCTGTTTTAACTCTACCTGTTTTAAGAGACATTCGTGTTTGAGATGAGGATTTTGAAATGAGTAGAGTTCTGAAAACAATCGCTAATTCATTGTTTCTTTGGTTTCTGACCTCGATCGATGTGGACATCAAGTTGTGAATGTTCTGGACGAAATCAGTGTCGATTTTGATCAGAAACTCGATACCTTGCTTCGAGTTTTTATGAACGGACAGTATGCTCTGCTAGGACTCCAGGCACAGGACGGCCTTGCTGACATAGACTCCGATGAAGTGTTGGCTTTGGATCAGGCATTGCAGAATTTCTGTAACAGAACGCAAGTTCACAGATTGGCACGGGGGCAAGGTGAAAACGCTCGAACCGCTCGTGAGATCGAAGTGATTTCAGATGGAAGTGTCTTTGAAGTCACGATAAATTCGAGAGCGGGGGTCGATATTAAGTGGATCAGCGCTGACGGTTGCCAAGTCCTCGATCATCAAGGTGTGAGCTTGGTGAGTTGCCTGGGGAAGATTGCCGCTCTTTTTCATGTCGCGGAACTTTCTGAAGCCGAGGACGCTATGGGTATTTTAGATTTCGTCTCCGATAGAGGTTGAAATCAACTGGTGTTATGGCCGTTAGCCCATCGGCCAACGACGTGGTCAATTATGTTTGACAGGGTTTAGCGCCTGCACCTATTTTTTTCGCAGTCTTCGCAATTGTGGGTCCGGGCAGTGCGTGCCATAGCTCACACAGAAAATTGACTTGAAGGAAGCGAAGATTGTGCGTCGAGGCCTTAGAGAAAAACCACATTTGTCATCTTTGTATTGGAGAAATCTACTTATCCGCAGAAATTGAAAAAACCGGCTCGATTGCGCTGTGCGATTACTGCGGTGAAGAGCAGGAGCCAACAATTCCGTTAGAGCAATTGGCGGATAGAGTTGAAGCTGTTTTTGAGGCTCATTACGAACGCACACCTGCTGAACCGAATTGGTACGAAGAACAGCTGCTCAAGGACAAGGAAAGCGACTTTTCGTGGTGGCGCGAAGGACAGCCAACAATTGATGCCATTGAAGATGTTACGGCCGTCTCAGCTGATGTCGCACGTCACCTCCAAAAGATTCTTAACAATCGTCATGCAAGCATTGATGAGTATTGGGAGGAGGCCGAATTCGATGCAGATGCGCACTATTGGGATACGCCGGCTGACTATTCTGACATTTGGGAGCAATGGCGAGAGTTCGAGCGGGAACTGAAGACTGAGACACGTTACTTCAGCCCCCACGCCTTTGGGTTCCTAAAAATGATCTTTGGCGGCTTAGCCGACCTGACGACACGTGATGGGAGGCCACTGGTAGTTCGAGCTGGCCCTGGTCACGAGATTTCAGAATTCTATCGAGCGCGTCATTTTGAGACGGATGAGGCTCTGATCCAAGCGATGAAGGCACCTGATCGCGAACTTGCACCTCCTCCTACAAGGTTTGCGACAGCCGGACGCATGAACTCGCGAGGTGTAGCTGCATTTTATGGAGCGAACCTTCCAGATGCTGCGCTGGCTGAAGTTCGACCGCCAGTGGGAAGCCAAGTATTGGTCGCGAAATTCCAGTTGCTTCGAGAAGTGAAGTTACTCGATTTGAGCTCGTTGCCGCAGATAGGCATAGCTGGAAGCTATTTCGATCCTGATTTTCTTCCACTTCTGAAACGAACCAAGTTTCTTGGGGATTTGGCCGCACTTATGTCGATGCCAGTCATGCCTAATGACGCCGACTTGGACTACCTTCCGACCCAGGTCATAGCTGACTATCTTTCGAAGGCGTTGGACTACCCACTCGACGGTATTCTCTTCCCCTCTGTCCAGACAGATTTGAAAGATGAAAATGACGATAAGAAGCCGGAATTCCTCAATGTTGTGCTTTTCAATAAGTCTTCGCGCGTCTTCAAAGTTGAACACTCAAAAGATACCGAGATTGATGCTGACACTTGGCAAATGTACAATGAAGGTCCAGAACGAGAGTATCGGGTGACCGTCCGCAAGCCTCCGCCCAAAGAAGATAATGAGGATGCGGCAAGCAAGGAATCATCGAAGCCTTTGTCCTTTGCTGATGTATTAGGCATGGAGGACTTCCCTATCGATCCGGACACGCGTCCCGACACACTTAGGGTGGATCCAAGCTCCCTAACTGTTCATGTTGTTAGGGGAGTTCGCGTTATTGCTGAACCTCATGGCGTTAGATGGTTCGAATACAATACGCCGAGTGTCGATGCCTTCTGAAATTGGGTTAACCTGATGAATCGACTGCGCATTTCAGCAGGTTAGCTTATTCTCACAATGTGATGGGCATGCTGAACGGCTCAAATGGTTGCTATCGCTTTGTTCGTGACGAGCGCCAACCTTTGAAGAATGCAACGGCGCCACGCCACTGGAAAGTATCCTGCAACAACAATCAGATGCAGAGCGGAGCGATCGGACGGCTATCCTTGCTGTTCGTCCCAATACGCCTCTGCCTCTTCCCAGTGGTCAACGTCGTCCAGGATCTCCAAGGCAGCCTTCTCGATGTTCTTGCGTGATGGCCGTCGCGACTTTGGCCAATGAGCGACAGTGTGTGGAACCAATGAAAGTACCTTATCAATATCTATATTTGGACACTCGTCGCGACACGCTGCGATCAGTTTGGCCGTTAGCTCTGCAATTTCCAGGCGGGTACTTATCGGGACCGGATCAGGGTTCAAATTGAATATGTCGTGCATTTCAATTTCCCCGTCGGCCAGTATCTTCTCCAATACATCGCCACCAACCACTCTCCGACCGTTTTCGTAGTTTACCAAAGCACGTCTTGAGATTCCGAGAAATTTTGCAAAATCGGTCTGGTTCAGCTTCCGCTGCTTCCGGCACCTGATGAGACCTTCCGAAACGCAAATATGTTTACGGCTTGCCCGACGCTGTTTTGCGTCCTTTCTTCGAAGATACTCAGCATACTCCGAAGCCTCTCTTCTTCGTAGCTCGTTCCGCTTTCGAGTTTGCCTTTTCCTCTCAGCTATACCTTGGGCCCTGAATTGGGCTTTGAAGTCGCGATCCATTGAAAAAGTCTCACCTGTAATTGCGCACGTTTGTGCTCAAATAGAGCTTAACTTCAACAGCGGGTATTTTACCACTGGAATCGCACAAAAACTTGTAGAAACTTGCGGTTAGACGCAGTTTGGAGGATGCAGCTTTGATTGCAATCGATGATATGGCAACACCTGAAGAGTGGTGTAAAAGACTGCAGAAATCCGGTGCTTCTGTTTCTGCAAGAGCTCTTCGAAGCCTGGCTCGTGAGCATGGGCAGTTTTACTCACTTGGCCGAGCTATGATGCTCACCTCCAGTCACATCGAGGCGCTCATGTGCATTGAAGCCTCATCCTCTGCAAGTCAGCCAAGAGGCTAGTTTTTCCGTGTCGAGCAGCTGTCAAGATATAAGGCTAGTATCATCTGACGATCTTGCAGTCGCGCTTGGATTTGCTTCTCCAAACGATGCATTCCGCAACTTCTGCCGGTCTCTGGACATCATCCCGTTGAGGCGGAACCCTAATTTTTTTGATCCCAAACTCGTCCGTCTAAGATTGGATCAAGCACAGGGACTGCAAAGCGTAGATGAGATGCAAAGTGATAAAGTGGATCTTGTTGCGCGACGGAGGGCAAGACGTGCCGCGCAGTAGCTTGCCAAAGGGTGTGCATCGTGTTCGCCGCGATACCGTGGAAGGCGTGAAATTTCATTTTTATGCCTGGCGTGGCGGAGGCCCGAAATTCTGGGAGTCATCGGTTAAGGAGCCTCGCGAACCTGAGTTTCTTATAGCCTTTGCCGAAAAGGCAAAGTCCAGGTTTGCCGCCGCATACATGACGCCCGAGATGGTGGACGATTTTCTCGATAGCACTGCAATGCCAAAGGGCGAACGCACACAAGCGGATTATCGAAAATGGGCTCTGCGCTTTGCAGAGGAATTCGCTGATGATCCCGCGAAACTTTGGGAAAACCCAAAGTCTAGGGGTGAGCTCAACGAGTGGAGGGCGAAGTGGAAAGACTCGCCAAAGCAGCATGACTACGCCGGCACAGTCGCGGTGCGCATCCTCAATTGGGCGCGTGATGAAGGAAAGATTGCGGCGCACTTCTGCGACCGCCTCCACCGCATCTATACAGTAGACCGGGCAGAGATCGTTTGGACGGACGCCGACCAACGGTATTTCAAAGAAGCAGCACCGCCCTGGGTGCAGCGCGTGATGACGCTCGCATGCGAAACCGGGCTTAGGCCTGCAGATCTTGTGCGATTGACGCGAGGCAACCTTGAAAGTTTCGATGGAATCGATCGTTTTCGGGTTCGCACGCAGAAGAGGGGGCGTGTGGCACATATTCCTGTGACGCCTGAACTTCGGCAACTGATCGATGAAACACCGGCGGATCAGCTTGTTTTGCTGGTCAATGATCGGAACAAACCGCTCAATTCCACGTCTGCAAGTCGAGCCATCGCACGCTACCGAGATCGCATTACCGACAAGCTGAGCGATCCAACGCTTAGGCTCCAGGATACGCGCGGAACGGCTGCAACGAGACTCTTGCGTGCAGGCCTGGGCCTGAACCAAATCGCAAATCACATGGGCTGGTCGCTTCGCTACGCCGCCGCTGTGATCGAGCATTACGCCGCCGTATCGCCTGCTGAGAGCGTGGAAGTTCTCGACTTACTGCAGCGCGAGAAGCAGCGCCGCGAGGGCAAAACTGTAAACGCTATTGTAAACGCCCCGGATGGGGCAAAGAGAGGAGAGAGCTAAGTGCTTGGAAATAAATGGAGGCGAGTACCGGAATCGAACCGGTGTACACGGATTTGCAATCCGCTGCGTCACCACTCCGCCAACTCGCCTTTTCAAGTAAAATCAAATACTTGCCGTGGTGTGCGTGGGGTTTTAGCAGCTTTCCCAAGGGGCGTCCAGAGGATTGCGCGCATTTTTGACGACCAGATTGAAATTTGCCGAAGCCCGCAACCGCAAACGCACAGGTGCAAGGGGGTTGCGTCAACAGGGCCGTTGCTGGGCGTTTCAGGATGTGGCAAAAGCCGGGTAACTTTGGGAATGACTCGAGAGATCCTATGACAGATTTCGCTGCCCGGCGCCGCACTATGGTTGATACGCAAATCCGGCCTTCGGATGTTACAAAGTTCCCGATCATTGAGGCGATGTTGAACGTCCCGCGCGAAAACTTCGTGCCTGACGCACAGCGTGAGGCCGCCTATGCCGACAGTGTGATCGATCTGGGCAACGGGCGCTGTATGCTCGAGCCGAGGACCCTTGCTAAAATGCTGGATGCGCTCAACATTTCGAACGACGAGATGATTCTCGATATCGGTCCGGCGACGGGGTATTCCACTGCGGTTGCCGCGCGTATGGCGCAGTTGGTTGTTGGTGTGGAAAGCGACGACTCGCTGGCGTCCGAGGCGCAAAGCCTATTGGCTGAGGCCGATGTGGACAATGCCATTATCCACGTCGGTCCTTTGGAGCAGGGTGCGGCTGAGCACGGCCCTTACGATGCGATCATGGTGCAGGGCGGTGTTGAACGGATTCCCGACGCCCTGTTGGATCAGCTCAAGGAACATGGCCGGATTGCATGCCTGTTTGTTGAAGGCAATCTTGGAACTGTGCGGATCGGTCGAAAGACCGGAGGCCGGGTCAGCTGGAGGGATGCCTTCAACGCCAGTGCACCGATACTAGAGAGCTTTTCGGCGGAGTGTGCATTTTCGCTATAGTTCGCCGATAGATTCTGCTGGCGCCTTGATTAGTTGAAAAGAAGACCGCAAACTGCCTTCAGGGCAGTGTAATTTCGTTTGAGAGGATTTCGGTATGCGTGGTTCAGCGACAGGCAAGCTGGTCAGGGCATTCGCAGTGACCGCAGGACTTGCCATCAGCGTTATGCCAGGGCGTCCGGCGTGGGCTGACAACATAACAGACGCCTTCATCGGCGCGTATAATACAAGCGGCTTGCTGGAGCAGAACCGGGCGCTGCTGCGCGCGGCAGATGAAGACGTGGCAATCGCGCTTTCCGCATTGCGGCCAATCATCAACTGGACTGTACAGGTCAGCCAAGATTATACCCGGTCTCGGACCAACAATGTGGTCACAACGACCGAGCCGTCCCGGTTTTTCACCGGGCTGAGGCTTTCCCAGCTTCTGTATGATGGTGGCGCCTCGGTTCTGGGCAAACAATCGGCGCAGGAAACGGTTCTGTCGACCAGACAAACCCTGATCGACATTGAACAACAGGTGCTTATCCGCGCTGCGAATGCGTACCTGGGCGTGCTGCTTCAGGAAGAGACAGTCGCAATTCGCCAGAACAACGTGGATGTTTCGGCGGAAGAGCTTCGCGCATCGAATGATCGCTTCGAGGTTGGCGAAGTGACGCGCACGGACGTGGCGCTTTCCGAAGCGCAGTTGGCAAGTTCTCAAGCTGATCTGGCTGTCGCTCGTGGTGAACTGAGCATCGCGCAGGCTGAGTATGTCAATGCGGTCGGCAAGGCGCCAGGGAGGACGGCCGGTCAACCCAGCCTGCCCAATCTTCCACGGAGCGAGGCAGAAGCGATCAGCCTCGCGCAACGCAACCACCCGGCGATTCTGTCGGCGCAGCATCAGGTCCGCGCTTTTGATCTGATTGTACAGCAGCAGCGGGCCAACCTTGGGCCGAATGTCAGTTTGAATGCTGATGCGGGTGTGCGTGAAAGTTATGACAACAACGACTATGTGAATGACGCGACCGTGTCGCTGGACTTTACACAGCCGATCTACGCCGGTGGCCGGTTGGCCGCGAACGTGCGGCGCGCTATGGCAAACCGGGATGCGTCTCGTGCGAATCTTCTGAACGTACAAAAGAATATCACACAGGGCGTTACGGACCGGTATGCAGCGTTCCAGGCAGCCAGTGCCAGCCTCAGGGCGTCGACGGAACGGGTTCGCGCATCACAGGTTGCATTTGATGGCATCAGGGAAGAAGCGACCTTGGGTGCCCGGACCACTTTGGACGTTCTGAATGCTCAGCAGGATTTGCTGGACGCGCAGCTGGCCGAAGTGGCGTCGCGAACGGAACGATCCCGCGCAGCGTATCAGCTGTTGCAGGCGCAGGGCCTTTTGACGGCGGAACGTCTTGGCCTGGCGGTTCAGATCTATGACCCGACTTTGTACTATAATCTGGTCAAGAAAGCCCCCGCGCGTGTCAGCAAACAGAGCAAGGATCTGGATCGAGTCCTCAAAGCGTTGCGTCGGGACTAACCGGCAATACTATTTGTTGTAGGGCTCGGATTGTTTGGCTACACTCGATCCAACGATAGAGCGGTAGAGAACAATGTCTGATAATGTCGTGAAAGCAGGGATCGAAGACGTTCTGTCTTCGGTCAAACGTCTGGTCAGTGAAGACAGTCGCGGTAAATCCTCCTCGGATCAACAGGGTGCTACGCGAAAGCCGGGGCGTTTGGTGCTGACGGACGCGCTGCGCATCAGCAAACCCGCTCAGCCCGAGATCATGCCCGCCAAGCCGTCTCCTGATGTTGCCGACTCGGCCAAGCCGATGCTGCTGCGTGCCTGCGACATCGTCAGGGCAGGTGATCCTGCCAACACTGCGGATGACGCGACCGAGGGACATTCCGCGGCAACCGGCTCAGCCGATGATCCCGCGATCAGTCTGAGTGCCAAGATCGAAGCGCTGGAAGCGGCGATTGCGCAAACCGAGGATCAATGGGAGCCGGATGGCGACAGCGCAGACGCCTATTCCGGCACACCGACGCATTCCCTGCCGTGGAACGTCGAAGAGGAGTTTGCGGCCGCAAGGACCGTCGTTCTGACTGATCAGGAAGATACGGACGATCCGCAGCCCGAGTCCGCTTCGGTACAAAACGCAGAGTTCATCCGGGCGGGACGACCGGCTGAATCCGATCGTGCCACTGAAGTCGTTGAAAACGTTTCGGCAACGGATTTGGATGAAGAAACATTGCGTGAGCTGATCGCGGAAGTTGTCCGCCAGGAGTTGCAAGGCGCGATGGGCGAGCGGATCACGCGAAACGTGCGCAAAATGGTGCGGCGGGAAATCGCGCGCGCGCTCGCCGCGAAAGATCTGGGATAAGATTCAACCGCGCTGTGGTGGCTGGGCCAGGCTCAGCATCCGGTCAAGATTCATGTGGCGCTCCAGATGATCGGCCAGATCATCCAGCGCCTGCTCTACACCGTCTTCGTAGGCAATGTCCGACGTCACGCCCAGCGTTGACAAATAACGGGCACGAAATGCGTCTGACGAGAAAATTCCATGCAGATAGCTGCCCTTGACCCGACCGTTGCTGCTGGCGGCGCCTTCTGGTCTGCCTTCGACCTCAAGCCATGCGCGGGCGCGGTCCGGGCCGTCGGTATGGCCCATGTGGATTTCGTATCCGCTGACCGGTTCTCGGTCTGGCAGGGCATGGGCGGAACGCAGGATGACCTGTTTCTGCCCGCCCATTACGGTATCGACGTTCAGCAACCCCAATCCATCAACTTTGCCCGGCCGGCCGTCCACGCCATCAGGATCGGAAATGGTCTTGCCCAGCATCTGATAGCCGCCGCACAACCCAAGGACATGTCCACCGCGGCGAACATGTGCATACAGGTCGATATCCCAGCCCTGTGCACGAAAATAGCTCAGATCTCCGATCGTGGACTTGCTGCCGGGAAGCAGAACCAGATCCGCATCGCCGGGCAGGGGACGTCCGCCTGGAATGACCTCGACGCTCACGCCGGGCTCGGCGGACAACGGATCGAGATCGTCGAAATTGGCCATACGCTCCAGCTGAGGCACAACGACCTTGCACGCGCCGCCGGTATGGGAACGGATGTCCATCATGTCTTCGGCCGGCAGTTTCCAGGCGTCGTGAAACCAGGGCACGACCCCAAGGCAGGGCCAGCCTGTTCGGGCCGAGATGTCATCACGGCCTTCGTCAAACAGGGACACGTCGCCCTTGAAGCGGTTGATGGCAAAACCCCTGATCTGCGCCACGTCGTCTTCGTCCAGAACGGCCTGAGTACCGACGATCTGCGCAATCACTCCGCCACGATGAATGTCCCCGACCAGTACAACAGGGATGTCCGCTGCACGGGCAAATCCCATATTGGCGATGTCACCTTTGCGCAGGTTGGTCTCAGCCGGGCTGCCAGCGCCCTCGATCAGAACCAGATCAGCGTCGGCGCAAAGCCTGTCAAAGCTTTCCAGCGCTGCGCCCAGTAGCTTGGATTTGTCCTTGCGATAGTCACCGGCCTTCATCGTGCCAGCACGCTGCCCCTGAACGATAATCTGCGCGCCGGTATCCGTCTCGGGTTTGAGCAGAATAGGGTTCATGTCCGTGTGTGTTGCCCGCTTTGCCGCACGGGCCTGAAGGGCTTGTGCGCGGCCAATTTCGCCACCATTTTCGGTGACGGCTGCATTGTTCGACATGTTTTGTGGTTTGAACGGCGCGACCCGAAGGCCCCGGCGCGTGTAGGCGCGCGCCAGCCCCGCCACCAGAACCGATTTTCCGACATTGCTGCCGGTCCCTTGAATCATGATGGCGCGAACCATGCCTTGTCTCCTATAAGTCTGGGCGCAGATGATCTGATTTGAGCCGAAAGGGAAAGCCCCGGATGAATACGCCTGCGCATCTTTTGATCGGGGCTGCCGTGTTTGCCCGGCCGCCGCAAGGACGTATCCTCTGGGCTGCGCTGCTGGGAGCGTTGTTGCCGGATCTGTCCCTGTATGTCATGGCGGGCGTGTCCCTGTTTGTTCTGAGCATCCCTGAGCAGGTGGTCTTCGGGCAGCTTTACTTTTCCCCGGCGTGGCAGACCGTATTCGCCATAGACAATTCCTTTATCCTCTGGGGGCTGGCATTCCTGCTGGCAGTCTGGAGAGGTTGGCACGTTCTGGCTGTCGGTGCAGCGGCGGGTCTGTTGCATCTAGCGACAGATTTCCTGCTTCATGCGGGCGACGGACGGCCACAGTTCTGGCCCATCAGCGACTGGGTGTTCAGCAGCCCTGTCAGCTATTGGGACAGCGACTATCATGCTTTGTGGGTGGCTCCGGTGTCAGCCTTTGTCTGTCTGGCCGCATATGTTCTGCTTTGGCAGCGTGGATTGCCGGTCTGGGGCAAAGCCCTGTTCGCGACCATGCTGGCAGCTGAATTCTGGGTGGTGCGGCAATGGCTGTTGTTCTTTTGAGCCATTGGCTTCTTACCTGACGATCAGGCATAGAAAAACGCGCTCTGATAGGCAGAGCGCGTTTGTTCAATCCAAATCTACTTTGGTTCAGGCAGCTTCAGCCTGCTGTGCGGCGTTGCGACGCTCGCTTTCCTCGCGTGACAATGCGACTGAGGTGCGCACGCCACGGCCAACGAACTCCATCAGCCCGCTGACAACCCGTTCGTTCGGGTCAATGCCTGCGCAGGACAGAACTTCGCGCCCATCGCGCGAACGCGCCCAGCGGGCGATTTGTTCGGGGCCATTGCCGTATTTCTTGTCATCGGCGATAGCATCATCAAGCGCAGCCAGGACAACGGCCGCGAAAAGTTTGCGCGCACGATTGCCTTGCTCATTGTTAAAGGCAGTGCCGTCAACGAAATCTCTCATCTCGTCTTCCTTGTTGTTCTTGCTCTTGCATTTTCGGCGTGAGGGTCCTTATGACCGATTAGGTGCGATTCGGATACAGCTAAAATGCATAGTTGCGTTGCGTCACTTGCATGGCTTGCTGCACCTGCAGCACTAGGTGTCGTTGTCTTGTCAGGTGTGTTCCCGCCAGATATAGGGACCGCAACTGATGCATCAACCGTTTGTGAAGGATTTATGTAATGCCCAAGATAAATGGGAACGAAATTCGCCCCGGCAATGTGCTTGAGCATAACGGTGGCCTGTGGGCAGCGGTCAAAGTTGACCATGTAAAGCCGGGCAAAGGTGGGGCTTTTGCACAGGTGGAACTGCGCAACCTGCGCAATGGCTCGAAATTGAACGAACGCTTCCGCTCGGCGGACAAGGTCGAACGCGTGCGTCTGGAGCAGAAGGATCAGCAATTCCTGTACGAATCCGACGGGATGCTGGTGTTCATGGATTCAGAAACCTACGAACAGATTGAATTACCAGCAGAATTGCTGGGTGACCGTCGTCCGTTTCTGCAAGATGGCATGACCATTGTTGTCGAATTCTACGAAAGCGAGGCGCTGAACGCGACGCTGCCGCAGAAAGTGACCTGCAAGATCGTCGAGACCGAACCGGTCGTAAAGGGCCAGACGGCGGCAAACTCGTTCAAGCCCGCGCTGCTGGACAATGGCGTGAAAGTCATGGTTCCCCCCTTCATCGGCCAGGACGAAATGATCGTCGTGAACACGGAAACGATGGAATATTCCGAACGCGCGTGACGTTTCGTCACTTTTTATGAGAGACCGGGCAGGCATTCGCCGCGCGGTCTTTTTTATGCGTTAGGGCGATAACGATACCGTGTTGGGTCGGGGCCAAACAATTCCAGCATCAGTTCATATTTGATGCGATTGGCACTGACCTGACGATAGAATGCGATCAAAAAGGCAGTGGGTCCTTGAATGCGGCTGAGCCCACTGGTGGCGGCCACCACGGTGCCCACATCCGTTTTGCCCTGCAAGACCAGATATCCCCCCAGCATCAGGATACCGACGGTGCCGGCCCCGTTGATCACGCTCAGCAGGAACTTTGCCGACAGTTTCCATAGAAACATCCGCCGCCGCGTGTCGTAAATGTCATCGAACATAGTGTTGATATCCCGCTCGACGGCTTCGATATCCTCGGTTGTCAGCCGGTCGGTGGCACCGCGCAGAATGCGAACCCGTTCCGCCACGAAAGTGTTCACTTTGCGCTGCGAGACCAGAACGATGATGATTTGCGGCACGATCATTGACAACGCAATCAGCCCCAGACCTGGTTGCGTGGACGAGATATAGCCGATCACACTGATCAGCGTTCCAATCTGAACGACCGGATCCGAAAAGGCTCCACCGGCAAACTTGCCCAACTCTTCGGCTTCGGCCGAAATGGCGGTGGTCATGGTGCCTTTGCGCAGGCCTTCGTCTGAATCCTTCAGGTCGGTCGAACGCCAAAGCAGGCGTTGGCGGATCAGCCGGATCATGTCTTCGCCCAAGGTTCCGGCGCGATAGCTTAGTACCCATTTCAGGGCGAGGCTCAGCAGGATGACGGCCATCATGCCGATGCCCAGCTGGATCAGTTTTTCAGTCCCGACATCGTCGGATGTCAGGTGGTTGACGATGTCGCGCTGAAACTCAAGCGGCACGGCGGCAAGGCCCGCAATTGCGACGGACAGCATGATGAGGATGATCTGCCGCCCCGCACTGGCGCGCCAGATCGCGGAATAAAGTCGAAACATGCGGGTATCCGGTTCGTCCTGTTGTCCTGCACTTTGGCAGTGCAGGACAACGGGTTCAAACTTTTCGATACAAGCTGATGCGCGGGTCGTGCCGATTTGGCAACAAGGAGGGCTCAGTCCTCCAGCCGCACCGTGGCGTCTGCGGCCTGCATCTCAGGGCCTGCGCGATCAAATCGCAGATACGCGATCCCGTTTCCGCCGGCCTGTGTGTACAATGTTCCGACAGGTTTGCCATTTGCACTGATCTCGGTCCTCACCGGGGCCGAGCCCTGGACAACGACGCGTCGCAGACCTTTGCGCAATTCGGTTTTGTGCTTCATGCGCGCGGTCACTTCCTGCCCGACATAACATCCTTTTTTGAAATCCACGCCATTCAGCGCTTCGAACCCGGATTCCAGGATGTAACTGTCCGGGGTCAGTTCAATGCCTGACTCGGGAATGCAGTGCCGGACGCGCAGTGCATCCCAGTCGGTTCCGTCATCGCCCTCGGGTTCGGGGGAGTAGTTGCGCCAGCCCATGTCCGGGTGGCGGGGATCGGGCAGGGCGGTTTCCGGCGCAGCCTTGGTGCCGCGTTGCAGGTTCAGATCGGTTCCCTCGATCGTCACATCCGCACGCAGCTTGTACATCGTCAGACGTTTGACCAGATCATCCGCAAGGTGTTCGGCCACATCCAGAAGAACTCCGTCGCCATCTCGTTTCAGGAAGAAATCCGCCAGGTACTTCCCCTGCGGAGTAAGCAAAGCGGCGTAGACCAGCCCGTTGTCCAACCCCTTAATGTCGTTGGTGATCAGATCCTGCAAAAAGCTTTCGGTATCCGAGCCGGACAGGCGCAGAATGCGGCGGGTGGGCATGGCTTGGTCCTCGTCATTTCCTCAGGCCTCGTGATATAGGAAGTTCCGATGCCAAGACCAGAGGTTATCAGACGTGCCCGCGCCTATTACCGTCGTGATCCCGACCCTCAACGCTGCCGACGCTTTGCCCGAATGTCTCGGGGCTTTGATGGAAGGGGTGCATGCCGGGTTGATCCGGGAATTGATCATCAGCGATGCCTGCTCAACCGATCACACGCCGGATATTGCGGAAGAGGCCGGTGCGATGGTCGTGACCGGCCCGCCATCCCGAGGCGGCCAGTTGCGCCGAGGGTGCGCGCAGGCCAAAGGGGATTGGCTGCTGATTCTTCATGCCGATACAGTGCTGCAAAAGGGGTGGAGCGAGACCGTCAGCGCCCACTTGCCGTCAACCAAACCTGCCGCGTTTCAGCTGGCGTTCCGCGCGCGCGGGATCGCGCCGGCCTGGGTGGCTGGCTGGGCCAATCTGCGCAGCAGGATGCTGGGATTGCCCTACGGAGATCAGGGGTTGCTGGTTCCGCGTCACACCTATCAAGCGGCAGGCGGGTTTCCCGACCAGCCGTTGATGGAAGATGTGGCTTTGGTGCGCGCGTTGCCAAAGGTAACTGTTCTGAACACACGCGCCTTTACGAGTGCGGAGCGGTATGAGCGGGCGGGGTGGATTCGGCGCGGAGCTCGGAACCTGTGGACTCTTCTGCGTTACTTTCTTGGGGCTGACCCGCAAGTTTTGGCGCAGACGTATCGTCGCTGAGCGTGGTGCGCAGCTCGACCACGGATTTCCCCAGCCGAAACGGTGCCGCAAAACTGACAAGGCATAGGGCCACGATTTGCAGAACAAGAATATGAGCATTGTCCTGTAGGTATTCCCATTCTTCTTTCAGCTTCCCGACCTGCGCGATCAGGTCATCGTAGCTCTGCGCAAGTATCAGATAGTCGCCCGCAATCGCGGGAACCTTGCGACGCATATTGTCAATGGCGGTCTGTGTGCTTTCGTCCAGTGAAGTGAAGACAAGGAACTGGTCGATGTCAAAGGCATCGGCCTTGGCGGCCATGTCACGTATTTCGTCCATTTCGTCCCTGGACTGACCCCCAACCAGGAAGTGAAGCCCCTGTAGGGGGGCCACTTCGTTCGTGACCGCGATGAACAGGGGTAGTTCCGAGTTGCTGGCGGTCGAAGCAGAAAGGAATTCAACCTTTTCGCATAAAACGGCGGTATCCGGATCATAGGCCGGATCACAGAACCGCAGGCGGAACCGGGCCGCGTCCCTGTCAAATGCCAGCGTCGCGGCATAGGCTACGTCGATCTGTCGGTCCAGTCGCGAGCTGTCCGAGGTGTAAAGCCCGGCCAAAACAGCCACCAATGCCCCGATGCCACCCAGCACAACCCATACCAGATCAGCCAGTTTCCACGCCCGGTGCCCGGCCGGTTTGCGAAACAGAAAGGCAGTGCCGATAGAGCCGATGATAAAGAACAGGATCAGCAGGGGCAATTGATTGTCGGTCACAAAACTCATGGGTCCAATCTTAGGACCTGTGCTTCGACCTGCAACAGGGATCACGGGCAGTTGTAACGTCTTACCATATCCCCATACTGGAAACAGCGCAGGGGGGACTTCGATGACCAAAGAAATCGTTCTTATCCACGGAGCATTTGCCGGACCTTGGTGTATGCAGGATTACGCGGACTTCTTTCGGGACCGAGGTTGGACGGTTCACGTTCCTGCCTTGCGGTACCATGACGGTGATCCGAAAGCGGACCCCGACCCGGGTCTGACCGATACTAGTGTCATGGACTACACCAACGACATCGCCGATTTTGTAAAAGGACTGGATCGCAAACCTGTCATTTTGGGGCATGCCATTGCTGGGGTGGTGGCACAGCAAGTGGCGTCTTGTGGTTTGGCCAGTGCCATCGTTTTGATCAATCCCAATGCGCCTTGGGGCACCTTGCCCGAAACCGATGATGAACGCGCTGTACCGCGCACCTTGATGGAAGGCGGCCCATTCTGGAAGCAGCCGATGCGGGTCGGGTTCGATTTGATGGCCCCGTTTGCTCTGAACAAGATGGATGAGGCGCAACAACACGCTGTATTCGACCGATTGGGCGCAGAAAGCGGGCGCGTGATGTTTGAAATGTTCTTTTGGATGTTTGATGACCATCACGCAATCAAGGTTGATTTCGACAAGGTTGACTGCCCGGTTCTGGTGGTCTCGGGTGCCGAAGACAGGGCTGTTAACCCCGATACCTGCCGCGCACTGGCAGCGCGCTATGGGGATCGCGGAACCTTTTTGCTGGTCGAAGACCATGCGCATTTCCTGTTCATGGAGCCGGGTTGGGAAGGGCCGGCCTCGATGATCGAGACTTGGATGACAACCCAGGTGACCTGAAACGGGCTTGACAACAATCCACCCTTTGCGGACATGGCGCCAAGTGAATAGGGCAGTTGACCCTTTTGACGCGAAACCTCTGCGGGAAAGGTCCGGACATGACCCTGTTCGTTGTCCTTATTATTCTTTCGGCTGCTTTGCTGCACGCGGTGTGGAATGCAATCGTGAAGACAGCGGCTGATCGAACCACGATGCTGGGTTTGGTCGCTCTGGGTCAAGTGCTGCCTGCGGCGGTCATGGTGATGGCTCTACCGCTGCCAAACCCAGAGAGCTTTATTTACATCCTGCTCTCGACCGTTGTGCATTTCGGTTATTATTTCATGCTGGGTAAAGCCTATCAGCACGGTGATCTGAGTGTGGTCTACCCCATCGCCCGTGGGATTGTCCCGGCGCTGGTTTCGCTTTGGGCAATGGTCCTGGTCGGAGAAGTGCTGCCTTTTCAGGCCTGGACAGGTATCGCCCTGATTGCCGTGGGCATCCAGCTGAGCAGTTGGAAAGCTCTGCGCTCGGGCGTTGGGCGCAATGCACTGATGTTTGCGCTGGGCACCGGGTTCTGCATTTCGATCTATTCGGTCGTTGATGGGATCGGTGTTCGGCTGTCGGGCAACACGCTCAGCTATTGGGCATGGGGGGCGTTTCTGCACCTGTTCATTGCCGGGTTTGTCGGGGTTCGGAAACGTGCGACCTTAAAAGACCTGCCGGCCAAAGTATGGATGATCGGCATTCTTGGCGGGCTGGTATCGATGACAGCTTATGGTCTGGTGCTGTACGCCAAGAATTTCGCACCGTTGGGCGCGGTTTCGGCGCTGCGGGAAACTTCGGTCATCTTTGCCGCACTGATCGGGTTCGTATTCCTCAAGGAAGGGAACTGGGCGCGACGGTTGGGTGCCGCGGTGCTCATGGCCGTGGGTGTCGCCCTGATCGGAATGACAGTCTGATCCGGCGGAAAAGCCTCGGGCGACAGTGATACCTCTGGCTTAGCGGCCGACCTGAAACGTGCATTGTGGCTTGCAGTGCATGGTGCCTTTGTCGCTGCTTACGCATCGCAGCAGGCGTTCCTCGCGCGTGTTGATCGTTTCTGTGACGGTGTTGTGGCCAGAGATCACGATGAAGGAATCCGGGGAAAAAGCCAGCCCCTTGTAATAGCAAAACCGTGTTTCCGTTCCGTCCGGGATCGGAGATGCCAGGCTGAGCGTCTTTTTCGCCGGGGCCTGGGTCGCCAGCATAGCAAAGGCCAGCCCATAGGTCAGTGTTTTCAGGTCGTCCTCTCGTCCTGCAAATCTGTTGTCGATCAAAAAGGGTTTGGACGCCCGGACCTCAATCATGGTTTTGTGTTTCAGCAAGTTTGAACGAGATCAACGGGTTAGGCAACGAAAATCCTACGCGCTCAGCGACAAGCCAAGGGGACGATTTTTACGGTCGGTCACTTCTGTGGTAACATGGCCGCATTGTTTAAGGAGAATTGAGAGATGTTCAGACCCTCTGTGGAAGCGATTATGGATGTCATGTCCCAAAAGGATTACGTAGTTTTCGACACCCCAACTGTCGATTGGAACCTGAACATAGTGGGCATTCGCGCCCACCCGGTTTCACCCAAGAAATTCGATGATGTCATGACGGTGTTTCACCGGTTTCTTGGCGTTTGGGATATAGCGTATTACCCGATGACGGCCGATCCCAGCGATCACTACCTGAAGAACCCGATAAACCCGGATGGGACGGCCATTCTGGCGCCGGGGCAATATCGGTCCTGCTACAAGATCGATATTCATAAACGAGGCCGGCCCGGAGGCCACAAGGCGCTGTGTCAAAGGCTGGGAAACGTTACCGTGTTTCGGGACAACAACAGGGATGGAAACCTGAACCTTGTTAATCCTCAAAGCGGGATGTTCGGCATAAATCTGCACAAGGGGCCAAACAACGGTGACGATGACACGGCGAATACGATCTATTCCGCCGGGTGTCAGGTATTCGCCGATCAGCGTCACTTTGCCGAGTTTCTGCTGAAATGCGAAGCCGGGCGCGACGCGTTTGGCAACAAGTTCACCTATACGTTGCTGGATCAGGCAGATTTCGAATAAGGCGGTGCTTTGCGAAGGTTCTGCAAGCGCCGGGGCAGGACAGGGGCTGGGGGCGTGCCCGGATCTTAAACCGGGCCTTGGCCCTAGGTCTCGACTTCGGCCTGAAGGTCTCGGAAATACCGGATGGTTGCGTGCAATCCTTCTTTCAGTTGCACTTTGGGTTCCCAGCCCAGCAGGGTGCGCGCCAGTGTGATATCGGGCTGGCGCTGTTTCGGGTCATCCTCTGGCAACTCCTTGAAACTGACAGGGGTCTCGGCCCCCACAAGGGCCTGCACTTCGCGGGCAAGTTCGTTCATCGAGAATTCGTTGGGATTGCCCAGATTGACAGGGCCGGTCACGTCCGCGCCGGTCTCCATCAGGCGAATGAACCCTTCGATCAGATCATCCACGTAACAGAAAGACCGGGTCTGCGTACCGTCGCCAAAGATCGTGATCGGATCACCCGTCAAGGCCTGCATAATAAAGTTCGACACGACGCGCCCATCGGCGGGGTGCATTCTGGGCCCGTAGGTGTTGAAGATTCGGGCGACCTTGATCTCCAAACCCATCTGCCGGTGGTAATCGAAGAACAAGGTCTCGGCGCAGCGTTTGCCTTCGTCATAGCAGGATCGCGGACCAACCGGGTTGACGTTGCCCCAATAATCTTCGGTCTGCGGATGGATCGTCGGGTCGCCATAGACCTCGGAGGTCGAGGCCTGAAAGATCTTGCATTTCAGCCGTTTCGCCAGACCCAGCATATTGATCGCGCCATGAACGCTGGTCTTGGTCGTCTGCACCGGATCGTGCTGATAATGCACGGGTGAGGCCGGGCAGGCGAGGTTATAGATCTCGTCGACCTCCACAAACAGAGGGAAGGTCACATCATGGCGCATGAACTCGAACCGCGGGTTGCTGTGCAGATGGTCGATATTGCGCTTGGTGCCGGTGAACAGGTTGTCGACGCACAAAACCTCATGCCCCTGATCCAGAAGCCGGTCGCACAGATGCGAGCCCAGAAATCCGGCCCCACCGGTTACGAGAACACGTTTTCGACTGTCATAAAGGCGGGCCATTGCAAATCCTTAATCGTTAAATCCAAGCCAGCTTGTCACGGGGAAGCCGGGTCTTGGTTTGATTAGTAAACCGAAGGGATTTGAATTGCAGTAGATTTTGGTTTTTTGAGGGCGCGTGTGGTGTTGGTGCGCTTCCTATCGATCCAATGCTTGATGCAGAGCATCAAGCACGCGCCCGACCCGCCCCGCTTGGCTGAAGGCAAACCATCGGTAGTGACTGCAAACGCGTTTTCGCTCGCCTTTGGACCGGGCGCAGGAAGGTGCTATGTTGCATGGGCTTTTGCATCCAGTTTGATGCAGCAACATGATGGATACGGGCACCCCTACTACGCCTGCTGTTCTGTCTATTTGGGCTTGTTCGCCCATCCACTGGCCCAACACCAGTCTAATGCGTAACACAGAAGACCTTTGAAGGGTTCCGGGTCAATTTCGAATTCCAACGTGGATGTCGTTGTACTATCTAAAAACCAGACTCTTTCGCGGTCGTTAGTTCCGACCAAAAGTCCAGAAGAAAAACTCCTGAGAACAAACGCAGTGGAGTCAGCGACTTCCGAGAATTGAGTTGAAGACAAAACCGGAAACTTTTCTCGCTGTCCTGACCTTACGTCGTATGCTTCCGATGAGCCCATGCCTGCGAATAGCCCCAAGGAAGCTATTATGATCCAAATCCCAAAGAAGGAAGTAACCCCAGTCTGTCTAAGATGGGGGAAAATGAAAATCCTTCCAACTACGACTATGATTACCAAATATAAAAAGGAAATACTTAACTCAGGTGCCGCTCCCAAAAGAATAAAACACGCTGCCGACAAATAGACGGTGATGAACACCATCTTTTCGGGAGCTAGAGCAACGAAGTTCTTCGCCTTTTCACGGACACTTTTCGCGGGCTTTGGTTTTGGGACTGAGCCAAGCCAAAGCCCAATCAAAATTAGAGGAATTGCTGGCAAAATGCTTAAGGTGCTAGCTCTTATTATATCCTGTAGTGAAATTATATATCTAGCGTCGATACCAAGAGAAAAAAAGTAAGCGCTTTCATGACAAAACGCCAACAGGAACCCTAGCATCGGTACAAGAGATATTTCTTTGATCAACTCATCTGTGCGAATACTAAAATCAGTCGTCTCACTCAAACATCCAACTCCTCCACAAACCGCGCGTTCTCCTGGATGTATTGGAACCGCAGTTCGGGCTTCTTACCCATCAGACGCTCGACCAGATCGCCGGTTTCGCCGGGTTCATCCTCGTCGATGGTGACCCGGATCAATTTCCGGGACTTGGGGTCCATCGTGGTTTCTTTCAGGTCCTTGGCGTCCATCTCGCCCAGCCCCTTGAAGCGGGACACGTCGATCTTGCCCTTGCCGCCCAGACCTTTCTCAAGCCATTCATCCCGCTCGGCCTCGTCCAGACAGTAAACCCGTTTGGCACCCTGCGTCAGGCGGTACAAAGGCGGGCAGGCCAGGTACAGGTGACCCGCGTCAATCATCGGGCGCATCTGGGTAAAGAAGAATGTCATCAGCAAGGACGCGATATGCGCCCCGTCCACATCCGCGTCGGTCATGATGATGACCTTGTCATAGCGCAGATCGTCGAGGTTGAACTTGCTGCCCAGCCCCACGCCCAGCGCCTGCGTCAGGTCGTTGATCTCGGCATTGGTGCCCAGTTTCGAACTGGCCGCGCCCAGCACGTTGAGGATCTTGCCGCGCAAGGGCAGCAGGGCCTGCGTTTTGCGGTCGCGCCCCATTTTGGCCGAGCCGCCGGCCGAGTCGCCCTCGACGATGAATAGTTCGGTGCCTTCGCGTGTTGAACTGGAACAGTCCACCAGCTTGCCGGGAAGACGAAGTTTTTTAGTGGCGGACTTGCGTTGTGTTTCCTTCTCGGCCCGTCGGCGCAGGCGTTCTTCGGCCCGCAGGATCAGGAAGTCGAGGATCGCGCCGGCGGATTTCGTGTCGGCGGCCAGCCAGTTGTCGAAATGGTCGCGCACCGCGTTTTCCACCAGCCGCTGCGCCTCGACCGTGGCAAGGCGGTCTTTGGTCTGGCCGACGAATTCCGGTTCGCGGATGAAGCACGAGACCAGCGCGCAGCCCCCGGTCAGCAGGTCGTCGCGCGTGATCTGGGCGGCCTTCTTGTTGTTGATCAACTCGCCATAAGCCTTGATCCCCTTGAGGATCGCGGCCCAGAAACCGGCCACATGGGTGCCGCCTTCGGGGGTGGGAACGGTGTTACAATAGGACTGGATGAACCCGTCACGCGACGGTGTCCAGTTGATCGCCCATTCGACCTTGCCGGGGGTGCCGAATTTCTCGTTGAAATCGACGGTGCCCGCAAAAGGTTGCTCGGCGTAGGTGGACGAGCCGTTCATCGTCTCTTTCAGGTAATCCGACAGGCCGCCGGGAAAGTGGAACGAGGCCTCGGTCGGGGTTTCACCGTCGTCGATGGCTGATTTCCAACGGATTTCCACACCCGAGAACAGGTAGGCCTTGGACCGGATCGATTTGAACAGGCGCGCCGGTTTGAACCGGTGGTGGCCAAATATTTCCTCATCCGCGTGGAAGGTTACGGTCGTGCCGCGCCGGTTGGGGGCGGCGCCGACTTTTTCCACAGGGCCCAGCGGAACACCGCGCGAGAACCGTTGTTCGAACAGCGTCTTGTCGCGCGCCACCTGTACGACCATCGAATCCGACAGCGCGTTCACCACCGAAGCGCCCACGCCGTGCAGACCACCCGAGGTCTGATACGCTTTGCCCGAGAACTTGCCGCCCGCGTGCAATGTGCACAGGATCACCTCGAGCGCGGATTTGTCCGGGAACTTGGGGTGCGGATCGATCGGGATGCCGCGCCCGTTGTCGCGTATGGTCAGGGCGTAATCGGCGTGCAGTTCCACCTCGATCCGGTTGGCATAGCCTGCCACGGCCTCGTCCATCGAGTTGTCGAGGATCTCGGCCACCATATGGTGCAAAGCGCGCTCATCCGTGCCGCCGATATACATGCCGGGTCGCTTGCGGACCGGTTCCAAACCTTCGAGCACCTCGATCGAGGAGGCGTCATAAGTTGTGGTCGCTTCTGGCGTCAACAGATCGTCGGGCATGGGTGCTGCTCTTGTTTTTGAGTTTCCCCCATTATGGCAGGTGATGTGGTCCGGGGGAAGAGGGGCGCGAGGTGTTGTGGACGGATAGAAGGCGCGGGGCCGCGGATTGCGTGGGCAATTCGTCGAACGTCACGATTGGCGGTTTTGCTTGAAACCACCGCCCCTGGCCATGGCGCGGGAAGGTTCCGTACTGCTGTTATCGATAGTTGGTCAGGGCCTGTATTTCAGGCCGCAAAATTCACGATAATCCCGTCCGATAAAACCAGCGACGCGACAAATAACGTTACGCGATCGGGTTGTGGTCAGCCTTGCTGCGTCTCCGGCTCATTGACGGAATCGCTTTAAAAATATATCGTGAAGGCAGACTCCCAAAGTATCTATCTATCAGTTCCAAGCGTTCAAGAGTTACGTTTATTTCGTAATTGGAAGGCTGCTATGGCTACGTTTCAGGACGTTCAAGCAGCAGTGCATGATATTGCTGCCCGTTTGAATGTCACCCCAGAGCTTGCTCGTGCTGCGCTGATTAACCCCGTGTTGGCGCTTGAGGAGCTTGGGTTCGAATTGGACCTGTCTGGCCGACTTGAGCTGGAGGACAGAGCGCGGTTTTCCAAGAAACAGATCGTTGAACGCAAAAGTTTGCGAAAAAAGATCTTCGCCGCGTCCGGGCATGAATTTGACCCCGGGCAGGAACACGATCTGGCTGTGGTCCTTTTCGACGAGTTGAAGCTGGTCGATGATACTTCGAAACGCCCTGACCTGTCTCCCTTGTCCTTGCCGATGCGAAAAGTGCGCTATTCCACCTCCAAAGTGAAGGTGGCCAAGGTCAAGGCATCTGAAATCGCGCGCCGGTTTCCTGGGAAAGCCAAAGGCAAATCCGTCGCCGGGCTCGATCCGAGTTTGATTGAGCCCGTGAAGATTCCCGACCCGCTGGAAGCGCTGGGCAAGGCGCACAAAATCATCTCTCCGTTACTTGCCTACCGGCAACTTGATGCATCGACACCGCGTTTTGCGACTAAGGCGCTGTATCGTGCCGTGCGAACCGGGAAACGTAGGCTGGTCAATATCACGCCCCGCGCCGTTGTCACCGGCACTGCTTGAAGACACCCGGGCGCGATTTCCTCGCGCCGTCACACCGAGGACGTCAGGATGGCAAATACAAGAGGATATGAAGTTGTCGTCGAAGCCTCGGAAGAGGTCCTGCGAAAGGTCATTCGGGGGGCGTGGAAGTCCGCGGAATGCGACGATGATCCCGGCGATGAAGGCCGCATTCCCGAATTCATGGATGTTCCCGCAGGTGAAACCTTTGGCGGTTTTGTCGTCGCTGACGGGTCTGTTCAGATTCCCGAAGACCAGTTGGACGCCAGCTTGCGTCCGGACATCACCGGTGCCGAAATTCGACTTGGTGTCCTGATCCAGATCGAAATCGAAAACCCCCCGGTTCCATCGGCGCAAATGCTGACGATGACGGCCGATCTTGCTGCGGCTGCGCCGATCGGTCTAATTCCCGGGCGTCAGGATGTGGGATGGCTGTTGGATGGCCTGCCTCGCAACCAGGTGTCCGCCACGCTGACCAGCGGCGATCCGATTGCGTCCAATATCGAGTTGTTCGCAAGTGAATTCGTGGACAAAGCCTATGAGAACGGTGGCCCCGGCGGACCGATCGATCCGGCCTTTCCCTCCATCCCCCATGTCATCGATGAGACCGAGCTGCAATTTGCCTTGGGAGCGTTGACGACGGATGTCCATGCGGAAATCTTCAACGACGCCTCGGACACGGCGCACGATATTGAAACCACCGTGTCAGGCGGTGACATAACAATTTCGTTGCCGGTCTATCTGCGCATGTTCAACATTGTCGTTGGGCCGACGGTACAGCTTTTTTTCAATCCGCAGGATCCCATGGGGATCGAAACGCGGATCAACATCACGGCACCATTCAATCGGGTCGGTTCGGAATTCCGCACGGATTTAAACGCGGCCATCGTTACCGTGGACGCGATCAACCCCGCCGGTCCGGAATATGGGCCAGAGGGTGACAATTACATCGACAACCGTGATCAACTGGCGGCGATCCCGTTGGTCGCGATTGACCTCGACGCCCAGATATCCAGCGAACTGGTGTCGCGGGGGCAGGAATTGGCCAGTGGGCTGGGCGAGATTTCAATTGCGGCCCCGACAGTAGCCGAGATCGAAGAATTCATCGGCGACTTTTTTCATCAGGATCTTGAGGCCCGCGATTTCGTTTACATCTGGGGGCCAGAGGCAACGGACGAAGAGTTTGAAGTCGACAGTATCACCGTCGGCGTGACAAACGAGTTTCTGGCGATCGCCTTGAACGATGATGGCGGTGGTGACGTAGGCGGGCTTGCCAATTTCATCCCTGCTGACAGGGATTTTGCAATTGCCATCAGCGCGGCCCAGGTTGAAGCATCGATTGAAACGGCGCGCATCGAAGCCGAATTGTCGGATGATGACCTTCCGAAGACCTTTACACCTGACGGGCGCGAAGTCCGGCTGACCGATCTGGACGTGAGCCTCAGGGCCGGGGCGATCAGAATATCGGGCAAGGTGACGGTCGTAGACGCGATCCTGGGCAGTATTGATGTGGATGCCGACTTTTTCAATGATGTCGGATTGCGCTGGCAGCCGAACGGTTCGCTGGGCCCAACCGGTGGGCAGCAAATGGATCACTTTGAAATCGACAGCGATGTCGATCCCGAAGAATCCGTGCTGCTTTGGGTGCTGACGGCAATCGCCGCGATATTGTCATTCGGCGCTTTCGGAATTCTGGGCGCATTGGTCGTTGTGATCGTGGCCCTTGTCGTCCGGGGAATTGCCGAAAGCATGGGCAGTGAAATCCTGTCAGATGAAGTTACCAATACGGTCACGGGTATCACCGGCTGGCCGGAGAACCTTGCCAGGATCGGGCGGGTCGAAGCGGTATTTTCGGACCCGATCGTGATTGATACCGACGGTCTTGAAATTGCCGGAGATTTCACTGTCATAAGCAGTTGCGAAGCCACGGATGTCGTCCCGGCGGATTCGGGTGGTGCACGGTCGGGTGCGGCCGCATCGGCCATGTCGCTTGCGGCTGCGAATGAACATCCTGACGCAGGGTACGAGTGGTTGCCGGGTGACGGAACACCGGCCGCGGTCTTGCCCTCGATTCAGCATGTCTATGCTGCAAGCGGTGTCTACACCGCAAAACATGCGCTGACGATCAACCAGCCGGGCGGCGCGCGCAGTCGCAGTTTCTCGCTTGTTACCGTCGAAAACGTGCCGCCGACAGTGGATGCCGGCCCTGATCTGACGGTGCAGGAGGGCGAAGAGGTCACTCTGGTCGCACGGTTCCGAGATGTCGAATACCCCGACACCCACGAGTCCATGTGGTATTTCGGTGATCACCACGCGCCCAAACCCGGCGTTATTTCTGAAACCAATGCTCCTCCTGCGGCGACAGGCACGTCGACCGTGACCCATGCCTGGTGCGACAATGGCGAATACACCGTCACGGTGCGTATTCGCGACGTCAACGGGGGCGAGGCCATCGACACCTTGCGTGTCACCGTGACCAATGTTCCGCCCGAAGTCGAAGCTGGCCCGGACCTTTATGCATATGTCTGCACACCGATCACGCTTGTCGCCGATTTCGGGGATCCCGGCTGGTGCGACACGCATACGGCCAAGTGGGATTTCGGCGATTGCAGTGAACCCCGCACGGCCCTGATCGAGGAAACGAATGAACCACCGGCAGCCGAAGGCACGGCGACCGCCTCACATATCTATGAAAACTGTGGTGACTTCCGGGCCATCTGTACCGTCATGGATGACGATGGCGCCTTTGGTCAGGATGACCTGACCGTCCGGGTCGTGCATTTGCTGAACCCTGGTTTCGAAGATGGTTTCCGTTCGCTTCCAGCGGGCAATGTCGGTCGCTTCTGGACACCCTATGCATGGCTGACCGACTTGGCAGCCTTTCATGCCGGAAAGGGAAATCCCGTTCCGCAATTGGCCCCGATCCCCGCCGATGCCTTTGACTGCGAAGGTTGCATCGTCCGGACCGGGGACAGGTCCCAAAGGGTCATCGCGCAGCGCGGCCTTCGTGTCGGCCTGTGGCAATCGCTGGGTTCGAATCCGGGGTGGGATTATGAGTTCTCGTGTTGGTTCGCGAAGGAGGCCGGCGACGCAGGCGGCTATGCTCTAGGGTTGGATCCGCGCGGTGGTGATGATCCGCGGGCGCCCTGGGTGGAATGGTGGACCGGCAATCTAGACGGTGCCTGGCGGCAATTGCGGGGCCGCGTGACGGCGGAAGCCGAGGCCGTGACGGTGTTTCTGGAGTTCAGCGGAGATGATCCGCGCAACGATGCGCTTGGCTATATTGATGATTGCGCTTTCATCGCGATTCAGCCGCATTGTCCGGAGCAGCCGAAGCCCGATCCGGAAATTCCACCGCGTGAACGTTGCATTGATTTTCGCGGCCAGAAACTGCCTTCCCGCCATCCGGTATTGAACGTCGGCGGTGTGCGGTTCCTGCCGACCAAGGGCAGCCTTCTTCAGATCATTGGCGGGTTCCAGCCGCAAGGCACACCCAAACTGTTGCTTTCCATCGCCGGTGTCTTTGCCCATCTGCCGGTCGTTGCTGATTGGGCCCGCCTCAAGCTGAGCTTTGCTGGCGGAAAGCCCATAACGATCATCGCACTTGATGCGGCGGGCAATGTCCTGACGACCCAGACAGGAACGCAGCAGCAGGGGGTACAGATTATCGAAGTTCAGGCGAGCGGTATGGTGACCCTCGCTATGCGCGCGCAGGAAGCGGCGTTGATCGAACTGTGTTTCCTGCCGGAACACCCGCGCAGTACGCCCTCGGCAGAACCTGAACCGGGGCCCGGCATTGTCGTGAATCCGCGCTTCGACCGTGCCGTCGCACCGGCCATGTTCAGTGCAGGGACGACCACGGAGGACAGAACCTTGACCGAAACCAACAGCCCCCATCCGTTCGGCCTGTCCGAGGCGGCTTGGGGCAAGCTGGACACTCAGCTGCGATCGGAATTGGCGAAGGCTGCAACAGACGGCGATGATGGGAACTCGGTGCAGGTCATATTGCGCTTGGCGCCAGACACCGAAGGCAATGCGCCCTCTTTCCGGCGCGCCGAAACGAAGGCACGCGAAGATTATTTCCGCCGACGCACACGGCCCCTGGTCGGCACCCTGGAAAGCCTGGGCGGTGTCGGGATTACCGAACTGTGGCTGATCGACAGTGTTGCCGTTGAACTTTCGCCCGGGGCCATCGCGACAATGGCCAACGATCCTTCCGTGGTGATGATCACCCATTCCACCAAACGTCAGGCCATTCCTGAAAACCCCATAAGACCATGATCTAAAGGAGCACGAAATGTCCGAGTTAAGCCGGGAACACGTTGATCGCTTCGAAAGAGCGGAACGTCGTGAAATCGAGAAGCTTCGTGCCGAGTTTGGCAGCGAGTCCATCTTGAAGATGGACAGCATTATCTTGCGCGACCTCTTGGCCAACCGAAAAGAGGCGCGCCTGAACGCCCTGCTTGGCCAAACCGAAACCGCCCAGCTTCCCCGGCATCGCGTGCTGGTCTCGCTGCGCAGCGGCAGGGCATCGCCGGATCGCCCGCCCCGTGCGTTCGACCGGCGCCAGCGCCGCCGTTCGATCATGCAACACCGACGCCATGGTGAAGACGTGGTGGGCAAAATCGCCCGAAGCTTTGAAGAGCGGGGGATTGAGGTCGAACGGTCGTTTTGGCTGACTCACAGTCTGGTTGTCCTTGCCGATGATCAGCGCCTTACGGATATCGCGGGGCGCGCCGATGTCATGAAGATGGTTCATTGCAAAAACCAGATCCTGATCGACCTGGATAACAGTCGTCCGCTGATCAATGCCGATGTCGTGGAAGCCAGCGGGATCAACGGTGCCGAAGTGGATGTTGCCGTTCTGGATACGGGCGTGGACCAGACACATCCCGAACTTGCCGGAAATTTCGGCACCCAACAGGATTTTACCGGCGAGGGGTTGGGCGACCTGAACGGGCACGGTACTCATTGTGCGGGTGTTGTCGCCAGCAATGGCGCGACGTTCCGTGGTGTCGCCACGGGGGCGGTTATCCACGACTACAAGCTGCTGGATCAGTTTGGCAGTGGGAACGCTCCAAACTGCGTTTCGGCAATCCAACAGGCCGTCGCGGACGGGATGGATGTTCTTTCCAATTCCTGGGGCTTTTCGCACAGAAACGGCAATTGGGTCGATCCGGACGGAACATGCGTTTTGTGTGTCGCCGCTGATGCGGCTTCGACCGCCGGGGTGACCTTTGTGGTGGCCGCGGGCAACGAGGGCAATGACAGTTGCGGCACCTATGACACGCGCATTCGCTGTCCGGGTATTGCGCAGAGCGTGATCACCGTCGGCGCAAGCGATGACAGCGACAACATGGCCGGTTTCTCCAGTCCCGGACCAACGCCGGATGGACGCGACAAACCGGATGTCACCGCCCCCGGCGTGGATATCGTGGCATCGCGATCGGCGACCGGCAATGACATGAATGGCGGCGCGACGGTGATAGATCCGCTTCATCTCGAGGCCAGCGGCACCTCGATGGCCTGCCCCCATGTCGCCGGGGTCGCGGCGCTGATGTTGCAGCGAAACCCGACACTGCTGCCGGCTGACATCAAGGCAGTTCTCATGGCCACCGCCGTCGATATCGGCGCACCGACCACGCAGCAGGGCGCCGGGCGTGTGGATGCTCGGGCGGCGGTCGGCTCGGTCTGATTTGGAAATTCTGGAACGGAGGATACGAACGTGGCAGACTATGAACAGCGGATGCAGCCGGAAGAGGGTGCAAAGGCAGTCGAAAAACTGGCCGAAGATGCTTTGGCGGGTTTCAAGGCGGACGCCAAGAAGGAATATGCTGAACTGGTCAAGCAGTACGAGGGCGCCAGTGCAACGGTTGGTGTTTTTGGTATGGGGTCGGTCGAAGTTTCGGTGATGAGCGGTGAAGTTCACATCAACCCGAGCCAAAAGCGCAAAGGGAAAGGCCGGGGCGTCGGCGCGATCTCACCGGAAGCTCTCGTGGCCATTTCCGAAGGCAGGATGACCGTAATGGACGCTTTCCACCGTGGTGAGATTGTTGTTCGCGCCGAGTCCGCAGCACTGCACGAGGGCTACGACAGTTTCATCAGGAACTCTGAAGCGGCGCTCAGGTCGAAGCGTTTGCAGAAGACGCTGGCGCAGTTCCGCAAGATTGCGGATGTCTGACTGGTTGCAGGACGAACAGATCCGGGCCACGATACCCCAGGTTGAAGCATTCATGTTGGATGCTGTCGCCTCGGACCAGCCGGGTTTTGAAGAGATAGCCCACTGGCTTATCGGCGCTGGCGGGAAACGGTTGCGGCCAATTCTTCTGCTGCTTACCGCGCGAAGCCTCGCCGACACAGAAGGCCGCAAGCGCGCAATTCAGGCGGCGGCGGCTGTCGAAATGATCCATGTGGCGTCGCTCTATCATGACGACGTCATGGACCGGGCCGAACTTCGGCGTGGAGCGGAAAGCGTGAACCGTCGCTGGTCTTCGCCCATCGCCAGCTTCGCCGGAACATTCATTCTGGCCCGTGCACTAAACCTGTTGGATTCCATCAGCCCCAAAGCCTCTGAGCTGGCTGGCAAACACTGTTCCGCGCTGTGTCTGGGGCAGTTGCGCGAAGCAGAAAACGCCTACAACGCCGATTGGACCATTGAAGAGCATCTTGAAATGCTCGAGGGCAAGACGGCCGAGCTGTTTGTTCTCGCCGCATCGCTGGGGGCGATGTTGGCAGACGTAAGTGATCAGGAACGAGACGCACTGATCACCTATTCAAAGTGCCTCGGCCTTGCATTTCAGCTGCGCGACGATGTTCTGGACTACATTGCAAGCAGCACCGAGCTTGGAAAGGGGTCCGCCTCTGATCTGCGCGAAGGGGCCTATACGATGCCGGTGCTCCTGTGCCTGGGTCAGAACGGTCAGGCCGCCGATGAATTGCGGGCCCGGTTGAGGTTGGCTGAAATGCAGGATGCGGATATTTCGCGCGCTGTAGAGATCATTCGCAATTCGGGTGCGGTCGAAGCTACGGAACAGTTGGCGCGGGACAAATCCGAAGCGGCCGTACAGGTCATCTCGGGGCTGGACGATCATGTGCTGCGCGCCTCGCTGGCAAACCTCGCCCGGCTCTCTGTGGAAAGGAGGGCCTGACATGGACGGTTTCGGCCCTCTTGCCGAGGATCTGCCGCTTGCGACACCTGCGGAAGCCGCCGCCGAGACATGGGACGCCATCATTGTCGGTGCGGGGCCCGGCGGCAGCGCTGCCGCCATTGAGCTGACGCGGAGAGGTCGAAAGGTCATTATGATCGACCGTGAGGATTTCCCTCGGGACAAAAGCTGTGGAGACGGGATCACCCGGTCCGGTATCTCTCAGCTGAAACGCCTCGGCATCCTGTCCGCGCTTACAGATCAACAGGAGGTCGAAGGCGTGCGTGTCCATATGCGCAACAAGGGCCACCGGGATTTTCTATACGAGGGCGAAGACGACTATGGGCTGGTTGTACCCCGTTTGATACTGGATGACTGTCTTTTGCGTCAGGCCCGCGCGGAAGGAGCGGCTTTCTTGCCGAAATGCCGTGCCGACGATCTGGTAACGGATGAAAGCGGGACTGTCACAGGTGTCACCGCTCGGATGCAGGATGGCACGACAGTGGTTCTGACCGGGTACATGGTCATCGCCGCAGACGGGGCCGCGTCTCGATTGGCGAAAGCAGCGGGATTGCGGGAAACACCGGAACAAGGCTATGGCACCGCGCTTCGCGGTTATGTCGATGGCTGCGGAGACACTCCGCCACTGCTGGAAATAATGCTGCCATTGACTGATGTTACGGACCGGTTCTTGTTGCCGTCCTATGGCTGGGCATTCCCAACGGGGAAGGGAACTGCAAATGTCGGTGTCGGGCTGTTCTGCAGGGCGTTTGACACCAATGTCAGGACATTGTTTGACCAATTTCTGGACGTGCTCCGAAAGGATTATCCGGAATATTCGGGCATTCAGTTGTCCGGTACGACCTTGGGTGCACCGCTGAGGTTCGATTTCGCACCGGAACGCGCCGCCCATTCAGGTCTGTTGCTGGTAGGGGACGCCGCCGGTCTTATCAGCCCGTTTACAGGCGAAGGAATTAGCTTTGCGCTGGAATCCGGTGTGCTTGCGGCGCAAACCACTGATCGATGTCTCCGCACAGGGGCAGGCCCTTGGGTGGCGGCAGACGACTATGCGCTTTTGTTGGGGGATCGCTTTGCCGGGTACTTCACGCTCGGGAACCGCGCAAGCCGCAGATACGAGTTCATCTGGCGCGTGTTGGACGATACGTTCGAAAGCGAAAAGCCGGTCCACAACATGCTGCGCCGCGCCGTTTTGGTGCCTGAAGGCACTGGCGGTGATGTGGAAAGCGCCATGTTGGATGACGTGTCGCCCCTTGTACGAGTGCCCGAGATGCCGCTTGGGGACGACCTGCGCGATGTGGGCGCACGCCTCAATCACATCGTGCGCACCGATTGGCCGTTTCTGACGCGCATGTCCTTCGCGGGCAAGCGGGCTGACATGGTTGCGTTTCGACCTTCGCTGTTGCTTTTGCTGACGTCCTATCTGGGTAATGTTGAGGCAAAAAGGCGTCGTGCCGCGGCCACGGCGATGGAACTTGCGTATCTGGGGTTTCTTGCCCAAAGCGGCATTCGAGGGATCGAGTCTGCGGCAGTAGCAGCCGACGCCAAGGCCAATTGGGGCGACAAGCTTGGGATACTCACAGGTGATTATCTTCTGGCGAAGGCGCATGAAGTCGGCGCACGGGACTGCCCGGATCTGGTGCCATCAATCCTGAGTGCCATGGCCTCGGCCTGTGAAGGCCGGGTGTCCGAGCTTCGGACCGCATGGCAACCGGATCTGGCGGTCGAAAAGCGCATCGCGCAGATGCGGCAATGCATGGCTGCATTCTTCCGACTGCCTTGTGAACTCGGTGCGATGCTTGCCGAACAAAACGATCTGTCAGACGCCCTTCGCGACTATGGCGAGAATCTTGGCCTGGCTTACCTGCTGACCGAGGATGAACTGGCCCTGGACCGCCCCCCGGGCAGCACCCCATTTGCGTCAGACCTCTCGAGCGGCCTGTTCAGCGTGCCTGTTCTCGAGGCAGCCCAGCGGCAAACCGGGGGCGCGGCAGTCCGTGCTTTCCTCAGTCACCGCGACCCTGCGCGGTTTTTGGCAGAGCTTTCTCCGGCCGCGCGCCATATAAAGAGGCAGAAATTGCCTGAAGAATACCGCGATCAGGCAATAGCAGCGCTAAGCCCCGTGCCACGGGGCGGCGTAGCAAAATCGCTTTCGGCGCTTGCAGGTTACGCGGTAAGTCGACACGTCCCAAAACGCCGCGTGCTGTAAAAGTGCGATCCAGGTTCAGTGGTGTCCCGCTGTAGGTCAAAAGCGCAACCGTTCGCGTTGCCTTGCCCCATGCGCCGGGTGCTTCATTCGGGGGCAGGGGGGGTATGTGTGGACAGCCCATGTTTCGGGCGGACGGTTCAGGTTCCAACCCGCTGCCGTGAGCATGCCGCTTAGGACGATTTCCACCCGTGGCTCAATTTGGTTCGATAATGTCGACACAGCGCCTCGTGGATGACCGCCTCTTCCGCGGCGGTTCCCCAGTGGAGGATCCGGTTGATGGACATATGAGCGAGGCTTCCCAGAACGTCGGCCAAGCTGCTTCCCAACCGGCCATCCTGTTCTTCTCGCTGAAGGCGTCCAAGATCCGGATGAAGCCTGGCCGCACGTGCGTTCCAGCGCGATGGCCGCGAATGAATGCCTTTGCCCACCCCGAGCTCACTCAGAACAACACACGCACTTTTCCATTCCTTTCCAATAGCACGACGCGCAATCCGGCACGACGCCGGGCCGCCGCCGTAGTTTTGCGAACAGCGCTCGGAGATCGCCAGCCGAACACCTGTAGGCAATTCCAAATCTTCGAACAGGGCGTCGATACTGGCGGCTGACGCCATCCACCGTCTGGACCGGCTGATCTTCGGATCGTTGAGCACATCAAGCGCAGTGATCGAGTCGGCGCCGAATATCCTCTCGCATGCGCCGAGCCCCAGTTCTCCGCCGTAGCGCGCCGTTTCAGGCAGGTATTCGTCAACAAGAAACCTGTCCACCAATCCACCGGCCGTTTTCTGCAAGTGAACAAGCACCCGGTTCCTCAGAACTCTCTCATGATCGTTTGAAAACTTGATGCGGAGGCGCAGTTCAAGCTCCGGGTCTGCATATCTTACGAAGAACCAGTTCTCGATCAGATTGCGTTTCTGCCACAGCACCAACCTGTTCGATTGCAGTTTCAGGAACTGTTCCAGCTTCATGGCATCCCCGAAAAGCCGCAGATACAACCATGACCCAGCCTCTTCAGTGCCGTGCCCCAGCGGTTGCCATGCGGTCGGGTTGGCATCGTATTCGACAAAGGGCGTATCAACTGGCTTTGCTGGGGCATAAACCAGTTCAGAGGCCAATCGACCATGCGACGAGTCGATCCACCAATCCTTGGGCGTTGGAAGGTACTCGCAGATCGAAAGCGGCCCTCTTTTCAACGTCTTGATCAGGTTCGCAGTGGAAAAGGGGTTGTCCAGATCCCATGGCGTGGCCATGTCGCTGGCCTCATCCGTAGGGGCCACGTATCGCGGCAATTCCAGTTTTTGTCGGTTGGCTTCCAGCCAGAATTCCGCTTTGCCCGACCTGACCACCTGTGTCGGGATGCAAAGACGCCACCGTTGCGGCGCAAGGACCACATTTCCAGCACAGACCCTGGGCAGCCAGTTCCGATTGCTTTGCGATTGCCACGACCAGATCACCGACGGTTGCCGCATGTGCATGGCGATGTCGATGAGCAGAAGATAGACAGCCGGCGCCCCGGGAGGGCTTTGGTGGGCAGCGTGCAGTTGTGGAATGACCTCGACGCCTTGGCTGCCCCAGAACAGTCGGAACCGACTGCCATCGTGGCGAATCCACAGATCGTGCAGCGGAATCCTCAGTTCGGGCGGTAACCCGCTGTCGCCGAGGATCTCGATGACATACCGGGAAAGGCTGGCGCGTCTGAGGATGTTTGATGACCGGGGGTCCGTGGCGCACAGGATGTCTGCTTCGACAATTGTCGAATCCTCTTCACGCGTGGGGCTGTGTTGCATCAACGCGTCTGCGATCAACTGATTTCGCCTTGAGAAACGGCCGAAAATCGCCTTGGGTCCGCCCGGGAAAATACCTTCGGGATAGGCCGTCCAGACGGGGTTGTGCCCTACACTGCGTCCTACTTTGCTTAGAAGAACGCCATCCTGGATGGCGAAAGGGGTCTGGTCCGTGTTGCGGGCATGCAGGATCTCGATATCCTGCGCGCAAAGCACCCACTTGTGCGCGTCCCAATCGGGTTCCAGCGGAAATTCCTGAAGGTTTTGCCTAGGGGCATCACTTGACGACCCCGTACCTGTAACGAAATCCATCCGCAGCGGCATGCCGAGATATGCAAGCCCGCTTTCGGCATCCACGGCCTGACCCAGCAACACGGCGCGGTCACCGTAACGGTCAAGGAAACGCCGTTCAAATTCCAGAAAACGGTTTGGCTTTGGCACGCGAAAGCCGATCTTCTCCAAAATGTTCCATGCGTCGGTCAGTGCCTGCACCGCGCGCAGTGGTGTTCCCAACGTGCCGACGCAATGCGCATCGACATGCAGAAAATCACCTCTCCAACCCGGGGCGAAAGAGTCAGCTGTTCGCCTCAGTTGCTTTAACGCGATCATCGAAGGAGTTTCACGCGCGGCATCAAGATCATGCCCGAGCGCCGCCAAACCTCTCTTTTGGCGGGCGGTCATATCTCTTTCCAGCCGCTTCAGGGTTCTGGCCGTTGCGTCATGTCCCAGAAGTATTGGGTCTTTCCGTGGTATCAGAGCCTCGGACCGACAGAGATCCGAGATCGTCACGGCAGATTTGAAAGATCGGTCTCTAAGGGCCGTTTCCAGATCGGAAATCGGTACGGAATCGACATCAAAGATGAACTCTGCCAGATCGGAATCCGCCGCTGCAATGATCTGTTCGTGGTTCCAGGGGCCGTCGAGATCACCGTTGGTTATCCAGTGCAGAACGTCCTGTTCCCACCAGGCCGATGGATTGCACCTCACCCTTGTGCTTTGCGTTTCGGCGAGTCCGGCGGCAATATGGGACAAAAACCCACAGTCCAGATCCATATCCAGATGGTGGTCGGCCACGGTGACGATGCCCTTGCCTGCAACAGGTACTGCCGTGCCCACTGCCGCGAATGCGCCGAACGGCGTCGGGCGAAAACACATTCTGTAAACAAACCGATACAATGTGCCGAGGACTGCGGGGGAGAGGCCTTCGCCTTTCTCGAGTTCCCGCATGACCTTCGAAAAGAAACCGGGTCGTGCAATGAACAGCGACACGGCAAAGGCCGGATCGCGAATTAAATCTGAAGCACGCTTTTCCAGATCCTTTTTTCGGGTGCTTTTTGTGACTCCGCCAAGATCGTGCTGCGGTGAACGCGTACTAACACGAATTCCGAGGAACGGACGAGAGTTGTGCGGTTCTGGTCGGGACGGACAGTGTGCACTCTCTTCAACATCCAGCCCCATGAACTTCAGATATCCGAGGTAACCCGTGTCCCTTAGGGCAAGCAGTGCCAACAAAACGCCGCTCGACCCGGTCAAAAGATCCGTCGATTGAAACGTCTTCCAGCCTGCGCCGATCGCGGGAAGCCCGTCCGGGCTCAATTCCCGTTCAACGAGGGACAAAAGCCGTTCGGCGTGCTTTTCGATCAGGGGATCGACGTCCGCGTTGGGAAAAAGCGATCGAATGGCAAGGGCCATCACGACAATTCCGGCATCGCCATGGCACAGCCCGCCGTCATTGATACCTGTCTCACGAATAGGTCTGTCGACGCAGGATACCAGAACTCGCGATGCGACATCGTGTATTTCGTCCTTCATACCCACCAGCCTCGCCGCCGCGAGCGCGGTGTATATGATACCTAGATCGCCATAACACCACGCAAGACGTGACGGTACCTCCCACGCATGACTGAGCGCTGACATGCAGGGAAAGCAGGATGACAGGCCGCTGTCTGAAAACGCGCCCCGGTGCGAAAGGAGAAACAGGACCGCGTCTTTGAGGTCTTCGATGTGTCGCGGTGTGAACGCGTGCCGCCGACCCAGGCGAGCCAGAGCCAGAACGGCGCCAGGAGAACCATGCGCCAGCCCCATGTTGACGAGGTACCGCGTTGTTTTCAGGGGGCCGGTCTCGTCTTCCGGAGAGGAAAAAGGTTCTGTCCACGCAAGCCCCCGTTCTGTGCGTGCCGAGTGCCTCCAAAGCTCCTCGGCTAAACGCAGGCACAGCGACTTTCCCCCAAGACGGGCCGTCCGGGATTTCGGTTCGCACAAAAATACGGATATACCCGCAAGACCGGACACGTGATCGAAATGCCCCATCCAGGGGGCTTCGAGAAGGCGTTGCGCAACCGAACGCAGGGCACGGTCAAGCGCCAGTTGCGCTTCGGGATCGTTTGGATTGGCGTCCAGAGCATGACAGGCCAGCAACCCAAGGCCGGCGCGGCCTTCGAACAGTGAAACAGGGGCTCCGCGCAGGTCTCGGTCGCAAGCCCAGATGGTCGCAAGGCGACGTGACGCGGCGGATCGCACGCGAACATCCTTCAGAAACTTGTCTGCCGCCAGCAATGCCATCGCCTCTCCGGCGACGGCGCTTCCCAGTCCGATAGCATCAGTTCTGATCGGGGCCGCCACAATCGACCCTGCAATGGACTGTATTGCCGCTTCAATCCGCGTTGATGAAATAGACATTGAACAAAATAAATTCTCCGCCACGCGAGATTTACCATTCAGCAGGCGTTTGGATGGCACCCTTTGCTGCTGGCACGGATGCTGCACCAATTCTTGCAGCAATTTTTGGCCCAGCTGAACGTGCGGCGCGTCGGGGCCCCAACGCTGCCGGCGTCAACGAAGCCGAAGGCAGGACCGGTGGACGTGGGATTGAAGCCAGAAGAATGATCCCCCAACTCGCCCAGGGATTCGATGGATGTCAAAAGCGCGTCCACGCGATGTTCGACGGTTTCCAGCCTGTCTTCCGGGCCTGGTTCCATGACGCGCATCAACTGGTCGAGGCGCTGCTCGATCGCGGTCAGCCTGTCATCGACAGACCGGCATTCCGGATCTGTCTTTTCGCTTTCGGTGTAATCGTGTTCTTTGCGATTGTCGTTTTCGTCAGCACTCATTTCTCTCTCCGGAATCTGAGGTGGTCGAATAGTCGACTTGGGACCGCCTGGGGAAAAACGTGTCGTTCAAATATCAACTCCGATGGAATCGGAGGGTCTTTGTAATGAGAGATTTCAATAATAGACGAAAAGGACCATTTTGTCATGAAGCCGTCAGAACAGCGCGCGGATACCTTGATGGCATTGCCCGCGATGCATGAGCCGGTTTCAGGCAGGCGAACCGGCGCGGTCCGCCTTGCCGACGGTTCCGTGCGTCAGCCGTTGTCCGCTTCTTTCAGCCCCTCGATCTGCAAATCGAACCCGGCCTGAATATGGGCGGTAAAGGTTTCCAGTGCTTCTGTCACGTCTCCGGTTTCAATCGCGTCGACAAGCGCCTGATGATCACCCAGAGACTGTGAGATATCGACATTTTCGATTGCGGAAAACAGGTGAAAGGCCATGGCCTTGCCCCAGATCATGTCAAACATGTCCAGCAGGAACTTGTTTCCCGCTTCAACCATGAAGGCGCGGTGAATGCGCCGATTGGCAATGAAATAGTCGCGCGTCGTAGGGTTGGTCAGGTTTTCTTCACGACGAATCAGCGCGCGCAAACCCTCCAGAACCGCGGGGTCTGCGTGGGCCGCAAGAATCCGGGCGGCCTGACCTTCGATTGCGGCGCGGGCCTGATACAGCTGCCGGACTTCGGCTTGATCCATGCGGGCCAGCCGGAAACCACCGCTTGCGGCGACTTCCAGAACACCTTCGGTTTCCAGCCGCATCAAAGCCTCGCGAACCGGGGTGCGGCTGATGTTCAGTTCCGCTGCCAGCTTTTCCTGAACCAATCGGTCTTCGGCAGAGATTTCGCGGCTCATTATGGCTTCGACCAACTGATCATAAACCTCGTCCGCCAGCCGTCTGCGCTGTGTTTTTATCTGTTTCAGAGCCACTCGGAGCCTCTCTTTCCGTGTTTTGTGAATTCTGTATTCAAAAAAGCATCTGGTGCCAAGGCGAATGGGCTTGCTATTGTCCGTGTACTGTATACAGTATACAAACACAGTTGAACAGGGAGCTTTTCATGTGTGGAATCGCTGGAAGGATTCTTACCGCACCCGGGCAGGTCGGGGCGGACCTGGTAGACCTGATGGATGCGCAGGAACACCGTGGCGCAGACAGCACCGGGTTTGCAGTTTTTGGACCGCCACGAGACACCGGATATGTTTTACGAGGGATGGGATTTGACAAATCCCGGCAGGATGCTGACCTGAATGCGTTTGAGGCGGTGTTGAAGGATCACGGCTCTTGCTTTTTGTCCGATCCGAAGATCGTAACCGATGAGAACCGGCATTATTGCTTTCGCGCGGAAATCTCGGACCCGACTGATTTGCAGGCCTGGGTGCGGGATGCAGATGAGCTGACGGACCGGTTCGAAGTGCAGTCCTGCGGCCGCAGTCTTGAGATCATCAAGGACATCGGCGGCGCCGAAGCGGTTGCCGAAAAGCATGGCGTGCGCGACATCATCGGCACCCATGGTCTTGGCCACGCGCGGCTTGCGACGGAAAGCTCGGTTCTGCCCAACGCTTCACACCCGTTCTGGGCGCGGCCGTTTTCGGATGTGGCGATCGTGCATAACGGCCAGATCACCGATTATTTCACATGGCGCGACAAGTTGAGCCGAAAGGGCTATCGCTTTCTGACCGAGAATGACAGCGAGTTGATTGCGGTCTGGGTCAGTGACCAGATGAAAGCGGGTCTGACGATGGAACAGGCGCTGAAGAAGTCGATTACCTCTATCGACGGAGTATTCACCTACATGATCGCAACGCCGGACGGGATCGGATTTGCCAAGGATCGGTTCGCGATGAAGCCGTTGGTTGTGGTCAATCGCAATGGCGATCTGGCTGCCGCGACCGAAGAACAGGCGGTGCGTCGCGTGATGGCCGAAGAATGCGACGTGATCAACTATGATGGCCCGTCGCTGACCGGCATCTGGGGCGTCGGCAACCGGAGCCTGGCAGCATGAGCGAGGTAGCAAGACAAATGGATGAAATCGTCATCGAAGTCGGCAAGCGGCATATTCGTGAGGTGAACAGGGATATCATGGCAGCCTGCGCATCAGGACGGCCGATCCGGGTTGTCGATACGCTGTCGCGACACAATCTGGGCGTGGGCCTGCCGGACAATGTGGACATCACTTTCGAAGGTTCGGTGGGGTACTATTGCGGCGGTCTGAACACTGGCGCCAACATCTCTATCGAACGCAATTGCGGGTGGGCCGTGGGCGAAGGGATGGCCAAGGGTCACATCACTGTCGGTGGCTATGCGGGCATGTCCTGCGGGGCGGCGATGATTGGCGGCACCATTCATGTCAAAGGTGATGCCGGGCCGCGTGTCGGTGTTGCCATGAAGGGCGGCAACATCGTGGTCGAGGGCAAGATCGGATACCAATCCGGTTTCATGGCGCATGCGGGACGCATCATTGCGCTGGGCGGTGCGGGTGAATCCTGTGCGGACGCTTTGTGGCAAGGCGAGGTTTGGGTCGCAGGCGAAGTTGACAGCCTGGGTGTGGACGTCTCGGTGATCGAACCCACTGCCGAAGAGGTGGCCGAGGTCGATGCGATCCTTGACCCTCTGGGGCTTGTCGACAGCTCTCGTAACTGGCGCAAAATGGTCTCTGGCCAGCGCCTTTGGTATTTTGAAAGCAGGGACGCAAGCGCATGGCTCATGATCTGAGTAAACCCTATGACTACCCGTTCGAGGTCGCGTCAGAGGAAGAAATACGGTTTCGCGACGCAGGTGCGGTCGATGGACGACCGGCTGGTGTGCCTTCGTCTTATGATGAAGGGGGATCAACCCGCTGGACGCCCGAAGCGATATCGGAAGTTCACGCATTGGCGCAGCTTGGGCGGTATCAGGTGCGTGGCTACAACACGTTCAACAAGCAGTTGCCGACATTCGACGATCTGACATTTGTCCCGGCGACGATGACCCGCCTTCCGCTGGAAGGATACCGCGAGAGCTGCGATACGACGACGGTTCTTGGCGGCGGGCGCGGATTGGTGGAACGGCCACTGGAACTGAAAATCCCGATCTATATCGCATCGATGTCTTTCGGTGCGCTCTCGGCCTCGGCCAAGGCGTCGCTGGGTTATGGTGCCTCGAAGGTGGGCACCATGACCTGCACCGGCGAAGGCGGCATGCTGGAAGAGGAGCGCGAAGCCTCCCAACGCCTGCTCTACCAGATGTCGCCTGCCCGCTATGGGGTCGATCTGGATCACCTGCGCCGCGCCGATGCGCTTGAACTGGTGGTCGGGCAGGGGGCCAAACCGGGCACCGGCGGTCTGCTGCTGGGAATGAAGGTCAGCCCGCGGGTCAGCGAAATGCGCACTTTGCCTGAAGGGGTCGATCAGCGATCCACCATCCGGCACCCCGATTTCCTTGGGGCTGACGATCTGGCCGTCAAAATCGAGGAATTGCGCATCGCCACGAACTATCAGGTGCCAATCTTTATCAAGATGGGGGCCACGCGGCCGCGGTTCGACGTGGCCGTGGCTGCAAAGGCGGGCGCGGATGTGGTCGTGGTGGACGGGGCCGAGGGCGGCACCGGTGCGTCACCCGAGTTGCTGCTGAATCACACGGGCATACCGACCATGAGTGCCATACGCGCGGCACGCGAAGCGCTGGATGAGTGCGGGATGAGCGGCAAGGTCTCGCTTGTCGCCGCGGGCGGGATCCGATCAGGTGTGGACGCGGCCAAATGTCTGGCGCTTGGGGCGGATGCAGTCATGATCGGGAATGCCGCGATGGTCGCGCTGGGATGCAACACTCCCAGATATCTGGACGATTACCAGGCGCTGGGAACATCGCCGGGGGCGTGCCATCACTGCCATACGGGCCGTTGCCCGGTTGGGATCGCAACGCAGGATCCTGACCTTGAGGCGCGTATGAACCCGCATGCAGGTGCAGAGCGCGTCGCGCGGTATCTGACCGCGATGACAATGGAGATCACGGCGCTTGCCAAGGCCTGCGGCAAATCTTCGGTGCACAATCTGGAAACCGAAGATCTGCGCGCGCTCAGTTTTCAGGCCTCGGCCTTTACCGGCGTCAAGATGGCGGGCATCGACCGGGCCTTCGACTGGTGAGGATCGCGCTTCTTGAGTTGACCCTTCATCCATTGCCGCTGCTTGAGGGGCTGCCGCGTACGGCCCAGCAGATCCGCGCATGGCTTGAACCACATCTGCCCGAAGCCCGATTTTCCACGGTGGATGTGGTTGATGGCGAGGCATTGCCTCAGCTCGGGGATTTTGATGGGGTTGTTGTCGGAGGGTCCGAATTCGGCGTCTACGATGACACGAAGTGGATGCGGCCCCTTCGCGATTTCCTGGAGTTGTGCCGGGACCATGCCAAGCCGGTCTTCGGCATCTGCTTTGGTCATCAGATCATGGCGGATGTCTATGGCGGCAAAGCCGAGAAAGCCGAGATCGGCAATGTCGTCGGCGCACGAGGCTTCGACTATGGTGGAACCAGCGTAGATGCCTTTGTCTGGCATCAGGATCAGGTCACGCAGGTTCCGCCTTCGGCGCAGGTGACAGGGTCGGCGGATCACTGCCCGGTAGGGGCCTTGGATTATGATTTCCCGGCCCGTTCCGTGCAATTCCATCCCGAATACCGGGCAAGCCATCTGCGTGAATTGTTCGTGCGCGGGAGCGACGTGTTCCTTGCACCGCAAAAGGCGGATGAGGGGCTGGCCTCGATTGAGATGGCACATGTGCCGAAGGATCTGGCCGCCGCGCAGGCGGTTGACTTGTTTCGCAATGCCTGCGGTCGGCCGTAAAACCTGAAAACCCGCTTGATCCTGATCAATTCCGGCTTTGAAACACTGTGTATACTGTATCCATAACGTGGTGGAGGAGGCCGCGATATGTCGGGATACACAGATTTCTTTCAGAAAATAGCGCGCATCGTCAGCTCACCTCGGGATGAAAACCTGAGTGACAGAGAGCTTTCAGACCTTGGCTTGTCCCGCGCGGATCTGGCCATGTTGCGATCGGGCGCACCACAGGCACGAGAGCGTATACTCGCCATGGCCGGACAATTCGGACTGACCGAGGCAGACCTGAACGCGCACCCCGAGCTGGGGTTGGAACTGGCGGAAAAATGCGGGCACTGCCTTCAGGCCGAAACCTGCCGTGACGCGATCCGGGCGGGCGCGCGACTTCCCCAGGGCAAATGCCCAAATGCTGGAATTTATCGCGCCCTCCTGGATGGTTAGCGTCCACTGGGGCTTTCCTTCGGGCTCAGCTTTCTGCGGCCGCTGATCTTGAACCGGTCCGCGGTTCCAAAATCCTTCAGCCCAACGCCTGCTGCAAATTCTGCAAACACCGGGGCGTGCTTGAACAAATGGCCAGAGCATCCGCCGGCGAACAGCACGTTTTCATGCTCGGGGTGCCAGTCGACAATGAAATGTGTATCCGGGGTCAGAATGATCTGGTTGAACTTGGAATCCACAACCCTTTGCCCCTCTAAACCGGGAAGCCGGTGGCGGATATAGCTGCGTGTGCGGCCCAGTGTTTCCTGGCGGATCAGCCGTTCATCATTGTCCAGATCGATCTTGTCCGGGATGACAACCGCCGCCTTTACGCCGGAGCCTTCGGACGACGGCAGACCAAATGACCCTTGCCCGTGATCGATCCAGCAGGGCATCCGGCTCATGTCGAAATCTTCCGACCCGTCGGGTGTTGAGGTGTAGAGGACATTAACGCCAACCACGGTCGAGATCGGCTTGATCGATCTGGGAAACATGTCAGCCATCCATGGGCCAGTCGCCATGATGATCAGATCAGCCTCGAGCGGTTTGCCGTCAAGCATCGGACGTTCCGATCCATCCGTGGTGACGCGACCACGTTGTACTTTGCCTCCTGCCTTTCGGAACAGATCCAAACCGGTCAGAACGCATCGATGCGCCATCAGCATTCCGGCTTCGGGTTCGAACAGCGCGTATTCGATGTCGGTGACCTTGAACTGAGGGAACCGCGATTCGATATCCGACCGACCGAATTTGTAATAGGGCACCCCGACCCGGTCGAAAGTTTGTGCGGTTGCGTCTTCCCAGTCGCAATGCCCCGCCGTCGCCAGAATCAAGGCGCCGCATTCATACATCAGGTTCTGGCCGCTTTCGGCTTGCAGCTCCAGCCAGCGCAGGCGGCTTTCGCGCGCCCAGCGTGTATAGAACTCGTCCCGCCCGGATATGGCGCGAATCACCCGGTTGTAATCTGTTGAAGATGCACGGGAATGTCCCGGCTCCCACCTGTCGATCAATGTCACGGCCTCGCCGCGCCGTTGCAGTGTAAGCGCCGTCATGACGCCGACTATGCCGCCTCCGACAACGATGACCGAGCTTTTGGACATGGCGCAGATTTTCCTTGTTTCCTGACTGGCTTTGTGAATACTGTATACAGAATACAACAATTATAAAGCTAAAAACAGGGAGCACGCGCAAATGAGTTCGGGGTTTGATCTGCCCGAGGGCACACATACCGTCATTCTTGGTGTCGGGGATCTCAACGGCATCATGCGTGGCAAGCGCATTCCGGCCAGCCATTGGGATCATGTCTGCAAAAGCGGCAATGCTCTGTCGATTGCACTGCTGGCGATCGATATGACCTGCGACGTCTGGGATACGCCTTACGTCAATTTCGACAATGGCTATCCCGACATGCATGTCTTTCCGATGACAAAGCCTGTTGCTGTCCCGTGGGAACCGGGCGTGGCCGTCTGTTTTGGCCGCGCTGAGGGCATGGATCACAAACCTGTGCCGATCGATCCGCGCCAGGCTTTGGTGCGGCAGGTGGACCGGGCCCGCGACATGGGGTTCGAGGTGAATGTCGGCACGGAACTGGAGTTCTATCTGCTGGACCCGGAAACCGGCCAGCCCCGCGACACGGGCATCCAGGTCTATGGCCTGGGCCGCGCCGCCCGGATGGAACACATCGTTGGCCCGATCCGTCAGCAGATCAACGAATGTGGCATTCCCATCGAACAGTCGAACCCGGAATATGCGGCCGGCCAGATCGAGGTCAACATTCGCTATGGTGAAGCTTTGGCAGCTGCGGATCGTGTCGTTCTGTTCAAATCCCTGATCCGCCAGTTGGGGATCGCGCACGACTATCTGGCGACTTTCATGCCCAAGCCGTTTTTTGATCAATCGGGCAACGGGTTTCATACGCATTACTCGTTGTGGAAAGACGGTAAAAACGCCTTTGCCGACAACGGCAAGATCAACGGCACCGGAAAATCCTTCATCGCAGGTCTGCAAAAGCGCATGTGCGAGACGGCGATTTGCGGCAGCGGCACGGTCAACGGATACCGCCGTCGCCAGCCCTATACGTTCTGCCCGATCAACACGAGCTGGGGCTATGACAACCGTACGGTTGGTATCCGGGTCATCGAAGGCTCGGACAGTGCCGTGCGGGTGGAAAAGCGCGATGCCGGTGCAGACGCCAACCCGTATCTGTTGCTTGCGGCCGAGATTGCCGCCGGGCTTGACGGGATCGAACAGGGTCTGTCCCCTTCGGAGCCGACGACGGGCAACGGGTATGAAGAAGGGATCGGAGATCCAATTCCAACCGATTTGCCAACCGCCATCGATCTGGCGCGCGGGTCGGAATGGCTGCGCGATGTCATGGGTGAAATGCAGTGGGAACTGGTCCTGCAACAGGCCGAGCGAGAGCTGGAATTCTTCAATCAACAGGTCACACAGGTCGAACTGGACCGCTACCTGAGGGCGTTCTGATGCACTTGGGCAAGGTCGCTGGAACTGTCACGGCAACTGCCAAGGACGCCAGGCTGGTCGGAGCAAAGCTGCTGGTGACGGATCTGGTCGACAGCAAGGGCAGCCTGATCGATCCCGCGCGGGTTGCGGTCGATACCTGCGGCGCTGGGGTCGGGGATACGGTGCTGGTTGTCAGCGGGTCTGCGGCCCGCATGGCGGCCGGGTTGTCCACGGCCCCTGTGGACATGGCCATCATCGCGGTGATCGACCGCGTCTCGACGACCTGAATCACAATACGCGAAACATCTATTTTTGGAGGAACAGAAAATGGCGAAACCAGTGGCGGGGCAGATGGCCCTGGGCATGATCGAAACACGCGGCTTGGTCGGCGCGATTGAAGCCGCCGATGCGATGGTCAAGGCAGCCAGCGTTGCCATCGTGGGTCAGACCAAAGCTGGCGGCGGGTTGGTGACGACCCTTGTGCGCGGTGAGGTCGGCGCGGTCAAAGCCGCCACCGATGCAGGCGCGACAGCGGCCAACAAGGTGGGCGAGGTGGTCTCGGTTCACGTGATCGCGCGGCCGCATGACGAGCTTGAGGCAATCATCGACGGGCTGGGTGCCGGGTCGTCGGCCTGATCAACCCCTTTGAGGAGGTACCATGTCAGCCGGTTTCGAGGATTTCACGCGCGCGGTGACACGTGGCGCGACACGGGATGCACCTGTTGCCCAAAGGTTTGAGCGCATTGCAGTATTGGGTGGCGGCCCGGATGCCCGTCTTCTGGCAGCGCTGTGTCTGGCGGAAGGGGCTGAGGTTACACTGTTTTCGGCCTATGGGGCGGAACTGTCACTGCTTGCCCAATCCTCGGGAATCGGCATTCGCGGCGAAGGGCCTGTGGGCACGTATCAGGTGGATCGCGACGGGCCTTCGATCCGCACCACGGCAGAGTTGGATGCAGCAGTGCGGGACGCACAGGCGATCTTTCTGACCGGGCCGATCCACAAACAGCGCACCTATGCGATGGTGCTGGCCGATCATCTGCACGATGGGCAGGTTCTTGTTTTGGCGCCCGGTCGCTCTTTGGGCGCGGTCGAAGCGGTCTGGATGCTGCGAATAGGCGGCTGCACTGCCGACGTCACTCTGGTCGAGGCGCAGGGCCTGCCATACTGGTACCAGGCCGAAGGTGCGGGCCTGACCCTGACGCAGGCGGCACCGATGGCTGCTGCGACATTGCCCCGAGGCCGCGCGGACGTTCTTGAAGCGCTGCAACCCTATCTTTCGAACATCCAGCCGCTGGATTCGGTTCTGGCCTCAGGCTTTGCCGATCTTTCCGCAGCGGTCGAGATTCCGGCGTTGATCCTTGGTGGCGCGGGGCTGGGGGCCGGTGGACCGGATGTGCCGATGGGCGGGGTGCCGCTGGAAGGCAACCGGACATTCTCTGCGCTCATAGGGCCGGAACAGCATGAGGTGATCCACGGGTTGGCTGGCGAAAGGCGGCAGGTCGCTAAGGCCTTTGGCGTTCGAAACCTGCCCGAGACCGATGACTGGATCGCGACCTATGCTGGCGCCGAGCGGGGGGCGGGCGCGCGTCCGGTCCCGGATCGGCAGGCCGCGCGCCAATTGATGCGCGACGGCGTCTTGGGATCATTGGTGCCCCTTGTTTCCGCCGCAAAGCTCGCAGGTTTGACTGCGCCTCTGACGGAAAGCCTGATCTGCATGACGGATCGCATCCTGGGCGCTGACGTGGCCGCGTCCGGGCGCAGGCTGGAAACCATCGGAATTTCCGCAGGCGATGTCGATCAGGCCCGCCGTATCTTTGACACCATTGCCACCGGAGCCTCGTGATGGACGCTGATCTGAAATCCATCGCCGCCGCACGGCGCGCTGCTGAAACGGCTTTCGAAGCCTATCGCGCCTTTCTCGGTACCGACCCGACACAGGTGGATGCCATCGTCGATGCCATGGCTAGGGCGATCGAACCTGAAGCCGAACGTTTGGGGCAATTGGCGGTCGAGGAAACCGGGTACGGCAACGTAGCAGACAAGCGGGTCAAGAATCTGTTTAACGCCTTGTCGGTCGCCGATTACCTGCGGGATGTCACGACGCTGGGTCTGCTGTGGCGGGACGATGCGACAAAGATCGCGGCTTTCGGAGAGCCGATGGGTGTGGTCGCGGCGCTTATCCCGGTGACAAATCCGACCTCCACGATCATCTACAAGGTTCTGTCTGCGGTGAAGGCGGGAAATGCCGTCGTCTGTGCCCCGCATCCGCGCGGCGTGGAATGCGGGAAGGAAACCGTCCGCATCATGGCGCGCGTTGCCGAACAGATGGGCGCGCCCAAAGGGTTGATACAATGCCTGGACGCCGTGACCATTCAGGGCACCGCCGAGTTGATGAAGCATCGCCGCACGTCGGTTGTCATGGCGACAGGTGGCCCTGCCATGGTCAAGGCTGCCTATTCCAGCGGCAAACCGACGCTTGCGGTCGGGGCGGGGAACGTGCCGTGTTACGTGCACAAGTCCAAGGCGCGCGATCTGTCCGAAGTTGCCGAGATGATTGTGACGTCAAAAAGCTTCGACTATGGCACGGCTTGTGTCAGTGAACAGGCCGTGGTCGCCGATCCTGAAATTGCACGCGATCTGCGCCATGAACTGAAACTCAAAGGCGCTTATTTCTGTACCCCGGCCGAGGCCGATCGGCTGGCTCGGGTCATCTTCAAGGGTGTTCAGGCAATGGATCCCGAACGCGTCGGCCAAAGCCCTCAGGCGCTGGCCGATGCTGCGGGGTTCTCGATTCCGCCGCGCACGCGCTGCCTGGTGTCGGAAGAGACCGAAGTGGGGTGGCAACGCCCGCTTTCGGCTGAAAAGCTGAACCCGGTGCTGGCCTTTTACGAGGCGAAGTCCACCGATCACGGCATCGAACTGGCGCAATCCATTGCCAAATTCGAAGGTTGGGGACATTCCTCGGTCATCCATGCCGATGACCCCGAGGTAGTCGCTCGGTTTTCCACCGTGCCCACGGGGCGGGTCCTGGTGAATACGCCGGGGATCATGGGCGGCATGGGGTATTCCACCGACCTTGAACCATCCTTTATGCTGGGTACCGGTACGTGGTCGGGGTCGATCACCTCGGACAACGTCACCGCCCTGCATCTCATCAACATCAAGCGGGTCGCGTATGAAAGCAGACCCTGGCGCGACATTTACGAGGAGTATGGCGCATGAGCGAGATCACGATCCGGGCGCTGATGCAGATCGACAACCTGCAACCGAAATTCGCCGCCTACAACGGCGCGACGGTGCAAGGGTCAGTGCCTTTGTCCGGTGACACCGTGCTGATCGGAGAGTTCGCGCCGGGCAATGGTGTATTCTCGCTGATCGACCGGGCGCTCAAGGCGTCCTCGGTCGAAGCGACGACGCAGATGGTCGAGCGCGAGTTCGGATTCTTCATCCTCCGCTCGCCTTCAAACGCCGAAGTGTCCGCTGCACGGGACGCGATGCTGGCCGAACTTGGGGCTTCCATGACGGATCGATTGAAGCCTGCCATCAGTTCCACGCAAATCATCACAAGTGTCGAGCCCTATCAGGCGCAGCTTTTGAACAAATGGCGCAAGGGCGCATTGATCGTGCCGGGGCAGACGTTGGGGATCGTGGAATGCGCGCCGGCCGCCTATATCTCGATTGCCGCGAATGAGGCCGAAAAGGCCGCCGAGATTGACATCGTCGAGGTGCGTGCGGTGGGGCGGTTTGGTCGCTTGTTCATCTCGGGGTCTGAAAATTCGGTCAAAACCGCCGTCGAGGCCGCGACGCGTGCAATCGAGGCGGTGGACGGGCAGGACGGCTGATGGCAACACCACGCGTCATAGGCTCGGATGCGGTCGAGGATGCGCGCCGTCGGGGCAGGATCGTATTCGAGGTTTTGCCGGGTGACATCGTGACGGCCCTTGCGCGTGAAACCGCAGAGCGTGTTGGTATCTCCTTGGTGGATGGCCCGCTCGAGCGACCGAAACCGCCGCGTACGGATGGTGCTGTTTCCATGCGCCGGGTGCTGTATCGCCGTTCACCCAAATGGGTTGCCCCTTCGCGTGCGCCGCGCAAAGCCCGCAGGCTGGGCAAACTTGCCTTGATCGGGGCGGGGGGTGTTGGCGGCAATATCGCGCATCTGGCGGCAATGGCGGACATGGCGGATGAAATCGCGCTGATCGACATCACTCCGGGTTTGGCGGCTTCGACTGCGCTGGACCTAAATCATACGTCCGGGATCACCGGTGCGCGGGCCCGATGTGTCGGTGGCGAAGCGATGGATCTGGTGGCCGAGGCGGATGTGGTCGTCGTCACGGCCGGACGAGCCCGCCGTCCGGGCATGACACGTGCCGATCTGATCGATGTGAATGCCCGCGTGATCCGTCAGTCGGCCGAAGCGATCCGGTCAGCCGCACCAAATGCCATCGTGATCGTGGTGACCAACCCGCTGGACGAAATGACGGTCGAGATGCTGCGTGCAACAGGTTTCCCCCGCGAACAGGTTTTGGGTATGGCAGGAACGCTGGACAGCAGCCGGTTTCGCAACGCGCTGGCAATGGCTGCGGGTGTCACGCCTGCGGACGTCGAAGCCTTCACGCTTGGCAGTCATGGGGACGAAATGGCCCCGATCCCCAGCCGCGCCAGGATCAAAGGCCGTCCGCTGGATGTATTTCTGTCCCGCGAACAGATCGAAGCCTGTGTTCAGGATGCGATCACCGGGGGCGGTCAGGTGGTCGCGCTTCGGAAATCAGGTTCTGCAACGATAGCTCCGGCTCATGCCTCGATCGAATTGATTGATCACATTCGGGGCGCGCGTACAGGCCCGGTTCCGGTTTCGGTCATGCTGCACGGGGAATACGGCATCGACGGTGTCGTGCTGGGCGTGCCAGCCCATCTGGGTGCAGGCGGATTGGTTGAGGTCGAGGAGTTGCGGTTAACCGCCGAAGAAAACGCGGCATTGCAAAACGCGGCCGAAGCGATCCGGGTGAGGCTGGGCCTGTGACCCTGCGTTTTTGGAAATCCGGCGGACGGTTTGAAGAGGTGGCCTCGTACTCTCGGGCCAAGCGCATCGGCCCCTTTGTCTGGGTTGCCGGAACAACGGCCATCGAGCCGACGGGCCGCATCCACGCGCCCGGGGACGTTGGTGCGCAGACCTTTTACATCCTGTCTCGCATCGATGACGCACTGAAAGAGGTTGGCGCCGAACTGCGACATGTGGGGCGGGTTCGCGCCTATCTGACCGATCTCTCCCAAGCGGGCGCGTTCGCGCAGGCGCATGGCGAAGTTTTTAAGGGGATCGATCCGGTTCTGACGGCTGTTCAGGCTGGGCTGACTCAGCCGGGGCTGATGGTGGAAATCGACGTGGATGCCGTGATCCACCATGAAAACGGCGAAATCAGCGGATTCTGAACATGAGTCTTCAAGAAAGGAATTGATCGAACCATCGTCTTGTGTACTGTATACAGAATACAAGAAGGCATAATGAGACACAGGGAGCTAATGTGATGATCAAGACAGCGCTGCTCAGCGGAACATGCATCGCGCTCATGGCCTCGGCGGCCGGAGCGGAAATCAAGGTAGGATTCATTGGGTCGCTTTCCTCGGACACCGGATTGTCGACGCTGCGCGGGGCCGAGATTGCGATTGAAGAGCTCAACACAAATGGCGGCGTGATGGGCGAACAGATCACCCTGGTCTCGGCGGATACCGGACAGGACCCGACCGAGGGCATCCGGGCCTATGAATACCTTGCGGAAACGGAAGAGGTTGATTTCATCATCTCGGGCTCGATTGACGATGTGTCGCTGGGATGGCTGCCCCGCATGCAGGAATACCGGATTCCGACGCTGGACACCTGGACATCCTACATCGGCATCATCGACATGGTGGTCGAAGACCCTGAAAGCATGGCGCCCTATTTCATGAACATCGCCTCGGATGAGGCGCTGGCCACGTTGTACATCAACTTTGGCGCGGATGTTCTGAAGGAAAAAATGGGGTGGGATTCCGTCGTCATTCTGGCGGAAGATACGGCCTTTGGCGAGGCGATCACCGGCCTTGTCACCGAAGCGCTTGCACCGGTTGCGGGTATCGAGGTCAAGGACATCATCACGTATGACGTCGCCACCGTCGATTTTGCTCCGATCTTCAGCCGTGCGCAGGATACCGGGGCGGACTTCATCTATCAGGTCTCGTCGGTGAATTCGCAGGTTGTGTCATCGCAATACGTGAAACTCCAGGTGCCGATGGCGATGACGGGCGTGAACGTCGCTGCGCTGGGTATGGAATATTGGGAAGATACGGGTGGTGCCGGTGGCGGTATCTCGACCCTGTCTCCGATCCCTTCGGTCGGGTTTCGGCTCGATCCGGCCAGCCAGGAGTTTGTCGATACCTATCAGGCGAAGTATGACAGCCGCCCGCTGCTGCCGCATTTCAACGGGTTCAACGCCTATCATGGGCTGAAACAGGCGATGGCCGCAGCCGAAGAGGCTGGCGGTTTCGACAATGTCGAAGGCTGGGCCGATGCGATGAAGAAACAGGATCTGGTTCTAGAACTGGATGGCCAGTTGTGGCTGCGTTACGCATTCTGGGGCGATGACGAGGTAGAGCCCGTGACTGGCCGTACTTACCCGCACAATATCCGTTTTGATCTGTCCGAGCCGTTCGACGATGCCGCGCCGTCAATGGTCGTGGTCCAGTGGTACGAGGACGGCACCGCCGCCGTTGTCTATCCCGAGAAATACGCGACGGGTGAATTCACTTTGCCAAGCTGGGTCAAACAGTAACCTGTCCGTTCGCTTAGCTTGAAATGGGTGCGCGGGCGCGCGCACCCGCAGCCAGGGATCCTTACATGTTGCAGATACTGATCCAGGGGCTTTTGCTCAGCGGTCTCTATGCGCTTATCGCAATGGGTTTCACGCTGATCTTCAGCATCGGTCGGGTCCTGAACCTGGCCTATGGTGCCTATCTGATGGTCGGCGGGTATATGTATTTCTGGGTGTCCCAGACGCTGGGAATGCCAAAGCTGATGGGCGTCGCAGTGGCCGTGGTTCTGGGCGTTCTGATGGGGGTGCTGAAATACCGCCTGATCGTCAAGACCCTGAAAGGGGATCACGTGGCCGTCGAAATATCGACGCTGATCCTGGCGGTCGTGATTCAGGCCGGGATCGTTCTTGTCTTTGGCGACAGCAGCAAGATCCTGCTGCCGATCGTGCCGGGCGTGATCAACGTGGCCGGAGCGTCCGTCACCTATAATATCCTGATCGCAACGATGATCAGTTGGGCCATTTTGCTGGGCCTGTATGCTTTTGTCCGCCTGACACATACGGGGCGGGCGATGCAGGCGGTGTCGATGGACGCCAAGGGGGCCGCGATTTCAGGGATCGACCCGGATCGGATCAACCTGATCACATGGGGTATCTCAGGGGCACTGGGTGCGCTGGGCGGCGTATTTTTCGCCAGCTATACGCAGCTTTCGCCGTCAATGTGGGTTGCACCTCTGATCATCTCGGTGGCCGTCGTCATTGTGGGCGGCATCGGGTCGATCATCGGCACGCTGGTCGTTGCTCATATCGTCGGCTTTCTCGAAGTCATCGTTGTCGCCACCCTGGCGCCGGAACTGCGCGGTGTCTTCACCATGCTGCTGATCATCGGCGTGCTGGTGACGCGACCGCAGGGCCTGTTCGGCCGCGAGGAGTTGTAACATGGGTCTGCGCTGGTTTCACTTTGTCCTTTGGGGCGGCCTGATTGCGGGGATGCTGCTGTTGCCCCAGGTCGTCTCGAACGGGACGCTGCGCACGATGATCTTTGCCAACTATCTGGCCATCTTCGCCATCAGCTGGGATGTGCTGTCGGGCAGGACCGGGTATGTGAGTTTCGGGCATCCCTTCCTGATCGGTATCGGGGCCTATACGACTGCCATCCTGACCAAACGGTTTGACGTGCCAGTCGAAATCTCAATCCCTGTGGCCGTGTTGGTTACGATGATCGCAGGCCTGATTGTGTTGTTGCCCGCTCTGCGCATTCGCGGCAGCTACTTCGCGCTGGTCACACTGGCTTTCATGGAGCTGCTCTATCAGCTGGTTCAGGTGATCCGTCCGGATCTGACCGGCGGCACACGCGGGATGTCGGGAATTCAAACCCTGACACGAGGCGCGGCAAACGGCTACTACCTGTCCACGGCCTTGATGCTCAGCGTGGCGGTCAGCATGTGGCTGCTGATGAAAACCCGGCTGGGCACTGCACTGGCCGCCATCGGGATGAATGAAGAAAGCGTGCGCGGTTCGGGCCTCAGCACCACGCGGTTGAAGGCCTTTGCGTTTCTGACCAGCGCGTTCATCGCAGGTCTGGGCGGAGCGTTCTATGTCCATTATCTGGGCTCACTTGCGCCCCGCGCGCTGTTTGACATCAACTTTCTTTTCACCATCATCGTGGCGGCCTTGCTGGGCGGAACATCGACCATCATCGGCCCCATGATCGGTGCGTTCTTCATGACGTTCCTTCTGGAATACCTGCGCCCCGTGCTTCCCGGGGCTGAACGGTATTTCGTCTACGGTGCCATCGCACTGCTTCTCTACATGTATCAGCCAAAAGGATTGGTTGAACTTGTGCAACGCGGCTTTCAAAGACTGCGGAAAGGGGGGCTGGCATGACCGTTGCGCTGAAAGTTTCCGGTCTCGTCAAACGGTTCGGCGGGCTGGTGGCCACGAATGATCTGTCCTTTTCCCTGCAAGAAGGAGAGTCGCTGGGCCTGATCGGTCCGAATGGCGCGGGAAAGACGACGGTATTCAGCCAGATCATGGGCGAATTGCGGCAGAACAGCGGTACGATCGAGCTGTTCGGCAATGAGATTTCGGCGCTGTCGACGCCTCAGCGTATCCGGGCCGGGGTCAGTAGAACCTATCAGATACCTCGGCCGTTCGGCGACATGAGTGTTGCAGAAAACATCAGGGTGGGCCTGATGCCGGACGACATCTGGCGCATGATCGTTTCGCCGCCGGATACGGACAGGGAAAAAGAGCTCGCGCTGAGTGTCGGGTTCACGGAAACGGATCTGAGCCGCTCACCCGCCGAACTGGCCATGGGTGATCTGCGCAAGCTTGAAATGGCCCGAACCATGGCCACCGCACCGCGTGTCATGTTGCTGGACGAGGTGTTTGCAGGTCTGACAGTCGGTGAAATCGCGCAGATTTCCGATCTCATACAATCCATGCGCAAGGACGGGATGACCTTTTTGATCGTCAGCCATGATTTGCCGGCGCTGGAACCGCTGATCGACCGCGCCATCGCCATCGAGCGGGGCACCATGATTGCCGAAGGCGCGTTCAGCGATGTGATGAACGACACGGCCGTTCAAGCCTCGTATCTGGGGAGCGTCTGATGTCCTATCTGGAAATCGAGAACCTGTCCGCGTTTTACGGCAAGGCCCAGGCGTTGACCGATATATCGATCACGGTGCAGCCCGGTGAGATTGTCGCCGTGGTCGGCCCGAACGGTGCAGGTAAATCCACCTTGTTGGACAGCATCATGGGCCTTGTGAAAATCGAAGGCGACATCCGGTTGCGCGGGCACAGCCTTGCCGGTCGAAGCCCTTCGGAAATCGTGCGTCACGGGGTGGGCTATGCGCCCGAGCGGTTCAACCTGTTTCCCTATATGTCGGTGCGCGACAACCTGATGGTGGGGGCCTTCACCGCACGAGACGACATCGAAAACAACCTTGAGATGGTGCACAGGCTTTTCCCACGTCTGCAAGAACGTGAAGGGCAGGAGACGTCGACCCAATCCGGCGGGGAAAGGCAGATGGTGTCCTTTGGCAGGGCCTTGATGACCAGCCCGGAACTGCTGCTTGTCGATGAGCCGACGATCGGTCTTGCCCCGAAGATCTGTCACGAGATTGCCGAAGTCGTCCGTCAGCTGAACAAGGAATACGGGCTGACCGTCGTCATCACGGAACAGAATGCCAATTTTGCCCTGTCGCTTGCCAGCCGCATCTATGTGCTGGAGTCCGGGCGGATGCAGACGTCGGGCACGGCTGACGAACTGAGAAATGACAAACGCTTGCTCGAGGCCTATTTCGGCGGCCATTGAGTGGCGTGGTTGGTAAGCCGGGCAGGTGCCGTCCGGCCATTCGATGGCGGGTGATTTCAGTTTCAGCCAAGTGCGGCCAGAACCTCGGTACTCACGTCGATGCCATGGGCTTCGGCGGCTGCCCGTTTTGCAAGGCGACCGTCGCCCGGAACCCGGGCGGACCCGTTGCCGGAAATCTCGGCGCAGATGCGGGCGACATATTCGTTGAAGGCCGCGTTGCCGAACCGGGTGGGATCGATGGCAATCAGGGTCGCTCCACCTTTGATGTTCAGGGCACCGAAGGATTCGCGCTCTTTGTTGTCCACGGACAGGGTTCCTCCCGCCAGCGCGGCGCCCAACACCTCTACCATGAAGGCGATCGCGGCCCCTTTATGCTCTCCGAACGGCAATAGGCTGCGGGTTTCAAGGATGGCATTTGGGTCTGTCGAGGGCTCGCCTTGGGGATCAAGACCGGCAGGGCGGGGCAGGTCGTGCCCCTCGGCGGCGGCCATGCGGATATCCATGAGGGCCACCATGGACGAGGCCTGATCCCAGACCACGGGCGCATCGCCATCACGCGGGCAGGCAAAAGACATGGGGTTGGTGCCAAAAACCGGGCGAACCCCACCTTGCGGAACCACCATGGACAACGAGTTGATCACGGCAAAGGCCACCAATCCGGCTTCGGCCAAAGGTTCTGTGTCAAACCGTAACGCACCCAGATGGTGGCAGTTCGCGCAGGTGAACGCGGCAATCCCGTTTTCCCGGGCCATCGCGATCAGATCCTCGCGGGCTGCTGTCGCTGCAACCTGATAGTACCCGTTGTCGGCATCACAGCGCAAAACGCCCGGGGCAACCTTTTCGGTTTTGGGCTTCGCGTGCCCGTTGGCATAGCCGGACGTGAAGCTTTGGACATAGACCGGCAACATGCGCAACCCGTGGCTGCGCGGGCCGTCCCGTTCAGACCGGGTGACGATATCGGCAAGTACATCACTGCTGCGCGTGTCCGCTCCGGCAGAAACAAGAACCGATTTGGCCAAGTCCCGAACTTCGGCAAGAGAAAGCGTTTTTGTCGGTTGTTCGGTCATCCGTTCGAGTCCCGTCTTTCTGTTTCGCACTCAAGCGCGCGGGCGTGTGTTTGCGGGATCGACAGCACATGTGTCGATGACCACGGCGTCGCGCATCTCATTGTGGACCAGCACCTGCATTTTCGTTCCGGGCGCCGTCATGTTCTGTGGCACTAGTGCCATCGCAATGTCGTGGTTGCAATAATAAGAGAACCCGCCCGAGGTAACACGGCCGATCAGCTTGCCCTGAGCATAGACACCCTCGTCAAACATCACCGATGTTTCGCCGAAGGGCAGTTTCAGCGTGACCAACCGCCGGTACGCGCCATCCTTTTTCTGTTTCAAAAGAGCGGCCTTGCCTATGAAGTCGCGACCATCTGTTACCACGAACCGATCAAGGCCGGCCTCGTATGGCGTCATGTCCTTGCAGATTTCGCGATTGATGGCGCGATAAGACTTTTCAAGACGCATGGATTCCAGTGCCTCAAGCCCGAAAGGTTTCACATCGGCCTTCAGCAGCAGGTCGACAAGATGGCGGTTGTAACCGACCGGGTGATGCAGTTCCCACCCCAGCTCGCCGGTATAGGACACGCGAAGCAGATGAACGCCCTTGGCGTAGCCCACTTCACCCATTTGCGCAGAAAGCCAGGGGAAGGTTTCGTTCGACAGATCATTGTCGGTCAATGGTTGCAGGATCTCTCGTGCCTTGGGGCCTGCCAGTGCAATCACGCCCAGTTGTTCTGAAACATCTTCAAGAAGGACAGAGCTGTCATTGGGCAGCAAACGTCGCAGTTGATCCCAGTTGTAGGCGCGCCAATTCGGGGTGGAGACCAGGTAAAAATCATTCTCGGCATAGCGGACGACCGTGTATTCCGCATCCATGCCACCCTTTGGGTTCAACAAAACCGACAGGGTCATTCGCCCCACTTTGGGCAGCCTGTTCGCCATAACGCCATCCAGCCATTTGGCGGCCCCGGGTCCGCGCAGGGTGAACTTGGTCATCGGCGACATCTCGATGAATCCGGCCACGTCACGGGTGGTGAGTACCTCTTTCTGAACGCGTTCCATGTGGTTGGTGCGACGGAAGGAATGTTCCGGAACAGCGTCCTCGCGCGATTTGGCGAACCAGCGCGGAAACTCATATCCGTTGAAGCTGGTCCAGACGGCGCCATGCGCGCTCAGCAGATCGTAGGACCCCATCGTTTTCATCGGGCGCGCGCCGGGAAAATCCTCTCCGGGGATGTGCGCGTTCATGTGGGTTCCCCACGTTTCGCGCACCTTGTCCATGGTCCACCGCTTGGATGCGTAATCCGAAAAACGGCGGGGGTCGAGTTCGGACATGTCCATGCCCGGATCCCCATCGACAATCCAGCGGGCCAGACGTTCACCAACGGTTCCACCCCACAATATGCCGCCGGGCATGCCTTCGGCCAGCCACAGGTTTTCATGCCCCGGTGCGGGTCCCGCAAGCGGCAACTCGTCCGGTGTCATCTGGAACGGACCTCGGGTGTTGGCCTTGATACCTACCTCTGCAAGTGTCGGAACCCTCTCGATGGCACGTTCCCACTGCGCTTGGACCGCGTCGAAATCTTCGGGCAAGAGGTCGGCGCCAAAGTCAGGCGGCACGCGATCTTCGGCAAATAGCTTGAGGTCTTTGGTGAACTCATATGGGCCGAACTGAATGCCGCCCACATCTTCGCGCAGATAGGCACCGTAATCTTCATCCCGCAGGATCGGGAACTCGGGCAACCCTTGCGCGCGGCGTTCTTTCAGCAGCGGAACGGTTTCGGTCGTCCAATATTGGTGAACGATTGGAATGCAAGGCAGATCCAGACCAACACGGCGCGCGTTTTCGCGGGCATAGTTTCCGGTCGCGAAGACAAGATGTTCGCAAGTGATCTCACCTTGATTGGTTGCCACCTTCCAATGACCGTTTTCCAGTTTTTCATAAGCCAGCGCTTCGGTGTTCTGAAACACTTTGGCGCCTTTCTCGCGCGCCAGCCTGGCCATTGCCATGGTGATGTCAGCAGGGTTCACATAGCCGTCCTCGGTATGCAGGATGCCGCCGCGAATATGTTCCGATTGGTTGAGCAGAGGGTGCAGTTCGGCGATTTCTTCTGGCGTCAGCAGTTTGCAGGGCACACCGGCAGCTTCGGCAATCGAGACATAGGACAGGAACTCGTCCCAGCGTTCCTGCGTATTGGCAACGCGCAACTGGCCCACCTGGCGCAGTCCGACCGAGGCGCCGATCTTCTTTTCGACTTCGGAATAGATGCGGATGGTCTCCATCGTCATCTTCGAAACGTTGTGGGATCGCACGAAGGTGACCAGCAGACCCGCCGCATGCCAGGTAGAGCCGGAGGTCAGCGTCGTTCTCTCCAGCATGACTGCATCTGTGCACCCGTGCTGCGTCAGCCCATAAAGAACCGAAGCCCCAACGCATCCGCCTCCTACGACGACAACCTTGGCATGTGACTGCATTCGACGCATTCCTTCGTGAGGCTGTTTTCGTTTCCAGAGGGTCATTCAAAACGAAATCAGCGGGCTGAGAACTGGTTGAACTGTTTACGTGAAATCTGCGTCAGGCAATTCGAAAAATTTTCCGGTCCAGCTGAGTTCAGTTAAACCATGATCAGGTTTGCCGGTGATCTCACGCGGTCTGTGAGGCGGCCCGCAAAAATACCGGCCATCTTTTGTTTCGGATTGTTGTGTTAGCGCAAACTGTGCTGGTAAGGTCTGACATCGGCTTGGGGTGCGCTTTGTTGCGCCCGCGATCCGTGCGGCATACGAAGGGGGAAAATCGCGTGTATCTCGGTCTGGATTTGGGGACGTCAGGTCTTCGGGGAATTGTGGTCAGCGAAGAGGGCAAAGTCGTCGCCGAAGCCGAAGCAGGTGTTGAGACATCGACGTTGCATCCCGGCTGGTCGGAACAAGATCCGTCCGATTGGGTGGAAGCCTGCCAAAACGTCGTTGCCCAATTGCGCGCGTTGAATGGTGCTGCATTTTCTGCGGTGCGCGGCGTTGGTCTGAGCGGCCACATGCACGGTGCCACGTTGCTGGATCGGGATGGCAAAGTGCTGCGGCCCTGTATCCTTTGGAACGACACGAGATCAGCGCAGGAAGCTGCGGAGCTGGATGGTCTGCCATCGATGCGCGCGATCACCGGGAACATCGTTTTTCCGGGTTTCACCGCACCCAAGCTGGAATGGGTGCGCAGACACGAGCGCGACGTGTTTGAAAAGACATCCAAAGTGTTGCTTCCGAAGGATTATCTGCGTTTCTGGCTCACCGGTTCCTATGTCAGCGACATATCCGACAGCGCCGGTACGGCGTGGCTGGACGTTGGAAAGCGAGAATGGTCAGTCACCGCGTTGGATCAAAGCCACATGCGCTGGGACCAAATGCCAGACCTGGTTGAAGGCAGTTCGGCAGGCGGAGAACTGCGGTCAGAGATCCTCGGGCAGTGGGGCTTGACCGGGCCCGTCGTGGTTGCCGGCGGGGCCGGTGACAATGCGGCAGCGGCCTGCGGTATCGGAAGTATTGGTGAGGGCAGCGGATTTCTTTCCTTGGGCACTTCGGGTGTGCTGCTGGTCGCAAAGGAAAGCTATGCGCCCGCGCCGGAAACAGCTGTTCATTGCTTTTGTCATGCGGTTCCGGATCGCTGGATTCAAATGGGTGTGATCCTGTCGGCCACCAACAGTCTCAACTGGCTGTCGCGTCACCTCGGTCAACCCGTCGGTGCGCTGGCGTCGACCCTGCCGGATTCGGTGAAGGGGCCGTCAAAGATCACCTTCCTTCCGTACCTGTCCGGTGAACGGACGCCCCATAACGACAGTGACATACGCGGGGCATTCCTGGGGCTGGATATCGCATCGGAACCCGCTGACCTGACGCAATCCGTGACAGAGGGGGTTTCCTTTGCCATGCGCGATTGCTTGGAGGCGCTCAAAAGCACGGGCACCAATCCCGAAAGTCTGCTGGTCGTCGGTGGCGGGGCGCGGTCGCGGTTTTGGCTGGAAACGCTGGCCACGGTTTTGAACACGCCGCTTGCTGTGCCCGATGGAAGTGGGTTTGGCGCAGCCATAGGCGCAGCGCGTCTTGCTGCATGTGCGGTGGACGGCGCCGACCCCAAGGATGTCATGCTGTCCCCGGAAGTCGCTGAGCGTGTTGAACCACGTCTCGAACTGACCGGCGCATATGAGGCGGAATATCAGCGGTATCGCGAATACTATGCTGCTTTGTCCCCTTTGGCCGCGCGCTGATGGCTGATCCCAAACGCATGCCTGTCGAGCAGGTCCTTCTGGAAGACGGAAACATGTCCGTTTCCCTGTTGAACTATGGCGCAATCACGCAAGGCTGGTGGCTTGGCGAAACACCTTTGATATTGGGCTACGAAAACCCGCAGGATTACCTGTCGGACCCGTTCTACCTTGGCGCGATGGTCGGGCGAGTGGCCAACCGCATCGGCGGGGCACAGTTTGCATTGCAGGGGCGTGTTCATCACCTGACAGCAAACGAAGGGCCGACCACGCTGCATGGTGGTCCGAGCGGGCTGTCACGCAAATACTGGGATATCGTGAAAACCTCTCCAAATCAGTCGGTTCTGTCCTTGACTTCACCTAAAGGTGAAGGCGGTTTTCCCGGAGCGGTCAATTTCGAGGTGCATGTCGAACTGACCTGTCCGCGTCTGATCTATACAATCAGGGCGCGCCCGGATCGCCCAACGCCGATCAGCATCGCGCAGCACAATTATTACACTCTGGGCTGTCCAGAGGATATCATGGACTGCCGGCTCAGGCTAAGATCGAACCGGGTGCTGGAGCTGGACGCGCGTTCCGTTCCTTTCGGAGATATCTCCGCCGCCGGCGATAATGTGCCAGATTTCGCGTTGTCCCGCACCGTCGGGGCAGAGGGGCGCGAGCTGGACCATTATTTTGTGTTTGATGAAAGTGGAACCCATGATCATCCGGTGGCAGAGGTCACGGCACCTTCGGGATTGAGGATGAACCTGTATTCAGATCAACCCGGCGCACAGGTCTATGCCGGGGCACATCTGTCAGGCCGATTTAGCCCGTGTGCGGGGCTGTGCATTGAGCCGTCAGGATATCCGAACGCCGTGAATGTCCCTGCGTTCCCGTCCGTCATCCATACGCCGGACAACCCGTATCGACAAACTCTGACACTTGAGATTTCCGAGGAACGATCATGAGACTTCAGATTGCAGCAACTGCCGTAGGCATCTGGATGTCGCTTTCAATTGCTCAGGCGCAAGACTTTGGTCCGAAACCGGAATTCATCGAACCTGACTTTGCTAACGCAGAGTTGGGGCAACTGCTGTTCTACGATCCGATCCTGTCGGGCAACAAGAACATAAGCTGCGCAACCTGTCATCATCCGAAGCTGGGAACGTCCGACGGGTTTTCACTGGGTATCGGCGAAGGTGGGGTCGGGCTGGGTGGTCAGCGCAAGGTCACACAAGACAACAGACCCGAACAGCGCATTCCCCGGAACTCGCCCGCGATGTGGAATCTCGGGGCGCTGGAATTCACGACGTTTTTTCATGACGGTCGCCTCGAGGCGGATCCGTCACAGCCCAATGGCATTAGAACGCCGTTGGGGACGCATATGAGGCCGGGGTTCAAATCGGCTTTGGCAGCGCAGGCGATGTTTCCGGTGCTGTCGCCTGACGAAATGGCGGGGCATTATTCTGAAAACGAGGTGAGCAAGGCCGTACGACTCGGCTTGCTGACCCAAGAGGGTGGCGCCTGGGATCTGATCGCCGCGCGCGTGGCGGCGATACCAGAGTATCAAAGGCGATTTGATGACATTGCGCCCGGAGAAGACATCTCCTTTACCGCAATCGCCAATGTCATTGCCGATTTCATCGCGTTTGAGTGGCGGGCTGACAACAGCCTGTTTGATCGTGCGATGCGAGGCGAAGAAAGGCTGCCCGAACAAGCGCAGCTGGGGATGGCGCTGTTCTACGGAAAGGCTGGATGCAGTGCCTGCCATTCCGGCTGGTTCCAGACCGATCACGGGTTCCATTCCATCGCCATGCCTCAGATCGGCCCCGGAAAATCAGCCCGTTTCGAAAATCATGTGCGGGATGACGGGCGACTGCGCGTCACGGGCGACAAGGATGATGCCTTCGCATTCCGCACGCCTTCGCTGCGCAACGTGACCCTGACGGCGCCATATGGCCACAGCGGTGCCTACGCACGGCTTGAAGATGTCGTGCGCCATCATCTGGATCCGGTTTCCGCGTTGCGGAACTACGCCATCGAAATGGCTGACCTGCCAGAGTTTTTCGGGGCAGAGGATCAAAAGGCTTTGCTTGACCCCCAGCATGTCGAAGCCATAGCAGCGTCGAACGATCTGGCGCCCATCGACCTGAGTGATGACGAGGTCGATGCCATCTTGAGTTTTCTGGGCACGCTGGAAGATCCGGCTGTGCGGCTGGGTGTTCCCCAAACGGTTCCCAGCGGATTGCCCGTCGATCAATGATCAACGGCCGAGGCGGATTACCTGATTGGCATCTACCTTCTGCCAATCTCCATGTTCACCATCAGGCCAAATCACCCTTGTTTCCGCAGTTTCGAAGTTTCCTAGACCAAAGTGGTTGAACCCGGCAATTCCGCTGGCGTGCCCCCCGCCAATGGTCACTTCACGGGTTTGAACGCCCTCGGGCGTCCTGACCTCGATAAAACCGCCGACTGCCTGTCTGTTGGGGTGGCTCTGGCCGAGATCAATCATGAGCCAGTTGCCGGTCGTCGGTTCATTCTGGAAAACCTCAAGGTCCGAGCCGCGATTGACCACCACCAAATCCAACCACCCATCCCCGTTGAAATCCGCCAGCGCCCCGCCGCGGGACTTTGCCATGGACGCGACACCAGCTTGTGATGCTGTTTCGACAAACTGACCGTCGGCGGTCTGCATCAACAGGTTGTTGGGGTCGTTCTGCGCCGCGTCGGGCATCTGCTCGACATTGCCTTTGGCGACGAAAATGTCGTCCAGCCCGTCATTGTTGACGTCCCCGAACTGTGCATGCCAGCCGGTCGAGGGGCGGCCGTCACCTCCTGCATGTGGCCTGTGTGCCGTTGTTCCACGGTCGTAGGTTGCATCCCGCCATGTTGGCCCATCTGATGCAGGATCAAAAACCTGGAATTTCTGGTCCCCCATGGACGTCAGGTAAACATCGGAAAAACCGTCACCGGTCAGATCCCGCGAGGCGATCCCCATGCCCCAGATCGAATAGGGCAGCCATCCATCGGCCTTGCTGTACAGGCGCGGGGTGTCTTCCATAGCCCACAGTTGCTCTTGCCCGCCACGCACATAGTAGTGGCGGTCATTGCTGACACGCAGATCCGCGCGGCCCGTGCGCGCCCAATCGGAAAACAGGATCGAAAGGGAACAGTGACCGGGTTCCAAACGGACAGGATCGCCATACTTTTCGCCTTGGGGTCGGTACAGAAGCGTCGGCCCGCAAGCCTCAAAAGGTCCGTCCGGATTGCTTCGATCGACATAGGTTCCAAAGGCCAGCGTTGGCAGGGTTTGCCCGCGTTCCCAAGTGGCGGAAAAGCCGGTGGTCCAATGGTCCTGAGGCTGAAAACCCAGTGCCGTGAACGGCTCGAACGCGCAGTTCGGTTTGCCGCGCAGCAACAGGTCTTTGCCTACGCGTAAGACCGCAAGGTCCAGGATCCCATCGCCATCAATGTCTACCGGGTATGCGCCGGTCACACGGGTCAAGGATAACTGACCTGGCGCATCCGGAAGAAAACTGACATCTGTGTCGGATGTGTTGATGAACAATTGTGCTGGGTTTGATCCGCCAGCCACGAACATTTCAGGGCGGTCGTCATCATTGCAGTCGAAGACCGCGACACCCCCGCCGACGAAATGTTCCCAGCCGCCATCGTAAACATGGCCGGGGGTTTCCACCTTTTGAAAGCGGGGTGGAGCGATGTCCGCAGCGGCAGCGGAACCTACCGCAAGCAAGATTGCCATCTTAGTTCGCATGAGCCGCCAGTTCCCTGACCTTCAGGATAGAGACTTGTTCAATCCCATAAGCCGCTGCCCCTTTTGCCCACATTGAATCGCCCCAGTGGTTGACCTTGATTTCCGGCAACGGCGCGTCGACGCTGACGACGCCGTTTTGGACACGTGCCATCACCTCGTCCGAATGCAGGTAATCAAAGCGACCTCTGGCGCCGGACAGGATAATGCATTCGGGGTCGAACAGATTGATCAGGTTCGAAACCCCCATCCCGAACATTTGGCCCGCGCGGGCCAGAACGGAAATGGATCGGGCGTCGCCGGCTTTTGCTGCAGCGAGTATATCGACAAGAGTGCGGGGATCCGTTGCTTCACTGGCGATCGTGGCTTCGCGGATCAGGGCGTATTCCCCCACATAGGCCTCGAGGCATCCGCGCTGCCCGCACTGACACAAGGCGCCGTCCAACTGAACTTTGAGGTGCCCGAATTCTGCGCCGCATCCGCGTTCACCGCGATAAAGCTTGCCATCAAGAACGATGCCCAGGCCGATGCCGTGTTCGATCGTAACAACCAAAAAATTCTTCAGCCCCTTTCCCAATCCGAAAAGCTGTTCTGCCTTTGCGACCAGATTGGCGTCGTTTTCGATGAAGGCAGGGCAGGGGAGCACCTCGGACAACAGCGGGCTCAAATCCACATTTCGTTCCGTCAGCGAAGATGACCAATGCACGAAGTTCTGATTTGCATCGATAAGGCCAGCGATGCCGATGCAGACACCTGACAAATCGGCAAGGGATCGGTTTGCCGAGGCGCAGGCCTGATCAAGCACGGCGCGGATCTTTTTGGCAAACGCATCCGGGGCCATGCGGGCTTGGTCCAGCGGATGCGTGTACGAAGTGATCTCGGTTCCTTCGAAATCCACGAGAATGACTGAAACCTGCTGGCGGGCGACTTTCACGCCCGCAATCAGATGTGACGCGCCATTCAGTTTCAATTGTACCCGCGGTCTGCCGCGGCGCGCTGATTTGGAAGATGTTTCGCTTTCTATTTCCTCAATCAGACCGGCAGACAGCAGATCGGCAGTGGCGGTCGTGATGGTCGCTGGGCTGGTCTCCAACGCGCTGGCGATGTCGATTCGCGAAATGGTGCCTGTGGCCCGGATTTTTTCCAGAACGCGCAAGCGAGTGACGTTCCTTTGGTCCGTGGCATTTGAAGAAGCTTTGCTTTTCAGCATCTTGCCCTCGCGAATCTGATCCCTGTTTCAACCTAGGTGGTTTTTTCAGTTACCGATAGCATAAATATTTTACCGACTGAAATAAATATGCTACTCAGAATTATCGGGGCCACGAATCATGAAACGATGGCCCAATGAAACCGGGAGGAAATCATGAAACGAATTCTCAGCGCCTCTGTCGTGGCGGTCCTGATGGGGACAGCCGCATTCGCAGAGCCCACGGTCGGCGTAAGCTGGTCGAATTTCCAGGAAGAGCGTTGGAAGACCGACGAAGCGGCGATCAAGGCTGCACTGGAAGCGGGCGGTGCGGAATACATCTCGTCTGATGCCCAATCTTCTTCTGCCAAGCAATTGTCGGATATTGAAAGTCTGATCGCCCAGGGCGTTGATGCGCTGATCATTCTGGCGCAGGATTCCCAGGCCATCGGCCCGGCAGTGCAGGCCGCGGCAGACGAAGGCATTCCGGTCATCGCGTATGACCGTCTGATCGAAGATGACCGTGCCTTCTATCTGACATTCGATAACGTTGAAGTTGGCCGGATGCAGGCCCGCGCGGTGTTCGAGGCGATGCCGAAAGGCAACTATGTGATGATCAAGGGCTCGCCCACGGATCCGAACGCGGACTTCCTGCGCGGCGGTCAGCAAGAGATCATTCAGGCCGCCGTTGACAGCGGCGATATCGTCATCGTGGGTGAAGCTTACACCGACGGTTGGCTGCCTGCGAACGCACAGCGCAACATGGAACAGATCCTTACCGCGAATGAAAACAAGGTTGATGCCGTCGTGGCCTCGAATGACGGTACTGCCGGCGGCGTTGTTGCAGCCCTGACCGCGCAGGGCATGGAAGGCATTCCGGTCTCGGGTCAGGATGGCGATCACGCGGCGCTGAACCGGGTTGCCAAGGGTACGCAGACCGTTTCTGTCTGGAAAGATGCGCGTGAGCTGGGCAAAGCTGCCGGTGAAATTGCAGTTGCGTTGAGCAATGGAACAAGTCCCGAGGACATTGAAGGTGCCATCAAATGGACTTCGCCCGGCGGAACCGAGATGAATTCGGTCTTCCTTGCGCCCGTACCGATCACCAAAGACAACCTGTCCGTCGTGGTCGATGCTGGCTGGATTCCGTTGGAAGACCTGTGTCAGGGCGTCGAAAGCGGCCCTGCACCCTGTAACTAAACCAGGTTCCAAACCATAATATCTCTGGCCCGCAAGGGTGGGCCAGAGATCATAGCTGAACATGAAAGATCGGATATGACCGAAACTTCGTCTCAGCCGGTACCCCAAAAAGCAAAGGCCAACCTGTTTCAGCAACTGGAACTGGATATGCGGCTATTGGGCATGATCGGCGCCTTCATCATCCTGTGCATTGGCTTCAACATCGTGACGGATGGCCGCTTTCTGACGCCTAGAAACCTGTTCAACCTGTCGATCCAGACCGTCTCGGTTGCGATCATGGCCTGCGGCATGGTGTTCATCATAGTCATGCGCCACATTGACCTGTCGGTTGGGGCGCTGCTGGCGACCACATCTGCCGTGATGGCGATGACCCAGACCGAGCTGTTGCCCAACGTATTGGGAATGGGTTTGAACCACCCGGCGACCTGGGCGATCACTTTGGTTGTGGGCCTTGTGGTCGGCACATTGATCGGCGCGTTCCACGGTTGGATGGTGGGGTATCTGACCATCCCAGCCTTTATCGTGACGCTTGGCGGTTTTCTGGTCTGGCGCAACGTCGCCTGGTACATGACCGACGGCCAGACGATCGGCCCGCTGGACAGCACGTTTCTGATGTTCGGGGGGACAAACGGAACCTTGGGAACAACCGTCAGCCTCCTGTTCGGCCTTGCCGCCACGGCTGTTGCGATCTGGGCGTTGTGGAGCGGTCGCCGGTCCAAAGCCGCTCATGGTTTCCCTGTTAAGCCGGTCTGGGCTGAAACAACGCTGGCCGGGATCATCGGCCTTGCCATCATGGGGTACGTGTTGATCGTCAACAGCTATGCGATCCCGACCCGTCGTCTTGAACGCATGTTCGAAGCGCGCGGCGAGACCATGCCGGAAGGGTTGGTTGTGGGATACGGCATTCCGATCTCGGTCCTGATCCTGATCATTGTGGCGGTGACATTGACCGTCGTGGCCCGCAAAACCCGCTTTGGCCGCTACATCTTTGCCACCGGCGGCAACCCGGACGCGGCCGAGTTGTCGGGTATCAACACCCGTTTGATGACCGTCAAGATCTTTGCCCTGATGGGGTTCCTGTGCGCGCTGTCGGCGGTTGTGGCCTCGGCCCGGCTGGCCAATCACTCGAATGATATCGGAACGCTGGATGAGCTTCGCGTGATTGCCGCTGCCGTGATTGGTGGAACCGCGCTGTCCGGCGGCATCGGAACGATCTACGGCGCAATCCTTGGCGCGTTGATCATGCAGGCGCTGCAATCGGGCATGGCCATGGTTGGCGTGGATGCGCCGTTCCAGAATATCGTCGTCGGCACCGTCCTGGTTCTGGCCGTCTATATCGACATCGTCTATCGCAAACGTCTGGGGGCGAAATGATGCAAGCTCAAGAAACACAGAACCAAGCTTCGGGCCGTGGGTCCGGCCAGCCTCCGCTGGTGGAAATGTGCGATATCTCGATTTCCTTCGGGGGTATCAAGGCGGTAGACCATGTGTCGGTAGATCTCTACCCGGGCGAGGTCGTGGGCCTTCTGGGCCACAACGGGGCCGGTAAATCCACCCTGATCAAGGTTCTTTCGGGCGCCTATCAGATGGACCATGGCGAAATCCTGATCGACGGCAAAAAGGTCGAGATCAACAACCCCCGCGACGCGCGCGCCAACAATATCGAGACGATCTATCAGACGCTGGCGCTGGCGGACAACCTGGATGCAAGTTCAAACCTGTTTCTGGGCCGCGAAATGGTCACGCCCTTTGGCCTGGTCAACGACGCCGCGATGGAGGCGGAATGCCGCAAGATCATGGCGCAGCTGAACCCGAACTTTCAGAAGTTCAATGATCCGGTCTCGGCCCTGTCGGGCGGTCAGCGTCAATCGGTGGCCATTGCACGGGCGGTGTATTTCAACGCGCGTATCCTGATCATGGACGAGCCCACGGCCGCACTTGGTCCGCACGAAACACAGATGGTGGCGGACCTGATCCAACAGCTTAAGGCGCAGGGGATCGGGATTTTCCTGATCGACCACGATGTACACGCGGTGATGGAGCTGTGTGACCGGGCCTCGGTCATGAAGAACGGGCAATTGGTTGGAACGGTCGATATCGCAGACGTCACCGATGACGATCTGTTGTCGATGATTATTCTGGGCAAAAAGCCCGGCGAAAAGACGGAATGAGGTAAGCGAAATGACGAGCGGTTTTTTTCAGGGAATTGAAGAAGTCCAATTTGAAGGCGAGGACAGCAAGAACCCGCTCGCATTCCGCCACTACAACCCGGACGAGATCATCTTGGACATGCGCATGGAAGATCACCTGCGTTTTGCCGTGGCGTGGTGGCATTCCTTCGCGTGGGAGGGTGGAGATCCGTTTGGCGGCCCCACTTTCGAGCGCCCCTGGCACCCACAGGATGACATGGGCCGCGCCAAGATGAAGGCCGATATCGCGTTCGAGATGTTCCAGATTCTGGGACAGCCCTATTTCTGCTGGCATGATGCCGATATCCGACCTGAACAGGGGAACTTCGCCGAAAATCTCCACACGTTGAACGAGATCACCGACTATATCGGTGAAAAGATGCAAGTGTCCGGCACCAAGCTGTTGTGGGGTACGGCCAACATGTTCAGCCATCGCCGCTGGATGGGCGGTGCCAGCACCAATCCCGACCCCGACGTCTTTGCCTTTGCTGCCGCCACGGTGAAATCCTGCATGGATGCCACCCACAAACTGGGCGGCGAAAACTATGTGCTGTGGGGCGGGCGCGAAGGGTACGAGACGCTGCTCAACACTGACATGAAAACCGAGCTGGATCATATGGGCCGGTTCCTGAACATGGTGGTCGAGTACAAGCACAAGATCGGGTTCAAAGGTGCGATCCTTGTCGAACCCAAACCGCAGGAGCCATCAAAGCACCAATATGATTTCGATGCCGCGACCTGCATCGGTTTCCTGCGCAAATACGGGCTTGAGAATGAGGTCAAACTGAACCTCGAACAGGGTCACGCGATTCTGGCGGGGCACAGTTTTGAACATGAGATTGCCGTAGCCGCAGCCGAAGGGATGCTGGGCTCCATCGACATGAACCGGAACGATTATCAATCCGGGTGGGATACGGATCAGTTCCCCAACAACACTCCCGAGGTTGCGCTGGCCTATTACCACATCCTGAAAGCGGGTGGATTTACCACCGGCGGTACCAATTTCGATGCCAAGCTGCGCAGGCAGTCGATCGACGCCGAAGATCTGATCGCCGCGCATGTGGGCGGGATGGATATCTGTGCCCGGGGCCTGAAAGCAGCGGCAGCGATGATCGAAGATGGCGGATTGGAACAAGCGCTGGCTGATCGGTACACGGGCTGGAATACGCCCGAGGCGCAGGCAATGCTGACCTCTGGTCTTGACGAGATTGCAGCGCGGGTGCTGGCCGAGGATCTCAATCCAGATCCGCGCTCGGGGCGTCAGGAAATCCTCGAGAACTACGTGAACCGATTTGTTTGATCCCCGTGGGATCAGCCGGTCCTTAAAATAACTTGTGTACAATGCCCCGGAAACGCGTGAGTTTGCTTCAGCGTTGCCCGGGGCTTTCCCTTGCTGGGCGCAACGGCATCAAAGGCCCGTCGGGGTCGAACAAGTGGGGCGAGCAGGGTTTTGGCGGATCAATCGGCAGGCAAAGCGGTGTTTCTGAGCGGCAGTCTGATGCTGCATGTGACACGCATGTCATTGACCACCAGCATTGGCCTGATGGCCATTTTTGCCGTCGACTTTGTCGATATGATCTTCATCTCGATGTTGGGCAACGATGCGCTGGCGGCGGCGGTGGGCTATGCCGGGACGCTGCTGTTTTTCACCAACGCGATCAATATCGGATTGTCGATTTCCGCCGGGGCGCTGGTTGCGCGCGAACTGGGGGCCGGGCGGGCTGAACAAGCAAGGCATTACGCGTCCAGCGTGGCCGTTATCGGGCTGATTGCCGGGCTGACGACCTCGGGACTGGTCTTGTTGAATCTCAGCTACTTGCTGTCCTTGCTTGGCGCGGAAGGAGAGGTTCTGAGGCTGGCGACGCGTTATGTGTCGATCATCCTTCCGACCATGTTCGTGATGTCCATTGCGATGACGGCGATGGCCGTGCTGCGCGCCCATGGCGATGCGCGGAGGTCAATGATGGCCACGATCTACGGCGGAGTGGTGAATGCGGTTCTGGACCCGATACTGATCTTTGCGGTCGGGCTGGGGCTGGATGGGGCCGCTATCGCCTCGGTCCTGGCGCGGCTGTGCATGTTGGGGGCGGCGTTGTGGCCAGCGCTTCGGGTGCATCGGGGATTTGCGCACCCTTCACTGAAGCAGGTTGCAAAGGATTTGCGACCCGTGCGGGCGATTGCAATTCCAGCGGTGCTGACAAATGTCGCCACGCCGATCGGCAATGCAATCGTTGTGCGGGAAATCGCGCAATATGGAACGGATGCGGTTGCGGGCATGGCCGTGATCGGGCGCCTTTTGCCGGTGGCGTTTTCGGTCATCTTCGCTCTGTCAGGCGCGATAGGGCCAATCATCGGGCAGAATTTCGGGGCCGAAAAATTCGATCGTGTGCGCGCTGCCTTTCTGGCAGGGATCAAGTTCACGGCCCTTTATGTCGTTTGCATGTCGGCCATTTTGTTTTTGCTGCGCGCCCCGATTGCAGATTTGTTCGCAGCCGAGGGCGAAACCCGAAGTCTGATCTATCTGTTCTGCGGTCCGTTGGCTTTGGCTTCGTTCTTCAATGGCGTGATCTTCGTGACAAATGCCAGCTTCAACAATCTGGGGCATCCGGTCTATTCCACATGGATAAACTGGGGTCGTCACACTATCGGCACTTGGGTTTTCGCGACGATTGGTTCACAGATCGCCGGCGCATCCGGCGTTCTGCTGGGGCAGGCGTTTGGAGGCGTCATCTTTGCAGTCATAGGCTGGGTTATGGTCGCGCGGGTCGTGGCGCGGTTGGAGCGCTCGCAAGCGCTCGAGCCTTTTTCAGATCAGGGTCGGCTTCATTCGCTGTTCGGGCGTCGCGGCTGGTGATCAGGTCGGATCAGTTCCCCTGATTGCGTGCTTCCAGCCGTTCCAGATTGACCACGGTTGACAGCATCAGGCGGTCATGGCTCCAGTCCTGCGTTTGCTGGATCGACGCAGACCCCAATGCAAGAAGGGTGGCGAAGGTCAATGCCATCCCCAGGAACAGAGCGGGCAGGGTGGGCACCGCCGGCTGTGCATCGGTCAATGCAAGCACGCGCTGACGCAGCACGCGCTTGGCCTTGCCGCCCGTCACAAACGCAACATTCAGAACGCGAGGATTGTTTGCCGAGATTGTACGCGCGCAATAATCCAGCAGGCAGGAAGTGTATTCGCGCGCATCGATCCGTTTGCGGGCCACCACGGACTGGTCGCATGCCAGTTCACGCAAGCGGCCGAACTGATACTTGAGCATCAGATAGGCTGGGTTCCAGAACAACAACGGGCGCAGCATTTCAAAGCCCAGTTCCCATTCCACGTCACCGGCCCGAACATGCTGAAGCTCGTGCGCCAAAGCAAAGCGCAGTTCGTGCGGGGTATCCAGCAGATGGCTTGGCAGAACGACATGGCGACGGCGCAATCCGCGCACAGCGAACGGTACGGTGATGCGATCCGAAAGACGAATGTCTACCTTGGCCGACTGCCGCCAAAGAAAGCTGGATTTGACTGTCTGACGGATCATCGCCGCGTCCCTCAGAGCGCGGGCCGCAAACAGGGCGGCGACCAAAACAAGCAGCGTTGCAAGGGCAGTGATCACCGGCTGTTGCCCTGACAATGCAAGGTCCACCCACCGTTCACGGGTGTTCAGCAAGGCCTCGAACTGGGTGGCGGGCATGGCGATATCGCCGCGCAGATAGGCGGCAACGGCGATGTCGCCAAGCGCCATGGCGCTGCCCGGCCATGCGTAAGAGGCGAATGATGACACGCCCAACGCAAGAAACGGGCTGATCAGGACGCACACGCACAGCGCCTTGAGCGCACGCAACTGCGCGACATAGCTGTGGCGCAGGGCTGTTCGGGTCAGGGCTGCGCGGGCCGCCAGCCAGATGACGGCTGACAAGGCCAGCACGATGTTGAGTTCGATAAACGTGTCGAGAACCGGTCTAACCGCTGTCATTTTGCAGTCTCCTTTCTACCAGTGCTCGAATTTCCTCCAGGTCGGCTTCGCTCAGCCCCGCATCATCGACAAGCCGGGCCACCAGTGTGGCGGGTGTGTCGTCGAACAGAGTGCGGGACAGGTTTTGCAAAGACCGGGCCTGATATCTGTCCTTTTCCAGAAGCGGCGTATAGATCAGGGTCTTTCCTGTCTTGCGGCTTTCCACAAAACCTTTCTCGTCCAGAATACGCAGGATCGTGGCACCGGATGTATAGGCCAGATTGCGCTCCGAAGGCAGGCGGTCCAGGACATCTCGCACCGAGCCTTGCCCGAGGGCCCAGAGCTCGTTCATGAACTCCAGTTCAACCTCGGTCAGCAGATTTGTTGTCTTTTTCTTTCGCATCGATCTCGGTGTTGTCATGTTTAGTATGCCTGACAGACAAGCATCCTTTCGCGATTTCTCAAAGTCTAAACTTTCCAGAACACAAAAACGCCCCAGCCGATAGACAGGAAAAGAGGTGTCCATACCGGCTGCCCGACAAGGCCCAGCCAGGCGAGGAAGATATAGGCGGACCCCAGAAGGGTGATGAAGAGCCGATCGCCCAATGTGGTTGTCAGCCCCAGTACACCGCGCCGTTCTATGCCATCGCGATACTTGAAGCCCTCAAGAATGCCAATCAGTGCGATGGCCGAAAAGATGCCGACAAATACGGCAAGTGTCGCCGGGGTCCAGGCCATCCAGAAGTCGGGCCACAGTGGCGCAGTCCAGGAAAAGCCTTTTTCCTCTGGCTGGCCGACGCTGCCCCATCCGGCCTGCTGGGCAAAGGTCGCGGAAGGCAGAAAAAGAAGGGTGAGAAGAAGTTTACGCATATCGAACCTCACACACGTCCCATCGCGAAACCACGCGCGATGTAGTTGCGGACAAACCAGATGACGATGGCGCCGGGGATGATGGTCAGGGTGCCGGCGGCGGCCAGCAGGCCCAATTCATAGCCCGCGCTGGACGCGGTGCGGGTCATCACGGCGGCGATGGGTTTGGCCTCGACCGCCGTAAGTGTCTTGGCCAGCAGCATTTCCACCCACGAGAACATGAAGCAGAAGAAGGCCGCCACGCCCACGCCCGCTTTGATATTGGGCAGGAAGATCGTCACGAAGAAACGCGGGAAGGAATAGCCGTCGACATAGGCGGTTTCATCCAGCTCTTTTGGAATTCCCCGCATGAAGCCTTCCAAAATCCAAACTGCCAGCGGCACGTTGAACAATGTATGCGCCAGTGCCACAGCCAGATGCGTGTCGAACAGGCCGATCGAAGAATAGAGCTGGAAGAACGGCAAGGCGAAGACCGCTGCCGGGGCCATCCGGTTGGTCAGCAGCCAGAAGAACAGCTGCTTGTCGCCCAAAAACCGATACCGCGAAAACGCATAGGCAGCGGGCAAGGCAACGCTGACCGAAAGCACCGTGTTCAACGTCACATAGGTGATCGAGTTGATATAGCCCCAGTACCACGTCGGGTCCGTGAAGATGGTGATGTAATTCTCCAGCGTAAAGGTCTGGGGGAACAGGGAAAAGCCCGACAGGATCTCGTTCGTAGTCTTGAAGGACATCGCCACCAGCCAATAGATCGGCAGCATTAGGAACGCGATATAGAGGATCGGGATGAGAGACCGCTTCTTCATTGCGCGTCATCCTTTGTCATGAGGGTGTAGAAGAGCCACGAAACCAGCAGCGTGATGGCGAAATAGATCAGGCTCATCGCAGCCGCAGGGCCAAGGTCGAACTGCCCCAGCGCGATCTTCACAAGGTCGATCGACAGCAGGGTGGTCGAGTTACCGGGCCCACCCCCGGTCAGCACGAAGGGCTCGGTATAGATGTTGAAACTGTCCATGAACCGCAGCAGGACCGCGATGGTCAGAACCGTCTTCATCTTGGGCAGCTGGATGTAGCGGAACACCGACCATGGGCTTGCGCCGTCGATCTTGGCCGCCTGATAGTAGGCGTCCGGGATCGACACGAGGCCTGCATAGCACAGCAACACGACCAGCGACGTCCAGTGCCAGACATCCATGACGATGACGGTGATCCAGGCCGAAAGCGGCTGTTGCGTCATGTCATAGTTGATGCCCAGAACGTCATTCAGGAAATATCCCAACAGACCGATTTTGGGCAGGGTGAAGATGTTCCACATGGACCCAACGACGTTCCACGGGATCAGCATCGGCAGGGCCATCAGCACCAGACAGACAGGCACCCAGAAACCTTTGCGCGGCATCGACAGGGCCACGATGATGCCAAGAGGCACTTCGATGATCAGGATCAGGAAAGTAAACAGGAACTGTCGTCCAAGTGCTGCCTGAAACCGGTCCGACCGCAGGATCTGTTCGAACCAACCCAGGCCTTCCCAGAAAAACTGGTTATTGCCAAAGGTTTCCTGCACCGAATAGTTGACCACTGTCATCATCGGCACCAACGCGTTGAACGCGACCAGTGCCAGCACGGGTAGGACAAAGAACCACGCTTTTTGATTTTCTGTTCTCATTGGGCCCGCTCCTCGGTTGCGATCCAGCCGTCGCGGTAGACGCGGGATTGTTTGGGTTTGAATTGCAGGAAGACCTGTGATCCGGGTTCGGGCGCGCTGTGTTCGGTCACGGCCTTTAAGGCGGTATTGCCGACCATCGCGCTGACCACAAAGTGGCGACCGATGTCGGAAACCTTAGTCACATGCGCCGGGATGCCGGTCTCGCCGAAGCCGACATATTCCGGGCGAATACCCAGATCGGTGCGGCCGCCATCACCATGAATGGGACCTTCCAGCATGACTTCGTGCCCTTCGAACAGGGCGCGGTCGCCGCGCGCTTCGCAGGGCAGCACGTTCATGCCGGGCGAGCCGATGAAATGGCCCACGAACGTGTGCTGCGGGCGCTCGAACAATTCTACCGGGGTGCCGATCTGCACCACTTCGCCCTCTTGCATCACCACGACCTCGTCCGCGAAGGTCAGGGCCTCGGTCTGGTCGTGGGTGACATAGATCATCGTCGCCTTGACGCGCTGGTGCAGTTCTTTCAGCTTGGACCGAAGCTTCCATTTCAGATGCGGGTCGATCACGGTCAGAGGTTCATCGAACATCACCGCGTTCACGTCGTCGCGGACCAGGCCGCGACCCATCGAGATTTTCTGCTTGTTGTCCGGGCTGAGGCCGCTGGCACGGGTGTTTAGCATGTCGGTGACATCCAGCATCTCAGCGATCGCATCGACGCGGCGCTTGATCGACGCCGGATCGACGCCGCGATTCTTCAGCGGAAAGGCCAGGTTCTCGCCCACGGTCATCGTGTCGTAAATCACCGGAAACTGGAACACCTGTGCGATGTTGCGCTGATCAGGGGGCAGAGCGGTCACGTCACGGTCGTCGAACAGGATCTGCCCTTCGGACGGGGTCAGCAGGCCCGAGATGATGTTCAGCAGCGTGGACTTGCCGCAGCCTGACGGCCCCAGCAGCGCATAGGCCCCGCCATCACGCCAGGTCACGTCGATTTCCTTCAGCGCATAATCCTCGGGGCCTTTTGGCGACGGCATGTAGCTGTGGCGGAGGTTTGAAAGTTTGATCTGTGCCATGTCAGGCCACCCTTTTGCCGTCTTGGCCGAAATACCGGCAATGGGCCGGGTTCATGAAGAATGTGTGGTCCTCGCCCACCTGATAGGGGTGGACCCCGGCGGCCAGCGACACCCAAGCGTCTTCGCCATGCTGGAAATGCGCGCTGGAATCCGAGCCCGAAAGCTCGGTCACGATCACGCGGCCGGTCAGTTCCACGTCCGCGTCAGACGTACGGAACGGCGTCACGCGATGCGGCCGCACCGCGACCATGTAATCTCCGTCGGCCATGTCGGTTACGGCCCAGCCACCTCCACCAGCCAGTTGCGCCTGCGCAGCGGAAACGGTGATGCGTGCGACATTGATCGGCGGGTCCGAAAAGACCCGCGCGGCGGCGATGTTCTCGGGGTTGCGATAGATGTCAGCGGTTGGCCCGAACTGGGTCACGCGGCCATCTTCCATCAGGGCGGTGTAGCCGCCCAGCAGCAGCGCCTCTTCGGGCTCGGACGTGGCATAGACCACCACGGCCCCGCGACCTGCGAACAGGTCGGGCAGCTGCTCGCGCAGTTCTTCACGCAGTTTGTAGTCAAGGTTGGCCAGCGGTTCGTCAAGGAACACGGCGCGGCTTTCTTTGGCAATGGCACGCGCCAGCGCTGTGCGTTGTTGTTGCCCACCCGACAGCTCGTGCGGGCGGCGGTGCAGCATCGGTCGCAGTTGCAGCAGGTCGGCGGCCTCTTCCACGCGACCTTCGATCTCGGATTGCGCCATGCCTGCCACGCGCAGGGGCGAGGCGATGTTGTCGAATACGGTCATATGCGGGTAGTTCACGAAGAACTGGTGCACGAGGCTGATTTTTCGCTTCTGCGTATTCAGCCGTGTGACGTCTTGCCCATCCATCAGGACCTTGCCCGAGGCGATCGGGTCCAGCCCGGCCATCATCTTGATCAGAGAGGTCTTGCCCGAGCCCGTCGCGCCCAGCAGCACGTTGAAGTGGCCTGTTTGAAGGGTCAGGTTTGTGGGCTTGATATGTATGACGTTGCCGACCCTTTTGGTCGCGTCTTTAAGTTCGATCATGTCCGTGGGTTCCGGTCCTTCAGTGCAATGCACTGGTCTTGAAGTGGGGGTGCCTGATGCGGCACCCCCGGGTTTCAACGGCTTACTGAGACTGCCAGCGCTGAACCAGTTCGTCATAGTTGACAGTCTGGCCTTGCGGCTTTTCGTTCTCAAGCTTGGCCTTGGGCGAACCTGCTTTTTCCAACCAGAAGGACGGATCCTGCGGCTCGTTCAGGCGTGGACCGCAGCCGCCGTAGACACCGGCGCTTTCATCCGCGGCCTGCATACGGGCCATGGTGATGTCCATCTCTTCGGCCAGACGATCCATCGCCTCTTGCGGGGTGAAGGCGCCCGAGTTCACGTCACCGATCTGCTGCCACCAGATCTGGGCCAGCTTCGGATAATCCGGCACGTTGATGCCAGTCGGCGACCATGCCACGCGGTCAGGCGAGCGGTAGAACTCGACCAGACCACCCAGCTTGGGTGCGCGTTCGGTGAACGACTCGTGGTTGACCGAGCTGTCGCGGATGAAGGTCAGACCCACATGGGACTTCTTCACGTCGACAGTTTTGGAGGTCACGAACTGGGCATAAAGCCAGGCTGCCTGGGCACGATCCGAGGGGGTCGATTTGAGGAACGTCCAGGACCCCACGTCTTGGTAGCCAACCTTCTGGCCTTCTTCCCAATAGGGGCCGTGCGGGCTGGGTGCCATCCGCCACAGCGGCGTGCCTTCGTCATCCACGGTGTTGTTGCCTTCGGACTTCGGCTTGACCATGTCGGCGGTGAAGGCCGTGTACCAGAAGATCTGCTGGGCCACATTGCCCTGGCTGAGTGCCGGCAGTGACTGGTAGAAGTCATAAGACGCGGCACCCGGAGGCGCATAGGCCCGCAGCCATTCATCCCATTTCCGGATCGCATAGACCGCAGCCGGACCGTTTGCAGCACCACCACGCGACACCGAAGCGCCAACAGGGTTACAGGTGCCCGCTTCCATGCGGATGCCCCATTCGTCGACAGGCACACCGTTCGGTTCGCCCTTGTCGCCGGCACCGGCCATCGACAGCCAGGCATCGGTCATGCGCCATCCGAGGTCGGGCGCGCGCTTGCCGTAATCCATGTGGCCGTAGATCGTGGTACCATCGACTTCTTTCACATCATTTGTGAAGAACTCGGCGATATCTTCATACGCGGACCAGTTGACCGGAACGCCCAGATCATAGCCGTACTTTTCTTTGAACGCGGCTTTGTTCGCCTCATCATCGAACCAGTCCTTGCGGAACCAGTAAAGGTTCGCAAACTGCTGATCGGGCAGCTGATACAGCTTGCCGTCCGGTCCGGTGGTGAACTGAATGCCCATGAAGTCATCCAGATCCAGCGTCGGCGAAGTCGTCGCGGCCCAGTCACCGCCCATCATGTCCGTCAGCGGATAGGCCAGCTGCAAACGCGAATGGGTGCCGATCAGGTCACTGTCGTTGACATAGCCGTCATACAGGTTCCGACCCGTTTGCATTTGGGTTTGAACGGCCTGAACCACTTCACCTTCACCCAGAATCTGGTGGTTGACCTTGATGCCGGTGATTTCCTCGAACGCCTTGGTCAGAACCTCCGACTCGTAGGAATGCGTTGGAATACCTTCGGACAGGACGTTGATTTCCATACCTGCGTAAGGCTGTGCAGCTTCGATGAACCACTGCATCTCGGCCATTTGTTCGTCTTTCGACAAGGTCGATGGCTGGAATTCGTCGTCGATCCAACGTTGTGCTGCGGCTTCGTCGGCCCAAGCAGGACCGTGCCCCGCAATGACGGCAGCCGCCGCCACTGCGGAAAGTAGATGTCTCCGCATCTGTCTCCTCCCAAAAATTTATGGTTCTCCGGCGGAAACCGGATGACGCACAGCATCAGCGATTTCTTGCGTATGTGTCAAACTAAAAATTTAGTAATTGACGTTCAGGCATTTCGAAAGGGGCGGGGCCGAACTCGTTTGCCAATTATTGAATTCGTTGTAAGCTAGGATTGTCATTACAAAAATTACCGCTGAGACGTGCGGCGCGAATTACGAAAAACGACTTGGAACAGTGAGGATAAGCAATGTCCCGAAGTCTGTTGAAGTACACGCGTGTTCTGGAAATCGTCGGGGACACAATCAAGGTCCGGGTTCCGATCCAAAACAAGGGGAGGCCGGCTGTCCGGTTCAACGACCTCGCTGTGATCGAGACGGTGGATGGCCGAAAAACATTGGCCCAGACGATCTTCATCGACCGGGATGTCGTCACGTTGCAGGTGTTTTCCGGCACCAAGGGCATATCGACCGAAGCAACGGCAACCTTTCTCGGTCACCCGATGCAGACACCTTATTCGGCCAACATTCTGGGCCGCGTTTTTGATGGCGCCGGTGTGGCCATTGATGGAGGCCCCGACCTGTCTGCGGAACCGCACATCGATATTGGCGGACCAACCGTCAACCCGGCGGAACGCGCGGTTCCACACAGAATGATCCGCACGGATGTGCCGATGATCGACGTGTTCAACACATTGGTCGAGAGCCAGAAAATTCCGATCTTCTCGGTTTCAGGCGAGCCATTCAACGCGTTCCTCAGCCGAATCGGTATTCAGGCCGACGCGGATATCGTGATCTTTGGCGGGCTGGGGCTGATTTTTGACGACTACCACACGTTTCGCACCTCTTTCGAAGATGCGGGTGTGTTTTCGCGCACCGTCATGTTCGTCAATCAGGCGATGGATCCTTTGGTCGAACGTCTGCTGGTGCCGGACATGGCATTGGCAGTGGCCGAGAAGTTCGCTGTGGAAGAGGGCAAACGCGTGCTGGTCCTGCTGACGGACATGACCGCCTATGCTGACGCGATGAAAGAGGTAGGCATCAGTCAGGAGAGGGTGCCATCTCAGCGCGGCTATATGGGGGACCTGTATTCGCAGCTTGCGCGCCGATACGAAAAAGCCTGTGACTATGCCAAAGGCGGGTCGGTCACGGTTCTGACCGTCACGACCATGCCCGGCAACGACGTAACCCACCCGGTGCCTGACAACACCGGCTATATCACCGAAGGGCAGTTCTATCTGCATTCCGGCGTGATCGATCCGTTCGGCAGCCTGTCGCGCCTCAAGCAGAACGTGATCGGCAAGAGCACCCGTGAAGATCACGGGCAGATCATGAACACGATGATCCGTTTCTATTCTGAAAGCCGCGATGCCGCGCAAAAACAGGCGATGGCCTTCGACCTGTCAGACTATGATCACCAATTGCTGAAATTCGGCGGCCTGTTCCGGTCTCGGTTCATGGACATCAATGTTTCGATCCCGCTGGAAGAGGCGCTGGATCTGGGCTGGAAGACACTGGCAGAGTGTTTTGCGCCGGAACAGTTGCTGATGAAGCAAGCATTGATCGACAAGTATTTCCCGAAGGATGCCAATGGCGCGGTTGCAGCTGAATAAATCGTCGCTTGCGCGCGAGCAGACGCAGCTGAAAAGCTATGAGCGGTTCCTGCCGTCGCTGGACCTGAAGAGACAACAGTTGATGGCTGAACGGGTCCGGGCCCGGGAAGAGGTCGACCGCCTTGAGCAAAATGTGCAGGCGTTGGTGCAGCAGGTTGGCGAAAAGCTGCCGATGCTGGCCCAGCAGGGTGTCGCGCTGGATGGGCTGGTCAAACTCAAGGACTACAAGGTCAAAGAGGTCAATGTGGTAGGGGTCAAACTGCCTGACCTTGATCGGATCGAGTTGGTGGTACGCCCGTATTCCGTTTTGGCCAAGCCCCATTGGGTCGATGCCGCTGCGCTTTTGCTGCACGACGTCATCGAAGCGCGGGTGCGGGTGAAGATTGCCGAAGAACGCGTTCGCATCTTCGACAAGGCGGTGGCCACCATTACCCAGCGGGTCAACCTGTTCGAAAAGGTTCTGATCCCGCGCGCCAAAGCCAACATCAAGAAGATCCGCATCTACCTGAGCGACGAACAGATGCAGGCCGTCGTGCGGTCGAAAATCTCAAAAAGCAAACACGCGCAGGAGGCTTTGACATGAGCGTTGCGCGTCTGAAAAAGATGTCTCTGATCGGGCCTGCTGCCCGAAAGGCGGAAACGCTTGAGGCGCTTCAGGCCCTTGGCTGCATGCATGTTTTGCCGCTTGTTCCCGCACCGAAAGAGCCGGAAAAGATCAGTGAGCGCGGTGCAAGAGAGGCGTATAAGGCATTGCGTTTCCTTGCAGAAGTGCCTGACCCGCGCCGCCAGGTCCAGCGTGCGCCTGATTTCGACATGGATCGTTTCGTGCGCGAGGTGACCGACCTCATGCAGCGCGTTCGGGATACGATGGACCGGCGTGACTTTCTGGCGCATCGCATCGCCCAGGTGCGACCCTGGGGTGATTTGGATTTTCCGCCGACCGATGCGCTGGCTGGCAACAGGCTGTGGTTCTATCAGCTGCCGCTGAAGCACCGGGATGCCATGTCCGAGGTCAAGCTTCCTTGGGCAATATTGGAGGAAGATCACCGGTACCTTTACGCCGTTCTGATTTCACCTGACGAACCCGATGATGGTGTTCTTCCTGTTCCGCGAACCCATGTCGGTTCGCTGCCGGTACACGAGCTTGAGGCCCAGTTGGAAGAGGCCGAGATCGCCCTCGAGGCGTTGGAAGCCGAACGCGTGGCGCTGACGCGCTATCTGACATTGATGCGCCGGAACCTGTCCGTCGCCGAAAGTGCCGCTGAGCTTGCCCATGCAACGCAGAAAGTACGCGACGAAGAGGCACTATTTGCTTTGCAGGGGTGGGTTCCCGTGGATCAGGTGGATGCTGTTCTTGCCATGGCAAACGCCAAGGGCTCGGCCGTCCTGATTGAAGATCCGGGGCCGGGCGACGCGCCTCCGACCTTGCTAGAGCAGCCTGAAAACCGCAGGGCCGCTGTCGATCTGGCGCTGTTCTATCAAGTGCCCGGATATCAGGACTGGGACCCCAGCGTCATCGTCTCGACGTCCTTCGCGATCTTCTTTGCCATGATCGTGGCGGATGCCGGGTACGGTGCTGTCATCCTGCTGGCGGTGCTGGCCTTTTGGAGACGGATGGACCGCACCGCTGGTCAAAGATCTTGGCGTCTGTTCGGCCTGATCATCTCGGCTGTTACGATATTTTACGGGGTCATGGTGGGCAGCTATTTTGGGGTATCACCGGCTGCGGACTCGATTTGGGCAAGGCTCAAGGTGCTGGATTTGAACGATTTCGGCGCGATGATGATGGTCTCGATCGTCGTTGGCGTTATCCACCTTGTCCTGGCCAACGCACTTGCGGCCCGCGCAGCGTGGGGGCAACGCAAGGCGGTTGCCAATCTGGGCTGGATTGCGGCCCTGATCGGCGGGTTTGTCCTTTGGCTGGGCTACATGAACGGCAAGTCGCCGGTGCCGGGCGCAGCTATCCTGACCGCCGGCATCGTGGCGATTGTCCTGTTTTCTAGCGAGCGGGTCATCCAGAGGCCGATGGACTGGATCCGGCGTTTGCTCGAAGGGGTTAAAAGCCTTGCCGGGGCGATGGGCGCGTTTGGGGATGTTCTCAGCTATATGCGTCTTTTCGCGTTGGGCCTTGCTTCGGCCTCGCTGGCGATCACGTTCAATGATCTGGCGGTGTCGGTCATGCAGGCCCTTAGGGGGCCGGGCATTCTGTTTGGGTTGCTGATATTGATCATAGGTCATGTATTAAACTTCGCGCTCGCGATGATGAGCGGCGTCGTGCACGGCTTGCGTCTCAATTACATCGAATTCTTTAAATGGGGTCTGCCGGATGAAGGTGTCATCTTTCGTCCATTTGCCCGCAAGGAGGTTCAGGAATGAATGAGCTTGTTCTTACACTGGGTTGGCTGGGTATCTATGCGCCAATGGCGTTGGGGGCTGCGGCCAGCGCCATAGGGTGTTCGATCGCCGGTATGGCCAGTATCGGGGCCATGACCGAAACCGAGGGCGGCTATGGCCGTTTCGTGGGTGTATCCGCGTTTCCCTCAACGATGGTCATCTATGGGATAGTCATCATGTTCACCCTGAACCGCGACGTGACACCTGAAAACGCGGGCGGTCTGTTCGGAATTGGCATCCTGTCGGGTATCGCGCTGATGTATTGCGGCATCTGGCAGGGTCGGGCCTGTGCAGCTGCGATCAATGCGACCAAGGAAAAGCCCGAGATTTTTGGCCTTGCTCTGGCCCCTGCCGCGATCATCGAAGGGTTTGGTGTTTTTGCGTTCGTGTTTGCGTTGGTCATCAGTGCGGGGATCAGCTGATGGCACAAGACAGAACGATTGCGCATGGGGTTGACGCGCTGATCGACAAATTGCGCAACGATGGGGTTGCCGCTGGTCAGGCCGAAGCCGAGAAATTGCGCGCAGACGCCAAGGCCGAAGCCGCGCGCATCGTGGCAGAGGCAAAGCGCGAAGCCGATGAGTTGAAAAAGAAAGCCCGCACGGAGACAGATAATTACAGGGCCGCCGGCGAAGAAGCATTGAACACGGCGATGCGGGATGCCGTGCTGACCATGAAGGCGGGTCTGACGGATCGTTTCAGGGCAGACGTCGAACGCCTCGTGACCAAAGAGATGTCCGATCCCGAGCTTCTGAGGCAGATGATCCTCGAGGTGGTAGGCCGGGCCGGGGAAGGTGCAAATTTGAATGGCAGGGTTTCCGTCGTTCTTCCTGCCCGGGTCGCCACGCAGGAAGACATCAAGCAAAACGCCGATGACATTCAATCCGGCAAGCTGACGAAATATGTTCTTGGGCTGACTGCGAAGATGCTGCGCGAGAATATCGAGTTGCACGCAGCCGATGACGTGCAGGAAGGCATCCGCGTTCGCGCAGAAGATCAGGGTGTTGTTCTGGACCTGACGGATAACGCGGTGGCGTCGCTGTTGATGGAGCATTTGCAGCCCCGGTTCCGCGCCGTTCTGGAAGGGGTCATCCGCTGAGATGTCAAAGCAGGACGCCTATATCGCGTTGATGTGCAGCCTTCCGGGTTCGGAACGGTTGTTCGTTGCCAGGCAGCCGCCCTTGTCACGTATCAGGCTGGACCGTCGATTGACGGCTTTGACACCGGAGGACAGCAAAGTTCTGAAGATCCTCGAGCACGCGTTGAGCTGGAACGCCTACGACATGGATGTCACCGACGCACAGGCGATCCAGCGCTGCAAACAAGCGATGGTGGACATCCCTCAGCCCACCTTGCGTAAACTCCTCATGGAACGCATGGAACTACGCTCTGTGGTCGCGGCGCTGCGATTGCGGAAACGCGGAGAACCAGCACCTTCAGGCGCATTCGGAGTCGGACGATGGAGCCGCCACATCCCCGCCAATTGGGGTGATCCCAGCTTTCGGCTGGAACGGCTCATGCCCTGGATCAAAGAGGCAACCCAATTGCTGGAAAACGAAGATCCGCTGGGTCTGGAACGTCTGCTTTTGTCGATAAGCCACAAGCAGCTCAAGCGGCACGCGGCTCGTCACATGTTCGATTTCGAGGCGGTCGCCATCTACGTTCTGATCTGGAACATCTTCGACCGCTGGGCGCAAAGCAGCGCTGCGGAAGCCGCCAAGAGATTTGAGAAACTGGCACAACAGGCCATGGCCGACTTTGCTGATGTCGATTTTGAGGGAGCAGGCGCATGACAGCCCCAATCTCAGCCAAACATTCATCGACCGCACGCGTCGTCCTGGTTCAGGAAGGGCTTGTGCGGATACAGGCCAATCCGGACGCGACCGGCCACCCCGGTCAACTGGTCAAAAACGAAGTGGTTTACATATTGCCTTCGCGTTCCGGTCCCGGTGGGCGTCAGGAAAGGCTCAAGGGCGAAGTGCTGCGCGTACGTGGGGATATGGCGGATGTTCAGGTCTATGAAAGCACTGATGGGGTGGCGGTCGACGACCCGGTGGAGCAATCAGGTCAGCTCTTGTCGGTAAAGCTGGGTCCGGGGCTGCTGGGGCAGGTGTTTGACGGGTTGCAGTCGCCTTTGCCCAAGGTGGCGGCAGCATTTGGTACCTTCCTGCCGCGCGGCGCAGATGTCGCGCCCTTGGATGAAAACGCGAAATGGTCCTTTACGCCGTCCGTTAAGGTGGGCGACACGGTCACTGCCGGGGACAGTATCGGAACGGTGCCCGAAGGCCATTTCAGCCACAAGATCATGCTGCCGTTCAACTGGACCGGCGCGTACAAGGTGGTCTGGGTGCAAAAAGGCGCGGCCACGATCCATGACATCGTGGCCCGCCTGGAAGACGAAGACGGTGGCGAGCATACGCTGACGCTTTTGCAGAAATGGCCGGTTCGGCGACCATTGCCGGAAAACATACTGAAGCGCGCACTGTCCGAGCGGTTGTATCCCACGGAACCGGTTCTGACGTCGCAACGGCTGATCGACACGTTCTTTCCGATTGCACGCGGCGGCACCGCCTGTATTCCCGGGCCGTTCGGTGCGGGCAAGACCGTGCTGCAAAACCTGATCGCACGGAACGCGAAAGTTGATATCGTGATCGTCGTGGCCTGCGGCGAACGTGCAGGTGAGGTGGTCGAGACCATCGAGGAATTTCCGAAGATGACCGATCCAACCACCGGTGGCAGCCTGATGGATCGGACGATCATCATCTGCAACACGTCATCCATGCCGGTTGCCGCGCGCGAGGCGTCGATCTTCACCGGGATCACGTTGGGGGAATACTACCGCCAGATGGGCTATGATGTCTTGTTGATCGCCGACAGCACCAGCCGGTGGGCGCAAGCCATGCGCGAGACCTCGGGCAAGCTCGAAGAGATCCCGGGCGAAGAGGGGTTCCCGGCCTATCTGGAAAGCTCGATCAAGGGTTTGTATGAACGTGCCGGGGCGCTGAAAACGAATGACGGCGATCTTGGCAGCCTGACGCTGATCGGAACGGTTTCGCCTGCTGGAGGCAATTTTGACGAGCCGGTAACCCAGTCGACCTTGTCGACGGTCAAGTGTTTCCTCGGGTTGTCATCCGAACGCGCCTACAAGCGATTTTATCCAGCGGTCGATCCGATGCTCAGCTGGTCTCGGTATACTGACCAATTGTCCGACTGGTATGACAGGAACGCCGAACCGGGGTGGACAGCCAAAGTGCGCACCCTGTTGACCCTGATCAAAAAAGGCGAACAGGTCGATCAGATGATGCAGGTCACAGGGGAAGAGGGCGTTACAAATGACGACTTTGTAACCCAACAGAAAGCCTTGTTCGTCGATATGGTCTACTTGCAGCAGGACGCATTTGACACAGTCGATGCGACAGTACCGCTTGAACGGCAGATAAAGACGTTCAAGCTTGTGTATGATGTGACGCAATCCAAGGCGGTCTTTGTCGACAAGGCCGAGGTAAGGCAGGTGTTTACGCAACTGACCGGGCTGATGAAAAACTTTCACTACGCGGCAGAAAACACACCCGAATACAAATCCACCTGGCAAAAGATCGAGAACCTGTGCCGAGAAAAGTTCGGGGTTTGATCAGGAGAAATGGTAGCCCGTAGGGGAATCGAACCCCTCTTTCCAGGTTGAAAACCTGGCGTCCTAACCGATAGACGAACGGGCCACATGGTAGTGACGCAAACACAAGTGGTAGCCCGTAGGGGAATCGAACCCCTCTTTCCAGGTTGAAAACCTGGCGTCCTAACCGATAGACGAACGGGCCACGCTGGCTTGTGGAGGGCCTTTTACGGTTTCACCGTGACCCCCGCAAGCCGAAAAACGCAGGGATGAGAAAGTTTTTTACGCCGTCCGAGCGAGACGTCAATTTGCCTCTGCCGCGTCCTCGAGCCTGAGCTGCACGGATTGCCGCCCGCCCCAGGTGTTCACCTCAAGCCGGCCTGCAAAATGAAAGCGTGCGCCACCATGATTTGACAGTCTCTCGCCCATCGGACCGTCAAAGGCACCAAAGGCAATCGCATCCAGCCCACCACCCATGCCATCGGATAATGACAACTTCAGGTGCGTTTCCCCGACACGTTTGGCAAAACGCACCTGAAGATCCGGAAGCGCGTATCGCGGGGCAGGGGCTCCGGCGCCAAACGGTCCGGCCTGTTCGATCTGTTCGACAAGGTCCACTGTCGCGGCACCCGGCATAAGGGCGCCTTCCAGCTTCATATCGGCAGGGCCGCCCTGACCTGCGCCTTGTTTTGCCAGCAGCTCGCTGAGGCGCTCCATGGCGGGTTCCAGTTTGTCGCGCATGACGGTAAGTCCAGCGGCCATCTTGTGACCGCCACCCTTGACCAGCAACCCTTCGGCCGCGAGCCGCTGGATCGACGCCCCCAGATCCACGCCTGAGACCGAACGCCCCGAGCCTTTACCCTCATCACCGTCAAAGCCGATCACGATGGCCGGACGGTTGGCGGTTTCCTTCAAACGAGACGCCACGATGCCCACCACACCCGGATGCCAGCCTTCACCGGCGGCCCAGACCAGGGGCGCGTCGAGCCCGCGACCCTCGGCCTGCTCCATCGCGGCGGCGCGCACGGCGTTTTCAATATCCCGGCGTTCCGTGTTCAGCGCGTCCAGACGTTCGGACAGGGCCTGTGCCTCGTGCAGGGAATCCGTGCTCAGCAGGCGGGCGCCCAGATCGGCCTGCCCGATGCGACCACCTGCGTTCACGCGGGGGCCAAGCAGAAAACCCAGGTGATAGCTGTTGGGCGCCGTGTCCATGCGCGAGACATCGGACAACGCGACAAGTCCGGGGCGTAGCCTTTGCGCCATCACTTTCAGGCCTTGTCGAACCAGGGCGCGATTGGCACCGATCAAAGGCGCAACGTCAGCTACGGTTGCCAGGGCCACCAGATCCAGCATCGATATCAGGTCAGGCCCCTTTGCACCTGCCGCGCGCAGCTGGCGGCCTGCTTCGACCAGCATCAGAAACACGACACCCGCCGCGCAGAAATAGCCCAGATCACCGCTTTCATCTTGCCGGTTGGGATTCACGACTGCAACGCAATCCGGCAGGGTTTCGCCGCCGAGGTGGTGATCCAGAACAATCACGTCCGCCCCCGTGGCTGCGGCAATCGGTTCATGGCTGAGCGTGCCGCAATCGACGCAAATGATCAGGTCGTGGCTGGTTGCCAGTTCCCGCATTGCCGGAACATTCGGACCATATCCCTCATCAATCCGATCCGGCACATAAAGCGTCGCCTGCAACCCCATCTGCCGAAGCCAAACCAGCAACAGCGCGGCAGAACAGCCGCCGTCAACATCGTAATCCGCGAACACCGCGATTTTCTGGCGATGGCGTACGGCGTCCAGAAAACGTGCCGCCGCCGTTTCCATGTCCTTCATATCGCGGGGATCTGGCAGCAGCTCTTTGAGCTTGGGCTCCAGAAAGCCGCGCGCCTCCATGACCGGCACGCCACGACGGGCCAGAACCTGACATACCGCACGCGGCAGGTCGGTCTGTTGTGTCATCATCTCGGCAGCCCGTTCCAGCTCGGCTTCCGGGCCAACCCAGCGCCGCCCGGTCAGTGATTGTTCTACGCCAAGAAAACCCATTGCCTGCCCCTTGTGAACCAAGGCCGGATCCTTTCGGACCCGGCCTTTTCATCTTTTCCCAAATACTCCCGCCGGAGGCAACGGCGCAAGCCGTTAGGCGTTATCGTGCGGCCACGTGGGGGTGCGATACGACATGCGGCGTACGGACCCGGTCTTTGAACGCATCAGCAACGTCGTGGTTTCCACCCAACCCGGCTCGCGCTTGATGCGCGGCAACAGAGAGCCGCCGGTTACACCCGTTGCGGCAAAGATCACATCCGCGGTCACCATTTCATCGCGCGAATAGACCCGGTCCAGATCGGTGATGCCCGCCTTGGCAGCACGGCCCCGCTCGTCATCGTTGCGGAACAACAGGCGACCAAAGATCTGACCGCCCATGCATTTCAGCGCGGCAGCGGCAAGCACGCCTTCGGGGGCGCCACCCTGGCCCATATACATGTCGATGCCGGTCACTTCGCTTTCTGCGCAATGCATGACACCTGCCACGTCACCATCGGTGATCAGGCGGATCGATGCTCCGGTTTCGCGCACTTCGGCGATCATCGCCTCGTGACGCGGACGTTCAAGAATGCAGACGGTGATGTCCGCAGGCTTGCAGTTCTTGGCCTTTGCCAAGGCTTCCACCCGTTCACGAGGAGACATGTCCAGATTGACGACGCCCTCGGGCAGGCCCGGGCCAACAGCCAGCTTGTCCATGTAGACGTCGGGCGCATGCAGCATCGAGCCGCGCGGGCCCATGGCAATCACGGTCAGCGCGTTGGGCATATCCTTTGCGGTCAGTGTTGTGCCTTCCAGCGGATCCAGCGCGATGTCTACGCCGGGGCCGTTTCCGGTGCCGACTTCTTCGCCAATATAAAGCATCGGAGCTTCGTCGCGTTCGCCTTCGCCGATCACCACGACGCCAGCTATGTCCAGCAGGTTCAGCTGTTCGCGCATCGCATTTACGGCGGCCTGATCGGCGGCTTTCTCGTCACCACGCCCCACCAGCGAAGCCGAGGCCAGCGCAGCCTGTTCCGCCACCCTTGCCAGCCCCAGAGACAGCAGGCGGTCGTTGAAATCGGTTTTGGCAGCACTCATTGTCATGTATCCTCTGGTCATTTAAGCCGTTTCTATCGGCATAGCTTGCGTTTCGTACAGGTCGCAAGTTCAAACCTCTTCAATCCGCAACGCGACGGGGGCACCGGCAACCACATCCGTTTCCAGGAACCCGTCCAGCGCAACGTCCAGCGCGGCGCGGGTGGTTTTGTGGGTAACGATCAGCACAGGCGCCGTGCTTTCGGCATGGGCGTACTGGCGCATCCTGTCTATGGAAACACCGGCATCGCCCAGAATGGCTGCAACCTTGGCCAGTGCGCCCGGTTTATCCAGCAGACCCAGCCGCAGATAATAAGGCGCTGGCAGGCCCGTGACGGCGGGCGCCGCAGCCTCAAGCGATTTGGCCGGTCGGCCAAAGGTCGGGATTTGCAGCCCGCGTGCCAGATCGCACACGTCGCCCATCACGGCGCTGGCCGTCGGGCCTTCACCCGCACCGGGGCCGCGCAGAACAACCTGTTCAACCGCGTCGCCTTCGATCACCACCATGTTGGTGCCGCCTTCCAATTGCCCCAAGGGCGAGTCGCTGGGCACAAGGCAAGGCTGCATGCGTTGTTCCAGCCCGCGCGCGGTGCGCTGTGCCACGCCCAGCAGTTTGATGCGAAAGCCCATATCCTCGGCCTGGTCGATATCGTCGAGGCTGATTTGCTGAATGCCTTCGATCTCAATCCCGTCAAAATTCGGCTTGGTGCCAAAAGCGATCGAGGCCAGCAAAGCCAGTTTGTGCGCGGCGTCGATGCCACCGACATCCAGATTGGGGTCGGCCTCAAGATACCCAAGTTCTGCACATTCATCGAAAAGGGCGTTATAGCCCTGACGCTGCGATTGCATCCGGGTCAGAATGTAGTTGCAGGTACCGTTCATCACGCCCATCACGCGTGTGATCTCGTTTCCGGCCAGCCCCTCGGTCAGGGATTTGATGACGGGGATACCGCCCGCGACTGCGGCCTCAAACCGGATGACGCGGCCAGCAGCTTCGGCCTGTTCGGCCAGTTCCTGCCCGTGAATGGCCAGCAATGCCTTGTTGGCGGTCACGACGTCTTTGCCGCTGGCCAGCGCGGCTTCGACCGAGGCCTTGGCCGGACCGTTTTCACCGCCCATCAGTTCGACATAGACATCGATATCGTCACGTTTCGCCAGCGCAACCGGGTCGGTTTCCCAGGCATAATCCGACAGGTTCACACCGCGGTCCTTGTTCGGATCCCGCGCCGATACGGCCACGATTTCAATCGACCGGCCCGTGCGCGCCTTCAGCAAATCTGCATGGCGGCGAACAATCTTGACGACACCCACGCCGACAGTTCCCAAGCCCGCAATTCCCAGCCGCAGTGCCTGTGTCATGTCGTGGGTTCCTTTCCGCTCGAAACTTGTCTGAATTCGGACGCCTGCCCGATCAGCGCTGCCTTATCGGGTTCAGGCCAAGGGTGCAATCCGTCACCGGGGGATTGTCGAGGTCAAATGTCACGCTTCAGTTGGTTTGCGCGTTTTGCAACGCCTGAGCCTTTTTCGCCAGCGCCTCGCTGCGCTGCGTCAGGTCTTCTTCCACCTCTGCGGCCTGGCTGACGGGATCAATCGAAGGCCCCAACGTTTCCTGCACCGGAATAAGACGCGGGTAGGGGGCCGATTTGACCGAGGCCGGTTCACTGCCTTCAAGTTCGGGAAAGTCTGAACACCCAGCAAACACAAGAATAATAGGCAGAACAGGCAGCAGTTTCATGTGGCACGCTTTTCGGTTTCGTTCGTCCTTTCGTGATGCACCTTTTGCCGGCGCCGATCAAGCGGGGTTCTATATGAACATTTGTTCAGATACTGTGGGCGGATGGCACGTACTCAAGGCTCCCACTCTGATATCACAGGCCCGCGCATTCGAAAGGCGGCCCTGAACCTGTTTGCCCGCCACGGTTATGCGGCGGTTTCGATGCGGCAGATCGCGAAAGAGGTCGGCGTTCAGGCGGGGGCGCTATACAATTACACGCCGGACAAGCAGAGTTTGCTGTATCGGTTGATGCGAGAGCATATGCAGGATCTGCTTTCGGCGCTCAACGCGCTGGAGCGCTGCGATGACTGCCAGCAAGCGTTGCGCCGATTTGTCGGTTTTCACATACGTTTCCACCTGCAACGCCCGGACGAGGTGTTCATCGCCTATATGGAACTGCGCAACCTCTCACCCGAAAACTTCGCCGAAATCGAAGATCTTCGGCGTCAGTATGAAAACGCGTTGGAAGACATCCTTCACTCTGGCCAGAAGGCTGGTCAGTTTGCGATACCGGACACCAAGATCGCCACGCTGGCGGTGATTGCCATGTTGAACGGTGTGATGACCTGGTACAGGTCCGGAGGGCGACTGTCACTGGACGAGGTCGAACAGATTTATTGGAACATGGTGCATAAGGCGGTGACGGCCTGACAGGGCCAGACCGTCACTGTGTCAGTGCGCAGGGCGAATGAAGGTCCCGTTACGCAACTCCCGAAAGGCTTGTTCCAGTTCGGCCCGCGTGTTCATCACAATAGGCCCGTGCCATGCGACGGGCTCATTGATCGGAGCCCCCGAGATCAACAGAAACCGCACGCCTTCGGGGCCAGCCTGAACGGTGATTTCGTCCCCCGTCCCGAAACGGACAAGCGTGCGGTCGCCCGACATATCCCGGATATTCACCTCTTGCCCGGCGACCTCTTTTTCCAACAGCACACCGGACGGGCGTGACGCATCTGCAAAGGCTGCCTGACCTTGAAAGACATAGGCAAAGGCTCGGCGGTAAGTGTCGATGCGGAAGGTCTTCTTCACACCCGCGGGAACCGAGATGTCCAGATATTGTGGATCTGCCGCGATGCCGTCCACGGGGCCGGTTTTGCCCCAGAACTCTCCGACAATCACCCGAACGGTGGTGCCGTCGTCATCAGTGACTTCGGGGATATCCTTGCTTTGAACATCCTGATAGCGCGGGGCAGTCATCTTCTGATCCGAAGGCAGGTTGCCCCAAAGCTGAAACCCGTGCATCTGCCCCGAGGTGTTTCCCTGCGGCATTTCCTGATGCAGGATTCCGGACCCCGCCGTCATCCACTGCACGTCGCCCGCGCCCAAAGTGCCGGTGTTGCCCAGCGAATCCGAGTGCTCGACCGATCCGGCCAGAACATAGGTGATCGTCTCGATTCCGCGATGCGGATGCCAGGGAAAACCGGCCTGATAGTCCTGCGGGCGTTCGTTCCTGAAATCGTCGAACAGCAGGAATGGATCAAGTTCGGACGGGTCCTGAAACCCGAATGCGCGGTGAAGTTTCACGCCAGCCCCTTCCATCGTCGGGGTGGCCCTGCGTGTTTCAAGTGTGGGTCTAAGGGACATATTCGCCTCCGGTTCGTTTGATCAGCATGTAACCCCTGCGTGAATGCGGTCAATCAGCGTCAATTAACCGGAGCTGTGCAAATTTGCTGCGCAACCAAAGCCCTGTTGTTTCCCCCGGAAAATCGCTAAGTCGAAGCGGAACGGACAGGAGACATCCATGCAGGACGAAGTGCTGGCAACGATTCAGGCATCATCCCCCAGACGGTGGATCGGAGTAGGGATGCTGTCGACGGTTGGGATGCTGGTCACATACGTCGCTTTGGCATCGCCGCCCGAACCGGCGTGGCAAGTATTTCTTTTTGCTGTAGGGGGCGCGTCGCTTTGGCTGGCCTATCGTGTATGGCACGCGACCCAGGACCATATTGAACTGACACAGTCGGAGTTGCGTACCGGGTCAGGCCGATTGATCGCGAAGGTGGCTGATATTGAATCGGTGGATCGCGGTGTGTTTGCGTTCAAGCCGTCAAACGGTTTTCTGGTTCGCACCAAGCTCAAAGATACGAACCAATGGGCCCCCGGCTTGTGGTGGCGGATCGGTCGCCGGGTTGGCGTGGGCGGCATGACATCTGCCGCCGAGGCCAAGTTCATGTCCGAAATTCTATCCGCTATTTGTGCAGACGAACGGGGTCTGAGTTAAGTTACAAGCAACTTCGTTTGTAAAGCGGGGACGGGTAAAGATGAAGTTCTCAAAGGTGATACCTGTCGCAAAATCCCAGCCCGGTCTGAACGTGGGGATGTATTCATTGGACGTTTCAACCAGAATAACGGTGTCCTGATTGGGCATTGGCGGCAGGCGGTCTTCGATTTCATCGATCCTGTTGTCATCCCATTCCTGATCAAAGCCGCGTACGGTCGACCAGCGAACGTAGTGGCGATCATCGTCCTCATCGTAAATAATCAGAGAAATACGCATCTTCACATCTGACCGGTTGTTGACCATCTTGCCTGCCAAATCGTGCAGCGAGTCGATATACACATCGGTCACGGCCCGCGTTTCACGCGAAATCAGATCGCTGATCGTATAAGCTGCCTTTAGATTGGAGGCGCTTTGACGAAACCCCTCGAATGCAGTGAACGTGAACGTGATCGTCCATAACATCAATGGAAAAATCATGAGGGCTTCAACGGTCAGTATGCCGCTTTCGTCTTTCTTGAAGACTTTGACGCGATTTTTCAGATATTGGAGTACAGACATGATCTTACTCTGGCTCCTGTACGAATGCCGTTGTTGCGGTCACCGCATAGTGGCCGGTAGCGTCCGGGACAAGCTTGGCAATGGCTGAGGTCTCAAGAACCGGATCTATGCGCAGGCAGGCTCGCAGGATCATCAACTCATTGGATTGGCCGCTTTTGAAATCCAAAACCGGCTTGGGATCTTCGGAACTGTCCGTGCAGGGGATGCTGTCTGAAAGCACGATACCAGCGAACGCGTCCTGCTTGACCATTTGTAGTCGCAAATTCCCTGTACAATCCTTGATTCCGGACACTTCGCAAATCCGATCCCTGATCACGTCGTGATTCCAGTCCGTACCCGTACCCAGCCGAATATCCCTTACGATCAGGTCCACCCCACGCTCCAAAGCAGCATGCCGCATTGTGATGATGGACAGTTCGGCTCCTGCCACGAGAAGCGCCAGGAAGAAGGGTACGAGCATGATGAACTCGATTGTCGCATTCCCTGCCTCGGATTGCCGAAACAGGCGGAGTTGCGACAGCTTTCCGCTGATCATTGGGTTAGCCTCAGTTTGCGGATCGACGATGCGATGGATTCAAAGGCTTTTTCAAGGTTCAGGCCACTTACGTCATAGACGTGGCTGTCAGAGCTGGCACAGTCTTTGAGGGTCCTGTACCCGCTTCTGGGCGCTTCGAAAGCGATGCCGTAAACAATGATACCCTGGTCTTTGGCCGCATCACAAATATGCTTGGTGCGCTGGTTCTTGGCCGACGTTTCAACTTTCGCGTAGGCCTTTGAATACCATTCCGCCCAACCGCTGGACTGCCAGTAATAGTTGTACCGCGCGTTCCATGCCAAAGATACTCGGTTAAACAGTTCAGGATATGACAACCTAACGGCTGTTCCAGGTTCTTCGTTCAGCTGCGTCTCAGGTTCCGGGTTTCCGTAGGGATGATCCGCCCAAACGTCTTGCTGAGGCCAGAAAAAATTCGGACGACCCTGAGAATGGTACACGGTGTATTCATCAGCTTCCGGGTTGTACCAGACGTCTGACATACCTTCGCGCAGCGATGGGTTAAGCATGTATTGATCGGTGTTCTGACCATCGGTCATAACAATGGCGATCTTCAGAACGTCGGTGCCATAGTCCGAGGGACGGACCGAGAATTTTGATGGCACAATTGTTGTACCTGCATGGGACGGATCCTGTTCCAGCGACAGGTCGCGAACAATTCCGCGCATGCTCGGGTCCAGCAGGGCAGTACCCCACTTCATCCCGATGTCGATCGATGTGTTCCCACCGGGGGTGAGGGACGCAATCTGGGCAAGCAGTTTGTTCATATTGTCGGTGACAGGGGTGATTGCACTTCCTGCGCGGACCGGACAAACGGGCAGGTCGATAGTCCCTTCAGAATAGGTGAAAGGATCGAAGTGCGCGGTGCGTTCGAGGGTGTCATCCCGTTCCAGATCAGAATCGCTGTACTGTTCTGGAATGAAGTTTACGCAGTGCGAATAGCTGTGTTCTTGGGTGACATTCGTGAACTTGTCCAGAATCGATGCTCCTGCGTTGACCTGCGTTGCGTAAGGAACAATCGAGATTGAAATCTGCGTTTCGTTCGGTTTGTCCAGCATGAGCCTGACAAATTCTGACGCAGCTTCTCTCAAAACTGCGATTTTTGTCTTCGATGGTGTGGCAGACGAGCGCGACATTGAGCCGGAGATGTCGAGAATCAATGAGATTTCAACGGCGCCAATGGATTCTTCAGCTGCACTGGTCGCAACGAGACCCAGTTCGGTGACTTTGCCGAACCTCAGATAGCGGGTTGGAACAACGGCTTCGGCTGTAGCACTTACTTTTTTGGAGCCGAAACCTTCAACAACCGTCGTAATGGCGTTCAAATTGCCCAGCCCGGCCTTGTCCATGTAAGAATCGACGACCGCCTTGGCGGGAAGGTCCTGGTCGAGGTCCGCGGCGGCAAGCACAGCGCGATCCAGTGTGGATTGCAGGCTGGCACGGTCGCGTTCATATTTCATGACATCCATGGCCATGCCGGTAATCGCCAGCATCAAGACCACCATAAACAATACGAAAATAGTGAAGGCGCCATCTTCGTTGCGAGCGAACTGCTCTAATTTGAACGTTTTGCGCTTCGGTTTCGAGCCGTCGTTACAAAGCAAGGAATTCAGCATTCTGGTTACTCCGCTTCACACGTCGAATTCGTGCGTCAAAGAAAAAGAGATTTGGGACAAAGTTAATTTTCAAACGTGGCGTGAATTGGGCGAAAAAGGCTTGGTTTTGGCCTTTTTGGGCGCTCAGGGGGTATAATTTTCACGTTTTCCCATGGTCTGTCGATGAAATGAAAACAATCCGTTAAGCGATTGACCGGATTGGGCGACTCACCATCAGAAACTCAAGTCTGTGTTAGGTAGGTGATGAAAAAAAGTGCATTGTTTGATTGCAGCCAGACTTGAGTGGTGCGACAAAACGTCATGACGTTTCGTCATCCAGCGGTACGGAGGATTTTATGACCGGCATCCAAGAACCAAGCTTTCGCCAGAGTGTTGACCTGATGTTCAACAGGGCGGCCGCCCTGATGGAACTGCCGCCGGGGCTGGAGCAGAAAATCCGGGTTTGCAACGCGACCTACACAGTTCGGTTCGGTGTGCGTCTGCGCGGTGAGATCCACACCTTCACCGGGTACAGGTCTGTCCATTCCGAACATATGGAGCCGGTCAAAGGCGGCATTCGCTATGCCACTGCGGTGAATCAGGATGAGGTCGAAGCGCTGGCTGCGTTGATGACGTACAAATGCGCCCTCGTCGAAACGCCTTTTGGCGGATCGAAAGGCGGTCTTTGCATTGATCCGCGGAAATACGAAGAACACGAACTGGAACAGATCACGCGCCGCTTTGCCTATGAACTTGCCAAGCGGGATCTGATCAACCCGTCGCAGAACGTTCCGGCGCCCGACATGGGAACGGGCGAACGCGAGATGGCCTGGATGGCGGACCAATACGCGCGGATGAACACCACCGACATCAATGCACGGGCCTGTGTGACCGGCAAGCCATTGAACGCAGGTGGCATCGCCGGGCGGGTCGAAGCGACCGGACGCGGCATTCAATACGCTCTGCGTGAATTTTTCCGTCACCCCGAAGACGTCAAGACGGCCGGCCTGTCGGGCAAGCTGGACGGCAAGCGTGTTGTGGTGCAGGGGCTCGGCAACGTGGGGTATCACGCCGCGAAGTTTCTGAGCGAGGAAGACGGTTCACGCGTTGTAGGTATCATTGAATGGGACGGAGCGCTCTATAACCCGGATGGTATCGACGTCGAAGCCGTCCGCCAGTGGATCGTCAAGCATGGCGGCGTCAAGGATTATCCGGACGCGACTCATTCAGCGGAAGGTGCAAGCGTTCTGGAGGCTGAGTGCGACATTCTGATCCCGGCTGCCCTTGAGGGTGTCATCAACCTTTCCAACGCCGAGCGGATCAAGGCACCTTTGATCATCGAGGCAGCGAATGGCCCGGTCACCGCTGGCGCGGATGAGATTCTTCGCAAGAAAGGCACCGTTATCATCCCGGATATGTATGCCAACGCGGGTGGTGTGACGGTGTCTTATTTTGAATGGGTCAAGAATCTAAGCCACATTCGTTTCGGCCGGATGCAGCGCCGCCAGGAAGAGGCGCGACATGAACTGATCGTCAGCGAACTGGAGCGGCTGGACAGGTATCTGGGTGACGCGTGGTCGATGTCTCCGGACTTTAAAGCAAAATACCTCAAGGGTGCCGATGAGCTTGAACTGGTGCGCTCGGGCCTCGATGACACGATGCGGATCGCCTACCAGTCCATGCGTGAAGTGTGGCACAGCCGCGACGATGTCGAAGACCTGCGTACTGCGGCCTATATCGTGGCGATCGACCGCGTGGCCAAAAGCTATCGCGCCAAGGGGCTGTAAAGCAGGCGGGCGGGGTGATCATTTCGCCCCGCCGGTTCGCGCTGCGGCTTGAATGTCGATGGCGGCCCGTTAGTTTGACGGATAGTAGACACTCAGAGAAACGAATCCCGGAGACCTCCATGTTGCGTATAGCCATTGTCGCGGCTCTACTGGCCACCCCTTTGGCCGCTCAGGAAACTAAGGAACAAAGCTGCAAATATCAGGCGGATGTGGTGGCCGCGATCCAAAAGGCGCGGCTGGACCGCGTGAAAGAACGCGATGTGGCGCAAGCCGTGGCGGATAGTGGCCCGACATGGCCCGAGAACTACAATGCCGCGATTCCGTTGATCACGCCGTGGGTCTATGAACAAAAGATGCGCGATGTGCGCAAAAAGGATCTGGGCGCTGCTTGGCTTGAGTTGTGTTTGCAGCAATAATCCACAGCCCGGACATTTCCCTGTGGACAAACGCGCGCCATCCCCTTGGCGCGCGTTCCTGTTTCTGTCAGGTTTGACATATGTCACTGCCCCCCGGATTTCTGGATGAACTGCGCACCCGCCTGAGCCTGTCTCAGGTCGTCGGGCGCAAGGTGATGTGGGATCAGCGCAAATCCAATCAAGGCAAAGGTGACATGTGGGCGCCTTGCCCGTTTCATCACGAAAAGACGGCCTCATTCCATGTCGATGATCAGAAGGGGTTTTATTACTGCTTCGGCTGTCACGCCAAGGGCGACGCGATCAGCTTTGTGAAAGAAACGGAAAATGTTTCGTTCATCGAAGCGGTTGAAATCCTCGCCCGAGAGGCTGGCATGCCGATGCCTGCGCGGGATCCGAAAGCACAGGAAAAGCAGGATCGCCGCAGTCAGCTTGCCGATGTGATGGAACAGGCGGTGCAGTTTTTCCGCTTGCAGCTGAAAACAGCGGCGGGGGCAGAGGCACGGGATTACCTGTCGCGCCGGGGTTTGGATCAAAGCGCGCTGGATCGGTGGGAGATCGGGTTTGCGCCGGACAGTTGGCAGGCGCTTTGGGATCACCTGCGCGGCAAGAGCATCCCAGAGGAACTGATCCTTGGCGCCGGGCTGGCCAAGCCTTCAAACAAAGGCAAAAAACCCTATGACACCTTCCGCAACCGGATCATGTTCCCGATCCGGGATCCGCGTGGGCGCTGCATTGCATTCGGTGGCCGCGCGATGGATCCGAATGACAACGCGAAATACCTTAACTCGCCCGAGACCGAGTTGTTCGACAAGGGGCGCAGCCTTTACAATCAAGGTCCGGCGCGGCAGGCGGCGGGCAAAGGGCAGCCGCTGATCGTTGCCGAAGGGTATATGGACGTGATCGCGCTGGCCGAGGCGGGGTTTAGCGCGTCGGTTGCACCTTTGGGAACGGCCATTACTGAACATCAGTTGCTCCTGCTCTGGCGGATCGCGGATGAACCGATCATTGCACTAGACGGGGATGCCGCGGGTCTGCGGGCGGCCATGCGGGCGGTTGATCTGGCACTGCCGCTGCTGGAGGCCGGAAAATCCTTGCGTTTTGCCTTGATGCCCGAAGGCAAGGACCCGGACGATCTGTTGCGCACAGAAGGCCCGGGCGCCGTTCAGGCCGTTCTGGAAGGGGCCATACCGATGGTCAAACTGTTGTGGCAGCGCGAAACCGAAGGAAAGGTATTCGACAGCCCGGAACGCAAGGCAGCACTGGACAAGGCACTGCGGGACAAGATCAAGCTGATCCAAGATCCCTCGATCCGCTTGCATTACGGTCAGGAAATCAAAGACCTGCGCTGGCAACTGTTCCGCCCGCGACGACAACCTCAAAACCGTCCGTGGCAACCGCGGGGAAAATGGCAGCCGCAGCAGACCGCGACGCCGGGCGCGCGCAGTTCGTTTCTGGCCTCATCGGAAAACGCGGATATCCAGCTGCGCGAAGCCGCTATTCTGGCGATCTCAATTCTGAATCCCAAGGTTGTTGTCCAATTTGAGCAACAGTTGGAAGAAATGGAATGCCACAATCCTGACTATGCGGCATTGCGCGATGCTGTCCTGCGTCACGCAATTGATGACCCGTACAACCTGAAAGACCACATTATCGCATCAATGGGGCCTGACGCCCTTGAAAACCTGCTGACCCTTCGCCATGTGGCAGTCATCCCCTGTGTGTCCAAGCCAGGCGACGTTGAAAAGGCCGAGATGACACTGGCCGAGGAACTCGCAAAGATCAAAGCGCTCCGGGGGTTGGATGCCGAGATTGCCGAAGCGGCAGAAGAGTTGTCTGATCTGGCCGATGAGGCGCTGACATATCGGCTGGCGCAAGCCGCCGAAGAGCGCAACCGCACGAGTCGAAGCCAGAACGAGGATAGGGCCGTTTTCGACATTGCTGACAATGGGGCGCGAATCAATCGTGACGAGAAAGACGCGTTTGCGGCGATCATGTCTGGCATCAAATTCGAGCGGAAACGCCGATAAGTGGTGTTTTCGTAAGGCACTGGAAAAGAAAAACGGGTAAACGGGTGGCCGAATCACTTATACGCGCTAATGATTCGGCTGAGACGAATCACCCATCCCTGCAGGAGCATTGAATGGCCGCCAAGGATACGAACGAAGACCGCAAATCCGACGAGCAGGAACAGGAAATCTCGCTGGACATGAGCCAAGCGAACGTCAAGAAGATGATCGCCGAGGCTCGCGAGAAAGGTTACATTACCTACGACCAGCTCAATCAGGTCTTGCCGCCTGATCAGGTCAGTTCGGAACAGATCGAAGACGTAATGTCGATGCTGTCCGAGATGGGCATCAACATCATCGAAGATGAAGAGGCCGAAGAAGAAGAGAACAAAGGATCGACCGAACTGGTTGCCGCGGAAAGCAACCGTGAGGTTGCGCTGGCCGGTTCCGGTACAGAAAAGCTGGATCGCACCGACGACCCTGTGCGCATGTATCTGCGTGAGATGGGGTCGGTCGAACTGCTGAGCCGCGAGGGTGAGATCGCAATCGCCAAGCGGATCGAAGCCGGTCGCAACACGATGATTGCGGGCCTGTGTGAAAGCCCGCTGACCTTTCAGGCGATCACAATCTGGCATGACGAATTGTTGTCCGAAGACATTCTTTTGCGGGACGTCATTGATCTGGAAACCACGTTCGGAAACCAGTTGGACGAAGACGGTGACGTTGAAGAGCCGGTCGTCGATACCTCGGCCGTGCAGGCGAACAAGCCAGCCAAGGATACCGGCCCCGAGCTGGATGCGGATGGCAACCCGCTGAACAACGATGACGATGACGATGACGACGATCAGGCCAACATGTCGCTGGCCGCGATGGAAGCGGCGCTGAAGGATCAGGTCTTGACCACGTTGGAGCGTATCTCGACCGACTTCTCGATGCTGTCTGAAATGCAGGACAGCCGGATTTCGGCCACGCTGAACGAAGACGGTACGTTCAGTGAAAAGGATGAAGAAACCTATCAGAAACTGCGGGCTGAGATCGTCGAACTGGTGAATGGCCTTCACCTGCACAACAACCGGATCGAGGCGCTGATCGACCAGCTTTATGGCATCAACCGCCGCGTCATGTCTCTGGACAGCGCGATGGTCAAGCTGGCCGATCAGGCACGCATCAACCGCCGTGAGTTCATCGAAGCGTATCGGGGCCGTGAACTGGATCCGAACTGGCTGGCCGAGATGGCCGAAAAGCCGGGCCGGGGATGGCAGATGTTCATCGAACGCTCGACCGCGAAGGTCGAAGAGCTGCGCAACGACATGGCTCAGGTCGGCCAGTATGTCGGTCTGGATATCTCGGAATTCCGCCGTATCGTGCAGCAGGTTCAGAAGGGCGAGAAAGAGGCGCGGCAGGCCAAGAAGGAAATGGTCGAAGCCAACCTGCGCCTGGTGATCTCGATCGCCAAAAAGTACACCAACCGTGGCCTGCAATTCCTTGATCTTATTCAGGAAGGCAACATCGGCCTGATGAAGGCGGTGGACAAGTTCGAATACCGTCGTGGCTATAAGTTCTCGACCTATGCGACCTGGTGGATCCGCCAGGCGATCACCCGCTCGATCGCGGATCAGGCCCGCACGATCCGTATTCCGGTTCACATGATCGAAACGATCAACAAGCTGGTGCGCACGGGCCGTCAGATGCTGCATGAAATCGGCCGCGAGCCGACGCCGGAAGAACTGGCCGAAAAGCTGCAGATGCCGCTCGAGAAGGTGCGCAAGGTGATGAAGATCGCCAAAGAGCCGATTTCTCTGGAAACACCCATCGGCGACGAGGAAGACAGCCAACTGGGCGATTTCATCGAGGACAAGAATGCCGTGCTGCCCCTGGACAGCGCCATTCAGGAAAACCTCAAGGAAACCACCACAAGGGTTCTGGCCTCGCTCACCCCGCGCGAAGAACGGGTTCTGCGGATGCGTTTTGGCATCGGTATGAACACCGACCATACTTTGGAAGAAGTCGGCCAACAGTTCAGCGTGACCCGCGAACGGATCCGTCAGATCGAGGCCAAGGCGCTGCGGAAGCTGAAGCATCCCAGCCGTTCACGAAAACTCCGGTCTTTCCTGGATCAATAAGAACAAAGATCTATCAGAACAAAGGCGCCCCGTCAGAGGCGCCTTTTTTTGTTCACATTGGCTGGTTCTCGCATCACGTTGGCGCGATAGCACAAGGCCGTGGCGGTGTGCCTTTCTATATCGGTCTTGTCCACTCATGGGACAGGCCGGGGCGAGGTTTTTCAGGCTGATGACCCCCGGCCAGCTGTCCGAATGGGATGTTCCACTCGGGTCTTGAAGGCGCTGGGCGGCTGACCTGTCCACCGTTTGAAGGCGGTCGAAAAAGCAGCCTGATCGGCATACCCCAGCGCGTATGAGATTTCAGACAGAGTCATGCCATTTGTGATGAAAGTCTGGGCCAGATCACATCTTAGATCGTCCACAATATCGCGATAGCTTGTGCCTTCATCCTTGAGGCGTCGACTGAAGGTTCTGAGGCTCATCCCCAGATCAGCCGCCGCATCTTCGGCTTGCAGGATTGCGCCGGGCAGGGATCGGGTGATCAGGCCTTCGACACGGGCGCGGGTCTTGTGCTTGGGGGGTGGTTTTTCGGCCAGCAGACGTTCACCGTATTCCAGCAAATGCTCACGCAGCTTTGGATCATAGGTCGGCACTTTCAATTCCAGCGCAGATAGCGGCAGAATGATCTCGATCTTTTCAGCGTTGAAAACCACCGGGCAGCCTGCCAGCTTTTTGTAGGTTTTGGCGTGGCTTCCAACTTTGTGCTGAAAGCGCATCTCGATCGGGTGCAACTTCACCTGCGTGAGGTTTCTCATCCTGGCCAGCGCAGCGAACAACAGGAATTCCGTGCGCCGATGATAGCGGGCAAAGCTGGCGTCTTTCCAATCGGCCTCAAGGGCCGCGAAGTTGCCGGCAACACGACAGCTGAGCCCGATGGCCGGATCGATGATGCCATGAAAACGGGACAGGTTTTCCATCACCTGCCTCAAATCGCGTGAGTATTTACTGATATACCCTGTTACGGTCGAGGCCGACGTGACCTCGAGCCCAGTGCGCGCCGCAAATGTGATGTCACCAACGGCGTCACAGGCGTGCCGGATGAACAGGGCCTCTTTATGTGCGCTGTAGACTGCGGCAGGGGGCGCGATATCCTGCTGACACAGCCCGGTCTGTTGCAATACCCGCTGGGATACTTCGCTGTTGCCGGCGTGGCGATCCAGCGCCTGGATCAAAAAATGTAGTCGGTCGATATCTACATCCATCGTGGTACAACACCTTACGTTCTCAAATACATTAACAGTTTATCAGGGAAATCCCTTTGTTGACTTTGGCTTTTGGCAGAAAGGATTTTGCACTTGAGTACTACTTGTTGGCAAGTTCTCGAAAGGTTTTGACCGGAACGCGCATGAAGTGTAGCGCGCGGCTGTCCAAATCAGCTTTGTTGCCGGGTCGGGACCTTCATGGGGATGAGGTCAGAGCCTCGGAGAAATCACCAATCTCTGCTCAGGGCTCCCCGGCACGCTCTTTTTCCTGCAAGTAACGCGTTGTTCTGCGACGCCGGGCTTGGGCCTGCTGATCCGCTGTCAAGGCTGGCTCACGCCGGATCACGCTATGTACCAGGCGGGCTGAATTGATCGTGAGGCACCCTGTGCGCGCAGTGAAGTTCGACTAACCTATTCAGAGGTCACAATTTGGAACAAGCAATCAGGGAAGAAATTACCATGAAACAGTCATACACTTTCGCCGCGTTGGCAGCCTTGGCCTTCAGTGTTCCATTGACAGCAGACGCTGCGCGGAACGGGTTTCGAACGGAACCCATAAACGCCACTGATTTTGAGGTCATCCCCCGCGGCGACATGCGCGCCGAAGGCTATTGGTGCGCTGCCGCGGATTATGCACGTCGAACCTTGGGGTCGGGCTGGACGGACCGGATTTACGTGTTGCGAGGATACGGGCCCAGTGTCACAACCGGTCGCAGAACAGCGGTTCAGTTTTCCATCAAGCCGCCTCAAACGGTCGATGCACAACCAAGCAGCTTTGTCTCGTTCGGGTTTCAGCCTGGCAACAGTGAGTCTGTACAAGGTGCGAATGCACGGTGTAATTATCGACCGTTCTTCAACGACTGACCAACCCGCAGGATAGTCACGATGCAGACCGAGTTCGTTTTGCACACCCATGGACCGGGGCTTTACGAATTCACGTCCGACGTTCTGCAATGGCTTGAACGGGTGGCGAAAGATGGGGTCTTGACCCTGTTCGTTCGCCACACTTCCTGCTCATTGCTGATTCAGGAAAACGCGGACCCCGAAGTTCAAACAGATCTTCAGGCGTTCTTCGAACGGCTGGTTCCACCGTCAGACAATCCCGCCATGTCGTATCTGCGGCACACCTATGAAGGCCCGGACGATATGCCTGCGCATATCAAGGCCGCGCTCTTGCCGGTTTCGTTGACGATCCCGGTGTCGCAGGGACGACCCGTTCTGGGAACATGGCAAGGGATTTACCTGTTTGAACACCGCACTGCGCCGCATCAAAGGAAGGTTGCGGCGTATCTGGCCTGACCCACTATTTAGCGGTTTGAATTTCCGACTACCCAAACCCTAGCGGCTGCCCTATAGTTGTGGATAAGTAAGCCGCAGCGCTTACAAAAAGAGGCCGAACATGGGACGAGGAGACGGCGGATGCGCTGCCCGTTTTGCGGAAATATCGACACTCAGGTGAAAGATTCACGCCCGGCAGAGGACCACGTGGCAATCCGCCGACGCCGGTTCTGTCCGGCCTGTGGCGGACGGTTTACGACCTACGAACGTGTGCAACTGCGTGATCTGGTTGTCATAAAGACCAATGGTAAACGCGAAGATTTCGATCGCGACAAGCTGGAGCGTTCGATCCGCATCTCGATGCAGAAACGCCCCGTTGATCCCGAACGGATCGATCAGATGATTTCGGGCATCGTGCGCCGTCTGGAAAGCATGGGCGACACGGATATCCCGTCCAACAAGATCGGTGAGATCGTTATGGAAGCTCTGGCGCGGATCGACACTGTCGCCTATGTTCGCTTTGCGAGTGTGTACAAGAATTTCCAGGCGGCCGATGATTTCGAGGAGTTCGTCCACGAACTGCGCCCGCCGCAGCCTTCGACTGACGAGTGAACGAAACAGATAAGCGATTCATGGCGCTTGCCCTGTCTTTGGGGCGGCGCGGTCAGGGGATGTGCTGGCCGAACCCCGCTGTGGGGTGTGTCATCGTTCGTGATGACCGGATCATCGGGCGGGGCTGGACACAGCCGGGTGGCCGCCCTCATGCCGAGACCGAAGCCTTGGCTCAGGCCGGGCAGGGTGCGCGTGGTGCGACCGCCTATGTAACGCTGGAACCTTGTGCCCATCACGGCAAAACGCCGCCCTGCGCCGAGGCCTTGATTGCGGCAGGAGTATCCCGTGTTGTGGCCGCTGTCGAAGACAGCGATCCGCGCGTGGCCGGGCAGGGTTTTGCCATGTTGCGCGAGGCGGGAATTGACGTTGTAACTGGCGTTCTTGCGGAACAGGCAGAACGGGATCTGGAAGGCTTTTTCCTCAAGACTGAACAAGGCCGGCCTTTTGTGACGCTGAAGATGGCCAGCAGTTTTGACGGGCGCATCGCAACCTCGACAGGGCACAGCCAATGGATCACCGGACCGCAGGCACGTCGTGTGGTTCATGCCATGCGTGCACGCCACGATGCGGTGATGGTCGGGGCAGGGACGGCGCGCGCCGACGACCCCTCGCTGACCGTGCGGGATCTTGGCGTTGAGCATCAACCCGTCCGCGTCGTGGTGTCCCGCCATATGGATATTTCTCTGATGGGGCAGCTGGCGCGCACGGCTTCAAAGATACCTGTCTGGCTCTGCCATGCGCATCACCCGGATGCCGAACGTGCACAGGCGTGGGAGGGATTGGGGGCAAAGCTGATCCCCTGTGCGTTGAAAGATCACCATATCGACGCGGTGGATCTGCTTCAGCAACTGGGTCAGGCCGGTTTGACCAGTGTCTTCTGCGAAGGCGGGGCCGCGCTTGGGGCCTCGCTGTTGGCCGAAGATCTGGTGGACGAGCTGATCGGGTTCACTGCCGGCTTAACCATCGGGGCCGAAGGCCTGGCCGCGGTCGGGACACTAGGTCTGGAAACGCTGGAGGCCGCCCCCAAATTCGAATTGATCGAGACGCAGGCGGTCGGCGGGGATGTATTACATCGTTGGCGCAGAGCGTCGGAATAACGTCAACGCCAAAGATGAGCGTGCGTTGCGAACGCGCCCTGAAGCTTTGACAGAAACCGGTTGAACGGACCGGACGGTGCCGAATACCCCAGCGCCAAACGTTCAACAGCCACTTCGACAGGGCAGGGTTGTCTGGTGATCGGATCGAAATAGCGTGGATAGTCAATCAAGGTGGCGTGTACCAAGCCCATCAGCGACGGCCGTGCACCTCGCCTGACGGGGACGGTATCCAGATCGGTGGTCAGGCCCCATCCCGCATAGAAGGGCGCGCCCAGAGTCGTGACCTTCACCCCGCGCAACAGTGCTTCGAACCCCAATAGCGATGTCATCGTCCACACCTCGTCCACCTGCGTCAGCAGCGAGGCAGGGTCAGTTCGGGTCACGACAAGGTCCGCAATTGACTCTGCGTCTATCTGGCCATCCCGCAACCCAGCTTCGACATCAGGGTGCGGTTTGTAGATCAGGATAGCTTCGGGGTTGGCCTCGCGCGCCGTGTTCAGCAGGTCCAGATTGCTGCGCACCGTGTTGGTGCCCAGCAGGATCGAGGCGTCATTTTCAACCTGTCCGGGCACCAGAATTCGGTGCCCATGGGGCAGAACCGGCGCGGATTGGCCCGTGTTGTATTTGCTCAAACCATCGACCAGCAATCTCTCAATAAGCCGTTCAACGCGCAATTCCTGATCCGGGCGCAAAGTTGCACGCTCGCTGATCAGGTTTTCCAACTGGCTGGGCTTTGTGGGGTCATAGTAGATACCGACTTCGTCGGTTACCAGGGATAGGGGCGGAACAAGCGCCGCCCCAAGTCCGCGGGAACGCAAAAAACCGTCTTCCACACGAACGGCCCCTTCGCTGTCGCGCGCCTGACTGGCCCAGACCATGTGGGGGCGATCCGAGGCATCAGGTTGTGTGGCCGTAAAGCGCAACGTGCCATGCCGCCCGAAAATCTGCTGCATGTGCCTGCGTTTCCACAGGCGCATACCGGCGGCCGTCCAACCGTGCCTGTCCTGCCGCCATGCGCGGGTCTGCGCCTCCAAAATGTCCAGAACCGTTTCCAGTTCGCACAGCTGATCGCGAAAGGGGTCGTACCAGGTCGGGTAAAGCAGCATCGCGGCCGCGAACAGTTGCGCGCGGGTCAGGTTGCGCTGACGGCGCTGGACTGGGAATTCATCCTGCGTCAGGCCCCACCCGGCATAGAACGGTTGACCGAAAACGCGCGGTTTGTGACCGGCCAGGATTGCTTCAAAGCCCAGCTGCGAGGAAACGGTATAAACCGCAACGGCGCCCTCGAGCAGGGGCCAGGGGCTGATGGGCTTGTCAAACCACGTGACCCGGTCTGACAGGTCCTGATCGGTGAAATGCCCCTGACGATGACCTGCCATCGTTTCTGGATGTGTCTTGATCAGAATGCGCGCGCCTGGGTTTTCCTCCTGCGCGACCACAAGCATTTCAAGAAAACGGGCACGATCGGCACCGCTTGCCGAGACGGCGGCATCGCCAACCGTCTGATCGATGACCAGTACATAACCGGGGTCAGGTGCGGCAAGATCGGGGTCAAACGCGGAATACTTGCTGAGGTGCAATTCCCTGACCCGCTCCATCGCGGCACGTGCGCGGTTCAGCAGCGCGGTGTCGTCCAAGGGATCGGTGTTCAGCAGCATCTCAAGGTCCGAAGGTTCGGCTGCATCGAAATGCGGGCCCGAACGGTCCAGCAAAAGACCCAAGGGCGGTTCACCGGCGCGCCCCGGGTGCAGAGATCTGAGAAAGGCATCCTCGACCCGCAGAACCGGGGCGCGGTGTTTTTCGGCGATGCGGAGGCCCCGATACGCGGTCGGGCTGTTGCCCCAAATGCCCACGCAATCGCCATCCTTGGGAAGACCCAGACGAATGTCATATCCGGCAAGCGTCAGAATCCGTCTCAGGCGTTTTTGCGTAAGAAACCCGCCGTTGTAGACGAACAGCCGGGTGCGCTCGGCCCCGGCTGCGCTGTCCGGATCGGCTACCATGCATCAGTTGCCGGTCAGCGTGGCGACGTTTGCGATGGGGGTCAGGCCACCAGCGATCAGCGAGATCGATTTGCTCCACTGTGCATAGGGTGCTTCGGTCACATAAATCGTATCATCGTCGCGGATCACGAAATCCCGCGCGATGAACAGGCCGTTGGGGGCCGTCAGGTTCAGCAGGTAGATCATGCGTTGATCCCCCTTCAAGTCGGCGCGTCCCGTGATGCTGCGCGCGATGTCCTGACGCTCTTTCCGCAGAATGAAAATGCCGGTTGGATCAGAGGACAGTGTTAGCAGACCACCGACCTGAGCCAAAGCTTCCAAGGCGGTAAGGTCCTGACTGTCAAAGGCCACGCGAGACTGACCCCCGGTCGCGCCGAGTGCTATGTATGATCTGCTGTCTTCTTCCACCAAGATGCGGTCGCCGCCACGCAAAGCGACGTCCAGTTTCGGGTTGCGGAACAGATCTTCGTACCAGACGGTGCCCTTTTGATCCCCCCGGATCAGCGTCACCAGCGCGATATCCGACGCTACTGAGACCCCGCCCGCCTTGGACAGCATGCCAAGCAAGGAACGGGTTGGGCGTTCGATCGGATAGATGCCGGGGGTTGCGACTGTACCCGTCAGCGAGACGGTGGAACCGTCACCCGCAACACGCCGCACTTCGATCTGTGGGTCGGGTGTCTGTTCCCGCAGCTTGTTCGTGATCAAAACGCGAAGCTGTTCGGGCGTGTTGCCCGCGGCCCGAATCCGACCCGCATAGGGGACGAAAATGAAACCATCGCTGTCGACCTGAACTTCATCTAGAATGGTCGCCGCACCGGTTTCGCCGGACAGCAACCCGTCGTCCACGTTTTCCCATATGGTCAGGCCCAGCACGTCACCGGGGCGGACAGTGTCGGCGGTCAAGGCCTGGGCGCTGCTGAACGAGGACGAAAAGCCAAACTGAGGCACGGCGGATGTAAGGCGTGTCACGCGGTCATCGACTTCGACGACAAACGCGTTGCCGCCATTCTGGACTGCACCCGCCAGAATTTCGGTCTTGTTCGGCCCGGATTTCGGAAGTTGGCAGGCCGCCATCAAGCCGATTGCGGCCACAAGGGAAACCCCCCGCATCCATCGCTTAGGAGAGAATTGCACTGCCGGATATCCTCAGTCTTTTGTTGTTGCGGGAAGATTAGCCGGTAAGCAGCACAACTTCCAGTCACAGAGCGACCGAATTACTCGACGATTTTCAACTGTGGCGTCGGTGCCTCGTTCTTGTTCAGAAGGGCCTGATAAGGGTCACTGCTGCTGAGCATCATGTCCACGGCACGGCGTAGCAACTGCCGCCTGCCGCGCCGGGAATAAAACCCGCCCGGAACCTGGCTGGTTTCCAGCAGGAATTGCCGGTAACAGCGATAGGCGTCGACATCCGGCGCGTCTGGTTCAGCAAAAAATGCGGCGATCGACTGCTGTGATACGAAGTCGGTCTTTTCATAAACCGAACGTCCGAAAATACGCAGCGGAATACCCCGCCACAAGACCTGCTGCCCCGCAGTGGAATTCACGGTGACGGCCGAATTTGCCTCATCCAGCAAACCTGCCAGTTTTCCGCCTGGGACATAGTGAACACGGTTCTGCACCCCGTGTTTCCTGGCAATCTCCATGGCGCGCAGGTGCAATGGTTCACGGTGGTTTTCCAAAGGGTGCTCTTTCACGACCAGCCTGTGATGTGCCGGTGCGCCTTGCGCGAATCCTGCGATGACCAGTTCCAGAAAATCGGACATGCAGGAGAATTCGGAATGGGCCTGAACCGAACTGTCATGCCCCAGTTGCAGCAACACGAGGTGATAGGGGAAGCCCCCCCATCTGACGCGCGCCGTGGCAATGCCGCGTTGCAGGCGATGAATAGGCATCAGCATCAGACGTTTGAAATACAACCGGAATTCCTGTGAAACCGACAGATCACGATGAGGCCGGAAATTGCGGTATCTCTTGTTCAGGAACATGACGAACCAATGATAGAGGGCACCGTAGAATATGTGTTGCCGCATATCCCCCCAATGCGACGGTGGCGGGGGCGTTTTGCTGTCCGACCGGGCCAGAGCCTGCCGCATCTGGTCGACATCCAGTGACATCAGGCGCGAATGCCCGTTTGACCCGTCCCGCTCGTACGTGACCCACCAGGGCCGCAGGTAGCCTTCTTCGAAAACGTGAACTGTCAGCCCTTGAGACTTCGCAATCTCAACTGCGCGGGCGTGGACCGGTCTCGTGTCGCCATAAAGAACGATATCCGTGACGCCTTTGTCGGCAATCAACCTGTTCAATGTCTCGGGCCAATCGCCGGGCGTGTTCCGGAATGCGATGAAACTTGCCTTGTCGAACCAGAACGCCTGATCCCCCGCATTGAACCCAACCCGCCAGACCTGTGCCCCCGTGGCGCGCAACATCTGCCCGAGTGTCGAGAAAAACGGCCCGTGAGGTCCCTGAAGAAACAGGAAGACCCGTTTGTCTGAGCCTGAAGGCATTTGCGGCATCTGGACTGCTCTTTTTTGGTTTTGTTGCCGAAACTATGCCCGTTTGGGCCTTGTACGGCAAGGCGGGGCTTGCCCGCGCGGCCCATTGGGCTTACCTCGACGGTGAAAAGCAGGCACAGGTTATGAACTGAGGGTTAACGGAATGTTCACAGGGATCGTCACCGACATCGGCACCGTCACCGAGCTGGAACAGCAGGGGGATCTGCGCGCCCGGATCAAGACGGCCTATGACACGGCCGGTATCGATATCGGAGCCTCGATTGCCAGTGATGGTGTGTGCCTGACGGTGATCGCGCTGGGCGACGATTGGTATGATGTTCAGATCAGCGCCGAGACGGTTTCGAAGACCAATCTTGATACCTGGGCCGTCGGCAAACGTGTCAATCTGGAGCGAGCGCTGAAAGTCGGTGATGAACTGGGCGGTCACATCGTTTCGGGTCATGTGGATGGCGTGGCCGATGTGGTCGCGGTCGAAGATGAAGGCGACAGCACACGTGTCACCTTGCGTGCACCGAAGGAACTGGCGCGGTTCATAGCGCCCAAAGGGTCGGTTGCGCTGAACGGGACATCGCTGACGGTCAATGACGTGAATGATTGCGAGTTTGGCATCAATTTCATCCCTCACACCAAGGAAGTCACGACATGGGGCGATGTCGGTGTGGGCGATCGCGTCAATCTTGAGATCGATACACTGGCCCGGTACGTCGCGCGCCTGGCCGAGATGTCCTGATACGTCGCGTCGGAAAACCCCAGCGCCGTTTGTGGACTGGTCTTTGCGCCCTCAGTGGTCTATTCCGCCGAGCAAACCTGCCATGTGAAAGGCTGCCCCATGAGCTTTGAAACCCCCGGACCGGTCGAGGCCCAGTTGCGTGACGCGATCAGCCCGATCGAAGAAATCATCGAAGAGGCGCGCGCCGGCCGGATGTACATTCTGGTCGATCACGAAGATCGCGAGAACGAAGGCGATCTGGTGATCCCGGCCGAGTTTGCGGATGCCGAGGCGATCAACTTCATGGCGACCCACGGGCGCGGCCTGATCTGTCTGCCGATGACGGCGGAACGGATAGATGCGCTGGGCCTGCCGATGATGGCCGTGAACAACTCATCCCGCCACGAGACGGCCTTTACGGTTTCGATTGAGGCGCGCGAAGGTGTCAGCACCGGGATTTCAGCCGCCGACCGGGCGCTGACCGTGGCGACCGCAATCAACGAACAGAACACGATGGCGCATATCGCCACCCCGGGCCATGTCTTCCCGTTGCGGGCAAAGCGGGGCGGGGTGCTGGTGCGCGCAGGCCATACCGAGGCCGCCGTGGATATCTCGCGTCTTGCCGGGCTGAACCCGTCAGGCGTGATCTGCGAGATCATGAATGAAGACGGAACCATGGCGCGCCTGCCGGATCTGGTCGAGTTCGCCAAAAACCACAACATGAAAATCGGCACGATCAGCGACCTGATCAGCTATCGGGCGCGCAATGACAATCTGGTTGTCGAGACTTCTCGTCAAACAGTCACCTCGGAATACGGCGGTGAGTGGGAAATGCGGATTTTCACCGATCAGACCCACGGCATTGAACATGTTGTCATGATCAAAGGCGACATCACCACGCCCGAGCCCGTTCTGACGCGCACGCACGCCCTGCATGAAGCGCCGGATATCCTGGGGCTTGGTCCGAAATCATCCCGCGAGTTGCCGCGCGCGATGGAAAAGATCGCCGAAGAGGGCCGCGGAGTGGTCTGCCTGTTCCGCCAGCCGCGCAACTCGTTGTATGCGGTCGAGGATGAAGGCCCGCGCACCATCAAGCAAACCGGTCTGGGGGCGCAGATTCTGTCCAAGATGGGGATTCAGGAACTGGTGCTTCTGACCGACTCTCCTGAAACGGTGTATCTTGGTCTGGACGCGTTTGGCCTGTCCATCGTCGGCACCCGCTCGATTCTGAAGGAAGACTGAACATGGCTGAACAAGACAAACACGGAATTCTGCCGACACCCAGCTTCGACAAGCCGGTGAAACTGCTGATCGTGGCCGCTCCGTTCTACCGCTCGATCGCCGACAACCTGATTGCAGGTGCCACGGCCGAGATCGCAGCGGCTGGCGGCACCTGCGAAGTGGTCGAAGTGCCCGGCGCGCTGGAAATTCCCACGGCCATCGCCATGGCCGACCGACAGTGCAACTTTGACGGCTATGTCGCGCTTGGCTGCGTCATCCGCGGTGAGACCACGCATTACGAAACCGTCTGCAACGACTCCAGCCGCGCGATCCAGCTGCTGGGCCTACAGGGGCTGTGCATCGGCAACGGCATCCTGACGGTCGAGAATGACGAGCAGGCCGAAGTTCGCGCCGATCCGGAAAAGATGAATAAAGGGGGTGGCGCGGCCGCTGCGGCCTTGCATCTGATCGCGCTCAGCCGTAAGTGGGGCGCTTCGAAAAAGGGCGTCGGATTCAAGCCGCCGTCCGAGTCCATCCTGGTGGCGGGCGACAGCAACGGATCAACGACAACATGACCCAGACAGACACGCCGAAACCGGCAAACCGGAAACGCCTGATGAAATCCGCAGCGCGGCTTTATGCCGTGCAGGCGCTGTTCCAGATGGAACAGTCGGGCCAGACGACCGAGCAGGTGGTCAACGAGTTTCTGGACCACCGGTTCGGCGCGGTCTACGAGGGCGACGAGATGCTCGAGGGCGACAGCACGCTGTTCCGCAAGCTGATGGATGACGCGGTGAACTATCAGGCGCCGATCGACCAGATGACCGACCGCGCGCTGGTGGCGAAATGGCCGATCGCGCGCATCGACCCGACCCTGCGCGCGCTGTTTCGCGCGGCGGGTGCGGAACTGACCCAAAGCGGCACACCGCCCAAAGTGGTGATCACCGAGTTTGTCGATGTGGCACGTGCCTTTTTTCCAGAAGGTAAAGAACCCAAATTCGTCAATGCCGTGCTGGATCACATGGCGCGCGAGGCGCAGCCCGAGGCGTTCTGACACGTTTACCTGAACCAGACATGCGCTAGCATTGTTGTCGAAGCGCAAGGAGGTTCGCCATGCCCAAACTGATCCGCCTGTATATCACGCAAGTCGCCTGGGGTTTTGTCATTTCGGCCGTGTTTGTCGGGGTGCTCTTGGCGCTGAACGTCGCGAACCTTCGGCATCTGATCACCGGGTCGGAAATCGGGCTGATCGCGTTGGTGATGATCTGGTTCATGAACGGCATCGTCTTTGCCGGCGTTCAGTTCGCGTACAAGATCATGAGCATGGCGGAAAAGCCGCAGGGGCCGCGTCGGGGAACACCGGTCGCACACAGCTTCGAGTCGGCAACCGTGAAACAGGAAGCCCACGCAGGGCGCTGATATTTCAGGGAAAGTGCGGCGGGACCACCAGTCAACCGTGCGGTTTGATTCCCGAGGACCTGTATGTACAGGTGGGCGCCGGGTAATCAGGCCAAGACCTGAACAGAGCCAGCCCCCTCGGAATTGCTTAAGGCCACCAGAATGCTACCTGTCACAAGAAGGGCAGAACCCGCCACGCGCTTAAGTAGGGTGTCTGACGGGTTCGCGCAAGAGGTCAGGCGTCAACAGTTTCGTGCAATGACACACGCAACTTGCCGAAATGTTCATCCCACCCTTTGTCCAGAGCCAGGATCAGATCAAATGCTGCGACGCCTTGCGGTAATCCTTCGTGCACAAGCTCAAGACGTGTGCCGCCCAAGACCGGTTCCAATGTCCATTTGACCACGCTTACAGCGTCCCCCATCGGTTTGACGGTAAAGGTGTGTTCAAGATATTTGGGGGGGCGGGCGATACGGACCTCTCCCCAGATCAGTAAGTCGCCGCTTGTCGTGCCGAACATCTCAAGCTTCTGACCTTCTGCCAGTGTTCTTTCCGGTTTGTGGAACCATTCCGCCAGATGGTCAGGTTCTGTCAGATAAGCCCAAACGGTTTCCGGTTCCGCCCTGAGGAAAATCGATTTCTTCAATACGGCATCAGTCATTTTGTTTCCTTTCAATAGCTTCCTTGAGAGAGTTGAGGCGATCATCCCAGAACTGGTCAAAATAGCTGAGCCAGTCGAGCACCGGGGCCATACCCTGTGGTTCAAGTCGATTGATGCGTTCCCGGCCGCGCGCTTCGACTGTGATCAACCCACCGTCGGACAGAATCGTCAGGTGTTTTTTGACCGCAGCCCGAGTTATGTCGAACCGGTCCGTCAACTGCCCGATCGTCATGTCCTGTGACGAGAGCAGTCGCACGATGTTCCGGCGTGTGGGATCGGCCAGCGCGCGAAACGCGTTTTGAGTTTGGTTCTCCATAAGCAACCTCAGGAATAGTACCGTTTGGTACTATATTAATGCGATACCAAAAGGTACTATGTCAAGACGCAAAGGTGCTTTACTTTTGTTCGCTAATTGTTCACATTTTCGGCTATGACTTTGGATCTGCAACCTGGACAGAGACTGGCACGTGGCGTCGCTCGGCATCTTGCGGCGCATGGCTTTGTTTCCGTAGAAGAATTTGTGCCTGCGCGCGGGTTGCGCGTGGACGTGATGGGGCTGGGGCCAAAGGGTGAGTTGTGGGTGATTGAGTGCAAATCCAGCCGTGCCGATTATCAGTCGGATTCGAAATGGCAGGGCTATTTGGAATGGTGTGACCGATTCTTCTGGGCCGTCGATACAGAATTCCCGACCGATCTGTTGCCTGATGAAACAGGCCTGATCATCGCCGATGCCTATGATGCGGAAATCGTGCGTATGGCGCCCGAGGACAAAATCGCACCGGCGCGGCGCAAGAAGATGATCCAGAAATTTGCAACGGATGCCGCGCGCCGTTTACACGCGCTTCGGGATCCCAGGCTGTAAGGTCAGCCTTTGACCGCAAGGGCGGCTTGTACCGCAGCGCGAATTTCGTCGGCGATTTCTTCTGCTTCTTCCGGGTCAAAATCCATCGGTATTTCGATGCCGTCAGCTTCGATGAACAGGCGGACCATACCCTGATCGGTCGGACCGATTTGCAGGTTTGCCTGAATGTCGCGTTCGGTATTGATGCCCATCTGTGCCTCCGAGACTGAGCGTTCCTGCTAGCGCGCACGGGGTTGAGAATCAAGTCACCTTTGCGGTCAGATAAGATATGAAAGACGCCGTTCTCAGACCCTTTCACCCCGATGACGCCGCGTGGCTGGTTGAACAGCACGGTCTGCTTTATGCGCGCGACGAAGGGTTTGATGACAGCTTTGCGCCCCTGGTGGCCAGCATCCTTGACGACTTCATGGCCAACAGTGACCCCGAGCTTGAAAGAGGCTGGATCGCCGAGCAGGACGGGCAGCGTCTGGGCAGTATTTTCTGCGTTGCTGTTGACCGGAATACCGCCAAGTTGCGGCTGTTTCTGCTTGTTCCGAAAGCACGAGGGCTGGGGCTGGGAAAGCGCCTGCTGCAAGCATGCACTGCCTTCGCACGCGGGGCGGGATACAAAGAAATGGTTCTGTGGACGCACGAAAGCCATACCGCCGCCTGCGCACTTTACAAGGCGTCCGGCTGGGAATTGACAGACAGCAAAGCGGTGCATTCCTTCGGTGTCGACCTTGTCGAACAAAGCTGGAAATTTCGGCTTTAATCCTCTTGCATTCCGCGGGCGTGTTCGGTACATCGCCCCTCACGAGTGCCGCCTTAGCTCAGTTGGTTAGAGCGCTGGATTGTGGATCCAGAGGTCCCCTGTTCAAGCCAGGGAGGCGGTACCACTTCTCCCCTTTTGAATGTGCTAAAAAACGTGTGGGCGCGCGGTGATTGGCGTTGATTTGGTTTGGTGTCCAGACGTGACTGGCGCGCCGAAACTCAGCGCGCCAGGTTCAGTTTGAACCGCATCTTGGCCCGTTTTGCGACCGGTAGGTGCCGGTTCAGGCGTTTGTTGATCAGGCCAAAGCCCCCGACGATTACCAGCGTCAGCAGGATGAAATAGAACGCCAGTATCGGGTATGGGATGAACGGGTTGAACGTCTTGTCCGCAAAGTAACTGGCGTAATACAGGGCGTCTCCGCGTTGCTGCCAGGCCGGGAAGGCTGAAAAGAAGACCAGCGTTGTCGCGTGGAAAAGAAAGATTGCTTCGTTTGTGTAGGCAGGCCAGGCAAGCCGCAACATGGTGGGCCAGACGATCCGGCGAAAACGGGCCCAGCCTGACATGCCATAGGCATCTGCGGCTTCGATATCGCCCTTGGGAATGGACCTTAGCGCTCCGTAAAAGATCTCGCCTGAATAGGCGGCAGTGTTGAGGAACAGCACGATCAGCGCCCCCAGCCAGGCCGAGGTGAAGGCGTCGAACATCGGGTTGGATTTCTTCAGCGACAGGAACAGGAAATAAGCGAAGAAAAACTGGATAAACAAGGGCGAGCCGCGAAACAGGAAAATGAACCATTCCGAAGGCTTGCGAAGCCATTTGTTTGCTGACGCCTTGCCGACGGCCAGGGCCGTGGCCAGAAAGAAGCCGGTCGCCAGCGCCATGATCCCGAAATAGACATTCCAGATCATCCCCGACCCGATCAGCGTGAACTGTTCGCACAGGGTGAAGTCACTTTTGGGCAGTAGCCGCTCGCCGAGACCCAGGGACCGAAGGCCGTAATCTTGAATCGTCTGCAAGCAGCTCATGCCGTGGTCTCCTTGCGCAGAAGCTCGCCGCCGGACGTGGCCTGCCCGTGGGATAGTTTTCGCATCAGCTTTTCAAGCCCAAGTTCAGACACGCGCGTCATGCCGAGGTAGAAGACAAGCAGGAACAGGAAGTACCACATGCGCCAGTCGCCATGCGGATACTGGGTGAACTTGGACGTCTTGGTGCCGCCAAGTTCGCGGGCCCAATAAACGATGTCTTCGATTCCCAGCAGGAACAGCAGCGGAGTAGCCTTGATGAGAACCATCCAAAGATTTGACAGGCCGGGCAGGGCATAAACCCACATCTGCGGCACAAGGATGCGCCAGAAGGTCTGACGACGGGACATGCCATATGCTTCGGCGGTTTCAAGCTGCGCGTGGGGCACGGCGCGCATTCCACCAAACAGAACGTTTGCCGCAAACGCCCCGAAAACAATCGAGAAGGTAACGACGGCCAGGAAGAAGCCATAGGTTTCATGCACCCATTCCGGTGCAGTCCCCAATGGCAGCTTGGCCGCCTGACAGACGATAAAGTCATTTCCCTGCCGGATCGGGTCGGTCCATTCGGGGCACAATATCTTGTGCCGCGTCCATTCGAACGCCTGATCCAGGGCTATCACGAAAAACAGGAAGAAAGCGATGTCCGGGACACCGCGCACGATGGCAATATACCCTTTGCCCAGCCAACTCAGGGGCGGGAAATGTGATCGGGCGGCCATTGCGCCAACAAAACCAAACGCCAATGCGACCGGCGCGGTCACCGCCAGCAATCCCAACACCTTGAGGAACGACAGGTAGAAGGACCAGTGCACGCCGTTGGTCAGGTAGCAGGAGAACCAGCGGAATGTTCCGAGCGTGTCAGGGTCAGCGCAATAGGAAAACATGAAGCGTCTTTCGAACGTCATACCCGGTTATTCCACCGGGCAGGGTTCGGCGCGATGGACGCGCCGAACCGCTTGATACGGATTAGTTTGTAACGACCGAACCGTCAGCGTTGTAGGTCGGAACGCCTTCGCCGAACCACTTGATGATCAGTTCATTCAACGAACCGTCCGCTTTCATCGATGTGATCGCCTCATCGAACTTTCCACGCAGTTCGCCATCCGATTCACGGATGCCCAGCCCGATGCCACCGCCCAGCGGCACGTCATCACCCACAAAGACCAGCTCTCCGGCGGATTCCTCGACGATCGGCACCAGGAAGTCCTTGTCGGCAAACACGGCATCGGCTTCACCGTTGCGCACGGCTGCGATGGTTTCTTCCGGAGTTGCAAACTCGACCAGTGTCGCGCCCGACTCGGCTACGTGGCCTGCCTGAATGGTGGCGGTCTGTGCGGCAACGACGCCGGTGGAGACATCAACATCCTCGGACGCACCGACATAGGCCGAAGCCGCAGGCGGGAAGTAGTTCTGGGTGAAGTCGATGACTTCGTCACGTTCGTCGGTGATCGACATGCCTGCGATGATGGTGTCGTAGTTGCCCGAGACCAGGTTCGGAATGATCGAATCCCAGTCATTCTTGACCCATTCACATTCCAGATTTGCGCGCTTGCACAGTTCGTCGCCGACTTCACGCTCGAAGCCGTCGATTTCGCCTGCATCATTGATGAAGTTGTACGGAGGGTAGGCGCCCTCGGTCCCCATGCGGACCGTGTCGGCCATGGCGATACCGGCGGTCAGGGCCAGTGCGGCAGTGGACAGAATCAGATTTTTCATTGGTTGCTCCCCAGTTTGGTTCTGTTTTTGAAGTTAAGCCGCCTGAGTGGCGGAGAGAAAACCCCGAAGCCGTTCGGATTCAGGAGATGTGAAGATATCTTCCGGCGTGCCTTCTTCCTCGATCAGGCCCTGGTGCAGGAACACCACGTGGCTTGAAATGTCGGCGGCCATTTTCATGTCATGCGTTACGATGATCATGGTGCGCCCTTCGGCGGCCAGGTCCTTGATCACCTTTATCACTTCCTGTTCCAGTTCAGGGTCCAAAGCCGAAGTCGGTTCATCAAACAGCAGGGCTTCGGGTTCCATGCACAGGCCGCGGGCGATGGCGGCGCGTTGTTGCTGCCCGCCCGACAATTGCGCCGGATAGGCGTCGCATTTGTCGCCGATGCCAACTTTGTCCAGATACTTGCGCGCGCTGTCTTCAACCTCGGCCCTGTCGCGCCCCAGAACGGTCACTGGGGCCTCCATCACATTTTGCAGGATGGTCATATGAGCCCAAAGATTGAACTGTTGAAACACCATCGACAGGTTGGTGCGTATGCGCAGAACCTGTCTGGGGTCGGCGGGGCGGCGCCCGTGCTTTTCCCCGGACCATTTGACAGGCTCACCCTTGAAAAGGATTTCTCCTTGCTGGCTGTCCTCCAAAAGGTTGCAGCACCGCAAAAGCGTCGATTTGCCGGACCCAGACGACCCAATCAGTGATACCACGTCACCGCGATGTGCCGTGATATCGACCCCCTTCAACACCTCTAGATTTCCGAAGCTTTTGTGAAGGTCTTTGATTTCGATGACGGGGGCAGTTTCTGTCACGGGCAGTCCAGTGGTTGGTGGTGTTGGTGCGGTACTAGGACCGAAAAAAAAGGTCAATGCAATGCGCAAATGACAGAATCAAGCGGAGAAACATCCAAATTGGCCAAAATCAGTCGTCAAATTGGGCAGTCGCTGATCCGCTATCTTTGGGAGAAGGCGGAGTGGGGACAGCCAGGTAGTGCGCCGCGGGAATATCGATCAACCCGCGTATATGCAGCAATCGTTGGTCGTCGTCGCAAAGCTGGTCAATTGCGGCCCGAACAGCGCCTGCAATGACCTGCGGATTCTGACTCATCGATGTGATGTAGGGAAGGGTCGGAGTCGGAGTCGTTGTTGCCAGTTCGCGCAGTTTGGTTCCCAAATTGCTATGTTGTTGCAGCATCAGCCACGTCAACATGTCCAGCGCGGCAAAGTCCGCTTTGCCACCTGCGACGGCTTGGGCAGACAGCGCATGCCCGCCGGTTTCCAACAGTCCGGCGGGGTGCAGGTTTGCCTGGATCATATGTGTGATCGGGGCTGCCCAGCCGGATTGGGACAAGCCCTCATTATACGCGAAAACCCCTGTGCTCAGCCCCGCCAGATCCCGGTCGTCGTCATTCCGTGCCACAAAGACAGAGCAATAGTATCCGGGGGGACAACCAGGCAGGTCATAGTCCGGAGTGCCAACCAGTTGCACGTGACCATGCAATCGGGTTCGAAACGGCATGCCGCAGGTTTGTGCCAGAATCAGGTTTGGGTCCTGCCAGACCGCCCATTCGTCTTTATCGCGGGTAAGGGTTTGGGGGCCTGACTCAAGTTGCGCGCGAATCAAGCTCCAGAACCTGTCATTGGCTGCTTGCAGGGGGGGCATGTCATACATGCCCAGCATGGCAATCACGATTTTGCAGCCTTTTGCCGTGCCAAAGCGGAATCCACGTCACTTACGCCCAGAAGACTGACCACCAGACGCAGCAGCGAATCTTCCTCGCTGGTGCGGTGCCCATCGGCCAATGCCACGGACCACAGCGCCTGAACGACCGCAAGCCGATCTTCATAGGCAACCGCCTCTTTGATGGCTCGGGTAAAGCGGACGGTGTCCGGGGCCTCGGCCTCAAGATCTTCGGCGCGGGCACGCAGGGCGGCGCATTCGAACGGGGACAGGCCATAGCGTTGCGCCGAAATTCGGTCGATACGGGCCATTTCGGTATCGGAATAGTCATTGTCGGACCGCGCCAGACGCACCAGCAGGGCCGTAAGGGCCAGGCGGGCATCATCGTCGACAAGAGGATCGGGCTGAGGCTGCGTAAGCCTGGAAAGAAACTCACTGAACATGCGTTAGATATAGCGAGCGTCTAACCCACATCCAAGCGGCTTTGAACGCGTTCACGCGCAGCCTTGCTGTCGTTAAAGCTCAACCCCATGGCAACGCGGGCTTCCTCGACGATTTTCACCTCGCCTTCGTCGGTGTTTCCATCTGCCAGGACAACTTCCCACAGCGCATCCAGAGCGGCTAGGCGTTCCTTCAGATCCGTGGTCTCGCGGATCAGCTTGCCGAAGGTATCGGTATCCGGCGCGGCCGCATGAAGCTTTTCGCAAGTGGCGCGCACCTTGGCTGCTTCGATTGCGTTATGCTGGTAAAGACGGGCCAGGATTTTGTCGATCAGGCGGATCTCTTCCAGCTTGTAGTCCCGATCAGCCTGCGCCACGCGCACCATGAGCGCGCCCAGAGCAAGTTCGGCATCCGGGTCCGGAAGATGTTCATGCTGGGGCGGTCTGAGCGCCTGAAGGAACTTTTTCAACATGGTAAAAGATTATTCCATATTTTGTGGTGCGCCAAGCGTAGTCTACCCGTCATAGCCCTGAATGATCACAAGATCGCCCATCGATACCGGGGCGCGCAGTGCTTTGGCTTTCTGGTATGCTTCGCTTTCGTAACAGGCAAGCGCATCCTCATAGCTGGGAAATTCGATCACAACGGTCCGGGCGCGCGCTGCGCCTTCCTTCACTTCGCGCTTTCCTCCGCGTGTCAGAAAGCGCGCACCATAAGCTTTAAAGGGCTCCGCATTTGCAGCAATGTAGGTCTTGTACGTGTCCATGTCGTCCACATCGACATGTGCAACCCAATAGCCTTTCATCAGGCTTGCCTCCTGTTCGGTTTCAAAAGCAGGGTGATGAGAAGTGGCGGCAATTGCAATCCCACAACTTCAGGGTGATCAGTCGCGGTAGTGAATAGCGGCGTGTGCCTGATCTGTTAACCACTTGATCATCTGACGATAAGGAACCGGGCCATAGCTGACGCGCGCAACCCCCAGTTCAGCCAGGCGGAGAGTGCCGGGGGTGCCGGGCAGGGCGATGATGTTGACTGGCAGGTTGGTACGCTCGCACAGATGGCCGATCATCGCCTCGTCTTTCAGCCCCGGAGCAAAAAAACCGCTGGCACCCGCTGCCTCATAGGCCGAAGCACGGGCAATGGCGTCGTTCAGCATGGCCTCATCATGTGTTTCTGCCGGGGCCTTCAGGAAAATGTCAGTTCTTGCGTTGACATAGGCAGGTATGCCCACGTCTTCGCAGGCCGCGCGCATGGCTTCGATACGTTTGGCCTGAACCGCTGTATCGTACAGCCCGTCGCCGCCGATGATCTGATCTTCGAAGTTGAAACCAACCACGCCGCAATCCAGCGCACGCTTGACGTTTTGCGCAATGCCCTGTGGATCTTCGGCATATGCCCCTTCGAAATCCAGTGTCACCGGAAGATCAACCGCTGCAACGATGCGGCGCGCATTGTCCAATGCGGTCTCAAGCGGGATGTTCTGACCGTCGCCAAAACCCTGTGCCATGGCGACAGGTGCGCTGCCTGTGGCAATGGCTTGCGCGCCAGCATCCCGCACCGCGCCGGCACTGCCGGCATCCCAGATGTTGAACAGAATGACGGGGTCGCCCTTTTTGTGAAGGCTGGCAAAGGTCTTCGCGCGTTGGGATTGATCGCTCATCGAGGCTCTCCTGTCGTGGTGTGATCAACAGTTAACCCCATGAGGGCAGACCGAGTAGAGGTTTTTTTGCTCGGCAGCGTCACATTGAAGTGACGGAAACTGCACGGCCCGGTCCATGGCAAGATGGTCCGGGCCATGCTGGTGCATGGGCAAACGGCGGTGCGTGCCTCAGGCTTCTTCTGCCGCGCCGGATACAAATTTTGCGCTGAAGTTGGCCTCACCCAAACGCTTCAACAGGTTCAGCTGAGTGTCCAGCCAGTCCTTGTGGCCTTCTTCTTCCAGCAAGATGCGTTCGAACAGGGTCCTTGACCCGACATCGCCGACCTCGGCGGCCTGCAACGCGGCCTTGGTATAGAAGTCGACCGCCTCGGTTTCATCCTTCAGGTCCGCGGCAAACATGTCTTCCAGAGACCCCGCTGCGACTGGACTTTTCTGAAACGCAAGCTCGGGCACGCCGCCAAGGAACAGGATACGCTCGATGAACGCGTCGGAGTGACCCAATTCTTCCTGCATTTCAGCGCGCATTTTTTCGGCAAGGATGTCCAGCCCCCAGTCCTCCAGCACATGGGCATGCAGCTGGTACTGGTGCGCTGCCGTCAGCTCCATATGAAGCGCTTGCTGGAGGTTGGTAATCGTTGTTGCGTTGCTCATCGGAAATCTCCTGAAACTCTGAACGGCATAGAGCCTGCGAAGCAGAAATTCTGCTTGCACATACAGTTAAGAGATCAGCCCGCACAAAACAACGCGGGGTGACAGTCCGACACAGCCCAGGGTCAGACCAGGCGAGAAGTGTCTTTCGCAGCGCGCACGAAATCGCGGAACAGGGGATGCGGGTCGAACGGTTTGGACTTCAGTTCCGGGTGGTACTGCACGCCGATGAACCATGGGTGATCTGACCATTCTACGATTTCTGGCAGGCGTCCGTCCGGCGACATGCCCGAGAAGTTGAGCCCGGCCTTTTCAAGCTGCTCACGGTACTTGATGTCCACTTCATAGCGGTGACGGTGGCGCTCTTCGATCTGTGTGCCGCCATAAACTTCAGCGACTTTCGATCCTTCTGCCAGCACCGCATTGTAAGCGCCCAGGCGCATGGTGCCGCCCTTGTCGTCACCGACCTTGCGTTCGACCTTGTGATTGCCCTGCACCCATTCCTTCAGATGGTACACGACAGGTTCAAAACGTTTCTTCCCGGCTTCGTGGTCGAATTCTTCCGAACCAGCTTCCTTGATGCCAGCCGCATTTCGGGCGGCCTCGATCACGGCCATCTGCATCCCAAGGCAGATGCCCAGATAGGGGACTTTGTGCTCGCGCGCATATTGTGCGGCCTTGATTTTGCCCTCTGTGCCGCGTTCGCCAAAGCCTCCGGGGACGAGGATGGCGTGGAAACCCTCAAGATGGGGGGCGACGTCTTCGTTGTCGAACACCTCGGCGTCAACCCATTCGACCTTGACCTTGACCCGGTTGGCCATGCCGCCATGGGTCAGCGCCTCGGCAATCGATTTATAGGCGTCTTCAAGCTGCGTATACTTGCCTACGATGGCGACCTTCACTTCGCCCTCGGCGTTGTGGATGCGGTCGCTGACGTCTTCCCATTTTGCCAGATCGGGTTTGGGCGCTGGGCTGATCTGGAACGCGTCCAGAACGGCCTGATCCAGACCTTCGCGGTGATAGGCCAGCGGCGCGTCATAGATGGTGCTCAGGTCCTGCGCTGCGATCACGCTGTCGGGGCGCACGTTACAGAACAGCGCCAGTTTCTCGCGCTCCTTGGTCGGGATCGGACCTTCAGAGCGACAGACCAGAATATCCGGCGCCAGACCGATCGAGCGCAGTTCCTTCACCGAGTGCTGAGTCGGTTTGGTTTTCAGCTCGCCCGAGGCCTTGATATAAGGCAGCAGCGTCAGGTGCATGAAGATGCACTGCCCGCGCGGCTTGTCCTGACTGAACTGGCGGATCGCCTCGAAAAACGGTAGGCCCTCAATATCGCCCACGGTGCCACCGATTTCGCACAGCATGAAATCAACCTCATCCTCGCCGATGGCGATGAAATCCTTGATCTCGTTGGTGACGTGCGGGATCACCTGAATGGTCTTACCCAGATAGTCCCCGCGGCGTTCCTTTTCGAGCACGTTGGAATAGATCCGCCCCGAACTGACCGAGTCGGTCTTGCGCGCGGCCACGCCGGTGAATCGTTCGTAATGGCCCAGGTCCAGATCGGTTTCGGCCCCGTCATCGGTGACGAACACTTCGCCATGTTCAAACGGAGACATCGTGCCGGGATCGACGTTCAGATAGGGGTCCAGCTTGCGCAGCCGCACCGAATATCCCCGGGCTTGCAAAAGCGCGCCCAACGCCGCCGAAGCCAGTCCTTTGCCCAAGGACGAAACCACACCACCAGTGATGAAAATAAATCGCGCCATAGTTTTTCGGCTGCTCCCGTGAGACGTCAAAATCAGCTGCCCGACGGTTTCGAAAAACCGCTGCATCACGGGACTTCACGTATAAAGGATTCGCGCCAAAAGCGCAAGAGAACCGCAAGATGCTGTTGCAGTCCTCTTCCATGTTTCTAGGTTTTGTAGGTCAGTCGGCCTGCGGGATCAGCGGCGCGTTGTCGCCCTGTGCAGGCGGCAGAAGGTCATCCGCCGACGGAATTGCCGGAGTATTTTCTTCGTTTGAAGCCGGAGCCGGCACGCCCAAACGGTCGATCACCGAGCTGCCCGAAGATTTCTGCGCCGCCAGAATGGTCAGCGTGATCGAGGTCACGATGAAGCAAGCGGCAAGGATCCAGGTCAGTTTGCCCAAAGCGGTCGCTGCTGCACGGCCTGTCATGGCTCCGCCACCACCGCCACCCATGCCAAGGCCACCGCCTTCGGACCGCTGCATCAGAACAACGGCAATCAAGCCTAGGGCCAAAAGAAGGTGGATGATGAGAACGACGTTTTCCATGGTGTTCCTGTACAGCGTGGCGTGTATCGCGTGGTATCTATGCAAGTTTGCCAGCGGGGGCAAGTAAGGAGTTCGCATCACCGCACGTGATATGTCATATCACGTCAAAGGGACTGGACAGAACGCCGATGCGTGACGCAGGCTGCGGCCCATGCCTCATGACGACCACGACCACCCGCACGCCCTTTTGCCGCCCGAACCCGCGCTGCGCGTCAAAGCGCTGGAAACGATTCTGACCCGCAAGGGCTTGATCGACCCGGCGGCTCTGGACGAAATCATAGACACCTATCAGAACAGGATTGGCCCGCAGAACGGCGCGCGGGTGGTTGCCAAAGCCTGGAGCGACCCAGCTTTCAAGGCCGCTCTGCTGGAAGACGCCACCTCGATGGTCGCGGATCTTGGTTACTATGGACGCCAGGGCGAACACATGGTTGTTGTCGAGAACACGCCAACCCGACACAACATGGTCGTCTGCACCTTGTGCAGCTGCTATCCTTGGCCGTTGCTGGGTATCCCGCCGGGCTGGTACAAATCTGATGCCTACCGTGCCCGAGCGGTGCGTGAACCCCGCAAGGTACTGGCCGAATTCGGTCTCACCCTGCCTGAAGACACTTCGGTGCGGGTGTGGGATTCGACCGCCGAGGTTCGCTATCTCGTTCTGCCGATGCGTCCCGATGGAACTGATGGGATGAGCGAGGAGGCGCTTGCCGCACTTGTGACACGTGACAGCATGATCGGCACGGGTTTGCCGAAGGCCCCTTCATGACCCGCGTTCACGATATGGGCGGCCGCTTTGGAGATGGTCCGATAAATCCCGAGGCCGAGGACGCGCCGGTTTTTGCCGAAGACTGGCACGCACGGGCGCTGGCAGTGACACTTGCATCCGGCTTTCTGGGGCAGTGGAATATCGACGTATCCCGCCACGCAAGGGAACGGTTGTCGCCAAAGGACTATACCCGGTTTTCATATTACGAGAAATGGATTTCGGGCCTGGCTGACCTGTTGGTAGAACACGGCGTTCTTTCCCTGGATGACCTGCGCAGCGGCGGAGAGGATGGGCCGCATCCGTTGGCGGAACGGATGCTCAAGGCGGACGCCGTGTCAGCCGCTCTGGCCAAAGGTGGACCGGCGGACAGACCTTCGAACGTGGCGGTGCAGTTTTCTGTCGGTCAACAGGTGGTCACGACCCGTCCGGCGGGAAATCGCATTGTGGATGGCGGGCACACACGCCTGCCGAATTATGCGTCCGGTGCCAGGGGTCGAATACTGCGCCTGCACGGAACCCATGTCCTGCCCGATTCCAATGCTCATAGGCTGGGCGAAGCGCCTGAACCGATCTATGCCGTGGTCTTTCCCGCATCGCAACTTTGGACCAGCCCTGAGCATCCGGATGACGAAGTGGTACTGGATCTCTGGCAAAGCTATCTGGAACCGGCATGAGCGGCTGCAACGAACATTCAGCCCCAGAACCGGTGTTTGCCGAACCCTGGCACGCTCAGGTCTTTGCCGTCACCGTTGCCCTGAACGAGGCGGGGCGGTTCGAATGGGCGGAGTGGGCGGCCCGGTTCTCAAACACGTTGAAGCGCCACGGGCTTGCGCGAGAGCTGGACGGCGGCGACGACTATTTCCGTGCATGGCTGGAAACGCTCGAGGGGTTGCTGGCCGAGCAGGGCGTCTCGTCGCCGCAGGAGGTGAAAGGGCTACATAAATCTTGGGAAAAGGCTTATCTGACGACACCTCATGGGCAACCGGTGCATCTGCGTTGATGCCGGGCAGGGGGCTCTGCCCCCGCCGCCCGTTCCGTGCGGCTCCCCCGGGATATTTTCAGCCAGATGAAGCAGGGGATCCGCTTTTCATCTGGCCATAAATATCCCCGCCGGAGGCATCGCGTGTTCGCGCGATTTTCATCTGCGGCGAAATATCGGTTTCCCTGTCGTTTCGGCCCAGCTATATGAGCCGGGTTTGATAACTCAGCGCAAAAGGACCGGATATGGCCAACGTGGTTGTTGTCGGCGCCCAGTGGGGTGACGAAGGAAAAGGCAAGATCGTCGACTGGCTCAGCGAACGGGCGGACGTGATCGCGCGTTTTCAGGGCGGGCATAATGCCGGACATACGCTGGTGATTGATGGCGAAGTTTACAAGCTGCACGCTCTGCCGTCCGGTGTCGTTCGCGGCGGTAAGCTGAGCGTCATCGGCAACGGCGTGGTGTTGGACCCTTGGCATCTGGTCAAGGAAATCGCGACCATCCAGGCACAAGGTGTAGAGATCACCCCCGATACGCTGATGATTGCCGAGAACACCCCGTTGATCCTGCCGATCCACGGTGAATTGGATCGCGCTCGTGAAGAGGCGGCCAGCAAGGGGACCAAGATCGGCACAACAGGTCGTGGGATTGGACCGGCCTATGAAGACAAGGTCGGGCGTCGTTCTGTTCGTGTCGCGGATCTGGCGGATGAAGCCACGCTCGAGGCTCGGGTGGACCGTGCTTTGCAGCACCATGACCCGCTGCGCAAAGGTCTGGGAATCGAACCGGTCGACCGCGACGCGCTGATTGCCCAATTGAAAGAGATCGCGCAGAGCATCCTGCCTTTTGCCGCACCTGTGTGGAAAGTGCTGAACGAAAAGCGCAAAGCCGGAAAACGCATCCTTTTCGAAGGGGCGCAAGGCGCGCTGTTGGACATCGATTTCGGCACCTATCCATTTGTAACCTCGTCCAACGTGATCGCAGGCCAGGCCGCGACAGGGGTGGGGATTGGACCGGGATCGATCGACTTTGTGCTGGGGATTGTAAAAGCCTACACCACCCGTGTCGGCGAAGGCCCATTCCCGACCGAACTTGAGGATGCGGATGGTCAGCGCCTTGGGGAACGCGGGCATGAGTTCGGAACAACGACAGGTCGCAAGCGCCGCTGTGGCTGGTTTGATGCGTGCCTGGTCCGTCAAACCTGCGCGACCAGTGGCGTGAACGGTATCTCATTGACAAAGCTGGATGTTTTGGACGGGTTTGAAACGCTTAAAATCTGCACCGGATATGAGCTGGATGGCCAACGGCTGGACTATCTGCCCACCGCGGCCGATCAACAGGCACGGTGCACCCCCATCTATGAAGAAATGCCGGGCTGGAGCGAATCCACTGAAGGCGCGCGCAGCTGGGCCGAATTGCCCGCCAACGCAATCAAGTATGTGCGCCGGGTGGAAGAGCTGATCGAATGCCCTGTGGCCCTTTTGTCCACCAGTCCGGAGCGGGACGACACCATTCTGGTGACCGACCCGTTTGCAGATTGATGAACAAAGAGCAGAAAACAGGCCTGAGCTACAAAGCGCGCCGGCGCTGGTCGTTGGTTATACTTGTGATCGGCCTGCCACTTTACATTGTGGCGGTGGTGACGGTTTTGAACTGGCTGGAGCGCCCCCCGATATGGGTGGAACTTCTGGTCTATATCGTTCTTGGCATTCTTTGGGCCCTGCCGTTCAAGTTCGTTTTTCGCGGCGTTGGCAAAGAGGACCCGGATCAATCCTGAGCCGGGTTTGGCACTGCAAAAGATTAAGCGGCAAACGCCGTGCGTGTAAACGCGCGCATTTATACGTGGGTTCTGTGACTTTGCTGAATTGAGCCGGGCCATTGCTCGGACCAAGGCGGCTGGTCGAGCCCGGTACAATGGGCAACGCTGGGTCTTGTTTAACAGCGGGCGTTTGTCTCTGGACGTGCCATAGCAAAAAGGGCCGGGGTTCACCCGGCCCTTTTTGTCAATTGGCGCGGCAGTCAGCCTACTGCGCGCTCATCATCAGGACGGAAGCCGATCAGGTCAGAGGCCGCAAAACGGCCGCCGCCGGCTTTTTCGATTTTTCCATCGCGCAGCAGCTGTCCGAAGGAACGCAGGCTTTCTTCGCGATTGAACTCATCCTGCTTCAAAGAACGAACCTTGTTCATCAGTTGCGGGCGCGAGAATTGTTGCTGTCCTTCGATGAAAGACAGGTAGGCCGCAGCCGCTTCAAGCAGGTCCTGAAGCGACTGTGCACCCTGATCTTGTGCGAATTGCGCAAAACCGCCTTTTTCCGACTCGGCTTCTTCTGCCTGAGTGGTCACGCGACGCGGCATCACGGGGCCGTTGGATTCGCTTTGATCGTCCACGCGCTGCTCGGCAACCAGTTTCAACGGAGCCGGAGCATCTGCTTCCGGGCGTATGCTGGTCACGTTTACTTCGGGGCGGCGCGGGCTGACCGCTGACGCAAGATCAACGCGATACTCATCAACAGGCGAGGTGTTCGGGGCCGGTTGGTCATCACGGTCGGCCTCGGTCGCGGCAACGGCGGTGCGAAGGTGCGAATAGGTTTCTCGCGCGTCGCTGCTGGACGGATCCTCCATATGTTCACCGGTTTTGGCCATCAGTCGCGAGATATCCTGATCAGGATCGGCGTCATCCGTCAGTTTTTGGCTAGAACGGCCTGCCATGTCTTTTTCGATTTCGGAAATCTCGGACAGCAGCTGAATTTCGTCCTCTTCCGACAATACTCCTTGCGCCTGATCATCTTGCGGCTCGTCACTTGCTTCATCTTCGGATTCGATCGCCACGTCTTCGACGTTGAGGATGTTTGGAACATCCTCCTCATCGATTTCCTCGTCGGTATCCTCTTCAAGATCCGAGAACAGGGGCTCAGCAGGAAGCTGCGCGGAGTCGGTTGCGACCTTGATATCTTCATCCCGCAGGTGGTCGGGGGTCAGCTGCACCTGCTGTTCGGAATTGCTTTCGATATTCGGCTCGGCGGATTCGAAGGCCTGGTTTTCAGATACTGCCGGCGCGTCGTCTTGTACGTCTTCGGCGTCAAGCGCTTGCAGATCCTCGATTTCCGAAGCCTCGGTCTGGGCAGGTTCAGCAAAGTCTTCTTCGTTGAGAGCGCCTGCTTCGAACGCGGCGGCCACGGCGTCCACTGGGGGGGCGGTGTTGGCCAGCAGCGAAGATTCCTCGTCTTCGGAATAGGCAGTGGAGGGGACGTCCGAATGGGAAACAACGGCCCGGATGCGTTGCAGTTTTGCGGCAATGCTATCGGCCGGCGGAGATGTGGTGGCGTCGACGGCCTCCGCGTCCGTAAACGCGGTCCGCCCCGGGCTTGCTTGGGTATATTCGGGAGGGGGGGTGGTCATGGCATCTGCATTTTGCGCTTGCGGGACCGGTGCGTCAGACGCGACCGGTGCCGGGGCTTCGGTGTTTGGAGCGGCACGCAGCAGAAGCCCGGATTCGTTTTGGCTGGCTTCGACGCGTTGCGATGCGTCGCGGCGTGCGATACGGGTCAGCATTTCGGCGTCTGGTTGTGGAGGCTCTGAGCCGAAGTAACGATCATCCGCGGCAAGATCGCGGAAATATTCGGCAATGGCTTTCATCGTTTCAAAGGAATCGTCGAATCCTTCCAAAGTGCAGGAGAAGGTTCCATATGAAACGGTTAATACCTTGTTATTCTGTACCATCAGACGCACGTCCTTTACAAACTACGAGAGCCCACTTACCCGGAATCGGGAGCACACGAAGGCTCTGAACTTTATGCATGAACCTATCATTTTGTGGTCTTAATGTGTCCAAATCCGGGAAAAATGGCCAATCTTAGGAAAAATGAACCAATTGTACGCTCTGCCGATCCAATCGGGCTGTTTGGGGGGGGTTTTGTTGGTTCCGAGGACCTGAATTTGGTGCTGAACCGCGTCACTTCAGTCGTAGCGGCGGATGGTGGGGCGGCAGTTCTGACAGAATCAGGCCGGATTCCGGACGCGGTCATCGGGGATTTCGATTCGCTGGACAAAGCAACAAAAGCCAAAATCCCGTCTGACCGGCTTTTTGCCATTCGTGAACAGGACAGCACCGATTTCGACAAGGCCTTGCGCAATGTGCAGGCTCCACTGGTTTTGGGGGCCGGTTTTCTGGGCGGACGGCTTGATCATCAGCTTGCTGTTCTGAACGTGCTGGTCAGACGTCAGGAACAGGCCTGCATTCTGCTGGGCGCGCATGAGGTGGTGTTTCACGCGCCTCGCCAAATCCGGCTGCCGGTTTTGCCCGGGGATGTGGTGTCGCTGTTTCCAATGCGCCCTGTGACGGGGCGCAGCACCGGGCTGGAATGGCCCATCGACGGCCTGCGGTTGCAACCGGACGACCGGGTGGGCACCTCTAATCGCGCGCTGTCAGTGGTTGAATTGCAGATGGATGGGCCGGGCCTGTTGGTGATGGTTCCCCGCGCCGCACTCGATCCGCTCATGCAGGTGTTTCTGTCGGGGCAGAGCGAGCGGTGGCCCGTTCGCGAAGAATAACGTACAAACCGGCGGCGACGGTGATCATGATCCCAACCGCTGCCAGTCCGTCAGGCAGGTCGCTGAAGATTGCCCAGCCAATCAGGGTTGCCACCGGGATTTCCAGATATTGCATCGGGGCCAGCGTGGCCGAAGGTGCATAGCGCAGCGACCATGTCATCAGCAGATGCGCGACAGTTCCCAGAATGCCGATAGCGATCAGCAGCGAAAACATGTCGGGGGCGGGCAAGGCGGCTGACAGGTTCCAGATACCAAGCGATGTTCCGATCACAAGGACAGGAACCAGCCCCACAGTGGCCATGACACCAGACACCGCCTGCAAGGAAATCGGATCAGTTTCCTTGGCGATTTGCCGCGTGACCAGCATGAAAAGGGCAAAGACCACGGCAACGATCAACGGCAGCAGGGCAGGTAAGCCCACCTCGGCAAAGCTGGGCTGGATGACCAGAAGTGTGCCGATGAAACCGACGATGCAGGCCACGAGGCGCCGCGCGCCGACCTCTTCGCCCAGAACGTATCTGCCCAGCAGCAACATGATGAACGGCATGACAAAGGCAATGGCGACCGCATCAGCCAGGGGCAGGAACTGCAACGCACTGAACATCGCGGTTATGCCGATGATGTGCAGCAGCGTGCGGATGACTGTCAGGCGCAGGATGCGCCCGTGCATCCGCCAGGGCCGGCCTGTCATCATCACCAGCGGAATGAGGATCAGCGCTTGCACCGCGAACCGGGCTGCAACCAGCAAACCCAACGGTGTCGTTTCGCCCAACAGCTTTGCCATCGCATCCCCCAAGGGTGCAAGCACGCAAAAACCGAGCATCAAAAAGATGCCCAAGACGGGACGATCCTGAGTCATGCGCGCGACGCTATCTGCTTCGCGGCGCGGTGGAAAGGTCGAATGTCAGGCGTCGGGCAGGGGGTGAACCTTTGTGTAATCCGGTCCGGTGCAGGTGGGCAGGTTGTCATCCAGATGCAGCCAGCTCAGTCTTTCCTCATGAGCCACGTGCAATGTGGGCTGCATTGCCTCGGGGGTCTCCAAAGTGGCGACGTATAGATGCAGCACATCCGACATTTTGGCCGAGCGGAACGAGATTGGCGTGCCACAATCCGGGCAAAAGCTGCGCTCGACTCCGGGCGAAGAGTTGAAGCGTTTCGGCTCTTCTCCGATCCAGCGCCAGTGACCGTCTCGAACCGCGAAATAGGTTGTCATCGGCGCGGCGCATTGGCGTCGGCAGCTGTCGCAATGACAGGTGACGCAGGACAGGGAAGGAGGGTCGATCTCGTACTTGATGCTGCCGCACAGGCAATGTCCACGCATATCGACCCCCATTTGTTGCGATATCAGCAGTTTGGCACGTTCACGGCCAATCCGCCAAGCGAGGTTTCCTTGTATTTTTCGTGCATGTCATGGCCGGTCTGACGCATCGTCTCGATCACCGCATCCAGCGGCACGAAATGCTCTCCATCCCCGCGAAGGGACAAAGACGCAGCGGACACAGCCTTGATGGCCCCCAGCCCGTTGCGTTCGATACAGGGCACCTGAACCAGCCCGGCGACGGGATCGCAGGTCATGCCCAGATGATGCTCCAACGCGATCTCGGCGGCGTTTTCAACCTGTTCGGGCGTTCCGCCCATCACGGCGCAGAGCCCCGCCGCGGCCATGGCTGATGCGCTGCCGACCTCGGCCTGACACCCCGCTTCGGCACCCGAGATGGACGCATTGTATTTGACCAGACCGCCAATCGCGGCCGCGGTCAGAAGGAAATCTTCGATATGGCTCTCCGAGGCACCGGGAACGTGGTCCAGATAATAGCGCAGCACCGCAGGAAGAACGCCCGCTGCCCCGTTGGTCGGTGCCGTTACGACTTGCCCACCGGCGGCGTTTTCTTCGTTGACCGCCATGGCGTAGACGCTCATCCAGTCGTTGATCGTGTGCGGCGCGGTCAGGTTCATGCCGCGTTCGGCGATCAGCGCGTCATAGATACCCTTTGCCCTGCGTCGCACTTTCAGCCCGCCGGGCAGAATGCCGTCGGTCCTCAAACCGCGTTCGATACAGGCATTCATGACGTCCCACAGACGAGCGCATCCTTTGGCGAAACTGTCGGCGCAGCCGCGCGCGATCTCATTGGCGCGCTTCATCTCGGCGATGGTTTTGCCGCTGGACTTGGCCATCTCAAGCATTTCAGCCGCGGATTTGAACGGGAACGGCACCGGTGCGCCCTCATCCGTTGCCTTGCCTTCGGCCAGTTCTTCTTCGGTCAGGACAAAGCCGCCACCGATGGAATAGAATACCTGGCGCAGGATCACGTCCCCCTGCGCGTCCGTGGCCATCAGGATCATCCCGTTGGCGTGTCCCGGCAGGTTGGTGTCATAGTCGAAGATCAGGTCTGTTTTGGGATCGAACTGAAGCGTCGGCAGGCCGTCGGGGGTAACCGTGTGCGTCTTGGCGATATCCGCCAATGCGGCCTCGGCCTTGTTGTTGTCATAGGTGTCCGGAACAAAGCCGGCTAGGCCCAGAATGGTCGCCCGGTCGGTCGCATGGCCGACGCCGGTAAAGGCGAGCGAGCCATGCAGCGAGCCCTTCAGACCCGCAAATTCGAAAGGTGAAGCACGCATCATATCCAGAAAGCGCGCCGCTGCCACCATGGGGCCCATGGTGTGCGAGGAGGACGGGCCGATGCCCACTTTGAACATATCGAAGACAGAGAGGAACATGTCAGGTAGCTGAGCCTTCTAAGGGGTTGGCGTAAATAGGAGAGGTGTACGGTGCGGGGCCCAGGCCCTCGGCCACGATGGCCGTGTGGGTGGCGGGGCGTGTCTCGAGCTGTGCCAGGATGGTTTGCAGGGTCGGGGTGTCAGACAGCGCATACCAACTGCGATTTGCATCGGCCGGATACAAGGCCATCCAACGCATCATGCAGGCGACATAATAGGTCAGAACCGACGGGCATTCCGCGCAGAACCAGGCTGGCGCGCGTTTTGCCAGCGCGTCCAGCAGTTGCAGGTGCTGCTTTAAACGGGGTCGGATGCCTGCACGCAGGGTATCAGCCTGTGGCGGGGTGATGTATTTCTCGGCATAGAACAGAATGCACAGATCGGCGTGCAGCGTGTTGGACGCAAAGAACAGCCATTTCAAAAACTCGGCGCGTTCGGGGGCGTCTGCCGCCGGGGCCAGTTGCCCGTGGCGCTCGGACAGCCACAGCAGAATTGCCGCCGTTTCAAAGATCGGCCCTTGCGGAGTTTCAAGCACCGGGATCAGCCCGTTGGGGTTCAATGACCTGTACGCCGCGCTGTCCTGTTCGTTTCGACGGCGATCGACCAGCACAGCTTCATAGGGCACACCCATTTCTTCCAGCACCAGCCGGATCACCAGCGAGGCGTTGTCAGGGGCGTAGTGCAGGCGGTATCGGTTCAACATGCGGGCAATCTATATGACAAAGATGAGGGCGTAAGACATGATTGCGACGTTTCCGATAGGAAACGCGCAGTCTTCAGGCATCTTTACGCTTGCCGAACCGCAAAATGTGGTCGCAGTCGCGCGGCGCATTCCCTATAACTCCGGCAGGCCAAACTGGGAAAGCTGCCATGACCGGAGAACTGTCGCCCATCGACACCGCAAAATACGTGGCCGCATGTCGTGCCGCCGAGATGGTCGAGGACGGCATGCGCGTGGGTCTTGGAACGGGATCCACTGCGGCCTGGCTGGTCCGTCGTTTGGGCGAACGGGTGCAAGACGAAGGTCTGCGGATCAAGGGCGTTCCCACGTCCACCCGCACCGCGCAGCTGGCACGCGAAGTCGGGATCGAAGTCATTTCTCTGGATCAGGCCGGGTGGCTGGACATGACCATCGACGGCGCGGATGAATTCGACCCTGACCTGAACCTGATCAAGGGCGGCGGCGGCGCGCATTTGCAGGAAAAGATCGTTGCCACGGCCAGCGATCAGATGGTTGTCATCGCAGATGCCGGGAAAGAGGTGGAAACGCTGGGTGCTTTCCCCTTGCCGGTCGAGGTTGTTCCATTTGGCTGGCAAACCACGCGAACACTGATCGAAGAAGCGCTGGACGCGATGGATGTACTTGGAACCTCGTCGGCGCTGCGTATGAATGGCGCGGCCCCGTTCGTGACGGATGAAGGCAATCACATTCTGGACCTGCACCTGAAACGCATCGGCAATCCCCGTCAGATGGCCCTGATCCTCAACCAGGTTCCTGGCGTGGTGGAAAACGGCCTGTTTATCGATATTTGTGACAAGGTCATCATCGGCCACGGCGACGGGCGGGTCGAACTGCGGGATATCAACGCGGGCACTCTGGAACTGGATCAGCTGCTGAGCGGATCCCGTGAAAACCTGTTTTCCGACCAAACGGACTGAGTTTTATGCAAGCCAATCGGACAAGCGTCGGCAAAAGATCGAAAATTCCGCGCCCGGGGGTTGGCACCGGGGTTTTCGCGCCCAGATATCCAGAGGAATTTTGCAAGTTGAACGAAGGAACCCGGCATGAGCTTTGACTATGATCTTTTTGTCATCGGCGGAGGCTCGGGCGGGGTCCGGGCGGCACGCGTAGCGGCGGGTGAAGCCGGTGCAAAGGTCGCGCTGGCTGAAGAAGACCGCTATGGCGGCACCTGTGTGATCCGGGGCTGCGTGCCTAAGAAACTGATGGTCTTTGCCAGTGAATACTCGGGCATGATCGAAGATGCGCAAGCTTATGGTTGGGATGTTCAGCCCGGCGCGTTTGATTGGGGCATGTTTCACGGCAAACTGGTTGCCGAACTGGACCGGTTGGAAGGGATTTATCGCAGCATCCTGAAAAACAACGGCGTTGAAAGCTTTGATCAGCGCGCGCGCCTATTGGATGCGCACACGGTCGAGCTGGCCGATGGCACCCGAAAAACCGCCAAACACATCTTGATTGCAACAGGCGGTCGACCGGTGGTGCCGGACTTCCCGGGATCGGATCTTGCGATCACGTCGAATGAGATTTTCCATCTGGACAAGCTGCCCGAAAGCATTCTGATTGTTGGTGGCGGTTATATCGCCAGCGAGTTTGCCGGGATCATGAACGGTCTGGGTGTCAAGACCACGCAATTCTACCGCGGTGCGCAGATCCTGCGTGGCTTTGATGAAGAAGCGCGTGGACTGATCTGCGAAGAGATGCGCCAGAACGGCATCGATGTCCGTCTGGGCACCAATGTGCTGGAAATGGCCAAAGATGGCGACCAGATCCGCGTCAAGGCGACGGACGGCACCGAGGATCGTTTTGACGTGGTCATGTACGCCACGGGCCGGGCACCGAATGCCGATAACCTCGGGCTGGAAGAGCTGGGCGTTGAACGTGGGCGCAAGGGCGAGATCGTCGTGGATGAATACAGCCAGACCGCCGTTCCGTCGATCTATGCCATTGGCGATGTGACCGACCGGGTCAACCTGACACCCGTGGCCATCCGCGAGGGTATGGCTTTTGTGGAAACCGTCTTCAAAGGCAACCCAACCCCTGTGGATCACGCGCTGATCCCAACCGCCATTTTCACCCAACCGGAATTTGGCACAGTCGGCCTGAGCGAGGAAGAAGCCTCGGCCCAGGAACCGATTGAGGTGTATGCCACTTCGTTCAAACCGATGCAGAAGGCGTTTGCCGGTGGCACGCAACGGGTTCTGATGAAACTGATCGTGTCTCAGGCCACACGCAAGGTACTGGGTTGCCATATTGTCGCCCCCGGAGCAGGAGAGATGATCCAGCTGGCCGGAATTGCCGTAAAGATGGGCGCGACAAAGGAAGATTTCGATCGCACGGTTGCAGTACATCCCGTTATGGCGGAAGAACTGGTGACAATGCGGCAACCTGTACGCTGTGCTTGATTTGCAAGCTCGCGCACACAAGTTACAAGTGTGCCCGTGATCACACGGGCCTAAACGAAGGAATTGATACATATGGCGGGCAACAGCGGTGGCCCCTGGGGGGGCGGAGGCTCATCCGGAGGTGGAGGAAATCGGGGCAACAACGGTGACGGGCGCAAGCCCCCCGAAGGCGAAGGCCCGCAGATCCCCGAGATTGATGAGCTGATGAAAAAAGGCCAGGAGCAGCTGCGCGTCCTGATGGGCGGTCGCGGCGGCGGTGGCCGTGGTGGCAGCGGTGGTCAGGGCGGTGGAGGCCCGGCCTTTACCAAAGGTACGGTTGCGATTGGTCTGGTGGCAGCTGCCGTTTTGTGGGGGCTGGCCAGCTTTTATACTGTAAAACCGGAAGAACAGTCAGTTGAGCTGTTTCTGGGCGAGTTTTCGGCCGTGGGTAATCCGGGTCTGAACTTTGCGCCATGGCCGTTTGTCACTGCCGAGGTGATTCCGGTCACCCGCGAACAGACCGAAGATATGGGCGGAGCCCGGGGCAGCGACGATGGCCTCATGCTGACCGGCGACGAAAACGTGGTCGATATCGACTATCAGGTCGTCTGGAACATCAACGACCCGGCCAAGTTCCTGTTCAATCTGCGTGATCCGCGTCAGACGATCCGCGCCGTGTCGGAATCGGCGATGCGCGAGATTATCGCGCAGAGCGAGCTGGCACCAATCCTGAACCGGGATCGCGGTATCATTGCCGAACGCCTTCAGGAACTGATCCAGACGACGATGGACAGCTACGATTCGGGTGTGAACATCATCCGCGTGAACTTTGACAAGGCCGACCCGCCGCAGGACGTGATCGCCGCCTTCCGCGATGTTCAGGCCGCCGCGCAGGAGCGTGACCGGCTGCAAAACGTCGCCGACGCCTACGCCAACCGGGTTTTGGCTGAGGCGCGCGGTGAAGCTGCCCAGGTACTGGAAGAAGCCGAAGCCTACCGCGCACAGCAGATCAACAGCGCCATGGGTGAGGCGAGCCGTTTCAGCGCGGTTCTGGAAGAATATTCCAAAGCGCCTGATGTGACCCGCAAACGTCTGTACCTGGAGCGGATGGAGCAGGTTCTAGGTGACGTGGACAAGATCATTCTGGACGAAAACTCGACCGGATCGGGGCAGGGCGTCGTGCCTTACCTGCCGCTGAACGAACTGCGCCGCAATTCCGGACAGGAGAGCAACTGATGCGTAAAGCGACCTTTATTCTGCCGATCGTTTTCATCGCGATTGTTGGTGTACTGTCCTCGATCTTTATCGTGGATGAACGTGAGCGCGCGTTGGTTCTGCAATTTGGCCGCGTTGTTGCGGTCAAGGAAGAGCCGGGTCTGGCGTTCAAGATCCCGCTGATACAGGAAGTTGTCCGCTATGACGACCGGATCCTGTCCATCGACGTTCAGCCGTTGGAGGTTACGCCTCTGGATGATCGCCGACTGGTGGTTGATGCCTTCGCCCGCTATCGGATTTCCGATCTGGAACAGTTCCGTCAGGCCGTTGGTGTGGGTGGTATTCCGGTCGCCGAAGACCGTCTGGATCGTATCCTGCGCGCTGAAACCCGCGAAGTACTGGGTTCGGTGTCCTCGCGTGACATCCTCAGTTCAGACCGTGCCGCGCTGATGCTGCGCATCCGCAACAGCGCGATTGCCGAAGCGCGCGCGTTGGGCGTGAATGTGATCGACGTGCGTTTGAAGGCGACCGACCTGCCTCAGGCCAACCTTGAGGCCACGTTTGACCGGATGAAAGCCGAGCGTGAGCGTGAAGCCACCGATGAACGCGCACGTGGTAACGAAGCCGCGCAGCGCGTGCGGGCGCAGGCCGACCGGACCGTGGTGGAACTGGTGTCGGACGCCAACCGCGAGGCCGAGATCATTCGCGGTGAAGCTGACGCCGAACGCAACGCCATCTTTGCAGAAGCGTATGGTGCAGACCCGGAGTTCTTCGAATTCTACCGTTCGCTGACCGCGTATGAAAATGCGCTGCAAGGTGGTAATAGCTCAATGATCCTGAGCCCGGATTCCGAGTTTTTCAACTACCTCGCTTCACCAACCGGACGGCGGGCACCGGCGGCTGCGGCGTCTGAATAATGGGTATGATCCTTCTGGCTTTCGGGCTGGTACTGATTGTTGAGGGGCTGGCCTATGCGCTGGCCCCTTCGCTTATCGAGCGGATGCTGGAAGCCTTGCGGGACATGCCAGAGCAAGCCCGGCGCCTGGTCGGATTGCTGTGTGTGATCAGCGGGCTGATCCTGCTTTGGGGCGCGCAACACCTGGGATTTTGACGCTGCGGTTTCACTTGCCGGTGATTTCGTTGCGATCCCGAGTTGCTCGTGGGGTCAAACTGACTACATTGGTTTGTAAGAAAGGCCGTGAACAAGCGGTCTTGGCGTGAATGTCGACAAGGAGAGCTCTAGTGCAGGCGAAAGCGCGCAGTGTATCCGTCCGGTGGGACGAAGTGAGTGTTTGGATGCGGCTTATGTGGCTGGCCTTTGCCGGTTCATTGCTTTTGCTGGCGCAATCGGCGATGGCACAGGCCAGGGGCGAAAGCCTGGCACCACTGGCCGAGAAAGTCAGCCCGGCGGTTGTGAACATCACCACCAGCACCCTGATCGAGGGCCGGACTGGCCCGCAGGGCATCGTGCCCGAAGGTTCTCCGTTCGAAGATTTCTTTCGCGAGTTCCAGGACCGAAACGGCGGAGATAACGACAACGCGCCGCGTCGCAGCAATGCGCTGGGGTCGGGGTTCGTGATCTCGGAGGACGGTTTTATCGTCACGAACAACCATGTAATTGCCGAAGCTGATGAGATCCTTGTGGAATTCTTCCCCGGCGATGGCCAGCCCAAGAAAGAACTGGTGGCCAAGGTTATTGGAACGGACGAGAAAACAGATATCGCGTTGCTCAAGGTCGAGGCTTCGGGCCCGCTGAAATACGTGAAGTTCGGCAACAGCGACGTCGCGCGCGTGGGTGACTGGGTTATCGCCATGGGCAACCCGCTTGGGCAAGGCTTTTCGGTATCGGCAGGGATCGTTTCAGCCCGCGACCGAGCGCTGAGCGGAACCTATGACGATTACATTCAAACGGACGCGGCGATCAACCGGGGCAACTCGGGCGGGCCGCTGTTCAACATGGAAGGCGAAGTGATCGGTGTGAACACCGCAATCCTGTCGCCTAACGGCGGTTCGATCGGCATCGGATTCTCGATGGCGTCGAATGTTGTCGTGAAGGTCGTGGATCAACTGCGGAAATATGGCGAGACCCGTCGGGGTTGGTTGGGCGTCCGCATTCAGGACGTAACCGAGGACATGGCCGAGGCCATGGGTCTGGAAAAACCTGGCGGCGCGCTGATCAGCGATGTACCGGACGGCCCCGCCAAGGAAGCTGGGTTGAAGGCGGGTGACGTGATCCTCAGCTTTGATGGCGTCGAGGTGGAAGACACCCGAGGTCTGGTGCGTCAGGTCGGTGAAGCAGAAGTTGGCAAGTCGGTCAGAGTGGTCGTGCACCGCGACGGCGGAACCCAGACCGTACTTGTGACACTAGGGCGTCGGGAAGATGCGGAACGCGCTGACAATGGCGAGGAGGAACCGCAGGAAGCTCCGATTGAGGAGAATGCGGATATTCTGGGCCTGACGATTTCCCCCCTGACCGATACGCTGCGTGCAGATTTGGGGCTGGATGGTGATGCAGACGGCCTTGTGATTACAGATGTCGATGAAGCATCTGAGGCGTATGCCAAGGGAATGCGGGCAGGTGATCTGATCACCGAAGCAGGCCAGCAAAAGGTGGAAACCATCGGAGATCTCGAAGCCCGTATGGAAGAATCGCGCGAAGCTGGTCGCAAATCTCTGCTGCTGTTGGTGCGCAGGGGTGGCGATCCGCGTTTTGTGGCGCTGAGCCTTGAGAACTGATTGATCAGGCCGGGACAACCTCCCGGCCTTTTTTTATTGCGGGCCAGACCGGGTATCACCGCCACGCAAAAAATGAGCCACACGCAGTGAATGCGTATGGCTCAGATACAGGGAGAGGTCAGTGGACAGATATCGGGGATGATTCTCTGACCTCCTACGGTAACAATCTCACGTTAGGTCAAAGCGCAATCGATGGTCTGTGAACAAGATCACACCGGATCAAATAAGATCTGAATCAGCCAGTTCTCGCAGGGCTTCAAAATCCTGGATCAGCAAACCGCCACGAGAGGCTTCGACCATGTTGTCGCGTTTCCAGATCGAGATGGTTTTGGATACTGCCTCGCGTGTGGCACCGACAAATTCGGCCAGTTCGCTCTGCGACAGGGTGATGCGCGCGGCCGGGTCGTCCTGTAAACTGGACAGGTGCAGCAGCTTGCGGGCCAGCCGAATAGGCATGGGCAGAAAGACCTGCTCGTTCAGTTGCAGCCCCATCCATCGCATCCGCAATCCGGCCAGACGGATCATATCCACGGCAAGGTCAGGCTGTTGTCTGATCTGGTTCATAACGTCGTTGCGGCGCACACGCAGTACACGCGACTGTTCTGCCGCCGCAATGGTGGCCGTACGCGGACCATTGTCGAACAACGCGATCTCACCAAAGACTTCGCCGGGGCGCATCAGGGTAAGCGTCAGTTTGCGGCCGCTCATGGCCAGAAAGGAAACCTCTAACGTGCCTTCCAGAATGGCATAGAGAGAGTCGCCCTCGTCACCTTGTTCAAAAAGTATTTCACCTTGGGACAGAGATATGTCGGTCGCTTGCGCCGAAAGCATTTCTCTGAGCCCGTCGGAGGCTTCGGAAAGGAAGCCGCTGTTGGGAAAGGCCGTCATGTGTGCACCGATCTTGGGCAAGCTGTGAGTGTGGGTGGTGGCACAACTTCCCATAGCTCGGCGCTCAAGCCAAGAATTTTGTTTGTTTTGGCAGGTCTGGCGGGTGCAGGGGCCGTTATTTCTGCTCGGGATCGTCCATATAGCGTTGCAGAATGCTGAACTGAAGCATCAGGAAGGCCATCAGAGCGATGGGAAAGCCGAAGGTCTCGATCTTGACCCACAGATCCGTCGACATGGTGCGCCAGACGAATTCGTTTGCGGCGGCCAGAACGGCGAAACAGGCGCACAGGCGGCGTGTCAGGATCATCCAGCCTTCGTGCTTCATCGGCAGCATCTCATCCAGCACATAGGCGAGATAGGATTTTTTCTGCATCAGGCCAATGCCGAGGATCAAGGCAAACAGACCATAGACAAGTGTGGTTTTCATCTTGAAGAACCGCTCGTCATTGAACCAGGCCGTGAGACCGCCGAAGAAAATCACCATGAAGGCCGTGAAGATCTGCATCCGGCTGAGTTTGCCGGTCAGATACCACAGGATACCCATTGCCCCCAGCATCAGGGGGACAAAGATAATCGTGGCGATAATGAAGCCGGAATACTCGATGCCGCCGATCAGAAAACTGTCGTCGCGCAGGCGCAGGTAGATGAAGAAGAAGGCCAGCGGGGGGCCAAGTTCCAGAATCTGTTTCAGAAACGGGTTGATGTCTTTTTTGCCTGTCATCTGTACTTCCTGCTGCTTACCCGCCCATTTCAACTATTACGGCGCCAAGTGCAATCAATGCCATCAGGGCAATGCGTCTTGGGCCAACCGTTTCCTTTAGCGCAAGCCAGCCGATCAGCGCAGCGAAGACTGTTGAGGTTTCGCGCAGAACGGCTGCTTCACCGACCTTATCCAGCCGGGTGGCCAGCATGATTGCCCCGAAGGACAAAGGGGCGATGATACCGCCAGCGAGGCCGCGCAGCATCAGCGGGCCAGGTGCAGGTCTGTGTGCCATCACGCGCCACCTGAGATATGCGTAGATCGGCATGGCCGCGCCGTCGATCATGAAGAACCAGGCCAGAAAGGTGAACGGATCGGCGGTGGCGCGAATGCCATAGGCGTCATAGGTGGTGTACAGGGCCACAAACAGGCCAGTGATGATCGCCAGTGTCAGCGCGATACCCAGCGTATCCCTGTTGGTTTCCAGGAATCTGAAGTTGTAGGCGGCCAACCCAAATATCCCGGCCAGCAAGGTGGCCACGCCCAGCCATTGAACGGCCGAGAATGTTTCGCCGAACAGAAGATAGGCACCGATGACGGTGAACAGCGGACCCGTACCGCGCACCACCGGATAGACGACGGTGTAAGAGCCTTTGGTATATGCCATGGCTTGCAGGGTTTTGTAGGCGATGTGGATCAGCCAGACGAGCGCGAAGATCGGCCACATATGAGGTTCGGGCCAGGGCACCACGAAAAAGGCGAAGGGGGCGGCCATGAGGCAATAGCAGGCGTCGATGGCGCCGCGGGACAGCCACGGGTCGTGTCTGCCTTTTTGCAGTGCACCGAAGACCGCGTGCAGGAACGCCGCCATCAAAGCCAGCGCCAATGCCAGCTGGTGTCCGGCTTCGGTGCCTTCGAGAGAGATCAGCCAGTCGCTCAAATACGCGGACCTTTTGCGGAGCGGAGAAGGTGGGGGGCTGTCTGCCCCCCACACCCCCCGAGGATATTTGGGGCCAGATGAAGCCTAAGATCAGCCTTTGTCGAGACCGGTGAGGGCGGCAGCGAATTCTTCGGGGTCGAAAGGGGCAAGGTCGTCGATCTGTTCGCCGACGCCGATCGCGTGGATGGGCAACCCGAATTTGTCCGCCAAGGCAACAAGAACACCTCCCTTGGCCGTGCCATCCAGCTTGGTCATGACCAGACCGGAAACGTCCGCCAGTTTGCGGAACGTTTCCACCTGGCTCAGCGCGTTCTGACCGGTGGTGGCGTCGAGTACGAGCAAAGTGTTGTGCGGAGCAGTGTCATCAACCTTGCGGATGACGCGGACGATTTTGGCGAGTTCCTCCATCAGGTCGGTGCGGTTTTGCAGGCGGCCGGCCGTATCTATCATCAGCAGATCAGCGCCCTCTGCCTGTGCACGGGTCAGCGCGTCAAAGGCGAGGCTGGCGGGGTCCGAGCCTTCGGGGGCGGTCAGTACCGGAACTCCGGCGCGATCCCCCCAGACCTGCAACTGTTCCACGGCCGCAGCGCGGAAGGTATCGCCGGCGGCGATGACGACCTTTTTGCCGGCCTCTTTGAACTGGCTGGCCAGTTTTCCAATTGTCGTGGTCTTGCCCGAGCCGTTGACGCCGACGACCAGTACCACTTGTGGTCGTTTGGGATAGATCGGCAGAGGCTTGGCCACAGGCTCCATAACGCGGGCGATTTCTTGTGCCAGAAGTTGCTTGATCTCTGTGGTCGACAGTTTGCGGCCAAAGCGGCCCTCGGCCATGTTCGATGTGACACGCAAGGCTGTGTCGACGCCCATGTCCGAGGCGATCAGCAGTTCTTCGAGCTGCTCCAGCATGTCATCGTCCAGGGTGCGGCGCATTTCCGTGACGGCGCCTCGATTGAACAGGCGGTTCAGGATGCCCTTGGCTTCCGGTATTTCCGGCGGTGGAGCGACAGGCGTGGGGTCAGCCGGGATCGGTGCCGGAGGTTCAGCCGGTTGCGGGGCCGGGGCAGGCTCTGGCACTTCTGGAACCGGTTGCGGATCTGGCTGCGGCTGGGGGATCACAGGGTCCGGAGCCGCCGTCTCCTCGCCGCCATCCTCGACGATGGCTTCCAGCCCTTCTTCAAGACGAGATGAAGATTTGAACAGCTTGTCCTTTAGCTTTGAGAAAAACGCCATACTTGGTCTCCACAGGTGTTCCCTTCACCTAATGCGGATTTGCGGCAGTTGCAAAGGGTCACGCAAATGCAAGGACAAAGCCAAGCTGAGCACCCCAGTAAAGGGGCCATACAAGATAGGGCGTCACCTTGAGGGCCGGATGGTGTGGCGGCAGCAGGAATTTCTCGGTTGCGAGGATCAGATCTGACGCGATGAAGGCCATGGCGGCGGGAAAGGCCCACCGAAGGGGACCGGCATCCGGCAGTGCCAGCACCGTGACCCCCATGCCAAGAATGATGGGGATATATGCCAGAACGGGCCCCTTCAGGTCTCCGGCGCGGGGCGCGAGCAAAGTGGCCATGATGATGCCCAGAATGATCAAGGACCATACAATCGCAGGCGCGCTGAGGATCAGCCCGGCAGAACTGATCGGCAGAGTCAGGAACAGAGCGATATAGGTCAGATGCCCGGCGGCAAATGCGGCGATGCCCATCATGAAGGTGGCATCTGTTTCGCGCGACAGCAGCGCGTCGCCTGTCGCACATAGAGCGAGCGCAAGAACCAACAGCCAAGGCTCACCGTTCATGATGGCGATGACCGCCAATAGGGCGACTGATGCGGTTTTCAGTACAGTGCGCAAAGAACCGACGGGCCAGGAGGTCAGTGGCAGGTAACCAAGGGCGCAGCCACAGGCGATCCAGAACAGTAGGGTTGTCATGTCATCTCCTCGCCGGTTCAGAATGATCTGATCTGGGGCGTGGCGTGAAATCAACCGCTTACGTTGAGTTAAGCGCCTTGTGAAGGCACCGGTTCAACAGGCGAATGGCATGACCGAAGCGCTTCTGACAAAATGGAAACATGTTCAGGTTCCTGATGATTCTCGCGACTTTGGCCGCACATTCCGTGGCGGCACAAACGCCTTTGTCTGGCTCGGAGTTCGACAAGTATACGCAGGGCAAAACTCTGTTCTACGGGTTCGAAGGTCAGGTTTACGGGGTGGAGCGGTATCTTCCGAACCGTCGTGTGATCTGGTCTTTTCTCGACGGGAATTGCAAGGAAGGTATCTGGTATCAGCAGGGCGAGCAGATCTGCTTTGTCTACGAAGACAGGCTGGATCCGCAATGCTGGGTTTTCACTGAATCCGGTGGCGGTTTGATTGCGCAGTTCGAAGGTAATCCGCAAGCGACCGAACTGTATGAGGCCGAGGATCTTGGGGAAGAAATGGTTTGTTATGGGCCGGACGTTGGCGTTTGATCAGTTTGCGCGCAGCTCATCATAATTGATCATGACATGGGTTTGGTAAGCTGTCCTGTCTGTCAAGCCTTCGTAATAGCGGCGCAAGTTGGGCAGTGATGCGCGCGAAATATCGATGTCATAGTAGCGATAGAGTATGTGCCCCAACTGGATATCGGCCAAAGTCAGGCAGGAACCGCACAGGAAAGCGTTTTCAGAAAGTTGCGCATCGGCGATCGCCAGCGTGTTCTCGAGTGCTGTGACGGCCGTTTCGATCGCTTGGTGATCGCGCTCTATCTGCGGGGTCCGCACGACCCGCCAGAACACAGGTACCGTGAAGGCCATCGCGACATTGATCTTGGCCCATTCTGCCCATTTGTCCACTTCGGCTTGCCGGGTCGGATCGCGTGGCCAGAAATCATCCGCTCCATACATGGAGGCAAGGTAGCGCAGGATCGGCCCCGTCTCCCACAGCGAGGGATTTGGGCCGTCCTGTATCACGGGGATGGTGCCGTTCGGGTTCAGCTTGCGAAACTCATCGGTGTCCAGCAAACCGAACCTGTGCCCGGCATCGTGGCGCTGAAACTCCAGCGCCAGCTCACCCACACACCACATCAGGGCCTGTACATTTGATGATGTTCTTCGGCCCCAGATGGTCAGCATGGCTCAGAAGAGTGATCCCTGATCCGGGGTGTCCGGCCTGGGTTTCTTCGAGGGTGATTTCGCGCCCGGGCCGGTGCTGAGAACGCCATCGGCGAACTCGATCTCGAGCGCCGTTTGTTTAGTGGCCTGAGCCTTGGTGGTGATCACATTCCCTTCGGCCCGGACGACCGCGTATCCGCGGTCCAAAGTGGCTTTGTAGCTCAGCGTCTCGCGCAGGCGGTCCGTCGCTTCGAGTTGCTGCTTGAGGCGGTCCAGTCGCGTGGTTTGGGCCGTGTGCATTCGATCGCGCAAACGATCTAGGTTTTGCCGCTGTTGATCGATTTCCCTTTGGATCGGTCGCAAGGACAGGCGCGATGACAGGTTGCGCAGCGATTCCTGTCGCGTCGATATCAAGCTTTGCAGGGTCGAGGGGCGCAGATGGGCAGACAATTCCACCACTTGCAGGCGACGGTTCTGAACCCCGCGTATCAAGGCGGGTGTGAGGCGATCTGCAATCAAATCAAGGCGTTGTCTGGGGGAGTTCAACAGACTGTCCGGGCGCGGCAGGGCGCGGGACAAATCGCGCAGCCTTTGCGAACGGCGCTGCACCGCGTCCGTTGCCGCGCGCGACAGGCGCGCAGCTTGTTCTTCGGTCCAGGCGAGCAGTTCGATGCGGACCGGCACGGCCAGCTCTGCCGCAGCCGTGGGTGTAGGCGCGCGGCGGTCCGAGACAAAATCAATCAGGGTGGTGTCGGTTTCATGCCCAACGGCCGAAATCAGCGGTATGTCCGACGCGGCGGCTGCGCGCGCGACACTCTCTTCGTTGAAGCCCCAGAGGTCTTCGATCGATCCGCCGCCACGGGCGACGATGATCAGGTCGGGCCGCGGCAACGCGCCGCCGGGTGTCAGTTGGTTGAAGCCTTCGATGGCGCGGGCGACCTCGGGCGCGCAGTTGGCCCCTTGAACCGCCACAGGCCAGATCAGCACCTTGCGCGGAAACCTGTCCCTGAGCCGATGCAGAATGTCGCGGATCACGGCACCGGAAGGGGATGTCACAACGCCAATGATCTGCGGCAGGTACGGCAGGGGTTTCTTGCGTTCCGGCGCGAACAGACCTTCGGATTCCAGTTGTTTCTTGCGCTTCTCCAGCAGTGCCATGAGCGCGCCCTGACCCGCGACGGAAACCTCATCGACGTTCAGGTTGTATTTGGATTGCGCCCCGAAAGCCGTAAGGCGACCGGTGACGACAACCTCCAGCCCTTCCTCTGGCACGACCGAGAGGCTGGAAACCTGACCTTTCCATGTCGTGCAGGCCAAAACGTTCCGGTCGTCCTTGATGTCGTAATACAGATGCCCGGATCGGGCTTTGAACACGCGCCCAACCTCTCCGCGTACTCGGATTCGGCCGAATGAGCCTTCCAGCGTCCGTTTCACCTCACCCGAAATTTCGGACACTGTATATTCAGGGGTGTTTTGGCCCGGAAACGGGTCATCAAGCAGGTCGGACATTTCAGCGCCTTGTTTCAAATGCGCGCCCAGCTTAGAACGCCGCGCAGGCAAGGCCAAGCAGATCGGAGAGCTTTCATGAATATCCTCATTCTCGGCAGCGGAGGGCGCGAACACAGCCTGGCATGGGCAGTGCTGCAAAACCCCAAATGTGATCGCCTGATCGTTGCTCCGGGAAATGCGGGGATCGCGCAGATCGCTGACTGTGCCGCTCTGGATATTGAAAACGGCGGGGCTGTTGTCGGCTTTGCCGAAGAAAATGCGATTGATTTCGTGATCGTTGGGCCCGAGGCGCCTTTGGCGGCCGGTGTGGCTGATCGGTTGCGCGAAGCCGGAGTATTGGTTTTTGGGCCCTCAGCCGAGGCGGCGAAGCTGGAAGCGTCGAAAAGCTTCACCAAGGAAATCTGCGACGCGGCCAACGCCCCCACCGCAGCTTATGCCCGGTTTACCGAGGCTGTGCCTGCCAAAGCCTATATCCGCGAACAGGGCGCACCGATTGTGGTCAAGGCCGATGGTCTGGCCGCGGGCAAGGGCGTTATCGTTGCGATGGACGAAACGACCGCACTGGACGCCATTGACGACATGTTTGGCGGTGCGTTTGGCGGTGCTGGTGCGGAAGTCGTCATTGAAGAATTCATGGATGGGGAAGAAGCCTCGCTGTTCGTTCTGTGTGATGGTGAGGACATTCTCTCAGTCGGCACGGCCCAGGATCACAAACGGGTTGGCGAGGGCGATACCGGGCTGAACACGGGCGGGATGGGCGCGTATTCTCCGGCGCCGGTGTTGAGCGAAGAGGTGGAGGCGCGCGCGATGGAAGAGATCGTGCGCCCCACCATCGCCGAGATGAAGCGCCGGGGAACGCCGTTTCAGGGCGTTCTTTATGCAGGTTTGATGATCAAGGACGGGCAGCCAAGGCTGGTTGAATACAACGTCCGCTTCGGTGATCCGGAATGTCAGGTGTTGATGATGCGGTTGGGCGCGCAGGCGATGGACCTGATGCACGCCGCGGCCGAGGGCAGGTTGGGTGAAATGCGGGTGAATTGGGCGGATGACCATGCGATCACGGTTGTAATGGCGGCCAATGGTTATCCGGGTGCTTACAAGAAAGGCAATGCGATCAAAGGGCTTGAAGGCCTGCCGGAAGACAGCCAGAACATGGTGTTCCACGCTGGTACAAAGAGTGTCGATGGGCAGGTGGTTGCATCGGGCGGGCGTGTGCTGAACGTGACCGCCCGTGGGAGCACGCTGAAAGAGGCGCGCGACCGGGCCTATGAAATGGTTGAAGCTGTGGATTGGCCTGACGGGTTTTACCGGCGCGATATCGGATGGCGTGCCCTGGAAGGTTGACGGGGCAGGGCGGTTGACCCCTCGGCTTTGCGGCTTCCCGGCGCTGCGCGCGTTCGCGGTCGAAATCGTCCATTGGACGAATTTCTTTCAACCGCTCACGCCCCGGGATATTTTTGGCTAGATGAAGAGGCGGATCAGCAGTTCAGGGCTTGGGCAAGGCTTTTGCGGCCGTGGAACGGGCCCCGGTCGGATGTGATCCAGCCGTTGTCGTAGAAGACGCTGACGATCCGCGTCCAGTCGGCGCTGGCCACGATCAGTTCCGGGCGGTCGCCGCAGGTGCGCAGGCCACCGGAAATGAAATCTTCACCGATCCTGTGGTTGGTCAATCCGGGCAGAGCCGCGACTTCGCCCAGGGCGTTGTCTTTGTAGCGCCAGATGCGCAGCGTTTTGGCAAGGTGCGGACGATCAATATAGGCGATCTCGACATGTCCGTCGCCGTCCAGGTCGGCTGCCCCGATCGGGGCGAGCCAGCGGAAGCGGGTACCGATATGAGGCGTGGCCGCGATCTTGTCTCCGGCGGCGTCGTAGATCGCAAGTTGAGCCCCTGATTTGTCGTGGGATTCAACGACAATTGCTTCGCGCGCGCCGTCCAGGTTGACGTCTGCCAAACGCGGAGCGAGGTCTTCGAACACGCGATCCTGCGGCAGTCGAACAGTTACGACCGTAGTGTCGGTCGTGAATTCCACCGCGCCATATTCGATCGTATCACCCAGGACGCCATGGGCGTAACGGGTGGTTGGCTCTGTGAAGCGGGCGTCGTTGATGGTTTCCGCCGCGCCAGCCGGTTGCAGCGAGAGCGAAAGTCCGAAAGATAGCAAAGCGCCGCGTGCCCGGCGTTGACAAAAGCGGCGGGGCAGGCGCGGCACATTGTTGTGCATCAGATCTGTTTTTCGGGCATCTGAACGACCAGACCGTCCAGCGCGTCGGTGACCTTGATCTGGCAGGTCAGGCGCGAGCGGGCCGGGTCGGGCTCATAGGCAAAGTCCAGCATGTCTTCTTCCATGTCATCCTTGGCCGGGATTTTCTCGACCCAGTCGGGGTGGACGTAAACATGGCAGGTCGAGCAGGCGCAGGCGCCGCCACAATCGGCCTCGATGCCGGGAATGTTGTTGTCACGGGCCCCTTCCATGACGGTCAGTCCGTTGGCGACCTCGACTGTGTGTTCGGTACCGCCGTGCTCGACATAGGTGATCTTTGCCATTGCGTGCGTCTTCCTTTTGCGATGTTCGATTTCTTCCTTAGTGAAGGCATTTAGGTCTTTCCAGCCTCATTTGCGACTCAGCGCGCCGTGTCTGGACTTTCTTGTCGTTTGTTCTATTTTTGTTCTCATGCTTGTTACGCCCATTCGCCCTGTGGTTTCAAACCGGGATTGGCCGCGCCCGCCGTCCTGTCTGCCTTCCATCCAACTGGATTCCCCGCCCGAGGGCGCGCGCGTGGCTGTGGCCGGGCTTGTGATCCTGCGGCAGAGGCCGGGGACGGCCAAGGGCGTGATCTTTCTGACGCTTGAAGATGAGACCGGGATCGTGAATGTGGTGGTGTGGCGCAAAATCTACGAACGGTTCCGCCGTGCGGTGATTTCGGGGCGGTTGCTGAAGGTGACGGGCCGGATGCAGCGGGCGCATTCAGTGACCCATGTGATTGCGGAAGAAATCGAGGATATTTCGGGGATGCTGGATATGCTGGTGCAGGGCGCAGGGGCGGCCTGCTGTGACGGACAATAGCGAGCGGCTGCCTTGCCGCCTTACGCCCAGCAAGACCTGTGCGCCGATGAATGTCGGTAAGTTTCCGCATATCACGCTGGGTCAAAGGCGCTTTTCCGCCAATTCGGCATTGGTCGGTCGACTCTTTGATGTCGTGTTAGTACTGCGGGCATCTCTATGCGTCGGCCTGTGTCTGAACGCAGGCGCGACGGAACGCTACTCAACACCTTCTCAGAGTCAGTTCAGATGCCCGAAGTAACACGAAATGGATCGTTCAAAAAAACCGTCCAGCTGGATGAGAGCCAGATTGCCGGTCGCCTTGGCGAACTGTTGGAGCATACGCGTTCAAAAGGATACGTGCATACCGCCAGAATGATCGAGGAAGCATTGAGTGCCCACTCTTTCGAGCGCAGACACCTTGGGAAAACCCAAAAATACCTCTCGGAATTGCAGCGTCTAAAGCGCAAAGAGATGACACGCTTGGTGAGGGAAACGGATGGTAAGAAGCAAGCGGCTTTTGTCCTGACGCCCCGGATGCGCGTTGACCACAGAAATCCTGCCGCGCTGCGCAGTGGAGCTTGGAGGAACACCCCGATGCCTTTCCCGGCAGAACCCGAATTCAAGTTTCGCTAGCCGAACCTGCCGTGGCCAAGGCGGACAGGGTTGATGATCCGCGTCAATCCAAACGGGTTTTCAACGCAGTCATCGTTTGAACAAGACCTCCTGCGCCTGCTTGTCACGATTGTCTCCTCGCAGCTCTGCGTGCAGAGCGCGCCCGGCCTGAACACCGGGGCGGGCGCCGACGGTCTTCAGCCAGCGCGCAAAGTGGGGTTTGTCCTCCAGCACTTGCTGCTGCCCTTCCCACAGGCTGGCCCAGCCCCAGATCGACATGTCTGCAATTGAATAGAAGTCTCCGGCAACGTATTCGTTCTCGGCCAGCCGTCTGTCGAGCACCCCGTACAGACGACCGACCTCGGCCCGGTAACGATCTTTGGCATAGGGCAGGTCCTGTGGCGGGTTCAGTTGCGGGGCGTATTTCAGGAAGTGATGCGCCTGACCGGCCATCGGGCCAACACCGCCCATCTGCCACATCAACCATTCTTCGACGGCGATCCGGTCACGCTCGGTCCTGCCATAGAACTGCCCGGTCTTGCGGGCCAGATACATTAGAATTGCCCCGCTTTCAAAAACCGAGATCGGTGCACCATCCGGCCCGTCAGGGTCCACGATTGCGGGCATCCGGTTGTTCGGGGCAATCTTCAGGAACTGCGGGTCGAACTGATCGCCCTTTCCGATATTGACCAGATGTGTGGTGTAGGGCAGCTCCATCTCCTCCAGGGCGATGGACACTTTCCAGCCGTTCGGTGTGGGCCAGAAATACAGATCAATCGGGTCGGCCATGTGTTCTCCTGATGTTGAAGGGATCATGCGGGTTTTTGCCGGTTCGGCAAGGGCCGCTTACGAAAGCGTGACCGAAACGCAGGCCGGGCTTGACCGCAAACCGCCCGGGGCGTATTGCCATCCCAGAGCTTCGTGGCGATTTGTTACCGGATTGCGGGCCACGCTAAACAACACCGCTAAAAGGTCAGGATGAAAGACCCCTTTCGCTTGGCCGCGTCTGGGGTTTTTTGTTTGCCTCCTCCGGAGGCTGAAAGGGAATGAGATGAGCGAGAACTGGAACAAACGCACCCAAGCCGTCCATGGCGGTGTCCGCCGCAGTCAGTACAACGAGGTGAGCGAGGCGATTTTCCTGACGCAGGGCTTTGTGTACGAAACCGCCGAACAGGCCGAAGCCCGGTTTCTGGAATGCGGCCCTGATGAGTTCATTTATGCCCGCTATGGCAATCCGACGGTCTCGATGTTCGAACAGCGCATCGCGGCCCTTGAAGGTGGCGAGGATGCGTTTGCGACGGCTTCGGGCATGGCAGCGGTGAACGGTGCGCTGACCTCTATGCTGAAGGCCGGGGACCATGTTGTTTCAGCAAAGGCATTGTTCGGGTCCTGCCTGTACATCCTCGAGAACATCCTGACCCGTTTTGGCGTCGAGGTGACCTTTGTGGACGGCACCGATCTGGAGCAATGGCAGGCAGCGATCCGCCCGGACACCAAGGCGGTCTTCTTCGAATCGATGTCGAACCCGACTCTTGAAGTGATCGACATCGCATCCGTGTCCAAGTTGGCCCATGCCGTCGGGGCGATTGTGGTGGTGGACAACGTGTTTTCGACGCCCGTCTTTTCGCGCGCGATAGAACAGGGCGCGGATGTGGTCGTTTATTCGGCGACCAAGCATATTGACGGACAGGGCCGTGCGCTGGGCGGCGTCATCATCGGCACCAGGGAGTTCATCCGCGGAACCGTTGAGCCGTATCTGAAGCACACCGGCGGCGCGCTCAGCCCGTTTAATGCCTGGGTCATGCTCAAAGGTCTGGAAACCATGGCGCTGCGCGTCAATGCGCAGGCCGACAGTGCACAAAGGATCGCCGAGGCGCTGGAAGGGCACCCGGCGCTGGCGCGCACTCTTTACCCAGGTTTGAAGACCCACGCGCAAAATGCTCTGGTTCAATCGCAACTTGGCGGAAAGGGCGGGACTGTGTTGTCCCTGGATATCAAGGGCGGCAAGGACGCGGCTTTTGCTTTCCTGAATGCGCTGACCATTCCTGTGATCTCGAACAACCTGGGCGATGCCAAGTCGATCGCGACGCACCCGGCGACCACAACGCACCAGCGTCTGAGCGATGCGCAGAAGGACGAGCTGGGCATTACGCCGGGCCTGATCCGTTTTTCCGTAGGCCTGGAAGACGCCGAAGACCTGCTGGTTGACATCCAGCAGGCATTGGAGGCTTCGCAGAAGCAAACAGCAGCACAGTGAAAAGCCTCTTGCCCGTCGGGGCCGTCGCGTTGTCTGTGAACGCGGCGTCTTTTCGGGTGGTATTCGCGGTTGAAGCCTGGCCTTTATGTCTGCGAAAGGCGTATTTCGTTGCAGAATGACGGTTTTGCGCCGGTTTTTTCAATCCGGACTGCTATTGCCTGCGTATTGGGTTAAACTGGTAAATCACCTGTAGTCGTATATATTCCTACGACCAATCGAGGAACCGCAGCCGATGAACATTCACCCGCGCGACATTGATGAGACCCCGGATCAGGAGCAAGCCGCCGAGGCCCTGAAGGTTCTGCGGCAATGGGCGGAATCTGCGACGGCATCCGAGATCAGCCAGCTGGATCCGGCTATCGCGCGGCTGGTGCCCGGCCTGACGCAGGTGAACTATCCTTCGCTCTCGCGCGAGTACCCGGAGGGTTTCTCGGTTGACGCGAATTACCGCGCGTCTTTGCCCGACTTGCAAAACGGCCCGTCCAGCTTGATACGCGGTGCCAAGCAGCAGATCCAGCATGTTGGCATCTCGAACTTTCGCCTGCCGATCCGTTTCCATCGGAAAGATGGGGAAGACCTGACGCTTGAGACGTCTGTTACGGGCACCGTCAGCCTTGAGGCCGAGAAAAAGGGCATCAACATGTCCCGGATCATGCGGTCTTTTTACAAACATGCCGAGCGTACTTTCAGCTTTGAAGTCATGCAGGCGGCGCTTGACGACTATATGACCGACCTGGACAGCTTTGACGCGCGTATCCAAATGCGGTTTTCTTACCCCGACAGGGTCAAGAGCCTGAGATCGGGTCTGGAAGGATATCAGTATTACGACATCGCTCTGGAACTGGTGGAGTCCGGCGGCGTGCGCCAGAAGATCATGCATCTGGACTATGTCTATTCCTCGACCTGCCCGTGCTCTCTGGAGCTGAGCGAACATGCCCGTGCCATGCGGGGACAATTGGCAACACCGCATTCGCAACGTTCCGTCGCGCGAATTTCCGTGGTCGTGGATTGCGATGCCGATTGTCTTTGGTTTGAAGACCTGATCGAGTTGTGCCGACGCGCGGTGCCGACCGAAACTCAGGTCATGGTCAAACGCGAAGACGAACAGGCTTTTGCCGAGTTGAACGCAGCCAATCCGATTTTTGTCGAAGATGCGGCGCGCTTGTTCTGCGCAGAATTGCTGGCCGATCATCACGTCGGTGATTTTCGCGTTGTCGCAAGCCATCAGGAAAGCCTGCACAGCCATGACGCCGTGTCGATTCTGACCGAAGGCCCAACCTTCGCCGCGTCCAGCCTGGACCCGAAACTGTTCACGACCCTGTTTCACGTTGGCTGAACTTCTCGGGTAAGTGGCTAGAATTTAATCAGAGAATTATCTGATCGGCGCTCATTCGCCGCAATGCAGCAAAAATGCTGCAATTGCGTGAGAAACTCCTGTATCCTGACGGGGAATGCAGCTTCGGCACACCGGCGCGCTCAATGGTGTGTCACCCCAAAAGGAAGCCGAGACGTGAGACGCCTTGGACTGCAAGACCCCAACCTCCGCCCGGATCCCCCGAGCGGGCAGGGCGCTTTACCCCCTCTCTTCGGGCTGCATCGTTTTCACAGGAGATCTATGGAATGAATTCGATTACCCAACCGCTGGAGCTTCAGGCCGCGGCTTTACGCATGGCTGGCTATGCGATCGTCAACCAGATCAAGATCGCACAGATCATGACTCGTTCAGCACTTGAACTGCCGATGGTGTCGGTCCACGCGCTACACCTGGCAGCGTCAGCACCGGGTCCAGCGGTGGAAACTCCGGCGGCAAAACCGGTGGCCAAACCCGCTGCGACGCGCAAGAAACGCGTACCGGCGAAATCGCCAACGACCAAGAACAAGCTGGCCCGCAAACCTGTACCGACCAAACCGGTGACCAAGCCGGCGGCAAAACCGGTTGAGTTTTCAGCCAGTCCGCGGCCCACGGCAGCACCCCCGGCAGCAGCCAAACCGACACCTGCGGTTAGTGACAAAACAGCGGTAAAACCTGTTGAACCCTCGGCGACACCTGCGGCCGAAACCGTGTTGCCCGTAACACCCAAGCCCGCCCCCGCAAAACCGGCGCCTGTCCAGGCAGCGCAGGTCAAGCCGACACCGGCCGATCCTGCCCCGGCCAAGGTGCAGGCAAAACCAGCCCCGGTGACGGAACCGCGCAAACCGCAGGCGCGAAAAACTCGTGCCCCGTCCAAACCACCCGTGATGCCCGAAGCAGATGTAAAAACTGACGGGTAAACCGGGATCATCTGCTTGACACGGTCGGGTTGGCGCGCCAACGCTGCGCGTCATGATGGATCTTCGCCCGGTCGGATATGTGATTGGCTTGCTGGTCGCCATTCTTGGGGCGACCATGCTGCTGCCTATGCTCGCGGACATTATCGAAGGTCGCGGCGAATGGAATGTATTTCTGGAAAGCGCGATAATCACGATGCTGACCGGATCCGTTCTTGCGATGAGCTGTTCCAACGGCGTGGGCGAGGGTCTGACCATCCGGCAGACCTTTTTGCTGACAACCGGCGTTTGGGTCGCGCTGCCGGTGTTTGGTGCAATCCCGTTTCTGTTCGGTGAAACCGAACTGCGCTTTGTCGATGCCTATTTCGAGGCGATGTCGGGCCTTACGACGACCGGTTCGACTGTGATATCAGGGTTGGACACGCTGCCGCAGGGGCTTTTGTTGTGGCGCGGTATCCTGCAATGGCTGGGGGGCATCGGCATTATCGTTGTTGCGATGGTGTTCCTGCCGGAATTGCGGGTTGGTGGCATGCAAATCTTCCGATCGGAAGGGTTTGAGACCATGGGGAAAATCCTGCCTCGCGCGCAGGAGATTGCGGGACAGATTTCCCTGATCTACGTCTTCCTGACACTCGTATGCGTGCTGGTCTATGCCGCATTGGGGATGAGTTTTTTTGACGCGTTGGTGCATGCTTTCACGACGGTGTCCACGGGTGGTTTCTCGAACTATGATGCCTCGTTTGGAACATTTTCAGGCCCGGCCGAATATGCTGCATCCGTCTTCATGATTCTGGCGGCTCTGCCCTTTGTGCGATATGTCCAATTGGCCAATGGTCATACGGCGTCCTTATGGAAAGACAGTCAAATCCGGGCATTTCTGGCGACCATTCTGGTTCTGGTTGTCATCATGTCAGTCTTTCTGACCTCGGTCTTTCCGCATCACTGGGAACAGGCGTTCCGCGAGTCATTGTTCAACATCACCTCGATCATCTCGGGGACAGGATATGCCAGTGTCGATTACATGGGGTGGGGCAGCTTTCCGATCATGTTGTTTTTCCTGATCGGATTGATCGGTGGATGTGCGGGGTCGACGGCGTGTTCGATCAAGATTTTCCGCTATCAGTTGTTGTTCGCCTCGATCAAAAGCCAGATCAAACGGATCCGGTCCCCGCATGGCGTGTTCATGCCGCTCTATGATGGAAGGCCGGTCGGGCGGGACGTTCTGACATCGGTGATGAGCTTTTTCATGTTCTTCGTTTTGTCGATGGGGGTGTTGTCCTGGGCGTTGGCGCTGACAGGTCTGGATTTCGTCACGTCCGTATCCGGGGCCGCGACGGCGCTGGCCAATGTCGGACCGGGACTCGGCGATCAGATCGGACCGGCGGGCAATTTCGCAGGTCTCAACGATACGGCCAAGTGGCTGCTGACTTTCGGGATGCTGGCCGGGCGGCTCGAACTTTTGGCCGTATATGCGATCTTTACCGTTCAATTCTGGAGAGGCTGATGAAAAGACCCCTTGGCGCGCAAATCTCGCATATGCTCAAGGATCGCGGTGTGGATGTGATATTCGGCATTCCCGGTGTCCATAATCAGGAAATGTATCGCGGTATCGAAGAGGCCGGGATCACGCATGTTCTGGCCCGGCACGAGCAGGGTGCCGGATTCATGGCTGACGGTTACGCGCGCGCGACCGGGCAGCCCGGCGTCGCCTATGTGATCACCGGTCCCGGCCTTTGCAACATCATGACCCCGATCGGACAGGCCTACAGCGACTCGGTTCCGATGCTGATTCTGTCCTCATGCCTGGATGAAACGCAGGCTGTCCGGGGTCAGTTGCACCAGATGAAAGATCAACGTGCCGCCGCCGGTACGGTTGCGGATTGGTCCGTACAGGCCAACTCCGCCGAAGCTGCCTATGGGCTGATAGAACGGGCGTTTGAAGAATTCGAGCTTTCGCGCCCGCGCCCCAAGCACATTCAGGTGCCCATCGCGCAGTTGCAGGCCGAGGCCGACCCCGCGCCGTTCCCCAACCAGCCCGCGCTGCGCACCAAAGCCTTGCCGCCTGACGTGTCATCGGTCGTGTCCATGTTGAACCTTGCCCGCAGGCCGCTGTTCATCCTGGGTGGCGGATGCAGGTCGAATGATTGGCGTCAGATTTTGACACAGCTGGGGGCGGCCTGTTTTACCACCTATGCCGGGCGCGGGCTGCCGGGCGCAAATTATCCGCTGGACTTCGGGTCCATGTTGCCGCGTCCCGGCAGCGCCGAGGTAATCGCGTCGGCGGATCTGGTCGTTGCTGTCGGGGCCGAGCTGGGCGAGGTCGATTTGTGGCGGCAGGATTTGGGGCACAAGGCGACCTTGATACGCGTCGACCTCGACCCCGAGGTTCTTTCCGATTGCCATCGCGCCGCCATCAAGCTGCAAGTCGACAGCCAGAGCTTTGCCCGCGCCTTGTGGCACGCAACTCAGGACATGAAACCGGCAACAGGCTGGTCACCCGAGGAAGTCGCCGAGAAATGCGCCCGCTGGCGTGCCGAGGTGGATGCAGAGCGGCCCGGAATCGTGCCGATCGCGGACGCTTTGCGCGCGGCCATGCCGGCCGACACCATGATCTATTCGGACATGACGCAGTTTGCCTATGTCGCCAAAGAGGTGTGGGACATGGCCTATCCTCATCACTGGCATCATCCGACGGGGTTTGGCACTCTTGGCTATGGGTTGCCCGCCGGTATTGGCGGGGCGGTTGCCCGGCGCGGCAAACCCACGGCGGTTATCGCCGGGGATTACGGGTTCCATTACACGATGCAGGAACTGGGCGTGGCAGTTGAGTTGGGATTGTCGCTTCCAATCATTTTATGGGACAATGGCAAACTTAAGGAAATCGAGGACAGTATGGTGCGCAGCCAGATCGCGCCCAACGCGGTCATGGCGCACAATCCCGATTTCTGCAAACTTGCCGAAGCCTTTGGTGCGCGCTCCTCGGCGCCTTCGAATGTAGCAGAGATGCAAAGTGCAGTAAGGGCCGCATTCGATGCGCCTGTGCCGACCTTGATCCACGTGACACCTGACATTCTGTAACGAAAAAGCGCCGCACTTTCATGCGGCGCTTTTTTGTTGAGGTGCTGTCGGATCAATCCCAGCAGTGAACCAGAACCGTCATGCCGGTTGCGCGCCGGTTCAGCTCATTGGGTGAGATCCGTGTGGTTTCCTCGCTCGACTGACCGGACACTCCGGCCTCTGCAAGAATTTCGGTCAACCGATCAACGGTGGCCGCAAGGCTGACCGAAGCGGGCAGGGTGCGCCCTTCGGACGGTGTGGGCAACAACATTCCGACGACGTTACCGCTGTCATTGAAGACGGGGCCACCCGCATCGCCGGGTTGGGCGTTCAGCGCCAGACGCTTGACGCCGGTCTCACCATTCAGCCCACGAATGTCCGCGACCTGCCCGTAGGTCAGGGTGGGGCCACCCAATGCGCCCTGATAGGAATAGCCGGACACGGCCACCTCAGACTTGATCTGCGGCTTGGCCGCACTGAACGCGGCGACGCTCATGGGGGCGAGCGTTTTTGCAGGGCGCAGGACCGCCACGCCAAGTTCAGGGTCCGTGAGGGCCAGTTGAACCTCGTGATCGCCATCCAGCGTGATCCGCGTGCAGCTGTCTGCGGCCTCGGAAACCGTCAGTACTGTCCCATTCTCATCCGCGAAAAAGCCAGAGCGCGTTAGTCGGGGCTTACGGACCTGAAGGCCCGACACCAGATCGATGCGCTGTTCTGCGGATGCACCGGCGGCGGCATCCAGAACCGCATCCGTCGTGCTGAAGCTGGATGTCATCGCTGACAGGACACGCAGGCGACGTGCCTCGTCTCCTTCGGGCCAGACAAGGGTGAAGCCCTTGATTTTTCCATCGGCCAATTGCGCTTGCGTAAAGGACACTATGCCGTTGCCGCGTCCTTCAAGGGTAAACCGGTCGCGGCCCAGTTCACGAGGGCCATTCAGTGGAACGATCTCAAGCGATTGCATCACCTCGTACAACGCGCGGAGCGTGTTCTTGTCCCCCTCCTGACTGATCAGCAGCGCCTTGGCGTTCATGTCAGAGGTGCTTTTGAAATGTGCGAAGGGGGCCTCATAGCGATCAAGGCTGACAGCGCCCAGAGGCATGTCGAGCACAATCCCAGCCTTGTCGTCGGAATACCGCTCCATTCCAACAGAGATCAGCGGCGCGTTGTATTCATCCATCAGGGCCTTGCGCTGCAACGTCGTAAGAACGCCCGTGGCGTCAAACCCGTTGTAGCGCTGCCAATCGCTCATCGAACGGCGGGTGCCTTGCCCGAACGCACCATCGATGGTCGAGTTGTAAAACCCCGCCGCGCGCAGAGCCGTTTGCAGATCCTTGCGTTCCCGCGCGGTCAACAGACGTTCGGACTGAAGCGCCTGCGCACGGGTTTCATCCGAATCCTGTGGTGTGGTAACCGCCGGAGCCTCTTCCGGTTGTGCCACAGGTTCAATCGGTGCCGCGACGGTGCCACGGTTCAGAACGTTTGCCCCGATGGGCCAGAACTGTTGCCCCATCGCGCTGGAAAACGCGATATAACTGTCGCGCGGTATCTGGCCTTCGGCCCGATAGACGCGCAGCACCTGTTCGGCGTCGGTCCGCGCGTAGGGGCCGATCACAATCGCGTACCAGCCACTGTTCAGGCGAAACCCGTTCACATCCGGCAAAGCACCGGCATAGGCCTGTGCCCGTTCCTGCGCTTCGCGCAGCGAGGGCTGGGCCTCGACCTGGACCCAGACGCCGGGATCTTGTTGTGCGGTTGCGGCGCGCAGGCCGACCAGAAGAAACAATAGGATTGCTGAAAATACGCGTGTCATAGTCTGCCCGTCTTATGCAGTGTTCGTGCTTTGGCGCAGAATACGCGAATTCATTTGCGAAACGCCATGCCGCGAATGCGGGGAATTTACGGTGTGGCTCTGCAGATACAGGCTTGGCCCCAAGCCCCGTTGACGCCCCTTTGCCCCTTGCATAGGAAGGGCAAAACCGACCGGAACCGGGCGCAAAGGCGCCCAGAGGGAATGCCATGACCGAACCGACCAGCGCACCGCGTTCATTTCAGGAGATCATCCTGCGGCTTCAGACCTATTGGGCGTCTAAAGGCTGTGCCATTCTACAGCCCTATGACATGGAAGTCGGGGCCGGAACGTTCCATCCCGCGACCACCCTGCGCGCGCTTGGCTCGAAAGCCTGGGCTGCGGCTTACGTTCAGCCGTCACGCCGCCCGACAGATGGGCGTTATGGCGAGAACCCGAACCGGTTGCAGCACTACTATCAGTACCAGGTGCTGATCAAACCCAGCCCACCGGATTTGCAGGAGTTGTATCTGGGAAGCCTCGAGGCGATTGGCATCGACATGGACCTGCACGACATCCGTTTTGTCGAAGATGACTGGGAAAGCCCGACGCTCGGCGCGTGGGGTCTGGGTTGGGAAGTCTGGTGTGACGGAATGGAAGTCAGCCAGTTCACCTATTTCCAACAGGTTGGCGGCCATGACTGCGCGCCGGTATCAGGCGAGCTGACCTATGGGCTGGAGCGTCTGGCCATGTATGTGCTCGGCATCGATCACGTGATGGACATGCCGTTCAATGACCCCCAGTCGCCCAGTCCTTTGACTTACGGCGATATCTTCAAGCAGACCGAAGAGGAGTACGCCCGCTGGAACTTTGACGTGGCCAACACCGAAGTTCTGCTGCGCCACTTCGAAGAGGCCGAGACCGAGTGCGCGGCGATTCTGAGCCAGGCGCATGTGGACCCGAAGACGGGCAAACGCATCATCATGGCGCACCCTGCCTATGATCAATGCATCAAGGCCAGTCACATCTTCAACCTGCTGGACGCGCGCGGCGTGATCTCGGTGACTGAACGGCAGGCCTATATCGGGCGCGTCCGGGCGTTGGCCAAACAATGTGCGGATGCGTTCGTGCAGACCGAGGCCGCCGGGTTTCAGGCCTGATGAGGCAATCAGGCCAGCCCGGGCAAAAGCGCCTTGAGCCCGTCTGCGATCATGCTGACGGCAATGGCGGCAAGGATCATACCCATGAAGCGGCTCATGATCACGCGCGCGTTGCTGGACAGGCGTTCAGCCAGCCAGGCGGCGTTCCAGAACGTGATCAGAAGCAGGCCGACCACAACGAGAAATACGCCTGCAAAAACAAAGGCCTCGACCGCAGTTTTAACCTGATGTGCGTACAAGATCAGGGTGGTTATCGTGCCGGGGCCCACAAGAATGGGAAAGGCCAGCGGGTAAAAGGCCACCGTATCGGTTTCGGGGTAAGCTTCCTTCTCTCCTTTTGTTCCGTGATGAGAGGTGCTTTCGTTTCCGTTCAGCATGTTGAGACCGATCATCATGACGACCAGGCCGCCGGCGACGCGCAGGTGATTGACGCTGATGCCAAAAAGGCCAAGCGCCTGACTTCCGACCAGCGCAAAGGCACCGCCGAGGATCAGGCAATAGATCACCGTCTTCACCGCAATCTTGCGCTGGTCGGCGGCAGGCAGATCCTGAGTGACGCTCAGAAACACCGGCAGGTTGGAAACCGGGTTCATGATGGCAAACAATGCGCCGAAAAAACCGACAGCAAGCGTGGATTCCATGGTGTTGACCTCATTGATGCCTGTACCCGGACGAAACCTGTCCTATTTTACAAGAACTTGAAAGAGGCAGCCTGAAACATGACGGGAAAACTGCTGGCAATTGTTCTGTTGTTGTCGGCCTTGGTGGCCGGGGCCGGAATGTATTATTTGCAGATTTACGGTTTCTACTACGAGGTCGAACCGCAACCCGGCCAGGACGTGGTCCTGATGACGGACCAAAGCGATGCGCCTGTCCCGATCACCTATTCAGACTTTCAGGCGATTGATGCAGACAGTTCTCCGATCCGCTACCGTGGCTGTTTTGAAACGGATCTGAAACCGGATCAGATGGCCGGGTTTATTGCTGTCGAAAACCCCGAACCCTTGACCGCGCCGGGTTGGTTTGACTGTTTCGACGCCGTGTCGTTGGGCGATGCGCTGAAATCGGGGCAGGCACAGGCGTTTTTGAGCGAAAAGAACATCCATTTCGGCGTCGACCGGATCGTGGCGATTACCAGGGATGGCAAGGGATATGTCTGGCACGCGTTGAACAACTGCGGTGAAAAAGCCTATGACGGTACGGTGGTGGGTGAGGAGTGCCCGACGCGCCCTGAAAACTGAGGAAAACCATGGCTGACGCCGTTTTGATCCCGGACTTCATTACTGCAACTCTGGGGTTTGCGGTGTATTTGTTGGGTGCCCGGATCAACAGCAAAGTCGCAGTTCTGAGGCAGTTCAATATTCCTGAACCGGTCACGGGCGGCCTTTTGGCCTCGCTCGTGGTCTTGTTTCTGTATCTTGGTGTCAATGTAGAGCTGTCATTCGAGTTGCAGACCCGGGACGCTCTGCTGGTTTTGTTCTTTGCCGGAATCGGACTGAACGCGCGGCTTTCTGACTTGATTGCCGGTGGTAAGCCTTTATTGATCCTGTTGATTTTGACGCTTGTTACGATTGTTGCGCAGAACGTTATCGGCGCGGCAGGGGCTTCCTTGTTTGGCTATCCGGCGCAAGCAGGCGTTCTGTTCGGTTCGGCCGCGTTGATTGGTGGACACGGAACCGCAATTGCATGGGCACCCGAAGTTGCCAGCGCTACGGGTCTGGACGGTGCAACTGAACTTGGCGTTGCCGTGGCGACGCTCGGACTGGTGCTTGCAGCGCTGGTCGGGGGCCCCATCGCCCGTCTTCTGGTGGAAACACGAGGCCTGTCGCCGGACCGACCTGACGAAGAACATACCGTTGGACTGCCGGAAGAAACGACCGCAGCCACCGAAATTGACCATATGACCATCATGCGCGTGCTGCTGCATCTGAACCTTGCGATTATTCTGGGCTATGCGCTGGGCGAGGCGATTTCGGCAGCGGGGCTTAAACTGCCGCTGTTTGTGCCCTGTCTGATCATGGGCATCGTGATTTCGAATGTCCGGGCGGCCATCGCTCCGTCCGCGCCGCCGGTTGCACGGACACCGTCGCTGGCATTGCTGTCTGAATTTGCGCTTGGGGCCTTTCTGGCAATGTCACTGATGAGCTTGCAGTTGTGGACCATCGCGGAACTGGGTGTGGCAATTGCCGTAATCATGACGGCGCAAACGGTGTTTACGGTTGCCTTCGTGATTTGGGTGCTGTTTCCCCTGATGGGCTCGAATTATCGCGGAGCGGTGCTGGCAGCGGGCTTCGGAGGCTTTGCCCTGGGCGCCACACCCACGGCGATTGCAAATATGACGGCTGTAACCAAGCGATATGGGCCGTCGCCTATTGCCTTTATCGTGTTGCCCCTTGTATCCGCCTTCTTTGTGGATATCGCCAATGCCATCGTCATTCAGACGATTGTGAACTTCTAAGGACCGACTATGCCCGACCTGCTGATCGAACTGTTTTCCGAAGAAATTCCTGCGCGGATGCAAACCCGTGCCGGTAAGGATCTGAAAAAGCGGATTACCGATGGTCTGGTCGAGGCCGGTTTGACCTATTCAAACGCGGCCGCACTGACCACACCCCGCCGTCTGACATTGGCGGTGGAAGGTCTGCTGGCGCAAAGCCCGACAATCCGGGAAGAGCGCAAAGGGCCCAAGGTCGGCGCGCCGGACAAAGCGATTGAAGGATTTCTGCGGGGTGCTGGCCTGACCCGCGACCAACTGGAAGAGCGCGAGACCCCCAAGGGCGCCGTTTACTTCGCCACCATTGAGAAACCGGGCCGTCCGGCCGCCGAGATCATTGCCGAAGTGCTGGAAGCCACTATTCGCAACTTCCCATGGCCCAAATCCATGCGTTGGGGCAGTGGCAGTCTGCGGTGGGTGCGCCCGTTGCATTCGATTCTGTGCATCCTGTCGGATGAATCAGGGGCGCAGGTTGTTCCGATGCAGGTCGATGGCATCCGTTCCGGTGATACCACAGCCGGTCATCGTTTCATGGCCCCCAACCGGTTCTCGGTTACGTCTTTCGAGGACTATGCCGCCAAGCTGAAACGCGCATTCGTTTTGCTGTCACAGGATGAACGTGCCGAACACATCTGGAATGATGCACAGAACATGGCTTTTGCCGCCGGTCTGGAAATCGTCGAAGACAAGGGACTGTTGGCCGAGGTTGCCGGGCTGGTGGAATGGCCTGTGGTGTTGATGGGGAAAATCGACGAGGAATTCCTCGAATTGCCGCCCGAGGTGTTGCAGACCTCGATGAAAGAGCATCAGAAGTTCTTTTCCGTAAAAAACCACAAGACCGGCCGGATCGAGCGTTTCATCACCGTCGCCAACCGCGAAACCACCGATAACGGCGCGACCATTCTGGCCGGCAATCAAAAGGTGCTGTCGGCGCGTCTGGCAGATGCGAAATTCTTCTGGGAGAACGACCTGCGCGTTGCCAAATCGGACATCGCCCAATGGACCCGCGCGCTGGAGAACGTGACCTTCCACAACAAGCTGGGCACCCAGGCCCAGCGGATCGAGCGCATCGCTGCGCTGGCCCGCGAACTGGCTCTGGTGACGGGCGCCGACCCGGATCAGGCCGAGAAAGCCGCGCGTCTGGCCAAGGCCGATCTGAGTTCAGAGATGGTCTATGAATTCCCCGAACTTCAGGGGCTCATGGGGCGGTATTACATCGAAGCCGCCGGCGAGGATGCCGCGGTGGCTGCTGTTGCGCAGGAACATTACTCGCCGCTGGGGCCGTCGGATGATGTGCCTGCGGCACCCCTGTCGGTCGCCGTGGCGCTTGCGGACAAACTTGATACTCTGGCAGGGTTCTGGGCGATCGACGAAAAGCCCACCGGGTCGAAGGACCCGTTCGCGCTGCGTCGCGCGGCATTGGGGGCGATCCGGTTGATCCTGAACAATGATCTGCGGCTGAAGCTGGATCGTTTCTTCGACGCGCAACTCGTTCGGGCCGAAGCGGCTTCCAACGAAGCCTTGCACGACGGGCATGTCGCAGAGCTGTTGGATGAGATTGCCGACCACGGTGTTTTCGGAGCGGCGTTCCGTACGGTGAAGGAGAAGCTTGCGGGCGACAAGGCCGGGACGCAACAAATGACGGACTTTCTGCGTCTTGAACGGAAGGTACCCGATACGTCCGATGACCTTTTGTCCTTCTTCCACGACCGCCTCAAAGTCTTTCTGCGTGACGAGGGCATCCGCCACGACATCATCGATGCGTGCATCGCGATGGAGGGGAATGACGACCTCAACCTGCTGGTCAAACGTGCCCGCGCGTTGAATGCCGTGATCGCGACCGAGGATGGGGAAAACCTTGTGCAGGGGTTTAAGCGGGCCAACAACATCCTGACCCAGGCCGAGGAAAAGGACGGCGTGGAATACTCTTACGGTGCGGATGTGAAATTCGCCGAGACCGACAGCGAGAAGGCGCTTTTCATGGCTTTGGATGGGGCGCAGACGCAAATCGACGTGGCCCTGAAATCCGAAGACTTTCCAACTGCAATGGCGGCCATGGCGGGGCTGCGCGGGCCGGTGGATGCGTTCTTTGAGGACGTGCAGGTCAACACCGACAATGACGTGATCCGCCGCAACCGGCTGAACCTGCTCAGTCAGATCAGGCAGGTTTGTTCCAGCGTGGCCGATCTGTCGCGGATCGAAGGTTAAAACCTCGGGCACGCAGCGATGCGTGCCCACAACGCCCTTGCACGAAGGGCGCAAGCGCTTATGCTGCAGGCAAATCAAAAGGTGCTGCAGTGCAGAATAATCCGCATACCACGCTCATTACATCCGATGCGCCGGTCACGGCCCATACCCATGGCGGGCGGGCCAAGTGTCTGCAACGGCTGGTCCGACTGGACCTGCCGGTGCCCCGGACCGTCGCCTTGTCGTTTGATGCGGTCCATCAGATTGCGGAAGGCGACGTTCCGAACCTTGACGCGATCCTTGAGCAATTCGACCCCACGACCTTGCTGTGCGTCCGACCAAGTTCTGAAGATCCCGATTGGGGCGGGCCCGGTGCGGTTCTGAACATTGGCATGAATGATGCCCGCTATGTGGATCTGTCCGATACCATGGGGGCAGAGGCCGCTGCTGCGCTGTATCTCAGGTTCGTTCAAAGCTATGCGATCCACGTGGCGCGGCTGGACGCGGATGTGTTTGATGACATCGACATGGATGGCAGCGAAGGCTTGCGCCACTCCCTGCGCGCCTACGAAGATGAAACGGATGAAGCCTTCCCGCAGGACCGGGGTGAACAGCTGATCGGCGTTCTGCGCTCGATGGCACGTGCATGGGACGGGACGTCCGCCCGGCTGCTGCGGCAGGCCAAGGGTGCCCCGGCAGATGCGGGTCTTGGGCTTGTCATTCAAGAGATGATCCCGGGCGTCGGGCAGGGTGAATGCGGATCAGGCGTGCTTCAACTGGTTGATTCCACAACAGGAATGCCACAGATCACCGGTCGCTACCTAAGCCAGAGCCAGGGGCGCGACGCGCTAGGCAAAGATGTGGCAGCCCTGTTTCTTGAAAAAGACCCGCGCGGCCCCTCGCTGGAAGAGGTTGCGCCCAAAGCCTTTGCCGACGTCAAAACGCATGCCGTCCTGATGCGCGAAAAACTGCGTGAAGAAATGCAGGTCGAGTTCGTCATTCAAAATGGCAAAGTGCATATTCTGGATGGCGTCCGGGTGCAGCGATCGGCCCGCGCGGCCATGCGCATTGCCGTACGTCTTGCCGAAGACGGTATCATACCGCCGCAAGAGGCGGTGATGCGTGTCGACCCGCACGCGCTGAACGAATTACTGCACCGTCAGGTCCACCCCGATGCGCGCCGCGATGTGCTGACCACCGCCATTGGTGCCAGCCCCGGTGCCTCGACCGGCAAGATCGTGTTCACCTCGGCCGAAGCGCAGGCCAGTGCCGCCCGTGGCGAGGCGTGTGTTCTGGTGCGCCGGGAAACCTCGCCCGAGGATGTGCGCGGGATGCATGCCGCCGTTGCAGTTCTGACGGAAAAGGGCGGCATGACCAGCCACGCGGCCGTGATCGGGCGCGGATTGGGCCTGCCCTGTATCGTCGGGGCCTCGGAAATGCGGTTTCAGACGAAAGACAAGATGCTGACCGCACCGGATGGGCGGGTGTTCAAAACCGGCGATATTGTCACCATTGATGGCAGCTCGGGTCAGGTGCTGGCTGGTCAACCCGCCATGCTCGAGGCCGCATTGGATGACTGTTTCCAGACGCTGATGGGCTGGGCCGATGCCGAGCGTGACATCGACATCCGCGCCAACGCCGACACACCGGCTGACGCGCAGACAGCCCGGAACTTTCAGGCTCAGGGGATCGGTCTGTGCCGGACAGAACATATGTTCTTTGATCCCGGCCGTCTGATCGTGATGCGTGAAATGATCTTTGCGCAAACCTCGGCGGGCAGGGCGGCGGTGCTGGAACGCCTGCTTCCGATGCAGCGCGAGGATTTTGTTCAGCTGTTCAGGATCATGGAAGGCCAGCCTGTCTGCATCCGCCTGTTCGATCCACCCTTGCATGAATTTCTGCCGACAACGCGCACCGGGCAACGGGAACTGGCAGAGGCGCTGGACCTTCCTGTGTCCGACGTTGAACGCCGGGTTGAGGCGATGACCGAATACAACCCAATGCTGGGCCTGCGCGGCGTTCGTCTGGGTGTCACCGTGCCCGAGATCTACGACATGCAGGCGCGCGCGATTTTCGAAGCCACGCTGGAGGCCAGAAAAAACGGTGCCCCGGTGGTGCCCGAAGTGATGATCCCGCTGGTATCTGCCAAGCGCGAGGTTGAACTGGTCAAATCCCGCATCGATTCGGTCGCCGCCGCCGTTGAATCTGAACGGGGACAGAAGTTCGAATATCGGCTGGGCGTCATGGTCGAAACACCACGCGCCTGTCTGCGCGCGGAAGAAATCGCGCCGCAGACCGCCTTCATGAGTTTTGGTACAAACGACCTGACACAGATGACCTACGGCCTGTCCCGCGACGATGCCGGTCGTTTCATGTCCGCCTATGTTCGGCAGGGAGTCTTTGGCGAAGATCCGTTCCACGTTCTTGATCCGGATGGGGTCGGGGAATTGCTGAAACTCGGGGCGGAACGAGGGCGTGCCGCGAAACCGAATGTGACCCTTTCGGTCTGTGGCGAACACGGCGGGAACCCCGAATCAATCGCCATTTGCAGGGATTTGGGGTTTGACTATGTTTCGTGTTCGCCGTTCCGGGTTCCGGTCGCTCGGCTGGCTGCCGCTCAACTGGCGATTTCCTCCAGACTTGGGGGTTGACACCGCGCTGAACCCCAAGGAATAGTGGGTTATTCGGTCATTCGTAGGCGGAAATTATTTTCGCCACGGGCAATTTTCCACTTGCTTTTTTTAGGATACTGGACCTTTGCGCAGGATTGCGTTAGATGCCTCGTCGCGCCCGCCGGGGGAGGGTATGGCGCGTGATGTGCCTGTGCGAGGTTATCTGATGCTACGTTACATAATGGCTGTTGCTACAATGGCGGCAACCGTGCTGCCGAGTGCGTCCTTCGCCGAGAGGGAAGCAATTGATACTGCAAAGAAAGAACTTGTCACCCGCAGTGAGCTGCCGGCGCAAAGCTTCCGGGACTATTTCAAGCTTTTCCAGCCCCGCAAGGCGGCTGAACCTGTCGAAGTGTCCTTCTCCAAAGACTGGCTTGACCAGCAACCAAAGGCCTCCGGTGGTGAAAACTGGAAATGCCTGTCCGAAGCCCTGTATTTCGAGGCGCGCGGCGAAAGCGTGCGCGGCCAGTTCGCGGTTGCCGAGGTGATCCTGAACCGGGTCAAAAGCAGCCGTTTCCCGGATTCCCTGTGCGGGGTGATCCATCAGGGGACCGGCAAGAAATACCAGTGCCAATTTACATACACCTGTGATGGCCGCAAAGAGGTCATCCACGAGAAAACGGCGTATGAGCGTGTGGCAAAAGTCGCGCGGGCAGCCATTGATGGTGTGGCGGATGAGTTGACCGAAGGGGCGACGCACTATCACACGACATCGGTTCGCCCGTCCTGGTCGCGGGTCTATAAACAGACGGCGAAAATCGGCGTGCACATTTTCTACCGCCACAACTATCGGACAGCGAGCAACTGATTGACGCACCCGCGCTGGAAGCTTGCTGGCGTGGGGCAGGTTGCATCCTATATTGCGGGCCAGGAGGCCCGCAATGATTTTGAACCGCAGACATCTTTTGCAATCCGCCGCCGCAGCATTTCTGATGCCGCGTGTGGCCAGCGCGGGTTTTGCACCGCTTAATGCGCGTGTAGCCAAATACCCGATCGCGCCAGCAAGTTATCCTGAAACGGTAGTCTGGACATATGACGGGTCTGTTCCCGGCGTTGAACTGCGCGTCAGGCAGGGCGACCGCATCCAGCGCACCCTGATGAACCAGCTCCCGCAAGCCACGTCGGTCCATTGGCACGGCATTCGCATCGAAAACGCCATGGACGGCGTGCCCGGCCTGACGCAGGACGCGGTGGAAGCGGGCGCAAGCTTTGATTACTCCTTCGTCGTTCCCGATGCAGGGACCTATTGGTACCATGCGCATAACCAGTCGATTGAACAGGTTGCGCGCGGGCTTTATGGGCCGCTGATCGTCGAAGAAACCGTGGCCCCCGATGTGGATCAGGATTGGGTGCTGATGCTGGACGACTGGCGGCTTGATCCGGAAACCGCCCAGATCACGGATGATTTCGACAATGGCCATGATCTGAGCCATGCAGGTCGGATTGGGAACATCCTGACCGTCAACGGATCATTCGATCCCGCGTTTGCGGTACGCAGAAACGAGCGTCTGCGACTGCGATTGGTCAACGCCTCAAATGCCCGGATATTTGACCTGGATCTTGATGGTCTTTCAGGGTGGATCGTCGCCTTGGATGGAATGCCCTTGGACACACCGCTGCGGCTGTCGGGCTCTTTCCCGCTGGCACCTGCACAGCGTGCGGATCTGATTGTGGATGTCGTCACCGAGGGCGAAACGGCAAGCCTGGTCAGCGTCGAAAGAGATGGTTCCTTTGGGCTGGCGCGGTTCGAGGTTGGTGGAAACGCTGCCGGGGCGCACAGGCAGGGCGTGTCAGCATTGCCGCCTAACCCTCTGCCTGAGATCGGGAATTTTCAACGTGCCGGAGCGCACCAGATGGTTCTGCAAGGTGGCGCAATGCGGTGGCTGGAAAGCGGCCGGCTGGGTGGAACGGAACTGTCAGGCCGCGAACTGGCGCAGTTGGGCAAATTCTGGGCGCTGAACGGTTACGCCGAGCGCCCCGAAGATCCGTTTCTGGATGCGGCCGTCGGCAGTTTGCACAGGATCGAGTTCGTAAATGAAACCGCATTTCCGCACGCAATGCATCTGCACGGGCATCACTTCCGGCTGATCATGGACGATGGCTCTCTGGGCCCCTGGCGTGATACCGTTCTGGTCGGGCGGGGACAGACTCGCCAAATCGCATTGATCGCGGACAATCCCGGGAACTGGTTGCTGCATTGTCATATGCTTGGGCATGCTGCTTCCGGGATGATGAGCTGGTTTCGGGTCTCGTGACGCCGCATTCGGCGGTTGGAATGGCGCTTGTTTGAATGCTATAGGCCCTCGCGACGCCTATAGTAGGCAAACTATGCAACGAGCCCGAAAAGGCCTGACCCATGAGTTCTGAAATCCGCTTGGCATTCGCACACCCGTCCGAACGGTCCGAAGCGACGTCTCCTCGGGGGCCGTTGGATCGTATCTCTTTGCGCGACCATATCGTCGAAGTCGAAATCGGTGCCTTCCAAGCCGAGCGGGGAACAACCCAGCGGATCTGTTTCAACATCGTGGTCGAAGTCCGGCCTCTGACAGACCCGATTGATGATGATGTGGATCGCATCCTGTCATATGACCGCGTAACGGAATCCATCGCCTATGAGCTGGCGGCCGAGCGCCTGAACCTGCTTGAGACATTGGCCGAACGCGTTGCGGAACGCATCCTGCTGGAACCTCAGGCTGTAAGGGTCTTTGTTCGCATCGAAAAACTGGATCGAGGCCCGGGTGCGTTGGGGGTTGAGATCGTGCGTGGAAAAGACTCGGTCCATCATGAGGTGGCCGAAGAAGAACGCCCGCATCCCCGCCTTGTCTTCCTGTCGAATGACGCCATCGCCTCGGAAAACCTGAAGGGTTGGATCGATCAGTTGGAGAACCGCCAGCGCCCGCTGATCCTGTGTGTCGGGGCGTCCGAACTGGCCGCTCCGCAAACGGGTCATGCGATGACGCAACGCCGAATTGACCTGTTGGCAATTGAACAGAATGCCTGGGTTCTGGCGGCACGGGACCATCGCTGTGTGGTGGTCTCAACGCGGACCGAATTGGATTGGGCGATGAAGAACGGCCAGATCTGTGTCTGGGCCCCATCCAAGATCGTATTGGACGCCGTTGACGGCCCGTCTGCCGCCCCGTCGGATGCCGTGGCGCTGGCTGCATGGTTCGCGGCGACCTTTGAAGCGAGCGAAATGATGGTGATCGGCGGCGCATTGCCGACGGAACCCAAAACGCCCTTGCGCGCTGTTGCGGTGGATCAGGCCCAGCTGTGAGAACCTATTTCAGACCACTGGTTCAGCATGGAGCGACCCGTCCGGCAGGCGCTGTGCCGCTGGCGGGCCAACCCCTTTGGTTCACTCATGCCGAGGCCCTGCGGCGCGGGTCAGAACCCGAAATCGTCGCGGCCTCGGACGTTCCGTCAGATTACCTGAGCCGTTTGATCCAACCGCGGGCTGACGTGGCGGGCCTTGATATGCAGGTGCCTCATATCATGGGGATTCTGAATGCCACGCCGGACAGTTTCTCGGATGGCGGTGTTCACAGCTCGGTAGATGCTGCTCGCGTGGCTGCGGTGAATATGGTGGCGCATGGTGCCACGATTCTGGATATCGGCGGAGAGTCCACCCGTCCGGGGGCGGGTTTTGTCCCGGCCGGGGAAGAGATCGCGCGAACCCGCCCGTTGATCGAAGCGATCCGGTCGGAAACAGGCGCTTTGATTTCCATCGATACACGAAAGGTCGATGTCGCCAAGGCTGCCTGCGCGGCCGGGGCAGGGTTGGTCAACGATGTCTCGGGCTTCACCTTCGATCCGGCATTGGCACCGTTCTGTGCCGCGCAGAGAGTGCCTGTCTGTGTCATGCACATGCAGGGTGATCCGGCGACGATGCAGATCAATCCGCAATACGACAATGTATTGCTGGATGTTTACGATTTTCTCGAAGGCCAGATTGCGTTGCTGGAACGTCTTGGCCTGAGCCGCGATCAGGTCGTTGTGGATCCCGGGATCGGGTTTGGGAAGACCGAGGATCACAACCTGATCCTTCTGCGAAATCTCAGCCTGTTCCACGGCTTGGGCTGCCCGATCCTGTTGGGCGTGTCGCGCAAGGGCTTTATTGGCGCCATCGGAAAAGAGCCTTGCAAGACTGCCCGCGCGCCGGGATCAATCGCGGTGGCTCTGGCCGGATTGTCTCAGGGCGTGCAGATCATCCGCGTTCATGACGTGGCCGAGACCTCTCAGGCCTTGCGCCTATGGGCTGCTGTCCGGTAATCCGGTCGCACGGCAAATCACGGAGTAACACCTATGCGCAAGCTGTTCGGAACCGACGGGGTGCGGGGCACCGCCAACACGCATCCGATGACGGCAGAGATGGCGTTGCGCATCGGGGCCGCTGTAGGGCGGTATTTCCGACGCGACGCGACAGGGGTGCACCGGGTTGTCATCGGCAAGGATACGCGTTTGTCCGGCTATATGCTGGAAAACGCGCTGACGGCCGGTTTGACATCCACTGGAATGAACGTGCTGCTGCTGGGGCCCGTTCCGACGCCCGCCGTTGGCCTCATGACGCGGTCCATGAGGGCTGATCTGGGCGTCATGATCTCGGCCAGCCACAACCCTGCCGAAGACAACGGAATCAAGTTCTTTGGGCCGGACGGCTATAAACTGTCCGATCAGGCCGAGGTCGAGATCGAAAGGCTGATCGACGAAGGCGTCAGACCCGCCCAGGCGCAGAATATCGGCCGGGCGCGCCGGGTTGATGACGCACGGTTTCGCTATGGCGAACGTGTGAAGTCGTCGTTGCCGCGGAACGTCAGTCTGGATGGTTTGAAGGTGGTGATCGATTGTGCGAACGGCGCAGCCCACCGCACCGCGCCAGAAGTTCTGTGGGAGCTGGGCGCAGAAGTGATCCCCGTGGGAATCGCGCCCAACGGCAAGAATATCAATCTCAACTGCGGATCGACCAAGCCGCAACTGGCCGCAGAAACCGTTGTCGCGCATGGCGCCGACGTGGGCATTTGTCTGGACGGCGACGCGGACAGGGTGGTTGTGGTCGACGAAACCGGCCAGGTGGCTGACGGCGATCAGCTTATGGCTTTGCTGGCGACGGCATGGAAGAAATCGGGCCAGTTGAAAGGCGACGCCCTGGTCGCGACCGTCATGTCCAACCTGGGCTTGGAACGCCATCTGACAGCGCAGGGTTTGCGTCTGGAGCGAACGGCCGTCGGTGATCGCTACGTGGTCGAACGGATGCGTGAAGGTGGGTTCAACCTTGGTGGGGAACAGTCCGGCCATATCGTTATGAGCGATTATGCCACAACCGGTGATGGGTTGATGGCTGGGCTGCATTTCCTGGCGGAAATGGTTTTGTCGGGGCGCAAGGCATCTGATCTGTCCAAGCAGTTCGAAACCGTTCCGCAGTTGCTGAAGAATGTGCGCTATTCCAGCGATCAAACACCGTTGGAGGTTCAAAGTGTTCAGGCGGCCATCGCCGATGCCGAGGCGCGGCTGAACGGGCAGGGCCGTTTGTTGATCCGCAAATCCGGGACCGAGCCTCTGATCCGCGTGATGGCTGAATGCGAAGACGATGGGTTGCTGACCCAAGTTGTCGACAGCATCGTGGCAGAGGTCGAAGCCGCCACAAGCTAGTGCCCGAACAATACCTTTCGCAGGCTGAACCACTGGCTGATGGCCATGCCGGTCAGGATCAGCGCCAAAGCGATGTAAAAGCGCAGGGGCAGGGCCTCGGACAGGATCCATGCGCCGAACACCATCGACCAGATCGGCACCTGGTAATTCACCAATGTCAGGAAAACCGACCCGGCGCTGCGGGTGATCGAAACGCGCAAAAGGGTGGCAAACGCGGTTGGCAGCAATCCCAGAACGATCAGGGCGATTGTCGGGCGTGGGCCTTGCCAGGTCGGCAGCCCCTCGGTGACCAGCATTATGGGCAGAAGAAGCACGGCCCCGACAACCAGCGTCAGAGCAGCCAGTACCAAAGGGTCAACCGGCGGACAGCGTCGCGTCAGCACGGATGAACTTGCATAACACAACGCTGCCGTGATGCAGGCCAGTTGTGCGACGGGTTCTGCCCCCTGGCCCAATTGTGCAAGGCCGGGTCCGATCAAAACCAGGGCCCCGGAAAAGCCAAGGCACACCCCCATAAATCGGCGCAGGTTCAGTGGTTCATCCGAGAAGAAATGCGCAAGCGGCAGCACCATCAGCGGGATAGCAGCCATGGACAGCCCCGCAAAGGCAGATGGCACAAATTGCTGCCCCCAGCTCAGCAACATGAATGGCACGGCAGTGGACAGCACGCCAATAAGGACAATCGAAACACTCAGCGCCGGCGTCAGAACCGGCAGCTTGCGACCGGTCGCCCTCATCATCAGCAACAGGGTAACAGCGCCCAGCGTGGTTCGTGAGGTGGCAACGGTGATTGGGCCATACCCTTCAAGCGCCATGGCAACGACCATGAAGGTCGCGCCCCAGATCAGGCCCAGCGTGAAGACGCCGCTCCAGTCCTGTCTTGTCGGCTGTAGAACCATTGATTGTCCTGTCGGAACGCGCGGGTGCGCCAAAAAAATTTAACCTGACCGGCTGTTTATGTGCCTTGCCGGACCTTTGTTCAAACGAAAAAGGCGGCCACTCAGGCCGCCCTGTGAAAGGCTTCCGCCCTACTTAGTTCTTTTCTTTGTCAACCATCTTCCCGGCCGAAATCCACGGCATCATGCCGCGCAGCTTGGCGCCGGTTTCTTCGATCATATGCTCGTCATTGGCACGGCGCGCCGCTTTGATGGTCGGCTGGCCAACGGCGTTTTCCAGCATGAAGTCACGAACGAATTTACCCTGCTGGATGTCGTCCAGAACCGCTTTCATGCGCGCTTTGGTTTCGTCGTATTTCAGGATACGCGGCCCGGTGACGTACTGGCCGTATTCGGCGGTGTTCGAGATCGAATAATCCATGTTGGCGATGCCGCCTTCATAGATCAGGTCAACGATCAGCTTCACTTCGTGCAGGCACTCGAAATACGCCATTTCAGGGGCGTAACCGGCTTCGACCAGAGTTTCAAAGCCGCAGCGGATCAGTTCGACCAGACCACCGCACAGAACGGCCTGTTCGCCGAACAGGTCGGTTTCACATTCTTCACGGAAGTTGGTTTCGATGATGCCCGAGCGCCCGCCACCGATGGCCGAGCAGTAAGACAGGCCGATTTCCAGCGCCTTGCCGGTTGCATCGTTGTGGACAGCGACCAGGCAGGGCACGCCGCCGCCTTTGGTGTATTCGCCGCGCACGGTGTGGCCGGGGCCCTTGGGGGCCATCATGATGACGTCGACGCCTTCTTTCGGCTCGATCAGGCCGAAATGGACGTTCAGGCCGTGGGCAAAGGCGATGGCCGCGCCCGGCTTGATGTTGTCGTGGACATATTTTTTGTAGGTCTCGGCCTGAAGCTCGTCGGGCATGGTGAACATGATCACGTCACACCAGGCAGCCGCTTCGGCGATGCCCATCACTTGCAGACCTTCCGCTTCGGCTTTCTTGGCCGAGGGCGAGCCTTCGCGCAGGGCGATGACCAGGTTCTTTGCGCCTGAATCGCGCAGGTTCAGCGCGTGGGCGTGACCTTGCGAGCCATAGCCCAGGATAGCCACTTTCTTGTCTTTGATCAGGTTGATATCGCAATCGCGATCGTAATAGACGCGCATTTCGCCGGTCCTTTCTGGTTTGATTGCGGCGGTTGTATCTGCCTGTTCGCGCAATGGCGATAGGGTTGGGCTTGAGTATTTGCGAAAAAGATGAAGAATAATTCGCAATAGTTAGAGAAAGTGAAAAAATCATGCTTGATGATATTGATCGGCGCATTCTGCGCCACTTTCAAGCAGACCCGAGCCTGACAACAGCGGAACTGGCCGATCTTTGCCGGATCAGCGCGGGCGTCTGCTGGCGGCGAATCGAAAAGATGCAGACCGCAGGGATCATCGAAGGGCAGGAGGCCGTGATAGACTGGGCCGCGATGGGATATGCTGTCGAAGTTTCGCTTCGGATCACGCTCGACAAGACGCAGGCCCGAGCTTTCGACGATTTCACGCAGGCGGCGCGTGACGTGGCAGAGGTAATCGAAATCCAGACCTTTCTGGGTCGTGTCGATGTTCGTCTTTCCGTCATTGCAAGAGATATGAAGCATTATCAGCAGCTTTATCGCGACCGGATTCTGACCCTGCCTCATATTGCCGATATCGAGGCCCTTATGCACATCGCGCGGGTCAAGCGGGACGAGGTGCTGCCGGTATGATCGAACTGGATGAGATTGATCGCCGTCTTCTTCGCGCGCTGCAACAGGATGCCACGCAAAGTGCCGGAGCATTGGGGCGCCGGTTCGGGTTGTCCCAACCCGCCACGTGGCGCCGCATTCGTCGGCTGGAAGAGGCAGGAATAATCAAGGGCCGTCGGCTGCGTCTGAATGCCGAGGCGCTGGGGTTCGGTGTCACAGTCTTTCTGGGCATCAAGCTGGGGCGCAAGGGCCAAGTCAGTCTTGAAGATTTTGAGCGCGCTGTCAGTGCCGTGCCCGAGGTGCAGACAGTCGAACACGTGCTGGGGCTGTATGATTATCGACTGCGTGTCGTAGCCCGGGACTTGGCCGATTTCGAACGTGTTTTGCGGCGTCGGATCATGACTCTGCCGGGTGCAGGCGACGTCGAGGCCAACGTTCTGCTGAGCGAAGAACGTCTGCCCGGTCCCATCGGCTGAACAGAGTCAGTATTTCGTGCGGATGCAATAGCCCGGATGATGCGTCATGCGCGCAAAGGTAAGCGGCCTGTCTTCTTTCCAGGTGGTGCGCTCCATTTGAAGCATGGATGTTCCCGCCGTGGTGCCCATGAATTCTGCCAGTCGCGCATCTGCGGAAATGGCACAGAAAGCGACCTCGGCATCGGTGAAAGGTGCGGCCGTCAACAGCCATTCATGTGGCCCCTGTTCGAACAGGTCCGCGTCCTCCACGTCAGGTACGGCCTCGATGTTGATCCATCGTTCTTCCATCTGGAAGGGCCGATTATCTGCATAGTGCATACAAATTACATGTAGAACACGCGCATCCGGTGCCACGTTGATCTGCGAGGAAAGCCATCCTGGGCTGGTGACCACATTCCTTTCAACAAGCGCATAGCGATAGTTTGCATTCTGGTTTTCGACCACTTGCCGCGCCAGTGACAATTCGAGTTTGGCGTGTTTGCTGGGCTCTTTCTTGACACGTGTCCCGCTCTTGCGTTTGCGCTCGACAAAGCCCTGGTCGGCCAGTTCTCTCAAGGCTCTGTTCACAGTGGCCCGGGCGCAATTGAACTCCTCTGCCAGCTGGGTCTCCGTCGGCAAAAGCGATCCTTGTGGCCAGACACGGCTTTCAATGCGTCGTTTTACTTCGTCTCGAACGAACTGGAAGCTGATCCGCTTTTGTATCGTCACGGGTGAATCTATCCCTTCAAGTATAAAGTGTGCGCATCTGTTCAGAAGCAAGTAGAAGTGTAAAGGGGAAGTGACACTGGTTGGCGTCATTTTCTGTTTTCAGGAAACTAAGTGAGAAAAATTAAGTGTTTGTTAAGCTTTACGCTGGGTCAAGTTTTGCAGCGAAAGGGCTTTACCCGCACTGACAAAGCGGACAAGACTTCGAAAACGCTTTGGAGAGGATGCGCCATGCCAGGCTTGCTGGAAACCGTTGACCCGGACGGGCTCGAAGAATTCTCGGTCGTATTTACCGACCGCTCGCTGAACCATATGTCGCAAAAGTTTCAGCAGGTGATGCGCGACATTTCGGATATGTTGAAGGGCGTGTACAACGCGGATGGCGTTGCCGTTATTCCCGGTGGTGGAACCTATGCCATGGAAGCGGTCGCCCGACAGTTTGCGCGCGGCGCAGATGTGCTTGTGGTTCGCAATGGTTGGTTTTCGTACCGGTGGAGCCAGATCATTGAAAGCGGTTCTCTGACAAACTCGACCACGGTCATGAAGGCGCGCGAGACTGGCAATTCCAGCCCATCGCCTTTTGCGCCTGCTCCAATCGAAGAGGTCGTCGCCGCGATTCGCGAACAAAAGCCCGGTGTTGTTTTTGCTCCGCATGTCGAAACGTCGGCGGGGGTCATTCTGCCGGATGATTATGTGACCGCGCTGGCAAGCGCGGCGCATGAAGTGGGTGCGCTGATGGTGTTGGATTGCATTGCGTCGGGTTGCGCCTGGGTGGACATGAAAGCCACCGGTGTCGATGTTCTGATCTCGGCGCCGCAGAAAGGGTGGAGCGCCTCGCCATGTGCCGGTCTGGTCATGTTGTCTGAACGCGGAGAGGCACGTCTGGAGCAGACCAGTTCCGACAGTTTCGCCCTTGATCTGAAGAAATGGCGGCAGATCATGCAAGCCTATGAAAACGGCGGCCACGCCTACCACGCCACGATGCCGACCGATGCGTTGCTGGCCTTCCGCGACACCATGGCAGAGACTCGTGAATACGGGTTCGAAAAGTTGCGTGCGGCGCAATGGGCGCTGGGTGACGGTGTGCGGTCGATGCTGAAGGACAAGGGTGTTGTTTCGGTTGCGGCCGATGGTTTCGGCGCGCCCGGAGTTGTGGTCAGCTATACCTCGGATCCCGAAATCCAGAACGGCAAGAAATTTGCGGCACTTGGTATGCAGATTGCCGCGGGTGTTCCGTTGCAATGTGATGAGCCCGAAGGGTTCAGCACGTTTCGGTTGGGTCTGTTCGGGCTCGACAAGCTGTACGACGTGGACGGCACCATCGCGCGTTTGAAACGGGTGCTGGATCAGGTTCTTTAAGCGGACCGGGCCTTAGCGAACGCCGAGGCCCATCTGCATCAAAGTCTTACGCACGGGGGGCAGGGAATAGAGCGCGCTCAGCCCCATCGCCCGTGCATCCCGCAGCGGCCGCGTCTCGATCATCGAGGCGCGGTTCAGCAGATCAATGCCCTTGACGCGCATCTCGACCTCGGTGTGACGGGCCTTGTGATAGGCACCCAGCATCTGTTCGTCTCCCAGACCTTCGGGCCGGGCCTGTGCCAAATCCAGCAGGCAACGCAGGTCGCCCAGAGACATGTTCAATCCTTGTGCCCCGATGGGAGGCACCACATGCGCCGCCTCGGCCATCAGCGCAATGCGTTCACCCGCCAACCGTTCCGCCGATTGGCTGATGATCGGCCAGATCGTTCTGCGGGATGCCAATTTCAGCGGGCCGAACAAACCGCAGGACCGAGAGGTCATGGCGGCCTCGAATGCCTCGGGTTCCAGGTTCAGAAGTTCAACGGCCTTCGGGCCGCGCTCCATCCAGACGATGGCGGACGAGGGCTGCCCGTTCCAGTCCGGCAGAGGCACCAGCGTGAACGGCCCCCCGGATCTGTGAATCTCGGTCGAGACATTCTCGTGTGGAATGGGGTGCGTCACAGCAAATGCCAGCGCCTTTTGCCCATATCGAGTTGTGTGCACCTCGATGCCGGCCGCTTCGCGCATTGGCGAATTGCGACCATCGGCAGCAATCACAAGTCTGCACCGAACGCGGCGGCCATCGCTCAGGCCCACGCGGGCCTCGGCGGTTCGGGTGAACAGGCTGGTGGTCGCGGTGCCGGGGCGGAAATCGACATTCGGCAACTCGGCCAGTCGTGCCACCATTTCACGGCGCAACAGCCAGTTGGGCAGGTTCCAGCCGAAAGGTTGTTCGGAGATGTCGGCCGCGTTGAAGTCGCGAACGACGCGTGGCTCGGGCAAGTCGCCCCCGGCGTCAACGATCCGCATGACTTGCAACGGGGCTGCCTGTGCATCCAGTCTTGCCCACAGACCGCATTGTTCCAGCAGGCCACGCGCAGGCTGCAAGAAAGCCGTTGTACGCAGGTCCGACCCGTCCACGTCCCGCTCGGTGATCGGAGGGCTCGGATCAACGCAGATCACTTCAAAACCTGCTGTTCCGAATACCGCCGCAGCGGTCAGACCGGCGATCCCGCCACCGGAAATCAGGATGTCACAGCTGTCGGACATGGCGCCTCTCATCATTCTGGGCAGAACCTAGTTCGGATCTGCCCCAAGTGCCAAGTGACATCCTGTCCCGTATTTCAGCCCCGTGAAATCAGGATGAGGATCAGAAACATCAGCGGCACCATCATAAGGGCAGGGATGTAGAGGCCGGGAAGGCCGAACAACATGATGGAACAGCCCCACATGCTGAAAATCGCAGCGGCGGTGTAATACAAGTCTTCTGCCTTGGCGTTGACCGCGTCGCGCGCCAGCCATCCAAAGACGGGAATTGCAAAGAAAAGGCGCTGCCAAATCGGTAGGCGCAGCGGCATGTCAATCGCGCTCATCGGGGTCTCCATCTGTTCGTCGCTGCCGCGCATATAGGGGTGTGGAAGCGCGTGCAGAACGTGCAGATCGTCGCAGTGTGACAGCCTATCGCAGGCGCGACAGAAACGCGGTCAGATCGTCCGTGTGATGGTGGATGTGATCGGCTTCATGCGGGTCGGGGGAAACATGAACCGTACGCATTCCCATCTCGTGCGGGGCCGCGAGATTGCGTGGTTCATCTTCGAACATGGCCGCCGTTTCTGTCTGAAGGCCGTCCTGTTCAAAAATCGCTTCGAACGCAGCTTTTTCGGGCTTTGGTCGGTACCCTGCATGTTCAACACCGTATATCGCGTCGAACAGGCCTGTCAGGCCGCGTGCCTCGAGGACCCGTTCCGCGTAGGGCGCGCTGCCGTTGGTGTAGACGATCCGCCGGCCGGGAAGGGCGCGGATGTGATCGGCCAGTTCCGCATCCGGGTCCATGTGGCTCATGTCAACCTGATGTACCGCGTGCAGGTAAGGGTCGGGGTCCAGATCATGTTCGGCCATCAACCCGGCCAGCGTGGTCCCGTATTCCCGCCAGTAATACGCGCGCAGCCGGTCGGCCTCGGCCCGGTCAACACCGATGGCTTGCACCACATAATCCGTCATCAGAGCTTCTATCTGATCGAACAGCCGCATATGCGGTGGGTATAGGGTGTTGTCCAGATCGAACACCCATTGTGTGACATGACTAAACGAAGGTTTGACCATGGCTTGGGTTTAGGGCGCAGTCGGTCGGTTTTCAATGCTGTACTTGATCGCCGCCCCCTGTCACGGCTAGACATGTCCGAACGAGGAGACAAACGATCCCATGAGCCAGACCCGATCCCCGACCAAGGACGCCTACAGCCTTATCCTGGAAGCCATCGATGTGGGTGTCTACAAACCCGGTGATCGGTTGGTGGAAAGCGAACTGGCAGAGCGTTTCGGAGTGTCACGCACCCCGATCCGCGAAGCGTTGCAACGGTTGGAAACCCAGTCTTTGCTGGAACGGGACGGGCGGTCGTTGATCGTCGCATCCCTGGATCACAACCAGATGGCCGAGCTTTACATCGTGCGCCGGGAACTTGAAGGGCTGGCTGCGCGCCTTGCCGCAAAGCACGCCACTGAGGAAGAAATCAAGGTTCTTCAGGATATGGTCGTCGAAGACGACAAGTTGATCGATGACCCAACGGCTTTGTCGCGCGCCAACCGGCGGTTTCACGAACAGATTCATCTGGCGTCACACAATCGCTATCTGGTTCAGCAGCTTGATCTGGTTCACCGGACCATGGCTTTGATGGCGACCACTTCGCTGGCTGTTCAGGGTCGTGGCGAGATTGCGCAAAGTGAGCATAAGGGAATCGTCGAGGCCATCGCGGCCCGAGACGAAGAAGCCGCAGGGCAGGCGTTGAAGGAACATATTTCAATCGCCTTCATGACACGTCTGAAACAGGATGCCAGTCGTCGCGACAAGTGAACGTCAGGCCAGCGGAACGTCTTCGCTGGCCTGCCCGTGTTGGGTTTTGTCCCAAAAAAACGGATTTGTCGCCAGTTCCCACAGGGCTTTGTAACCGGCGACCACCCCCAGCGGGAAATACAGACACATCGTCGGGACCCACGGCAGCAAAAACCGACGTTCACGCGCGGATACAGCGATGATCCCGACGCATATGTTCAGGGCCTCGGTTGCCAGAAACAGCCAGATCAGCGCCGTCGTGATCTGCTGCGGCAGGATCTGCTCCATCGGATTGGGCATGCCCAGGGCGTACAACCAGAAAATCCATAGAACAGGGGCCAGCAGGAACTGACCCAGAGTGCCCAGAAAGAATGCCTGTAGGCCGATAAACTGGGCCGCACCCAAATCTGCATACAGTTTCCGCGGGTCCCGCATGTGCACAAGATAGGTGACCATGAACCCCTTGAGCCAGCGTGAGCGTTGCTTCACCCACGGCCAGGCACGGAAATTCGCCTCTTCGAAGGTGGCGGTGTCCACCATCTCGGTCCGGTAACCCGCCCGGCAAAGCCGCACGCCCAAATCGGCATCTTCGGTGACATTGTGGGCGTCCCAACCGCCCAGTTCCAACAGCTTTTCGCGGCGGAAAAAGAACGTCGTTCCCCCAAGCGGGACGACCAGCCCCATACGTGCGATGCCCGGTAGGATCACGCGAAACCAGCCGTTGTATTCGATGGTGAAACAGCGTGACCGCCAGTTCGTGCGAGGGTTGTAGTAGTCCAAAACACCTTGCAGGCAAACCACCTCGGGCGAAGCTTGGGTGAAATGCGCAACCACTCGTTCAATCTGATCTGGCTGTGGTGCGTCTTCGGCATCCCAAACGCCAACAATGTCACCACGGCAAAAATCCAGCGCGTAATTCATGGCGCGCGGTTTGGTGGTCAACCCGTTCAGTTCCGGGACTTCAACAACACGCATCCAACTGGGCAGAGCCACTCGCGCAAGGGCGTCGCGCGTCACGTCATCGGTCGCCTCGAGCACGAGAATGACGTCCAGCAGCGCTTTGGGATAGGTCAGCCTTTGAAGCCGTTGCACCAGAGCACTCGCGATTTCTCGCTCCTTGTACAACGGCACCATGATGGACACGCAGGGGTGACGCAGCGCGATCGCCGCCTCTGTTGGCTGGGTCGGCTTTTTCATGCGGTCGCTGAGACAGGCCAGGGCGCCCATTATCCGAAAGGCTGCAAAAAGAACCAAACTACCTACGGCCGCGCCCAACAAAACCATCAATCCAAACGAAGGGAACAGGGCGAAAAGACACAGCACACCCAGCGTTGTTGCTGATGATACGAGCCGGGACCCGGCGGTCCAGTTGCGGCAGCTTTGTGCCGCGTTCACACGGGTTTCGGCCGCTTTTGCGAGCGTCCGCGCGAAGTGCTGTGCAATGACCCTGTCGATCTGATGAGAATCCGCAAGAACCGGCAGGATGGCACAGTCGCAATCCTGCATCTCGGCTGCCACGGTTGCAAAACGATCGGGCCGGGCAGTGGCGACCAAAACCAGAGGGCCGATGCGCATCCAAGGAATGACATTGTTCTCAAGCCAGAAATCTACCGGCTTCAGGTTACACAATCCGGGCATCGGTGGAATTTGTTCGAGGTCCGCGATCTGCCACCCGAACTGCGTCGACAGGGCCTTCAGAACGTCCTGCCTGGTGGCATACCCCTCGCCAACCAGAATCTCGCCAAGCGGCGCTTTCTGCCTGGTCTGCAAGCTCAACGCATGGTCCAGTTGCGAGCGCGTGATAACCTCGGTTTCCAGCAGGCAAGCGCCCAGCGGTTTGCGAAAACCGGGCGCAGGAATCGGGGTGGCGGTTGTAAAATTCTGAAGGTTAAGTTCAACCATAAAGAAACCCTGGCACAGTTACCTGCGCTCAGGGTTGATCAAACAAGGTTAATGTGCCGTTAACTCTGGTAACTTAAGGGTTTATGCCTGCTCTTTTTTCTTTTCCATCGCATCGGCGAAACGTTCGAACAGGTAAAAACTGTCCTGGGGTCCGGGCGACGCTTCGGGGTGGTATTGTACCGAGTATACAGGTCTGTCAGTCATGCGGATCCCGCAGTTCGAGCCGTCAAAAAGTGATCTGTGGGTCTCGACCACGCCCTCCGGCAAAGACTGTGCGTCCACGGCGAAACCGTGATTCATCGACGTGATTTCGACCTTGCCGGTTTCCAGATCCTTGACCGGGTGGTTCGCGCCGTGGTGGCCGTGGTTCATCTTGACTGTCTGACCGCCCAACGCCAGCGCCAGCATCTGGTGGCCAAGGCAGATACCAAAGACGGGCAGATCGGTTGTATCCAGAATTTCCTTGATCATCGGCACAGCATAGGCACCCGTTGCGGCCGGGTCGCCGGGGCCGTTCGACAGGAAAACGCCATCCGGCTGATGGGCCAGCACTTCGGCAGCCGTCGCCGTCGCTGGTAAAACGGTTACATCACATCCAGCCGAGGCGAGACAGCGCAGAATGTTGCGCTTTGCTCCATAATCGACAGCCACGACTTTGTGGGCGGGGGCCTCTTGCCGCTTGTATCCTTCCGGCCAAGCCCAGCGCATTTCATCCCAGCGGTAGCTTTGGGCACAGGTGACTTCCTTGGCCAAGTCCATACCTTCCAGCCCGGCAAAGCCGCGGGCCGCAGCAACCAGTGCTTCGATGTCGAAATTGCCCTCGGGATCATGAGCCAGCGCCACATGCGGCGCGCCCTGCTGGCGGATGGCGCGGGTCAGACGGCGGGTATCAACGCCGCCGATGGCGATGCGTCCACGGCGGGCAAGCCAGCCCTTGAGTTCTTCGGCCGAGCGCCAGTTGGACGGCTCGGTCGGATCCCATTTGACGACCATTCCAGCGGCGACCGGATCACCGGTTTCGTCGTCTTCCGGGTTCACGCCGACATTGCCGATATGGGGGAAGGTAAAGGTGACGATCTGCCCGGCATAGGATGGATCGGTCATGATTTCCTGATATCCGGACATCGCTGTGTTGAAGCAGAGCTCAGCCACGGTCTGTCCGGTTGCTCCGAAACCGATGCCGTAAAACAGCGTTCCGTCGGCCAAAGCCAGACATGCGGTGGGCTTGGACGGGGCGTTCTGGGCCATGGCGCGACTCTCCTGCAAGGTAAACCGGCGCATACCTAAGGGGGTTAAGCGCTTGGGTCAAGTCTGTTCAATTTTTGGGCTATTGTTATTTTTCAATGGGTTAAGCTTGGTCGCCCCCGGTTGTAACACGCTTTTTGTTTAGATATGTTCGGGGTTCCGTTGTCATGGGGATGATCAAGCCAAATGGACATGCGATCACGGGTGAATGCCGCCCTGAAGCAAGCAATGAAAGACAAAGCAGCCGAGCGTCTGTCGACACTGCGGTTGATCAACGCGGCCATCAAGGACCGCGACATCGCCGCGCGCGCCTCGGACAATGAAGAGGTCAAGGGCTGCGGTGATGCAGAGGTGCTTGAAATACTTGGTAAAATGACCAAGCAACGTAAGGAAAGTGCGCGCGCCTATGAAGAGGGCGGACGCCTGGACCTGGCCGAGCGCGAGATGCAGGAAGTCACCGTCATCGAAGAGTTTCTGCCCAAGCAGCTGGATGATGATGAAGTGTCAAAGGCGATTCATGCCGCGATTACTTCAACCGGTGCCGGTTCCATTCGGGACATGGGCAAAGTCATGGGCGAGCTGAAGACCCGCTATACCGGACAGATGGACTTCGGCAAGGTCGGACCCATGGTCAAGGACCAACTCTGCGCCGCATCAAACGGCGACTGCTGAGACACCTACTGCGCGACAGGATCGCGCAGTTTTTTGGCCAGGTCGTCGTAGAGCGTGATACGCTCGTCTTCCGACAAAAACGCCCCGATTTCGACCTCACGCCCGTCTCCGACGAGCGTGACGTAGTGTGGCACCGGACCACCTTTTTCGTACATCTCAGGTCGTGCCCAATAGCGATTGCACGACCATTCCTGTTGGTCCTTGCCCGGGGTGTGATGCACCAGGCGGGCTTGTGAACCGGACAAGGTGAAAACCTCAAACGCACTGCGCGCGCGATAGTTCGCCTGAATCCCCAGCCAAAGCCCAAGCACCGTCAACAGCAGAAACGGTAACAGGCCCCACAACACGACCGACCCAAGCACGGCCAACAATGGGATCAAACCGAACAGAAATACAGACAGGATGGCAATCATCGCCCCACGTCGCGGCAGAGAGTTATGCGGCCAGAGGCGCAGTTCCTGTTCGGTTTCGGATGTCTGATTCCATTTGTACGGCATACCGGAAACATATCGCAGTGCAGCCTCATGTCGACGGATTTTGATCAGACCACGTGGCCCACACGCGCCCAGGACAAGGCGTCATCCAAACGGTCGTCGCCCCAGAACACCTCTTGCCTCACCACGAAGCTGGGGGCGCCGAAAACACCCAGTTTCACGGCGACGTCTGTTTCAGCTTCCAGCGCGGTGACGATATCCGGGCTGCGCGCGCGGGCCAGTGTCAGACGAGGGTCCTGCTGGCACCGTAGCAAAGCTTCGGACAGGGCGCTTTCGCTGCCCGCCTCGACGCCATCCTCGAACCAGATGCGGTATAGGTTCTGGGTAAATGACTTGCCCCACCCATCCGTCATACCAAGCAAAGCGACCTGATTGGCCAGGGCAAGATCGGAAATCGGATAGGGTGCGGGCAGGCTGGCGTGGATGTGATACTTGGCACAGCGCCGTTCGATATCACGCCACATATATGCGGATTTTTCGGGTTTTCCGGCGAACGGGATATTCTGCTGGGCTGACATGACCGTGCGCACATTAAAGGGCCGCCAGTTAACGGTGGCGTCATGTTCAGCGCACCAGTCGTCCAGACGCATCACGGTAAGGAAGCTGTAAGTGCTGCCGATTGAATACCAAAAGTCGATTTCCGGCATTGCCGATCCTCCGACTGTTCTGTGCGGGTATCATAGCGGATTTTGGTACACTTGGCGAACCGGCAGAGGTGGAAACGAAAAAACCCCGCCACGTGGGCGGGGTTTCCTTGGATCAGATCGGGATCAGTGCGCGTGGCCTTTGTCCCAGTCTTCCTGCTTGGGCAGCTGCTCGAACGTGTGTTCGGGCGGCGGCGTCGGCAGGGTCCATTCCAGCGTATCCGCGTATTCGTTCCACGGGTTCGGACGTGTCTCTTTCGCGCCACGGAACAGGGCGTAGAACACGATACCGAAGAACAGCAGGAACGAGGCGAACGAGATAAATGCGCCGATCGACGAAACGAAGTTCCACTGGGCGAATGCCTCGGGGTAGTCGATGTAGCGGCGCGGCATGCCCTGACGGCCCAGGAAGTGCTGCGGGAAGAAGGTCAGGTTGGCGCCGATGAAGAACAGCCAGAAATGAACCTTGCCCCAGAACTCAGAGTACTGACGACCCGTCATCTTGCTGAAGTAGAAGTACACCCCAGCAAAGATCGCGAAGACAGCACCCAGCGACATCACGTAGTGGAAATGTGCCACAACATAGTAGGTGTCGTGGTAGGCACGGTCGACACCGGCCTGCGACAGAACCACACCGGTCACACCGCCGACGGTGAACAGGAACAGGAAGCCGAAGGCGAACAGCATCGGTGTCTTGAACTCTATCGAGCCGCCCCACATGGTGGCGATCCACGAGAACACCTTGACACCCGTCGGAACCGCGATGACCATCGTGGCCAGCATGAAATAGGCCTGCTGACGCAGCGACATGCCGACGGTGTACATGTGGTGCGCCCACACGACAAAGCCCAGCACGCCAATTGCGATGATCGCCCAGACCATCGGCAGATAGCCGAAGATCGGCTTGCGCGAGAAGGTGGCGATCACGTGGCTGATGATGCCGAAACCGGGCAGGATCACGATGTACACTTCCGGGTGACCAAAGAACCACAGGATGTGCTGATACAGGATCGGGTCACCGCCACCGGCCGGATCAAAGAAGGTGAAGCCAAAGTTGCGGTCCATCAGCAGCATGGTGATCGCGCCTGCCAGAACCGGCAGCGACAGCAGAATCAGCCATGAGGTGACGAAAATCGACCAGCTGAACAGCGGTACCTTGAACAGGGTCATGCCCGGGGCACGCATGTTCAGAAAGGTGGTGATCATGTTGATCGCGCCGAGGATCGAGGAGGCGCCCGATACGTGCACGGCGAAAATCGCCAGGTCCATGGACATGCCGCCTTCGGTCGTCGACAGCGGCGGATACAGAACCCAGCCCACACCCGAGCCGAGCTGATCGTTACCACCCGGGCTGAGCAGCGAGGCAACACCCAGCGAGGTGCCAGCGACATACAGCCAGAAGGACAGGTTGTTCATCCGCGGGAACGCCATGTCCGGCGCACCGATCTGCAACGGCATGAAATAGTTGCCAAATCCGCCGAACAGGGCAGGGATGACAACGAAGAACATCATCAGAACACCGTGATAGGTGATCATCACGTTCCACAAGTGTCCGTTGGGGGTACATGGGTCGGCCATGAAGCCTTCCAGGCACATGTACTGAACGCCCGGGTGCATCAGCTCGAGCCGCATGTAAACGGTCATCGCCACCGAGATCAGACCGGCAAGGGCCGAAACGACCAGGTACAGAATCCCGATGTCCTTGTGGTTGGTCGACATGAACCAGCGCTGGAAAAAGCTGCGCTGATCTTCATGGTCGTGACCGTGAATGGCTGCGTCTGCCATTATAGGTGCCTCCTGTTGCAACTGCACCGCGCAGTCGGACCTCTCCAACGCGCGGGATTCCTGCTGGTTTTAGAATGTGAAGAGGGCACCTTCAATGGCCGAGTTTGATCTGGATCAAGATTAATTGTCGCGGGCACGCGGGTGCTGCACGGTTTTCCGGCCTTGAACGTTGGGTATCTGGGCATGGCGGATAAGAATTCAAGCCCGGACTGTCGATGCGGCATGGGCGTAGGCAGAGTTCCGCCTTGACCGTTGCCCGCGTGCGTCTCAGAACTGTGCCAACACCCGCAATCCAGAGGTTTGAGATGGCTGATTACGACCCCGACAATATCTTTGCCAAAATCCTGCGCGAAGAAATCCCGTGCATGCGCGTGTACGAGGATGATGAAACGCTGGCTTTCATGGATATCATGCCGCGCGTGGACGGGCATCTTTTGGTGATCCCCAAAACACCATGCCGCAACGTACTGGATGCCACGCCCGAGCAACTGACGGCGGTTACAAAAACGGTGCAGAAGATGGCCCGGGCGGTCAAGTCTGCATTCGACGCGGACGGGGTGACGATTCAGCAATTCAACGAGGCGGCAGGCGGGCAGGAAGTCTTTCACCTGCATTTCCACGTCCTGCCGCGCCACGAAGGGGTTTCCATGCGCCCGCCGGGCAAGATGGGGGATTTCGAGCTTATCGGTGAACACGCGAAAAAGATCAGCGCCGCTCTCGTCTGATCATTCGGCGCCATGGGGCCCCATACATTCGCCATGATCCTGAAACGCGTGCAGCACGGCACAGACATGATCGTGCTGCCCGTCGCAGGCCGCTGCAATTCGGGTCAGTTCAGCCTGGAGGTTTTGCAGACGGGCGATCCGGTCCCGGAGATCGGCCAGTTGTTTTTGGGCAATTTCGTGCGCCCGGTTAAGGTCGCTGCCAGACGCGCCTTCTAGGGACAGCAAGCCCACGACGTCGGCCAGTGGCAATCCCAGATCACGGCAATGGCGAATGAAGATCAGCCGTTTCAACGCGGTATCGTCATACCGGCGTTGATTGCCCGCCGTTCGCTCTGGCTTGGGCAACAGGCCTTTGTCTTCATAGAACCGGATTGTCGGAATTTTCACTCCGGTTCGGCGCGATAAGTCCCCGATCGAATACATTTTTCGGTTTTGACCTCTTGAACCTCTAGTGGCTAGAGGAATTACATGCTCTGGGAAGCCGTAACAAGGGACATGAAACGATATGGCACACCAGCATTCCCACACCGGGCATGGTCACCAACACAACCACATTGATCCAGACGCTGGCGATGCGCGCGTCGCCTGGGCGATTGCGGTGAACATGTTCCTGACATTGGCTCAGGTCGTCGGGGGCATCATTTCGGGTTCTCTGGCGTTGATTGCCGATGCGCTGCACAATTTTTCGGATGCTGTTGCGTTGATCATCGCGTTTTTTGCCCGCAAGATTGCACGGCGTCCGGCCGATCCACGGATGAGCTTTGGCTATGGCCGGGCCGAAGTCGTTGCGGCATTGGTCAATTACACCACGTTGATCGTGTTGTCGGTTTATCTGTTCTACGAAGGCGTCATGCGGTTTTTTGAACCCGAGCCGATCAACGGATGGCTTGTGGTCTGGGTCGCCGCGCTGGCATTGGTGGTCGATCTCATAACCGCTGCTTTGACGTATACCATGGCCAAGGACAGCATGAATATCCGGGCCGCATTCATCCATAATGTTGCGGACGCCTTGGGATCAATCGCCGTGATATTAGCGGGCACCGCAGTGATCCTGTTCGGCTGGACATGGGTGGACCCGGCGGTGACGATCCTGATCTCGGTCTACATCATGTGGCATGTCAAAGAAGAGATAGGCGAGACGGTCCGCGTCCTGATGCTGGGCGCTCCGCCAAACCTGGAGCCAGAGCAAGTAGCCGCGGCGATCGAAGAAACGGATGGGGTGGTCGAAGTGCATCACGTGCATTTGTGGAGCATGCAGGAACGGCAACCCGCGCTGACGGCGCATCTGGTCATCGATGCGAACGCGTGGTCAGATGCCGAAATGGTACGGGACAGTGTCAGGCACACGCTGCAAGTTCGTTTCGGGGTGGGCCATGCGACGCTCGAACTGGAACAGGCCGGCCGCGCTTGCGTCGGTTCGTCCCGATTTGGCCATCAGGAAGAATAGAAGTGTCTGAAAGAGAATTGCCGTTCCGATTTGGGGTCGGAACGGCAGACTCGTAACCAAACACTTCTCGGATTTCGAGGGCGAGCCCTGGATCACCGGTTAACATACCACTCACTCTTGATTGGCAGTTCCATATTACTCGTTAACAGGGTCTTTGTATCTACCTGAGTTAAAAAATGCTTAAAGACTTCCATAAATCCATCGAATTCAGGGTTAATTGCCTTACGCATGGGAAACAGAGCCAGCCGGCCACAGGGATTGTTGTTTGCAACAGAGGCGCGCAGCGATTCGCTGCGCAGTGATCGACAGATGGATTCAGGGCGCCACAGGGCCAAAAACGTCTGCGAATGTCTTTTTCAGCGCGGCATCAAGGTCTGCCATCGTTACCGGCAAGCCCAGATCGACCAATGAGGTCACGCCGTATTCGCTGATCCCGCAAGGGACGATGCCGGAAAAATGTTCCAGATCCGGTTCGACATTCACCGAGATTCCGTGAAAACTGACCCATTTGCGCAGGCGCAGTCCAATGGCGGCGATCTTGTCTTCTGCCGGTTTGCCGGTCACTGTCAACGGCTTGTCATCACGCCGAACCCAAACCCCTACGCGCCCATCACGGATCTCGCCTTGCACGTTGAATTCCGCCAGCGCCGAGATCACCCAGGTCTCCAGCTGTTTCACAAACTGACGCACGTCGCGACCACGTTTGTTCAAGTCCAGCATGACATAGGCCACACGTTGACCGGGCCCGTGATAGGTGTATTCGCCGCCGCGTTTGCTTGCGTAAACCGGAAAACGATCGGGGTCGGTCAGATCCTCGATCTTGGCCGAAGTGCCGGCCGTATAAAGCGGCGGGTGTTCCAGCAGCCAGACACATTCTTCGGCTTCGCCATTTGCGATTGCGGCGACGCGCGCCTCCATAAAGGCAACGGCGTCGTCATAGCTGGTCAGACCATCGGTGATTTTCCATTCCATGCCGGTCTCATATCCGTCTGGATCGGTCAAGAAAAGGGGTCAGGCGGCCTCGGACAGGCAACGTTGCAGCACCTGGGTATAGGTTTCAGACCCCTGCGCGCCGGTCAGCAGGTATTTCCTGTCAAAAACCATGGATGGCACGCCTGAAATGCCCCGGCTGGTCCAGAACAGCTGCTTTTCACGCACCGGGGCTATGTGTTCTCCGCTTTCAAGCGCTTGTCGCGCCGTATCCGCGTCCAGCCCGATGGATCGAACAGCCTCCAGCAGAACATCCATATCGGAAACATCCCGCTGCGCTGTGAAATATGCGTCGAACAGAGCCAGTTTCAAAGGATGCTGTCGGCCGACTGATTCCGCCCAATCCAGCAACTGATGCGCCGCGAAAGTGTTCACCATTCTGCTGTCATCGTCGAAGTTGAAGGCAAAGCCGAGCTTGGCCCCGATCGAGGTAAGCTTGTCCCGTGCCTGCTGACTTTGCTCGGCGGTCGAGCCGTATTTCGCCATGATATGTTCACGCAGGTTCTGGCCTTCGGGTGGCATGTCCGGGTTCAACTCGAACGGATGCCAGCGAAGCCGGGCAAGGACACCCTGTTGCTGCAACGCCATGTCAAGCTGTCGAAACCCGACAACGCACCAGGGACACACAACATCCGAGACGATATCGATCTGAACGATCGGGCGGTTATCGGGCGGTGGCATTGTGTGGCTCCTGTCAGGTCAATAGCGTGTTGTCCACTGGAGAGATATGCCCGTGGCGAAGGAATTTAAACCACTGCGTTTTTGCCTCTTCACATCGCGCGCACCAACGTCTATACGCCGCGTTACCAAGTCATTGGCAGTGCGGTCGTGGCGGAATTGGTAGACGCGCAGCGTTGAGGTCGCTGTGGGGTAACTCCCGTGGAAGTTCGAGTCTTCTCGACCGCACCAACTTTTAGTGAAAGAACAGGTAGTTGAGGGCGGGTGCGAAGATTGCATTCGGTGTGGTGCCCACTGTGCGACGTCCGAAAGGGTTGCCGAAGACAGAGGTGCCATGTGAAAGATCCGCTTTCAGAACTTGAATCAGTTCCGCATTTTGGACGTTCATCGGAATGCCGAGGTTTCTGCCCGGTAGCACCCCCAGGGTATTTTCTTGGTCGGCCATTCTGAAACACGAACAGGCCGCAGTCTCGCTGAGTGTGACATTTCAGGTGTTCAGGTGACGGGCGCAACCTGACCCGTGACCTGAACCCAAGGCCCGGTCCTCTCTAGACCTTTTGGAAATAGACGCCCACACCATCGATTTCGTTGATCGCGGGTGGCTGATAGCCCACTTCGTCAAGATAGTCATGAACGGCAGCTTTGGCTGCGGGAACCACGTGATAGTCGTCAACGATGATCCAACCACCTTTCGAGACCTTGCCGAAAAGGTGCCGCAAAGGATCTATGGTTGATTCATACATGTCGCCGTCAAGACGCAGCACTGCAATCTGCTCACTGGGCACCAGTGGCATGGTGTCCTTGAAAAAGCCCTCGATGAGCACGACATTATCGTCCAAAAGCCCGAACTTTTCAAAATTCGCCCTTACAGAAACGGCTGACACGGCCAGGGCATCGTACTTGTGGAAATCAGACCCCTTGTCGTGAGGATACAGTTCTTCATTCGGCTCGGGCAACCCCTTGAAAGAGTCACACAGAACGACACGTCTGTCATTCTGGCCATATGTAAAGAGTACCGCTTTCGCAAAGATGCTGGCACCGCCACGCCATACTCCGGTTTCTACAAAGTCGCCGGGAATCTGGTTGCCGATGACGGATTCCACCATGGCGCGAACATTGGCCAATCTCTTGCTGCCCACCATAGTGAAAGCAACAGACGGCCAATCCCAGCCGTATTCGCGGTTTTTGGAGTTGTAATCCGGTTTGGTGTCTCCAAACAGAATTGGTGGGTCTTCATAGATCGTGCCATCCAGGGCACGGGCAACCGTGGTCAGATATTGTTCCCGAAGTTCCGCGAGCATAAATTATAACCTTGCATAGATGTCGGGTTGGTTCTGACCTCTCAGCTGTGAAGTTTCAAAAAGATTCGCTGGAAATCGCCTATAGGGTTGGATAAATGGAGGCAAATTTCCTGTGAACTGCGTTTTTTCAACTCAGACGTGCCTTAACTCTCAGCTTTGACGTCCAAAGTGAAACATATCTTTTTTGACGCTACGAATTACGCGAATGTTTGCGCCAACTTCAGCATCAGTCTTGGCGAATATGGTCGGACCCAACCCATTTGTTAGGCCGTGAAACGGCTGCCTCGCGCTTCTTTCTGCGTTTGATGTAAAGGAAGCGTGTAAACCCGTGCCTTTCAGGAGATGAAGCACACAAGCCATCAGGTAAGGGCATAGTGGTGAGCAAATTTACGGAAGTTGTCTCGACTGTCTTGCGCTCAGTTTCAGGCGGTTCGCAACAGAAGAAAATTCAACCGATAGTCTGGTCCGAGCGGAACAGATGTACCGTTGATGGCGTCAATTTTTTCGCCACGGTCGATATTGCGGAATACCACGAAATCACATCGAACGATAACGAGTTTCTGCTGGTGAAAACCCGCGAAATGATCGAGGCTGAACTGGATTGCACCTCGAAGATCGATGTTAACAATATCGTCGATATCGGAGTATGGCAGGGTGGGAGCGTGGCGCTTCTCGATCGTGTATTTCAGCCTGACAAACTGGTTGCAGTTGAATATTCGACGCGCGAACTGCCTCACCTTGACGCCTATATCGAAAGGTACTCGCGGCAGGATAACGTGCGGCTGTACAAGGGGATAAGTCAAGCGGACATCAATCGGTTCGGAGAATTGCTGGACGCAGAGTTCGGCGACGAGAAGATTGATCTCGTCATAGATGACGCATCGCACCAGTATTTGGAAACGTTGTTGTCGTTCAACCTCGTTTTTCCGCGCATGTCGGAAGGCGGCGTCTTCGTCCTTGAAGACTGGCAATGGTCCACGATGGAAGAACATTACAATTCCGACTATTTCGAAGGGAAAAAGGCGCTGGCGAATCTGGTGCTTCAATGCGTCATGTCCTGCGCCTGCCGGCCAGATATCGTTCGCGAAGTCATCGTGAAAAATCACTCTGCAATGGTTGTTCGGGGCGAGGCTGAACTGCAAAGCGGTGCTTTTGACATTACCGAGATCGCCCGCAATCGAGGCGAGATTATTCCCCTGGTACTATAGATCCGCATTGTGTCGGCGGGTGTGCTCTGCCGTCACGAGGTCTGTCGTTGTGACATTGTCTCTCTCAGATCTGGCTTGGTTATCCGGCGGGCCAGACGCATGAACGGAACTTCGACAGCATAATAGATAACAGTTGCAATGGGTATCGCTACGGCAAGGGTAACTGCGCAGACCACGGGCACCACAAGATCCGGGTTGTCCGTTAGCGTTGCGGCCCATCGGGTCAGGTTTGTGTTATAGATAAGAAACGGATGCATCAGATATAGGCTGTAACTGATCTTTCCAAGAAAGAGGGTAAAAGGGTTATAGAGAAAAAAACAGGTCGAAGTGCCTGCGATAGCGCAAGGCTTGCAAAGGCGAAGCCCCAACCCAGAACCAGTATGAGCGAAACCGGTTTGTATTGCGTTTGCGTCTGATCAACGACTGGCCCATACAAGTATAGGCAAATCAATCCGGCCATTCCCGCAGCGAGGGTCAAATAGCCAATTAGCCGCTTTAACGACGTGGGTGTCGAACGGTAGATGCACCAGATGATCAGGCCCAACGCAAAATATGGGGCGTTCGTGAAAAAGCTGGTCCAATAGTAATAGTCGGGAACTTCGCCCTGGCCATTTGCGTTTACTGCCGTCCATCCCAAGCAGGCGATTAAAAAGAGAAACACTGCCGCCCATATGTTCCGCCAAACCCAAAGGAAGGGGAACAGAAGATAGAAGATAGCTTCGACGCCAATTGACCATCCCGCAGGAACGAGACTGGTTTGTTCACTGGGGAAAAAACCAAACAAAAATGTCATATTCCTGATGATCGTACCCGTTTCAGCTTGGAGACCTACGTAGAGCCAAGCAAAGAGCATCACGTAGAAGAGTGGGGCAATTCGAAAAAACCTGCGCAAGGCATAGGCCCAGCTTCGATCAAAAGAAATCCCTTTTGGATAAGCCAGCGACATGGACATTGCGCTGATTATGAAGAACAGCGGCACTCCCATCAAAAAATAGTCGACAATCCACTTATTGTAGCTGACACCAAGCGGATGAATTTGCACCGCGTGTACAAACACGACCGCAGACGCAGCGATACCGCGCAATGCATCAAGGCCATGCGCCCTTTAATCTTTAAGATTACCTGTCATGATCCACTCGAGATGCCGCGCCTTTGCTGCCATATGACTTCGGCAGCAGTGAATACCAGCTATAGATGGTTGGCGCGCGATGGCAATCCGAATGACGGTTTCAAGGCGAAGACACGCTGGTGATCGCTGCCTGCGGGGCCGTGGCCGTCTGCGGGATCTGGAGTTGGCAGACGTTGAACCGGCGGGCTCGTCCACTTGCAATGCATTTCCGGGGCCCGTAACAAAGCCGCAGGCAGGGATGCGCGCTATACATCTGCAAAGATGCGTTTTTTCCCGCTATCCTGAATTTGCGGGCCACGGGTACAGGTAGACGCGATGAGACTTGTCATATCCACGATGAAAGACGAGGGGCCGTTCATCCTGGAATGGATTGCATACTATCTTTCGATCGGCTTCACCCATTTTATCGTCAATTCGAACGATTGTTCCGATGGCACCGACACGATCCTTCAGCGGTGCCAGGAACTGGGGTTTCTGGCGCATATCGGCAATCCCGGCCCGTGGGAATTTGGACCTCAGGCTTCAGCTTATGCAAACGCCATGGAACACCCCTGGTGCAAAGAAGCCGAATGGATATTGGTCTGCGACGTGGATGAATTTCTTGATATTCGCGTCGGCGACGGAACACTGGACGATTTGTTTCGTGCATTGCCGCATGCGGACGGATTTGCCGCAATCTGGCAGTTGTTCGGACACAACGGAATCGTCGAGTTCGAAGACAGGTTCGTTGTCGAGCAATTCACCCGTGCGGGCGAGCTTGGCGCCGTCAGCCCCCATAACTTGCGGGCGTTCAAATCGCTCTTTCGCAACAACGGATCGTATCGCACAATCAGCACGCATCGACCGCGCGGCCCGATACCCAACAAGGCGGATCGATTTGCCTGGGTCGACGGGGACGGTGATCCGTTGCCGCCGGCCATGCGAAGACGAGGGTGGGCGTATTCATCAACGGGCGCCGGGTTTGGGCGCAGGCTTTTTCGGATGAACCACTATGCGGTGAGGTCCGTGGAAAGCTATCTGATGAAGCGGTTGCGTGGGGATGTGAATACCTCGAGTTTTCATCCGAAGATGGAGGCAACAGGTCAGGCCTACTGGAAGCTGCATTGCTATAACGACATCGAAGAAACCTCGATCCTGTCCAAAGTTGCACGACTTCGGGAGGTTTATGAAAAGCTGCGATCCGATACTGTTCTGGGGCAATTGCATCATCAGGCAGTTGCATTTCACAAGGAACGCATCGCAAGCCTCAGAAAAACCGAGGTGGCGCAGGATTTTATCGCTAAGTTCAGCCGCTTTCGCAGCGGGCGCTATGTCAAGGCGCTGGAACTCGGCGTGATGGAAGATGGCGATCTGTCTTTCAACGCCGAAATGTACAAGGATCCGGGCATCACATTTGCCCAGGTCGCGAAATGGACGCGGCTCGGCAAGATGTCCAAGCCCGAGAACTCCAAGCCATACAATTTTCCTTGGTTCGTTCGGCTCGATGCCCTCGAAACCTCGTTTGATTACGAAGAGGCCGCCGCGCAGCATGCGCAAATTACGGATGCCAAACAGGTTTCGGTGCCGTTCGACCCCAAGGATCCTGTCTACCTGCCTTCTGCCCCTCCGGAGGTTGAAAGAACAAAAGACCAGCGGCAGAGTTTTCTTCGATCAATCAGTGGTAAGAAGAATTGGGTGCTGATCGGACATGTTGAGATTGAAATCATCGAAGAAATACTTGATCTGGACGCTGTCGAGAAATTGACGGTCATAGGACCGTGGGGGCTGTCATGGGACGGTTTCACATGTCCGGATGCAACTCAGGATCCCGAGCTACAGGCTTTGGATCGCACGTTTTATGCATTGCTGGAATACTTCCGCGCCCCCATTCTTGCCGGACAATTGCGTGTCTACCGGGCGCTGCCCCCCTTGATGCTGAAGCTGTTTGAAGACGAAAGCGTCGGCGTCGTCATCATCCGCGGGGTGCGGGCAGAGCAGGTGATGAACCAGCTGTTGCACCGTATCGACCGGGTTCTTGCGCCCGGGGGGAGTATCGCGTTCACATCTTATCGCCGTCACGGAGGCGGGTCGTATACGGGTATGAATGCGGCGATAAACAGTTTCCTCGGGCGTAATGCTGCACGATACCGGATAACCAGCTTGCAGCCACCGTGGCTTGGTGTCGACAAGTTGCCACCGCTTGGCAAAAAGGACACATAGCTTCTGGTTCTTGAGGCTGTGGCGTGGTAGCCATGGCGCAATGAACAAAACGGGTTCTGAGTAAATGGGATACCCGTCTGCGAGTGAGGTCGAGATGTCAAACGAATCCAAGGTTATCGGTGTTGCGCCCGGCAGCCAGAAGAAACCGAAGGCTGACAAAGCGACCAAGCGCAAAAACAGCAAAGACGCAATCCGCCGCACATTCCTTTCCCGTTTGCCAAAGGGGGGCCTAGCCGTAGAAATCGGTGTCTGGCAGGGTGAGTTCTCTCCGACCATTCTGAAACTGATCGAGCCTAGTCAGCTTTTTCTGATCGATCCATGGAAGCATATCGGTGAGGAATCGCACACAACCGCGTTTGTGGGTCGGACCGAAGACGAAAAGATGGAGGCCATCTTCCAGAAGGTCGTAAAGACTTTCGAGGCCGAGATCGAAGAAGGCAAGGTTGGTATTATACGCGATTTTTCGGTACCTGCGTTGAAGCTTTTTGATGATGAAAGCATCTCGTTCGCCTATGTCGACGGAGACCATTCATACGAAGGCGTGACCGCTGATCTGGCCGCTTTGTTTCCCAAGATCAAACCCGGTGGGATCATGGCATTCGACGACTACCACCGCCGCGGCTGGTGGGGCGACGGGGTGATCCGTGCGGTCAACGAGTTTCTGGGCCAGCACCCCCGAGAGTTGCGCATCCGCGCGATTGCCGGCGCGCAGATCGCCATCGAAAAGATTGTCCCGCAAGATGACAGCAAAGGTCAGAACGACTAGGCGGCGGGGATAAGTGGCAGCGATGGAAAAGCCTGAAAAAGTCCTCATCACCGCGATGAAGAACGAGGGTCCCTATATTCTGGAATGGGTGGCCCATCACAAGGTGCTGGGGTTTGACCGGATCATTGTCTACACCAATGATTGTACAGACGGCACCAACCAGATTCTGAGACGGTTGCAGGACTTGGGCCATGTGGAATTTCACAGGAACCGGGTTGGAACCGGAGGGATACACCGGTCTGCGCTGAGGCAGGCACGGCGCTTGCCGGTAGTGAAAGACGCAAAGTGGATATACGTCGGGGACGCGGATGAGTTCCTGAATATTCACGTGGGAAATAACAGGGTTGATGATCTGATCGAGGCAACGCCCGGCGTTGACGTTATTTCCATACCCTGGAAGATATTCTCGAACGGTGGTCGGCATGTTATGCGCGATACGCTGGTGACGCGGCAGTTCTTCGATTGTGAGCTGGATTTCGAACAAGGCGGGGCAGGGCGCCGGTTTGTCAAATCCCTGTTCAGGCAGGGCGATTTCTATCTTCGTTTCGGGTTGCACAACCCGCACCCCCGTCCCGAACTTCAGGCCGGCGTGTTCCGGTCCGTGCCCGGAGGGCACGCAACGGAACCTGCGCCCTTCGGCAACCATGTCTCGCCTCCGTTTGGATTTGAAGTCGCACAGATCAACCACTATGCCGTCAGATCCACGCAGGCCTATTTGGCCAAGCGCAGCCGAGGTCGGGCAAATCATTCCGCGCAGACACTTGGAACCGAATATTGGGACCGCTGGAACCGTGGCGGTGCCAAGGATGAAACAATCCTGCGGTACAAGGACGAAGTGGATGCGGTGCTGGAAGAGTTTCGCGCTGACGACAGGCTTCGACGGCTACATAGAAGAGCGTTCCGCTGGCACAAGGCTCTGATCAACGATCTGCTGAAACTGCCAGAGTATGATGAGCTGTACCAGAAACTTCTTGAAAAACCGGCCGTGGATTTTGTCGCAAAGGACCGTGGCGTAAGGGAACGCCTGTCGGCCAGCGCGCCGTCTTCGACTGACGAAAACCGGACAGAGTCCTGACAAAACAGCCCCTGGAGAAATAGACGAATGGTTGCGGATCACTCTCTTCCGACGATTGGGATGCTGTGGATGGAAGGCAGCCTGAGCTTTCTGGAGCAGATGTGCATGCTGTCATTCGTCGAATGCGGTCACAGGGTCGTGTTGTTCCACTATGGGCAAGTCGACAACGTTCCGGATGTTATCGAACTGGTGTCGGCAAATGAAATCCACGAACCCAGGCAGTTCATCGTGAACAACCAGTTCAAGACGCCGGTGCCCCAATCCGATATCTTCAGATTGCACCTGATGAAGAAAACGGATTTTCTGTGGTGCGACACGGATGTTTTGGCGCTTGCCCCGATACCAAGGGCCGATCATGTCTTTGGATATTTCAACCGCGATACCATCTGCAATGCCGTTATGCGGCTGCCCTTCGACAGCCCCACGTTGAACGCGTATTCCGAATACTGCCAGGATCCCTATCCGATCCGCCCCTGGGTTGAAGGGGAGGAACGGAAGGAACTGGAACGCCTGAAACAGGCTGGTGAGTTGCCTCATGCGTCAGATCAAGAACACAGTGTTTACGGCCCCGGTGTCATGACATGGTTTCTGCGCCATTTTGACGAGTTGAAGCATGCCAGCCCCATACCGGTCTTTTATCCTTTGCCGTTCAGACGGGCAGGGCAGGCCAATGACATTCACGTCCGAGAGTTCAGGGACGCGTATATCAAAGAGGAAACGCTTGCCGTGCATCTGTGGGGACGCCGGATGCGGTGGTGGATTGCAAACGGAATCAAGCGGCATTCGTTTCTGGATCGACGTTTGCGGAACCTGGGGGTTAGACCGGGCGACGCGCCTTTGCCGCGCCACGGCCGAGGGGGCCTCAAACCGGTGGAGTTTCCCGCAAACCTGCCCACCTTGCGCGCTACGACCGAAGAAATCCACGACGCCACCGGCGGAGTTGTTTCTGTTGCTCTGCTCTCTGACCGGGAAGACTATCTCAAGGCGGCACAGGCTGATCTCGACGCAATTGCAGCTGACAATCTGTACGGTGCCAACACCCCGCCGCGCGTGGGTTTTTCGCGCGGTTGGGAACACTATGACAGTGACCCTGCTAGGCTGAATGCGCTTGGTATGGCTTTGTACAACTATGCGGATAGTCATCGGTTTTTACCCGACCTGCGCGCGCCAAAGACATTTGCCGAAAAGCTGGTGGTCATGAAGCTGTTTGGCGAAGTCCCTGATGCGTTGATTTCTGACCGGTCCAAATACGTGGGCAGCGCCTCGGAATTGCTCGCCTGCCCACAGCGCATGTGGGAGGCGCACATTCCGGCATTGCCCGAAACACTCGACCTCGGGCCCGGCCAGTATTGGTTGAAAGGAACGATGAGCCATGGTCACAAGCTGGCCCTGTCGTTCCCGCTGGATGCCACGCAGCGCGATGATGCCAACCAGAAACTGGCAGCGTGGCACAAGACAAAAACGCCCGAAGGTTTCTGGACAAGCGAATGGTGGCGCGCCAAGCAAAAGCCCCTCTATTACATCGAAGAAGACTTGACCGCCGGGGATCGACAGGCCAGCACCTGGAAATTCTGGGTGATCGCCGGACGCGTGCAGCTGGTGCAGGTTGACCGTGACCGGGGGCGTGGGCGCATCCAGATGCTCCATGATCGCGACTACAATTACCTTGCAGATGAGTTGTATTCGCCAACCAGCAGCACCGTTGAACCCCGGCCCGACCGCTTTGAAGACATGATCCGGATCGCTGAAACCCTGGGGCAAGACGTTGAATGCGCAAGCGTAGAGCTTTTCCCGGTTGGTGACAGAGTTTGCTTGGGTGACATCATGTTGGCGCCGGTGTCAGGCAAGCACAAGATGCGCTCGGATGCGCTGGATCAGCGTCTGGGTGCTGCGTGGACCGGAACTCGGCTGTTCCCCAGCTGAGGCTGGACAATCCCCGGATCTTTCATGCCGCCGGAACAGGCGGCAGGGCCTATTCGACCGCGATTTCCTGGCGCAGTTTTCCTGTTGTTTTGTCAAAGATCAGAATGCGATTGTCATCGGTTGCGACGGCATACCAGTTTGCCCCGATGGTCAGGGCCTGCGCCCGGGCGCCGTCGGGCAGCGCGATCTGATCCGGCAAGGTGGGTGTGCGGTCCGATAGGCGGATGACAATCAGGGCGAATGTCACTAGAACCCCGCCAATCATCACCGCGGTCAACAGCATGACCATCCGCCGCAGCAATCGCAGTTGCGGAGTTTCCTGCGGTTCTTGAGGTTCGGAAGGGACAGTCATGGGCACCCGCCAGATTGAGTTTCAGATCGCGGCCGATCCGCCGCCTCGCCTTGATAAGGCGCTTTCCCGCGATGTGCCAGACGGGGAAAGCCTGTCGCGCACCCGACTTGCGCGTCTGATTGAAGAGGGCGCGGTACAGATCGACGGTGCCGAGATACGCGACCCCAAGGCCAAGGTGGCCGAAGGGGCGCGTGTCACGATTGTCGTGGCCGAGGCCGAAGACAGCCATATCGGCCCCGAGAACATCCCGCTCGAGATCGTGTTCGAGGATGCGGACGTAATCGTCGTCAACAAACCCGCAGGCATGGTCGTACACCCTGCGCCGGGATCACCCAGCGGGACTTTGGTGAATGCTTTGCTCCACCATTGCGGAGACGATCTGTCGGGCGTCGGCGGGGTGAAACGCCCCGGTATCGTGCATCGCATCGACAAGGAAACCAGTGGCCTTCTGGTGGTCGCAAAGTCAGACGCGGCGCATCACGGTCTGGCCGAGCAGTTCGCGGCGCATAGCGTCGAGCGGTATTACCGTGCGGTGTGTTACGGGGTGCCGGATGCCAACGATCCTCGGTTGCGCGGTGTCAAAGGGATCAGCTTTGAACCCGGCAACATCATGCGCGTTACGACGCAACTTGCGCGACACAAGACCGACCGTCAGAGACAGGCGGTTCTGTTCCATGGCGGGCGGCATGCCGTGACACGCGCGCGCGTTGTCGAGACATTTGGAGTGCCTGCGGGTCTTGCCCTGATCGAGTGCTGGCTTGAAACCGGCCGAACGCATCAGATCCGCGTTCATATGGCCCACGCAGGGCACGGGCTGGTGGGCGACCCGGTTTATGGCGGCAAGCGCAAGCTGTCCGCCAAAGCGTTCTCTGCCGCTGCCGCCGGTTTTGCAGGCGCTTTTCCCCGTCAGGCACTTCATGCCGCCGTTTTGGGATTCGAGCACCCTGTCACCGGTGAATCCCTGCGGTTCGAGGCCGGTTTACCGCAAGATATGCAAAACCTTGTTGAACGTCTGCGCGCACCGCTGTCATAATAAGCAAACTCCTGTGAAAAAGGGCTTTTTACCTTTCCTTAACGGAAGATTAATTCCAGACTGTTAGCAGCACCTCTTGAATGGGAAGGGTTCCTTACCCATATCCTATGTTAAACATCTAAACATTTGTCGGAGGGACACAATAATGGCAAACTACGCAAATCTTCCCGCACCGACGCCCGAGGGCGGCCTGAATCGCTATATGCAGGAAATCCGCAAGTTTCCTTTGCTGGAGCCGGAAGAAGAATACATGCTGGCCAAACGCTGGGTCGAAGAGCAGGACACCGAAGCCGCGCACAAGATGGTGACGTCTCACCTGCGTCTGGCGGCCAAGATCGCCATGGGCTATCGCGGCTATGGTCTGCCGCAGGCCGAAGTGATTTCCGAGGCCAATGTGGGCCTGATGCAGGCGGTCAAACGGTTTGACCCCGAAAAAGGCTTCCGACTGGCGACCTATGCAATGTGGTGGATACGTGCCTCGATCCAGGAATACATCCTGCGGTCGTGGTCATTGGTGAAGCTGGGCACGACCTCGGCGCAGAAAAAGCTGTTCTTCAATCTGCGCAAGGCCAAGGCCCGCATCGGTGCACTGGAAGAGGGCGACCTGCGCCCTGAAAACGTCAAGAAGATCGCCACTGATCTGGGTGTGACCGAAGAAGAAGTGATCAGCATGAACCGCCGGATGTCCGGTGGCGATGCGTCCCTGAACGCCACGGTCGGGTCCGAAGGCGAAGGCACCATGCAATGGCAGGACTGGCTTGAGGATGAGGATGCTGATCAGGCCGGTGACTACGAAGCACGCGATGAACTGGAAGCGCGTCGGGAATTGCTGGCGGCGGCTCTGGATGTGCTGAATGATCGGGAAAAGGATATCCTGACCCAGCGTCGTTTGATGGATCAGCCGGTCACGCTCGAAGAGTTGAGCACTCAGTATAACGTAAGCCGAGAGCGCATTCGCCAGATCGAAGTGCGCGCGTTCGAGAAGCTGCAAAAGAAAATGCGGGATCTGGCGCGGGAAAAAGGCATGTTGGGCGTCAGCTAACAGTTGCGCCCTTCTTGCCTCGCAGCAAGAATCATCGCGTTCGCGCAATGACGGAAAACGCCTTCTGATGATCAGGGGGCGTTTTTTGTGAATGTTGGCGGAAACTGAACCAAAGGCCTAAATCAATGGCTGAAGGTCGAAAGCTGTGTTAGGAATAGACGTGTTTTGTCTTTGATTTCGCAGCAGAACGAGCGCTGGTGACCCCTCGGGAAGCGCGTAATTTGAAACAAGCCGAGTACGGAGGGCGCAATGCAAAGACCGGTTCAATTTGGTGTATTGGGTGCCGCGAAATTTGCCCGCGAATACATGGCCCCGGCGATACATGCCGCCAATGGGGCGCGCTTGGCCGCGCTGGCAACCTCGGATGCAGCGAAAGCAGAACCGTTTCAGTCCTTTTGCCCGGATTTGCAAGTATTTGACAGCTATGATGCGTTGTTGGCAGACGCCGGAATCGACGCAATCTACATCCCGTTGCCCAACCATATGCATGCGGAATGGAGCCTTAAGGCTTTGAGCGCTGGCAAGCATGTTCTGTGCGAAAAGCCCATGACCATGAAGGCGGATGAATTCGACGCATTGATCCAAAAGCGGGGCCAAAGCGGCCTGCTGGCCGCCGAGGCCTACATGATCGTCCATCACCCTCAATGGCAGCTTGTAAGGAAACTGATCGCTGATGGTGCCATCGGCAATTTGGTACATGTGACCGGGGCGTTCAGTTTTGACAATCGGGCAGATACCCAGAATATTCGAAACCGCGCGGAAACGGGTGGCGGCGGATTGCGTGACATCGGGGTCTACGTGATCGGCGGGGCGCGCTTTGCAACCGGGCAAGAGCCTGTGTCGGTGCAATCCGCGATCCGTTGGCAGGATGATATCGACATCTTCACTGAAATTCGCGCGCAGTTCCCCGGATTTACCTATTCCAGCTATGTTTCCATACGGATGCATCCCCATCAGGAGATGGTGTTTCACGGCGAAAGCGGTTTGATCCGTCTGACGACCCCGTTCAATGCACGTGTGTTCGGAGAGGCTCGGGTCGAGCTGCACCGGCCGGGGCTTGAAGTTCAGGTCACTCGCTTCCCCGGAGCAGACCATTACAAGTTGCAGGTCGAGGCCTTTTGCCGATCAATCAAGGACGGGGCGGAGTATCCCTGTCCTTTGGAATTCTCACGCGGGACGCAAGAGGTGATTGATCGTGTATTCGAAGGCGCGATTTCGCTGTAACTTGCGTTGCGGCCAACGGCTCAGCTATCCTGAGTGTCACAATTTCAGGAGATGACCGATGGCCGGAGGTTGGGCACGCGACGGCGCTGTGAGCGAACAGATCGAAGCGTCGATCTCGGATGAACTGGCGCGGATGCAGGCGCAAAAGCGGCCCCAGGGCGAAAGCTTGACCCATTGTGCCGAATGCGAGGAACCTATCCCGGAAAAGCGTCGCGTCGCGTTGCCCGGAGTAAAGCTCTGCCTGGATTGCCAGCAGGAACGGGACGGCGCGTTCAAGGCGCGCGGCGGCGTCAATCGGCGGGGGTCGAAGGACAGTCAGTTGAAGTGATCTTGGGTATGGCCGCGATGAGCCAAACGTACATGGGCTTCGATCGCGTCAGTAATCAAGACTTTAAACAGAACTGTCACATCGATGCATGATCATTGCTAATCTGCATGATCCCACCCACCCGCTTTTTAGCAGCAAAAACCAACCGTCAACGACGTGGTCTTCCTGACCTTTCTGGGCGTATTGTCGACTGCGCTGGCCTATTTGCTTTGGTACGAGGCCGCCGCACGTGTCTCGATCCTGACGGCCACCTGATTGGTCGCCACCTCAGTGGTGTTCACCTTCGTCAATCCGGCTATTTTTCTACGGGCACCGATCATCCTAAGTGGCCGCTCTGGGGGCGACTTTGATCGTTTCGCAGTGTTTCTGGCGACCGGGAAAAACTAGGTGAAAGCCAAACTGGAGTTACCGGCGGCGCCACCAACGTCGCAGCAGGTTGACGTCCATGGCGGCCACCATGATGCCCAAAGGGATCATCCAAAAGCCCAGGACAGGAAGAAAACCGAAGACGCCCGCGACGATCAACAATAGCCCCACGACAAACCGCAGCCCCCGCGGGACGTTGCGGCGGATCCGGGCCAAGACAGGGTGCAGGCGGTGCTGGATGGCCCGCCAGCGCCCCTTGTCGCCCGGGTCAGTCACCCCTCCATCGCCTCCAACTCGTCGATAAAGCCCGAGATCATCGACAGGCCCTTGTCCCAGAAGTTCGGGTCGCTGGCATCCAGCCCGAACGGGGCCAGCAATTCCGTGTGGTGCTTTGATCCACCTGCGCGCAGCATTTCGAAATACTTGTCCTCGAAACCTTCGGCGCCGCTTTCATAGACCGAATAGAGCGCGTTCACCAACCCGTCGCCGAAGGCATAGGCGTAAACGTAGAAGGGCGAGTGAACAAAGTGCGGGATATAGGCCCAGAAGGTCTCGTACCCGTCCATGAATTCAAACGCGGGGCCAAGGCTTTCGGCCTGAACGCTCATCCACAGGGCGTTGATGTCATCCGGAGTCAGTTCCCCCTCGCGGCGGGCGGCGTGCAGTTTGCATTCAAAGTCATAGAAGGCGATCTGGCGGACCACCGTGTTGATCATGTCCTCGACCTTGCCGGCCAGCAGAACCTTGCGCTGTTCGGGCGTTTCGGCCTGATCCAGCATCTTGCGGAAGGTCAGCATCTCGCCGAAGACGCTGGCGGTTTCGGCCAGTGTCAGGGGCGTCGAGGACAGCATCTCGCCCTGATCGGCGGCCAGCACCTGATGCACGCCGTGGCCCAGCTCGTGCGCCAGGGTCATCACGTCGCGCGGTTTGCCCAGATAGTTGAGCATTACATAAGGATGCACCTCGGTCACGGTGGGATGTGCGAAGGCGCCCGGGGCCTTGCCGGGCTTCACCGCCGCGTCGATCCAGCCTTTCGAGAAGAACGGCGCCGCGATGTCGGCCATGCGGGGATCGAAGGCGGCGTAAGCCTCCATCACGGTTTTCTCGGCGTCCTCCCACGACACGGTGCGGGTGTCTTCCATCGGCAGCGGCGCGTTGCGGTCCCAGACCTGCATCACATCCAGCCCCAGCCACTTGCGCTTGAGCTCATAGTACCGATGGCTGAGTTTGGGGTAGGCGGCCACAACCGCCTCGCGCAGGGCTTCGACCACTTCGGGTTCGACATCGTTCGACAAGTGACGCCCTGTTTGCGCGGTCGGCATCTTGCGCCAGCGATCGACGATTTCTTTCTCTTTGGCCTGCGTGTTGTGGACACGGGCAAATGTTTTAATGTTCTCCTGAAACACGCGGGCCAGTTCCCGCGCCGCTGCCTCGCGCTTGGAGCGGTCCTGTTCGGTCAGCAGGTTCAGGGTGCCCTCGATGTTCAGTTCATTGCCATCCACATTGAACGTCAGACCGGCGATGGTTTCGTCAAACAGACGCTCCCACGCGTCGCCGACAACGCCCAGATCGTGCAGGAATTTTTCCAGCTCGTCAGACAGCTGATAGGGCTTCATCGCGCGGATACGCCGGAACACGGGCTCGTATCGGGCCAGATCCGGGTTGGCAGCAAAATGCGCCCCAAGCACATCATCTTCGATCCGGTTGATCTCGAGCGTGAAAAACACCAGAGGCGTCGTGAACACGGTGATCTTTTCCTGCATGTCCGACAGGAACTTGGCCCGCTCTGCGTCGGTGGTCAGTTGGTAATAACGCAGACCGGCAAAGGACATGATACGGCCCGCGACGGCGTTGATCTTTTCATTGCGCTGAACGCAGGCCAAAAGGGCCGCGGCGTCCAGCTCTGCCAGCTTGCCTTCATAGTCGGCCGCAAAGGCGGCACATTCGCCTTCCAGCCAGTCCAGGTCGCGCGCCAGTTCGGGCGCTTCTTCGGATGTGTAGAGATCCGTCAGATCCCATTCGGGGAGATTGCCCAGATTGTCGGCGCCGCCCATTGCGTTTGCGTCACGGACGGGAAAGGGAAGGTCGCGCATGGATCACCTTTTGTAGACTGCTTTTGCAAACATCTAGGGGTGGCGCGCGCGGATCACAAGCGGCCAATCCCAAGGTGAAAAGGTTTACGTTGAAACCAGCTCGGACGCCCCATTTGATTGGTTGGCCCGGAAATGCCTGGCAAGCTGGTCCAGAACCGGGCCCCGAACGTCCGGTGCTTCCATCAGCACTTCATGTTCACCGTTCGGGATTTCGATCAATGTACCATTCGGCCAATTGGCCATGCGCGCCCGTATGGCTTTGCGATCGACGATCTGTTCGTGGCTGCCCAGAAAAGTCAGACAGGGTGTCTTCGGGGCGGGCTGTTCCATCAACCATTCGCATTCGTCCAGCGACTCGCGCAGCCAGCGGTTGGAAGGAGCACCAAGAGCCAGTTCGGGATGCGCATTCAGCTGATTTTGCATCATCCGGTACATGTCCGGGTCGCGGGTCAGCATATTCCCATCGAAAGGTTGCGACAGGACATAGCTTTCAAGCGTTGTGGTCGGGGGGGTGCGTTCGCCAAGGCCAAGCGCGGTGCCCCAATACGCTGTAACGCGGCTCAGAGGTTTCATGACCGGAGTGAAGAAAATTCCCCACATTGGGCCGGTGAACGCGCACGCGGCAAAACACCCTTTTTCGATGACGGCACGCAACCCGATGGCACCGCCCATCGAATGCCCGACGACATACCACGGCTTGGGCAGATCCAGAGCGTTCGCAAGGTCCAGGGTTGACTGAACATCGTATTGGTAATCGGTGAAATGATCGACATGGCCGATGCGTGGGTTGTCCAGCAGCCGATCCGAAAGACCCTGACCGCGCCAGTCCACGGCCAGCATCGCAAAGCCGCGTTTCGTGAATTCACCGGCTGTACTGCCATATTTTTCGATATATTCGGTGCGTCCGGGGAACATCATGACGGTGCCATGTGCACCATCATCCGGAAGCCAGTGACCCACGCGAATGCGTGTTTGGTCAGACGTCGTCAACCAGTGGGCCTTTCCACCGGCAGGTCCGCCGGCCACGTCTTCAAAAAAGGGGGCCGGCGACAACTCCATCAGGCCAGTACCGAGGCAAGCTTCATGGCAACACCCATGTCGCCATCAATGCTCAGCTTTCCGGACATGAACGCGCCGGTCGGATTCAGCTCACCGCTGAGGATCTGTTCGAACGTCTCTGCGTCAGCGCTCATGGTGACACTGGCCTCTTCATCGCTGACCCGCGCACCGTTTTCGTCCAGAACGATCGAACCCAGATCAGTGATGGCGAACTTGGCCGTGTCATCAAACGCGCCGCCTTCCAGTTTTTCGTTCAGTGCGGCAGCCGCCTTTTCAAGAGTCTCGCTCATGCTTTTCCTCATATTGTTAGTGCGCCGTGAATGGACATCCCCGGTCGCAACGCTACACTGACTATTGTTATGAGCATTGCAATTCACAATCTCAAAGGTACCGTTGCGGCACTTTTTGTCCTAGTCACGTTTTCCTCCAATTGTTTCGCGCAGCAGGCGGATTCACGGGACGAGGATGAGTTGCTGCAAAAACTGGCGCAGTCGACCCCGGAACAGGCAATTGCACTGGATCGGCAGTTGCAGGCGCTGTGGTCGCAATCGGGGTCTGCGTCGGCTGATCTGCTGCTGGAGCGGGGACGCGAAGCCTTGGATGAGGGCGACGTCGGCGCTGCTCTGGATCACCTGACCGCGCTGACGGATCACGCGCCTGATTTTGCCGAAGGCTGGCATCTGCGCGCCTCTGCCTTTTTCGGGGTCGAGCGATTTGGTATGGCGGCCGCCGATCTGGAACATGTGCTGACGCTGAATCCAAATCACTATGAGGCGATTTACGGTCTGGGTCTGATCTTTGAGGTTATCGGGGAACCTCGGAAAGCCTACGAGGCTTATTCTCGGGCCTTGGCTATACATCCCCATCACGAAGAAGTAACCAATGCCGTGAATCGGCTGAAGCCTCAGGTTGAAGGCAAGGCGCTGTAAGGCTCGGGGCAGGGGGCGAATGTGAGCGGGTCATCCCGAATCGTGGCCGTACTTGGCCCGACCAACACTGGTAAAACCCATTACGCTATCGAACGCATGCTGGGCCATCGGACCGGCGTGATCGGTCTGCCGCTGCGCCTGCTGGCGCGCGAGGTCTATGACAAGATCGTTGCGATCCGTGGGCCGTCGGTGGTGGCGCTGGTCACGGGCGAAGAACGGATCGTACCGCCCCGCGCCCAGTATTGGGTGTGTACGGTTGAGGCGATGCCGGAAGGCATGGGTGCTGATTTCGTTGCCATCGATGAGATTCAGCTTTGTGCCGATCCGGAACGGGGTCACGTCTTCACCGACCGTCTGCTTAGGTCTCGCGGCACGAACGAGACACTGTTCCTGGGCTCGGACACAATGCGTGGCCCTATTTCGGCGCTGGTCCCCCAGGCGCAGTTCGTGCGGCGAGAGCGGATGTCGCAGCTGGTTTACTCGGGCTCCAGAAAGATCAGCCGGATGCCTGCGCGGAGCGCCATCGTGGGGTTCTCGGTTGAAAACGTCTATGCCATTGCCGAATTGCTGCGCCGCCAGAAAGGTGGAGCTGCGGTGGTCATGGGGGCGCTCAGCCCGCGGACCCGGAATGCACAGGTGGACCTGTACCAAAACGGCGAGGTTGATTACCTGGTTGCCACGGACGCTATCGGGATGGGGTTGAACCTGGATGTGAACCACGTTGCGTTTTCATCCCTGTCCAAATTCGACGGGCGCAGGATGCGTCCGCTTGCGCCGAACGAGCTGGCGCAGATCGCGGGCCGGGCAGGTCGCGGGATGTCGGATGGCACATTCGGCGTAACTGGAGAGGCCCCGCCGCTGGACGAGGGCGTGGCGCAGGCGATCATGGACAGCCGGTTCACGCCGATGAAAAAGCTGAACTGGCGAAATGCCGCCCTTCGGTTCGGCTCGATTGATGCGCTGATCGACTCGCTTGAGGTCGGCCCGGATGATGAACACCTGATCAAGGCCCGCCCTGCTGATGACCTGAACGCGTTGAAATCGCTGTCGCAAGTGACCGAAGTTGTCGCCCGTGCAAGCGACGGCCCGTCCATCCGGTTGCTGTGGGATGTGTGCAGAATCCCTGATTTTCGCGGTATCAGCCATGCGGAACATGCCAGCTTGCTGGAGGTGATCTATGGCCATCTGCATGAACGGGGATCCATTCCCGACGAGTTTATGGCACGGCAGATCAGACGGATCGATCAGACCCACGGCGATATCGACGCTTTATCTAAAAGATTGGCATATATTCGCACGTGGACATATGTTGCGCAGCGGAAAGGGTGGGTTCGTGACGAATCACATTGGCGTAACGAAACCCGCACTGTAGAAGACAGACTGTCCGACGCTCTGCATGAGCGTCTCACGCAAAGATTTGTGGATCGGCGCACATCCGTTTTGTTGCGCCGGCTCAAACAGAAGGAGGCCCTTTTGGCCGAAGTAAATGACAAGGGTGAAGTGACCGTCGAAGGCGAATTCGTCGGTCGTCTGGAAGGGTTCCGGTTCATCCCGGACAAAAGCGCGCAGGGAACCGAGGCAAAAGCTCTAAAATCGGCGTCTCTGCAAGCACTCGCGCCGCAATTCCATCTGCGCGCCGATCGCTTCTACAACGCGCCCGATACTGAAATTGATTTCACTGATCAGGGTGGCCTGATGTGGGGTGAATACGCCGTTGGCAAGCTGGTTGCCGGGGCGGAACCTCTCAAACCTATGGTCGAAGTGTTCGTTGACGAAGCGGCGGGGCCGGATGTCGAGCAGAAAGTGCAGCGCCGTTTGCAGCACTTCATTGACCGCAAGGTGGCCGCTCTGTTCGAGCCGCTGCTGAACCTGTCCCGCGATGAGGAACTCAGCGGCCTTGCCAAAGGCTTTGCTTTCCGCATGGTCGAAGCGCTGGGTATCCTGCCCCGCGCACAGGTCGCACAAGAGGTCAAGGATCTTGATCAGGACGCCCGCGGCGCCTTGCGCAAGCATGGTATCCGGTTCGGCCAGTTCACCATTTTCATGCCGCTGCTGCTGAAACCGGCCCCGACGCGTCTGCGTCTCGTGCTTTGGGCGCTGTCCAGCGGGTTGCAGGAATTCCCCGAAGCGCCGCCTCCGGGCCTGGTGACCGTGCCGGTCGCCAAGGATGCGCCGCAGGGCTATGACACCATGTGTGGCTACCGCGATGCAGGCGAGCGTTCGATCCGTATCGACATGCTGGAACGTTTGGCGGACATGCTGCGCGCAGAAGACAGCCGCGGCGGTTTCGAAGCCAAACCCGATATGCTGTCGATCACCGGTATGACGCTGGATCAGTTCGCAGACCTTATGCAGGGGCTGGGATACAAGGCGGAACGCGGCGAGCGGCCGAAAGTCAAACCTGCACCGGCCGAACAGCCGGCGGCAGCTGAAGCGGACAAACCGACCGCCGAAGAAGCCCCGGCAAGTGAAGTCGGGGCAGAAGAGGTGGCCGCACCCGCCGAGGCGGCAGTCGAGGCCACCGACGGCACCGAGGCGGCAGCCGAGGCTGGTGCGGACAGCCTTCCCGCAGAACCAGTGTCAGACGAACCCGAGGTTGAAGTGTTCTACACCTTCACCTGGGCCCGTCAGCGACAGCCCAACCGAGGTCCGCGCCGCGAGCAGGGGCAGGGCAAGGGTAAACCGCGCGGCAAGCCGCAGGATGGCCGTAGCAAACCGCATGGCAAGAAGGGCGGCAAGCCTCAGGGCGCCAAGACCTTCTCGTCCCGGCCGCCGAAAAAGGAAAAGGCGATTGATCCCGACAACCCGTTTGCAGCCGCGCTGATGGGTTTGAAGGACGGCAACTGATCCGAAATGGCCGAGGCCAAGCTGCGGATTGACAAATGGTTGTGGCAGGCGCGGTTCTTCAAGACCCGCAGCCTGGCCGCCAAACAGGTCAGCGGGGGCCATGTCAGGTTGAACGGAAGCCGGGTGCAAAAACCGGCGCAGGCCGTGGCCCCGGGCGACGTTCTGACCTTTCCTCAGGGCCGTATCGTCCGCGTTGTGCGCATCGAAAAAATCGGGGATCGCCGTGGTCCGGCCCCCGAAGCGCAAACGCTGTATTTCGATATGACCGAAAAACAGGACGTTCCGCCCAAAAATCCGGGGTTTGAGGGAAAAGGTCGCCCGACAAAGAAAGATCGCCGTTCTCTTGATCTTTCTCGCACCGAAGATCGCTGATCATATCTTGAAGAGTAGGCCAGACTGAATTAGCTAAACGCTCAAACCGCAAACGGGAATCCGATCATGACCTATGTTGTCACCGAAAACTGTATCGCCTGCAAATATACCGACTGTGTCGAAGTATGTCCGGTGGACTGTTTCTATGAAGGTGAGAACACGTTGGTCATCCATCCCGATGAATGCATCGACTGCGGTGTTTGCGAACCAGAATGCCCGGCCGACGCGATCCGCCCCGATACTGAACCGGGCATGGATCAATGGGTCGAATTCAATCGCAAGTACTCGGAAATGTGGCCCGTGATCGTCACCAAGAAAGATCCGCTTCCCGATGCGGAAGAACGCGACGGTGAAGAAGGCAAGATGGAGAAGTATTTCTCGGAAGCACCGGGCGAGGGTGGTTGAACGATTCGCGCTCAAACCTCTGTTTGATGCGAAAAGAACGCGGCTCAACCTGTTGAAAACAGGTTTAATATGAAAATTTACCGCCGGGTAAACTTTCGGGTGTCGTATTTTTGTGATATACTTGGTTCTTGTATGATGACCGAGATTGGGATGCGCTCCACAAGTATGCTCGCTTTGGAGATTTGAATTTGTGACAATATCGCCGCCTGTCGGGGCTGAGAAAGTCCCCGCATGTGGTGCTTTTGTTGTCTGTGTCCCGTCCGCAAGCAAGGAAAAAACTGAATGACAAAGTCGAAAAAGCTCGAGTTCCGCCCGAACGACTATGTTGTCTACCCCGCTCATGGCGTAGGCCAGATCATCTCGATCGAAGAACAGGAAGTCGCGGGATTCTCTCTGGAGCTGTTCGTCATCTCATTTGAGAAAGACAAGATGACTCTGCGCGTGCCGACCAACAAGGTTACCGAATCCGGTCTGCGGTCGCTCAGCTCGCCCGACGTGATCAGTCAGGCAATGAAAACGCTGAAGGGAAAGGCAAAGGTCAAACGCGCCATGTGGTCGCGCCGTGCTCAGGAATACGAGCAGAAAATCAACTCGGGCGATTTGATTTCGATTGCGGAAGTGGTCCGCGATCTGCATCGCACGGACGACCAGCGCGAGCAGAGCTATTCCGAACGTCAGCTGTACGAAGCTGCGCTGGAACGCCTGACCCGCGAGGTTGCGGCGGTTTCCGGCACCGGCGAAGTATCCGCCGCCAAACAGGTGGACGAAGTTCTGACCTCTCGCGCTGCCTGACAGCGAGTTCGATATGACAACAGGCCGCTCCACCATCGGGGCGGCCTTTTTCGTGGCTTGGTGAATTCCGCAAGTACCGCTAATTCTACTGTATATGCAGCAAGCTACAGGGCAGACATGAAGCAGACAGTTAGATATCTGTATATCGGACATGACCCGATTTCGGTCTGGTTTCGGTACGCTCTGATCCTGTTCGATGTTGCGACAATCATTTTCTTTGTCGCAACGGCTCACGTCCCTCATGGTCCCGGCTTGATCCTTGCAAGCCAGTTGATCGGTTTTTTAATTTTCTTGGACTTTTTAGCGCGGCTTTGGATTTCAAAGGATCGTTGGAAGCTGCTGCGCCAGATTTATACGCTGGCGGATATTGTCGTTATCGTCTCGCTGGTTCTGGATCCGTTTCTGACGGGCAACCTGGCTTTCCTGAGGATTCTGCGGGCCTTGCGCCTGATCCATTCATACCACCTGCTCAGGGACTTGCGACGCGACAGTACCTTTTTTCGCACCCATGAAGACGCGGTGATTGCAGCAATCAATCTGATGGTTTTCGTCTTTGCCACCTCTACGGCGGTATTGGTGTTCTTCATTCCGGAAGACGCCCAGACGCCTTACATAGACGCGCTGTATTTCACCATGGCCACCCTGACCACAACCGGGTTCGGCGACATCACGCTGAGCACACCTTGGGGCAAGCTGTTTTCGGTCTTCATCATGGTCGTGGGCGTCGCGTTGTTTGTCCGTTTGGCGCAGGCGATATTCATGCCGCAGAAGGTACGTCACAAATGCCCAAGCTGCGGGTTGTATCGGCATGATCCGGATGCCGTGCATTGCAAGCACTGCGGTGGAACACTGCGGATCGAAACAGGCGGCGCGTCCTAAATCTGCGCGCTTATGGCAAGCAGAAACGCGATCTCGGCCAGTTGTTGCGATGCCCCAAGTATGTCCCCGGTCTGGCCGCCGATCTTCTTGCGCGCTGTCAGCGCCAAGATGGCGGCAACCAAGGCAGCAGAGAATATGGCGGTGATCGCCGCACCCCCGCACAGGAAAACGGCGATTGTAACGGCCAGGCCCAAGGACATGCTGACCGAAATCGCGCCGGGGGTTCCCACCGAATGGCTCAGCCCCGATTTTCTGGCGTTTGGCAGGGATGCCATCAAAACCGGCATCAGGGCGCGTGAGAACACGCAGGCTGCCAGAATCGCCCAAATCGACCCGGTTGCCAAAATCGTGGCAACTGCCGAAACCCGAGCAAGCTGGGAAACAACCAAAGCGAGAACACCATAGGTTCCGATCTGGCTGTCTTTCATGATTTCAAGTCGACGTTCAGCGGTGAACCCGCCCCAGAGGCCGTCGAACGTATCGGCCAGACCGTCCTCGTGTATCGCGCCCGTCGTCATGATCAACATTGCAACCAACAGTGTCGCGGCAACAAAAGGGGGCAGATGAAAGACCATTGCCAACCATCCGACCAGACAGGCGATCGCTCCGACGGCCAGCCCGGCGATGGGGAAGGCCCATGCCGCCTGTGCCTGCCGCTTGAATACAGGTTCCGGCAATCGGGGCAAGGGCAGGCGGGTCAACAGCACCAGAGCCAGCGGAATATCCCACAGGGAAAAGGGATTGGTGTCGTTTTTCTGCACGCCCGTGCCTTTCGGGGTCTTGTTGGTTTCGATGCTTCGGTTAAACACACAGGACCACTCTGATGCAATGAGGCTTTCATGTTGCCTGAACTGAATGATTTGAACGCGTTCCGTGCTGCGCTTGCAGCGGTTCCGGGGCCGGATGCCACCGCGGCGCAGGGCGCGGCAGAGCGAAACGGACAACTGACGAAACCCCCGGGCGCGTTGGGGCGACTTGAAGATTTGGCAATCTGGTACGCAGGATGGCGCGGAGATGCCCGGCCAAAGATCGCGGCGCCACAGGTCATCGTCTTTGCCGGAAACCACGGAGTCACCGCACAGGGGGTCTCGGCTTTTCCGTCGGAAGTGACCGTGCAGATGGTGATGAACTTCGAACATGGCGGTGCGGCGATCAACCAGCTGGCCCGGGCGGCGGGTGCAACGATGGATGTTCACGCGCTGGATCTGGACAACCCGACAGCAGATTTCACCCGGGCACCGGCCATGACGGAAGCCGAATTGCTGGACGCGCTGCGCACTGGCTGGCAGGCCGTGGATCCGCAGGCTGATCTGTTGGTCGTGGGCGAGATGGGCATTGGCAACACCACCCCGGCAGCCGCGATTGCCTGCGCGCTGTTCGGTGGTGACGCGGCCGATTGGACAGGTCGCGGGACGGGCGTCGATGATGCGGGGCTGACCAACAAGACCCGTGTTGTGGCCGAAGGTGTAGCGTTGCACAGGTCAGAGGATGGCCTTGAAATTCTGCGCTGCCTCGGAGGTCGTGAGATTGCGGCGATGGCCGGGGCGATTGCCGCCGCGCGGATATTGCGCATTCCTGTGATCCTGGACGGTTTCATCTGTACCGCTGCCGCTGCCTGCCTGTGGAGGCTGTCGGACACCGCGCTGGATCACGCCGTGGCCGGCCACCAAAGCGCCGAGGCCGCACACGGTGCCGTATTGGCGAAGCTGGGCAAGGAACCGCTGCTGAGCCTTGGTCTTCGGCTGGGCGAAGGCTCGGGCGGGGCGCTGGCGATCAATATTCTCAGAAGCGCCGTGGCCTGCCATTCCGGTATGGCAACCTTTGCCGAGGCAGGAGTGTCTGACGGTTGATTCATTGCCTGACCCGGGCACAGGCTTGGGTCAGGCGGACTTCTTGGCGTGTTTTTCGGCCAGTTCCAGCAGCGCGGTTTCCAGATCCTTTTCCAGCTGCTGTGCACGCTCGATGTATTTCTTGTTTTCGGCAGTTGGCAGACCCGGGACCCACAGCTCGGCGAGATCGCGAACAGACATCCGGTCATGATGATAAAAAGTCTGTTCCGCCTGTGCGGCCTCGTACTCACTCAGCCCGATATTCTCCAGAACATAGCGGCCTGCGCGCAATGAGCTGTCGAAAAGTTCCCGCACGATGTCGTTGGCACCAGCCTGATAGAGCTCGTACACATGAGTCCGGTCGCGGGCGCGTGCGATGATGTGCAGGTCAGGGCGCTGCCGTCTGGCATACCCGACAAGCCGCGTGACTTGTTTGTGGTCATCCATGGCAGCGACAAGGACCGACGCTTTTTCCAATCCCGCAGCGCGCAGCAATTCAGGGCGTGTTGGATCGCCCAGAAACCCTTTGACCCCGAAACGGCGCATCAGCTGAATAGTTTCGATGTTGTGGTCCAGCACAACCGTCTTGAACCCGCTGGCCCGCACCAGCCGGTTTACAATCTGCCCGAACCGACCAATCCCGGCGATGATGACGGGGCCTTTTTCGTCAATTTCGTCCGGCACAGGTTCTTTGGAAGTGTCGCCGATCTTTCGCGACAGAAGATCGTAGATGATGAACAGAAGCGGTGTGATCAGCATCGTCAAAGCGATGATCATCAGCAGTTTTTGGGACAGGTCGGGGGGGATGACATTCTGTTGCGTGGAAAATGCCAGCAGCACAAAGCCAAACTCACCCGCTTGCGCCAGCCCCAGGGTGAACAGCCAGTGATCGCGCCCACGCAACTTGAAGGCCTTGCCTACAAGATACAGGATGATCCCTTTTGCAAGGATCAAAAGAAGCGCCAGACCGATCAGGTCAAGGGGGTCATCAAAGAAGTAGGCAACATCGATCCCGGCACCGACCGTGATGAAGAAAAGCCCAAGCAAAAGCCCTTTGAATGGCTCAAGGTCGCTTTCCATTTCATGTCTGAACTCGGAACTGGCCAGAACCACGCCCGCCAGGAAGGCGCCCAGGGCAGGGGAAAGTCCGACGAGGGTCATCAGGAAGGAAATCCCGACCACGATCATAAGCGCCAGAGCGGTATACATCTCGCGCAGGCGGGTCGCGTGAATGAAGCGAAACAGCGGACGGGTCAGGTAGACACCGGCCAGAATGACAAACACCACTGCCCCGATCGTGACCAGCGTGACGGCCCAACCCGGCAGACCTTCGACCAGAGAAAGGCTGTGATGGTCCGCGCCGTGAAGTCCTCCGGCCCCGCGGTCAATCGAACCATCCGATTTGATCTGAGGCATGGCAGGTAAGGCCAGAAGTGGCAGCAAGGCCAAGATCGGAATGACCGCTATGTCCTGGGTTAACAGCACCGAAAACGTAGCTCGACCGCCATTTGTTCGCATCAGGCCCTTTTCGGAAAGGGTCTGAAGAACGATTGCCGTGGATGACAGCGACAAAGTCAGCCCTACGGCCAGGGCGACCGACCAGGGGTGGTTGGCGTACATTGCCACGGCAGCAATCGCAGCCGTCGACAACGCAACCTGCAACCCGCCCAACCCCAGCAACTTGTCGCGCATATCCCACAGGGCGCGCGGCTCCAGTTCCAGACCGATCAGGAACAGCATCATCACCACACCGAATTCGGCAACGTGCTGAAGGTTTTCCGTTTCCGCGCCGACAAGGCCAAGAACAGGACCAATGATAATCCCGGCAGCCAGATACCCCAGAACCGACCCCAACCCCAGCCGTGCAGACAGGGGAACGGCGATGACTGCGGCTGCCAGATAGATTGAAGCCTGATATAGGAATACGTCCATAGGTGTCCTCTCGGGCCCGTTCAGGTGGGCAGGGGGGCGTCGCGTTTCAGTTGGTCCATTACGATCTGGCTCTGAACTCTTGCAACGGCAGGATGCGGCAGGATGACCGAATGTAGCAAGCTGTTGAGCGCGGAAAGATCGTCACAATAGATGTGCAGCAGGTAATCTGCCTCACCGGTCATCGTCCATGCGCTGGTAATTTCGGGGCGGGTGTCGACCATGCGGGCGAAGCTTGCAGATTGATCAGGGCCATGAGTTCCCAGATGGACCTGAACAAAGCCTTGCACTTGCAGACCCAGTTTCAACGGGTCCAGCCGCGCGGCATACCCGGTTATGTACCCTTCGGCTTCAAGCCGCTGGCGGCGGCGTCCTGCCTGACTGGGTGACAGGTTCAGCATTTCGCCCAGTTGGTGCGCGGTCAGGTGTGCGTCCTTTTGCAGGGCGGAAAGCAATCGCTTGTCGGTCGCGTCCAGCATGTGCGGAAAAATCCTGCCATTATTAATTTTTATGCGCGTTTTGCGCGCCTATCGGCAGTTTACACGAAAACAATGCGCAGAAACAGCGTCATAAAAGTCATATTTTTGAATCAGCAAAGAAATTCCTGTTTTCGAAGGAGACGCGCCATGGGTCCTTTCCCACACAACGCCCCGAAATCTGTTATCAGCGAAGAAAACCCTGCCGGTACCGATGGGTTTGAGTTCGTCGAGTTTGCCCATCCTGAGCCGCAGGAGCTGCGTGATCTGTTCGCGAAGATGGGGTTTGACCTGGTGGCCCACCACAAGGAAAAGCCCGCCGTCGAGCTGTGGCAGCAAGGGGATGTCACCTATATCCTGAACGCGGATCCCGACAGCTTTGCCGCGAGGTTCGTGGACGAGCACGGACCTTGCGCGCCATCCATGGGGTGGCGAGTTGTTGACGCGCAAAAGGCCTATGACCATGCCGTATCAAAAGGTGCGGAACCTTACGACGGCGCTGACAAAACCATGAATGTACCTGCGATCAAGGGCATCGGCGGATCGTTGATCTATTTCGTCGATCAATATTACGACACATCGCCATACAATCAGGAATTCGAGTGGATCAAAGAATCCAAACCTCGGGGCGAGGGGTTCTTCTATCTCGATCACCTGACGCACAACGTCTACAAGGGCAACATGGACAAGTGGTTCAAGTTCTACGGCGACCTGTTCAACTTCCGTGAAATTCGTTTCTTTGACATTCAGGGCAAGTTCACCGGGTTGTACAGCCGGGCGCTGACGTCTCCTTGCGGTCGTATCCGCATCCCCATCAACGAAGACCGCGGTGAGACGGGGCAAATCGTATCCTACCTGAAGAAATACAAAGGTGAAGGCATTCAGCATATTGCTGTCGGCAGTGACGATATTTACGCCTCGACCGATGCAATTGCGGAAAACGGTCTGAAATTCATGCCGGGCCCGAACAAGGCATATTACGAGATGTCCAGGACCCGCGTGGCCGGCCACGAGGAGCCGCTGGACCGGATGATGAAACACGGCATCCTGATCGATGGTGAAGGCGTTGTCGACGGTGGTGAGACCCGGATTCTGCTACAGATTTTCTCGAAAACCGTCATCGGACCGATCTTCTTCGAGTTCATTCAGCGCAAGGGCGACGACGGTTTCGGCGAGGGAAATTTTCAGGCGCTATTCGAATCCATCGAACGCGAACAGATCGAAAGCGGCGAGATTTCCGCAGCCTGATTGCAACGCACTGACACGCCGGGGGCAGTTCATCTGCCTTCGGCGCTTTTATGTGACGGTTGGTGCGTCAGAAGATCGATTGCCGGTTTTCAGCTGCGCGGCATCGCCAGGGTCACGTTGCGGCCCTTTTTCTGATATCGAAGCTCACTGTCGCTGATCGCGATGACTTTCCCGCCATCAAGGCGGTCTCCGACTTTCAGCTTTTTGTAACGCCCGCTGGGAAGCCGCACCAATGCGCGTCTGTTGGCCGGCGTTCCGTAGACCCCGATCAGGTTCAGCCTGCGCAGGTTGATTGCGTTGTCGATCGTGGCTTGTCGTGCGACCGACGCGGTCGAAGGGATTTTGGGCGCGACGGTCTTTGGTTGGAAAGATCCTGCGTCATCGGATTTCTGATCCAATGCTGCTGTGGACCCAAGATTCGAACTGTTTGAAGCAGGTGATTTGGCAGGGGCCAATCCGGCGGGGCGGGATTTGGGCCGCGGGACTCTTACGACAGCCAAGGCCGTTGGTGCCTCATCGACCTGTGGTTCGGTCTGAAGGTTTTCCGGGCGCGCTTTCGGTCGCTTGGATGCCAATTCCTCCAATGACCGGCCACCCAGTTGACCGCGCTCGAAATTCTCGACCAGATCAGCGGGGCGCGGCTTGGGTCGAATGCCTGCCAATCTGTCGTCGACCTCGTCAACCACAGGTTCTTCTTCGAAACGAACCGGAGTTTCAGGTGGAACCTTGGAAGGGCGCCCCAGATAAACAACGACCCCCGCCGGATTAACGGTGCCTTCCGGTGTAGGCACGACCAGGCCGTTCTCATCCAGATCAAACCGAGTGCCCGCAATGTTGGGGGATACGTCGGGTTCAAAAGGAGCGTCGGTGTCAAAACTGGGGTCGGGCGGTAAGGCAACCGCATCCTTGAACAGATCGGCGTGGTCCAGCGATGCCAGATACAATTCCTGCGGTTCCGCGGTCTCAGGTATTTCCGGTGCCGCAGGCGCTGTCGTGCTTATGCCCGTAACGGCCTCGACACCTTTTAGTGTTTCGGGGTCCTGAGCGACGGAGTCCACCGCGGTAGGGGCAACTTTGAGGGCCTCCAGAATGGCTGCATCTGTGGCAGTCAGATCCGGCTGCGTGCCGGTCTCGGTTTCCGAGGCCTCGTTCGCAGGCACTTCGGCGTCATCGGTCGCAAGGTCCGGAACGGTTTGTTGCGGGGCTTCCAGCGCAGCCGTGTCCAGCTCCGATTCAGGCAGGGGCTCTGCGGCGGGTTCAGTGGCGGGAACCGCAACCTGAGCCGGGCTCTGTTCCGCCTGATCCTGTTCAGGGTCGGACCCCGATGCCAGCCAAACGCCAACAAGTCCACCAACGAGAAGCACGGCGGCAAAGACCGGAATGACAGACCGGTTTACCCCTGAAGATGCATCAAGATTGTTCGTTGTTTCCCGGGGTGCTCGGAAAGCCTCGGGCGCGGCGGTTCCGGCAATCGGATGGGTGGGCAGGTCGGAATCATCAGCCTGTTTAACTGCGTCCGTTTCCACCGGAGATGGCTGGTTTTCCGGGTGTGACAGATCGGAAGCGTCCGAGGTTTCGCGAAACAACGCCTCACGCGGGAACGCGCCCTCTTTGTCTTCGGCGGTGAACGCCACCACCACAAAACCATTTTCCGAGGCAAAGGTCCGCGCTTCGGCCAGAGTTTCAACCGCCACGGCGGCAACAAAGGTCGTGTCGCCTTCGGTCTGGCTGTCATAACTCAGTTCCGACAGGGCGTAAGGCGTGGCCTCGGTCAGAGCAGTTTCGATACGTTCAGCCCGGTCTTCCGGCGGCAACCTATCGGTGGAAAGCTCTAGAAACCGAATCTGATCCTCTGGCAGCACAAGCTTGCAGCTCAGATCATTTTCCAGCGCAAATGCCTTTTCCCGCAACGCCTGCATCTGTGCGGACAAGTCCGGAACATCCAGCGGAATCGTACCCACAACAAACCAGTCGTCATCGGAACGGTGGTGCAGTGTTATTCCGGTCGCAGAAAAAGACAGCGCAAAGGCGGGTTTCATATTCCGGAGGAACCATAATTATCAATGTCAATGCAAACGACTTTGCGTTTGCAGACCGACATTAAAGCAGGAACCCGCCGAGGGAAAGAAAAAGGCGGTATCTCCTCTTGTATCGCAAGGGCCCGTCAACCCATCTAAAAGCAGAGTAATTTGGAGTGATAACCTTGAAGACATTCGCTTTTCTGGCCGCGATGATGGCGGCTACGGCTGCCGGGGCCGCTCATGCGGAAGAACGTCGCATCAACGTTGATGCAACCGGAACAGTGCAGATTGCGCCTGATATGGCGACGATAACCTTGGGCGTGACCAACGAAGACGCCGAAGCCTCGGCTGCGATGCAGGCGACGTCAGATGCCGTTTCCAAAGTCTTGGCGCGCCTGACCGAGATGGGTATCGAAGATCGTGACGTCCAGACACGGGACCTGTCATTGTCGCCCGTCTGGTCGGGTCGTCATGGACAGAATGGGGAGACGCCCGAAATCACCGGCTTTACGGCGTCCAACCGCGTGTTTGTGCGCGTACGCGACCTGACCCAACTGGGGAAGATCATGGACGCGGTCATTCAGGACGGCGCCAATGATTTCGGGGGCTTGAGCTTTGGCGTGCAGGATCCCAAACCGATCGAGGCGCAGGCGCGTGCCAAGGCCGTTGGCGAAGCCACGGCCAAAGCACAGCAGTTGGCAGAGGCAGCGGGCGTGACGCTTGGTCCGGTTCAGTCGATCTCGGAGCAAACAGCTGGCATTCGTCCGATGGCAGAAATGCGCGCGCTGAGCATGGCGGATGCGGGTGGTGTTCCCGTCGCGGGCGGCGAGGTGTCGGTTTCCGTCAGTGTCTCGATGGAATTCGAGATTTCAGACTAAGATCACGCTTTCACACGGGCCATCAGCGGTTTGCGCTGCTGGCCCGTGCCGTCAAAATTGTCGGGCGACAGCCAGGCTTCGAATGCATCGCGAATGCGCGGCCATTCAGTGTCGATGATCGCGTACCATGCCGTATCCCGATTGCGGCCCTTGTAGTGGGTCGCCTGTCGAAACACCCCTTCGAAAGTAAATCCCAGCCGTTCAGCGGCATTGCGTGACGGTGCATTCAGTGCGTCGCATTTCCACTCGTACCGGCGATAGCCGAGCTCGTCGAAAACACGCTTCATCATGAGGTACATGACCTCGGTCGATTGCGGCTTGCGTTGCAGCAGCGGCGAGAAGTGGATGTGGCCGACTTCGATGGCACCCGCTGCGGGTTCGATCCGAAGATAAGAGGCCATGCCGACTGGCACTTCGTCCGCATCCAATACGGAATGAAACATCGGGTCCGCATCCATGCAGTTGGCGCGGGCCCAGTCTTCAAATTCCGGTTCGCTGACAAACGGGCCATAGGGCAGGTAAGTCCAGTTACGGCCATCCCTGTCATTGGCAAACGCCCGAAAAAGTCCGGGCGCATGGCGATTCACATCCAGTGGCACGACAGAACAGTACCGGCCTTCCATCGGTGTGTAAGGCGGCGTCGGGCGCGGAAAGTCACCCGACACCGGCAAACCGATGGGCTGGCCAAGGTCGTTTGTGTCGTGCCCGGCCATAGTCAGGCGCTTGCCTTGGCGAGGGCCTGATCAAGGTCCGCGATCAGGTCGTTCACGTCTTCGATGCCGATAGACACCCGCACGACACCGGGGCCCGCGCCCGCGGCTTCCTGTTGTTCCGGCGTCAGTTGTCGGTGGGTGGTCGAAGCCGAGTGGATGATCAACGAGCGGGCATCGCCCAAATTGGCCACGTGGCTGAAGATTTCCAGCGCGTTGACCAGTTTGATACAGGCGTCATAGCCGCCCTTCACCGCAAAAGTGAACAATGCGCCAGCGCCACGTGGATACTGCGATTTGACCCGGTCCTTGTAAGGTGATGACGGCAATCCCGCATAGGTGACGTATTCCACCCGGTCATCCGCTTCCAGCCACGTTGCGATTTTCTGGGCGTTCTCCACGTGGCGCTCCATACGCAGCGACAGTGTTTCGATCCCCATCAGCGTGTAATGAGCTGCCTGCGGGTTCATGGTCATGCCCAGATCACGCAGACCGATGGCAATGCCGTGGAAGGTGAAGGCCAGCGGGCCAAAAGTCTCATGGAATTTCAGGCCGTGATAGGCAGGCTCGGGTTCGCTCAGTGACGGGAATTTGTCATTCGCGGACCAGTCGAACTTGCCAGAATCCACGATGCACCCGCCGGTGACGGTGCCGTTGCCGGTCAGGTATTTGGTGGTGGAATGCACAACCAGTGTCGCGCCATGCTCGATCGGACGGCACAGGTAGGGCGTGGCCGAGGTGTTGTCGACAATCAGCGGGATGCCCGCAGCATCAGCAACATCCGCCAACGCGCGGATATCAGACACATAACCGCCCGGATTGGCGATGGATTCGCAGAACACGGCGCGGGTGTTTTCGTCGATGGCATCCTTCACGGCGTCCAGATCATCGGTGTCCACGAATTTGGCGGACCAGCCAAAGCGTTTGATCGTCTGGCTGAACTGCGTGACCGTGCCGCCATACAAACGGGTCGAGGCGACCACGTTGCAGCCGGGCCCCATCAGCGGGAACAGCGCCATGATCTGTGCCGCATGCCCGGACGAGCAGCACACCGCCCCGACGCCGCCTTCAAGCGTCGCCACGCGTTCCTGCAGAACGGCGACGGTTGGGTTGGTCAGGCGGGAATAGATAAAGCCCACCTCTTGCAGGTTGAACAGGGCCGCTGCGTGGTCCGCATCCCGGAACACATAGGCCGTGGTCTGATAAATCGGTGTCTGGCGTGCTCCGGTCGCCGGGTCGGGGCGGGCACCCGCATGAATTTGCAATGTGTCGAAACCGTAGGTCGGGCCGTCAGACATCGTGAAAATCTCCTGTTGGTATCTGTCTTGCGGAATCTGTAGGCCATTGCCCGCCTGCGCACAACGATCCTGTCAGCGCAGCCAGAGTCCTTTGCTTTTGATCGCGTTGCGCAGTGCCTGTTCACGCCGCGGCAGATTGTCCTGATCAAAGAGCGCACGGATTTTTTCGCCTTTGCCCTGAAGAACCAGTTTTTTCAACGGATCATACTGTTTGAGCACTTTTTTGACCTTGTTGGGGGCCACGACGGTTTCCAGCACATCGATCACGTGATCGCTTTCGCGGGCATAAAGCAAAGGGAACAGGCGATAGTGGCAGCTGACGGACCCGTCCAGAAGCCCGTCCGGCAAAGCGTCCCGCCCGCCGCCGAAAGAATGAATGACCAGCGGCAGGGCCGCCTGATCCAGCCATGGGTCAAGGTTCTGGCCCGTCAGTTCGGGAATGTTCTCATCCCGGATCGTTCTTGCGTAGTCCAGGTACCGTTCACCGAACATCCTGGGGCATTTGAAGAAAAAGTAACCTGCGTTAAAGTAAAGGTATCGCCGCCAGTAATCATGGGGTTGGCCCGGATCCACCGAGCTTTCGAAATCCAGCCCGAAGCGCGCATAAAGCGCCCGCCAGATACCGTCAAAGCCGGGGCCGTACAGCGTCGGCTTTGGCCATGTGCCCTCGACCTTCAGTGAGGCTCCGGGGTGGTTGAAATCGAACGGGACGCTTGTGATGTCGCCGGTGATCAGCGTGTCTGTGTCGAAGAACACAAAGGGTTCACCTTCCGGCAGGGCCGACAAGGCCTCGATCTTGTTGCCATAAGGGTAGCTTTCGCCGAAAACATGCGAGTCGAAGGGCAGGATTTCGGCATCCAACTGTTTCAGGGCCTTCAGAACGTCTTCGTCCTGGATGCTGGGGTTGTGGGTCCAGCGCGGGCCCGGGTTGGGTGTGGCGACAAACAGCCGGCCTTTGAACCCGGGCGAACAATGGCGAAGCGAGGCCGCGAACAACAGGGCCTCATATTGCAGGCGGTTGTTTTGCCCGACAACCGCGATGTTGAATTTCCGAGAACTTGCCTGCATCTATGCCCATTCCTGAAAGCTGCCGGAACCGGCACCCTTTGATCCGGGTTACAGCAAGCGGGGTGGGGCGTCAAAAGCCGAAAGTTTGATTTCTTGTTATCTATGGCATTCCTCTCATCGCGCCGAGAAAGGGCTGAGCAAGGTCATTTTGCGGATTTTCCGAGGTTGGCCCGGTTCATGTCGTAAGGGGAAATCGGTGGCGTTCGATGCTGACCGAACCTTGTTTGCCAATACCCACACAGCCCTTTCCTGGGCAAATCCTGCCTTCGGACCCAATGATTCAACGCTTTTCGTGCTTAGTCCCTAAGCGAAGTGCCCAAAAACACGGTTGTTTTTGCAAGGCTTTTCATTTTTTGACCATTTGGCAAATTTTACCAATTGATAAAAAAATTATTTGTGGCAAGCTGAGAACATAACAAACATATCTACAGGGAGTAGAGTGATGGCACAGGGCCAGATGGCACCCGGCATCGTAGCCGGGCGGCTTTCAAGCGATGAGCTGACCTCGAATTTCACCGATCTGCATCCGCCACTTGCGCAGCACGAGGCCGCAGTAGCCGCAGATCGCTGTTATTTCTGCTATGACGCGCCATGCGTGACGGCCTGTCCAACGGATATCGATATCCCGTTGTTCATTCGCCAGATTCAAGCCGGTCAACCGCAATCAGCAGGGCGCACGATTCTGGAACAGAATATTCTGGGCGGAATGTGCGCTCGGGTCTGTCCAACCGAAACGCTGTGCGAAGAGGCCTGCGTTCGCGAGGCCGCCGAAGGCAAGCCGGTTGAGATCGGGCGCCTGCAACGTTTCGCCACCGATGAAATCATGGCCTCGGGCGTGCATCCGTTTGAACGTGCGCCTTCGACCGGCAAGACAGTTGCCGTTGTAGGGGCCGGGCCTGCGGGCCTGGCCTGTGCCCATCGGCTGGCGATGCTGGGCCATGACGTGGTGATCCATGAAAGCAAGCCCAAACCCGGCGGCCTGAATGAATATGGTATCGCGGCCTACAAATCGACCAACGATTTTGCACAGGCCGAGGTGGACTGGCTTCTGAAAATCGGCGGGATTGCAATCGAGACCGGTTCGGTTTTGGGCGAAAGCATCTCATTGGATGGGCTGGTCGAAAACTACGACGCGGTGTTTCTGTCCATCGGTCTAGCCGGCGTCAACGCCTTGCGTGCAGGCGGTGTTGACAAGGACGGTGTGCGGGCCGCGGTTGATTTCATATCGGACGTGCGGCAGGCCAGCGACCTTGCCGATCTGCCCGTTGGACGGAATGTGGTCGTCATCGGCGGGGGCATGACGGCTGTGGATGCCGCCGTGAAATCCAAGCTTCTGGGCGCCGAAAACGTCACGATTGCCTATCGCCGCGGCCGGGATGCCATGGGGGCCAGCCGGTACGAGCAGGACCTGGCAGCGTCGCATGGCGTTCGGATCATGACCAATGTTCAGCCAGTGGCCATCCACGGCAATGGCGCCGCGACCGAGATCGAGCTGGAATATACCTCCAGCCAGAACGGTCAGCTCATCGCAACCGGAGAAACGATCCGCTTGCCGGCCGATCAGGTTCTCAAGGCCATCGGACAGACCTTGGAGGGCGCACCCGAAGGCCTGACGCTGGATGGCAACAAGATCGCCGTCAGCGGCGCTGGCCGAACCTCTTTGGCTGGTGTCTGGGCTGGTGGTGACTGCGCTGCGGGCGGCGAAGATCTGACCGTAACGGCCGTTGCCGAAGGTCGGGACGCGGCGATGGACATCCACGCGACGCTCGTTTCGTGATAGGGTGGGGTATTCACCCCATTCCTTTCGCTGCTGAGGTATTCCCATGTCCCAGATCGAACAAGCTGTTGCTCAACACTATACCACCGGTGCACTGACCGAACGCGTCCGCGCGGCGCTGGAGGCCAGCGGCATCGACCCGGATGCGGCCACTGTCGCTGATCTGAAGGCGGGGGATGAATTCCATACCGGCGGCGTTCTTGCGACCGACAACCTGTTTGCGCAACTTTCTCCGACCCATGCGACACGCGTTCTGGACATCGGATGCGGCATCGGGGGCACATCCCGGTACATAGTAGACAAATATGACTCAACGGTTACAGGGGTCGACCTGACGCCCGAGTTCGTGGAAACCGCAACTGCGCTCAGCGATCTGGTCGGACATTCCGAAAAGACCAGCTTTCTTGTTGGCAGTGCTCTGGACATGCCTTTGCCGGATGCCGGGTTCGACCTTGCCGTCATGATGCATGTGGGCATGAATATCGAAGACAAAGCGGGGCTGTTCGCGGAAGTGTCACGGGTTCTGGCCACCGGTGGCACCTTTGCCCTGTTCGACGTCATGGGCGGAGAGGTGGATGAGCCGCTGGCTTTTCCGCTTCCCTGGTCCACTTTTCCGGAAACCTCCTTTGTTCACGCGCCAGAAGTATACAAAGACGCCGCGGCCGCGGCCGGTCTTGAGCTGGTTGCCGAAACAGACCGCACCGCGTTTGCGATCCAGTTCTTCGAAGACGTATTTGCCAAGATAGCCGAGACCGGACCAGCGCCGCTGGGAATCCACCTGATGATGGGCGAAACGGCGCCCGAAAAGTTCCAAAACTACGTCAAAAACCTCAAGGCCGGGCGTATTCGCCCGACCGAAATGATATTCAAAAAATCCGGCTGAGCCGGGAAGGGAGAAGCCATGGCCGATCTGACGACAAACTTTCTGGGCATTTCCAGCCCCAACCCGTTCTGGCTGGCCTCTGCGCCGCCGACGGACAAGGAATACAATGTGCGCCGCGCCTTCGAAGCCGGGTGGGGAGGAGTTGTCTGGAAAACGCTGGGGTCCGAGGGGCCTCCGGTCGTGAACGTGAATGGCCCGCGCTATGGCGCAATCTACGGGGCCGACCGCCGTTTGCTGGGCCTGAACAATATCGAACTGATCACGGATCGTCCTCTCGAGGTGAATCTCGAGGAAATGGCGCGGGTCAAATCCGATTACCCGGATCGCGCCTTGATCGCGTCGATCATGGTTCCGTGCGAGGAAGAAGCATGGAAGGCCATTCTGCCACGCGTGGCAGAAACCGGTGCGGACGGGATCGAGCTGAACTTCGGCTGCCCTCATGGGATGAGCGAACGCGGCATGGGCTCGGCCGTGGGGCAGGTGCCGGAATATATCGAGATGGTCACCCGCTGGTGCAAACAGTATTACGACCGCCCGGTCATCGTTAAGCTTACACCGAATATCACAGATATCCGCAAACCGGCTGCGGCCGCCAGAAACGGTGGTGCGGATGCGGTGTCGCTGATCAACACCATCAATTCGATCACCAGCGTCAATCTGGACACGTTCAGCCCTGAACCGTCCATTGACGGCAAAGGCAGCCACGGTGGGTATTGCGGCCCGGCAGTAAAGCCCATTGCATTGTCGATGGTGTCCGAGATCGCGCGGGCCGAGGCGACGCGGGGCCTGCCGATTTCCGGCATCGGCGGCGTCACCACTTGGCGTGACGCGGCCGAGTTCATCTCGTTGGGTTGCGGCAACGTTCAGGTGTGCACCGCTGCGATGACCTATGGCTTCAAGATCATTGACGAACTGACGGCGGGGCTGTCGGAATGGATGGATGAGAAAGGCTATTCCAGCATTGATGAGGTGATCGGACGTGCGGTGCCCAATGTCACCGACTGGCAGTATCTGAACCTCAACTACGTCGCCAAGGCGAAGATCGATCAGGATCAGTGCATCAAGTGTGGCCGGTGTTATGCTGCCTGCGAAGACACCAGCCACCAGGCGATTTCCATGTCCGAGGACCGCGTGTTTGAGGTGATGGATGACGAATGCGTCGCTTGCAACCTCTGCGTCGATGTTTGTCCGATCGAAGGCTGCATCGATATGGTGCCGATGGCAGCGGGTGAGGTTGATCCCCGGACCGGAAAAGAAGTTCAGCCAACTTATGCGAACTGGACGACGCATCCGAACAACCCGATGGCCAAGGCGGCCGAATGAGGGGATTGCGACAGATCGTCAAGGGGCCGTTATTGCGGCCCCTTTTTTCAGGGGCTCAGAAGTTTGCGGTACAACGTGTCAACAAAGGCTTCTGCACCCTCGAACGGATCTTCGTTGCCCAGAATTGCACGAACCTGAACATCGAAATCTGCATAGTGCTGCGTCAAGGCCCAGATCGAGAACACCAGGTGGTAGGGGTGCACCCGCGCGATTTTTCCCTGATCCATCCAGCCGGTAAGGATCGTGACCTTTTCGTCGACCAGTGTCTTGAGATCATTGGACAATGCATCGTGAATACGCGGCGCGCCCTGTACAAGCTCGTTGGCAAAAAGGCGGCTTTCCCGTGGTAGCTCCTGACTCATCTGCAACTTGCGCCGAATGTATGCCAGGATTTCCTCCATCGGATCGCCATTGGCGTCCAGATCATGCAGCGGAGCCAGCCAGGTATCCAGCAGGCCGGACAGCAATTCAGTATGGATCGCTTCTTTTGATGGGAAATAGTACAGCAGGTTTGGCTTGCTCAGACCTGCTTCTGCCGCGATCTGGTCTACGGTTGCGCCGCGAAACCCGTGGGCTGAAAACACGTTCAGGGCGGCCTCTAGAATCGCGGCGCGGTTCTTTTTCTGAATACGGGTTGGTGCGCGGTCTTTTGGCATGTTTTCAGCGTGTCTCTTTTTTCGTCGAACAGGTGCGGGACGTACTGAAAATTTCAGCTGAACCGCGCAAATTCTTGACTGATACCGAACCCGTGATAGCGTGAGTTTGACCATATGGTCAAATCAAGACATCAAAAGCGAGCCAACTCGCCAGCAAACAGGGAAGATGAACATGGCAGCTCCGGCGCAGAATCTCAGGATCAATGGCGACAGGTTGTGGGACAGTCTGATGGAGATGGCCAAGATCGGCCCGGGTGTCGCCGGTGGCAACAATCGCCAGACCTTGACGGATGAGGACGCGGAAGGCCGCGCCTTGTTCCAGAAATGGTGCGAGGAAGCAGGGTGCACCATGGGGCTTGACCAGATGGGCAACATGTTTGCCCGTCGCGAAGGCACTGACCCGGACGCGCTGCCGGTTTACGTGGGTTCGCATCTGGATACGCAGCCGACCGGCGGCAAATATGATGGTGTGCTAGGTGTCCTGGGAGGGCTGGAACTGATCCGGACGCTGAACGACCTGGGGATCAAGACGAAACATCCGATCGTCGCCACCAACTGGACAAACGAAGAAGGCACGCGTTACGCGCCGGCGATGCTGTCTTCGGGCGTTTTTGCCGGGATGCACACGCAAGACTGGGCATACAACCGCGAAGATGCTGAAGGCAAAAAGTTCGGGGATGAGCTGAACCGGATCGGCTGGCGTGGTGATGAAGAGGTGGGCGCCCGCAAGATGCATGCGTTCTTTGAACTGCATATCGAACAGGGCCCGATCCTTGAAGCCGAAGGCAAGGATATCGGCGTCGTCACCCATGGTCAGGGGCTGAGCTGGACGCAGATCACGGTAACGGGCAAGGATGCGCATACCGGATCGACACCGATGCCGATGCGCAAGAATGCCGGGCTGGCCATGGCGCGGATCCTGGAGAAAGTCGACGAGATCGCATGGTCTCATGCTCCGCATGCGGTGGGTGCGGCAGGGCATATCGATGTCTACCCGAACTCACGCAACGTGATTCCGGGCAAGGTGGTGTTTACGGTCGATTTCCGCTCGCCCGAGCTGGAGGTGATCACCGACATGGAAAACCGCCTGCGGGTGGCTGCCGAGGACGTCGTTGACGAGATGGGTCTTCAGATCGAATTCGAGAAAGTCGGCGGTTTCGATCCGGTGAAATTTGACGATGCTTGCGTATCGGCCGTGCGAAACGCAGCCGAACGGCTGGGCTATTCGCACACTGATATCATCTCGGGCGCGGGGCATGATGCCTGCTGGATCAACCGGGTTGCGCCGACCGCGATGATCATGTGCCCCTGTGTTGACGGGCTGAGCCACAATGAAGCCGAAGAAATCAGCAAGGAATGGGCCGCAGCCGGAGCGGATGTTCTGCTGCATGCCGTGGTCGAGACTGCCGAAATCGTGGAATAGGGGGCGCTGCCCCCGTCGCCCCAAGGGCGACTCCCCCGGGATATTTTTGGCCAGATGAAGCAAGCGGCGCAGACCGCATCAGGGAGTTCAAAATGAGTACTGTCATCAAAAACGGAACCGTTGTCACCGCGGATTTGACTTACAAGGCGGATGTATTGGTCGAGGGTGGCGTGATCACCGAAATCGGCATGAACCTGACGGGGGACAAGGAACTGGACGCAACCGGCTGTTTTGTGATGCCGGGCGGTATCGATCCTCATACCCATCTCGAAATGCCGTTCATGGGCACCTATTCCAGCGATGACTTTGAAAGCGGGACGCGGGCGGCCCTGGCGGGCGGCACGACCATGGTTGTTGATTTTGCACTGCCCAACCCCGGTGAAAGCCTGCTGGATGCGCTGAAACGTTGGGACAACAAGTCGACACGGGCCAATTGTGACTATTCGTTCCACATGGCGGTGACCTGGTGGGGGGAACAGGTGTTCGACGACATCAAAACCGTGATCGAGACGCGCGGTATCAACACCTTCAAGCATTTCATGGCCTACAAGGGCGCGCTGATGGTGAATGATGATGAGCTGTTCGCCTCGTTCAAGCGTCTTGCCGAGCTTGGCGGTACCGCCCTGGTGCATGCCGAGAACGGAGATGTGGTGGCAGAGCTGAGTGCCAAGCTGCTTGCCGAAGGCAATACCGGCCCCGAGGCACATGCGTATTCGCGCCCGCCGCAGGTGGAAGGTGAAGCCACCAACCGAGCGATCATGATCGCGGACATGGCGGGTGTCCCGCTGTATGTTGTTCACACCTCGTGCGAAGAGGCGCATGAAGCCATCCGCCGGGCAAAAATGCAGGGTAAACGGGTGTGGGGAGAACCCCTGATCCAGCACCTGACATTGGACGAAAGTGAATATTTTAATCAGGATTGGGACCATGCGGCGCGACGGGTCATGAGCCCTCCGTTCCGCAACAAACAGCATCAGGACAGCCTGTGGAATGGCCTGCAATCGGGAACGCTGAGCGTGGTTGCAACCGATCATTGCGCCTTCACAACCGAACAGAAACGCTTTGGCGTAGGGGATTTCACCAAGATCCCGAATGGCACCGGCGGGCTGGAAGACCGGATGCCGATGTTGTGGACACATGGGGTCAACACTGGACGTCTGACACCGAACGAATTCGTGGCTGTCACTTCAACAAACATTGCCAAGATATTGAATTGCTATCCTAAAAAGGGTGCGGTTCTGGTCGGGGCGGATGCTGATCTTGTTGTTTGGGATCCTGAGAAAAGCAAGACAATCAGCGCCGCGTCGCAGCAATCTTCGATCGACTACAATGTGTTCGAGGGCAAAGAGGTCAAAGGTCTGCCGCGCTTTACTCTGACGCGGGGTCAGGTGGCGGTGCATGACGGTGAAATCCGGACGCAGGAAGGTCATGGGGACTTTGTCGCGCGTGAGGCGAACACCACCGTCAACAAGGCGCTGAGCACCTGGAAAGAGCTGACCGCCCCTAGACCGGTCGAGCGGACAGGAATTCCGGCGACCGGTGTTTGATCGGTTGGGGCCGCTTTGCTGGCGGCCCTGACACCACTCTTTTCAAGGCAATAAAATGAACACTGAAAGCACGACCCAGCCCGTCATCGAGGCAAGGCAGCTGGACCTGACATTCCAGACCAATGATGGGCCTGTACACGCGCTTAAAGACGTGAACCTGACAATAGACAAGGGCGATTTCGTCAGTTTCATCGGGCCGTCCGGCTGTGGCAAAACCACCTTTCTGCGTTGTATCGCAGCCCTGGAGACACCTACGGGCGGGACGCTGACCGTCAATGGCATGACGCCTGATGAGGCGCGTCGAAACCGGGCGTACGGGTATGTCTTTCAGGCGGCGGGCCTATATCCCTGGCGCACCATTGCAAAGAACATAAAACTGCCTCTTGAGATCATGGGATACCCTGCTGCCGAACAGGATGAACGGGTGAGAAAGGTCCTGGAGCTTGTTGATTTGAATGGGTTTGGCGGCAAGTTTCCCTGGCAGTTGTCCGGTGGGATGCAGCAGAGGGCCAGTATTGCTCGGGCCCTTGCGTTCGACGCGGATATCCTGCTGATGGACGAGCCGTTCGGGGCGCTTGATGAGATCGTGCGGGACCATCTGAACGAGCAGCTTCTTGAGCTTTGGGCGCGTACGGAAAAGACGATCGGATTTGTGACGCATTCCATTCCCGAGGCGGTTTATCTGAGCACAAAGATCGTGGTGATGAGCCCACGGCCCGGGCGGATCGCCGATGTGATTGACAGCCCGCTGCCCAAGGAACGGCCGCTGGACATTCGCGACACCCCGGAATTCATCGAGGTTGCGCACCGTGTGCGCGAAGGTTTGCGGGGTGGGCATTCCAATGACGGCTGAGCTGAATGCGGATAAGATCCGGCGCGCGGCGCCAGACGATGTGCCTGCCTGCGCCAGGGTTGTTCACGACTGGGCCACGCAAACGGACTGGATGCCCGACGAACTGCCGGTCGATGAACTGGCGAAGCTGATCAGCGACGCATTCGACAGCCGTGAAATGTGGGTCGCCGGTGATCCGGTCGATTGCTACATGTCAGTGGACCCGGCACAGAATAAAATCGGCGCGCTGTATTGCAGCCGGACGGGGCAGGGTATCGGCAAGCGCCTTGTCGACAAAGCAAAAGAGGGCCGAAATTTTCTCTGGCTGACGACGCACCGGCCCAATACGGCGGCGCAACGTTTTTATCGCCGTGAAGGGTTTGAAGTGACGGCCGAGGAACCCCCTGTGCCGCCGGATACCGTGCCCGTCTATCGGATGGAGTGGCGTGCATGAAGCAAGTCATCGCCGTATTCACAGTCATCGCCGCAATTGTTTTGTTCTGGTACGTAGCCTGTATTCCGATGAACATAAAGGGCGTGTTGACCGAACAGGAACGTGCCGGGGCCGTCGTGCAGCCGCCGTCCGCCAAGGACCGGCGTGACATGTCCGAGGTTGGTCTTGTTTTGAACAACACATTCGCCATCCCGGCCACATGGGAACAGGACCGGCCTCGACTGCCGGCCCCGCATCAGGTCGCCGTAGAAATGTGGGAAACGACGGTCCAGAAAAAGATCACTTCGAAACGGTCGCTGATCTATCATGGCTGGGTCACGCTCAGCGCGACGATGCTGGGATTTGCGATTGGCACCGGCCTGGGGATCCTTCTGGCCGTGGGTATCGTGCATAGCCGCGTTATGGACCTGTCGGTCATGCCATGGGCCATTGTCAGTCAAACCATTCCGATCATCGCGCTGGCGCCGATGATCATTGTGGTGCTGTATTCCGTTGGTATCCAGGGCATCATTCCCAAGGCGATCATATCGGCCTATCTGAGTTTCTTTCCGGTTGTCGTCGGCATGGTCAAGGGCCTGCGCAGCCCCGATGCGATGCAGCTGGACTTGTTGCGGACGTATAACGCCAGCCGGTCTCAGGGCTTTTGGAAATTGCGCCTGCCGGCATCCATGCCGTATCTGTTCACCTCGCTGAAAATCGGGATCGCCGCGTCGCTGGTCGGCGCCATTGTTGGTGAGCTTCCGACAGGGGCTGTTGCCGGTCTGGGCGCGCGGTTGCTTGCCGGCAGCTATTACGGTCAGACGGTACAGATCTGGTCGGCTCTGTTCGCGGCTGCCATTCTGGCGGCATGCCTGGTCGGGTTGCTGGGGCTGATTGAACGTGCCGTATTGAAACGGATGGGGATGGCGCAATGATACTGGTTTTGTGTGCTGTCCTGCTTTGGCTTTTGGGCTGGTGGTTGAACAGCCGGTTGGCCAGCGGGCCTTATGCCGACACCCGAATGGTGCGATTTCTGGCCCCGCTGATCTTTGGCCTGACGGTCATCGGGATCTGGGAGCTTCTGGTGCGCGGGCTTGAGGTTCCTCTGGTCATCCTGCCAGCGCCGTCGGTAATTGCGGTACGGTTTGCGGACAGCCTTCCGATCCTGTGGGCTGATTTTGTGCAGACCATCATCAAGGGCGCGCTCAGCGGCTATGTCATCGGGTGCATCGCGGCCTTTCTGATGGCGATTGCGGTGGATCGCTGGGATTTCCTGCGTCTGGGCCTGTTGCCGGTCGGCAATTTCGTGGCCGCCCTGCCGATTGTCGGAACCGCCCCCATTCTGGTGATGTGGTTTGGGTTCGACTGGCACTCCAAGGCGGCGGTGGTGGTTGTGATGGTGTTCTTTCCGATGCTCGTCAACACCGTGGCGGGCCTGCGGGAAGCCACCTCGATGCAGCGCGATCTGATGGAGACCTATGCCGCAACCTATTGGCAGAGCTTCATGAAACTGCGTTTGCCCGCAGCGATGCCTTTCATTTTCAACGGGTTGAAGATTTCCACCACTTTGGCTCTGATCGGCGCTATCGTGGCCGAGTTCTTCGGTTCACCGACACTTGGTATGGGGTTCCGGATCTCTACCAGCGTCGGGCAATTGTCGCTGGACATGGTCTGGGCCGAAATCGTTGTTGCGGCACTGGCCGGCACGGCCTTTTATGGGCTGGTGGCGGGGATCGAAAAAGTGGTGACCTTCTGGCACCCGTCACAGCGCGGATAAAACAAAGAAATCAACAGACCCCGAAATTGGGGCACAACAAGCAACTAGGAGAAATGAAGATGAACAAGCTACTCAGCGGGGCGGTTGCCGCCTTTAGCCTGGCAGCCAGTGCGGCGCTGGCGGCGGATGAGGTGACATTGCAACTGAAATGGGTCACGCAAGCACAGTTCGCGGGCTATTATGTTGCCAAGGACAAGGGCTTTTACGAAGAAGAGGGGCTGGACGTCACCATTCTGCCCGGCGGGCCTGACATCGCTCCGACGCAAGTGATTGCAGGCGGTGGTGCCGATGTGACCGTCGAATGGATGCCTGCCGCGCTGGCTGCCCGTGAAAAAGGGCTGCCGCTGGTGAACATCGCGCAACCTTTCAAAAGCTCGGGCATGATGCTGACCTGCTGGAAAGACGCCGGGATCTCGTCGCCCGAAGACCTCAAAAACCGCACGCTGGGTGTCTGGTTCTTTGGCAACGAGTTTCCCTTCATGAGCTGGATGAGCCAGTTGGGCATCAGTACCGATGGCAAAAGCGAAAACGGAGTGGAAGTTTTGAAGCAGGGCTTCAACGTCGACCCGTTGCTTCAGCGTCAGGCGGATTGCATCAGCACCATGACCTACAATGAATACTGGCAGGTCATCGATGCCGGTGTCAGCCCGGATGAGCTGGTGACCTTCAAATACGAAGACCAGGGCGTGGCAACGCTGGAAGACGGCCTTTATGTGCTGGAAGAGAACCTGAGCGATGCGGCCTTCGCCGACAAGATGGAGCGGTTCGTTCGCGCGTCGATGAAGGGGTGGAAATATGCCGAGGAGAACCCGGACGAAGCGGCGGAAATCGTTCTGGAAAACGATGCAACCGGTGCTCAGACGGAAGAGCACCAAAAGCGTATGATGGGTGAGATCGCCAAGTTGACCGCAGGGTCGAACGGCGCGCTGGACCCGGCTGATTTCGACCGCACCGTCAACACATTGCTGGCAGGCGGGTCTGATCCGGTTATAACCAAAAAGCCCGAAGGGGCCTGGACACATCAGATCACCGATGCTGCACTGAATTGATCTCAGCCTTTCCTTGGGGAATTGAGGCGCGGTCCCAATCGGGGCCGCGTTTTTCATTCTAAATGCCGGATATGTGTCTGTACTCGACCTGAAATCAGAGTAGTATTTACCTGTAAACGAACGCATTTCATACGAATTGTGAACTTCACGGGATAAAATGCAGGGATTTGCATCAGAATTCAGCTCTGCCATCGCGCTGATCTTTGAGGGAGACTCAGAGCTGTGGGCGATTGTGCTGTTGTCCCTGAAAGTATCCGTGTTTGCGGTTCTGATTTCCGCCCTGATCGGCATGCCCGTCGGTGCCGCTCTGGCTGTGGCCAGGTTTCCGGGGCGGCGGATGCTGATCGTTCTAATGAATGCCCTGATGGGGTTCCCGCCCGTGGTCGTGGGGCTGCTGGTCTATCTGATGCTGTCCCGTTCCGGCCCGTTGGGTGTGCTAGAGCTTTTGTATACCCCGACGGCCATGATCATTGCGCAGGTCGTGTTGGTCACTCCCATTATCGCGGCATTGACCCGGCAGGTGGTCGAAATGCTGGCCGAGGAATATTCCGAACAGCTGCGATCACTGGGCGTGTCGCGGCTGGCATCGGTTCCCGTGCTTCTCTGGGATGCGCGGCTGGCACTGGTTACCGCCTTGCTTGCGGGGTTTGGGCGCGCCATTGCCGAGGTCGGCGCGGTGATCATCGTGGGCGGCAACATCAACCATGTGACCCGCGTAATGACGACGACGATCGCGTTGGAGACGTCGAAGGGAAATCTGGCGTTGGCTCTGGCGCTGGGGGCAATCCTGATCGGGATCGCGGTGGCCGTGAACGCGATGGTCAGCGCGATCAGCCTGCGGGCCGAACGGGAAGGGGTGCGTCATGCGTGACCTGCTCTGCGACAGGGTGAACTGCCTCAAGGTCGAGAACCTGCAAATCCGCAGTAACGGCAAGGCGTTGTTGGACGTCTCGTCATTGGTTCTGGATGGGCCGGGGCCAACCTTGATTCTTGGCCCCAACGGTGCAGGCAAAAGCCTGTTGCTGCGCTGTCTGCACGGGCTGATCACGCCGGATCGGGGGCAGGTCGTCCAGGGTGGAAAACCGCTGGGCGCGGCACAGAAAGCCCGCCAGGCCATGGTGTTTCAGAAACCGGTTCTGCTGCGCCGATCTGTTGCGGCAAACCTTGACTTCGTTCTCAAGCGTCAAGGCATGGGGCGAAGGGCCCGTAAGGCCCGTATCGCCGAATTGCTGACCGAAGGCGGGCTGGACGGCAAGGCCAGACAACCCGCGCGGTCATTGTCCGGGGGAGAAGCGCAGCGATTGGCGATTCTCCGTGCGCTGGCGCTGGACCCCGAGACCTTGTTTCTGGACGAGCCTACCAGCGCTCTGGATCCCAGCGCGACCCAGATGATCGAACGAATGATATTGCGGGCATCAGCTCGGGCCGTGCGGATCGTGATGGTGACGCATGATATCGGTCAGGCCCGTCGTTTGGCCTCGGACGTGGTCATGATGCAGGGCGGGCATGTCGTGGAACACGGTGTGGCAAAACAGGTTTTGAATTCACCCGAAAGCGATGCGTCGCGCCGCTATTTGGCGGGCGGGTTGGTTACATGAAATACAGAAAGCGGAGAGTGTGATGTTCCGGAAATCAATTCGGGCAGCGGTGGTGGCTGTGGGCCTGTTGACCAGCGCGGTTTCGGCGGAAGAACCGTTTATTGTGGTGCAGTCGACCACGTCTACACAGAACTCGGGACTGTTGGATTACATCCTGCCGTGGTTCGAAGCCGATTCAGGTATCGATGTCCGTGTCGTGGCGGTTGGAACCGGTCAAGCCATTCGGAACGCCGTCAACGGGGACGGGGATGTTCTTTTGGTTCACTCCAAACCGGCCGAGGAGAAATTCGTTGCTGATGGTTGGGGCGTAGAGCGGAAGGATCTGATGTACAATGATTTCGTTCTGGTCGGCCCCAAGTCTGACCCTGCCCGAATTCGCGGCGGCGTCGATGTGTTGGCCGCGCTGTCGAAAATCGCCGAGGTGGAAGCGCCGTTTGCATCACGCGGTGACGACAGCGGAACACACAAGGCCGAGCTGGGCTATTGGTCCGCAGCCGGGCTGGACCCTGCCGAGGCTTCGGGTGCTTGGTATCGCGAGACCGGATCTGGTATGGGCGCGACGCTGAACGTGGCCAGTGGAATGGATGCCTATACGCTGACGGATCGAGCTACGTGGCTGTCTTTTGGAAACCGGGGAAATCTTGAGGTATTGGTCGAAGGGGATCCGCGCCTGTTCAATCAATACGGTGTGATTCTTGTGAACCCTGACAAGCACGCGCATGTGCGGGCGGCAGCCGGCCAACGTTTCATCGACTGGCTGACGGGGCCGGACGGGCAGGAAGCGATTGCGTCGTTCAGGCTGGACGGACAGCAGGTGTTCTTTCCGAACGCCGACTAAGCCGGCCTGCGGCGGGCGTATCCTGACAAGGTAAAAGGCGGGTGAGGGCTCACCCGCTGGCACCGTTGTGGTGTATCGTGCCCAGGCCCGACAGGTCGTAGCCACCGAATTCACGGGCCCTTTGCGCAAATTGATCCGAGCGCAGCAGCGTTATCAGTTTCTGCATTGGCGGATCAAAATATGACCTGCGCCAAATCGCCAGATCCAGCCTCTCGGAATGGGTGGGGACGAAACCCAGGTTGTAAAGCCCTGCCAAAGCCCCCAGCCCAAAGCCGGCCTCGGCCTTTTCGCCGTGAAGGGCGATGGCCAGTTCCTCTTCGGTGCGTGCGCAGCCGGGGGTTGCGTCCAGATCGTCTCGGCTCATGCCATGGGCTTCCAGCTGGCTATCGAACAGGTGTTGGCTGGCCGCACTGTCCTGACGCATGATCACGCGGCGCGATTTGAGATCCTTAAACGTTTTGATATCCGATATGCCCGGGGCAAGAAGCAGCCCGCGCTTGCGTCGGGCGATTTCGTACAATACCACCGGCCCTTCGCCCAAGGCGTCACGCAGGGATTTTTCGTTGAACCCTCCGTCTTCGTGGATATGCAACACGGCCGCCTGTGCGCTGCGCTCGCTCAGCCGTGTCAGCCCGTCAAAGGAGCCGTCGTAATAGGTGGCAAGCCCCGATCCGCTTTCACGCAGCGCCCAGTCCAACAGAGGATCATGGCTGCCTGCTACAATCGGAGGCAGAGGCGGTTCGGCCACCTGCGGGCCGGATCGCGACGCGTTGAGCCAGGCAATGATTTCGGCCCGCGGGAACAACAGCTTGCCCATGGCGCGAACACAGGGCACCTCGCCCGAGGAGGCAAGATCATAGGCTTTGCGCTCGCCGATGCGCAGCAGATCGGCCAGTTCGCGGGTGGTCAGGTATTGCGACATTCAGTCGAGGCGCACGGCAGAGCCGGACGTGGCGTCGGCGGCGGTGAACCCGATCCGATCCAGCACGACAGGGGCTGCCACTGCAATGACGACCATTGCGGCGACCGCGGCAAGAAAGGCTTTCATGGTCTCCTCCAGTTCAGTTCCGGGCACCCGTTGCGCGGCGCAGAAAAACAATAAGATCCTGACGATCCTGAGCTTGTGTAATTCGCTGCATCGGCATCTTGGACCCCGGAATGTAATGGTCTGGCCCTTCGTCGAAAAGAGCATTTATCGTTTCGTCATTCCAAATGATATCAGAGCCTTGCAGCGTATCCGAGTACAAATATCCCGGTAACGTGCCCGCGCGCCTGCCGAAAACCCCGTGCAAGGAGGGGCCTGCGCGGCGCTGGCTGTTGGGGGTGAGGCTGTGACAGATCGAGCATTTCCGCGCGAACTGACGCTCACCATTGTCCATCTCGTCGGGGTTTTGCAGAAAACTTGGCTCGACAAAAGCCATCTGTTGCCGATCGGACAGGGCGGTGACCGGCCAACTGTACATGGCCTCGTCGATCCCGCCAGCATGGATGTTTTCACCATCGACCGAGAAGGCCAGGGCCCAGACTGGCCCCCGCAACGTTGCGCGAAAGTCCTGCGCGATGCGCCAGTCCGAGGTATCGATGACCATTATAAAGCCTTCGCCGTCGCCCACGGCCAGAAACCGACGATCCGGGCTGAGCGCCATGGCCAGGATCGGGCGACGATCCAGTGTGAAATCGCGCTCTTCACCGGTGGAAAGGTCCAGTATTCGGGTCACTCCGTCGACGGCACCGTAAGCGATCCAGTTGTCCTGTTCATTCAGGACCAGCTCGTTGATACCGAACCCGTGTTCGATGAGCCGGTTGATCTCTTGCCCAGTCGAGATATCCCAAATGCGCAGCGACCCATCCATGCTTGCTGAATAAAGCCGTGTGCCGTCAGAAGAAAAAACTACGGCGTTCACACCGCTTCCCGTCGGTCCAAGAGTTGTGGGCGCGGCTCCGTTCACGGGCCAAAGCCCAATCATTCCGTCCCAACTGGCGGTTGCGACGTGGGTCTTGGACGCCGCCAGACCCACGATCTTGCCCTGATGTCGCCCAACCACGTCGCCACCGGGCCACTTGCGCAGGGTGAAGTCATCTCCCGCCGAGTAGATGGCCGTGCCATTGAAGGCAACGGCGTTCACGGCGGCTTCATGACCTTCCAGCCATTCAGGGGTCCGATCAGCCCACAGCCCGACGGAATTGTCGAAACTGGCTGTTGCGATACGCCCGTCCGGGGCTGTGGCGATCCCCATGATTGGGCCGCCGTGTCCCTTGAGTGTGAAGAATTCGGCCAAGGCGGGCAGAGGGATCAGCGCCAGGGCCAGTACCAGCCCCCGCATCTATTCAGCAGGCGAGGCGGCGGTTTTGCCTGCCTCTTTTTCCTGAACTTCTTCCAGCCACAAAGAGTGGTGTTCACGGGCCCATTGTTCTTCGACCTCGCCGGTGCCCATGGCGTCAAAGGCGCCCTCCATTCCGACAGAGCCGAGATAGATATGCGCCACGATGATCGCAATGAACACATAAGCAACCATCACGTGCCAGACCTGGGCATATTGCATTTCTTCCTGCGGCGACATCTGCACCGGCAGGTTCAGGCCCATCATTTGCGGAATACCGGTCGCATTGGCGATCTGGAAGGTTTTGGCAAACAAGGGCATCTCGAACGGGAACAACAGCGACAGACCCGACAGGCTGATGGAGGCGCCCAGCAGGATGCAGGCCCAGAATATGATCTTTTGACCAGCGTTGAATTTCTTTGCCGGTGGATGGCTGTTCTTGGTAAACAACCCGCCACCCGCGGCCAGCCATTTCAGATCGACGCGGTTGGGGATATTATGGGCAATCCAGTTTACCGTGACGATGATCAGGCCCAGCATGAAGGCCCAGGCCAGATTGTTGTGCAACCACTTGCAGCCCTGTGCGAGGGTTGCAAAGCCCTCTTTCCCGAAAACCGGGATCAGGAAGTCGCGCCCATAAAGCGTCAGCAGGCCCGTGACGCCAAGGATCAGGAATGACCCGGCAAACAACCAGTGGCCGAACCGCTCGAACCCGTTGAAACGCGTGACCGTACGGCCGGTTTTCTCACCATCGATGCGAATTTTGCCTCGGATCAAGAAAAATAACAGGATGATGCCCAGCATCCCGGCAATGATATAGGTGCCGTATTCGCGCAGCGGTCCAGTGCGGAAGGTCAGCCACCACATGCCGCCATCCTGAATCAGCACGCTGTCTGCCGGACCATGAGAAGACACCGTCACATCAGCCGAGCCATAGCGCAAAGCGCGATACACGTCACTGTCCGAGGCCACTCCACGGGTGCCAAGCTGACCCAGCAACCCCTCGGCATTGCCCTGACCAGTGTTCTCGGAACGATAGCTGTTGTCGACGGTTTCACCACGCTGCCGGGCGAGAATGTCTTCCAGCGTTGTCGCTCCGCCGGTCGAGGTGCGCTCATCCGTCGTGGGTTCAGAGGTCTCTTGCGCCCATGCGGCTCCGGTCAGAAAAAACGAAACGAGCAGAAACTGAATCAGACGCATAGGGATATCCTCCTGTGCATTTTCATATCAGCGGTCAAATCCACCGATTTGCTGGTGAAAAACGGCGCCGACCGGTGCGAGCGCTTCGCGAAGATCATCTTTGGCCGGACCATACACGTCCAACCCCACTGGCGTCAGAAGCGCCAGAAACCGTTCCGCAAAATTAGCACCAAAATTTTGCATATGTATCATGGCATCTTCGGAACTGGCATAGCGTTCATAGATATGAACGGCCGAACCGGTCATGTGCCATTCATAGCTTCTGGCGCCGGTTTCTTGCAGCGTGGCCGCGACCATTTCCGCCATAAGCGCTTCGAACTCATCCTTTTTATCCAGATCGAGGTCAAGCTTCAGCAGCCAGTAAACATCATTGGTCATGCGCGCCTCTCAAATTTGTTTGCTGTGACGTTACAGGAAACGGATCCCCGATCACATCACCTGAAAAGCCCCCCGCAAAGGGCGGGAGGCTGTTTTGTCAAAAGCCGGATTTCAACCGTCTTTCTGGTCGTAGGCCGTGCCCCAGCCCCAGGCGCCCGAGCCGAAACCGCGCGCCACGACGCGTTCACGGTAAACTGCGGAAACCACGTCGCCGTCACCGGCGAGCAGGGCCTTTGTGGAACACATTTCGGCGCAGATGGGCAGCTTGCCCTCGGCGATCCGGTTGCGACCGTATTTGGCGAACTCTGCGGTCGAGTGCGTTTCCTCGGGGCCGCCGGCGCAGAAGGTACATTTGTCCATCTTGCCGCGCGATCCAAAGTTGCCCGCCTGCGGGTATTGCGGCGCACCGAAGGGGCACGCATAGAAGCAATAGCCGCAGCCAATGCACAGGTCCTTGGAGTGCAGCACGACCCCTTCTTCGTTCTGATAGAAGCAGTCGACCGGGCACACCGCCATGCAAGGCGCATCCGAACAATGCATACAGGCGACCGAGATCGAGCGTTCGCCCGGGTTGCCGTCATTGATCGTCACCACCCTGCGGCGGTTGATGCCCCACGGCACCTCGTGTTCGTTCTTACACGCGGTTACGCAGGCGTTGCACTCGATGCAGCGTTCAGCGTCGCAGAGAAACTTTGCTCTAGCCATTAATCGTCCTCCTTACGCTGCCCAGATCTTGCAGAGAGTCGCCTTGGTCTCCTGCATCTGGGTCACTGAATCATAGCCATAGGTCTGGGCGGTGTTGGTACTTTCACCCAGCACATAGGGGTCTGCACCTTTGGGGTATTTCTCCCTGAGGTCCTCGCCCTGGAAATGGCCGCCGAAGTGGAACGGCATGAAGGCCACGCCGGCACCGACCCTGTTGGTCAGCATCGCCATCACCTTGACCTTGCCGCCCTCGGGGCCTTCGACCCAGACCTGTGATCCGTCCCGAATGCCAAGGTTGTTGGCATCGCGCGGATTGATCTCGACGAACATGTCCTGCTGAAGCTCAGCCAACCACGGATTGGACCGTGTCTCATCACCGCCGCCTTCATATTCGACCAGACGACCAGACGTTAGGATTATCGGGTAATCCTTTGAAAAGTCGTTCTTCTGGATCGAGGCATACAAGGTCGGAAGGCGATAGGCATGCCGGTCCTCATAGGTGGGATAGTCGGCCACCAGATCGCGCCGCGGCGTGTAGAGCGGCTCGCGATGCAGCGGGATCGGATCCGGGAAGGTCCAGACAACCGCGCGGGCCTTGGCGTTCCCGAAGGGCGCACAGCCATGTGCGATCGCGACCCGCTGGATGCCGCCGGACAGGTCGGTTTTCCAGTTGGTCTTTGGTCCGGCCACGGCGTCGATGGCCGCGCGTTCCTCGGCCGTCAGATCACCGTCCCAGCCAAGATCCATCAGCATCTGCATCGTAAACTCTGGATAGCCATCCTGAATTTCCGACCCAACGCTATAGACCCCTTCGGCCAGCAGGTTGTCGCCGTCGCGTTCCACACCAAAACGGGCGCGGAAGGTCAGGCCGCCTTCGGCCACCGGTTTGGACATGTCATAGAGGTTTGGTGTCCCCGTATGGCCCATTTCCGGTGTGCCCCAGCAGGGCCACGGTAGACCGTAATATTCGCCGTCGTTTGGTCCACCAATGGCTTGCAGCGTGGTTCTGTCGAACGTGTGCTGGTTGGCCATATGGCTTTTCAGACGTTCCGGCGACTGACCGGTATAGCCGATGGTCCAGAGGCCCGAGTTGAACTCACGCGTGATGCTTTCAACATTCGGGGTTTCGGGGTCTTCCATCTCGATATTGCGGAAGAACCGATCCGCCCAGCCGAACTTGTTGGCGAACTTGGCCATGATGACCTCGTCCGGCAGACTTTCGAATAACGGATCGACCACCTTGTCGCGCCACTGCAACGACCGGTTCGAGGCCGTGACCGAGCCACGGGTTTCGAACTGCGTACAGGCCGGCAACAAGTAAACGCCATCGGTCCGGTCATGCAAAACGGCGGAAACGGTGGGATACGGGTCGATAACGACCAGCATGTCCAGCTTTTCCATCGCCGTCTTCATTTCCGTCATCCGGGTCTGCGAGTTGGGCGCGTGGCCCCACAGAACCATGGCGCGGACATTGTTGTCCTGATCCATGTTGGCCGGGTCTTCCAGAACACCGTCAATCCAGCGGGAAACGGGAATGCCGCGCTCGTTCTGCAGCGGTTTGTCCTTGCCGTCCTTGTCCTTGATCGTGGCGAACTGACCGGCCAGCCATTCAGGTTCTTCGCCCCAGACACGGGCCCAGTGACCCCATGCGCCTGCGGACAGGCCATAATAGCCGGGCAGGGTATGGGAAAGAACACCAAGGTCCGTTGCGCCCTGAACGTTGTCATGACCGCGGAAGATGTTGGTGCCACCACCCGAGGTGCCCATGTTGCCCAGTGCAAGCTGAAGTACGCAATACGCGCGGGTGTTGTTGTTGCCGTTGGTGTGCTGCGTTCCGCCCATGCACCAGACAACCGTTCCAGGACGGTTGTTGGCCATCGTGCGGGCAACCCGCTTCAACTGCGACCCCGGAGTGCCGGTGACACGTTCCACCTCATCCGGGTTCCACTTAGCAACTTCTTCGCGGATCTGATCCATGCCCCAGACACGGGTGCGGATGAACTCTTTGTCTTCCCAACCGTTGTCGAAGATGTGCCAGAGGATACCCCAGATCAGCGCAACGTCCGTGCCGGGGCGGAAACGGACATATTCATCCGCGTGCGCCGCAGTGCGCGTAAAGCGCGGGTCGCAGACGATCAGCGGGGCGTTGTTCTGCTCTTTTGCGCGCAGAATATGCAGCAGCGAGACGGGATGCGCCTCGGCAGGGTTGCCGCCGATGATGAAGATCGCCTTGCTGTTGTGCATGTCGTTGTAGCTGTTGGTCATGGCGCCGTAGCCCCATGTATTCGCAACGCCCGCTACTGTGGTCGAGTGGCAGATCCGGGCCTGATGGTCCACGTTGTTCGTGCCCCAGTAGGCGGCGAACTTGCGGAACAGATAAGCCTGTTCGTTGTTGTGCTTGGCGGAACCCAGCCAGTAGACGCTGTCAGGCCCGCTTTCTTCGCGGATGCTCATCATGCCGTCGCCGATCTCGTTGATCGCCTCTTCCCAGCTGATGCGCTTCCACTCTCCGCCTTCTTTTTTCATCGGGTATTTCAGGCGGCGCTCGCCATGGGCGTGCTCGCGAACCGAGGCCCCTTTGGCGCAATGAGCGCCCAGGTTGAACGGGCTGTCCCAGCCGGGTTCCTGCCCGATCCAGACGCCGTTCTGAACTTCGGCAACCACGGTGCAACCGACCGAACAATGCGTGCAGACGGATTTGATGTTCTCGACTGCCGTGTTGGCTGCGGTCTGGGCGTTGGCTGGCGTCACGGTTCCACCCGTGGCGCTGATCGCGGCAAGGCCGCCGATCGTCAGGCCCGAGCCACGCAGGAATGCGCGGCGATCGACGGTATTCTCGCCGATTTGGGACAGGATACTTGTCCGCTGGGGGCGTCTCGCAACCCCGTTGGTCTTTTTCCTAAGCATTTGTTTCCTCCCTTGCGCGCCGTGTATGCCACGGCTGGCTTGGTACTGCTGAAGCCGACGTCGGGGCCAATCGCAACCGTCAGTCGGGTGTGAAAACGTCCGATCCTAGAACCGGGTGCTTTCGATGTAGGCGCGTGTATGCGCGGTATCCTGGATGCGGGTGTCGTCTGTCGGCGTTTCGGCCGCTTCGGCTTTTCCGGTCAGGCTGGCGGCGGCAACGGCAGCAGGTGCTGCGGTTCCGGCCAGTTTGAGGAAGTCGCGGCGTGTGGCGCCTTCTTCCTTGGTCTTGCTCATGGGCTCCTCCTGTCCCAATTGCGGTTTGGTGCCCACGGGGCACCGGCGATTTGCGGGCTACCCCGCTGTCATCCGGAACGCTTCGCGCTCGATCTCCATGAATACCCGACCGGCGGTGCCGACGGATGCATAGAGAACCGAGTTTTCAGCAGCTTCCAAATCCGAATAGAAATGTGCGGCCCATGGGCCGATATGTTTGCTCCAGAACGCTTTCTGGTCTTCAAGCGATGCCGGGCTGCCAAAACGCCCAACGATCATGCCTGCCATCATCTCCATCAATGAGGCGATGTTGTCCTCGGGCTCAAACACGTTCTGGGCGCGTGTGATCCCACGCACGGCCATGTCATTGCGGAGCTGCGCAAGGGGTTTCTCGTTCAGAAAACCAGTGAGGTAGAAGCTGGCATAGGGCAGCAGTTCGCCCCGACCCAAACCGATGAACAATGCATTGAATTCCCGTTCAGCGGCGGCGGGCTTGGTGACCTTTGCAACCCGCGCCATGGCTTGGATGGCCTGACCAAGATCAGTGTCATCACCGCTGAGGCCCGCCATTTGATCCAGCAGCATCTGGTCGGGTGGACCGGCCAGCAGCAAGCCCAGAAAGTTGTAGAAATCCGCGCGCAGGCGATCCTCGGCTGAAACGTCCAGAGTGTGCGCGTCACTTGCGGTCATTCGGTCATCCTTCAAATTCAAATGTCATTCGACGTGGCGCCGGGGGAAGGTCGATTTCTTCCGGCTCGTCTGCGCGGGCGACGGAAACCGGTTCGGGCTCGGTATCGGGTTCGACCGGCGCGGCCTCGGGTTCAGCGCGCGTATCGGCTTCGCTTTCAGCAGCATCGTCTTTGGCCTCTTCCGCGTCGGCCGCCAGTGCTTCGATATGTGCCAGCATACCTTTTCCAACCTGATAGGCGGTTTGCATGTTTTCGATCACGCAGGCCGCATCGGTGTAGTCCTCGCCGTAATCAACCAGCCCGTCGACATTGGCCAGAACCGGGTTCAGCCGCCACAGCCGACGCAAAGCACGACGACGCAGGCGATCAGGCACGGCCTTGGCCATGAAGCCCGAAACATCGTCGCCGGGTTGCAGGGTCTCTGGGTCAGGAAGGTTGAACTCGGCGAGGATCTCGGCGTCATCCTTTTCTTCCAGCTCCGCTTGCCGTTCTGCGATCACCTGTTCTTCAAGGGCCAGTGCCTCGGCCTTGGCTTCGGCCTGAACGGCGGCCTTTCGGCGAGACCAGAAATCATCGGGCCGGTTCATTGCAGCGCCTTTCTCGGGGCGCGATACACGTCCGACGTCTGCCGGATACGAGCATCACCCTTGCCGTCTTCAACCAGATCTGTCCGCTTCTTGTCGCGGCGGCGCTTGACGAACACTTCGTGCTGATGATGTTTCAGAGTAAAATCGCGAACCCAGGCAATCAGCCCTTCGGTCATCGGGATCTTCTCGACAATTTCTTCACCGGTATCCGCGTAATCCTGCCCCTCGAACGGAGAGGCGGTGATCAGAACTGCATTCAGGGGAGTTTCGCCTTTCAGTTCGTCCCGCAGCACAAGGTACAGCGAAGGCTGCCCATCCGACAAGTTAACCATGTAGGCTTCGGTTTCATCTGCCCAGAGCGTCAGGGGCAGGGTGGCCGCGTGATACTCGACAGCATCGCCTTCGCGGCGCAGTTCCTGCCAGTCGGCCGGCCCTGCGCCGGGTAAAAGGGCCACAGCGCTCCAGTTCCACCGGGCCCACCGTGTGACCCCGGGTGTCTTGCGCACGATGACGCCAACCGGCATTTCAGTCTGGCTTGCGGCCTTCGCCACTGGCTCCTCCCCGAAAGGCTCTCCCCTGCCTTTCCAAGTCCACTATGGTACACAAACTAGCTGTGTGCCAAGCCTAAGCTCTACGACTTTGGTCGTAGTCCAGGGTAGCAACTGCGTGAGCAGGTCCTGCGAATGCTTGTGTTTCGTGGCATTTATTGCCGAAATTCAACCCTGTGCAGGAAACGCGGCAAGGGGTTGAAGTTGCTTTCCCAGGGGTACAGCCTAGTGTGCATGGAACCGGGGCGGTTGCCCGAGGAGAGGATATGGCCACGAAACTACTGCTATGTGATTGCGCCGGAACACAGGCAATCGATCCGGACAAGATCGAAAGCGCCTGCGGCGTTGCCTGTTCCAGGTTGCATACCGCGCTTTGTACCGATGAGTTGCAGTCCGCCGCTGCCTTGATGAAAGAAGGTGATACCGTCATCGCTTGTGCGCAAGAGGATGACGTTTTCAGGTCACTGGCCGAAGACCTGAATAACGACGTGCCCGGATTTGTCGATCTGCGCGATCGGGCCGGGTGGTCTGACCAAGGTGCGGATGCGACCCCCAAGATGGCGGCATTGGCGGCCGAGGCCGTTCTGGCGCAACCGGTCACACCCAGCGTGGATGTCTTCAGTGAAGGCACCTGTTTCATCATCGGGCCCGGTGCGGTGGCCTTTGATCTGGCAGAGCGTTTGGCGGATTCGTTGGCAGTGACCGTCATGACGACCGATTTGTCCGCGCCCCTCTCGCGCGCCTATGACGTGGTACGGGGGCAGCTTCGATCGGTTTCCGGTGCGCTTGGTGGGTTTTCGTTGCGTCTGGACGCGCTTCAGCAGGTCGTGCCCGGTGGGCGCGGCGCGTTTGCTTGGACCGATCCAAAGGACGGTGCGCTTTCATCGTGTGACATTGTCATCGATCTGGCAGGAGAAACGCCCTTTGTTCAGGCCCCGGCCAAGCGTGAAGGCTATCTGCGGGCTGATCCCAGGGATGCGGTTTCCGTTGAACGCCTGGCTTTTGAAGCCGCGCAATTGGTGGGGACATTCGAAAAGCCACTTTTTGTGCGCGTGGAAGAAACCCTCTGTGCCCATTCCCGGGCCGAGCAGGTGGGCTGTACCAACTGTCTGGATATCTGCCCAACCGGTGCGATTTCCCCGGCGGGCGAGCATGTGGCGATTGACCCGATGGTATGTGCAGGCTGTGGTGCTTGCGCCGCGCTGTGCCCTTCAACGGCCATAACCTATGAAGACCCGCCTGTTTCGGCGCTGCTGTCGCGGATGCATATTCTGGCCCGTACCTATCGACGGGCCGGCGGCACCGCGCCTCGGCTGCTTGTACATGACGCCCACGGGGCCGAAATGATCCGGTTGGCGGCGCGTTTCGGGCGTGGATTACCTTCGGACGTGATCCCATTGGAATTGAACGTGATATCTGGCTTTGGCCATGCCGAGATGCTGGCTGCTCTGGCGCATGGGTTCGCTCGGGTGGACGTGCTGTTGGCACCGACGACTGAACGCGAGGCGCTGAACCGCGAGCTTGAATTGGCACATGCAATTGCAGGCCCCGAGGGTATAGGCCTGATTGACGAAGCGGACCCCGATGCGATTTCCGATCTGCTGTACGGGCAAGCGGTGCCCCGGCCTTTGTCCGATCCGGTCTTGCCTATGGGCAATCGCCGGCAAATCGCGCGGCTGGCAGCACAGGCGCTGAACCCGCAGGCTGAATCGCCTTTGCCGCTGCCCGAAAATGCGCCTTACGGGGCGGTTGCAATGAATACCGACAGCTGCACCCTGTGTCTCAGCTGTGTGTCGCTGTGCCCATCCGGTGCGTTGATCGACAATCCGGACAAGCCGCAATTGAACTTCCAGCAAGATGCCTGTCTGCAATGCGGGATGTGCAAGACCATATGCCCCGAGGATGCGATCACGCTTGTTCCACAACTTGATCTCAGCGATGCGGCCCTGTCACAGCAGGTTCTGAACGAAGAAGAACCTTTTGCCTGCGTGGAATGCGGGGCATTGTTCGGCGTGAAATCCACGGTTGAGCGGATCATGGAGAAGCTGTCGGGCACACATCCGATGTTCGCGACGTCGGATCAGGCGCGGATGATCCAGATGTGTGACAATTGCCGGGTGAACGTGCAGTTCCAACAGCAAGACAATCCTTTCCAATCAAAACCCAAGCCCCGGGTCGTCACGACCGAGGATTACTATTCAGACAGAAAGGATCACTGAAGTTTCAAGGGTGCACCCAGATCCGCAGCGTCGATGCGCGATACGAACGCCAGGATCGCGTCAAGATCGTCCAATGTCATCTCAACCGGGTGAATAGGAGATGGGCGTTCGGGATCGAAAGGCGGTGTCAAACCGTCGATCTGTGTGAATGCGGGGTGGGGGTTCAGGGCGAAAAACGCTTCGAATCGCTGCGACCAGTCGGGCATTGCGCGCAGAACGGCGAAAGAGGGCGTCGACCCCAGGCCATTCATGCGGTTCCTTGGCCCGATGACATGACAGCGCCCGCAATGAGTCATCGAAAGTTCTTCGCCAAGTTGGGTGTCGCCCTCGACGATGTCACCGGACTCAACCTCGACAATATCAAAATTGGCAGAGTAGGGCCCTCCGTCTGCCGGGGCAAAGCTTTCCACCGTGCGCTTGCCGATATCCGACTTCAGCCATTCAAGAAAACGGGCCTGGCGGTCACTGTCTTCGATACGCAGGTGATAGATCACACCGTCGCGGGCAAAGACCGGATCACCGGGCGGCGCGGTTTCCAGCGCCATGACCCCGGCGTCGTCTGCAATAACACGGATCCCGGTCTTGAGAGAGAAGCGAGGAAGGATATGTTGCAACAGGCCAGAGTCTTTAACCTCTGCCGGGGCCGCAAGGCCAATCGCCTCTTGTGACCAAGAGGGGGTGGCAGAGAGCGTCAGGCTCAGGCACAAGAGGACAAAGCGCATGGCTCAACGTAACTTCGCGGGGCGGGATGCGTCAAATGTACAGACAAAGACGGAGACACGTGCAATGAGCGGCGAGTCGATACGCACGCCCCTGTCAGCAGGGCGGATCAAGGGGAACAAGCATGAGTGTTCGTGACGCGGTTCTGGCGAACCTGAAAAAGATCACCGACCCGGTATCCGGGCAGGACATCGTAAGCGCAGGCATCGTGCGCGCCTTGAACGTGGAAGGCGACACGGTACGCTTCGTGCTTGAGGTCGACCCGAAATATGCGGAAAAGATGGAACCCGTCCGCGCCACGGCTGAAAAGGCCGCTCAGATGGTGGAAGGCGTGGCAAATGTTTCGGCCTTGATGACCGCGCATTCCGACAAGGCACCGCCGGATCTGAAACCGAAACCCAAGCCATCGCAAACCGGGCCGCAGGCAGTGCCGGGTGTGGATCGAATCATCGCTGTTGCCTCTGGCAAGGGTGGGGTTGGCAAATCCACCGTTTCGGCCAACCTTGCCTGCGCATTGGCTGCGGAAGGCCGGCGTGTAGGTCTGCTGGATGCGGACGTTTACGGGCCGTCGCAACCCCGGATGTTGGGTGTCTCGGGCCGTCCGGCCAGCCCTGACGGCAAGACAATCCTGCCGCTGCGCAACCACGGCGTCACCATGATGTCGATGGGTTTGATGACCAACGAAGGTCAGGCGGTTGTCTGGCGTGGGCCGATGCTGATGGGTGCGCTGCAACAGATGATGAGCCAGGTGCAATGGGGCGCGCTGGATGTTCTGATCGTCGATCTGCCGCCCGGCACCGGTGACGTGCAACTGACGCTGAGCCAGAAGTTCCAGGTGGATGGTGCCATTGTCGTCTCAACGCCGCAGGACGTGGCCCTGATTGATGCCCGCAAGGGGATCGACATGTTCAACCAGCTCAAGACACCCATTGTCGGGATGATCGAAAACATGTCCACGCATATCTGTTCGAACTGTGGGCACGAAGAACATGTTTTCGGTCATGGTGGTGTCAAGTCCGAGGCAGAGGCGCTGGGCGTGCCGCTGCTGGGTGAAATCCCCTTGCATCTGGACATCCGCGTCGCCGCCGACGGTGGTGCGCCCATCGTGGTCAGCAAACCTGACAGCCCGCAGGCCGAGGCATTCCGCAAGATCGCCCGCGACATGATCGCCAAAGGCAACGCATGAGCCAGCCGGTTTTCCCACCCTTGCTGACGGGCCACCCGGTTCAGGGTGGGGAAGACCCGTTCGAGCGCGCGCAGGCCATGGCTGCGCTGGGCTGTGATGCGGGGACGGTTGTCTACAATATTCAGGCGGATTTCCTGCGCGTGGCAATTGTTTTTGCCCCTGAGGTGCCATTGCAGGATGCGGTGGCGATGCTGCCGCTTTGTGCTGTGGGATTTCAGAACGCGCTGGGCGCTTTGGCCCCGCCAGAGGTTGCGGTGCATCTGGGTTGGGATGGTCTGATTTGCGTGAACGGGGCGCGGTGCGGCCGGTTCCGCGCGGCTGCGTCAACATCAATGCCCGAGGAAGAGCCGGACTGGCTGGTCGTCGGTTGGGAGCTGACGCTGTTGCAAACAAGTGATGCGCCGGGTGAAACCCCTGATATCACAGCGCTGTACGATGAAGGCTGTGCCGAGGTTTCTGCAACGCTGCTGGTGGAAAGCTGGTCACGACACATGTTGACCTGGCTCAACCGTTGGCAGGAGGATGGCAACGCGTCCTTGCACGCCGAATGGATGGGCCTGCTGCGCGGCGTGGGCGAACCGCTGATCGATGGTGGTGTATTCCTTGGAACGGATGAACGTTTCGGGATGCTGATCCGCGATGGGGTCGATACACATCTGCGCCCCCTGACTGACATGTTGGAGAACCGAGAATGAAACTGGCCCGAGCGATCCATTTCGACGAAAGCGACATGAACGTGTTTCATTCGCCGGCGCGCACCGGAGAGTGGTGCGTTTCGGGTGGGTTTGAGTTTTCCAACTGGGGGCAGGGCGATCTTGAAGGCAAGGCACGACAGGCATTTGCGAATGGCTGGCTGGGGTTGGAAACCTTTGGCCGGGTGACTTTTGTCGCCGTGACGCAGATCGAAGCCGCAGAGAAAGATCAGATTACGCGTAATCTGGCCGAACATTTTGTGCAGTTCTATGGCGCACCCTCGGTCGAGGCCGCATTGGGCGTTGCGCAAGCTGAAATCGACCACATGTCAGAGTTGTGTGAAGACCATCCGGCCAACACGCTGTTGACCGTCGCAAGGGAATTGACAGAGACAGGCGTGCACGAAGCCTTTCGCGTGATCACTCCGCAGGACGCGGAGTTGGAGGCGTTGGCGGTTCACGGGTCGCTGGACGATTAGATCAGGTCGACAAACCCGCCGAACTGCCCGCGTTTGAAGATCAGCCCTTTGCCGGTGCGATACATGACCTGATCTACCTGACCCACGATGATCAGATGATCCCCGGCGTCATGACGGGCATGAAGGCGGCAATCGAACCGGGCCAGACACTGGGCCAGATGTGGGCGCCCGGCCTCATCCGCGGTCCAGTCTGCATGTGAGAAATCCGCCCCATCGCGTGCAAACCGTAACGCCTGATCCTGCTGATCCTGTGCCATGACGTGGATCGAATAGAGATCACAGGTACTGAACGTATCGAATCGGAAAGATTCCTTGGCCAGACACCACAGGACCAGTGGCGGGTCCAATGAGACTGAGGCAAATGAATTCACCGTAATGGCGCGCGGGCCATTGTCGGATTGCGCGGTAATCACCGTGACACCGGTGCCAAAGCATCCCAGCGCTTCCCGAAAGGCGGGGCTTTGATCCGGGGTCGGTCTAAAGGTCTTTTCGGTCATTGCGCGCTTAATCCTTGGCCGCGCATCAGGTGCCATGCGTGGCCCGGATTGTCCATGAAAAGCTGACTGCCGGGTGCAATTTATACCGTCAGTTCAGATCTTCCAGCAAACGACCGTGTTTGCGGGTTTCCATAATCACCTCGCCAAAAGTCGTCAGACCGCGTGCTTGCAGGATCGGCAGCACCTTGATCAATGCCTCGGCCGTGGCAATCGCATCGCCAAGTGCGGTATGGCGCAACGCTTCGGGGATCGTGATTTCCAACCGTTCACACAAGGCGTCCAGTGTGTGCGTGTCGCTTGCCCCGAACAGCACCGCAGACAGCAAGACCGTGTCGAGTATCGGATGATCCCACTCGACACCCATCCGTTTGGCATGGCGGCGCAGAAACGCCATGTCGAACGGGGCATTATGCGCCACGATCACGGCGTCGCGCGAAAACTGATGGAATACGCGTCCGGCTTCGGCGATATCGGGCGCCCCCTGAACCATACGATCGCTGATCTTGTGTACCTTGGTCGAGGCCGGGGGAATCGGAATGCCGGGATCAACCAGCATGTCCAGATGCTCACCCTGAACGATTTTACCATTCAGAACGCGCACTGCGCCGATCTGTACGATCTCATCCTTGTGAGGCAGCAAACCGGTTGTTTCCGTGTCAAAAACCACGAAACACAGATCCGTCAGGGGGCGGTTCTCGAACGCATCATCCCCCGGTTTATTGAGAAGTTCGAAATCATAGACCAGCGGGCGGGCATCGTCCGGTGACATATGTGTCGCGCTGTCTTCGAAGACAAGCATATATCCGGGTGCATCGCCCAAGGGTTTCATCCGGGCGGAATATGTCTGCCGCCCGTCCACGCTGGACAGGGTGCAATAGACGTCCTTTCCGGTTTTGCACATCTTGGCATATGCGTCTGTCAGGCCGGTGGCTTCGAGGTATTCGAAAAGAGATGCGTTCAGACGAGGATGCGCGATCTGGGCAAGAACCTCGGCGGCCTGCCCGTCGTACAGAACGATCTGATGTTTCGGACTGGCCAGCAGCATGGCCACCGGAATTTCCGTCAGCAGCGCGGTCAGGCGCTGTTTTTCTGCGGCCAGATGCGCGGTTTCGGCGGCCACGGCCTCGGCTGTGCGCATGGCGTTCGAGGCCAGTTGTTCCGCCAATCCCGCCGCAGCCGGGGCAAGATCGCCCAGATACCGCGCGGCCTGCATGTCCAGGTCGGTGCTTACACCGGCATGTGCACGGGCACGCAACTGGGCGGAAAGCCGTTCGATCGGTTTGGCGACGTTGTCGTCGAACAGCAGCCAAACACCCGCGACCAGTGCCAGAAATCCAAATCCGATCAGGATTTCGGCGAAGACGAAATCATTCAGCAGACCAGGGTTTCCCGTACGGGAATAGGTGATCCAGAGAGCGGTGGCGCTGATGGCAACCCCGCCCAGGGCGAGGAGGCAGAAAAACAGAAAAATCCTGAGCCTCAAACTCAATCCGGTCAGCATGATCAAACCCCGCAAGTGGCTGCGATGACGGGGTCATTGGTTCCGGCTGCAATCCAGTCAGCGTTCACCAGACGCCCGTCCTCGGCAAATTCGGCACCATCCGCCAGGTTGGCGCGGCGGCCTTCTGCACAATTCACGGCCACCGGCAGTTTCGAAACCGGAGCCCAGCGGCCAAAGAAGTAAAGATCGACAAGCCGTTGTTCCGGAACGTTTTCGTTTGTGCGCACCGATACGGTGTCGATTGCGGCAAACCGGTCAACGAACGGCACCGCGTAGGTCCAGGGGCGATAAAACGCGCGGCTTTCGACCTCTTGCACGATGGTCATCTCTTCGGGCAGTTGGTCGCGCGTGCGATCGTACCAGGAATATTCGCTGGTGATGGTCATCGCGATCATTCCAAGACCGGCCGCAACCGGCGTTGTCCATTTCGGCAGGCGCCCTCCGGTCAGCTTGTTCAGCAGAAGAACGATTCCGGCAAATGCGATCCCCGCAAAAACCGTGCCGATCAGTTCCAGAAACATGTGGTCTCTCCGTTGGTCAGTCGCATGTCAGCCCAGCATTCCCTTGCCGTGGCCAACTGCCGATTGCATCGTTTTTACCACCACAAAAGCATCACGCAGATGACTTCGCTCAAAGTCCGACAATTCAGACGGTGGCAGATAGTTGTCGGGCATCGCTCCGGACTTAACCAGCCGAACCTGATGTTCGAGCCGGGTTTCCGCGATCAGATCATAGGCGTCCAGCAGGTCACGCGCACCAGAAGGGCTGAGCACACCGCTGGCCTCGGCGGCTTTCAGGCGGGCGCGGGTGTTGGCCTCGGTCAGCTCGCCTTGCAGCGCGTAGATGCGCGCCAGATCGACGACGGGCACAACTCCGTTGTGTTTCAGGTCCAGCGTATTGCGATGCTCACCCGAGCGGATCGTTGCGAAACCGCGCAGCAGGCCCAGTGGGGGCGTATGCTTCAGCGAGTTCGAAATCATGTGTGCGACGAAGATCGAGTTTGCCCTGGCCGCTGCCAGAGTGTGGGCTTGCAGGTCGGCAAACAACTCAAATGCGCCGCCGATGGGGCGCAGGTCGAACATGACCGAAGCCAGCATTTGCGCCTCGGGGTTTGGCTTGGCAATCCAGCCCTTGAAATAGTCGCGCCAGACACGAACCGGCTGACACCAGCGCGGATTGGTCGCCATCATGTCGCCGGGGCAGTAAAAGTACCCGCAGACATCCAGCCCGTCAGAGACGAATATGGCCAGTTTGGTAAAATAGGACATATCGGCGTCGGTGGCGCTGTCATCCAGCATCAGGCAATTGTCCTGATCCGATACGCCGGTTTGTTCTTGCCGGCCCTGTGAACCGCAGGCCAGCCACAAGTAGGGTACAGGCGGCGGGCCTAGTTCAGTTTCGGCCAATTTCAGCAGGCGACGGGTAACCGTGTCGGCAATATCGGTGATCAGCCGCGTGACGATCTCGTGCCGGTTCCCGCCGGCAACCAACTGAACCAGCAACTGCGGAATTTCCGCCGTCACCCTCGCCATCTCTTCTGCGCTGTCGGCCTTTGCGATCCGACCAACCAACTCGGCCGAGTTGACGGCCTGATAGTGGGTCAGATCGGTCTGCGTCACGATCCCGACCAGACGACCGCCTTCGGAAACCGGGATGTGGCCAATGCCGCGCTCCATCATGATATGCAGAACGTCCGAGCCGATATCGCTGGGCGAGAGGGTTACGGGATTTGCAGTCATGATTTCGGATATCCGTGTTGTTACGGGCAACCCGTCGGCAACAAATTTGCCCGAAATGTCCCGCAGGGTGGCGATACCCTGCAACGTCTCTCCATCTGTCACGCATAGTGACGAGATGTGTTTGTCACGCATGATCCGTGCCGCTTCCTGAACTGTCGTGTCCGCAGGGCAGGTGGCGGGATCGCGCGCCATCAGAACGTCAATCGAACTGGTCGCAAGGCTTTGAGGGCCGCTGCGATTACCGCGGGTTCGATTGAAGAATTTGGCGACGACGTCGTGGTTGTCGATCAAAGTCCGGACCAAATCCGGAGGCAGAACCATCAGGACGGATGGTGTATGAGCGCGGGCCTTGGTCGCAGCCTTGCCGTCCTTCAACAGGCCGCGTTCACCGAAGGAATTGCGCAACCCCAGATGAGAAACGACTGCGCCGTTCTCGTCGGTGATCTCAACCTGTCCTTCATAAATCACAAAGACCCCGGGCAGGGAATGGCCGAGCTCATAGACCGAGGCGTCTTCCTCAACCTCCCAGACCTCGATCTGCTTTACGATCTGATCGAGGGTGTCCGACGGCAGCGCGTCATAGGGATGAACGGATTTCAGAAACCGGGTAATTTCATCGTGGGATAGGGGCATCTGATGTCTCCGGTATTCTGGTGAAAAAATCCCGCCCGGTGGTGTGCCGGGCGGGAACAGTGGATCGAAAGACGCGGCCGAAGGCAAGTGCCGACAACCGCATCATACTCAGTGATCCTGAGCTGCGCCCGCACCACGGGGAATGCGTACGCTTTCGACCAGATCCTTGATCTCCTGCGGAGTCTCCTTGGTCATACCGGCAACGATGTAGGCCGTTGCAAAGTTGACCATGGCACCGATCGCACCGAACGAGGTCGACTTGATCGGACCCAGCAGCGGATCTGCATCAGTGAACGAGTTGGTGCCCGGAATGAACAGCCAGCCCTTGTGCAGGAAGATGTAGACCAGAGTGACGACCAGACCAGCCAGCATGCCTGCGACCGCGCCGGTGTTGTTGATGCGGGTCGAGAAGATCCCCATCATCAGCGCCGGGAAGATCGAAGCAGCCGCCAGACCGAACGCAAGCGCCACGGTTTGTGCCGCAAAGCCCGGTGGGTTCAGACCCAGATAGGTCGCAACCACAATCGCCACGGCCATTGCGATACGCGCTGACAGAAGCTCGCCCTTTTCCGAGATTTGCGGGTTGATGGCACCCTTGATCAGGTCGTGGGACACAGCCGACGAGATTGCAAGCAGCAGGCCCGCAGCGGTGGACAGAGCAGCCGCAAGACCGCCGGCTGCGACCAGACCGATCACCCAACCCGGCAGGTTGGCAATCTCGGGGTTGGCCAGAACCAGGATGTCACGGTTGAACTTGGTCAGCTCGTTTCCAACCCAGCCTTTTTCTTCGGCAAGTGCCTGCATGTCGGCATTCTTGTCGTTGTAGTACTGGATCTTGCCGTCGCCGTTCTTGTCTTCCCAATCCAGCAGACCGGTTTTTTGCCACGTGGCCATCCAGTCATAGCGTGCGTCATTGTCGATTTGTTCAACAGTAACAGCACCGCCTTCGATGCCGCCATTGGGCCACATCATATCACTGATGTTCAGACGCGCCATGGCACCAACCGCAGGCGCGGTCAGATACAGCAGAGCGATGAAGACCAGCGCCCAGCCAGCCGACCAACGTGCGTCAGCCACTTTGGGAACGGTGAAGAAGCGCATGATGACGTGCGGCAGACCCGCAGTACCGATCATTAGCGACAGGGTGAACAGTACCATGTTCAGCGTGTTCGAGTGGTGGGCCGTGTATTCATTGAAGCCCAGCTCGGTCACGATGGCATCCAGCTTGGTCAGCAGGGGTTCACCGCTGGCGGTGTCACCAAACAGACCCAGCGCCGGAACCGGCGTGCCGGTCAGCTGCAGCGAGATGAAAATAGCCGGGATGGTGTAGGCAGTGATCAGCACGCAGTACTGAGCGACCTGAGTATAGGTCACGCCTTTCATCCCACCAAACACCGCATAGGCAAATACAACCGCTGCACCGATCAACAGGCCCGAGGTGTTGGACACTTCGAGGAAGCGGCCAAAGGCCACGCCGACGCCGGTCATCTGACCGATCACGTAGGTCACCGAGGCCACGATCAGGCAGATCACGGCAACGATACGCGCAGTCTGGCTGTAAAAGCGGTCGCCGATGAATTCCGACACGGTGTATTTACCAAACTTGCGCAGGTAAGGCGCAAGCAGCAGTGCCAACAGCACATAGCCGCCAGTCCAACCCATCAGGAACGAGCTGTTGTCGTAGCCGGTGAAGGCAATCAGACCCGCCATCGAGATGAACGAAGCCGCAGACATCCAGTCTGCCGCCGTTGCCATACCGTTGGTGACAGGATGGATGCCGCGACCCGCAGCGTAAAATTCAGATGTGGACCCCGCCCGGGCCCAGATCGCGATGCCAATGTATAGCGCAAAGGACGCGCCAACAAACAGCAGGTTGATGGTAAACTGATCCATGGGGTTTACTCCTCAACACCGTATTCGGCGTCTAGCTTGTTCATGCGCCAGGCGTAGTTGAAGATCAGCACCAAAAAGACCAGGATCGATCCCTGTTGTGCGAACCAAAAGCCCAGATCGGTTCCGCCGACGGCGATCCCCGACAACATCGGACGCAGCAGAATGCCGAATCCAAACGACACCAGCGCCCAAATCGCGAGGCTGATGTAGATAAGGCGCAGGTTGGCCTGCCAATAGCCCTTGTCGGACTCGGCAGTCTGCGCGGAGTTTGTTGAATGATCCGCCATCGCGGGTTCCTCCTTCGCTTCCTCGTTGGACGGCCCGATGCCCACATCCTCCAGTGCGTCGGGCCGCTTCTCACTTGTGCCGGACGCCATGTGACGTCAGGCAAAACTCCTCCAGTCCGCCAAAGCGGTCTTTTGAAGTATTCTGTTTGGGATCAGAGCCTTGCGGCCCTAAATCCACCCCCTAATTCATGACTTCGCCAACGATTCCTTCAAGGTCATTGGCAATGTCTTCGATCCTGCCCATGGCGTTTGTGCGCTGCAGCACGCCCTGACCGTCATAGTAGGCGATCAGTGGTGCCGTCTGCGCGTGGTACGCCGCAAGGCGCGAGGCCACCGTTTCGGCATTGTCATCCGCGCGGCGCTTGAATTCGGTATGGCCACACTTGTCGCATTTGCCTTCTTCGGCAGGTTTCTTGAACTGGTCGTGGTACCCTTCACCACAGCCGGCGCAGGTGTAGCGGCCCGAAATACGGGTCACCATTTCCGCGTCTTCCACTTCAAGGCTTATCGCGGCGTTGATCTTCTGGTTGTTCGATGCCAGCAGACTGTCAAGCGCTTCGGCCTGAACCGTCGTGCGCGGGAAACCGTCAAGAATGACGCCCTTGGCGCAATCCGGCTGTGCCATGCGGTCGCGCAGGATGGCGATGACGATCTCGTCGCTGACCAGATCGCCGGCTTCCATAACGGCTTTTGCCGCTTTGCCGGCGTCGGTTCCGGCCGCGACGGCTTCGCGCAGCAGGTCACCGGTGCTGAGTTGTACAAGTCCGAATTTCTCTTCCAACATCCGGGCTTGCGTGCCCTTCCCGGCACCCGGAGGGCCGAGAAGGATGAGAACGGCGGGCGTGGTGATCGTGGCAGCGTCCATCACACCCTCACTTATTCGCACGGTTTTCGATCAAGTCTTCGACCACCGACGGATCGGCCAGTGTCGAAGTATCGCCCAACGATCCGAAATCGTTCTCGGCGATCTTGCGCAGGATACGGCGCATGATCTTGCCCGAGCGCGTTTTCGGCAGGCCAGGTGCCCACTGTATCACATCCGGAGATGCAATCGGGCCGATTTCGGTGCGGACCCATGTGCGCAGCTCTTTCATCAACTCGTCCGACGGCTCGCGATCATTCATCAACGTGACGTAGCAATAGATGCCTTGCCCTTTGATTTCATGAGGGTATCCAACCACGGCAGCCTCGGCCACAGCAGCATGCGCAACCAGCGCGCTTTCCACCTCGGCCGTGCCCATGCGGTGACCGGACACGTTAATCACGTCGTCTACACGACCGGTGATCCAATAGTCGCCATCTTCGTCGCGACGGCAGCCGTCACCCGTGAAGTAATAGCCTTTGTAATCCGAGAAATAGGTTTTCTCGAACCGCTCATGATCGCCCCAGACGGTGCGCATCTGGCCGGGCCAGCTGTCTTTGATACACAGAACGCCCTCGACACCGTTGCCTTCGATTTCAACACCGGATTGCGGGTCCAGAACCACCGGTTCGATGCCAAAAAACGGCTTCATCGCCGATCCGGGCTTCATCGCATGTGCACCGGGCAGCGGCGTCATCAGGTGGCCGCCGGTTTCTGTCTGCCACCAGGTGTCGACGATGGGGCATTTGCCTTTGCCGACAACGTCGTTGTACCAGGTCCAGGCCTCGGGGTTGATCGGTTCACCCACGGTGCCCAGAATGCGCAGATCGCTGAGGTCGCATTTTTCGACAAACTCATTGCCCTGACCCATCAGCGCGCGGATCGCGGTCGGTGCGGTGTAGAACTGGTTGACCTTGTGCTTTTCGCAGACCTGCCAGAAGCGCGAGGCGTCGGGATAAGTGGGCACGCCTTCGAACATCAGCGTGGTTGCGCCATTGGCCAGCGGGCCATAGACGATATAGCTGTGCCCGGTGACCCAGCCCACGTCAGCGGTGCACCAATACACGTCACCTTCGTGATAATCGAATGTGATCTCGTGCGTCATCGAGGCGTAAACAAGATACCCCCCTGTGGTGTGCACAACGCCCTTGGGCTGACCGGTCGAACCCGACGTGTAAAGAATGAACAGAGGATCTTCGGCGTTCATTTCGGCAGGGGCGCAGTAGTCGTCCGCCTCAAGCGCCATTTCGTTGTAGTCAAAGTCGCGACCGTCGATCCAGGTAGTCTGACCGCCGGTGCGCTTGACCACAAGGCATTTTACCGTGTCTTTGCAGTGCAGCAGGGCGGCGTCTGCGTTGGATTTCAGCGGCGTTTTGCGGCCGCCACGCGGGGCCTCATCTGCCGTAATCACGACCTTGGCGTCGCACCCATTGATCCGCGCTGCCAGAGCGTCGGGCGAGAAGCCCGCGAAAACGATCGAATGAATTGCGCCGATCCGCGCACAGGCCAGCATGGCGTAAGCAGCTTCGGGGATCATCGGCAGATAGATGACCACGCGATCGCCCTTGCGCACGCCCAGGGATTCCAGAATGTTGGCCATCCGGCAGGTGCGGCGGTGCAATTCTGCGTAAGAGATATGCTGGGCCGGGTCATTCGGATCATCCGGCTCCCAGATGATCGCGGTCTGGTCGCCGCGGGTTTTTAGATGACGATCCAGGCAGTTGGCCGACACATTCAACGTGCCATCGGCATACCAGTTGATCTTGACCGAGCCAAACTCGTAACTGACGTCCTTGACCTGGGTGAAGGGCTTGATCCAGTCGATGCGCTTGCCTTGCTCGCCCCAGAACGCGTCGGGGTCGCTGATTGAGGCTGCGTACATGTCAGCATACTTTGCCGCATCGACATGCGCACGAGCGACGGTTTCTGCGGATGGCGGATAAGTCTTGGCATCTGCCTGGGCAGCGGTGGTCATCTTTGAGGCTCCTCCCTCTGGACTGGATTGCTTGTGGATTTTTTGCCTGTCATTCAGGCAATGTCGATCCTGTTCCTCCCCAAGTTTGAATATTACCGCGTTCTGAAAATAAATAAATAAATTGGTGTAATCCTTGGATTTCTTTGTAAAGAAATTTTAACAATACGGCCATATTAGTAAAAATATTGGCAAAAGAATCTCTAAAATAAAACAAAAACAGTCACTTAAAAGTAACGAGAATTGAGGGCGCTGTGTGTCAATTGTGGTTGCAACGACAGGTGACCTCAAGGCTTCTGTCGTTTTGAGTCATTTCTGGGACTTATTCTGCAAAATACGCAAATCCCGGTTAGGGTTGGCACAACCGATTGTTGGCGCTAGCTTGATCGGCAAGCGCCTCGGTAGGGGGCGCACCTATGGGAGACGATACTATGAAAAAGATGTTGAGCGGTGCCGCAGTCGCCGCCCTTGGCGTTGCTTTTGTGACTGAAGCTGCAGCGACGGAATGGAACGCATCCGTCTGGGGCAAGCGCCGCGCCTTTACGGAACATGTTGAAAAGCTGGCCGAACTGGTCAGCGAGAAAACCGGTGGCGAATTCACCATCAATGTCAGCTATGGCGGGTTGTCCAAACCTAAGGAAAACCTGGACGGGATCGAAATCGGCGCCTTTGAGATGGCGCAGTTCTGTGCCGGCTATCACCGCGACAAGAACCGGGCGATTACCGTTTTGGAACTGCCATTTCTGGGTGTGAACAACCTGCAGGAAGAAGTTGCGGTAAGCCATGCAGTATACGACCATCCAGCGGTCAAGGAAGAGATGGCGCAATGGAACGCCCGCATCATCATGACCTCGCCAATGCCGCAGTATAACCTTGTCGGCACGGGCGAGCCGCGGGATGAACTTGCTGAATTTGACGGAATGCGGGTCCGGGCGACCGGTGGCCTTGGTCAGGCCTTCGAGGCGGTCGGAGGGGTGCCGACATCGGTTCCGGCGACCGAAGCCTTCAATGCGATGGAATCGGGCGTCGTCGACACCGTGGCCTTTGCCCAGCACGCGCACCTGTCATTCGGAACGATCAACGAAGCGGACTGGTGGACTGCGAACCTGAATCCAGGAACGGTGAACTGCCCGGTTGTCGTCAACATCGATGCCTACGAGGCGCTGCCAGCCGAACATCGTGAGGCTCTGGACAGCTCGATTGACGAGGCGATCGATCACTACCTTGCGAATTACGGCGGCTTGCTCGAACAATGGGACAGTGTCCTGGAAGAAAAGGGTGTCCAGAAGGTCATGATCGACGACGCGGTAATCGAAGAGTTCCGCACGAAGGCCGCTGATCCGATCCGTGAAAAATGGATTGCGGACATGACCGCACAGGGCCTGCCGGCGCAGGACCTTTACGATCTTGTCCAGACGACGCTGAAGCAACAGCGCGGCGGCAACTGATCCACAAGGCCGGGTGCTTTCAAGGCGCCCGGCAACAAACAACAAGGAAACACCGGAATGGCAGGACAAGCCACGGTTCTGGTAGACGGCAGCCGTCTGAGCCAGTTGGATCAGCGTTTGCTCGTGCTCGAACGGTTTCTGGCACTGATCAGCGGATTGGCGGTTTTTTCACTGATGGTATTGGCCGTTGTATCGGTCAGTGGTCGAAATGCACTGAATGCTCCTTTGCCGGGCTATGTGGACTGGATCGAACAGGCGATGCCTCTCATCGCTTTTCTGGGCATTTCATATGTTCAGCGTGATGGGGGGCATATCCGGATGGATATAGTCATATCCCGCTTGCACGGTCGGGCTTTGTGGCTGTTCGAATTGCTCTCGGTGGTCCTGATCCTGATCCTGATGCTGGCTCTGGTTTGGGGCAGTTGGTCTCATTTCGACCGGTCCTTTGATTTTGGCGCCCCAATGTGGAGCCGGGACAGTTCGATCGACATCGGCATACCCTTGTGGCCGGCCAAGCTGCTGGCACCCGTTGCATTTTCCGTTCTCTGCCTGCGCCTTGCGCTGCAAGTCTGGGGGTATGGTCGGGCGTTCTGGCTGGGGCTGGACACTCCGGCGGCCGTTCCGTTGATACAGGATGCAGCGGCGCAGGCGGCGGCCGAGGCCGAACAGTTCGAAGGGCAGGACTGATACATGGACACGATTGAGATTGGCCTTTGGGTCACTGGCGGCCTTCTGGTCCTTGTCGTGGCGGGCATGCGGGTTGCCTTCGCAGCGGGTTTGGCAGGGCTTGTCGGACTGGTTTGGATTTTCTGGGCCAAGTTCGGTTACGATCCGGAACGGTTTGGCAAGGCGCTGACAGTGGCAGTCAAGACCGCGGGGCAGGTGCCACATTCCAAGGTCGCGTCCCACACTCTCAGCCTGATTCCGACCTTTATCCTGATCGGGTATCTGGCTTATTACGCGGGGCTTACCCGTGCTTTGTTCGAGGCCGCAAAACGTTGGGTCGCATGGGTGCCCGGAGGGTTGGCGGTTTCGACCGTTTTCGCCACAGCCGGCTTCGCTGCGGTGTCCGGTGCTTCGGTTGCGACTTCGGCCGTCTTCGCCCGTATCGCGATTCCGGAAATGCTGAAGGTGGGCTATAACAAACGCTTTGCAGCAGGTGTGGTTGCCGCGGGCGGGACGCTGGCCTCCCTGATCCCGCCTTCGGCCATTTTGGTGATCTACGCGATCATCGTCGAGCAGGATGTCGGGAAGCTGCTGTTGGCGGGGTTCATTCCGGGTGCGTTTTCCGCAATTGTATACGGCCTTCTGATCGTCGGGATTGCAGTGATATTCAAATCCGTTGGTCCGCCTGTCACGGGGTTTTCCTGGAAACAGCGCTTTGCCGCTCTTCCCGGTGCTATTCCGATTGTCGCCGTCATCCTGATCATCATTTGCTTTGTCTACAATCCGTTTGGAGAAAAAGCATGGGGCACTCCGACGGAAGGCGGTGCCATTGGCGCCTTCATCGTATTCTGTTTCGCCTTGTTCCACGGAATGCGCTGGGCCGAGCTCAAATCCGCGCTTTTGGAAACCGCCAAACTGACGGCGATGATCTTTTCGATCATCTGGGGCGTTCTGATCTATGTGCGCTTTCTTGGGTTCGCCGACCTGCCGGGTGCCTTCTCGGATTGGATCACGGGGCTCGAGATGTCGCCCATGATGATCCTGATCTGCATTCTGCTGGCATATGCGGTGTTGGGCATGTTCATGGACGCGATCGGCATGCTGCTTTTGACTTTGCCCGTCGTCTATCCGGCGGTGATGGCCCTGAATGGTGGTGAAACCGTCAGTGCCGCCGACAGCGCGTTTGGAATGTCCGGCCCGATGTGCGCGATCTGGTTTGGCATTCTGGTCGTCAAAATGGCCGAGTTTTGCCTGATTACACCGCCCATCGGGCTGAACTGCTTTGTCGTTGCCGGTGTGCGCCCGGACCTGAGTGTTCAAGATGTGTTCAAAGGCGTCACGCCCTTTTTCATCGCGGACGCCCTGACCATCGCAATGCTTGTGGCATTCCCGGGTATTGTCCTCTACCTGCCATCGCTTGCGGGATAGCTCGGAAGCGAGGCTCTGCCTCGCGCTCCGGGGTATTTGTGGCCAGATGAAGTTCGGATCCCCTGCTTCATCTGGCTGAAAATATCCCGGGGGAGGCGCGCGCAGCGCGGCGGGGGCAGAGCCCCCAAGATCGCGTGTTATCCAGCTCGCATCAACATTCCGAACAGATCGCGCGGATCGTCCGGGTCGGCCAACATGTCCAGAGGTTCAAAGAAGGTTGTGCCTTCAATCGCCTGTTTCACATAGCGCAGGGCCGAGAAATCCTCGATGGCAAAGCCGACACTGTCGAACAAAGTGATCTGCCGCTCATCGATGCGCCCCTTGGCGGCGCCGGTGATGACCTGCCACATCTCGGTCACAGGGTGATCCGCGTCCAGCGCCTGAATTTCGCCTTCGATCCGGGTTTGTTCAGGGTACTCGACGAAGATGTCCGAACGTAACAGGATGTCGCGATGCAGCTCGGTCTTGCCGGGGCAATCGCCTCCGATGGCGTTGATGTGCACGCCGGGCCCGACCATGTTGTCGGTCAGAATCGTTGCGTATTTCTTGTCTGCCGTGCAGGTGGTGATGATCTGGGCACCTTCAATGGCGTCTTCCGGCGTCTTGCAAAGGATGACTGTCAGGCCCTTGCCCTGCAAGTTCGCAGCGCATTTCGACGTGGCATTCGGGTCGATGTCATAAAGCCGAACGGTGTCGATTCCGCACATTGCCTTGAAGGCAAGGCATTGGAATTCGGACTGTGCGCCATTGCCGATCATGGCCATTGTCCTGGCATTTTTCGGGGCCAGATAGCGCCCGACCAATGCCGAAGTTGCAGCCGTGCGCAGCGCGGTCAGCATTGTCATTTCGGTCAACAGCGTCGGATATCCTGTATAGACATCTGCCAACAGACCGAATGCAGTTACTGTTTGCAGCCCCTCGGAGGTGTTCTTGGGATGGCCGTTTACGTATTTGAACCCGTACGCCTCACCATCCGAAGTTGGCATCAACTCAATTACGCCATGAGGAGAATGTGCCGGAATACGAGGTGTCTTGTCGAAGCTTTCCCATCGTTTGAAATCGGCCTCGATCTGAGCGGCAATCTGCGTGATCATCTGTTCGACGCCAATGTGGTGTACCAGTCGCATCATGTTGTCGACGGAAACGAATGGTACCAGGGCCTTGTCTGAAGGTTGCATGGTGCTCTCCTATCGGCGGGCAAGGTGAACGCCTGCAATCAAGCAGCGCACGGACCCACCGGCGGTTTCAATTGTAGGAACGGACAGCGGCAACGGTGTTGCACTGTCCTGGATTGCTGCGATTTGGTCTGGTGTGAGGGCGGCAAGTGCCCTGCTGGACAGGGCAAGAACCAACCCATCCCGTCCGGTCAGTTCAATGGCGTTACCTGCGAACTCGGCAATTTGGTCGTGCGTCAGGTCAATGACCGTTCGACCGGATTCTTCCAGCCGATTGCGAACGGTCATGCGGCGGGCCGGGTCCGAAATCATGTCGAGGCAAATCAGGGCGTAATGCGTTCCGATACCCATCAAAACGTTGGTGTGATAAACGTCTCGGCCCTTGGCATCGCGGGCTTCGAAGGCGATTGGTTCATAGTTGAAATGTGTGCAGAACCGTTCCAACAGGACCGGATCGGCGCGATTGGACGTCACCGTGTAAGCGATACGGGCCACATGATCCAACACCATCGCGCCGGTCCCTTCCAGGGCCAGGTTGTCTTGTTCCAGCCCGGAATAGTCGATGACATCCTGCACACGGTATTCCTCTTTGAGCAGTTCGATTACATCGGTCCGGCGTTCGCGTCTGCGCGATGGCACGAACATCGGGTAGATCGCCACATGGCCGCCGGGATGCGTCGAGAACCAGTTGTTTGGAAAAACGCTGTCAGGTGTGTTGAGGTCCCCGAAATCGTCAAACACATGAACAGTGACACCGGCGTCGCGCAATTGCTGTACCGCCCGATCATGTTCATCCCTGGCCGCTTCCGACGTGGCCTGGGCGGATGCAGTGCTCAGCGTTTGAAAGGCATTGTCATCGCGTGTTTCTGGGTTGGACGCAAAAGCGTGCGGCCGGATCATGATAGCGGCAGATGGCGCTTGCAGAGACAGCATCAAAAACTCCGGGTGGGACGGTCGAAGATACGGCGACCCATCAACGAGGCGGCCAGATCGACCATCAGTTTTGCGGTTCGGCCCCTCTCATCCAGAAACGGGTTCAGTTCGACCAGGTCCAGCGAGCAGACAAGCCCGCTTTCATGCAGCAGTTCCATTACCAGGTGGGCTTCGCGCTCGGTTGCACCGCCGGGCACGGTCGTGCCGACTGCGGGCGCCACTGCCGGGTCGAGGAAATCGACATCCAAAGATACATGTAGCAGAGCGTTTTCTGCCTTCACGCGATCAAGAAAGGCCAAAAGGGGGGCTTTGATTCCATTTTCATCGATGCTGCGCATATCCGCCAGCATGGCGCGGTCTTGCTCCAGCGCCGCCCGTTCCGCCGGGTCAACAGAACGCAATCCGATCATGCCGACGCGATCCGTCGGTATGACGGCCGGCAAAGGGGGGAAATCCTCGAATCCGGGTCTGCCGGTGAAATACGCCACCGGCGTTCCGTGCAGGTTGCCGCTGCCGGTACTGTCCGGAGTGTGAAAGTCGCTGTGGGCGTCAAGCCATAGCACAAAAAGAGGGCGGTCGATCCGAGCAGCATGGGCGGCCATCCCGGCCACCGTACCCATGGACAGGGCGTGATCACCCCCCATGAAAATCGGAATGCCCTGACCCGCCGCGTCTTGTGCAGCTTTGCTGAGAGCGTGCGTCCACCCCACGCATTCGGGCAGGGCGAACAGGTGCGGGTGTCGGGGAATGTCGACGTTTTCGGCCTGCACGTCGCCCCAATCTTGAACGGTGTGACCAAGATCAGACAGCGCCTCATCCAACCCTGCCACGCGATACGCATCAGGTCCCATCCGGCATCCCTGACGACGTTTCCCGGCGTCCATTGGGGCGCCGACCAGTATGATATCCTTGATTTCCATGTGTTCATTTAGGCCGTCGAGCTGTCTTGCGTGAAGTCGGCAAAATGCTCAAAATGGTCTCGGAAAATCCTTTATGAGAAGATGCCATGGACGAATTGGACAATCGGCTGCTCAATGCGTTGCAACGGGATGCACGGGCAAGCCTGTCAGAGCTGTCGGAAACACTGGGCGTGACGCGCACCACGGTGCGCAGCAGGTTGCAGCGGCTGAAACAGTCCGGTGAAATCGTTGGCTTCACCGTCCTGACGCGTCGCGATCTGGCGCAAAGCCCGGTGCGCGGGTTGATGATGCTCGAGATTGAAGGGCGTGGTACGGAACGCGTGATGGCCCGGATCGGAGCCATGCGTCAGGTGACGGCGGTTCATTCGACAAATGGCAGTTGGGATCTGATCGCCGAGATCAGCACCGAAACCCTGGCCGAACTGGATGAAGTTCTGTTTCAGATACGAAAAATCGACGGCGTGACGCGTTCGGAAACGAACCTTCTGCTGTCAACACGCAAGGGGCGGCTCTAGCGCTTTGAGATAAAAACAAAATGTGCCAGTGTTGGTCTGCAAGTGAAGTCTTGATGACCGACGGGCGGGTGAGCCGGGCGTGGTATCTGTGATCGGAAACTGGCGGGGACGTGCAGCATGACCAATGCGGAAAGTGACGGTGAACCTCTGGCCGTGCACTGGGTTGAAAAGCTCACGGCAATGTTGGAAAAACCCTGGTTGCGGATTGCGATACCGGTTCTTGTGACCGGGATCGCACTGACGGTTTTGCATGATTTGTCGGCGCATGTGAAATGGTCGGATGTCCAGACCGATGTCGCGATGACGTCGTGGAAACTTATGCTTTTCGCCTTGCTCTGGACTGCGTTCAGTTTTCTTTCTCTGTCGCTCTATGATGTGTTTGCCGTGCAGAGTGTGGCAGGCGGCAAAGTGCCTTTGCCTGTAGCCGGATTGGCAGGGGCCAGCGGCTATGCCGTATCGAACTGCCTGGGGTTTTCCTACATCACCGGAACGGCGATCCGGTATCGGATATATGCGTCACTGGGTTTGGATCTGGGGCGGGTGGCCGGGGTCATCGCAACATCCTGGGTCGCGTTCTGGATGGGGCTTGTTCTGGTTCTGGGTGTGTTGCTGACCGTGCATCCGGACGGAATCTCCAAAGTGATGCCTGTCAGCGAAACGGTGGAAACCGCCATCGGATTGTGCCTTCTGGGGGCATTGGTCGCGATGTTCATATGGTTGTCCAGCGGGGGCAGGCGATTGGCCGTCGCAGGTATCGGGTTTGACTTGCCGGGTGGCAAACTGGCCAGCCTTCTGACACTGGCCGCCATCGGAGATCTGGTTGGCGCGTCCATGGCGCTCTATGTCCTGATGCCGGACGATCTGGGCGTCGGCTATCCCTATTTCTTCACGATCTACATCGCCGCCATCGCCGTTGGAATCCTCAGCCACGCACCGGGCGGGCTTGGGGTATTCGAAGCCACGTTGATCGCGGGGCTTGGGGCGTCGGGGCGTTCGGATGTGATCGCAGCCTTGTTGCTGTATCGGGTCGTTTACACCTTCTTGCCCTTCGGTATCGCCAGCGTGTCCATAGCGGTCGCGTCGGTACTGACACAGAGGCACAGGATCGGCGGGGCCGCGACATGGGTCTATCGGGTCATCCGCCCCATCGTTCCCATGGTTGCAGCCGGGGTTGCGGCAGTGGCCGGAGTGATCCTGCTGGTGTCCGGAGCGTTGCCAGCGGGCACGCAGAACCTTGGCGTTCTGAGAGAGGTTTTGCCGCTGTCCTTCGTCGAGGCATCGCACCTTGCCGGCAGTGCTGTCGGAGTGCTGCTTTTGCTGGTGTCTCGCGGTTTGTTTCGAAAGCTCTACCGCGCATGGGTGGTGGCAATGTTGTTGATGGTGGCCGGGTTCTTTGCCTCGCTGGCAAAGGGGCTGGACACTCACGAAGCGCTGTCGATGCTGGGCACGATTGGCCTTCTGGCGATGTTCCGCGGGGCGTTTTACCGGGTCAGTGGTGCGTCGATCTTCAGGCTGAATATTCCCTGGTTGGTCAGTGTCGTGGCGCTGCTGGCGGTGATATTCTGGATCGGACTGTTCGCCTATTCCCATGTCGAGTACCAGAACGCCCTGTGGTGGGAATTTGCCTGGAACGGAGATGCTTCGCGCTTTTTGCGCTCCAGCCTCATCGTGGCGGTGATCGTGGGCATCGTGGCCGTGAACTCTCTGTTCGGGCGAGAGATTCCGACACCTGTGCGCACGGAAATCCCCGAGGTCGTTGAACGGCTTGTGATGGAGTGCGAAGATACCGAATCCCAAATCTCGCTTACCGGTGACAAGCAGTTCCTCATCTCACCGGATGAGACCGCATTCATTGCATATGCAGACACGGGCAACGCTCTGATCTCGAAGGGAGAGCCGGTTGGCGATGAAACGGCGGGGCGGCAATTGATCTGGCAACTCAGGGAAATGGCGGACCGAGAAGGAAAACTGTGTGCCTTCTACAGTGTTTCAACCAAATACCTGCCGACATTTCTGGATCTGGGCCTGTCGATCCTGAAGATCGGCGAGGTCGCGCGGGTGCCACTCAGGGATTTCTCGCTGGACGGAAAGTCGCGCAAGCGGTTCAGACAGGCCAGAAACCGGGCCGAGAGGGAGGGCTATGTATTCGAGATCATCCCGAAAGAGAACCTGGCCCCGGTATTGCCGGAACTGCGCGCGATTTCAGACCATTGGCTGGCGCAAAAGGCGGGTGCCGAAAAGGGCTTTGCGTTGGGGGGCTTTGACGATCAGTACCTGTCATATTTCGATCATGCGGTTCTGCGTGACGGTAAGACCGGCAAGATCATGGCCTTCGCCAACCTGTTTCAGGGCGGCAACAAATCCGAGCTGTCACTGGATTTGATGCGCTATGAGCCTGACAGCCCGAGCTTTGTCATGGATGCGCTTTTTGCCGAGATGATGAACTGGGGATCGCAACAGGGGTTCCACTGGTTCTCATTGGGTGCGGCGCCGTTCTCAGGCATCGAAAACCGTCAGCTTGCATCACTTTGGAACCGCATCGGCGGCTTTGTCTATGAGCATGGCGAGCAATTCTATCATTTCGAAGGTTTGCGCGCCTTCAAACAGAAATTCGATCCGGAATGGAGCCCCAACTATCTGGCCAGCCCCGGCGGGCTGGCCGCCCCTCGCATCCTTTACGAGGTCAATATTTTGATCTCGGGTGGTCTGCGCGGGTTGACCAATTAGCGCCTAGTTCAGGCTGGCCCGGGTTGGGGTTTTTTCAAGCAGATCGCCCCAATCGGTTCGATAGGCCATTTCCGCCAGCACGGTTTCAGGCAGGAATTCCTGGTTTTGCCGGATCTGCCATCCGCCGCCCAGACCCTTGTAAACGGCAACCAGATTGCTGGACACCTGCTGCCGCGCTTCGATCAGGTTTGCCTGCGACCGCAAAAGCGCGGTCTGCGTGTTCAGAATGCGAGAATAGCTGGCGATTCCATCCCTGTACTGGCTTACGGCGATATCTGCGGCCTTGCGCGAAGCTTCGACGCTTTTCTGATAGAACCCAACCTGTTTGCGTGCTTGCGCATAGGCGACCATCGCACTTTCCACCTCGGAATACGCGGTCAGAACGGTATTCTGATAATTGGCAATCAGCGCTTGATATGCCGCATCCTGCGCACGGACATTGTTTTTGATGCGGCCATAGTTGAGCACGTTCCAGACCACGCCGGCACTGGCCAGACCGGTGGTGCTGTTGCCGCTGAACAGATCGCGCCCGCCCGAAGCCTGTAAACCGATCGCGCCTGACAGCACGAACTGAGGATACAGGTCAGCCATTGCGATACCCACCTGCGCGGATTGAGTCGCAGCGGCCAGTTCCGCCGCGCGGACATCCGGGCGGCGGCGCAGCAATTCTGCTGGCACCCCAACGGCCACATTTGTTCGCGCTGACGGGATACGGCCGGAATTCCCCAGCAGGTTGGTCATCCGGGACGGCGTGGCCCCTAGCAGCACGGCCAGCGCATTCTTGGTCTGTTGCAGGTCGCTTTCCAACTCGGGCACCAAGGCTTTGGTATTGTTAAGCAGGGCAGTGGATTCCTGAACGTCCAGTTCGGTCGTGACCCCGTTGTTGAACCGCAGCTGGGTCAGGTCCGCCGATTCCTGCTGCAATTTGATGTTTTCCCGGGCGACCGCCAACGATTCCTGCAGCGCGCGGATATTGACGTAGAGCGCGGCCACGTCGCCGGTCAGTGTCACCAATGCGTCATCATAGTTTGCGACCTGCAAAGCCAGATTCGACCGCGCCGCCTGCACACCGCGCCGTTGTGCGCCCCAGACATCCAGCTCCCACTGGGCGTCGAACCCAACCTGAGACGTCGAGAATTCGGTATCCAGGGGGATGATCCGGTTGATATCGGCAACAGGCCCAAGGTTGTCGCTGATTTGCCGCCGCTGCAAAGACGCGCCTATGGCCTGGGATTGCGGGTACAATTCGCCGAAAGCGATCCCCAGCTGTGCCCGCGCTTGCAGCACCCGCGCGCCCGCGACCTGAAGCGTCAGGTTCTGAGCATAAGCTTCGGCAATCAGCCGGTTGAGGGTCGGGTCATTGAATGTCTCCCACCATTTGACCACGGGTGCGCTGCGCGATGTCAGGCCGCTTTGACCGACGCTGGGGCTGTTTACCTCGATCCACTGCTTGACGACCGGAGAGTTCGGGCGCACGAAATCGGGCCCCACGGGCGTGCAGGCCGCGAAAGTGGCGGCGCAAAGTGCAGTTCCCATCAACCGGCTAAGTGTCATGGCGCGCATCCTCAGATATCCAGCGGTCGAATGAAGTTGGCGAAGGAATAGAGACGGATGTTGATGCGTCTCAGGAACTCAAAGCTTTTGCCCATGCCGGTGTAGATCGCCACTGCGGCGTGGCCGCCAGCCGGGAAAGTGTGCCCTTCCGGGATATCGACGGTGATCTGCACGGCAATTCGACCGGGCAGTTTCGGCAGTTCAAAGCCGGGCAGGCGGCCTGAAGGGATCAGTTGCCCTTGGCGTGTGGCCCACCAGATCGCCTCGACCTTGCCCGTCAGGATTTCGCCCGGGTAAAGATCCAGCGCCACTTCGACCTCTTGCCCCGGTTCCACGAATTTCAGATTCTGCTGGCGAAAGGTCGCAAGAAGATAGGGGCTGTCCTCGGTCACGAAACTGGCTATCGCGCCCAGTCGAACATCGCCGACGACCAGCCCGGGGCGGGCTTGCTGCGATACGATCATGCCGTTTTCAGGCGCGTAGATCGTTGTGTTTTCAAGAAAATACTCAGCCTCGGCCAACTGCGCCCTTGCCTGGAGAATACCCGTGTTAACACCGTCTATCTGGGACTCCACAGCCAGTTGCGCCTTTTCCAGATTTGCTTCGGCCTGTTTGACGGCAGCAAGGTCTTCGGTCACCTGCTCGTTCCAGCGGTCCAGTTCGTCTTGCCGCGCTCCACCGGCGGGCACAAGAGTTTCATACCGGGCTTGCTGAGTCTGCGCATAGGCCAGCTGCGCGTTTGCGCGTTCAACAGCTTCGGTCGACGCGATCACATCCTGTTCCAGAATCTTGGAATTCTGTTCAGCGGCGACCAATTGCGCCTGCGCATTGTCCACCGCCAGTGAAAACACCGTGTCATCAAAGCGGTAGAGTGGATCGCCCTTGGTGACAGGTGTGTTCGGTTCCACAAGAACTTCGGTCAGGATCGTCGGCTGTGTCAGTTTGGGAATGATCTGTATGGTCGAACGCACCACGTGGCTGTCGGCCGAGAAGGGTTGAAAGAACCGCAATGCGACCAGAAAAATCAGCAACAGGTGCGCGCCAACCCAAAAGGATACGATGCCCCAGGCGATGTTGAATTTCAGCAGTTCCAGCTTGAAGAAAATAAGCCAGACGAAAATGATGTAAAATAACGTGATGCCAAGGGCGACGAACATGTTTTGTGACTTCCTCTGGCCTTAGCTTTGCTGCGGATCGTCTGTGTCCAGACGACCTTGATATTCAGGTCGGACATCGCCACCCAGACGTTTGATTTCATCACGAATGGCGTCTTTTTCCTCGTCAGGGCCACGGCGAATGTCGACCGTAACGCCATCATGGAACGCCCACATAAAGGCATGGACCCAGGGCACCACGGCCAGAAATCCCATCCAGCCCATTATCTTTACGGCCTCGGCATGGGGATGGTTGCGCTTGATGGCGATCCGACCCGGAAGACCCATGAGAAAAAGAAACAACGCCATCACAGCCGCCAGAAGCAGGATCAATGCCACGAAAGTCAGATAGTCATAATAGCCAAGCGGCTGTCCCAGTAGTCCCATGCTCGCTCCTCCTTTTCGGGAAGGTTACGGTATCTTCAGTTGCCGGCGTCCAACTCGTCAATCAACTTGTAGCTTGTCGGCGGGTCGGCGCAGATACCCGGCCCGCATTCCAACAAGGTCGAACCCGCGTTCAGCACCGCCAAAGCCAGCATGACGAAAAACGCGATCTTGGCCAGAGCATTTCCGCCGAACCTTGGTTCCTGACGGGAAGGGTCCGCGTATTGGCGATCAAACAACAGCATGATCGACGTGCCCAGCAACACAAGGAAAAAGGCGATCCCGGCCCAGGTATAGTAGTGCAGGCCCAAAACAGGAGAGCCATAGTGCCCGGTGCCGGGTACGATATGCAGAAGTATTTGGCGGATCGATACAGTGCCGCCATACAAGGCCGCAATCAGCACGATGGCATAGTGTTGCGGCCGTGGACCGTAGAGCAGGTTCAAACCAAGCCCCACACCGACGGCAACGAACCCAACACGTTGCAGCAGGCAAAGCGGGCAGGGCAGTTCATAGAGGACAAGCTGATAGAAAAACGCCAACGCCAGTACAAGGCAGACGGCAAGCATACCGATCGCGTTGAGGGTGCGGGACAGTTCAGGTGTCATGGCAAGCCCCTCAGAGTTGAATTGTAAGCGGTGTGGTGGCGTGGAATTTCAACCAGTAGATACACATGGTCAATGTGACGAAAAACAAGGCGTTGCCAGCTTTGGTCAACTTGAAATAGTTCAGCCCCATCGTGGCGATAAACAACGAAAATAAAAGCGCAATCATGGCCCGGTCCTCCCCTCCCGTGCACAAATTCTTGTATGAAGGATAGTGTCAGGCCAAGTTCGATCTGGCAAGCCGCGCAACTCGCCCGGACGTTGTTATTTGCCCGCCTCTAGTCGCAGATGACGACATCAGTCTGCCACTCGCGACAATGCTCTGGCAGCTTGCCGGGCAGGGGCAGGTCGCTATACACCGTGTCAAGTTCGGCAATTGATCCTATCCGCGCCGGGGCCGAGCGTTGAAACTTTGAATGATCGGCAACCAGAAAAGTTCGGCGCGCCTTCTCGATGATGGCCTGGCTGACCTGAACCTCCTGAAAGTCGAAGTCCAAAAGATCGCCATCCGCGTCCAGCGCCGAACATCCTATGACGGCGATGTCGAATTTGAACTGCCGGATGGCTGATACGGTCAGGTTGCCGATCAGCCCCCCGTCTGTCCGACGCAAAACGCCGCCGGCCATGATGATTTCGCAGTCCGGGTTTTCGACAAGAATGTTTGCAACGTTCATGTTGTTGGTCACCACCAGCAGGTTCTTGTGGTTCAGCAACTGCCTTGCCACGGCCTCGGTCGAGGTTCCGATGTTCATGAAAATTGATGCGCCATCCGGGATATCAGCCGCGCAGGTTTGAGCGATGCGGGTCTTGGCGTCCGCGTTCAGCGCGCGGCGGTCCTCGTATCCGATATTTGAAACACCCGAGCGGAGAACAGCGCCCCCGTGAACCCGGTCCAGCTTGCCCGCATCTGCAAGCTCGGTCAGGTCGCGCCGGATCGTCTGAACGGTGACGCCAAAGCGTTCAGCCAGCCCCTCGACGGTAACGCGCCCATCGGTGCTGGCGATTTCCAGAATGTCGGATTGGCGAAAGGACAAGGACATGGGCAGTTCCGGTGTAGAGGATTGATTTTCGTTTTTGTTCTTTTTGTCGATTTTGGCAAGCCAACTTGCTGGAAATTCATACCAGTGTTGCAAAAAGAAAAAAAACGAACATAAACATTGACGAAGCGAAGGTCATTCTGGCTAATGCCCGCAACCGTGTCAGGCAGGGAATCAATGGATATGCAGTCAACGGACAACCAGATCACAGACCTTTTCATCATCGGCGGCGGGATCAATGGCTGTGGAATAGCGCGGGACGCCGCCGGGCGGGGTCTTTCGGTGACGCTGGTCGAGATGAACGATCTCGCTTCTGCCACGTCCTCTGCCTCGACCAAGTTGTTTCACGGCGGATTGCGGTATCTTGAGTATTTTGAATTTCGCCTGGTGCGTGAGGCCCTGATCGAGCGTGAAACCCTGCTGCGCGCGATGCCGCATATCAGCTGGCCCATGCGTTTTGTGCTGCCCTACCACAAGGATATGCGGTTTGATTCCGAAACGCCGACCTCGCGGTTGCTCAGCACGGTCATGCCGTGGATGCGCGGGCGGCGTCCGGCCTGGCTGATCCGGTTGGGCCTGTTCATGTATGACAATCTGGGCGGGCGCAAAATCCTGCCGGGCACGACGTCATTGAACCTGCGGTCAGCGCCCGAGGGGGCCCCGTTGCAGGACAAGTTCGAAACCGCTTATGAATATTCCGACTGCTGGATCGAAGACTCGCGATTGGTGGTCCTGAATGCGCGTGACGCCGAGTCGCGCGGCGCGCAGATCATGGTCCGAACCGAAGTGACCTCGGCCGAGCGGGTCGGCGATCTTTGGGAAGTGTCCGTTCGGGATCGGATCAGCGGTGAGACCCGTTTGGTCCGGGCCAAGATGCTGATCAATGCAGGTGGGCCCTGGGTGGGCGACATCATTCAATCCAAGATCCGCGTGAACTCTCGCGAGGGCGTGCGGCTTGTGCGGGGCAGTCATATCGTGACGCCCAGGCTTTACGATCACGACAAATGCTATTTTTTCCAGGGCGAAGATGGCCGCATCATTTTCGCCATACCATACGAGCAGGACTTTACCTTGATTGGGACAACGGATCAGGATCATCCGGACCCGTCGACCAAACCGGTCTGCACAGAGGCCGAGCAGGATTACCTGTGCGCCTTTGCATCAAAGTACTTCAAAAAAAGCATAACGCGCGACGATGTCGTGTGGACCTATTCCGGCGTGCGGCCTCTTTATGATGACGGAGCAAGCAGTGCCACTGCGGCAACGCGGGATTACACGTTGAAAGTCGATGCGCAGGGCGGGGCGCCTGTTTTGAATGTATTCGGCGGCAAGATCACGACCTATCGCAGGCTTGCAGAAAGCGCGCTTGAGAAGGTCGGTGAGTATTTTCCGAACCTGCCCGGCCCCTGGACCGCAGGTGTCGCACTGCCGGGGGGTGATTTTCCGGTGGATGCTGTCGAAACCCTGAAAAGCGATCTTATGGCGGCCTATCCTTTTTTGACCGAAAGCTGGGCTGCCCGCCTGATCAGAGCTTACGGGACTGAAGCAAGGGATGTTTTGGATGATGTAAAACAGGTATCCGATCTGGGAGAGGAGTTTGGCGCAACCCTGACAGCGAAAGAGGTCGCGTGGCTGATGAACAAGGAATATGCCCGCTCAGCCGAAGATGTGGTTTGGCGCCGCAACAAGCTGGGCTTGCGGCTGAGTGCCGAGCAGATTGCGCGGATCGATCAATGGATGTCCGAACGGTCCGAGGATAAGGGATAGCCTGAAAACGCCTAAATCCTAGTAGCGGAATTGCAAAAAAGCCCCATCAGTTCAGATGGGGCTTTCGGTGTTCAGGCGGCTTTTTCCGTAGGGTCGGGGTCGCTCTTGTTGCCCTTCAACCATTCCCGCATGCCTTGCATCAGGGCATAGAGCACGGGTACCACGATCACACCAACCAGCGTTGCGGCCAGCATCCCGCCAAATACCGCGACACCAATCGCCTTCTGGCTGGCGGCACCGGCTCCGTTGGCGGCCAGCAGGGGGACAACGCCAAGTAGGAAGGACAGCGCAGTCATCATCACAGCGCGGAAACGCTGATATGCCGCCTCTGCTGCGGCCTCTTTGATGGACAGCCCCTTGGCGCGTTGCTCCATGGCGAACTCGACGATCAGAATACCGTTTTTCGAGGCCAGCCCGACAAGCATGATCATACCGATCTGCGTATAGAGGTTGATGTCACTGCCCACGATGGCCACCGCCGCCACGGCCCCAAACAAGGCAACGACAACGGAAAGCAGGATTGAAACAGGTAGCGTCCAACTTTCATACTGACCCACCAGGAACAAGTAACCGAACAGGATGGCAAGCCCGAGGATGATGATCACCAGACTTCCCGAGGCCAGCTGCTGCTGCGCTGTCCCTGTCCATTCGAACGCATAGCCCGGGGGCAGGGCGGTCGCGGATTCTTCGGTCATCACGTTGATTGCATCGCCGCTGGACAAGCCGGGTGCAGGGACCGCCGTCACCGTGGCCGACCGGAACAGGTTGTGGCGCTTCAGCAGAACCGGACCCAGCACGTTTTCAACGTCGATCAGTGTCCCCAGCGGCACCATGTCTCCGTTTTGAGAACGGACATAGAGGTTCGCGATATCTTCGACATTGTCCCGATAGGTCCCATCGGCCTGAATCATCACGCGATAGACACGGCCGAACAGGTTGAAGTCATTGACATAGTAAGATCCCAGCTGCGCCTGCATGGTCTGAAATATCTCGGCGACCGAGACATTCAGCGTTTTGGCTTTTTCGCGGTCCAGATCAACGAACAGCTGTGGGACGTTGGCGCGGAAGGTCGTATAGGCCTGCCCAATCTCGGGCCTCTGATTGGCCGAATACACGAACGAACCCACGGCCGAGGCCAGATCCTGCGGAGTGCCACCACCGGTTTGCTGAACTTCCATCTCGACACCGGCGGACATACCAAGGCCCTGGATGGGCGGTGGGTTGAAAGCAAGGACCGAAGCTGCTGATTCACCGTTCGCGATCGCCAGCACTTTGGCCAGAATGGCGTCCGCGCTCAGATCCTCTTCCTGCCGTTCGCTCCAGTTTTCGAGATTGACGAAAATCGCAGCGCCGTTGGTGATCGTGCCGTTCAGCATCGAAAAGCCGTTGACAAGAACCGTGCTCGCAACGCCCGGGATTTCACTTATCTGTTCGTCCAGACGAGCAGTGACCGCCTCGGTCCGTTCCAACGTTGCGGCATCAGGCAACTGAACATCAACGAACAGATACCCGTTGTCTTCAAGCGGAATAAACCCGGCCGAGGTGTTGGACATGATTGTTCCGGTTCCCATGCCAAGCCCAACCACGATGGCCAGCGCAATGGCCGGAAAAACCAACAGCTTTCGTACAATGGCCACATAGCCGTTGCGCACGGTGCCGATGAAGTTTTCGAACATCGCAAGCACCCCTTTGGGAGGGCCGGACCGGGGACGAAGAACCAAGCCGCACAGGGCGGGCGAAAGGGTCAGAGCGTTGATGGAAGAGATTACGACAGCGGTCGAGATCGTTATGGCAAATTGGGAGTACAGCCGCCCCGAGATGCCGGGCATGAACGTGACCGGCACGAACACCGCCAAAAGAACCAGTGTGGTCGCGATGACCGGCCCCGTGATCTGGCCCATGGCTTTACGGGTGGCTTCAGCAGGGGGCAACCCTTCATCGGCAATGATGCGCTCCACGTTTTCGACGACGACGATGGCGTCATCCACCACGATACCGATGGCCAGCACCAAGGCGAACAGCGAGATGGTGTTCAGCGACATCCCGAACGCCAGCAGGAAGGCAAAAGTACCGATCAGGGATACCGGGATTGCCACCGCCGGAATGATCGTTGCGCGCCAACTTCCAAGGAACACGAACACAACCGAAATAACCAGAATGAAGGTCAGGATCAGGGTCGAGACCACATCGTTCAAAGACGCCTCGACAAAGTCGGTCGTGTTGAAGGGGACATCATATTCGACATCTGTCGGAAAGGCGCGGGACAGCCGCTCCAATTCCGCCTGCACGCGTTCCGAAACCGCCAAAGCGTTTGCACCGGGGGCCTGATAGATGCCGATAACCGTGGCTGGAACCGCCTGAAAATAGCCGGAAGCCGCATAATATTCCGCGCCAAGCTCTACCCGGGCGATGTCTTTGACGCGGACGATGGCACCGGCGTCACCTGTCCGGATGACAATGTCACCGAATTCCTCTGCGGAGGTCAGACGGCCTTTGGATTTAATCGTGTATTGAAACGTCTGCCCTTCGGGAACGGGTGGCGCACCGATCGAACCGGCGGATACTTCGATATTCTGTTCCCGGATCGCATTGATGACATCCCCCGGTGTGATGGACAGCGCCGCCATCTTGTCCGGGTCCATCCAGATCCGCATGGCGTATTCAAGGTTGGTCAGAACATCGGCCTTGCCGACGCCCTGCACGCGGGCCAGCGCATCGCGCAGATTGATCGAGGCATAGTTCGACAGGAACACACTGTCATAGGTCCCATTTGGTGAAGTCAGAGTGACCAGCATCAGCATGTTGGTCGAAGATTTCTGTGTCACCACGCCGGACGAAGTCACTTCGGCTGGCAGCGACGACATGGCCTGCGCCACACGGTTTTGAACGTTGACCGATGCGATGTCAGGATCGGTGCCGACCTCAAAGGTCACATCCAGCGAATAGGACCCGTTGTCCGATGATCTGGACGTCATGTAGATCATGTCGTCCACACCGTTGACCTGTGCCTCGATCGGCGCGGCAACGGTATTTTCAACGGTCTCGGCGTTTGCGCCGGTATAGGTGGTCGAGACGTTGACCACGGGCGGGGTGATATCGGGAAACTGCGCGACCGGCAGCACAAGGTATCCGATACCGCCCATGATGGTCAGCACCAGCGAAATGACGAGCGCCAGCTTGGGCCGGCTGATGAACAGGGCTGAGAACATCTGTTACTCTCCCGGTTGTTCAGAGGCGACGACTGCGTCAACAGCGACGCCGGGGCGAACCCGTTGCAGGCCCTCGACAATGACGCTTTCGCCTTCGCGCAGCCCGTCCAGCACGATAATCGCGGTTCCGACCGTGTCACCGGTGGTGATGTAACGCTGTTCAACCATCTGCTTGTCGTTGACCACCAGGACAAACTCACCCCGCTGATCGCGCTGCAAGGCGGCTTGAGGCACCAACACCTGCAAGGTCGGTTCCAGCGCTTCGATCTGCACATTCACAAAGGCGCCATCCAGAATCAGCCGGTCCGCGTTGTCGAACTGGGCGCGAATGGTAATTGCGCCGGTCAATGGGTCGATACGGTTGTCAACGAATACAATTCTGCCGACTTCATCCATCTTGGTGCCGTTGGGCAGGATGACGTGTACATTCGGGCTTTGCGGGCTTTCCGCCAGCGATGCCGAGTTTTCACCATAAGTCTGCAAGACTGAGGTGAAGAGCTTTTCGTTCAACGAGAAATTCACATATATGGGCGTCTCGCTGACGATATTGACCAGAGGAGGGTTGTTTGGGCCTACCACATCTCCGACGCTGGTCGTGATCCTGCCGATACGGCCGTCGAATGGCGCATGCATCTGCGTGTAGCTCAGGTCAAGCTCGGCCTGCTGGATTGCAGCATTGGCCGCCTTCACCTCTGCCTCGGCGACCAGTTCGTTGGCGCGGGCAATGTCGCGTTCTGACTCTGGTGTCGCGTCGCGTTTGTAAAGTTCTTCTTTACGCGCCAGATCGACCTTTGCCAGTTCAAGATTTGCTTCGGCCCGGTTCAGATCGGCCTTTCGGGCCTCAAGCGTCGCCTCGTACAGGTCGGGTTCGATGGTGAACAGCAGATCGCCTTCTTTGACGGTCGCCCCATCCTCGACCTCGCGGCTGTTGAGAAATCCGTTCACCCGCGCCACTATATCGACCTTGTTGATTGCCTCGGCGCGTCCGATGAACGTGGCTTCGTCGGTGATTTCCTCGGTATAGGCCGCCGCTATGGAAACCTTTGGCGGTGCCCCTTCTTCCTGCGCGGTCGCCGGATGCGCCAAACCCAAGGACATCAGCATGAATGCGGCGGCCAAATGCCTGCTGGTCTTGTTGGGTGAAAGGAATGCTGGGGACATGGCGAAAGCCTCGATCGATGCAGAAACAAAAGATACCGACCCAGTCGCCACGGCGACGCGAGTCGGAAGAACCTTGTCTCAGGATGACTTTTTTGTGCCGATATCTCAAGCGTGATGAGTCCCGCGCTGGTCAGGGCGGAGATCAAAAGTTCAAGCACTTATGCTGGCTTAGGCCCTGACGCGGCCGCGGGGCCCAAACAAAAGGGGCCCGAAATGGGCCCCCCGGGTCTATTGTGCCGGACCGATCAGTCGCGGGTTCCCGCGAACCTGTCCTGCCATTCTTCGCGCTGTTCATCCGTTATCTTGGCGAACAGAACGTCTGGCACGGCAAAGTCGTGGCCGGACGGCAAGGCGTTCAACGCGGTGGCAACATCATCGGGCCAGTTGGTATCCAAAGTGTTCATCGCGCTCAGCATACGGGCCGAGGTTTCGGGGATGAACGGTGCGCTGAGAACGGCGTAAAGCCGGATCAGGTTCAGGCCAAGACGTACCTGCGCGGCGGCCTGCTCGGGGTCTTCCTTGAATGTGGACCACGGAGCTGCGGCCTGTAGATATTCATTTCCTGCGACCCAGATTGCCCGCAGCTCCTGCGCGGATTTGCGAACCTCCATCGCCTCCATATGGCCTTCATAGGCGCGGACACGTTTGGTGAGCTCTTCGATCAAGGCCTGTTCGCGGGGGCCGAACTGTCCACCTTCGGGCACGGTCTCACCAAATTTCGAGCGGCAGAATTTGGTGATGCGGCTGACAAAGTTGCCCAGAACGTCTGCAAGGTCCTTGTTCACCGATTGCTGGAAATTCTCCCAGGTGAATTCGCTGTCGCTGCTTTCGGGTGCATGGCTCAGCAGCCACCAGCGCCAGTAATCGGCAGGCAGAATGTCCAGCGCCTGATCCATGAACACGCCACGGCCCTGGCTGGTCGAAAACTGGCCGCCGTCATAATTCAGGTAGTTGAACGACTTGATGTAATCCACCAGCTTCCAGCTTTCGGGTGATCCGGCCTCTTCATTATGCGCGTTGGTGCCCAGTATGGTGGCCGGGAAGGACAATGTATGGAACGGCACGTTGTCCTTGCCCATGAACTGGACATAGCGCACGTCGTCCGCGCCCTTGTCGGTGCGCCACCAGCGTTCCCAATCCGCATCGGTCCTGCCGTTGGCATCGGCCCATTCCTTGGCGCAGGCGATGTATTCGATGGGGGCGTCGAACCAGACGTAAAAGACCTTGCCTTCCATCCCCGGCCAATCCTGATCGCCTTTCTTGACCGGTACACCCCAGTCCAGATCGCGGGTAATGCCACGGTCCTGCAAGCCGTCACCGTCATGCAGCCACTTCTTGGCAATCGAAGTGGTTAGGATCGGCCAGTCCGTCTTGCTGTCGATCCACGCATCCAGCTTGTCCTTCATCGCGGATTGACGCAGATACAGGTGCTTGGTCTCGCGCACTTCCAGATCGGTGGATCCGGAAATGGCCGAGCGCGGCTCGATCAGGTCGGTCGGATCCAATTGTTTGGTGCAGTTTTCGCACTGGTCGCCGCGTGCGCGATCATAGCCGCAATTAGGGCAGGTGCCTTCGATATACCGGTCAGGCAGAAAGCGGCCATCGGCGTTGGAATACACCTGTTTCTCGCTGACTTCGCGGATCAGGCCCGCGTCATCCAGCTTGCCCGCAAAATGCTGGGTCAGGCGCTTGTTCTGGTCGCTGGACGAGCGGCCGAAGTGATCGAAGCTGAGACCAAACCGGTTGGCGATATCGGCCTGAATCGCATACATCTCGGCGCAATATTCCGCCACCGGCTTGCCAGCCTTGGCGGCGGCCAGCTCGGCGGGTGTACCGTGTTCATCCGTGGCGCACAGGAACATGACCTCGTTCCCCCGGCCACGCTGGTAACGTGCGTACAAATCAGCCGGTAATTGCGAGCCGATCAGATTGCCGAGGTGTTTGATCCCGTTGATGTAGGGGATCGCCGAGGTGATGAGAATCCGAGCCATGATCCGTTTCCGCGTAACTGTCTGCGCGCCCGTCTACATGATGTGATCGCCCAGCAAAAGCCCGGCATTGACTTGCTTGTCGATTTAGATCCCGAAGGGATCGAAAATCGTGCTGCCGCGACGGTCTGGATCGCGTTCCGGAGACGTAAAATGCCACTGAAGTGAACAGAGGGATCTCAACGCTGCGACTCCGAGTGGCAGCGCCTTCTCCTTGTTCCATACCGAACCGACCGAAAAGGACGGGGCGATCACAAAAGACATCCAAAAACGGGGGCGTTGGGTTGTTCAGTCTTCCCGTGATCGTTTCAGAAGGCGACCAATCGTGAATGAGGTGCGCGGGGCGTAAACATAATTCGTGCGCTCCTCGGGGGTGGGGCGAGACCGCATCCGCGCTAGACCAAACACGATCAGGAAGACATGCCCGAACGCCACAAAGGCAAAAAGGGCACCGGGGCCAAATTGCTGGATCAGGGTCGAGGTTATGTAGGGCGATGCAATTGCCCCCAAGGCAAACCAGAACATCAGGGCAGCCGAGAGTTCCACCCGTTCCTCGGACGTGGCAAAGTCGTTTGCGTGGGCGGAAGAGACCGAGAAGATCGGGAAGGTTGTCAGACCAAAGAACACGGCCGCCGACATGACTCCGATCGTTCCGGTGCCGCTGGCCGCCATGGTGACGCCGCAGCTGAAAACCGCGGCAGCTGACAGCCAGATCAGCACCCAGCGCCGGTCATATTTATCAGCCAGCCAGCCGACAGGGTATTGAGCAAGCGCTCCACCCAGTACGAAAGAGGCCAGGAAGAATGCGATCTGATCGACGCCCAGTCCGACCTCTTGCCCGTAAACCGGACCCACCATTCGGAACGAGGCCGAGCTGAGCGCGGCCACGATCACGCCAGCCACGGCCAAGGGTGAGCTGCGCCAAGCCAGCTTGGGTTTCAGACGGGGCGCGTCGGGTGTTTTGGGTTGGCTTGCTTTGGTCAGCGTCAGCGGCAGAAGTGACGCACAGCACAGGATCGCCAGCAGGTTGTACGAGACGTAAGAGGCCGGGGGCAGAACGGCGATAATCAACTGGGCGCACAGGGACGCGCCCATATCCGCGATCCGGTACGTTCCCATTGCACGCCCTCGGGTTTCATTGGTGACCTTTGCGTTCAGCCATGCCTCGATCACCGTGTAAGCGCCTGCGACGCAGGTGCCCGAGGCCACACGAAGGGCGGCCCAGATATATGGGTTTTCGGTCAGCGTATGTCCGATGAGACCCATCGCGCCCAACGCGGTGCAAACTGCAAATGCGCGTGAATGACCGACATTGCCCATCAGACGTGGCGCCCACCAGCAGCCGATGAAAAACCCCAGAAAGTGCGAAGACCCCAAAAGACCGATCTGCTCGGTCGTGAAATCCAGCGTGATGCCGGAAATGGCATCGAGTGGCCCGACGCCTCCTGTCGAAAGCTGAAGCAGAATGACCGAAAGAAACAGGGCGGCAAATGAAATGATCGTGCGCATGGTGGTCTCAGATTGGCAGGGTCGCCGCACAATGCGCGCATCAATTCGACTTTAGCGAGTCGTTTTTTGCCGTTCGGCGATCAGGTCGCGCGTATGATCTCGGCGCGGATGTCCAGGCCGACAGTGTCATCAACCAGGTCAGGATAGCTCGAAGCTCCGAAGTCGTGCCGGTTCAAGGCGCCCTTCAGACCAAAGGTCAGACGGCTGAGATCGTTTGCCGCACTTCCCGCCTGCCGGTACAGATTGGCCTCCAATGTGATCGGGCGGGTCACGCCGCGGACCGTCAGATCACCCGTGATCCGAGCGCCATCTGATATTCGCCCTTCCGCGCCCAGTTGTATGTCTGTTGACACAAACCGGATCGTTGGGTGCTGTTTCGCGTCCAAAACGCTGGGGCTGAGCATGGGCATACGGGCAAAGGGCAGCCGTGTTCTGGCTTTGCTGACGTCCAGTGTCACCGTGACCTGGCTGTTCTGTTGCCGACCTGTGTCAATCTGAACATCGGCGGTCCGGATCGGCATCGTCCCTGACTGTGTCACCCCCGCAAGATCAAAGGTGAACCCGACCCGGGTGCCTTCATCCGACAGGATGTATGGCCGCAATGCGGCTTGTGCTGCCCGGGTCAGGGGCAGGGTTGCCAGCCCGGCAAGCAGGCTGCGACGGGTCAGAAGGGTCATGCCATGACGCCTTCCCGTGTAGGGCGGGATCTTCTGAGCAGCATCAGAACGATTGCAATGTTCAGACCGTTCCAAAGGATGCCATTCACGAACGCCAGTTGGTAGCTTCCGGTGAGGTCGTAGATCCATCCTGACATCCAGCCACCGAGTGCCATGCCAAGAATAGTCATCATCATGACGAACCCGACGCGCGCACCAGCTTCTTGCGGCGGCATGTATTCGCGGACAATCAACGCATAGCTGGGCACGATGCCGCCCTGTGCCAGACCAAAGAGCAGACTGATGGCATAAAGCGACACCATTCCATCGTAGGGCAGGAACAGGAACAAGGCGATACATTGCAGGAGCGAACCGATCAAAAGCGTCAGGACCCCGCCAAGCCGATCTGCCAACAAACCCGAGATGATCCGGCTGACAACACCACCCAATAACATCAGTGACAGCATCTCGGCCCCGACCGCGGGCCCATATCCCAGCCCGACGCAATAGGAGACGATATGAACCTGTGGCATCGACATGGCGACACAACAACCGATCCCGGCCAGGCCCAGAATATATTGCAGCGCGCGCGGTGATACACCGACACTTCGTGCATTGATTTTGGCGGATGCTGCGGCGGTGCTGTGTGCCTCGACCGGAACCCTGCGGCGTAGCAGCAGCGACAGGGGAATGACGACGACAAGCGTCAGCACGGCGAGCGTCAGATAGACCTGTTGCCATCCATCCCGCGCCAGAATTCCGGACAGCATGGTGGGCCAGATGGCGCCGGACAGGTAATTCCCACTGGCGACCAACGCGACGGCAATGCCGCGCCGTTTCATGAACCAATGTGAGATATCTGCGATCAGCGGGCCAAACCCGATCGATGTGCCCAGCCCCAGCAGGAGATGTGCCGCGGATAGCAACATTATGCTTGGTGCCAGCGTTGCCAGCACGTAGCTCAGCGCACTTAAGACGGCTGCTCCGATCAGGGCGCTGGTGACGCCCAGCCGGTCCACTACCTGCCCCAGCCACATGTTGCCCAGGGCAAAACCGATCATTGCCAGAGTGTACGGCATCGAGGCTTCGGCACGACCGGCCCCGAATTCGGTTTCAACTGCGGGCATGACCACGATCACGGCCCACATGCCGACATTCGCCACTGTTGCAATGGCGAGCGTGATCAGAAGGCGAAGCCAGGAATAGCGGCTGTCATGGATCGGATGGCTCATGTCGTGACGCTAGGGCGCGGCCCGGGTTTTGACCAGTCACTTCTTGCGTGATCCGTGTGGCTTTATGCCGGTGTGTCTTCGGTTTCGATCCGTTCCAGATGCAACCCGGCACGAGCGGCGGTCATGGTGGCCTGCCATGTGACCGGGGGCAGGGCACGGGCGCGGCGGCGTGTCAGAGCCCAGATCCGAGCCTCATCCCGATGGGTGGCCGCCATGTGCCAGCGCGTTTCAACCCCTTGCGCGCCGCCATCTCCGGGTGTCAGCAGCAAACCAAGCGGAGCCCGCCCCATCGCACCCCCCTGTTCGGCAGCCAGATGCATCCGGCGTATCGGCGTGAGCCCCGGTGCGCCGGGCAGGTCGCCGATTATCAGCGGAATGGCCCCGCTGCGCAGCGCCTCCTCCAGGCACCACAGCAGATCTTCGGCACGGGTGGGATGAACAAATATGAACCGGGCCGGATCGGCAAAGGCCATCATCCCATCGGGGTTCAGCTGGCCGGGTTCCCAGGCGGGGGAAATCCACAAGACCGGCCCCTGCGTCTGACTGGCCAGCCACATGGCAAAGCTGCGCCGGGCGGGGCCGCATGCCTCGTGCACGCGGCCCAGTTCCAGGGTGATCTGCGGATGGAGCTTTACCCCCGGTGCCTGACGCGCAGTTTTGTGGCCAAGAAGCTGAGTGGACATGCCGGAACACTAGCATGTTCTATTTTTGTTCTCAAGCTGCCCGGGCCGTCAACGAGACAAGATCAACTTACCATTTGCAAATTGGACGCTCGAGAAACGATGCAGATATTCCATCCCCAGAAGCGACTTGTCCAGCTCGCCCTCATTGACCCAGGCCGATACGTTCTGGTCGGTAATGGGCCCTGCGGTCAGGGTGTCAAGCCGCACCGGCGCCGTGCGCACCTCGCCGTTGGCGGTCAGGGCGCGGCCGAAATAGTTCAGTTGATCGGGATCGATGCCTACACGTTTTGCGTCCCGGGCACTGAGAACGATCTGGCTGGCGCCGGTGTCGACAAGAAAGTTGATCGGCTCACCATTCACCAAAACCGGAAGGTAATAGTGACCATCATAGGCACGAGGCACCTCGATCGCGTTGCCGGTGACGGTCATCTGCGGGGCAGGGCCAACCGAAGACCGTATGTCTTCCCACAAGCCGATGACGGCTATCACGCCAATAAAGATGAACACCCAGGCCATCATCTGTTGCAGGGTCTTGTTCAGCGATTGCCGGTTCTGAGAGATGAACCAGGCCACCACCGCTGCGCCGAGCAAGCTCAGATACGCCAAACGTGCAATGCTGTCGCCATCCATACCGTTATCCCAACAAGACTATCTGAGTGATACATGGGAATTCAGGACGCAAATCCAAAGGCCTTGAGGCCATCCAAGATGAACTGAACCGACAAAGCTGCCAGCAACATGCCCAGCAGGCGGGTCAGCACGTTCAGCCCGGTCTTGCCCAGAATACGGGCCACAGCGCCGGATGTCAGATACATCACGAACACCATCGCCAGCACGACCAGCATCACACCGATGACGATGGCCAACCCCTGTATACCGGGCTGCTGACCCGCAAGCAGGATCATCGTTGCAATCGATCCGGGGCCTGCAATCAGCGGGATGCCTAGCGGAAAGACCGATGGATCCGGGTGCTCTTCTTCCTCGGCGCTGGTTTCACGCCGTTTTGTTCGGCGTTCAAACAGCATGTCGAGCGCTGTCAGGAACAGCAGGACGCCACCTGCGACCCGGAATGCCTCCATCGAGATACCGACAAACCCCAGCAGGGCTTCGCCAAAGGCGGCAAACATGGCCAGAATGACGCCCGCCGTCAGACACGCGCGGATTGCGATCGAGCGGCGCGTGTTCCAATCCATGCCCTGGGTCAGCGCCACAAAGATCGGTGTTTGCGCAGGCGGGTCGAGCACCACGAATAGCGTCGTGAACGCAGTAATCAGGAATGCGCTGTCTATCACTGTTTGCTGCTCCGTTGCAGGTCTTGTAGGACCCGCAAGGCGTCTTGCGACTGCGCTGCGGGGACATAGATGTGGTCGTGGTGATATCCCGCGACCATGTTTGCAGGTATTCCCTGCCGCGCCAAAGCACCAGATACGGCAGCGGTAAGGCCCACGCCCTCCAGAGAGGAATGAACCTGCAATGTGATGCAGTGCATGGCGACCGTGTCTTGTGGCGCGCTGTCAATCGGGACGATCAGGGACAACCCCTCCGCCTCGACGCAGCTTGCACGTGTTCCGTCTGGCCAGGGTTTGTTGTCAGGCCAGACGACAAAGGCAAATTCACCGGGCTGCAAGTCGGGCTGCATACCTGCGATCATGGCGTCGGTGTCCGTGATGGGCGTGCTCATGCGGTTTCTGCCTGTTCAAGCCGTTCGGCGGCCGCGACCCACAATGCCTCGGCTTTTTGCATGGCCTCGGTGACTTCGGTGAACTTGCGGTTCCAGGTTTCCAGATCGTTGATCCTTTCGTCCTCGTACAGCGCCGGATCGGCCAGTTTGGTCGAAAGCCTGTCGTGCATTTCCGTCAGCTTTTTGATTCGGTCCTCGCATTTGCGCAGATCCGCACGCAAGGCCAGTATCGTCTCGCGTGGGGGGCGTTTCGATTTGACCGCGCGGGGCTTTTCCCTGACAGGTCTGTCGCGCGCCAGCAGCAGGGACCGATAGGCTTCAAGGTCGCCGTCGAAAGGTTTGACGGTACCGTCCGAAACCAGCCAGAGACGATCCGCGACAAGGCTCAGCAGGTGCATGTCGTGACTGACCAGAACCACCGCGCCGGAATAGGCCGTCAGCGCCTCGACCAGCGCCTCGCGGCTTTCGATGTCAAGGTGGTTGGTCGGCTCATCAAGGATCAGCATATGGGGCGCGTCGATCGTGGCGAGCAGCAGTGAAAGCCGCGCTTTCTGTCCGCCCGACAGGCGCCCGACCTCGGTTTCCGCCTGATCCGCATTTAACCCGAACCCGGCCAGACGCGAGCGCCACTTGCCCGGCGCTTCGTCGGGGCGCAGACGGCGCAGGTGGTCCAACGGCGTTTCGTCCACGTAAAGCTCATCCACCTGATGCTGTGCGAAATACCCGATGCGCAGCTTGTTGCTGCGGGTCATCTTGCCCCCCATGAGGGGCAGCCGGTCCGACAGCAGCTTGGACAAGGTCGACTTGCCCTGTCCGTTCTTGCCCAACAGCGCGATACGGTCATCCTGATCGATACGCAGGTTCAGGCGGCGCAGCACTTCGGTTTCGCCATAGCCGATGACGCCGCCTTCGATCTGGATGATCGGCGGCGACAGTTCCTCGGGTTCCGGAAAGCTGAAGGCGCGCAGGGCGGCCTCTTGCGGGGTCGAGACCAGTTGGATGCGTTCGATCATCTTCAGGCGCGACTGGGCCTGAACGGCCTTCGACGCCTTATAACGGAACCGATCCACAAAGCTTTGCAGATGTGCGATGCGGGCCTTGGCCTTGGCGTTTTCCGATTCCGCCTGTGCCAGCCGTTCCGCACGGCGTTCCGCGAACTTGTCGTAGGGCACCGCGTAATAGGTCAGCTTGCGGTCTTCCAGATGCAGGATCGACCCCACGGCGCGGTTCAGAAGGCCGCGGTCGTGGCTGATGATGATCACAGTGTGCGGATATTTGGCCAGGTAGCTTTCCAGCCACAGCGCGCCTTCGAGGTCCAGATAGTTGGTCGGTTCGTCCAGCAGCAGCAGATCGGGCTGAGAAAACAGCACCGCCGCCAGCGCTACGCGCATCCGCCACCCGCCCGAGAAATCCGAACAGGGGCGCTGCTGGTCTTCGTCGTCAAAGCCCAACCCCTTGAGGATCGAAGCTGCGCGGGCCTCGGCGGACCAGGCGTCGATATCGGCCAGACGTGTCTGAATCTCGGCGATGCGTATCGGGTCTTCGGCGCTTTCGGCCTCGGCCATCAACGCACTGCGTTCGGTATCGGCGGCCAGAACTGTATTGATCAGCGAGACGTCAGAGGAGGGCACCTCTTGCGCCACGCCACCGATCCGAGCGCGTTTCGGGACCGAGATATTTCCCGATTCCAAAGCCAACTCGCCCCGGATCAGGCGGAACAGCGTGGTCTTTCCGGTTCCGTTCCGACCGACAAGGCCAACCTTGTGACCATCGGGAATTGTCGCGGTTGCGCCGTCAAACAACGGGCGACCTTCAACGGCATAGGTGATGTCTTCGATCCGTAACATGGGGCGCTCTTAGCAGAGCTGTGTTGCCACCGCCAGCGGCTCGGCATGTTCAAGCTTTCAGCAATGTGATAGCGCTGTGTCGTTTGCTATTCAGAACGGTTTTCACATGCGCGCGGCCCGGACACCTCCGCACTTGGTCACTCTGATCTTTGCCACGGCACTGTCGGTTTTGTCATTGAACATGTTCCTGCCGTCTCTGGCCCACATGAGTACGGATTTCGGTGTGGATTATGGCTTGGTTAACCTGTCGGTTGCCGGGTATCTGGCGGTCTCAGCCGTGTTGCAACTGATCATGGGTCCGCTTTCCGATCGTTACGGGCGCAGACCGATACTTTTGATGTGCATCACCATCTTCGTCATCGCCTCAATCGGTTGCTCTCTGGCCGAGGCCATTTGGACCTTTCTGGGCTTTCGTCTTTTGCAGGCCGCGGTGGTGGCTGGGTCAGTTCTTTCAAGCGCATCGATCAGAGATCGGTATCCGCCGAATGAGGCTGCAAGCAAACTGGGGTATGTGGCGATGGCCATGGCTTTGGCCCCAATGCTTGGCCCTATGCTGGGTGGGACACTCGACATGCTCTTTGGCTGGCGCTCGGGATTTGCTCTTTACACTGTGCTGGGGGCAGGGCTGCTGGTTTTGCTTTGGTTCGACATGGGCGAGACCAATACAAACCGCTCTTCAACCTTTACCGCCCAATTGCGCGAGTATCCGGATCTGTTTCGCGCCCGCCGATTCTGGGGTTATGCCTTATGCGCTTCGTTTTCGATTGGTGGGTTCTACAGCTTCATCACCGGTGCGCCATTGGTCGCCGCCGCGTGGTTTGATCTGAGCCCTGTCATGTTGGGCCTTGGGATTGGTATCATAACAGGCGGGTTCATGGTCGGTAACTTCGTTACTGGTCGGATCGCGGCACGGACACGTCTGACCACAATGATCCTGATCGGCCGCGTTGTGGCTTCGACCGGGCCATTCTGCGGATTGCTTCTGTTCATCGCCGGGCTGGGGTCAGTCTGGGTATTCTTCGGTTCGGCCATCTGCGTTGGGTTCGGCAATGGACTGACCAATGCAAACGCTTCGGCAGGGGTCATGTCCGTGCGACCCAAACTGGCAGGCAGCGCGGCAGGGTTGTCCGGGGCGATGGTGGTCGGGCTTGGCGCGATCCTGACCTCGATGACGGGTGCGTTTGTCAGCCCTGAAAACGGGCCGTTTCTGGTTCTGGGCATGATGTGGGCCAGCAGTTTTGCAGGTCTGCTTGCAGTGCTTTACGTTCGGCGTCTGGACCGGACAGATCCTTTGCCGGATACATTCTGAGCGCCAAAGCGGCAGGCAAACCATCATAACACTTTTCATGAGCGAAAGACCGTGATACGCGGCGCGCGATGGATTTCGGCGCGGACCCGCGCCACATTGTAAGGAGAGGCCGACATGGCACTGGAACGTACATTCTCGATCATCAAACCCGACGCAACGCGCCGCAATCTGACTGGAAAGATCAACGCCAAGTTCGAAGAAGCCGGGCTGCGTATCGTTGCGCAGAAGCGCATCCACATGACCAAGGAACAAGCCGGCAAGTTCTACGAAGTGCACGCCGAGCGCCCGTTCTATGACGAACTGTGCGAATTCATGTCTTCGGCTCCGGTCGTTGTTCAGGTTCTGGAAGGCGAAGGTGCCATTGCGAAGAACCGTGAAGTTATGGGTGCAACCAACCCGGCGGACGCAGCACCGGGCACCATCCGCGCCGAGTTCGCTGAATCGGTTGGCGAAAATTCGGTTCACGGTTCCGACGCTCCGGAAACCGCGGCTGTTGAGATCGCATATTTCTTCTCGGGCATCGAACTGGTCGGCTAAGCCGGTTTTTTGCCGAAAGATCGGGCCGCTCCGCCAGGAGCGGCCTTTTTTATTCAGACCTGCTTTAGATCTTTGGTTGCAACGCGGACCCCGATGGCATCCAGATCGGCAACCATCTGGTTTTCCGGCGCGGCGCTGTTGCCGGCCTTGATCGCGTCGAAACGCTGTCGCAGCTTCTTCTTCTCTTCACCCTTGCAATCATTCCAAGGGCGTCCCTGAAGCCCCATCACCAAAACATAGTAGCCGATGAAATGTGCTTTGGTGCCAGCCCGCAAAAGCCGGGCATAGGCTTCATCCGGTCCCAGCTGTCGCAGTTCTTCAGCCGAGTGGATGCCGGCGCGCGCGCAGGCCTGCTCGAAAGCCGGTCCAAGGTTGCGGATCGAAGAAACTGGATCGCTCATTAGCCTGTCTTAATTGCACCTCTGGGGTCTGTCACCCATGTTTGCGCGTTGGCGCAACATAATGTCTTGCTGTCTTCTGGTGTTTCCGCTCTCATGAAGTCATGCTGCCTCGGCGGTCCGGGTTTCAAAAGCCAACAGATACCAAACGTGGGTCGGTCCAGGGCCAGACAAACTGCTGACCAAGGTAAAAGCCGGTTACGCTGAACGTGATGAAAGATCAGAACCGTCGAAGAAGGAACCAGCGTGCAGAAGATCGTTGAGGCAAATGTCAATGAATACCTGAAAACGCCCCGGATTGGTGGATCATGACCGATCCTTCAGGTGTTCAGTGCATTCTGTCCCAATCCATTGACCAAGCGCATGTTGAAAAGCTCATTCCCGGGTTCACGATCGGGATCGACCCACCAGCGGAATCGAGATCTTTCGTGCTTTTGGATTGCCACGATCAATCGTTGCGGAATTCAGGTCGTGTTCTGGTTGAGGTCGCAGAAACACTGTGGCTTTTCCAGAATGGCCGCGCGCCGCTGTCTCAACGCTGCAAGGGGCAGGGGCGGTTTGTTCATGACCTGCCGCAGGGTCCGGTGAAAGCGGCTTTGAAGGGTTTCCCCAAACTGCGTGCGCTGATGCAGATCGGAACCGGAGAGATTCAGACGAAACCCCTCGCCGTATTGGATGAGCTGGAGAAAATGCTGGTCAGGGGAACGGCTTGGTGCCTGTCTTCGCAGACGGGTCAGGCAGCAATCGTTCAGCTTCAGCGGCTGCGGGGGTATGAGAAAGAATTTCAAAAGGTGAACACCGCGATTTCCGCCTTGTCCGTGGGCGGGCCGGGTGTCGAAGCGCTTTGTGCCGGACTTTTCCCAGGCATGGCCGCCTATCGGGCCAAGCCAGAGATCAAGTTGGGGGAAGCTGAGCCATCTATTCAGGTCGCGGCAGATATTATTCAAACATATCTGGAAGTTGCCCGGCAAAACGAATATGGGGTGATAGCCGATATCGACACAGAGTTTCTGCATGATTACCGGGTGTCATTGCGAAAGGTCCGCTCGGTGATCAGCCTGTTCAAAGGCGTTTTTTCAGACACGCAGACAGTGCAATTGAAACGTGTCTTTTCCGATCTCATGGCCGCCACCGGGCGTATGCGTGATCTGGATGTCTATCTTCTGGAAAAAGATAAATACTTCAGTCTTGTACCGCCCAGTCTTCACGCGGGTCTGCAAGAGATGTTCGACCTTTTCGAGAAGGAGCGTGCCGAGGAACTGTCACGCTTGTCCCGCCGGTTGCGCAGTGACGAATACAACGCCCGTATGTCCGATCTGACGGCGATGTTCAACGGAACAGACCGCCTGACGCCCGGATCAAACGCGAAACGGGCAGCACATGAATACGCGTGCGCATTGATCTGGAAACGGTATCGCACGGTCTGCAAAATCGCACGCGGTGTCAATGACGAAACTCGGGACGAAATCGTGCATGACCTTCGTATTGATTGCAAGAAACTGCGCTATCTGATGGAGATTTTTGGGCCTCTGTTCGATGAAAAGAGCTTCAAGAAAATCATCAAGCCATTGAAAAAGCTACAAGACAATCTGGGCGTGTTCAACGACTGTGCTGTTCAGCAAAAGTCCTTGACGGCTTTTGTCGCGCAGCACAGCGACACGCGGGGCCGTGTGGATGCGCGGATGGGCCTGGCCGTGGGGGGATTGATTGCCGTTCTGGATCAGCGCCAAAAGGCCGAGCGGAGCCGCGTGATTGCCAGCTTTCAGAAGTTTGACGGGCCAGATACCCGGCGCCTGTTTCGGAACTTGTTTCACCGAAAAAAGGAGTGAGGAATGAAGATCATTGCCTGTTACAGCAACAAGGGCGGTGTCGGCAAAACCGCTACTTCGGTGAATCTGGCTTATTCCTATGCGCAGGCGGGGCAACAGGTGCTGTTGTGCGATCTCGACCCCCAGGGCGCTTCAGGGTTCTACTTTCGGGTGAAGCCATCAAAAAAGCTGAAGGATGCGCGGTTTTTCGAGGATGTGGAGCGGTTTATCAAGGCGATCCGGGCCAGCGATTTCGAAGGGCTGGACGTTCTGCCGGCGAACCTGACCTTCCGCGACTTCGACGTGTTCCTGTCGCGGATGCGATACAAACGCTCGCGGCTGAAAAAAGCTTTGATGGCCGCGGGCAGCGACTATGACGTGATCGTTCTGGATTGCCCGCCCAACTTTTCGACTTTGTCTGAAAATGTCTTCAAGGCTGCCGATGAAATCGTTGTGCCGGTCATGCCGACAACCCTGTCCGAGCGGAGTTTCGATCAGTTGGTGAGCTTTTTTGAACAACACAAGCTGCGCAAGAAAAAGCTGCGCGCCTTTTTTTCGATGGTGCAACACCAGAAGGTTTTGCATCAGGAAACCATGAAGGCGATGCGCAAGCTGTATCCGAAACGCTTTTTGCGGACGGTGGTTCCTTTCGCTGCGGATATTGAAAAGATGGGTCAGAATCGTGCCCCGGTCTGTATTTATGCCGGGCGCAGTGCGGCCTGTGCGTCTTACAGGGCGCTGTTTGAAGAGCTGGAAAATGGAGTGATTTCGAACCAATGAGCAAGGAAATCGAGCGCAAGTTTCTGGTTTCAAGCCTGCCGGACCTGAGCAAAGCGAAAAAGGCCGTCGTAAGACAGGGTTATCTGACGGCCCCCGACGATTCCACCGAGCTGCGGCTGAGGCAAAAGAACGATGCGTATTTCCTGACCTTGAAAGGGGTTGGTGGCCTGGTCCGGTTAGAGCGAGAGGCTGAGATAACTGCGGATCAGTTCGAAACCTTCTGGCCGGAAACAGAAGGGCGCAGGGTGGAAAAAGAGCGCTACACCGGCCATTTGCCGGATGGTTTGCTGTTTGAGCTGGACGTCTTTTCAGGCGATCTGGCGCCGCTACGCTTGGTCGAGGTAGAATTCACTTCGGAGGAGCAGGCCAAAGCATACGTGCCACCGGATTGGTTCGGTGCGGATGTCACTGCCGACACGCGATACAAGAACAAGACCATGGCGATATACGGTGTTCCGGATTAACGCAGTTGCGCCAGATTGATCGTGGTTTCCAGCCCGGGGTCGCAGTTCCGGGCGGCAAATTTTCCGCCGTGCATATGTGAGATTGCGGCCACCAGAGCCAGGCCCAAACCCGCATTCCGTTCCGTCCGCGCGGGGTCAAGTGTCACGAAGGGAAGCTGAAGGCGATCCAGTTCTTTAGGCGGTACGCCGGGGCCACGATCCCTGACGCTCAGTTGGGTGAATCCGTCGCGAGTACCGATCGAAATCGTGATTGCAGTATGTTCCGGCGCGTAACGCATTGCGTTTTCCAACAGATTGGAAAGAGCTTGCGACAGAAGGGGCCGGTGCCCCTGAATGGCAGGGGCGGAACCTTTGACTTCAAGCTGCACGCCTTGATCGGCGGCCACCGGGTCATAAAGCTCGACAACATCACCAACAAGTTGCTGCAAATCGATGGTTTCGAATTGCTCGCGCCCCAGGCCGGCCTCGGCCCGAGAGATTTCAGTGAGCTGCCCCAGAACCCGCAGGACGTGATCGATTTCACCCGTCGCCCGCGCAATGTCGATCTCGCGATCCAAGTCGCTTTTGTCGGGTTCAGAGAGGGCCTCGACCCTTTGGCGCAGACGAGACAAAGGTGAGCGGAGATCATGAGCAATCGAATTAGATGTGGTCCGAAGGTTGCTTATCAACTCCTCGATCCGGTCAAGCATGTTGTTCAATGTGCCTGAAACCTGATCGAATTCGTCCCCGGTTCCGCGCAGCGGCATCCGTTTTGACAGGTCGCCTGAAACGATATTCTCGGCCGTACTGGCGATATCCGAAAGGCGTGAAAACACCAAACGCGTGAACAACCAGCCAGTGATGACGCTCAGAACCAAAGCAATCCCAAGCGCCAACGCAACCGAGCGAAACAAAACCCTGTCGAATTGCTGGCGCGACGCTGCATCCCGTCCAACCAGCAGGCGCTCGCCGCCCGGCAGGCGGATGGATGCAGCTGAAACCGGCACAAGCTGATCATTGTCGGCCCGGCGCAATTCCAAGTCCACCCAACCGCTTCCAGCGGCAATGTTCACCGGCCAAGACTTGAGATTGCCGACAAGTTTGACTCCCAACCTGTCTGTCAAAAGATACAGCGCGTCCCGCTCGGCGGCACTTGGCAAACGGCGCTCAATTGCAGTGATCAAACCTATAAGCCCACGCCTTTCGTATTCATCCGCAAGCCCTGTCAACTCGGCTGACACGACCGAGCGGGTTTCGGCCTCGATGCTTCGGTTGGCGGTCACATAGACGATGGCGAGCACAGACGCCGTCAAAATCGTGCTCAGAAACATGCTGGTTGCAACCAGCCTTGTGCGGGAATTGTTCAGGGAAAGCCGAAGGTTATCCATCGGACATCATGTAACCCGCTCCGCGGACGGTTTCAATCAACGGCGCGTCACCGCCTTCGTCCAACTGGCGTCGCAACTTCGAAATATGCACGTCCACGACGTTGGTGTTCGGGTCAAAATGATAATCCCAAACCCCTTCAAGCAACATGGTGCGCGACACCACACGGTTTTTGCGGCGCAGGAAAAATTCGAGAATCTGAAACTCACGCGGTGTCAGAGTGATCTCGTGCCCATCGCGTGTGACTTTGCGAGTCAACAAGTCCATCTGAAGGTCTTTGCAAGTCAATGTCGGCGTCTCTTCGGATTCCTGAGGGCGACGCAAAAGGGCTTCGATTCTGGCGTGCAACTCCTGAAACGAAAAAGGCTTGACCAGGTAGTCGTCAGCGCCCGAGCGCAGTCCTTTGACCCTTTCGTCCACAGCGCTCATCGCAGTCAGCATCAAAACCGGGGTTTTCAAACCGGCGGCCCGCATTGACTTGATCAGCGACAGCCCATCCAGACCGGGCAGCATCCTGTCAAGAACAATGGCGTCAAACCCACCGTCCGTGGCATGGTACAACCCCTCACGACCGTCAGCGGCGGTTTCGACCACATACCCCTCTTCGCCAAAACCTTTGGCGATGAAGTCCCTGGTGTCAGCATCATCTTCGACGATCAACAGACGGCGGCTCATGGTCGGGATCCTTTCTTTTGATATTTAAACACAAATTTTAACTAAAGCATATGGTTAGAAGAAGTTCTTGCCGGGTGCTGGGCCGGCACCCGGCAAGCCCGGCGGATAGTGGACAACTCTGATCCGCCGGGTGAGGCGTGCGCCGAAAATCCCCATCAAGCGGCGCACGCATGTTCAAGGTCAGGCCAGTTCGACCGCGACAAAAATCTGGCTGCCGCCACGGTTGATCAGCACCAGGGCAGGATCGGTTTTCTCACTGTCCAGCGCAGATTTCAGCGCGTCCGGAGAGACAGTGTCCTGATTGCCGAGCTTGACGATCACATCGCCGCGTTGCAGGCCGGCCTTTGCCGCTGGGCTGTCGGGCTTCAGGTCGGTGACGACGACGCCCTGGACGGTTTCAGCAACACCGGTTTCTGCCCGAACCGCTTCGGTCAGGGGGGCCACGGTCACACCCAGTGTTGTTCCCGCAATTTCCGCCTCGACCGGTTTGTCGGCCTCGGCTGTTGCGGCCTGATGCTGGCCAACCGTCAAGGTCACCGTTTCCATCCTGCCGTCACGCAAAACGGTCAGAGTGCTGTCGGTGCCGACCTTGGTCGTGCCCACAAGGATGGGCAGGTCACCGCTGGATTCCACGGCATCGTCGTTGAAGGTCAGGATAACGTCTCCCTGCTTCAGGGCGCCGTCTGCCGGGCTGCCCGCAACCACGTCAGACACCAGCGCGCCCGAGGAAGCCTCGATTCCCAACGCTGCCGCAAGTTGTGGGCTTACGTTCTGGATCGACACGCCCAGCCAACCGCGGCTCACCTGTCCGTCATCCCGCAGATCGGCCGCGATGTGTTCAACGATGTTGGACGTGACGGCAAATCCAAGCCCCACCGAACCACCGCTGGGCGAATAGATGGCCGAGTTCACACCGACCACTTCGCCATCCATGTTGAACAGGGGACCGCCCGAGTTGCCCTTGTTGATCGCTGCATCCGTCTGGATGAACTCGGCATAAGGGCCTTCCGAGATGTTGCGGCCTTTTGCCGAAACGATGCCCGTGGTCACGGTCGAGCTGAGGCCGAAGGGGTTGCCGATGGCGACCACGTCTTCACCTACGCGGATTTCATCACTGTCGCCAAGCTCTACGGCTTGCAGGTCAGTTCCCGCGTCGATTTTCAGAACCGCGATATCCGTCAGCGGGTCCGTTCCGACCACTTCGGCGTCGAAGGTACGATCATCGCTGAGCCTTACGGTCACGGTCGAGGCATTGTCGACGACATGGTGATTGGTGACAATGTATCCGGCTTCGTCCAGAACAAATCCCGAACCCAGGCCCTGAGACGGGCCGCGTTGCGGCATGTTGAACCCTTCGGGGCCGCCGAAGCGTTTGAAGAATTCACCAAACGGGTGTCCTTCGAAGTCAAAGTTCTGCCCCTGGGCTGGGGTCGGCACTGCGTCTTGTTCAGCGATGATGGTTACGACCGATGGTGAAACGGTCTCAACCAGGTCAGCCAATGCCTCGTCCGCCATGGAAGGGATAGCCGTCGTTGCCAGTAGGGCCGCGCCGAGCGCACTGACACCGACCCAGTTGGAAGTGCGGGGAAGTAAAAGCGAGGATTTGCGGATGCTCATTTGTGTCTCCTGATTATCGTCGCGCAGTTGCGGCTGCGCGTTGAGACAACAGATGCATGCTCAGAATTGGCGTTTCCTGACTGATCAATTAATAAATCTTAATTTTGCCACAAAGTCGGTGTTGGCTTGCGGTCGACGTCAATCGGGATTCGCGGAATTTCACCGACCAAGACCGCAGCGAATCGGAGGATTGTTGCTAAAAATGGCGTCAAACTTTCAAAAACATTGAATTTGTTTTGTTTTGTTGACAATCATCCTTCCAAATGATGGGGAAAAGAGCTGCTCTTCCAATGGTTGTGGGTGGGTTTGGTTGAGACATGGCTTGACACAAAAAAAATGTGGATGATTACGGATATTGGCTAATAAGTTTGCGTTTAATCACGAATCGCTACCTCTTGTGAAAACAGTCTATCGCCTTTAAGTTGATTTCTGGTTGGCGCGATGTTGCGTAAAAGCCATTTGAACAAGACCCAAATTAACCCTTCCTTCCAATTTTACGTTGTTTCGAGCGATCGGATAAGTGAGGATGAAGGTGCCCAAGTGAGGGGAGCCAAAAGCGCTAGGGGGCGCTGGCGGCTAACTCGATCACCAAAAGTGATAACGGCGTGTTAACGAGGGGGTCTTGTTTAGGTTTGGCTGTTTGAGAGCCGGGGTGTTTCTGAAAGCACACTGGCCGCGCTTTGGAGATTGAGCAAAGTGGTAGTCCTGTTTTGGGCACCGGCCCGGTCGATAAGACCGGGCCGTGTTTGTTCAGGGGGCATGTTTTTTGCTCCAGGCCTTCCAGTCACCCGGGGTATCCAGATCCAACAGTGCGTTTCGGCCGGGCAGGGGATGCAGATGAACACTGTTTTGATGCTTTCGCACGATCTTCTGGGCACCGTCGTCCCCCTGCAATTGTGACAGTTGATCAAAAAGGGATCTGTCAAACACCACCGGATGACCGGGCTTTCCTTCCTCGGTCGTCCCACGCCAGATCAGGTTGTGGGGATGGGTTTCTCGCGCTTTCAGGATTGCTGCCAGGTCAGCTTCTGTCAGATCGGGCAGATCAGCCAGAAAAACCATCGCGGCGGGTGCATCAGGTGGCAGGTTTTGGATCGCGGCGCGCAAACTGGCGTTCATGCCTTCTGCCGCATCCCGGACCGGAACGATCTGAACATCCATGCCATCAAGCGCGCCATATCTTGGATTTGGTTCAGGGGGCAGGGCGACGATCACAGGTCCCACGGCGCAGGCCACGCTTGCAGAGCGGGCGATCAACGGGATGCCGTTGATCGGCTGCATCAATTTGTCGATGCCGCCCATGCGGCTGGATTGGCCAGCCGCCAGAAGGATAATGGGTATTTCAGTCATTTCAGCACAATGCCGTCAGCCCGAGCCCGAGTCATCCCCTCATTCGGGCGCCATCTGCGTCAAACAAGGGTGTCGAGATGACCTTTGCCTTGCGCATCTGGCCCAGTATTTCGATCTTCGTTTCAAGCCCATCTGCTGCGCGTTCGGTTGGCAGAAAACCGATGGCGACGGACTTGCGGGCATAATGCGAATAACCGCCCGAGGTGCAAAAGCCCACAACCTTGCCGTCCAGCCAGATCGGTTCATAGGCGTTCACGTCAGCATCGACTGCATCGACTTCAAAGGCCACCAGCCTGCGCGCGGGGCCGTTGGCACGTTCCGCCTCGGCGGCGGCGCGGCCGATGAAATCGGCGTCCTTGCCAAAGGCGATGAAGCGATCCAGCCCGGTTTCGGCGGGGGTATAGTCGGGTGAGAATTCGCGCATCCACGAGCCGAAGAACTTGTCCAGCCGCAGGCTCATCATCGCGCGCATGCCGAAGGGGGTGATGCCGTGCGGTTGGCCGGCCTGCCAAAGCGTCCACCACAGCTGCCGCTGCGCCATCGGATCGCAGTAGATCTCGAACCCCAGGTCGCCGGAATAGCTGACCCGTTGCACGATGCAGTCGGTCATGCCGACGACCATGCGGCGCACGTCCATGAAGCGCATGTCGCTGATATCGGCGCGGGTGCAGGCAGCCAGAACCTCGCGGGCATTGGGGCCTGCAATCTGGAACCCGTTGCGTTTGTCGCTGATATTCTCAATGGTTATGCCGTCTTCCTGATGCTGCCGGAACCAGCGCATGTGGAAATTCTGCGCACCATATGAGGCGGTGAGCTGGAACTCTTCCTCGCCCAGGCACGACACGGTGAAGTCCCCGATCAGCTTGCCCTTGGGCGACAGCATCGGCGTCAGCGACAGGCGGCCCGGCTTGGGGATGCGCCCGGCCATGATCCGATCCAGCCAGTCGCGGGCGCGGGGGCCTGTCACAAGGTATTTGCCGAAATTATGCACCTCGTTGATGCCGACGCCCTCGCGCACGGCGCGCACCTCGCGGCCCGTTGCCGCGAAGGCGTCCGAGCGGCGGAAGGAGGGGGTTTCATAGGTCGGCTCGTCCTCCTGCGCGAAATAGTTCGGCACCTCGAGCCCGTATTGCTGGCCCCAGACCGCGCCCAGATCGCTGAAGATGTCATACATCGGCGTGGTGCGGTTGGGGCGGGCGGCGGGCAGTTCCTCGTTCGGGTAGGCGACAGAGAAGCGTTTCTGATAGTTCTCGATCACCTTGGGGCGGGTGTAGCCGGGGGTGATCCAGTCGCCGAAGCGGGCGACGTCCATGGCAAAGACGTCGCGCTCGGGCTCGCCCTCGATCATCCATTGCGCCAGCGTCAGGCCGACGCCGCCGCCCTGGCTGAAGCCGGCCATCACGCCGCAGGCCGACCAGTAGTTGCGCACGCCGGGCACTGGTCCGACCAGCGGATTGCCGTCGGGGGCAAAGGTGAAGGGGCCGTGGATTACCGATTTCACCCCGGCCTCGGCCAGAACCGGGAAGCGGCGATAGGCGAACTCGATGCTGTCGGTAATCTTGTCGAAATCATCAGGCAGCAGCTCGTGCCCGAACTCCCACGGAGTGCCGTCCACGGCCCAGGGCTTGCAGGGCTGTTCGTAGAACCCGATGCACAGGCCGCGCCCTTCTTGCCGCAAATAACTTTCACCGGCCGGGTCCATGACGTGCGGATGTTCGCCGCCCGCGTCGATGATCGCCTCGATCTGAGGGATGTTGTCGGTGACGAGGTATTGATGCTCCATCGGGTGCAGCGGGAAGTAGATGCCCGCCATCGCGCCGACCTCGCGCGCCCAGAGGCCGCCGGCGTTGACGATATGCTCGGCATGGATGGTGCCCTTGTCGGTGACCACGTCCCATGTACCGTCGGGGCGCTGGTTGGTCTCGCGCACCATGCAGTGGGTCTCGATCGTGGCGCCGCCCATGCGCGCGGCCTTGGCATAGGCATGGGTCGTGCCCGAGGGGTCGAGGTGCCCGTCCAGAGGGTCATAAAGCGCACCGATGATGCCGTCGGTGTTGGCGATTGGGGCGATCTTCTTGATCTCGTCGGGGCCGACGATCTCGGTTTCCAGCCCCATGAAGCGGTGCTTGGCGCGTTCGGCCAGCAGCATGTCGAACCGGTCCTGATTGTCGGCCAGCGTGATGCCGCCCACATGGTGCAGCCCGCAGGACATGCCGGTGATCTCTTCCAGCTCATTATACAGCCGGATAGTATAGCCCTGCAGCGCGGCCATGTTGGTGTCGCCGTTGAGCGTATGAAACCCGCCCGCCGCGTGCCATGTCGATCCGCTGGTCAGTTCCGACCTCTCCAGCAGCATCACGTCGGACCAGCCCAGCTTGGTCAGGTGATAGAGCACCGAGCATCCGACGACGCCGCCCCCGATGACGGCAACCTGACAGGTGGTTTTCACAGTGTTCCTCCCCATGACTTTGGAAAAAACTGTCGAGCCGATGGGGATATTACTCGTCTGTTAGCGACAACAAGTGTCGCATGTCACCTATTGCACCAGCTTTGGATTTCACAGCCTTCTCGCGCAGCCAATGTCGTCAAAACCTGTAGCCGAGGGCAAACAAACAGGCGGTCTGGGCCTCGTTCAGCACGACATCGCCCTGTGGTTTTTCGGCCTTGAAGGCTGCTTTTCCACTTTACTGCACAGCTGAAACAAAGTCGGGGTGATCAAACTGGCCCATCTCGCCCAGCTCCGTGCTTGGGTCGAACTGTGCGATGATCGGAATATCCGGGCCCGGTTCAGTGCAATTGGGTCGTTCAGTTGACGACAGGCACTTGGGCAGCGCGCGGAACATTTCAGAAAAATCGCAGGCGCTACAGGGGGCGCACTTTCAGTCCCGTGATACGGTTGCCTTCACGCGCCGTGACCTCGAACCGGAAACCGTGGAACGAAAACACCTGACCGACGTCAGGGATCATCTGGGCCTCGTGAATCACCAGACCGGCCAGCGTGTTCGCCTCGTCATCCGGCAGAGACCAGTCCAGCGCCCTGTTGGCATCCCGGATCGTCATGGATCCTTCAACCAGATACTGGCCATCTTCGGTGCGCATTACCGGCACCTCTTCGTCTATGTCGAACTCATCGGCGATCTCGCCCACGATTTCTTCAAGAATGTCTTCAAGCGTGATCAGGCCTCGCAGTGACCCATACTCATCCACAACCAATGCAAAATGGCTGTGCATGCGCAGGAATTCCCGCATCTGGTCGTCCAGCGTCGTGGTTTCGGGCACAAAGTAAGGGTCGTTTGCCACCTTTCCGATGTCAAAGCTTGCCAAACGGTCGGTCCCGCCGTCGCTGCTGCCTGCCTGCGCATACATGGCGCGAAAAAGGTCCTTGGCGTGGACAACACCCACGATGTTTTCCGGCTCGTCCCGGAACACAGGCAGACGGGTGTGGGGGCTTTGCAGACATTGTTTCAGGATTTCCTCTGGGGCGGCATTGGCGTCGATCATCTCGATATTCGATCGGTGCAGCATGATCTCTTCCACCGTCCGGTCGCCCAGATCCAGCGCACCCAAGATGCGGTCGCGGTCTTCCTTTTCGACCACGCCTTCGGAATGACCAAGTTGCAAGGCGCCGGCAATCTCTTCGCGTACAGCCAGAATGTTGCTGTCGGGATCGATCTGCACGCCGAACAGGCGCAACACACCGCGCACCAGCAGCCGCACCGCCGCCACAATGGGCGAAAACACCGTCACGACGACGCTGATGATCGGGGCAACAGCCGCCGCGGCTTTTTCGGAATTGGTGATGGCGTAGGTCTTGGGCAGCACTTCGGCAAAAATCAGCACCAGCAAAGTCATGACCAGGGTCGCCAACGCCACACCGCTTTCGCCGAATATACGGGTGAACAAGGCCGTCGCCAGCGAGGCGGCCAGGATGTTGACAAGATTGTTGCCCAGAAGAACCGAGCCGATCAGGCGTTCATTGTCATCGGTGATTTCCAGCGCCTTTTTTGCGCCCCGTGATCCCTTGTCGGCCTGCGCCCGCAGTTTTCCGCGAGACGAAGCTGTAAGCGCCGTTTCCGAACCCGAGAAAAAGCCGGACAAAACGAGCAACAAGAGGATCGCGCCTGACGTAATCCAGAATGTGCTGTCGATCAGAGAAGATGAGGGTTCCATTGGTCCTTGGTGGGTTAGGGTGACGCATCCGTTATGGGGATGCCGCGCTGCTGGATCAAGGGCTTAGCCCCGGTCTTCGTCAGGGTCTTTGCTCAGCGGGTGGTGTTGCAACACCAGTTCCGACAGCCGTTCATCCAGAACATGAGTATAAATCTCGGTCGTTGCAACGTCGGCATGACCCAACAAGGTCTGGATCGAACGCAGATCCGCGCCGTTGGCCAGCAGATGCGTGGCAAAGGCGTGGCGCAGGGTATGCGGGGTGACTTTCTCGGGCGAAACGCCACCCTGAACGGCCAGTTCCTTGACCAGCAGAAAGAACCTGTGCCGTGTCAGGTGGCCGGATTTGCCGCGCGACGGAAACAGAAAACGGGATCTTTGACCGCCTTTCTCGACGGTCTGGTCTTCGGCTTGGTCCCGCGCGATCAACCAGGCAGCCAAAGCATCCCGCGCCGGTGGGGACAGGGGTACCATGCGTTCCTTGCCGCCTTTGCCCATCACCAGCAACATACGGGGATCGCCACGGGCCGAGGAAACGGGCAGGGACACAAGTTCGGTCACACGCATCCCGGTGGCGTACAGAACTTCCATCAAACAGGTATTGCGTATGCGATCGCCCTTGCTGCGCCCGGTTTGTCGGGCGGCTGCCAGAAGACGGTCGACTTCGGGCACGTCCAGCGTTTTGGGCAGTCGCTTCTGCCGCCCCGGACCTTTGATCTGGATGGCGGGGTTCGTCTCGTTCCAGCCTTCCTCGAATGCAAAGCGGTACAGCTGTTTTATCGCCGACAATCGCCGCGCGCGGGTGGAACGTGACAAGCCCTGTGCCTGGCAGTCGATCAGATAGGCCTCGATCTGATCACGATCTGCCTGATCGAATCCGGATCCCCTGTGCTGCAACCAGGATGCAAAGTCTTTCAGATCGCGGCCATAGGCCAGCAAGGTATTTGTCGCCGCGCCAAGTTCCGCTGCCTGGGCCTGTAGAAAGGTCGAAATCCATAGCTCATTTGTCGCCGGAATAGCCATCTTCAGCGCTCTTGCAGGATCAACAGGCTCAGCGCGGCACGCCGCGCGGTGTCTTCCAGGCCCACGCGTCGGAAGGTTGCGATTGCTGCGGTCAGATCCACCAGATTGCCCCGTGCACCATGCGCAAACAACTGCATGGCTTCCAGTATGGCTTCACCAAGTTGACCATTGTCCAGCAAGGCGTCGATGTCGTTGGGTACGGGTGCTGCCCATGCAAACCCCTGAGAAACAGCGTCGGCCAACGGAGAAGGAGAAACCGCCCGCCCCGGATCACCCTGCGCCAGCGCCGCAAGAAACAGGGTATCGATCGAGTTGTCCGGCGCTGATTGTGCAGCCTGTTCGTACAGGCCAGACAGCATCAGAATGCGCCAGCGCAGGTTTTCAGTCGCCGGCACCGACAGCGAAACCTTCGACAGACGCTCGGCGAACAATTCGGCGAAGGGCACTTCAAGCCCGACGCTGCGCATCTGCTGCCAGACCGTCGGCAATGTTTTTCCAATGGCTTCAGCGTTTCGCGTATCCAACGCGCTTTCAAATCGTTGGATGGCCGCGACCCTGTCCCAAACTGCGCCGGACGCTGCCGGGGACCTTTCGGTATAAAGTCCAAGCAATTGATTGGGCGTCAAAGCGCCAATGCGTGTAAGCCGTTCGGCGGCTTCGATCTGCGCTTTCCATCCGGCCACATCCCGAAGATCCGCGTTGGCGAAAGCGCGTGGCAACGAGGCGGAAGGAAGCCGTTCTCCGATCGCTTCGAACAGTCGGAAACTCAAAGGATCCGGGTTTTCAGGTTGGGGCAGATAAGCCGCGCCTTCATAGAGTTCAGGGCTTAGAAAACGATCCAGAACCGCCAGCTCTGCCGGCGGCAGGATGTTCAGGGCATGCGCTGCCTCAAGCGTCAACGCGGCCGATGCCCAATCTCCGCGTCGGGCTTTACAGAACACTTGCGCGGCGTAGTCCTTTGACAGGTGCGGATCGGCGATAAGGGCGGTGCAGCTGCGATCCTCATCACCGGTCAGCAGCGTTGCGTCAAACCAACGCTGAAACCGATCCTGTGTATCGGTCGGCCCAGCCAGTTGAACCAGCGATTGCACGGGATCAGCCGCACCCAGTTGCATCAGACGGTCCAGCCGCGCCAGCAGCATAATCTCTTGCGCATCAGGGCCCGCCGGTGCGCGGGTTTCCGACAGAAGCAATGTAAACAACAGGCGTTGCATGGTCGGGTTGTCGCGAACGGGCGTCTTCGCGATCAGCTCTGCCAGCCGGTTCGCATCGCTGCCTTGCCACAAATCCACGGGCAACCCGGTGACGGATGATGCGACCAAGCCCAAAGGTTGCGACAACGCTTCAAGCGGCGTGACCTCAATTTCGGGCAATCCGCCGTTCTGTGCCACCGGCGGTTCCAGCAATACGGTTCCGGGCAGGTTTTCTGGCGGTTCCGCAAGCCATTCGATCGCTGATAACGGGGTTTGCGCATGTGCCGATCCCGCCAGAAAGACCGCCAACAACGCCTGTTTAGTTGACATCCAATACGACCGGTTCGCGGATTTCACTTTGAGGCGCAGAAAAATCCGCGCCAAAGAATGGGCCAACATAGGCGTAGGCGACCAGCCCAATGAATACCAGGCAAAGAACATATATCAGGAATTTGATCAGTCGGCCCATGGCCCCACGCTGCCTCAATTTTTGATTTTGGCCAAGTTATAACTGGCATTTTTCCCAAGATCACGTCATTCACGTTTAAATGAGCGAAATTAAGCATAACACACATTCGACAGACACACAGGGTGGTTTTGATCTGCACAAAACCGTGGTTCTGGTGGGTATGATGGGGGCTGGCAAGACAGCGGTGGGTCGCGCGTTGGCCGCACGTCTGGGTGTTCCGTTTCTGGACAGCGATGCCGAGATCGAATCAGCCGCCAACATGACCATTCCTGAAATCTTTGAGCGTGACGGCGAACCTTTCTTTCGCACCAAGGAATCGCAGGTCATCGGGCGCTTGCTGGATGAACAAAAAGGCATTCTTTCAACGGGTGGGGGGGCGTTTCTCCAGCCGGAAAATCGTCGCATCATCGCCGAAAAGGGTGCTGCCGTCTGGCTGCGCGCGGATCTGAATGTTCTGTGGAACCGTGTGCGCCACAAAGACACCCGTCCTCTGCTGCGCACCGCCGATCCCTATGCGACGCTGAAATCCCTCTACGAGGCCCGCGTGCCGGTTTATGCTCAGGCCGATCTGACAGTGGATTCGGATGGCGAGACCTCGATCGAAAATATGGTAGGCCGCGTTGTCGACGCTCTGTTGGCGCGCCCTGATGTTTTGGAACTCAAATAAATGCACCAAACAGTACATGTGGACCTCAGTGACCGATCCTATGATGTTGAAATCGGTCCGGATCTTCTGACGCGGGCAGGGGGCTGGATATCACCACTTCTGGCCCGGCCAAAAGTCGCGGTTCTGACGGATGAAAACGTGGCCGGTCTGCATCTTGAGGCGCTGCGCGCCGGGCTGAATGCCGCGGGGATCGAGATGACCGCACTGGCGCTGCCCGCCGGAGAGGCAACCAAAAGCTGGCCGTATTTCGAGCGCGCCGTCGAGTGGCTGCTTGCAGAAAAAGTCGAACGCCGGGATGTCGTCGTAGCCTTGGGGGGCGGCGTCATCGGAGATCTGGCAGGCTTTGCAGCAGCGGTTTTGCGGCGCGGTGTTCGCTTTGTGCAGATTCCAACGTCATTGCTGGCACAAGTGGACAGTTCGGTCGGTGGAAAGACCGGGATCAACGCACCACAGGGCAAAAACCTGATCGGCGCGTTTCATCAACCCTCGCTGGTTCTGGCGGATACCTCTGTTCTGGGGACCATGACCCAAAGAGACTTCTTGTCGGGCTATGGCGAGGTCGTGAAATACGGATTGCTTGGTGATGCAAAGTTCTTTGATTGGCTTGAGGCGCACGGGCCAAGCGTTTCCTCGGGTGACATGGCGGCCCGTGTGCATGCGGTGACGCGCTCGGTGCAAATGAAGGCCGACATCGTCGCGCGGGATGAAACCGAACAAGGTGACAGGGCTCTTCTCAATCTGGGTCACACGTTCTGCCACGCCCTGGAAGCTGCAACAGGGTATTCTGACCGCCTTCTGCATGGCGAAGGTGTGGCAATTGGCTGCGCGCTGGCGTTTGAGTTGTCGTCTCGGCTGGGTTTGTGTTCGCAAGAGGACCCAAGCCGGGTGCGCGCGCATTTGCGTGCGATGGGGATGAAGACGGATCTGGCCGATATTCCGGGCGAATTGCCAAGCGCCGAGGCGCTGGTGGATCTTATGGGACAGGACAAGAAAGTCGTGGATGGCCAGCTTCGGTTTATTCTGGCGCGTGGGATCGGAGAGGCGTTCGTGACCTCAGATGTGCCGAAAGATGCGGTTCTTTCGGTCCTGTCGGATGCGCTTGCCACGGCTTGACCTAAAAGCCTAGCGCCCCTGAATGACCATCAATTCACCGATGTTCTCGCGCGTGATGTAACCCATCATGCGACCACCCCGAGTGACCACAGCGATGGCCGGAGCGCCGTTGTGCAAGTGCTCCAGAACGGTCTCGAGCCCGGTGGTAAGCGAAACTGCGGGGACCGCCGCGTCCATGATCGACGTGGCGGGCGCAGATCTGGGTTGGTCACTTGCCAGCGCAGCGAACAGCCGTTCACGCGTGACGAATCCCAGCAGGGCCTGGCTTGAGTCCAATACAGGGAATTCGTGTTGAGTGGTGTGGATCACGGCTTGCGCCGCGGTACTCAGCGTATCGTCGGGGGAAAGCGCGTGAAATTCCGTGATCATCGCGTCCCGCGCCAGAACCCGGCGCGCTGCGGATCGCAGGGCGACTTCCTGGCTTTCGGCGTTGGCGGCGATGAACACGAACACGGCGATGAGCACCAGAAACGGGTTGCCTGAACTCAGCCCCAAAAACCCCAGACCCACCGCAACGATCTGACCTCCGACAGCAGCCACGCGTGTTGCTTTGACGCGATCCATGCGCAGGCACAGAAGGGCGCGGAAAACGCGCCCTCCGTCCATGGGGAAGGCCGGGATCATGTTGAATACGGCCAGCAGCAGGTTGATGTAGGCCAGCCTGTTCAGAAACCCGATACCCGGTGAATCGATCTGGGAAAGCGTCTCGATCGGCACTCCTGCTCCGAAGGCGACCAGTATGACCCAGATCACGATGTTCACCGCCGGACCTGCAAGTGCCACAAGCACTTCTTGCATCGGTTTTTCCGGCATCCTTTCAAGACGGGCCAACCCGCCGATCGGCAACAATGTTATGTCTGGGGTCTTGATTCCAAAGCGCCGCGCCATGAGGGCATGACCGAATTCATGCGCGACCACACAGGCAAACAAGGCCAGAACAAACAACAGGTTGTCTATGGCGGCCGGCAGGCCACCGGCAGAATAGGCCGCAAAGCCCACCCAGGTCAGAAGCAGGAAAAACGTGACATGGACCCTCAGTTCGGAACCGAGCAATCGGCCGAGAGAAAAGGACCATGTCATGTCGTGTCTCCGAATTTCCTAGAACGGAATCTCGTCGTCGTCGATGCCACCCGATGCCGGTGCCGGGGAACTGGACGGACCGCCGTAAGGGTCTCCGTACCCGCTGCCACCGGCCTGGCCGCCGCCGTAACCACCGCCGCCGCCGCCGCCTTCGCCGCGCGCATCCAGCATCACGAGGGTTGAGCCAAAGCCCTGCAGGACAACTTCAGTAGAATACCGGTCCTGGCCAGACTGGTCCTGCCACTTGCGGGTCTGAAGCTGCCCTTCGACATAGACTTTAGAGCCCTTGCGCAGGTATTGCTCGGCCACACGGACCAGACCTTCGTTGAATATGGCGACCGAGTGCCATTCCGTGCGTTCGCGGCGTTCGCCCGTGTTGCGGTCTTTCCAGGTCTCTGACGTGGCAATGCGTAGATTGCATACTTTTCCGCCGTTCTGGAATGTCCGCACTTCGGGATCACGACCCAGATTTCCGACCAGAATGACCTTGTTGACTGAACCCGCCATGTAATTCCTCGTTCTGTTTTCGCGTATGTGCGCCGAATCTGGCGCGACTTGTTTCGTGAGACCCTATACGGCCTGCATCATGGATGAAAACAGTAGATACAACAGTGTTGGACAAGAGTCTTACTTTGGTCTTTACCAAGCTTTCATTTTTCGTGGGAATACCTATAATCCGACTGGTTTCTTATCGAGCAGGATAGGCATTGATGCGTTCTTGGGTTGCTGGGTTTTCTGTTGTCTGCCTTGTGCTGGCCGTTTTGCCTGTGCAGGCGCAAACTCTGTCTACCAAAAGCCGCAAGGATATCTTCCTCAAGCAGTCGAAGATTCTGGATTCCCGTGCGGCGACGCAGTATCGCGACTCCGCGCGGTTGAAACCCAAGACATCCCGTACGCATACCGGCAAGCGATATACTGGCAAGTATCGCGGCCAGTATCTGGATCTGGCGAAACAGGCTGCCCGCCTTCACAACATTCCCGAAGACTTGTTCCTGCGCCTTGTTCAGCAGGAAAGCGGATGGAACCCGCACGCGAAGTCTCACAAGGGTGCTCTGGGATTGGCGCAATTGATGCCTCAGACCGCCGAGCTTTTGGGGGTCAACCCGCATGACCCCAAGCAGAATCTCGAAGGTGGGGCCAGATACCTGTCCTGGCAGTATCGCAAGTTCAAATCCTGGCCACTGGCTTTGGCCGCCTACAATGCTGGCCCAAAAGCGGTGGAAAAGCATGGCGGCATACCGCCATACAAGGAAACCCAGAACTACGTGAAGGTTATCTGGGGCGGTTAAACCCGATGCCGCGACGCAGAACGTCCGGTTCTTGATCCGACGCAACCAGTCCAACTAACCTGAAAGGGTATCGTCCAGCAATTGGTGAGGCCGCCTGATGCCTGTTGACCACCCTGAGATCCCGCAAGAAACGCTGGTTAACTGGCAGCAACTGGTTGATCTGGTCGCGGAATTGGCGGATGTGCCCGCAAGCCTGATCATGAAAACCGACGCACCGGATCACGCGGTGCTGATCACCTCGGATCATCCCGAAAACCCGTATCCGGTTGGTTTGAGTTTCCAGTTGAATCCCAAACTTTATTGTCAGGGCGTATTGCAACGGGACGGAGAACTGGTGGTTGAGGATGCAGCCTGCGATCCGGATTGGGCCGACAATGACGATCTGGAACATGGAATGACATTTTACATCGGCCTGCCGCTGAAATGGCCCGATGGATCGGTGTTCGGAACGATTTGTGTTCTGGATCGAAAGCAGAACCGGCGTGCCTTGTTGTTCCGCGAAGGGTTGGCGCAGTTCGCACGCATGGTCGAGTCGGATTTGGCTTTGTTGCAAGAGGTTTACCTGCGCCGCGCGCTGGAAGAGAAACTCAACGAAACACTGGCGCAGCTTGAAACCCGTGTCGCGGATCGTACCCGTGAATTGCAGGAAACCAACACGGCGCTGCGCGTTCTGCTGTCCAGTCTGGATGACGAACGCAAAAACCGCGATCACGAAATTGTCGAACAGGTGCGCGGCCGAGTTCTGCCCTATCTGGAAAAGGTTCGAACGCAGCTTTCCGGGGACGAAGCGCAGTATGTCTATCTTGAGTTGGCCGAGAAGAACCTGAACGAGATCACGTCTTCATTGTCGGACAAACTGACGGATGCGTTTGCAGCAATGACCCCGACCGAGATCGAGATTGCGCAGATGGTCATGTTTGGAAAAACAACCAAGGACATCGCCAAGGCCCTGTCCCGAGAAACATCGACAATCGATTTTCACCGCAACAACATCCGCCGCAAGCTGGGCCTTGAAGGGCGCAGCAAGAACCTGCGCAGTCATTTGCTCTCGATTTCGTGAACACGGAATATGGGGTTTTCCCCCATAATCCGCCCCCATTTTTTCGGTCTGAGCCAAGGTGCCTTGGCTTGTTACCTTTGGTTGGGACGTGCGGAAAACCTGCATATGTCCAACAGAGAGGTACACAAAAATGGATCGCAAAGATCTGAAACCAACCATCCTGAACGGGGACAAGGATGACCTGGCGCCGGGGCTGTCTCGCCGGTCGTTCTTTATGGCGGCGGGGGCTGCCGGTGTCGGTGCGACTGCTTCCGTACTGGGCGCAAGACCGGCTCAGGCGCAGTCTCAGGCGTGGCTACAGCCGGGCAACAACAACCACGTGATAGATCTGCAAGGCGCAACGGGTCAGGCCAGCACCGGGACGGTTGGCATCGACTATTATGGTCATTGTGCGATCAAGATCACCTCGCCTAATGGCGCAACAGTGCTGTTTGATCCCTGGCGCGATGATCCGTCGGGCGCTTGGGGGCTTTGGTTCCGCAACGAATTCCCGCAAATCCCGGTGGATATCACCCTGTCGACCCATGCCCATTTTGATCACGATGCGATTGAACGCCCAAGTTCGACCATGGTGCTGGATCGCATGGCGGGCAAGTTCGAGTTTGCAGACATCAAGATCACCGGTTTTGCCGACAAGCACGCCTGTGTCGCGCCCGGATGGTATGACTGGACCAATGCGCTGGCCGAGTTCGGTGTGGAAGCCTGCCCGCCGAACAACGTGGGCCACATGGATATGGTCGTCTATCTGGTCGAGACCGGCGGCATTCGAACGCTGATCTGGGGCGACAACCGCCACAACCCGCCACAGGAGTTCTGGGACGCGATCGGTCGGGTGGATGTTCTGACGCTGCCGGTTGATGGCTCGGAACATATCCTCAGCTTCGATCAGGGCAACGACATCGTATCCAAGCTCCAGCCCAAGGTGATCATCCCCACACATTACCTGAATGAGGTCACATCCTACACGCTGACCACTCTGCAATCTGCCGACGACTGGGTGAAAGCTCAGCAGAGCTACAAGATGCTCGACAGTGCCAGCCTTCTGCTTGAAGCCGGTGGCATTGCAGGAATGAACCAGGAATTCATGCATTTCGGCAACAACGTCATGACCGGCTGACGAATTACCGGGGTCGCCACTCACGCCACTCCCAAGCGCCGCCTGTCTCCCCACGAACCGCGGCGCCAATAGAAAGGGCCGGTTCCTGACCGGCCCTTTCTCAAGGTTCAGAAACGGGTTTACTCCGCCGCGACTTTGATCACCGGCTCCATCCGGGCCAGAATATCTTCGGCCAGGTGGCATTTGATCTGGTGGCCATCCGCCAGCGTCTGCACCGGCGGCACGTGGGATTCGCACCGACCGTCAGGCACCTCGGATTTCCATCGGCAACGCGTCTGGAACGGACAGCCTGGTGGCGGGTTCATGGCCGAGGGAATATCGCCTTCCAGAACGATATGCTGCTTTTCGATCGAGGTATCCGCAATCGGAACCGCGCTCAGCAGCGCCTCGGTATAGGGGTGATAGGGCGGGGCAAAGACCTGATCCGTGGTGCCCAATTCCACAACATGGCCCAGATACATCACCATGACCCGGTCACTGAGGTAACGCACGATGGACAGATCGTGGCTGATGAACAGCAGCGTGGTCTTGTGCTGTCGCTGTATCTCCATCAACAGATCCGTCACGGCAGCCTGAACCGACACATCCAGCGCCGAGACGGGTTCGTCCGCCACAACGATACGTGCATCGCCGGCAAAGGCGCGCGCGATACCCACGCGCTGTTTCTGACCACCGGACAGCTGTCGCGGCATCCTGTCTGCAAAGGCGCGCGGCAGCTTCACCAGATCAAGCAATTCCAGCATCCGCTTCTTGCGCTCGGCTTCAGAGTTTCCGACACCAAAGATTTCAAGCGCCCGGATGATCTGACGGCCAACGGTCATCGACGGATTCAGCGTGTCGAACGGGTTCTGGAAAACCATCTGAACTTCGCCGATCGTCTTGGCATCGCGTTCTTCGATGGGCACCTGTTCGATGTTGCGGTTGTCCAGCAGGATCTGCCCGTCTGTGGCCGTCTCCAATCCCATAAGCACCTTGGCGAAGGTCGACTTGCCGCAGCCGGATTCCCCCACGATGGCCAGTGTCTCGGATTCGTGCGCCTCGAAGCTGAGCGTTTCGTTGGCCTTCACAACCTTCTTCTCACCGCCGCCAAACAAGGCATTTGCCGCAACCTCGTAATATTTCTTGAGGTTGTCCATTTTCAGAACCGTTCGGCCAATCTCACCCTTTTCTTTCTGATCGGCCAGCGCAAGTGGGGCGTTCCAGTCGATTTCCTGGAATTTAAGGCAGCGGGTGTGGTGCCGGTCATTTCCGGGAACGGCCTCCATCAGGATTTCCTTCGCGTCACAGCGCCCCTCTTCGAAATAGTCGCAGCGCGGTCCGAAGTTGCAACCCGGAGGCCGCTCGTGGGGCAATGGGAAGTTCCCCGGAATAGCCACCAGCGGACGCGTGTTCTTGTCAGCCCCCGGCAGCGGGATCGAACGGAACAGCGCCTGTGTATAAGGGTGCTGCATCTCGTCGAACACATCCTTGATCGAGCCACGCTCGACCGCTTCACCCGAATACATCACGCACAGACGGTCGCAGGTTTCCAGAACCAGCCCGAGATTGTGCGAGATGAACAACATCGAGGTGCCGTATTTCTTGCCCAGATCCTTGACCAGTTCAACCACGGCGGCCTCGACGGTCACGTCCAGAGCCGTTGTCGGCTCGTCCAGGATCAACAGCGCCGGTTTCGACATCAGCGCCATCGCAATCACGATCCGCTGCTGCTGACCACCCGACAGTTGGTGCGGAAACGAATTCAACATCCGTTCGGGGTCTGGCAGGCGAACGTCCGTCACCACTTCCAGCGCACGGGAATAAGCCTCTTCCTGACTTACCCCCTCGTGGATCATCGGCACTTCCATCAATTGTTTGCCGATCTTCATCGCCGGATTCAGCGATGCCATCGGCTCCTGATAGATCATCGCGATTTCATTGCCGCGAATGTCGCGCAGTTCTTCGGCCGACATCTCTGCCAGATCGCGGCCCTTGAACTTTATCGTGCCTCCGACGATGCGACCGTTCTTGCCAAGATCCTGCATAACGCCCAGTGCCACGGTTGATTTGCCACAACCGGATTCACCAACCAGCCCCACGGCTTCACCGGGCTCTACGCTGACCGAGAAATCCATAACGGCGGGGATTTCCCGCAGGCGGGTAAAGAATGAGATGGACAGCTTGTCGATCTCCAGGATCGGGCCGTCATAATCCGCCATTTTGCTCATTTTGCTTACTCCTCACCAAATGCGGGGATCCCCTTCATCTGGCCAAAAATATCCCGGGGGGTCCGGGGGGCTGGCCCCCCGGCCTCGATCACATCAGTCCTTCAGGCTTTCCTCGCGAAGACCGTCAGCCAGCAGGTTCAGACCAAGAACCAGCGACAGCAGTGCAAAGGCAGGAGGAAGGGCAGGGTGCAGGTAGATCGACAGCAGCTTGCGCCCCTCGTTGATCGTGGATCCCCAGTCCGGGCTTTCCGGCGGAAGGCCCAGTCCGAAGAAGCCCAAAGTCCCCAGAAGAATGGTGGTGTAACCGATGCGCAGACAGAAATCGACGATCAGGGGGCCGCGTGCGTTGGGCAGGATTTCCCAAAGCATGATGTACCACGGCCCCTCGCCGCGTGTCTGGGCTGCAGCCACGTAATCTCGGGTTTTGATATCCAGCGCCAGGCCGCGCACGATACGGAAGACCGTGGGCGAGTTGACGAAGACCACCGAGACGAACACCACCAGAATACCGCCGGGGATATCGAACAGGTCCAGATAGGTCGGCAGGCCCCAGATCCGGTAGGCGTCGGTGTTGATGATGTAGCCACCGGTCGAAATCAGCGACAGATACAGCCAGATCGCAACACCCAGAACACCGATCAGCAACGGCGTACGGAAATTCGGGCGCGTGTAATAGCGTGAATTCAGCAATACGCCGATGAACAGGATCGGGAACACGAACAGTACGGCCGCCATGTAGTTCGGCACCCCGGTCGCCACGATCTCCGGTGTCACCAGCAGGTAGAACAGCAGGATCACCGGGAAGGCGAGGATCAGGTTGGCGAGGAAGGACAGGAATGTATCAAAACGGCCCCCATAGTAACCGGCGGGAAGCCCCAGCGTAATGCCGACCATGAAGGCGAACATCGTTGCCAGCGGTGCAATTTGCACCACAACCCAGGCCCCCTTGACCATCCGGCTGAATACGTCACGCGCCAGATTGTCACCGCCCAGAAGATACCAGGCATACTCGCCGTCCTCCAGATTTGGCAGAGGCGTTCCCGGCACTTTGTTCTTCATGCCAGAGATCTGTGTCAGCGGGTCATGGGTCACGATCAGATCAAGCGCGCCGAAGATGCCGGTAAAGACCCAGAACATCACAAGGCCAAAGCCGATCATTCCGATGGGACTGTCATACAGTTTGCCGTACAACCCCAACCGTCGTTTGAAGGCGATGGACATGGCGAACATGATGATCAGCGCGACCCATACTGGCAGGAATTGCTGGGAAATTGCGCCGATGATCCCTGCGCCAGTGCCCATCAGGATGCCCAGCACCAGATAAGCCACGGCCAATCCCACGCTGGCAAGGAAACTGTAGTGCAGCGCAAGCTGGATCAATCCACGGACACCGCCGCCAGAACTGACGGATCCATCCGGGTTCACGACAATCTGCTGTTCAGGCAAAAAGATACTGGCGATGATCCAGACCAGGATCGACAGGAAAAGTGCTGCCAGTGCGATCATCAGAAGCGGGTTCAGGAAGGCGATAGAGCCGGTCCAGGTTAGTGGTTCCATAATCTCACCCTCCTTATGAAATGCGAATGCGCGGGTTGAGGTAAACGTAGCCGATATCCGAGATCAGCTGCGTTATCAGAACCACGAAGACCGACACGACCGAGATCGCCAGCAGAAGCTGGATGTCGTTGTTGCCAGCGGCCTGAACCAGCGCCCAGCCGAAACCCTTGTAGTTGAACAGGGTTTCAACAATCACCACGCCGTTCAGCAGCCATGGGAACTGCAGCATGATAACCGTGAACGGCGCGATCAACGCGTTGCGCAAGGCGTGTTTCATGACGATGTTCGGGAACGAGACACCCTTCAGCCGTGCGGTCCGGATGTATTGCGCCGTCATCACTTCGGTCATCGAAGCGCGGGTCATCCGGGCGATATAGCCCATACCGTACAGCGCAATGGTAAGAACCGGCAGGAAGAAGTTTTCGAATGTCGGGTTCTCCATCGCTTGCGTCGCGGTTCCCTTGAACCATTTCAGCCCCACGGTGGACGAGGTGAAGATCGCGATGAAGATAACGCCCGATACGTATTCCGGTGTCGCTGTCGTGATGATTGAGAAGGTCGACAATGATCGATCCAGGGCTGATCCCTCTCGCATCCCGGCCAGTACACCAACGATCAGGGCGGAAGGCACCATCAGGACCAAAACCCAGAACATCAGGTAACCTGTGTTGCCCAAGCGCTTGCCAACGATGGTTCCGACTTCTTCCTTGAAAACGGTTGAGTATCCCCAATCGCCCTGAAGAACACCACAATATCTTGCCGTGTCCTCTGCAGTCGAACCGGGTCTTGTGCAGGTTCCCACGAACTGGCCATCTTCCAGTGTATTCTGGAACCCGGGCATCACGCCCAACCATTGGCCGTATTTAACGAGTGTCGGCTGCAAGTAGCCGCGGTTTTCCAACCAGGCTTCGACCTGCTCATCCGACATACGCTGGTTGCCCTGCGTTTTCGCCAGCTTTTCAAGGTTCGGGTATAGGTTGGTCAGGAAAAAGACGACGAATGTCAGACATAATGCCGTAAGCAGCATCACTCCGAACCGTCGTAGGATGAATAGTCCCATGGTGGCCCCTGTTGTTCAGGTATTCCGCAGATCATTGGACCATTTTCTGGCCTCGGACGTCCGACCCCGCGTCGGCAAGTCTGCGGCTGGAAAGGGGCGCCCGTGTCAGGCGCCCCTCGTGTGTGGATTGCAGTGCTTAGGCAGCCCAGCCCCACTTGTAGTGATGGTGTTCGAAGGTCACATGCATGTCGGTTCCAACAAGACCCTCTTTCATGTGGCGATAGAGCGAGCGCCAATAGGGCTGAATAGTAACCCCATCTTCCTGAAGCAGTGCTTCGCCACGCGCCATGACTTCGCGACGCTTGTCCGCGTCGGCAATGGCCAGCGCCTCTTCCAGAATGGCGTCAAACTCGGGGCTCGCATAGCCGAACTCGTTCCAGGCTTCGCCCGTACGATAAGCAAGCGCCCAAATCTGAACACCCAACGGACGCGGGTTCCAGTTGGTCGAGCTGAACGGGTACTTGGCCCAGTCGTTCCAGAAGGTATTGCCCGGCAGAACGGTCCGCTTGACCTTGATTCCGGCATCGCGCAGCTGCGCGGCAACGGCATCTGTGGTGTTGCGGCGCCAGTCATCGTCGATCGAGATGATCTCGTGCTCGAAATCTCCAAAACCGGCTTCGTCCATCAGCGCCTTGGCTGCCGCGGGATCAACCTTTTGCGGTGGAAGCTCGGCATATTCCGGATGCAACGGTGCTACGTGATGGTTTTCCGCCGGCGCTCCGCGACCGCCATAGCCCAGTTCCAGACAAACTGAATTGTCTACGGCCATCTGAAGGGCCTGCCGGACACGTTTGTCCGCATAAGGCTTTTGCCCGTCGATCTCGGCCAGCTGGTTGGGACGAATAACGATGGTCGCGGCGGTTACCACTTCTGACTTCACATAGCCAAGCCCGTCCATCACGTCGATGAATTCACCCACCGATTCATACAACATGTCGACTTCGTCGGATTCCAGCGCCGCCAACCAGGCAGAAGGGTCGGTTCCGTAGTCGATGTACTCGATACGGTCCAGGGCAGGGCGGCCGTACACTTCTTCACCCCACCAGGTGTGATCCGGGTTGCGAACCAGAACGGCTTTTACGCCAACCTCAAGTTCGTCCATCAGATAGGGGCCGGTTCCAACATTGTTCAGCAGGTCAGTCTCGCTGAACGAGCTATGAACAATCGCGCCGGGATAGTCGGCCATGCCCGGAATAAGGGTGATATCCGGCTTTGGCAGGTTCAGTTTGACCGTGGTTGCGTCGACGACTTCGATGACACCCTCACCGGCCTGACCGGTATCCGCGTCGATCAGGGTTGCAAAGCGGCCCGCCATCGAGTTGGTTTCCGAGCTCTTGTCGCACCAGCGCGCAATGTTGCGGGCAACGTCGTCAGCCGTGAAATCGTCGCCATTGTTCCACTTGACGCCCGGACGGACATTCAGAGTGTATTCGGTTGCGTCATCGTTGACTTCCCAGCTTTCCAGCAGCATGCCTCGGAACGATCCGTCCGAGTTGTACTCGACCAGATATTCCAGCGTGCCGCGCGTCACGTTTGCGATCTGCGACCAGTCATAAGTTCTGGGATCTTTGAGGGCGCGGACTTCCTGCTGGACACGCAGCGTGCCGCCTTCCTGCTTTGCTGTTTCGGCCAAAGCAGGTGTCGGCAATCCGATCATGCCATAGGCCGCTGCGGCAGTAACCCCAAGACTGGTTGCGCGCGTCATGAATTCCCTTCGGCTTAGCTTGCCGTCGCGGTATTCCTGAGCGTGCATCGCTGCCGCCCAGTGCACCTTGTCTTCGGTGGATACGGTATTCGTCATGGATGTCTCCCTGTGACACTGATTTTGTTGATTGATTATGGCTCTACGCGACCCGGTTTCTTACGGTCGCCAGAGTGAAGGATTTTGTTTCTTGGACTCTGTTCATCCCCATGTCGTTATTCGGCACCAGATTTCTAATAAGGTCAATGTTCGAAATCGTCATAAGTAGTACAAAAACGACATTCGCGATCCGTTGAAGTCGTGAAGACGCATTTCTTCCAGCAGCCCAAAACGATGCCGGTTTCCCCATTGTTTTCCCGGTTTGTTAAGGGAAACCGCAGTAAATCATTAAGTTCTCGTAAGCTTCGAGAGCTGGCGGGGCATCTTGCTTGTGCAATGTCAGACGTGCTGGGTATCACCTAGTGGGATCGACGTGATTCCAGGCCTTCATTCGGGCGCGAAACCAGGTGCGCTGACGCTTGGCGAATTGACGCGTCGCAATGGTTGCGCGCTCTCGCGCCTGATCCAAAGTCATCGCGCCGTCCAGATATGCCCTGAGTTCCGGCACGCCTATGGCCTTGCAGGACGGAAGGGTGGGATCGAACCGGTCCTGCATGGCACGCACTTCCTCGATCGCGCCCTGTTCCAGCATCTGGTCAAAGCGGCGTTCTATCCTGTTCAGCAGCCATGCTTTGTCAACGTCAAAAACGATCGGCAGGGTCTCGTTCAGCGGAAGTGCCGGTGGGGGCGTTTCGGCTTGCCACGACAACAGGCTGCGACCTGTGGCGCGCTGCACCTCCCATGCGCGTTGCACGCGGGCACGGTTGTGAATGTCCAGCTTTGCAAGCGTGTCTGCATCGACCCCCTCCAGAAGGTCTACCATGGGCATCTGATCGGCCTCGGCCCGAACTTCGGGTGGCGTCGCAGGAATTTGGGCCATGCCTTCGGTCAGGGCCGAGAAATACAATCCGGTCCCACCGACAATGATCGGGCGCTGGTGCCCCGTTAACAGAGGCAGGACCTCTCGCAGCCAATGGCCGGTAGAATAATCCTGATCATAGGCGACGTGCCCGTACAACAGATGCGGCGCGCGGGCTTCTTCCCGGGCGGACGGCCGGGCCGAGATGACGCGCCAGCAGTCATAAACCTGACTCGCATCCGCATTGACGATAACCCCGCCATGCCGTTCGGCGATCTCCAGAGCCAGTGCTGATTTCCCGGACGCCGTGGGCCCCGCGATCAGAACCGGCTTGTCGTCCGGAACAGGCGGCAGTTGCCGAAAAAGCAGGTCTGTTGATCGCCGGGTCATGCGCGGTTGCCTCTATCCTCACCAACCGCATTGAACCTGCGGAGCTTTTGCTTCATTTTGCGCCGGAAATTAACCCCGTGCCAGCCCGGAGCGCAACATGAGCCTTTCCCCTTCTTCTGAAACAGCCGAGACCCCGAAAACAAAGTACAATCGGGTCATGTTGAAAATCTCAGGCGAAGCTTTGATGGGGGATCAGGGATTCGGTTTGCACCCGCCAACCGTGCAACGCATCGCGCAGGAAGTGAAATCGGTTCACGATCTGGGCGTTGAGATTTGCATGGTCATCGGCGGTGGAAACATTTTTCGCGGCCTGAGCGGTTCAGCCCAAGGCATGGAACGGACAACGGCGGATTATATGGGCATGTTGGCCACGGTGATGAACGCGCTGGGGATGCAATCCGCACTGGAAGAGATCGGAGTGTTCACCCGCGTGATATCGGCCATTCGCATGGACGAGGTGTGCGAACCCTATATCCGCCGCCGGGCTGTTCGACACCTCGAGAAGAAGAGGGTCTGTATCTTCGCCGCCGGTACTGGCAACCCGTATTTCACGACAGACACCGCAGCCACCCTGCGCGCCAACGAAATGGCGTGCGAGGCGATCTTCATGGGCAAGAACGGAGTGGATGGCGTATATGACAAAGACCCAGCGGAACACGCTGACGCCGTACGCTATGATACCGTGACCTATGATGACGTGCTGGCCAAACGGTTGCGGGTCATGGATGCTTCGGCCATCGCGCTGGCACGCGACAACAATCTGCCCCTGATCGTCTTTGGGCTTGATGAGCCCGGCGGCTTCCGCGGAATTCTCGCGGGCGAGGGGACCTATACCAAGGTTCAGGGTTGAAGCCAAAGGAGTCGCCTGACAATTCCGCAAGCTTTCAAAGCCCCGGCATCGAGCCGGGGCTTTTTTGTTTTGCTTTCGCTTGACGGTTGTGAACGGCCCTGTCTAAGTATCGCTGTCCTTCCAAGACGAAGGGCTGCCCCGTGTTTCGTCGGCCAAAGGCCCAAGCACAGGCTGGGCTGGAAGACCTGCCATGATTTCTGAGATGTCCGGAAACATGCGCGGGCATCTCATTGATCTGACTGCACAACTAAGGAGCAATGAGGCATGAAATCTCTGGATATCGATTTCGTTCGGGCGCAGTTCCCGGCCTTTTCAGAACCCAGCCTGCAAGGGCAGGCGTTCTTCGAAAATGCAGGTGGGTCTTACACCTGCAAACCAGTAATCGACCGGCTGACGCGGTTCTACACGCAGCGCAAGGTTCAGCCTTACGCCCCATATGAGGCCAGCCGCCTTGCGGGTGCCGAAATGGACGAGGCGCGTGCGCGTATGGCTGCAATTCTGGGAGTCGACACGGATGAGTTGAGTTTTGGCCCTTCAACCACCCAGAACACCTATGTCCTGGCGCAGGCGTTCCGGCAATGGATGAAGCCCGGCGAGGCGATCGTCGTGACCAATCAGGATCACGAAGCCAACTCTGGCCCATGGCGTCGTCTGGTCGAGGCCGGGATAGAGGTGAGGGAATGGCAGATCGACCCCGAAACCGGGTCGCTGAACCCTCAGGATTTGGAAAACATGCTGGACGAAAAAGTGCGTCTGGTCTGTTTCCCGCATTGCTCAAATGTCGTTGGCGAGATCAATCCGGTCACCGAGATCACTGCTATTGCGCATGCGGCGGGTGCGTTTGTCTGCGTTGACGGCGTATCCTACGCCCCGCACGGATTTCCGAATGTTGGTGATCTGGGGCCGGATATCTATTTGTTTTCTGCCTACAAGACCTATGGCCCGCATCAGGGGTGCATGGTCATCCGCCGCACATTGGGTGCGCTGTTGCCCAACCAGGCGCATTATTTCAACGGTGACGTGCTTTACAAGCGGTTCACCCCGGCTGGCCCCGATCACGCGCAGATTGCGGCCAGTGCAGGCATGGTGGATTATGTTGAGCTGCTTTGCGCCCACCATGGCGGGCCCGAGACGGGCGCGGCGGAACAGGGCGTATTTGTCCACGATCTGATGCGATCACACGAAGTGTCGTTGCTGCAACCGGTTCTGGATGCGGTAAAGGATCGAAACGCTGTGCGCCTGATCGGTCCTTCCGATGCCAGCCGGCGCGCGCCCACCGTCGCGCTTTCGTTGAACCGTCCGGCTGAACCGGTTGCGGCGGAACTGGCGCAATACGGTGTCATGGCGGGTGGCGGAGACTTCTATGCGGTGCGCCCCTTGCAGGCGATGGGCGTCGACCCGGCGCAGGGTGTTTTGAGGGTCAGCTTCACTCATTACACCACGAAGCAGGATGTTGATCAGCTTTTGGAGGCTCTTGAGCGCGTTTTGTGATCCACTACTCTTGAGGGTGCGTAGAAATCAAAAAACCTCAAGGGCGTATTGTGAAGCAACAGCAGGCTCCGATCATTTTGTGGTTTCGACGGGACTTGCGTCTGTCGGACCACCCCGCGTTGACTGCGGCGGCCGAAAGTGGCCGTCCGGTCATACCTTTGTTTATTCATGACCATCTGGTCGAACAGATGGGGGCCGCGCCGAAGTGGCGGTTGGGCTTGGGGTTGGAGGCTTTCAAAGCGTCACTGGCCGATATGGGCAGCCGACTTATTTTCCGACGCGGCGCCGCGCTTGAACAGGTGCAGCAGGTTGTGGCCGAGACCGGCGCAACCTCCGTCTTCTGGTCCCGCGCTTACGATCCGGCCTCAATCGAACGTGACAGGAAGATCAAGTCTGTGCTTACAAAAGAAGGAGTGACGGCAAAGTCATTAGCCGGGCATCTTCTTTTCGAACCGTGGACCGTCGCCACCAAGTCGGGGCATCCATTCAGGGTCTACACACCCATGTGGCGTGCGGTTCAGGGGCGGGATGTACAATTTCCCAATGCGCGGGTTGCCGATTTGCAGGCCCCGGTGTCGTGGCCCGCTTCTGACAAATTGAGCGATTGGCAGATGGGGAATGCCATGAACAGGGGCGCGGCCGTCGTTCGCCCTCATGTAAAACCCGGCGAACAGGCCGCTCTGGATCATCTAGAGGCGTTTCTTGAGCGAATTTCTCACTATTCCAACAACCGGGACAGGTTGGATCAGGACGGAACGTCCAACCTGTCGGAATACCTGTCTTTGGGTGAAATTGGGCCGCGCACAGTCTGGCATATGGTCCAAAGGGCCGCATTGACCGGTACACCCGGTGCGGATGCCTATCTACGTCAACTCGTCTGGCGCGAGTTTGCCTATCACCTGATGTATCACACGCCCCAACTGGTGGCTTCCAATTGGAAGCCGGAATGGGACAGTTTTCCCTGGAATACTGATCCGGACCATCCCGAAGTCACTGCGTGGCGGCAGGCCAGAACTGGAATACCTGTTGTCGATGCCGGGCTGCGGCAAATGTATGTGACGGGTCGAATGCACAACCGGGCGAGGATGATTGTCGCAAGCTATCTGACCAAGCACCTGATGACTCATTGGAAAATAGGGATGACATGGTTCGAGGATTGCCTGATCGACTGGGATCCGGCCTGCAATGCCATGGGCTGGCAGTGGGTTGCTGGATCTGGGCCCGATGCATCCCCGTTTTTTCGGATTTTCAATCCCCAGACGCAAGCCGAAAAATTCGATCCTGACGGGAATTATACGCGTCGCTGGATCGCTGAAGGTTACACCGAACCCAGTCAATCCGCTTTGTCGTATTTTGATGCCGTCCCGCGTTCATGGGGGCTGCGTCCGGATGCGGATTACCCCAAACCCATAGTTGAATTGCCCGAAGGGCGGACCCGCGCGTTACGCGCATATGAAAGCCGAAAACCCCACTAAGGAACTGAAAACTTGCCAGAAACAATTTCGCCGCCTAGCTTTGTGGGCGTACCGCAGAGGGGAGAGCGGATGATCCTGACGACGACCGAAGGGCAAAAAGACCTGCCCAGATATTTCACCCAGGTCTTTAAAATGTTGAACCGGATGGAAACCGGGCGTCTTGATATCAGACTACCCGACGGTCGCACGTTTCGCGCAGAAGGCGCAAAGGCCGGGCCGGTGGCACAGGTCGATATTCACGACGACGATGTCTTTGCGCGCCTGATCCGCGAAGGAGAACTGGGTTTCTCCGATGCGTATCTGGACGGACATTGGAGTACACCCGATCTGCGATCTTTCATGGATCTTGTGCATCTTGGAACCGAGACCGTTTATGACGGGTTTACGGGCCAGTTTCTTGTTCAGGCCTATGAACGGCTGCGGTTCTGGCTGCACAGAAACAACAGGGCCCAAGCCAAGAAGAATATCTCGTATCACTACGATCTGGGTAACGAATTTTACAGTTCTTGGCTGGATGACACGATGACCTATTCCAGCGCGATTTTTGAGTCTGGGCAGGAAAGCCTCGAGAAGGCCCAGATCGCCAAATACGCAAGTCTTGTGGATGAGATGGGTGCCAAACCGGGTGACCATGTACTGGAGATCGGATGTGGCTGGGGCGGCTTCGCGGAATATGCCGCAAAGGAACGAGGTTTGCGTGTCACCGGCCTGACCATAAGTGAGGAGCAATTCAAGTACGCCAAGGAACGTATTGAAAAAGCTGGTCTATCAGATCGGGTTGAATTCAAGCTGCAAGACTATCGGGACGAACGCGGGGTCTATGACGGCATCGCTTCGATCGAAATGTTCGAGGCCGTGGGTCAGAAATACTGGCCGGTCTATTTCGAAACCGTTCGTGAGAGGTTGAAGCCCGGTGCCCAGGCAACCTTGCAAATCATCACGGTGGGTGATCATCGTTGGGATTTTTACAAGAACGGCGTTGATTTCATTCAGAAATATATCTTTCCCGGCGGGATGCTGCCGTCGCCGACCATCCTGCGTCAGCAGATCGATCAGGCCGGGTTGAAAGTCGTGCATTCGAAGGAATTCGGGAAAAGCTATGATCTGACTCTGCGCCGTTGGTATGAAACGTTCAACGACAAATGGGATCAGATCTCGGACATGGGGTTTGATGAGCGTTTCCGCCGCATGTGGAATTATTATTTGACTGCGTGCGGCGCGGCCTTTGACACGGGCAATTGCGATGTGACACAGATCACAATAGCAAAATCAAGTTAACTCACGGACCGTCACATGCCCACTGCCTCGCGTCTCGTCGCCGCCGTTTGTCTCGTCGTGCTGGCCTTTCTTGTTTCAAGCATGGTTATCGAAAACGGCGAAGAGGGTAAGGACTATGGCTACTTCACCTATGTGAACATGGCTCTTGGTGCGATCTGTGGTTGGAAAATCATGGGCAAGCGCGCTGGGCGTGGTTGGACCGCGGGCATAAACAACGGCCTGACCGGCGTTGCTTCGCTGATTTTCTGGGCACTGTTCGTGCAGGGGTGCTACCGCATGTTCGACCTTGCGATGCGCAATCGATATGGCGGCCCGTTCGAAGCTGTGATGGCGATTTTTTCGATCGGTATCGATTATGGCAAGCAGCTGATCTATCCCGAAATTCTGGTTACGCTTGCAATAGGCGCCGTTGTCGCCGGTCTGGCCACGGAACAGGCCAGTCGCAAATGGCGCTGAATCGTTTCGTCACGAGAGAGATTGAATTTGTCTGATTTGTTTTTCTATGGAACGTTGCGGTATCTGCCGCTGTTGCAGCGTGTCCTGGGCCGTCCGCTGAGCGAAATAACGTTTCACGCTGCCAAGCTGTGCGATCACGCGGTTCACGCGGTTCAGGGGCAGGATTTCCCGATGATCCTGCCCGCCAAGGGCGCCGCTGCCGAAGGTCTGCTGGTGCAGGGCCTGTCCTCCGATGATCTGGCCAGACTGGCTTATTACGAAGGATCGTTCGACTATGACCTGAAATCGTTGACGGTCATTCTGGAGGACGGGGGCGAAGCACAGGCGCAGGTCTTTTTTCCGACCCCGGGCGCGTGGCAACCCGGTGAGTTGTGGTCGTTGCAGGGCTGGGCGGACAAATTGGGCGAGGTTACGGCGCTCGCCGCCGAAGAAGAAATGGCCTATTTCGGCAAAGTCGATCCCAAAACCATGGCGCGCAGTGTCCGTGCCATTCAAACCCGTGCCTGGGCAAAGATCATGGCCAGGCAACGGCGAACCGGCGATCTGCGGAACATAGCCGAAGACGTAATCGTGCACCGGCACGAACGCGTTTACGTCGACTATTTCGGGATGGAGGAAATAGACCTTCAGCACCGGCAGCATGACGGCAGCATGGGTCCGGTGCTGCACCGGGGCGGTTTGATGCAGGGCAGCGCCGTGTCCGTTCTGCCCTATGACCCGATTCGCGACACCGTGCTTTTGGTCGAGCAGTTCAGACCGCCGGTGTTTTTGATCGATGATCCAGAGCCCTGGCTTTGGGAAGCGGTTGCCGGGATGATCGACCCCGGCGAAACGCCGGAACAGACGGCACATCGCGAAGCCATGGAGGAAGCCGGAGTTCGATTTGACAGGCTGGAATATGCGGGCGGGGCGTATTCCTCCAGCGGGTCGTCGACGGGTTTCATGTATCTCTATGTCGGGCTTGGCAACTTGACCCAGACAACCATCACCGGCGGTCTTGATATAGAAGGCGAAGATATTCGCAGTCGGATACTGCCGTTCGACGAGTTCATCGATATGACAGACCGTCATCTTTTCAAGGATTTGCAGCTGGTGTCTCTGGCTTACTGGCTGGCCCGCCATCGGGATCGTTTGCGCGCGTGACTATCGCGCTTGTGGTCCCGGCAGTGCGCCTGTAAATCTTCGAAGATACCAAATGACAAGAGGCGACCATGCGCATTGCACGAGATCTTGCTGACGCAGTAGGAAAAACACCGTTGATCCGGCTGCGCCGCATCAGCGAAGAGACTGGATGCGAGATTCTTGGCAAAGCCGAGTTCATGAACCCTGGGCAGTCGGTAAAGGATCGTGCTGCTCTTTTTATCATCAAAGATGCCATCGCGCGTGGGGATCTGAAACCGGGCGGCACCATCGTGGAAGGCACCGCTGGCAACACCGGTATTGGCCTGGCCCTGGTCGGTGCGTCGATGGGGTTCAAAACGGTTATCGTTATCCCCGAGACCCAATCGGAAGAGAAGAAGGATATGCTGCGTCTGGCGGGCGCACAGTTGGTTCAGGTACCCGCGGCCCCGTATCGCAACCCCAACAATTTCGTGCACTATTCCCGCCGTCTGGCCGAGGAACTGGCGCAGACAGAACCCAATGGCGCAATCTGGGCCAACCAGTTCGACAATGTGGCGAATCGCCAGGCACATGTGGAAACCACGGGGCCCGAGATCTGGGAGCAGACAGACGGCAAGGTTGACGGTTTCGTCAGCGCAGTCGGTTCGGGTGGGACATTGGCAGGCGTTGCCCAGGTTTTGCAACCCAAGGGCGTCAAGATCGGTCTTGCCGATCCCATGGGGGCTGGCCTGTATTCGTATTACACGACAGGCGAGATCGCGATGGAAGGTGGGTCGATCGCCGAAGGTATCGGGCAGGTGCGTATCACCAAAAACCTGGAAGGGTTCACGCCGGATTTTTCTTATCAGATCACCGATAACGAAGCGCTGCCCTACATCTTTGATCTTCTGCGCGAAGAAGGCCTGGTCATGGGCGGGTCGACCGCAATCAACATGGCAGGGGCGGTGCGCCTGGCCAAGGAAATGGGACCGGGTCATACCATTGTGACTATCCTGTGCGATTATGGCACAAGGTATCAATCCAAGCTGTTCAACCCCGAGTTCCTGCGTGAAAAAGAGCTTCCGGTTCCGGGTTGGATGACTGAGGCACCGCGCAGCATTCCCGGCGTTTTCGAGGACGTGTGATGCTTGGACGGGTCCGCCTGTTTCTGACCCTGCTATTCCTGTGCTTAGTCGGCTTTTCGAATAGCGCTGTCGCGCAGCTGACGCATCGGCAAAGTGAATATTACCAAGGTTGGGTGAAAACCGCGAACCGCGCCGAAGCCGTTATCGAGGCGAACCGCGCCTCTGACGCTGCGCTAGAGAATTTGCGCTCGGAAATAAGTGGTTACAGGGAGGACTTCAATCGGGCTCGTGGGGCAAATACCGACCGCATTACGACGCTGGAAAGCCAGTTAAAAGCGTTGGGTCCCAAACCCGAAGGGGACACGACCGAGCCTGAAGACATAGCCAAACTTCGCACGCATCTTGAGGATCAGCTCAACAGTCTGCGTGTGCCGCGCATCATATCCGAAGAGGCGTATAGCCGTGCGAACGGGCTGATCAGCGAAATTGATCAGATCATTCGCGCGCGGCAGAAAAAAGAGTTCTTCGAACAGGGCCCGTCACCGATCAACCCGGCGCATTGGGGACCGGCATGGGTGGATGTCAAAGAGGCCGTTCAAAGCCTGGCAAATGAAACGATCACGAACTTGCGTTCAGATGTCGTGCGCGAACAAATTCGCGCTCGTGGTCTCGCAATCTTCATACTTCTGATCATTTCAGCCGTGCTGCTGATCTTTGGAAAACGGTGGTCCGAACTTGGAGGCGACTACCTGAGGTTGCTCGGCGGGGCCGGGACGGGGGTCTGGTCGTTCGTAATCTCACTGCTGCGAATTCTGTTGCCATGGATCGGTGTGGTGGCCGTGGTCACGGCAATCAGCCTCACCGGCGTTCCCGGTCTGCGGGGCAGCCTTTTGCTTCAGAATGTTCCGTATTGGGCAGCGATCGTGTTTTTCTATGACTGGATTGGTCGCCAGGTTTACGTGATCGGCGCGTCGCAAGGGTTCAAACGTCTGTCCGCTGCGCGCATCACCGAACTGCGCGTGTATATCGATCTGCTCGCCCTGGTGCTGGTTCTGCACGAATTGGTGTTGCTGTTCGGACGGGTCGAAAACATCTCCGACGCGACCCGTGCCGTGGTCAGTTTCCCGGTCATTGTCGCAACGGCTTTGTTGTTGTTGCGAATACGTCAGATTCGAACCAATGACGGGCCACCGGATCAGGCTGCCTCGACCCGTTCCGCGGGGTTCAGCCAATTGGTCGAATTCCTGCGCCGGGCTTTGTTCCTTTTGGGCATCGTGTCTCCCTTGCTGGCGATTTTCGGATACACCAATGCGGCCGAAGCCATCGTGTTTCCTGCCGTCAAGACATTGGTACTGATCGGGGCCTTGGTCATCCTGCAACGGTTCATCAGTCAGATTTACGGCTGGGTCACCGGGCAGGGCGAAGCCGCGGGGGATTCGCTTTTTTCCGTACTGGTCGGGTTTGCATTGGCCATCTTGGCGCTTCCCATTCTGGCGATCTATTGGGGTGCGCGGGAAACCGATCTGCTGGAAGCATGGTCGCGCCTGCTGCTTGGTTTTGATATCGGTGGCGTCACAATTTCGCCCAGCAACTTTCTGACCTTTGTTGCCGTGTTTGCAATCGGTTATACGCTGACGCGTCTGTTGCAAAGCGGGCTGCGCAATTCGCTTCTGCCGAAAACCAACATCGATCCGGGTGGCCAAAACGCGATTGTCGCGGGTTCGGGATACGTTGGCATATTTCTTGCCGCGTTGGTCGCAATCATGGTGGCCGGATTTGATCTGTCATCGCTGGCGATCGTCGCTGGCGCGCTGTCTGTTGGCATCGGCTTTGGTTTGCAGACAATCGTGTCGAACTTCGTTTCTGGCATCATCCTTTTGGTCGAGCGTCCGATTTCCAAGGGGGATTGGATCGATGTGAATGGCATGATGGGATATGTTAAGGACATTTCCGTTCGTTCGACCCGGGTCGAGACGTTCGACAGGACGGATGTTATCGTTCCTAACTCTGACCTGATCAGCGGTGTTGTAACAAACTATACCCGCGGCAACACGATCGGGCGGGTGATCGTTCCGGTGGGTGTTGCATACGGAACTGACACGCGCCAGGTCGAAACCATTCTGGGCGAAATCGCCAACAACCATCCGATGGTTTTGGCCAACCCGGCGCCAAGCGTTGTGTTCCAGGGGTTCGGCGCAGATTCCTTGGACTTCGAAATACGGGCGATCCTGCGGGATGTGAATTGGGCTCTGTCGGTAAAATCTGACATGAACCACGAAATCAACCGCAGATTCTCGGAAGCAGGGATCGAGATCCCGTTCGCTCAACGTGATGTCTGGTTGCGAAATCCCGAAACCCTGCGGGCATCTAACCCGAGCAAGCAGGAGCCTTCTGTTTCTGTGCAGGATGAGCCACGCAAAGTCGCAGAGACTCCGGCGGATTTGACCGAGGCGGATATGGACCTGGGTGCCAGTGATGAGACATGATTGGCCCAAACGCGGCACGTGTTGACCGTTGATCACCCCTCGGTGGGCGCATTGATTAAATTGCGCTATTCCCCTGAATTCGTCGAATTGAGGCCTTGCAAATCCGACAGCATTCGTCCAAATATCGCCGGCACGGAGAGGTGGCCGAGTGGTCGAAGGCGCACGCCTGGAAAGTGTGTAGGCGGGAAACCGTCTCCAGGGTTCGAATCCCTGTCTCTCCGCCACTTACCAATCGCGAACCCGATATCAGGTCCCTAGCGGGGCCTTTTTCTTTTTGTCTCAAAAGGGTTTAACGATGGCACTCGACTTTCAGAGAATGGCCCTCGGGCCTACAGGCGCACGCCGCGACGTGGATGGCGGAAACGGTCCTGCGCGATGTTTCCGACGCGAAGGAAGAAGTGCTGCTCCAATGGGATGAGCGTCTGGCTGCCGTTTGCGCTCAGTATCACACCTATCCGCAGCGCCTGCTCCGGATACCGACCAGCACGGAAGAGTGCCTGATCAGACAGCAAGACCTCGGCGTCGAGCGATATATCTGGCGCACTGGGGATGATGCCAGGGCCCGCGCCAGCCATGCGATGAAACGATGCTCCGGCAGTTCCTCGGGTGTCGAAAGCGCCCCGTGCTGGCTACCGCATGACGAACGGGTTCGACATTGGCTGTTCCGACGTATTCAGCCAGACGGTTTTGGTCCTTGTGTAATCGTGAATGGCCTCGATCCCGGCTTCTCTGCCATAGCCGGATTGATTGTAGCCTCCAAACGGAGCGATCGGGGACACTGCGCGATACGTGTTGATCCAACAAATTCCCGATTTCAGGCGGGATGAAACCCGATGGGCGCGGGCGACATTTTCAGTGAAAACGCCGGATCCAAGCCCGAACTGCGAGTCGTTGGCCAATGCGATCGCTTCTTCTTCCGTATCGAATGGCAGCAGAGACATCACGGGGCCGAACATTTCGACCTTCAGCGTCTCGGTCTCTGGACTCGAACATTCCACCAGCGTAGGGGCCATGAAGTTGCCCGGCCGGTCCAGAGGGTTTCCCCCGAAGCGGATGCGTGCGCCTTGTTCTGTGGCTTTCGCCAAAGTCGCCTGAATTCTGTCCACCTGAGCTGTGGTGCAAAGCGGGCCAATATGGGTGGCCGCTTCCAATGGGTCGCCGATTGCGACGCCCTTCATCTTCTGTTCGATCTTGTCAACAAGCGCATCCAGTATCGGGCGATGTATCAACCCGCGCGAGCCGGCCACGCAGCTTTGACCCGAGGCGCCGAAGTTTCCCGCAATCAAACCATTGGCCGCGCCATCCAGATTGGCATCATCAAAAACGATGATCGGGGATTTCCCGCCCAGTTCCAAAGTAGTCACCGCAAAGTTCTCAGCCGAATTGCGCACGACATGGCGCGCTGTTTCCGGGCCGCCGGTGAATGCGATCCGGTCCACGTCCGGGTGACGCGTAAGCGGGATGGCGCAGTTTTCGGCATCCCCCGTAATGACAGAGACGACACCGGGCGGAAAGCCGGCTTCATCGATCAGCCGTGCGAACTCCAGCATCGGAGCGGGTGCAATTTCAGAGGCCTTCAGCACGACCGAACAGCCTGCTGCTATCGCGGGGCCAAGCTTGGTCGCGGTCAGGAACATTTGTGCGTTCCAGGGGACGATAGCGACCACCACACCAATCGGTTCGCGTTTGGTAAAGACGTGCATGTCCGGTTTGTCGATCGGAAGAACCGCCCCTTCGATTTTGTCCGCAAGCCCTGCATAATATCGATAATAGTCACCGACATAAGCTGTTTGGCTTGCGGTTTCGGCAAGCAGCTTGCCGCTGTCTGTGGTCTCAAGCTGGCCCAGGTGTCCGGCGTTTTCCTCGATCAGCTGGGCAAGTTTGAACAACAGTTTGCCGCGTGCGGTTTGCGTCATGTCGCGCCACGCGGGATCATCAAGTGACCGTCGCGCGGCGGACACGGCGCGGTCAACGTCTTCGGATGCGGCACAGGCGAAACTGGACCAGTCTTGGCCCGTCGCCGGGTTTTGCGAATGCATCACTTGCCCGCGCGCCCCTTCGGTCCACGCGCCGTCGATGTAAAGCTGGAAATGTGGTTTCTGATGCATCATCGATCCTCACTGAAACTTTGGCATGACGTCGTCGATGAAACGGGCCAGCGATGCGCGTTTGCGTTCGAAACTCATACCGCTGTCTATCCAGAACGAATACTCATCATAGCCCAGATCTTCATAACGTTTCAGACGTTCCGTGACCCCATCCGGGGTTCCGACAGTCAGATCGCGCGCCAGGTTTTCCGGTGCCATCATCGTGTTGGCCGCCATCTCTTTGTCCGTCAACGTCTGGATCAAGCCCTGCCGGACCGGCCGCTTGTTTTGAAACCAGGCCCCGAAGTAGTTGTAGAAGCGCGACAATTCCCGAGCGGCCTGACCCAGATCATCATCGTCGCTGCCAACGTAAGTGTGATGTAGCAGCATGATCTTGGGGCGCGGCCCCTCATGGTTTGCGCATGCATCTTCAAAGCGGCCCATCAGCGTTTCAATCTCATGCATGCCCTGCCAGAGCGGTGTGACCTGAATGTTAAAGCCGTTCTGCACACCGAATTCATGACTGTTCGGATCCCGCGCCGCGATCCAGATGGGCGGCCCGCCGGGTTGCACGGGTTTGGGGGCCGAGGTGGTGGCAGGGAATTTGAAATATTCTCCATCATGGGCACAGTCACCCTCCCACAGCCGGGGCAAAAGTGGCGCGATTTCTCGCATGCGCTGGCCAGCATCCCATGCATCCATTCCCGGCATCATCCGTTCATATTCATACGAATAGGCGCCGCGGGCGATGCCCAGCTCGATACGGCCGCCTGTCATCAGGTCTGCCGCAGCCGTTTCGCCCGCCAGTTTGATCGGATGCCAGAACGGTGCAACAACTGTACCCGTGCCAAGCCGTACGTTCTTGGTGTGATGTGCGATATCCACCAAAGACATCAAAGGGTTGGGCGCGATCGTAAAGTCCATCCCGTGGTGCTCGCCGGTCCAGACGGCACGCATTCCCGCCTCATCGGCCATTTTACACAGCGCGATGAACTCTTCATACAGCTTCTCATGGGGTTGATCGGGGCTCAGCCGTTCCATGTGTGCAAAAAGGGAAAACTCCATCCATCAGGTCCTTTCAGAAAAGCTGTGCACGTCGCCTAGCTGCGCACTGCCCAGATACAGTGAGAAGTCGCGGGTCCGGCTTTCCAGCGCGAAACGGGAAATCATGGTGGTGATTGGCGTCGTCGTGTAGGAAAGGGTTGCCAGGTCTTCAATCGCGACGGCCTCAAGCTTGCCGTGTTTGGGAAGTTCCGGCGCATTGCCCAATATGTAGACATGATGCGCTGTGGCATCGTCATAGACCGAGTAGACGACGCCAAGACGTGCGTCGATGCCACGATCATGCAGATCCTGCCACAGGCTGTCGCGCAACTGTCGCCGGTCGGACAATGTGACCTGCGGCGGCCTGAAACCGGCATCCGTTTTCTCAAGCAGCACGCGGCCTTCGTGTTCGATGATTGCGCCACAGACGATCCTGCGCCCCGTCGGTTCAAGTGCGCCGCGTTCCAGGCCAAGGCTGAAGTACTGCCCGTTCGCGTAGCCCAGCGCCGGGTGGTCGTTGTGGGAATAGGCTTCGACTTGTCCGATCAGAACGCAATGGTCTCCTGCCTCGATCACTTGGTGGGTCCGGCAGGAAAATGTTGCGACCGCGCCGTTGATCAAAGGGATCTCTCGCGCGTCGAGATCATGGTCGGTTTTGGCGAACCGGTCACCTTTGAAGCCGGCGAAGGTATTGGACACATCCTCTTGCCCCTCGGCCAGAACACTCACCGTGAAATGGGTGCAGGTCGAGAATTCGCCGTATGAAGACAAGTTCTTGCCGGGGCAGACGATCAACAGCGGCGGGTCGAGCGAAACCGAAGTGAAGGAGTTTGCCGTGAAGCCCAGGGCCATGCCAGAGGCGCTGCGCGTGGTAACGACGGTCACGCCGGTCATGAATTTGCCGAATGCCCGCCGAAGGTCGCGGGGATCAAGTTCGGTCATGATTGCACCTCGCTTTGAAAGCTGGAAATGGCAGCGTTGACCTGATTTGCATGGGTCATCGGCATCATATGGGCCGCCCCATCGATGATCAGCGCGCGGCCGTTCGGGGTGACTTCGGCCATTTTGTGCGACATGTCTGGGGTGGAGTTCGGCTCCTGACTGCCGGTTATGAACAGCGCGGGGCAGGCGAGTTTCTCCAGCGCGTCGCGCCGCGGAGTTCGGCTTTGGGCAAAAACCGAATAGGCCAGCTTGTAAGCAGCCGGATCCATGGCCGTCAGCCATTCGCGGCAGGCATCACGTTCAGGCGAACCGATGTCACCAAACCACCGGCGCAGCGTGCTGGTTGGATCAACCGGTGTTTCCCCATCCAGCCCCGCCGCTCGTTCCTGAACCGCCAGCGCGGCCTTTGCGCCGCGTTCAAAAACGGTATTCGTTGCCACGACGCCGCAAATCCGGTCGGGCGCCTTGGTGGCAAGGTCCAACGCGATCATTGCGCCCATCGAGTGGCCGACAACAAGGACGGGCCCTTTCAGATCGCGAAGCACGTTGTGTGCAGCATCACTGTATTCCGACAGTTCCGTGCCGAAAAAACTTAGTGGGCTTTCTCCGTGACCGGGCATGTCCGGCGCTGTCAGTCGAGCTACAGACGCCAAACCGTCCAACTGCGCACCCCAGGCTTCGGCCCGCAGGCCAACCCCGTGCAGCAACAGGATGTCCGGACCTGTGCCTGCCTGGATGGCGGCCAGCCCGCCGATTTCAGACCGCGGCCGGGTTGTCCACGTCATGACCCAAATCCTTGAGATCCTGATACCGGTCGCCGATACGGTGATGCGGTCTGCCCGATGTTGCCGCCCCCAGTACCACCACAATTTCGTCGTCGCGCGGTGCGTCCGGGATCGAGAATTGAACGGTCAGGTAGTGAGACCGCCGCCCGGCATCGTTTTTGTCCATCAATGGCACCATGATCGGCGCATTTGCGGGGCCGCGCGTATTCGTGAAAGCCAGATAGGATTTTGCGCTGACCGCCTGGCGGTAGTGGTTGCCGAACCGAAGGGTGTGAATAATGCCCGAGGCGTGCTCGACCTCGCCATTCAATCCGACGACGGCTGCCTTGCCATAGGCTTCGATTGTGTCGCCACTGCCGGCCAACGCGATCATGCGGTCCGTAATCATCTTTCCCAGTATGGGGCCATATGCGTGGATTTCCGGTTTGAGGTCTTCGACATATCGACCCGCCCAGGGATTGGTAATCACTGCGGCCACGGCGAACATGCGCCATGGGATTTCCGCAGGGCGAAATCCCTCGACAAGAACTTCCTCGTCGTAGGTTACAATCTTGCGTATTTCCGGCTTCATCACACCTCTCCTGTCGCGCTGGGAAAAGGTAGAAACGGGTGTGATTTTTGACAAATGATTGAATTATGTGCTTTTGCATTAAAAAGATTAATGGCTAACTTGATCAATGGCAAAATCACTTCCCCCCCTGACCTGGTTCCGATCCTTCGAGGCGGCGGCCCGGACCCTGAGTTTTACCGCAGCGGCCGAGGAAATCGGCCTGACCCAATCGGCAGTCAGTCAGCAGGTGAAATCCCTTGAGATGCGTCTGGGGACAGCGCTTTTCATAAGGCATCCGCGCAGTCTGGCCCTGACGGATGCAGGGCGGAAACTGCTGCCCGAAGTCGGCAGTGCGCTTGAGGCGCTTGCCGCCGCCGCCGGAAGGGCCGACGCTAGCGCACCAGGAGATGTCCTGACAGTGGCCACATCTGTCAGCGTCGCGCAATGGGTCATCGCCCCAAACCTCGCGGACTTCACCACCCGCAATCCAGAGATCAGCGTGCGGCTGCTCAGCGCAATCTGGCCTGACGATTTTAACGCGTCGCAAGCTGACGTTCAGGTCAGGTTCGGATCGGAAAAACAAGTGGGCAGGGGGGGCGAACGTTTGCGGCCTGACAGGCTTGTCGCTCTCAAGGCGCCGACGCTTGCAGGGGATCCGTTTGACCTTCCCCTGATAGAGGCAGTCGGCACGTCAAGCGGATGGAAGACGTGGTTCGACAAGCAGGGCGTGCAGCGGCAGCCTGCCGTTTTCGTCGATACGTTCGGCATGGCGCTTCAATTGGCGGTTCATGGCAGCGGGGTTGCCCTGATCAGCGAGTTTCTGGCGAAACATGCGATGATAACCGGTCTTGTCGAAAGCGCACATGACAGCACTGTCGACTGCAACGAAGGGTATTATCTTTCAGCTGACGCCAGCAATCCGGCGGCCGCATTGTTTCGTGACTGGTTGCTTGAACAGATACGTGTTTGATCAGGCGCGGGCCTAGGATCGTTCGTGCACCACTCAGGGCTTGACGAATACTTTGCGTGGTCGTTTGCACAGACACTCTGCGGGGCCGTTTTCAGTGATCAGGATGGATTCGGTGATCGCAAGCCCCCAATCATCCATCCAGAGCCCGGGCATGAAGTGAAATGTCATGCCAGATTCGAGGATCGTATTGTCTTCTTCCCGCAGCGAGATCGTGCGTTCGCCCCAGTCCGGAGGATAGCTGAGGCCGACAGGATAACCACAGCGGGCGCCGCGTTCGATCCCCGCACGTTCGAGAGGCGCCGCCAGCGCTTTGGCAATATCTTTTGCGCGATTGCCGGGGCGCGCAGCCTCCAGACCCGCTTCCAACCCTTCAACCAAGGCCGCCTCAGCCCTTTTGAGATAATCAGGCGGTTGACCCAGAAATACCGACCGGCAGAACGGAGCATGATACCGGCGGTAGCAGCCGGAGAGCTCGAAGAAGGTGCATTCGCCCGATTTGAACACATCTCCATTCCATGTCAGATGCGGCGCGGCGGCGTCTGACCCTGACGGTAAAAGTGGGACGATGGCTGCGTAATCCCCCCAGTCATCACCGACGCCCGTTATCGCGTCATGGTAAATCTGTGCGACCAGCTCGTTCTTGCGCAGGCCGGGTTCAACGCGCTCAAGCACGCCGTCAGTCACAAACTCTGAAATCCGGGCCGCCTTGCGCATCAGGGCGATTTCTTCGTCAGATTTCACGACCCGTTGCCAGTTGACCAAGGCCGTTGCATCGATCAGGGTTGCCCCGGGCAGTTCCGTCGTCAGAGTAATATGGGCTTTGGCCGAATAGTAATAATTGTCAAGTTCCACCCCAATGCGGCTTTGGCTGTGTCCGCAGTCCGCAATAAGTTTGGCCAGATCCTGCATTGGATGCCGCGTGGTCGACTGCACGAAGTGATCCGCGTATCCAAAAACCCGATCGTCCCCCATCCACACCGTGCGCAGCGCACCGTTTGCATCCTGCCGGCGCCCCCACCAGATCGGGTCCGCGTCAAGAAAGATCAAGGCACCCTGGTGAACGTAAAAAGACCAGCCCTCATACCCGGTGAGCCATCCAATGTTCGAAGGGTCTTCGACAAAAAGGCAGTCAATTCCCTTTGCGGCCATCGCCTGTCGGGTCTTGGCAAGACGGCGATCATATTCCGCCCGGCTGAAAGCTGGATCAGAGTGGGTCATTGGCGCCTCCGGTCAACAAAAGACTTTGGTTGACAGAACCCTACCGATCCGCTCACGTCAACGAACGAAAATTCAGGGGGGCTGCATGAAAACCGATATCAATCCGCACCGAACGGGCCAAAGCATCGGGCCATTCAAGCGGTGTCATTTCCACGTTTCAGGCTGCATGCGGCGCCCCACCTCTGAGGTCGCCGGATGAGAGGGTTCGAGCCAGCAGAATTCTCAGCGCGCACCGAACGCGCACAGGTGATGATGAATGCCGCTGGCCTGTCGGCGCTGCTGCTGACCACGGAAACCGACGTGCGTTATTTTACCGGATACCTGACCAGATTCTGGGAAAGCCCGACTCGTCCTTGGTTCCTGATCCTGCCTGCGGTTGGTAAACCGGTTGCAGTCATCCCCTCGATCGGCGCCTCGTTGATGGGGCAAACCTGGATCGATGACATTCGAACGTGGAGCTCACCCGATCTTCAGGATGACGGCGTCTCGCTTTTGACGGACACCCTGACGGAATTGACACCCCCCAAAGGCCGTATCGGAATGCCCGATGGTCACGAGACGCACGCGCGTATGCCCATGTCGGATATTGAACGCCTGCGAAACAGGCTCGGTTCGCGCCACATCACCGGAGATCACGGTATTTTGCGCCAACTTCGCATGGTCAAATCCGAGGCGGAAATAGCTAAAATCGAAACCGCATGCGCCATAGCCGGTCGAGCCTTCGCCCGGGTTCCCGAGGTTGCTCGGGTCGGCGTGCCTTTGGATGAAGTATTTCGCGGTTTCCAGATACTCTGTCTGGAAGAGGGCGCGGACTGGGTGCCGTATCTCGCAGGTGGGGCAGAGCAGGGCGGTTACTCTGACGTGATTTCTCCGGCGTCGTCGTCCCCCTTGAAGGCTGGCGATGTACTGATGCTTGACACCGGCTTGGTCTGGGATGGCTATTTCAGTGACTTCGACCGCAACTGGTCTGTCGGCCCGGCAAGTCCGGACGTGAAATCTGCTTACGCCAGGCTGATTGAGGCGTCGGATGCTGCATTCGAAATCGCGCGCCCCGGCGCCACCGCAGCAGAGTTGTTTCATGCCATGAACACGGTGCTGACCAAGGCGTCCGAAGGCACAGATGCCGGTCGGTTGGGGCATGGGTTGGGAATGTCGCTGACCGAATGGCCGTCGCTCATCCCGACGGACCAGACCGTTCTTGAGCCGGGCATGGTGCTGACCTTGGAGCCGGGCATTGCCGTTGGTGGCAAGATCTTGGTTCACGAAGAAAACATCGTCGTAACAGACGATGTTCCGCGCTTTATCAGCCCGCGTATCGGGCCGGAGATGATCCAGCTATGACCTACGTGCCATACACGCTTGACGAGGACGACCCGCAAGCCCCGCCGCTTGGATTGATTGTTCTTCAGGTCGACGAGACGATTGAGCCGGAGTTCGGCAAGATTTTCTCGGACCGGAAAAACCCGTTGTATGTAACACGGATACCCAGCGGCATTGAAGTGACACCAGAAAGTCTGGCCGAGATGGAAGAGGCCCTGCCGGCGGCGGCAGGGTTGCTGCCCAGCGCGCGTCCTTTCGAGGTGGTGGGTTATGGCTGCACGTCCGCAAGTTCCGTCATTGGTTCAAAACGTGTGGAGGAACTTGTCAAACAGTCGTGCAATACAAAAGAGGTTACGAACCCTTTGCGCGCGGCCACGGCCTGCGCCGCGGATCTTGGGGTGTCCAGGTTTGCGTTGCTGTCGCCTTATGTCGAAGAGGTCAACGCACCGCTGCGTGCCGCGTTTTCGGAAAACGGGATAACCATGGATGTTTTCGGGACATTCGGGCAGGCCGAAGAGGCAAAGGTTGCTCGGATTTCTGTGCAGTCGGTGATCGAGGCCGCGACGAAACTGGGATCTGATCCATCGGTCGAGGCCGTTTTCCTCAGCTGTACCAACCTGCGCACGATTGAAGCGATTCCTGAGATTCGCAAGCGGATCGGTAAGCCAGTTCTTTCAAGTAATCAAAGCCTTGCATGGCATATGCGCCGCCTCAATCTTGCTGATTGAAACAGCAGAAATGACATGAAAATTCGCAAAAGCGTCATCTATTGTTGCCAAGTGCCCACTGCATGGTCTTAACTGCTGACTACAGATCAATGAAATCCGCAACACTCGGATAATCATTTGACGCAACAGGGGGTCTTGTGACCGACACAAATACCGATGCCGCGTTTGTTGAATTTCAACGCGTACAAAAATCTTATGATGGCGAGAATCTCGTCGTCAAAGATCTCAACCTTGCAATGCCAAAAGGCGAATTCCTAACCATGCTCGGGCCGTCCGGGTCTGGAAAGACAACCTGCCTGATGATGCTTGCCGGATTCGAAACCGCCACTCATGGCGAAATCCTTCTTGATGGGAAGCCCATCAACAATATCCCTCCACACAAGCGTGGGATTGGCATGGTCTTCCAGAACTATGCCCTGTTTCCCCACATGACAGTGGCCGAAAACCTCTCGTTCCCCTTGGAAGTCCGCAAGTTGGGCAAGTCTGAACGGGATGAAAAGGTACAACGTGCCTTGGACATGGTTCAGATGGGGGCGTTTGGAGGCCGGCGCCCGGCTCAGTTGTCTGGCGGTCAGCAACAACGAATAGCCTTGGCGCGCGCCTTGGTTTTCGAACCCGAACTGGTGTTGATGGATGAACCACTGGGCGCACTGGACAAGCAGCTGCGCGAGCATATGCAGTTCGAAATCACACGTCTTGCGCACGAATTGGGAATCACTACGGTTTATGTGACCCACGACCAGACCGAAGCATTGACGATGTCGGATCGTGTGGCCGTGTTCGACGATGGCCGCATTCAGCAGCTTGCACCGCCTGATCAGCTTTATGAAGAACCCGAAAACAGCTTTGTTGCCCAATTCATCGGGGAAAACAACACTTTGGAAGGTGTCGTTAAATCGATTGATGGCGACACATGCCTTGTCCAGCTGGACGATGGGTCTGAGATCGACGCGGTTCCGATCAACGTTCACAATCCGGGCGAAAGGACAAAGGTGTCAATCCGGCCTGAGCGGGTGGAATTCAACAAGGATCGCTTGCACGCCGATGCTCATACGCTGAAAGCGACTGTCAAAGAATTCATCTACATGGGTGACGTATTCCGTTTCCGCATGTGCGTTGCAGGAAATGATGAGTTCATCGTCAAGACCCGGAACGCGCCAGATGCCGTCCGCCTGACCCCCGGTCAGGAGATCGAGATCGGCTGGCTGGCCCAGGATTGTCGTGCGCTCGACGCATAGACCAAGCTGCGCGAAACAAGCACAGCTCTATCAGAGGGACCGGCTGATGAAGGCCCGTGCATCAGCTGACCACACATATAAACGGGACTAACTGGGAGTTATTTACACATGAAAGCAACCAAAACCCTTCTGACAACGGCCGCCGTCGCCATTGCGGCGGGTGGTGTTTCGGCCGAGGAAATGACCATCGTTTCCTGGGGCGGGGCCTATTCCAAATCGCAGTTGAAGGCGTATCACGAGCCCTATTCGGAAAAGACCGGCGTCACCATTCTGAACGATGACAGCTCGAACGAGGCGGTGGCCAAGCTGCGCGCGATGAACGAAGCGGGGAACATCACCTGGGATGTGGTCGATGTCGTGGCGTCTGACGCGATCCGCTTGTGCGACGAAGGTCTGGCGATGGAAATCGACCATGACGCGATGCTGGCCCCGGCGCCCGATGGCACGCCGGCATCTGAAGACTTCGGTGATCTGATCGTCAGCGATTGCTACATCCCGAGCATCGTGTATTCGACCACGTTCGGATACCGCACCGATTTGGTTGGTGACACGCCGCCGACGGACGTCTGCGCCGTCTTTGATCTGGAAACCTATCCGGGCAAACGTTCGCTGGAGAAACGCCCCATCAACAACATGGAATGGGCACTGATCTGCGACGGCGTTCCCAAGGACGAAGTTTATGACGTTCTGGCCACTCCGGAAGGTCAGGATCAGGCTCTGGCCAAGTTGGACACCATCAAAGACAGTGTTGTTTGGTGGTCCGCCGGTGCGGACACACCCCAGCTGCTGGCCGACGGCGAGGTCATCATGGGCTCGACCTATAACGGTCGTCTGTTCAGCGTGATCGAGGAGCAGAACCAGCCCGTCGCCATGCTGTGGGATGCGCAGGTTTTCGATATTGACGGCTGGATCATCCCCGCCGGTCTGAGCGAAGAGCGTAAGCAACGCGCGCTGGATTACCTCCGCTTTGCGACCGACACCCAGCGTCTGGCGGATCAGGCCAAGTACATCTCGTACGGCCCGGCCCGTGCATCGTCGGCTCCGCTGGTGGGTGAGCATGCCGAACTGGGTATCGATATGGCGCCCCATATGCCAACCGATCCGGAAAACGCCAAGAACACGTTCCTGTACAATTACGAGTTCTGGGCGGATTACCGTGACGACATCGACGCCAAATTCCAGGCGTGGCTGGCGCAATAAGCCGGTTTTGAATTGGTGACACTGTCAGGGGCGGGAAACTGCCCCTGACCCAGGAAAAGCCAAGGGACAACAATGACTGACGCCACCCAAAACGCGGGCCCCATGCTGGCCGCTGATGGAACACCGCTCAAGCAGTCGCTGGCGCGCTCTCTACGCAGGCAGAAGCTCCGGGCGTTGATGTTGATTGCGCCGCTTCTTCTTTTTGTCCTGTTTTCATTCATCGTTCCCATTGCATCGATGTTGTTTCGGTCCGTTGAAAACAGCATCGTGTCCGACACACTTCCCTTGACCGTCAAAGCCCTGAACAACTGGGACGAACAGTCGGGTGAGTTGCCGGGCGAGGATGTTTACGAGGCCTTTGTCCGCGACATGATCGTCGCGATTGACAACAAAGAACACACAAGGCTCGGTTCGCGTTTGAACTACGAAGAGACTGGCATGTCTTCGATGTTCCGCAGGTCTGGGCGCCAGATCAAAAAACTGGATCCTGAAACGGATGGGCCGTTCAAGGAAACATTGATCGAGATTCATGACGGATGGGGAGATCCGCAAACCTGGCGGGTGATCAAGACCCACTCACCTGTGATTACCAATGGTTACTTCCTGAATGCCGTCGACATGCGCAGAACCCCGGAAGGCGCGCAGGCTCAACCCGAAGACAAGCAAATCCTGATAAAGCTTTTTGGACGTACTCTGTTCATGTCGCTCGTGATTACGGGTGCTTGTATCCTGCTTGCTTACCCTGTCAGTTATCTGTTGGCGACGCTGCCTATGCGGGTATCTAACCTGTTGATGATACTGGTCCTTTTGCCCTTCTGGACGTCCCTTCTGGTGCGAACCTCCGCTTGGAAGGTCATGTTGCAGCAACAGGGGGTTATTAACGATACCCTCGTTTGGCTGGGGCTGGTCGCTGATGATGCTCGCCTTATCATAATCAACAACCAGATCGGCACTATCGTCGCGATGACCCATATCCTGCTGCCCTTCATGATCCTGCCCATGTATTCGGTGATGCAGACCATTCCGCCGTCTTATACACGCGCGGCCAAATCCATGGGTGCAACGAACTGGACGACGTTCTGGCGCATCTACTTCCCGCAATCCGTGCCCGGAATCGGTGCCGGTTCGATCCTCGTGTTCATTCTGGCGATTGGGTACTACATCACGCCCGAGATCGTGGGCGGCACAAAGGGTGTCTTCATCTCGAACCGGATTGCCTATCACATCTCGTCCTCACTGAACTGGGGGCTGGCCGCGGCCTTGGGTACGATCCTTCTGGCGGTCGTGCTGTTGCTCTACTGGGTCTACGACAAGATCGTGGGCATCGATAACGTGAAGTTGGGATAATCAAGATGGCAGCACTGACACCGATATCCCGCAAACCCATGTCCATGGTTTTGCCCAGTGTCGCACTTGCCGGGGCATTTGCCGGCATTTTCGTCGGGGCCGGAAATGGTTCGGTCCTTCTGGGCATACTGGGCGGGGCTGTCCTGATCGCGGGGCTGGCCTGGGTCTACATAAATATCGTGAAGAACGAAAACCTCGCACGCTGGATCAATATCATCGGGTTCGGCGTCATAGGTTTCATAATGGCCGGTCTGATGGGCGGTGTATTGGGCCTGCTCGGCGGCTGGTTTTTCGCCTGGTTTATCTATTGGTTGTACGAGGGGCGGTATCGGCGCAAGCTGCTGCCGTATCTCACGGCACAGCAGGTTTTCTATCACTACCTGTTTCGCGTGATCTGTGGTGCGATCTTCGTGTTCCTGATCACGCCGATTCTGGTGGTGTTGCCGTTGTCTTTCAACGCGCAGGATTTCTTTACCTTCACGCCCGAGATGCTGCGGCTTGATCCCGAAGGCTATTCGCTGAAGCATTACCGTGATTTCTTCACCAACAACGAATGGCAGCGCAGCTTCAAGAACTCGCTGATCATCGCGCCGATTGCGACGGTTATCTCGGTAACGTTGGGAACGCTGGCCGCGATCGGGCTCAGCCAGTCTCACGTTCCCGGACGCCGTGCGATCATGGGAATTCTGATTTCGCCGATGATTGTTCCGCTGATCATCTCGGCGACGGGTATGTTCTTTTTCTACAGTGATATCGGGCGTTTCCTCGAAGGAACACTGGGCATGAACAAGAACTTCGTAGGCTATCTGAAAGTTATCCTGGCCCACGCAGTGCTGGGTATTCCCTTTGTGATCATTACCGTGACGGCAACACTGGTGGGCTTTGATCGATCTCTGACGCGGGCGGCAGCCAATATGGGCGCAGGGCCGGTGCGGACCTTCTTCAAGATACAGATGCCGTTGATATTGCCGGGCGTAATCTCGGGCGGCCTGTTTGCCTTCATCACATCGTTCGACGAAGTGGTCGTGGTCTTGTTTGTGGGATCCTCATCGCAAAAGACGTTGCCGTGGCAGATGTTCACCGGCCTGCGGGAACAGATCAGTCCAACCATTCTGGCGGTTGCGACAATCCTCGTGGTCCTGTCCATTGCCCTGCTGACGACGGTCGAACTGTTGCGGCGCCGGTCGGAGCGTCTGCGAGGTCTTTCGCCCGCTTGACGCAGCAAACCGTCTGATCTAACGGTTCACCTGTTCATCTCTGCCGCGATGGCGTCGCGGCGACTACGGAGGTGATCGGCTCTCGGACCCCGAGACCGCCTGTCCTGAACGCCGGGACATGTGGCCGGGAGATGCACGCCCGGCATAGATGAGAGACCAAGGATGACTGACATTTCTAACCGCCCTCAGTTCTTCACCTGCCACAATGGCGACAAAGCCCCGTTGCCTTTCAGCAAATCTGAGTATGACCGCCGTCTTGGCAAGCTGCGCGCGATTATGGCCAAGCGGGATATCCCGGTGGTGCTGCTGACATCGATGCAGAATATCGCCTATTATTCGGGCTTTCTATACTGTGCGTTCGGGCGCCCTTATGGCTGTGTTGTAACCCAAGACAACTGCACCACCGTTTCGGCCAATATTGATGCCGGGCAACCCTGGCGCCGGTCGGTTGAAGACAACGTGATTTATACTGACTGGAAACGCGACAACTACTGGCGGGCAGTTGCGAGCCTGATCGGGAATGCAAAGCGGATCGGCATCGAAGGCGACCACATGACGCTTGCAGCGCGGGACACGGCGCTGAACATGCTGGGCGAGCCAGAATTGGTTGACATCGCGGCCGACACCATGGCCGCGCGGATGATCAAATCCGCTGAAGAAATCGAATTGATCAAGGGAGGAGCGCGCACGGCCGATGTGGGTGGTGCTGCGATCCATGCCGCAATCCGCGAAGGAGCAACCGAAATCGAAATCGCGATGGCTGGTCGAGACGCGATGGAAGTGGAAATCGCGCGAGCCTATCCGGATGCTGAATACCGTGACACATGGGTTTGGTTTCAATCGGGTTTGAACACCGACGGCGCGCATAACCCGGTCACCAAACGCGCGTTGCAAAAAGGCGATATACTTTCGCTGAACACCTTTCCGATGATCTCGGGCTATTACACCGCCTTGGAGCGGACCCTGTTCCTGGGCGAGCCGGATGCCGACAGTCTGCGCCTGTGGCAGGCCAATGTGGCCGCGCATGAACTTGGCCTGAGCTTGATCAAACCCGGTGCCACCTGTTCCGGTATCACCGCCGAGATCAACCGGTTTTTTGCCGACGAAGGCCTGCTTCAATATCGTTCCTTCGGCTATGGGCACTCGTTTGGTGTTCTGAGCCACTACTATGGTCGCGAAGCCGGTTTGGAACTCCGTGAAGACATCGACACAGTGCTGGAACCCGGCATGGTGGTCTCGATCGAGCCGATGCTGTGGATCCCCGAAGGCCAGCCCGGTGCAGGCGGTTACAGGGAACACGATATTCTGGTTGTGGGCGAAGACGGAGCCGAAAACATCACAGGCTTCCCCTACGGGCCGGGACACAACATTATCGACTCCTGAGGTTTGGGGTGGAGCTTCTGCTCCACCCGCTTTTACGCGCGTCGGGCACGTTCGTGAAAAATGAAACCCAGAAAATTCAACAGCAGCTGTGCCGCCAGAATCTGAGTGCTTTCAGTGGGGTCGTAGGCGGGGGCCACCTCGACCAGATCGATGCCCACCACGTCGCCCCTTTTCGCCAGTCCCTGAAGGATTTCCAGAACGTCATAGTACAAGAACCCTCCGTGGCTCGGAGTGCCGGTTCCTGGCGCGATCGAGGGACAGAACGCATCGATATCGATCGTTACATAGTACCGTTTGCTTTCGGGAATGCGGTCAAGAACAGCCTCTGTTCCCAATCTGCGAACCTGCCGCACGGACAGGATGTCCGATCCGCGCGCACGCGCGTCGTCATACCCTTCCTTGGCGGTGGACGACACGTTTCGAATGCCCAGCTGGGTCATCCCTGAAACATAGTCTTTCTCGATCGCGCGGCGCATGGGATTTCCGTGCCCGTTGGTGACGCCGTGACGTTCATCCACAAAATCCAAATGCGCATCGATTTGAACAACATGGATCGGGCCGTTTTCAGCGCAGTGGCTTTCAAATGCGGAAATGCAGGGGATGTTGACCGAGTGATCACCGCCAATCACCAGCGGAAGTGCCCCGGCCTCGAGAATTCTTTGCACGCCAAAGGCTATGTTCTTGTGGCTCGTCTCGGTCTTGGTGTGGACAATATCCGCATCGCCCAGGTCGACGATCCGAACCGAACTGTCCAGATAGGTCGCGTCATCCTCATGATCATAGGCGCCGGCATGGCCAAAACTGAAAAGGGTCGATGCCTCTCGCACGGCCCGAGGACCAAAACGCGCGCCGGGGCGCCATTGGGTTCCAAAGTCGAACGGCGCGCCGAGCACGCAAACGTCAGCCTCGATTCTGTCCCAGTTCTCGACATATGGAGATTTTGCGAAGGTCGATATTCCGACAAAAGGAAGATTCAGTCGCCCGGACGCATATCCATGTTCCTGCACTTTGGGTCCTTTCGATTGTTGTGCCGTTTTCCTGCATGTGAACATGAGGACACGCCGTTTTGAAACCAAATTCTCTTTGAACGGCGGATTTTGGGGGACCAGAGGAAATTTTCTTCCAGAAGGGCGGGCTGGCTTGCGTTCAAAGCTGATCCGGCCCAGCCCATCAGAGCGCTTCAAGATCAGTCAAAAGATAATCCCGCTGATGGTGTTGCCTTTCCTTCATTTCCCATACCCAAAGAACGTATGAAAGATCCCCTTCGACCTCAGCGGTGCTCTGGCAGATTTTCCTTTTCAGCAAGACGGTTTTTGACCCGTCTGGGCCAGAAAATCATAAGCGTTAACAAAAATATCGATTTGATATAAAGTTGTGGGGTTATTGATTGGTAACGCGCGGGTATTCGTGTGGCACAGACACTTTATGAGAAATATGGCGGTTTCAAAACGATCAGCCGGGTCGTGATGACCTTCTATGAAATGGCGCTGGATTCGGATGAGATCGGCCATCATTTCGAAGACATTGATATGCCGCGCCTGATCGACCATCAAACCAAGTTCGTCTCGTCCTTGATTGGTGGGCCCGCATCTTTCAGTGATGACAGGATCGAAGCAGTTCATCGGCATCTGAACATTTCGCACAATGAGTTTGACGTCATGGCCGAGCTGTTTGGCGACGCGCTAAGTCAGCATGGCATGTCCGACGGAGACATCAAAACTGCGCTGACCGCAATCGAAGGCAAACGTTCGATCATAGTCACCCGGAACGCGGCATGAGCATTCTGGCGATAAACGAGCAATTGCTACGTGCGATCGGAGTCGGCGTCGCCGTGGTGCGCGCATCCGACCTGCAATTCGTGTTTCACAACGGGCCTTTCACAGAATGGTTCGGCACTCCTGAAAAGGGCAGCACCTTAAGCGACGTTCTGCCGGATCTCGACCCCAAGGAACTGGAGGATGTAAAGCAGTCCGGCCTTCGGTACTCGGTCGAATTGCAGATAAAGCCGAAACGCAGGACCTTGATCTTTGCAGTCGCTGTCTCACTGGCCAATGGCTTGTCCGAGCAGGTGCTGATTGTGGAATGTCAGAACATCACTCGCATTCGCGAATTGGAAAGCATGATCGACAGCTATTCCACCATGGTCGAGCGCAACACCCGAGAGCTTGAGCGCGAAAAGGAAAGAGTGGAACGCCTGTTGCTGAACCTGATGCCCCGAGCCGTGTATGAAGAGTTCAAGACGTTCGGCGTTGTCACACCGCAGCTGTATCAGCAGGTTTCGGTGGTGATGCTGGATTTTGTCGGGTTCACGGATTTTGCGGCCAAGACCGACCCGACGGTCACCTTGAGTGAACTGAACGACATCTTCACGGCTTTCGACCGGATCGTGGAACAATTCGGGTGTGAGCGGATCAAAACGATCGGTGATGCTTATCTGGCCGTGTCAGGCATGCCCGATCCAACACCGGATCATGCGACCGCCGTGGCGCATTGTGCGGTAAGGTTCCTGCGCTATCTCGAACGCCGCAACGAAAGCCATCCGCATAAGTGGCAGGCGCGGATCGGATTGGGGATGGGTGCGGCGGTTGGATCGGTCGTTGGCATTCAGAAATATGTCTATGACGTGTTTGGCCCTGCCGTAAACATCGCGTCCCGGTTGCAGGTCTTTGCCAACCCCATGAACATCGTGGCCCCGGAAGAGATGAAATATGCCTTGATTGACGAGTTTCAGGTCTCGGATCTGGGGTGCGTTGATATCAAGGGCATGGGTGAGATGGATCTGATCAACGTGACATCGGGCTTGAGTATGCCTCAGGGCAGCCGTTCGTTCTGACCGCGTCACTCGTCCTGGGGGATCAGGCCCAGACCGCGCAGGTAGATGCCGATACCGCTTTCCAGTAAATCTTCGGGAGGAAAAGGCGAAGTTGCGCCGGTATTTCGGGCGTACAGCTCGACGACGCCGTGGCTCATCGCCCAGATATGGGCGCTGAACATCGATGCGGGCGGGCGCTTGTCAGGCGGAATATGCTGGGACAGGTCCGCGGCCGCTTTTTCAAGAACGGCCTTCGCCCGATTGGCGGCCAAGGACAATTCGGGTGTCCGGTTCAGGGAAATCCCGCTTTCGAACATGGCGATGTAATGCCCGGGATTCTTGCGCGCAAAAGCCAGATACGCACGCCCCGTTGCTTCAAAAGCGGCAAGGGCTGAAGGCTGTCCCTCGTCATAGGCGTATTGCATCAGGTCTGCAAACATCTCAAACCCCTGCCGTGCGGCTTCGGCAATCAGGTCCTCGCGCCCTTGAAAATGACGGTAGACGGCGGCAGGCGTGACACCGGCCGTTTTGGCCGCCTCGGACAGCGTGAAACCGGTCGGGCCCTTGTCTTCGATCAGGGACAAGGCAGCCTCGATCAGGGCTTGCTTCAGGTTTCCGTGGTGATAACCGCGTTTCGTCATCCCGGCCTCAGTTGCATTGATTGCGTGTTGGAAGACAAGGACATAGACCACCGACGCATTGTCGTCCAATACATGATCGTGAAGGCATCGACGGGGCAGGGCGGGGAGACAATTTACGCCTCCCACATATCCGGGCCACCGCAGATACGGGCATCAATCTCGCCGATACTCTTCTCGTCCTTCTCATCATAGTCCAAGGCATGCAGAACCGTTCGGATGGCCGCAAGCCGCGCGCGTTTCTTGTCGTCAGAACGCACAATCGTCCACGGGCAGGCATCAGAATGCGACCGGGTCAGGGTTTCCGAGATCGACTGCGTGTATTCGTCCCATTTGCTCAGCCCTGCGATGTCGATCGCGCTGAGCTTCCAATGCTTCAAAGGGTCGTTTTCGCGCGCCAGAAAACGGTTCAGTTGTTCTGCGCGCCCGACATTGAGCCAGAACTTGAATAAATGGATGCCGTCATTCACCAGGCCCGTTTCAAGTGGCAGGACCTGACGGAAAAACCTCTCACGCTGTTCCTGAGTGCAGAAGCCAAAGACATTCTCGACGACACCTCGATTGTACCAGCTGCGATCAAAGAACACGATCTCTCCTGCGGCGGGCAGATGCGGGATGTAGCGCTGAAAATACCATTGGCTGCGTTCGGCGTCTGATGGTTTGGCCAGCGCAACGTTGCGTGCGCCGCGCGGGTTCAGGTTTTCGCGAAACCGTTTGATGGTGCCCCCTTTGCCGGCGGCATCGCGGCCTTCGAAAATGATGGCAACCCGCTGGTCGGTTTCCTTGACCCAGGATTGCATTTTGACCAATTCGATCTGAAGCAGGTCCATCTGCTCTTCATAATCCTTGGTCTTCATTTTTTCGGAATACGGGTAGGTCGGGTTCAGAATATCGCCTTTTTTCGCGTTTTGAATCTCTTCCCGTACAGATCTGGGCGCGTCTTTCAGAAAATACTTTTCGATAGAGCCTTTTCCTGACCGGGCCATGTGTCACCTCGCGATAAAATCCATATCTAACTATGGATTAGAGCGTGGGTTAACGCAAACCCGCGCGCTGCGCCGCGCGATCTATCGCGGCGGCCACCTCAGGCGCCGCGACCACCTGTGGCATATGGCCGACTCCCGGTAGCTCGATCAACTCGGCGCCGGGGATCTGTTCGATCAGGCGTTCAGAATGCCATTCAAGACCAACGGTGTCGTCGGCCGTTCCGTGGATGATTTCCGTCGGAACGGAGATCTCGCCATATCTGGGTTGCAGACGGGTAATTTCGTCCAGCAGGTTGGCGCGTTGCTTGGCGTTTGCATGAATCGAGCCACGCCGGATCGTCAGCCCGGGCCCGAAATGATCCGCATAACCTTCGGGCGCCGTTTGCGGTGCAAAAACTTTGTCCAACACCTGTGTGACGTACCACTCGGGTACGAAAGAGCTGATCAAGGGCAAGGCCAGCAGATTGCCCGCCGTGGTTGACGCAAGCCGGTTGAACCCATCCAAAGGCGTTTCCCATGGGATAGCGGCCGGGGCGATCAGAACCAGAGCCGAGATATTCTGGGGTCGGGTCACGGCCCAGGCCAACGAGACCGATCCGCCATAGCTCTGCCCGGCCACGATGGGTTTTTCCGCACCAAGCTGAGCCGCCGCCCGTTGCAGGATATCCGCCTGTTCAATGATGGTTTCGCCATCCGGATTGAAGCTTTCGGAATAGCCCAGGCCCGGTCGGTCAAAAACGATCACGCGGTATGACCTGGCCAGAATGGGGGCCAGCGCAAAGGTCATGTCGCGCGTGTTCCCGCTGGAACCATGGATCAGAACGACATCAGGGCCGTCCCCCATGACCACGGCGTGCACGGCGATGCCGCCCACATCCAGAATCCGACCCTCGGGGGGGAAAGCCGCCTCGGCCAGCGCTTCGTTCCGGGCGCTGCGCCAGGTTGTCAGTATGACAAGGCCCAGAACGGCCAGGCCAAGGGATATCAGGACTTTAGTGGCCAATTTTTGTCATGTCGAAAGGCGTGGTCTGATAGATTTCGTTGATCCAGTTGCCGTACAGCAGATGTGCGTGACTGCGCCACCGGTTCTGCGGCGTTTTGGATGGATCATCATCGGGGTAATAGTTTATCGGCACGTTGATAGGCGTGCCGTTGCTGACGTCCCGATCATATTCCTGTTTCAGCGTATCACTGTCGTATTCGAAGTGATTGAAGATATACAGCGCGCGATGGCCGGGATCTTCGACCAGACAGGGGCCGACATCGTCGCTGCCCAACAGGGTCCTCAGCCCGGGTGCGCGATCGATTTCATCCTGTTTCATTTCCGTCCATCGGCTGACCGGAATGACACAGTCATCTGAGAAACCGCGCAGGAACGGAGACGCCGGGTCCAGGTTGCGATGCCGGAAACACCCAAAGGCTTTTGCGTCCAGCATGTACTTTTTGACACCGTGAAAATGGTTGATCATCGCCATCCCGCCCCAGCACACACCAAAGGTGGAATGCACGTTGGTTTGGGTCCAGTCGAAGATCTCGCTGATTTCGTCCCAATAGGTGACATCATGAAATTCCAGATGTTCGATCGGGGCACCGGTGATGATCAGGCCGTCGAATTTCTGATCCTTGATCTCCTGAAACGGGCGATAGAATTCGGACATATGCTCGGCGGCGGTGTTCTTGGTCCGGTGTTCGGTCATGCGGATCAAAGACAGATCGATTTGCAACGGGGTTGCCCCGATCAGACGCGCGAACTGGTTTTCGGTCTGGATCTTCTTAGGCATCAGGTTCAGTAATCCGATGCGCAGCGGGCGGATGTCCTGACGCATTGCCTGATCTTCGTCCATGACCATGACGCCCTCTTTGGTCAGGACGTCAAAAGCAGGCAGTTCCGATGGGATTTTGATGGGCATATGTCAGGCTTCTAAGAGATCAGTGAAAACTGGTAGTTAGGCGTTATTGCGCGTCGTCTCAAGTGTGTGTTCGATCAACTCATCGAAATCAGCGGCATCGCGGATTTTTCCGATGTCGTTGGCGGCAATCGTCACGCCCCAGTTGTTCGCCATGGCTTCGTAACGCGGCTGGCGGTGCGCCAAGGCCTGTGCATAGGTCCAACGGACGAAATCATCGGGATCAACATCCGCTTCCGAACAGCCTTGCAGATCCAGATAATCTGTCCACGCCTTGGTCAGGAATTCGGCCTGATAGGACATCGGCTTTGGGGCTTTGTCAAAACGGCGTACAAGCTCTGCCGTGTGTTCCTCATCCCCCTTCAGCCAGATCATCAGGGTGTGTTGCGAAAGCTCGGACAGTACCCGATCGTTCGGATCTTCGGGGTCTACCCATTCGCAGATCGATCCACCGGTGTCGCAGATGAAATGGGGGTATTTGTACAATCGCTCGGCCCGGTCGATGAAATACTCGGTATCCAGCAGAGCGTGTATTTCGGCCAGCCGAAACTGTTCCTGCCTGCGGCGGTATTCCGGCATTTCCAATCCGCCAAGGGCAGGGTTGCCCGGTTTGCCCAGATAGGCTGCGACCGGAGTCAGGTTCGCGAACGAGATATTTGAGCCGATGTAAATGGAATCCGACAGGAGCAGGTCACGCAAGAACGGGACTTTCATCGCCTCGGCCTTTGCATTGTCGGTTATGTATTCGCCCATGTACCGGGTGCCGATGCGATAGTCGATCGAGTAGTGAAACCAGTTCCCTGAGTCCCGAAGAATGTTCGAGACATATGTCTTGCCCAGACCGGACATACCAAAGAACAGCACCTTCTTGCGGCTTGCCGTGCGCCAGTCTTCGGCTGAGTTGTAGATCATCTTGTGCTGTCCCTTTTTTGCCTTTGCTAAATCGGGCAGCGCACGGCGTCAATCACGGCGGCCAGTTCGGTTCAATACCAGAAGACCCATGGCAAGGATGACAAAGCCGAAATAGGCATTCGACGGCAGCGCTTCGTTCCGCACAATCGCGCCAAGCACGATGGCGACAGGAGGGATGACAAGCGTCACCAGCATCAGGTTGCCGCTGCCCGCCATCGCCAGCACGCGATAGTACAAAAGGTATGCCCCCGCTGTTGCCACAATGGCGTAATAGCCAATCGCAGCCCAGGTGATAGCGGGCAGAGCAAGCGTTGGCACCCCGTCCGTCATGAGCGCCAGCGGCAGGATCAGCAGGGTCGAACCCGTCAGCATTCCTGCCGCCGCGACAACGGGGTGAAGGCCAGACAGATGATACCGCGCCCAAGCCGCGGCAAAAGCATACGAGAGCGTTCCGGCCAACACGGCAAGCTGGGCTGTGTTTTGCAGGCTGAAAGACGTGAAGGTCTGTATTCCGATGATGATCGAGACACCGAGAAAACCCAAAACGACTCCGATGACCCGGGCTTGTGTCAAACGTTCATCCTTGAAAAACAGCGCCGCAACCAGAACACCAAAGATGGCCGTGGTTGCGTTCAGAATGGCCGTAAGCCCCGAGTCGATGTAAAGCTGACCCCATGCCATCAAGCTGAATGGGATGACATTGTTCAGCAACCCCATGATCAGAAATGCACCCCAGATGCGGGCTGAGCGGGGTAGGGATAGTCCCTTTGCCCAGGCCACCAGCCAAAGCACCAGCATCGCCCAGAACGTGCGGTGCAAAACCGATGTCATAACGGGAATGGAATCCAGGGCGATCCGGATGGCCACAAAGGACGCGCCCCAGATGACGGCCAGAAGAAGAAGTTCGACCCAGGCGCGCCGAGAAAGGTGTTTTTGCGTGTTCATGGCCGCACAATTCCATTCATTCGACAGATATACGACCCGAAACCTGCGCATAAAAAAGGCCCCGCTGAAACAGCGGAGCCTTGAGGTTAGTCACCTTTGGATTAGTTCAGCGCGTATGTAATCTGGAAGCCAACGCTCCAGGCGCTGTTGCCAGTGAATGTTCCGCGCGCATTCGGGCCAGCGCCATTGGCTGTCGCGTCACCGATGTCGGTGTAACGAACACCGCCGGAAATCTTGGCCTTCTCCAGCGAGTACGTTCCGCCCAGACCAACGCTCCAGAACCCGTCGGTCGGGCCGAGGTTTGATACTGGCGTGCCCTGGGATGTCTCGTAGCCCAACGTCACAGCGCCGCTGAACTCTTCCGAGAATTGATATCCCAAGCCCAACGAATAGGTGAAGGTCGCATCGGCGTAGTCAACAAGGTTGCTGGTCGGCGGGTAGTTTGGCGGGTTGTACACCAGCTGTGGCCAGTCGACCCAACGGATAGAACCAAACAACAGCGTTTTAGGCGCGACGCCTGTCTGGAAATCCAGGTTGATCGACTGGGGCGTCTCGATTTCGCTGTTTGTGTTGAAGGTGGCCACGGTTCCTGGTGGAATCGGCGGGATCGGTGGTGGGTTCAGAGATTCTGTTTGTGACAGATCGTGACTGATCTTGGAGTTGTAGGTCAGCGACACACGTGCCGCGATTTCCGGTTTCTCCCACGCGACACCGATTACGTAGCCGAATGCTGTGTCGGCATCGGAGTCAACCTGATATCCCGCAGCCAGGGGAACGGTGACCGAAGCCTTCACACGCTGCGCACGAATGCCGCCGATCGCGCTGAACCCGCCATCGAATTTGTAACGCAGCAATGCCGTGATGGCGTCCGTGTCCGCTGTGGCCCTCAGAGTGTCGGTGCGACCTCCCGGAATAGGGTTGATCGAAAGAGGGTAGGTGTTTGCGTATTCAATGTCTGCGCCAAAGGGCTGGTCATACATGATCGCGAAATCGAGCTTTTCGGTCAGTGACGTTTTGTAGCCGAGATGCGGTGTGAAAAAGTCGTTCGCAACCTCTCCGGAATCGACCGGTTGCCCGATGTTTGGTCCGGCCAAAGCAGGCATGGTGCCCGTTACGCTGGGATTGGTGTATCCCAACCGGAACTGAACAGCTGATCCTTCTTCGAAGATCAGGTTGATGCCCTGACCGCTTCGATCTAGGCCGCCTGCATATCCTGCCGTCGCTCCAACGCACAAAGCGCAGGTCGCGAGAAGTGTTTTTTTCATTCTGTCCTCCCTAACAATCCATGGCGGGCTTCACTGGCGTTTGGTTGAGTGTAATGAACGCCTGTCCCGTGTATGATGAGCGATACTCTCTTTTTGGTTACTTTAAGGTCAACTGGTGACGGTGCGTTACGTATTGCGACTAGTGTTTTCAACTGTTGCTAAACTGTTACGGCTTTCAGACCAAATATTCAGGAAAATACCGGAAAAGATGACCGCCGCCCCGATCAGGACCCAGTGGTCTATGGGTTCGTGGTACAGGATCATTCCGACCACTGCGATCGTGGGAAGCCTCGCAAAATCAAATGGGATCACAACTGTCGCCGGGGCAATGGCCAATGCGTTGGTTATGCAGAAATGGGCCAGCAGCCCCGCCAGCCCGACCAGAACCAAAAACGGAACAGTTTGCGCCGTAGGCAAGGCAATCTGCCCATCAAAACCGGCCGCGACGGCCCCAAGTACCGCCTGCATGGAAGTAAGCCAGAAAACGATGCATCCGATGCTGGAAAAGCGCGTGAGCTTTTTGGTTGTGATCGTTGTAAATGCAAAGAAAATCGCAGACGCGGCTGCGGTCGCAAGGCCAGGGCTCAAAGGCGCACTGCCTGGGCGCGTGACAATCAGAACGCCCGCAAAACCGATAAGCGCTGCCGTTATCTTGAGGGGCGTCAGACGTTCGTTCAGCAGCAGCGGCGACAGCAGGATCACCCAAAGCGGCTGTGTGAATTCCAGCGCGAATACCTGCGCCAGAGGCGCAACAGCGACCGCATAGAACCAAAGATTCTGCCCTGTGAAATGCAGGGTGTTTCGCAGGGCGTGCAACCCCAGGCGTTGCGTGGAAACCTGAACCCAACCGCCTGTGGCCGTAAGTACGAGGGCGACAACAAGAAACCCCACTAGGCTTCGGTACATCATGATCTCGAACGTGTCGTGCACGAGGCTCAGTTCGCGACCGGCAACCGCCATCGAGGAGAAGGACGCGATGGCTCCGGTCATCCACAAGGCGGCTTTGAATGTGTTTTTTTGTGTCTGATTCACGTGCGCACCCCGACCTGGCCGCGCGGTCACGGCCCCGGTACCGGGGCTTTCGCTACGCGATCAAAAAGATTGAATTCGTTGAATCATTGAAACGCTTATGAAGCGTCAGGTTCAAGGTCGTGCCCGACATTTTCAGGCACGGCTTGGCAAGATTTCCCGGGATCGGGTCGTTTTGGCGTCGAACGCCGTTGCGGTTTGCCGGATCATTCCCACTCGATGGTTCCGGGCGGTTTCGAGGTGATGTCATATGTGCATCGGTTGATGCCCTTGACCTCGTTGATGATCCGGGTTGCCGTTTCGCCAAGGAACTCATGGCTGAACGGGTAATAATCCGCGGTCATCCCATCGACCGAGGTGACGGCCCGCAGCGCACAGGCATAGTCATAGGTGCGCCCGTCGCCCATCACGCCGACGGTGCGGACGGGAAGGATGGCAACGAAAGCCTGCCAGATGTCATCATAAAGCCCGTGTTTGCGGATCTGATCGATGTAGATCGCGTCGGCCTCGCGCAGAATCTCCAGCTTTTCGCGGGTGATCTCGCCGGGGCAGCGAATGGCCAGACCCGGCCCGGGGAAGGGGTGACGCCCGATGAAGCTCTGCGGCAGACCAAGCTCGCGACCCAAGGCACGGACTTCGTCCTTGAACAATTCGCGCAGCGGTTCGACCAGTTTCAAGCCCATCTTTTCCGGCAGGCCACCCACGTTGTGGTGGGACTTGATCGTTACGGAAGGCCCGCCCGAGAACGACACCGATTCGATCACATCGGGATAGAGAGTGCCCTGCGCCAGGAATTCGGCGCCGTCGATGGTATCGGCGTGTTTCTGGAACACGTCGATGAACAGTTTTCCGATGATTTTGCGTTTGGTCTCGGGGTCGCTCTGACCTTCCAGTTCGCCAAGGAACAACTCGGATTCGTCGGCGTGGATCAACTGAATGTTGTAGTTATCCCGGAACATGCCAACAACTTCCGCGGCCTCGTTCTTGCGAAGCAGCCCATGATCGACAAAGACGCAGGTCAGCTGATCCCCGATTGCTTCGTGAATAAGGATCGCGGCAACCGAGCTGTCAACGCCACCGGACAATCCGCAAATGACCTTTTTGTCTCCGACTTGTTCGCGGATCTTGCGGATCATCTCTTCGCGATAGGCACCCATGGTCCAGTCGCCCTTGAACCCGGCCAGCTTTACGAAGTTTTCATACAGTTTCGCGCCCTTTGGCGTATGGTGTACCTCGGGGTGAAACTGCACGGCATAGAAGTGCCGCGATGGATCGGCCGTGATCGCATAAGGTGCGTTGGGCGAGGTTCCGAATACCTCGAACCCAGGTGCGATTTCACTGACATGGTCGCCATGGCTCATCCAGACTTGTTCAGCGCCGTCCGCGAACCAGCCATCCAGGATATCCAGTTTGCTTTTCGGTGTAACAAATGCCCGACCAAACTCGGCTGTGCCATGGCCGCTTTCGACCTTGCCGCCAAGCTGATGCATCATCACCTGCTGGCCATAGCAGATGCCCAGAATCGGAACGCCATAGTCAAAAATCTCTTGCGGGGCGCGGGGCGAGCCCTCGCGCGTCACGCTGTCCGGACCGCCCGAGAAAATCACGGCGCGCGGCGCCATTTCCCGCACGAAATCCATCGTGACATTCTGGTAAGGGTGAATTTCACAATAGACATTCAGCTCGCGCAGGCGGCGGGCGATAAGCTGCGTAACCTGGCTGCCGAAGTCGATGATCAGAAGGCGGTCGTGGGATGTCTGGGTCATAACCGGCTCATAAGTTGCAAGCCTTGCATGTGCAAGCCGTATGGCGTCATTTGGTACAAAAGCTGAGTCAAACCGGCGGAAAGATCAGGTGCCATGTCGAAGATAGAGTTCAGAACGGCTGCTGTGGTGGATGCGGATAAGGTAACGCGGTGTCTGGAAAATGCTTATGAAGATGCAATAAGCCGGATCGAGGATCTGCCTGACGTTACTGCCGGAATCGCGGATGACATCAAGACCCATCGCGTCTTGCTTGCGGTATCTGGCGGTATAGTTGGGGTCATCGTTTTTGACCAAGTTGACGACGCAATCATGGTGTTCAACCTTGCGGTTGCGCCCGAAGCCCAAGGGCAGGGGGTTGCGCGGCAATTGATGCAGTTTGCCGAAGAAGAAGCACAGGCGCGGAATCTATCCAAGTTGAAGTTGCGAACTCATAAAATGATGAAAGACACGATTGCGATGTACCGGCACATGGGCTGGAAAGTGACGGATCAGGTGGGTAGCGGCCTTACCATGGAGAAAGCGTTGGCGGCCGATCCTGACTGACCGCCTGGTTCGCGGTGGGGCGGCAATGTCGCTTTTCCCCCCAGAGCGCCGCAATCCCTATGCTTGAGTTCTGGCAAACCTGTATCAAAACGCTCAATCTAACCAACCAGACGGGATTTTCTCATGGCAGAGGCAAACACCCGGCGCAGGGCGAGAGGTGGCGGTGGCGCCGCCCGCCGTGCCGAGCGTACCGCAGTTCGTATCGAGACTGCGAAATACATCGAACGCAACATTCCGAATTTCGAGATCCTCAACGAAGAGGCGCTTGAGATTATCGAAAACAACGCTGAAACCGTGTTGGAAGAAATCGGCGTCAACTTTGTCGACAATCCTGCAGCTTTGGAACGGTGGCGTGACGCGGGCGCAGATATCGACGGTGAGCGTGTGCGCATTCCGCGTGGTCTGGCGCGTGAGCTGATCAAGACAGCCCCCAGCCAGTTTACCCAGCACGCCCGCAACCCCGAAAAATCGGTTGTAATCGGTGGCCGCAACATGGTTCTGGCCCCGGTATACGGTCCTCCGTTCGTGCGTGATGCACAGGGTGGGCGCCGCTATGCAACCATGGACGATTTCAACAAGTTCGTGAAACTTGCCTACATGTCCAAGTGGTTGCACCACTCGGGCGGTACGGTGTGCGAGCCGACCGACATTCCGGTGAACAAGCGCCATCTGGATATGCTGAAGGCGCATATGACCCTGTCGGACAAGCCTTTCATGGGCTCGGTAACCGATCCCAGCCGGGCACAGGATTCGGTTGAAATGTGCGAAATCCTGTTCGGCAAAGAGTTCGTGCAGGAAAACACCGTGATGACCTCGCTGACCAATATCAACTCGCCGATGACATTCGACGATGTGATGATGGGCTCGTTGGAGGTTTATGCGCGCAACAATCAAGCCTGCATCATTTCGCCCTTCATCGTGGGTGGAGCGATGGCGCCGGTCTCGGTGGCTGGTACTTTGACACAGGTTCTGGCCGAGGTGATGGCCGGCGTTGCCTACAGCCAGATCATCCGTCCGGGTGCCCCCGCGATTTTCGGCGCGTTCGTGACGTCGATCGATATGAACTCGGGCGCACCCACCTTCGGCACACCAGAAGCCGCGCATATCACATATGGTGCAGGCCAGCTGGCGCGTCGTCTGAACCTGCCATACCGCTCGGCCGGGTCGTTCTGCGGCTCGAAACTGCCGGATGCGCAGGCGGCCTACGAAACAGCGAATTCGCTGAACATGGGGCTGCTTTCGGGCGTGAACTTTATGCTGCATTCCTGCGGCTGGCTGGAAGGCGGTCTGGTCGCCGATTTCGAAAAGTTCGTCATGGATGCGGATCAGTTGGGAGTGCTGCATTCACTGGCCAAGGGCGTTGCTTATGACGAAAACGCGCAGGCCATGGACGCAATCCGCGAAGTAGGGCCGGGTGGTCACTATCTCGGCTGTGCCCACACGCAGGCCAACTTCAAGGAATCCTTCTGGAAATCCGAAGTGCTGGACTACAAACCATATGAAACCTGGCAGGAAGAGGGCGCGCGTGACACGCGGGCTCTGGCCACGGCGCGGGTTGAACATTTGCTGGCCAATTATCAGCAACCGCAGATGGACCCGGATACCGCGGCGGCGCTGGAAGCCTATATCGCCGAGAAAAAGGCCTCCATGCCGGACGCATTCTCCTGATTATTGAAGAACCGAGGCGCGGCTGGCCTGATACAGCTGCGCCTCACCCAGCAGCGCTATAAGCAGATCCAGATGCCGCACCAATGAGTAGGCGGCATCATCTTCTTTTCGCTGTTCATTTACCTCTTTCTCCATCTCGAGCAAACGCAGCAGCGCCTGACCTGAACCGGGCAGCGACCCGTATCCCAGAATGCGTTGCAGATGCCTGTCCCGATTGTAATCCCGTGCCCCGAATCTGGCAGCACGCGCCAACATGCGTGGGCGGCGGAGGGTTGCGATCATTGTCATCAGGTCCTGCATGTTATGTGTCCCTTTTTTGGAAATTGATGGATCCTGTTTTGCACAACCTAAGCGGGTGTTGCCTTAGTCAGAGTCCTCCCGAACGATGGTTTCACGACTGTTTATCTTTTTGAATCAAATCTGGTTCTTGCCTTGTGTGGTTAACGAACGAGTAACGAATGGACCTCTAGTTAGATTTGGTTAACCCACATTCCGAGGGCGAAAAGTGGCAGTTTGTTTTGTCGACGAGGGCAAATAATTATGGAAAACAACATGGCTTTCACCATTCCGGCATGGGTTCCAGAAGGGGCGCAAAGATACCTTGCTCATACCGAGACCGGTCGCTCGATCCGCGATATCGCGCGATCAGCCGGGTGCCATGCGTCAACTATCCTCAGACAAATTCGACGCATCGAAATGCGCCGCGACGATCCATTGGTGGATGCCGCCTTGCAATCGCTTGCAGAGACACATTTTTCAGTTTCGGAGTGCGCCGACGGCCCGACAAGCGGGTCAGAAAACGCGGTTGAAGAAGAATTTGAAAATGAGGCACTGCGTGTGTTGCGCCGCCTGAGCGAGACGGGTTCGGTCCTTGCCGTGGCCGAGGAAATGGACAAGGCGGTCGTCGTACGCGACACCGGCAATGCCGGGGCTACAAGAACCGCAGTCGTAGAATGCAGGATCGCGCAGGCCCTGGCTTTGAAAGACTGGATCACCTGCGACAGTCCCGGACGCATTTCGCGATATCGGATTTCCGCAGCGGGACGAACGGCGCTAAGCCATCTGATCGCCAAGGCAGAAAACAAGGCGCGTGCCGGGACTGACTTTGGTTTTGCCGAAGCTCAGAGTAGCTTTCAGGGCAAGCCTTCGGGCGGGTCCGCCGAGCGGGTCAAACGCATTCGGTACAGTGCTGTGGAAAGCCCGCTGATTGCTTTGTCGCGCAGACGGGATCGTGACGGAAAACCGTTTCTGGATGACTCCCTCGTCAGCGCCGGCGAGCGCTTGCGCGAAGATTTTGAGCTGGCACAGATTGGCCCTCAGGTTTCGCAGAACTGGGATCGTTTTCTGACGACAGGTGGTCGAAGCAGTTTTGCCAGTGAAAGCCATGGGGGAAAGGGGGCTTCCGATGCGAAGGACCGCGTTGCACGTGCCTTATCCGACCTGGGACCGGGTCTGAGTGATGTTGCGTTGCGATGCTGTTGCTATCTGGAAGGGTTGGAGCTGGCGGAAAAGCGAATGGGTTGGTCTGCGCGGTCCGGCAAGATTGTCCTGCGGATCGCCCTGCAACGCCTGAAACGGCATTATCAGGAGCAGGCGGAACGAGATCGGATGATCGGCTGAACAGAAAAAGGCCCGGTGTAAACGGGCCTTTTCTTTGGATTTGAGGCTTAGGCCATTTCAGGTTCTGCTGACGCCTTCAGGTGTTTCATCAGGTTTTCCGGCGAGGACACGCCATAGGGGTCCTCCGGGCAATTATCCATCAGGCCGGGCTCTTCGAACCACGCCTCGACAACGCCATCATTGACGATGGCCGCATAGCGCCACGAGCGCATTCCGAAACCCAGATTGTCCTTGTCGACCAACATGCCCATTTTCCGGGTGAACTCCCCCGATCCGTCGGGGATGACTTTCACGTTCTTCAGGTCCTGATCCTGTGCCCATTTGTTCATCACGAAACTGTCGTTGACGGACATGCAGTAAATTTCGTCGATCCCCATGGCCTTGAAATCGGCATAGCCGTTCTCAAACCCAGGCAGCTGATAAGTCGAACAGGTTGGGGTGAACGCACCCGGCAATGAGAACAGGATTACGCGCTTTCCGGCGAAATAGTCAGCTGTCGTCTTGTCTTCCCAACGGAACGGGTTTGGTCCTTCGATGGAATCGTCACGGACACGGGTGTGAAAGGTCACGTCGGGCAGTTTTGCGCCGGTTTTCATAGTCAAACTCCTGTGATTCACATATGATTTTGGTATGAATTAAAACAGTTCTAAACCGCATTCAATCGCGTAAACGCTGCGATTGCGAATAAGGCCAACGTCTTGCTAGATATTGAAATTAAATCGCAAATACGAATACGCGCATGATACCTTTCTGCGCTTGCGAGGGTACAACGCATAGCGGCTATGCGCCGCTGGTCTAACACCGCGCTTCTGTCTATGTTATGAGTAACAAGAGTTGACCCAAAGTCAGGAAAACGACCGTGCGAGATCTGAAGATCCCCGAAGAGCGCCATCCGGAAAAAGCCCATCGTCCGGACAATGCACAGCCCAAAAAGCCAAATTGGATCAGGGTCAAGGCACCCGGTGGCAAGGGCTATGCGGATACGCGGCGGATCATGCGCGACAACAATCTGGTGACGGTCTGCGAAGAAGCAGGGTGCCCCAACGTAGGAGAATGCTGGAGCCAGGGTCATGCCACCATGATGATCATGGGCGAGATTTGTACGCGCGGCTGCACCTTCTGCAACATTGCAACCGGTCGCCCCGACGATCTTGACGCATTTGAACCCGGTCGCGTGGCCCATGCGGTCGAAAAACTTGGCCTGAACCACGTGGTGATCACCTCGGTGGACCGTGACGACTTGCAAGACGGCGGGGCCGAGCACTTTGCGCAGACAATCCGCGCGGTACGTCATCGTTCTCCGAAAACCACGATCGAGATCCTGACACCGGATTTCCTGAAATGCGACAACACTGTCCTTGAGACCGTGGTCGAAGCGAAACCGGATGTGTTCAACCACAATCTGGAAACGGTGCCGGGTCTCTACCCCGAAGTGCGCCCGGGGGCGCGGTACTTTCATTCCCTGCGCCTGCTACAGCGCGTGAAAGAACTTGATCCGTCGATCTTCACCAAATCAGGCATCATGGTCGGGTTGGGCGAAAACGAACAGCAAGTGCGCCAAGTCATGGACGACATGCGCGCGGCGGATATCGATTTCCTGACCATCGGCCAGTACCTGCAACCGACTCCGAAACATCACGGAGTAGATCGGTTCGTAACCCCGGAAGAGTTCGCATCTTACGAAAAGGCGGCCTATGGCAAGGGGTTCCTGATGGTATCCGCGACACCTCTGACCCGGTCTTCGTACCACGCGGGCGACGATTTCGCCCGGCTTCGCGCGGCCCGGCAAGCAAAGCTACAGCAAGCGTGACACCCGAGCGGATCGCGCAGCTTATCCGCCTGCGCCACGAGTTTCACCAACAGCCAGAGCTTTCGGGGCAAGAGGAGCATACCGCGGCGCGGGTTGCGGATCTTTTGCGCCAAGCGGGTGCGGACAGAGTTCTGTGCGGCATAGGCGGGCACGGTGTCGCGGCCTTTTACGAAAGCGGTACTGCCGGACCCACGGTTGGAATTCGATGCGAACTGGATGGGCTGCCAATTCAGGAACGCTCGGATCTGGAATACGCGTCTCAGATTGCAGGCAAAGGGCATCTGTGCGGCCATGATGGCCACATGGTGATGGTCCTTGGGGTGGCGGAGGCGTTGAAAGAACAGCGCCCGAAATCTGGCCGCGTGGTTCTGATTTTCCAACCCGCCGAGGAAACCGGACATGGCGCTATTGCTTATCGGGCCGATCCTCAGTTCGCTGAGGTTTCCCCTGACATCGTGCTGTCTCTGCATACTTTGCCGGGGCTGGAGCTGGGCGCGGTGGAACTGTGTGAAGGTCCCGCGAACTGTGCCTCGCGCGGGATGCAAATCGTTCTGACAGGCAAAACCTCACACGCAGCGGCCCCTCAGGACGGCGTGTCACCGGCAGGTGCTTTGTCGACGTTGATGCCGGCATTGGCCAGATTGGGGGCGGGTGGCGACTTGGATGACACCTACGCTTTGACCACGGTTACCCATGCCACTCTGGGCGAGCGCACAGTTGGTGTCGCACCGGGGTGGGCCGAATTGTGGGTAACCCTACGCACGGTTTCGGACGCGCGTATGGCAAGCCTGATGACGGATGCGGAAACTCTGGTAAAAAACACGGCGAAGGCCGAGGGGCTGGCGTTCGAAATCAGCTATGACGAGGTATTCGAAGCCTGCGTCAATGACCGTGAAGCCGTTTCGGTTTTGGCCAAAGCCTGTGCCGATCGGGGCGTCGCGTGCCGGCTGGTCGATCGGCCACAGCGTTTTTCCGAAGACTTTGGCCAATTTGGCAAAGGCGCGCAGGCGGCCATGTTCTGGTTGGGGGCGGGGCAGGACCATCCACAACTGCACAACCCGGATTACGATTTCCCGGATGCGCTTATTCCGATTGGAACCGGGATTTTCCTGAGCGCGATTGATGTCGTGCTTGGCAAAACCTGCTAGTCACGATCCACTTATTTAACCAGATCGCCAACGATTCCAACGGCTTCTATAACTGTCTTCGTATCATCAGATATCGAGAGTATTTCATCATCCACCCGGATATAGCGCTGGCCGGGACCCAAAGGCTTGAGCTTCCATTTGTCGAGATCGTCGATATAGTCAAAACTCAGATCACCCGGCAGCTTCTGCCCTCGCGTGTATCTTTTGATTTGACCGGGCGGTACGGCTTTGCCGTTTGACTTGATGGATTTCTCTACCTTGCTTTTATTGGCACCTTGCCCTTTGCCCTTGTTGTCTTTTGCAGCACCCGAACTTGCAAGTGCCACGATCGCCATAACGACAGCAGCTGTCGCAACTACACGCTTCATACATAATCCTCCCGTGCTGATAGGAAGAGTAAGGGCGCGCAAATAAGTTTGTCTACTATTATTCGGGTTTTTGAATTTGGGGCGCTGGGTAGCCACTCAAATTGCCTGGGTAAAGTGCAGCTAGTCCTTGGTGAACCGGACTTTGCCGATAAACGGCAGGTTGCGGTTGCGCTGAGCGTAATCGATCCCGTAACCCACGACGAATTCATCCGGAATTTCAAAGCCTATCCAGTCTGACCGGAAATCAACTTCGCGACGGCTGGGTTTGTCGAGCAGGGCAATCGACTTGAGCCGTTTCGGCTTGCGGCTGCGCAGCAGTTTGGTGACGTGGTTCAGCGTGTGCCCGGTGTCGACGATATCTTCGACCACCAGCACGTCGCGGCCTTCGATCGCGCCGCGCAAGTCTTTGAGAATGCGCACTTCCCGGCTGCTCTCCATCGAATCGCCATACGAGGATGCCTCAAGGAAATCCACTTCGATCGGCAGGTCCAGTTCCCGCACCAGGTCGGCGATGAAGACGAAACTGCCGCGCAGCAATCCCACGACGACAAGCTTGTCGGTATCGCCGAACTCATCCGTGATTTCGCGGCATAACTCCTCAATCCGCGCCGCGATGGCCTTGGCCGAGATCATCTCATCTATCACATATGCGCGGTTAGTCATCGCAGCCCCCTTGATCTTTGGCGCGCAACATACGACATGACGCGCCATTGTCACCTGCAAATACCGGACATCATGCCAATCCATTCGGAAACCCGCCACCTGCCATACACAGCCCAGCAGATGTATGATCTTGTTGCGGATGTGGGCAACTACCCAAAGTTTCTGCCCTGGTGCGCCGCGGCCCGGATCCGCAAGACCTATGCGGTTGGTGAGGCCGAGGTGATGGAGGCCGATCTGGTCATCTCGTTCAAGGTATTCCGCGAACGGTTCGGCAGCCGGGTGACCCTGTTTGCAGATCAGAAGAAGATCGATACCGAGTATCTGGACGGACCTTTCAAATACATGAAATCCGACTGGCAGTTCGAGGACGCGCCCGATGGGGGCTGCAACATCTCGTTCCATGTGGATTTCGAATTCAAGAACGCCATCCTTCAGGGGATCATCGGCGTTGTGTTCAACGAAGCCATGCAGCGGATCGTCCGCGCCTTCGAGGCGCGTGCGAACGAACTCTACGGCTAGGCCTTTACGCGGCAAGGGCGCACGCTAGACTGCGCTCATGACGGATTTCACAGCAGCATTGGCCACCTTCGCGGCGGGCCAGGTTTCAACGACGGCTCAGGCGCGGATTGTCACGTCGCTGTCCGTTCTGGATTGGATGGCAGTTGGTCGCGCAGGGGCGTCCGAGCCGGTGTCCTGCATAGTTCGCGATATGGTCCTGGCCGAGGGCGAAAACGCTCAGGCGCATCTGTTCGGAGGGGGCGCGGCCCCACAGCGCGGCGCAGCTTTGGTGAATGGAACCATATCCCACGCGCTGGATTACGATGACACGCATTTCGCGCATATCGGGCATCCGTCAGTCGCCATCCTGCCTGCGGCCCTTGCCGTGGCCGAGTGGGATGACCGCATTCTGGTCGATCTGCTCGAAGCCGCGCTGGTCGGTATGGAAACGTCAATCCGTGTCGGCCTGTGGCTGGGCAGGGGGCATTATCAGGCCGGGTTTCACCAGACAGCGACATCCGGTGCATTCGGGGCCGCTGTTGCCGTGGGGCGGTTGCTTGGATTCGACAAGGTTCAGATGCGATCCGTATTGGGTTTGACGGCAACGCGCGCGGCCGGGCTGAAGGCCCAGTTCGGAACAATGGGCAAGCCTTACAATGCCGGGCTTGCCGCTTCGGCAGGGGTCGAGGCGGCTGTGCTTGTTCAGCGTGGATTTCAACCCAACGCCGACGCGCTGGAAGGCACGTATGGATTTGGCGCGACCCATCAGGGTGCAGCGGATCAAAGCGCGCTGGATGGTTTGGGCGATGAATGGTTGTTCGAAACGGTAAGCCACAAGTTCCACGCCTGTTGTCATGGCCTGCACGCGGCGTTGGAAGCGGCGCGCGCGCTGGACATCGCGGAACCCGAAGTGGCCGAGATTAAAATCAAAACCCATCCCCGTTGGATGAGTGTGTGCAATCAGCTTTGGCCCACAACCGGGCTGGGGGCCAAGTTCTCTTACCGGACGGTCATCGCGATGCAGGCGCTGGGGTATGATACGGCTTTGCCGGGCAGCTACACCGACAAGATCTGTGCGGACCCGCGCATTACGTCTCTGCAAGATCGCATCACGGTCGAAGCGGATGAAAACCTATCGGAAACGCAGGCGCATCTGGCCTTGTTGCGTCGCGACGGTGTCCGCCGCGAGGCGACGCATGACCTGATGACCCCAATGTCGCTGTCTGACCGCGAGGATCGCGTGCGCGTCAAAGCGTCGAAGCTGATCGGATCGGATGAGGCGGACGCGATCTGGTCGATGCTGCGCACCGGTGGTCGCGCCCGTGATCTGGCCGAACGTATGGCGGGTTAAGCCACGCTCCAGTGCAGCGGAAAACCGGGGTCGAACACCGTGACAGGCCCTTCGCCGGTGTCGATCTTTGACGGGTATGCAACCGGCTCGCCTTTGGTCAGGGTAATCGTCTCTTCGTTCACAGGCAGGCGGTAAAAGCCCGGCCCGTTGAGCGAGACGAACGCCTCGAGCTTGTCCAGCGCACCTTTGCGGTCGAACATCTCAGCCACCAGAGACATGGTATTCGTCGCGGTGAAACACCCCGCGCAGCCGCAGGCCATTTCCTTGTTTGCATCCGTGTGCGGAGCGCTGTCTGTGCCCAGGAAGAATCTCGTGTCGCCCGAGGTGGCGGCAGCCAGCAGGGCCAGGCGATGTTCTTCGCGCTTGGCGACCGGAAGGCAATAGTAATGCGGTTTGATCCCGCCCACCAGAATATGGTTGCGGTTGATGATCAGGTGGTGCGCGGTGATCGTCGCGCCCAGATCCGTTTCGTTGGCTTTGACATAGTCCACGCCATTGGACGTGGTGATATGTTCCATCACCACGCGCAGACCCGGCGTCGATTTTCGGATCGGGTCCAGAACGCGGTCGATGAACACGGCCTCGCGGTCAAAGATGTCGATCTCGGGGTCGGTCACTTCGCCATGGACACACATGGGCAGGCCGATCTCGGCCATTTTCTCCAGAACCGGGCGCACTTTGTCAAAGTCACGCACGCCCGAGGCCGAATTGGTCGTGGCCCCTGCCGGGTACAGCTTGACCGCTTTTATCAGCCCGCTGGCATGGGCGGCGGCGACGTCCTGCGCATCTGTATCCTCGGTCAGGTACAGGGTCATCAGTGGTTCGAACACCATGCCGTCGGGCAGGGCGGCCAGGATTCTGTCGCGGTAAGCGGCGGCCTGATCCCCGCGCACGACCGGCGGCACGAGGTTCGGCATTATGATTGCACGGGCGAAATGACGTGCAGTTTCGGGCAGAACGGCCTGCAACATGGCGCCATCGCGCAGATGCAGATGCCAATCGTCGGGGCGGCGGATCGTGAGGGTATCAGTCATGGCCTTCCGCTAGCATAGCTGCCCCGAAAGACCAACCAGCCCGGAACGAGTTGCCGAAAAAACTTGTCAACCAACCGGAACGTCGTAGCTCTGACAGGGGCTAGGGCCTTGACGCAATGGCGCTTGCGTGACCTGTTTGTCCGCGAAGTAGAGAGGAATTCCATGACGCAGCCAAATTCCATCGATACCGTGCAGCAGATGCTGGGACGTCAGGGCTATGTCTGCGGACGGGCCCTTGCCACGGTTGTGTTCCTGTCGCTGAAGCTTGGACGCCCGTTGTTTCTGGAAGGCGAGGCCGGAGTTGGCAAAACGGAAATCGCCAAGGCGCTGGCATCCGGTCTGAACCGCCGTTTGATCCGGTTGCAGTGCTACGAAGGTCTGGACGCATCCTCGGCCGTTTACGAATGGAACTTTCCGGCACAGATGGTTGCGATCCGAACGGCCGAGGCTTCGGGCGGGGCCGACCGGGGCGCGTTGCAGGCGGAACTGTTTTCGGATGAATACCTGATCGAACGCCCCTTGCTGCAAGCAATGCGCCCGGACGAAAACGGAGCACCGGTTCTTCTGATCGACGAACTGGACCGGACCGATGAACCGTTCGAAGCCTTTCTGCTGGAAGCTCTGAGTGATTTTCAGGTCACGATCCCTGAACTGGGCACCGTTGCAGCACCCCAACCACCCATTGTGATTGTCACGTCGAACCGGACTCGCGAAGTGCACGATGCCCTCAAGCGTCGCTGCCTGTATCACTGGGTCGATTATCCCGATTTTGAACGCGAGATCGAAATTCTGCACGCGCGCGCGCCCGAGGCCGCCGATGCGCTCAGCCGCGAAGTCGTGGCCTTCGTTCAGCGTCTGCGCACCGAGGATCTGTTCAAGAAACCCGGCGTGGCCGAAACCATTGACTGGGCCAAATGTCTGCTGGCGCTGGACGTGATGAACCTTAGCCCCGAGGTGATCGGTGACACGCTGGGGGCGATCCTGAAATATCAGGACGACATCCAGAAGCTGCAAGGGTCCGAGGCCAAGCGCATTCTGGATGAGGCCAAAGCGACCCTTGAGCCGGCCTGACGCGCTATGGCCGAGCAGATCCCGCTGGAGATTCCCGACAACCCGAAGCTGGCGCAGAACATCACCCATTTTGCCCGCGCGTTGCGGAAGGCGGGGCTGCCGATTGGTCCGGGGCGGGTGATCGATGCAATTCGCGCGGTACAAGCCGCGGGTTTCACTCAGAAACGGGATTTCTACTGGACGCTGCACGCCTGTTTCGTGAACCGCCCCGAACATCGCACGGTGTTTGCGCAGGTCTTCCGAATGTACTGGCGCGACCCGCGATACATGGAACACATGATGGCCATGATGCTCCCTGCCATTCGGGGCGTGCAAGAGGAACGCAAGGCGGATGCCGGTGAAAAGCGCGCAGCCGAGGCCCTGCTGGATGGTGTCGAACGTGACGCGCCCCAGCAGGCTGCGCAAGACGAGGGCGAAACCGAAATCGAGATTGACGCCACGCAAACGGCATCGTCAGAAGAGCGTCTTCGCAATCTGGACTTCGAACAGATGAGCACCGCTGAAATCGCGCAAGCCAAACGCGTATTGGCGCGGATGACCCTGCCGGTCAAACCCATTGAGTCGCGCCGCGGACAGGCCAGTCATCTGGGGCACCGTATCGACCGTGCCCGCACCTTGCGCGCAGCCATGCGGCAAGGGGGCGAATTGCGTGATATCGCCCGGCTGCAACCCAAACCGCGATGGCCAAATCTTGTTGCGCTTTGCGATATCTCGGGTTCGATGAGCCAATACAGCCGAGTCATTCTGCATTTCCTGCACACGGTCTCGAACGCCAAGGGGGCAGGTTGGGCCAAGGTTCATGCCTTTACGTTCGGCACGCGCCTGACCAACATAACCCGCCACTTGCATCATCGGGATGTTGATGCAGCGCTCGCCGCTGCCGGGGCCGAGGCGCAGGACTGGGAAGGGGGCACACGCATCGGCGACTGTCTGCATCAGTTCAACAGAGACTGGTCAAGACGTGTCATGGGGCAAGGTGCGGTTGTTCTTTTGATCACCGACGGTTTGGAACGGGGTGACCCGGAGAGCCTTGAGAAAGAGATCGAGCGGCTGCACCTGTCCTCCAAACGCCTGATCTGGCTGAACCCTCTGCTGCGCTGGGACGGGTTTGCCCCCAAGGCACAGGGTGTGGCGGCCATGCTGCCCCATGTCGACAGTTTCAGGGCAGGGCACTCGATTGCCTCGCTCGAGGACCTGGCCGCCGTGATTTCACAACCCGACGACCAGGGGCAGAAAGCACGGCTGATGGCCGCTCTTTCCGATTAGACCGTTACGACAACTGTTCTTCGTTGCACTTCCGGGCCATTTCCATGGCCTTGTAGGTGCCGGTCAGATCGACGGTAAATGCATAGGATGTCTCGGGGAACACGATCATGACCTTCTTCTTGGCCAGATCATCCGCGAATTGCGGGTTGTCAGACAGAATGTAACCACCGGAATAACCCTTGGTGATGTTGCCTTTCATACCTGTGGCTTCACCCAGATAGATGTTGTCCCCAATCAGGATAGCCACTTCTTGGGTTTCGCCACGTTTGATGTCGGTATCGGCTTTGGTGAATACCCCCACATACCCCACGCCGCGATCTTCGGTCAGGCCCATCTGAACGACGTTTTCCGCATCGTCCACGGCCTCGATCAGGCAGGATTTCTTTTCGTTGTCGATGAAGACTTTCCAGCCCTCGACCTCTCCATAACGTTCGAATGTGTCAGCCCACGCTGCGGTCGAAGCCAAAAGGCCAACCACTGCGCCCAGTGCAAGATAATGTTTCAACTGCTTGTCTCCGAAAAAATGTGTTTGGTATGCAGCTTGGGCAACTGGCCCGCTGCCCGCACAAGCTAAAACTCGGGCCCATAACAATCAATACTATGATTTATTGAATATTGTTCAGGCTTTAGCATCGGCTTGCAGGGCTCAACATAGACGTTTTGACAGGGGCGTTGCGCTTTTCATCCCGCCAATCCTGCCTATGTTGGAGACAGACGACGTCTGGAGGTCCTGATGGAACGATTCGACAACAGCCCGGAAACGGCATTGAAGTGGCACCGCAATGGCAGCGGCGCCGCGCTTGCCACGGTTGTCGAAACCTGGGGCAGCGCGCCACGCCGGGTGGGTTCCCAGCTGGTGATCGGCGGCGATGGCCGGATCGAGGGTTCTGTGTCGGGCGGCTGTGTCGAAGGCGCGGTGATCGTCGAGGCGCTAGAGGCCATTGACGAAGGCGAAGCCCGCTTGCTGGAATTCGGAGTGAGCGACGAAGATGCCTTTGCGGTCGGGCTGGCCTGTGGCGGGACCATTCGCGTTCTTGTCGAACCCGTTGGAAAGGTTCTGCCCGAACCGATGCTTGCGGAACTGGTTGCAGCCCGCGCAGCGCGTGAACCCATCGCTTACGAAGTCAATATCGATACCGGGCACAGAGCCTTGCGTCGTAACGCCTATGCGGAACGGCTGCGCATGGATCGGTCTGGTTTTGAAGAAGATGGTCAGACCTTTGTGGCCGTTCACAACCCGCCGCTGCGATTGATCGTTGTTGGTGCGGTGCATATCGCACAGGCATTGGTGCCGATGGCGCGAATTGCCGGGTATGATCCGGCCATAATAGACCCGCGCGACGCGTTTGCATCCAGCGCCCGTTTTCCGGGCGAAACGATCCTTACGGATTGGCCGGATGAGGCCGTTGCAATACTCGGGTTGGATGCGCGCACCGCAATTGTCCTGCTGACGCATGATCCAAAGCTGGATGATCCGGCATTGCAAGCCGCACTGGATGCGGGCGTGTTTTACATTGGTGCCTTGGGATCGACACGTACCCACGCCAAACGCGTCGAGCGTATGAAAGCGGCCGGTTTCAGTGATGAGCAAATCTCGAGGATTCATGGGCCAATCGGGTTGGATATCGGGGCTGCCGGCCCATCCGAGATTGCCATTGCAATTCTGGCGCAGATGACGGCCGTTCTGCGAGGCAAGGCATGAGGTTTGGTCCGGTACCCGTCTCTGAAGCAAAAGGCGCCATTCTGGCCCATTCGGTGACGGCTGACGGTCAAAAGCTGCGCAAGGGGCTGTCACTGCGCGCAGAGCATGTGGCGCAGTTGACGCAGGCGGACATCCGCGAAGTGATCGTTGCGCGCCTCGAACCCGGCGATTGTCACGAAGACGAGGCCGCACGTCGTTTGGCCGCAGCTCTTGCGCCAGATGCGGCGTCGGCCAATCTGCGCGTGACAGACGCGTTCACCGGCCGGGTCAACCTGTTGGCGGACGGGCCGGGCGTGGCGGTTCTGGATGTGGATGCGCTGGAAATGTTCAATCAGGTCAACCCGATGATCACGGTTGCGACGGTTCCGCAATACCAGCAGATGGGCCCGAAGGGCATGGTCGCCACCATCAAGGTTATCTCATATGCCGTGCCAGAGGCTGATGTTCGGCGGGCCGCCAATTTGGCGCAAGGGGCCGTGCGTCTGGCAAGACCCGTTCACAAGACGGCAGGTTTGATCGTCACGGATATCCCCGGCGGCCCGCCCAACGACAAGGGGATCGCCGCCATTCGCGGACGGACCGAAGCCCTGGGTCTGGATTTGTGTGATGTTCAGATCGTGCCGCATCGCGTGGATGCGCTGGCCAAGGCGGTTTCCAGAACGACCGGTGATCTGCTCTTGATCCTGACCGGATCCGCGACTTCGGATCCGGACGATGTTGCCCCGTCTGCTGTTCGGCTTGCCGGCGGGCGGGTGGATCGGTTCGGAATGCCGGTTGATCCGGGAAACCTGCTGTTTCTGGGTGCGATGCAGGATCGACCGGTGATCGGGTTGCCCGGATGTGCACGATCTCCAGCGTTGAACGGGGCGGATTGGGTTCTGTCACGGGTTGCCTGCGGGATCGAAACGACCGGATCGGATATTGCCGGAATGGGTGTCGGAGGATTGCTGAAGGAAATCCCGACCAGACCGCAGCCGCGCGCCAAACGAAAAGAATGATCCGCCACTGATCCTGAGCGGGGCTGAATTCTGAGGTTGACCCCAGAGGCTTTGACCGAACCGGCTTATGGTTTTCTGAGCTTTGGCAATACGCCGGGTCGCCAATACGCACCGGTATCTTCCCGCGCTTTCTGATAGGCATCCACTCTTTCTCTGGCGGTCTCTCCGCCGGCGGCAAACAAATGGCCCAGCAGGCATTCAAGTACAGCCATTGCCCCCGAAAAACTCGAAAACGGGTGCAAGGTTCGCGTGCTGACAGGCAGGACGACATCCGGTTCAACCCCCGGGGCGATGACCTCGCTATCCGACAACAGGACGATGCGCATCGACCGGTCCCGAGCACACCGCATCGCCTGAATCGTGTCGGCTGAATAGGGGTGAACCGTGATTGCAAACAGACAATCCTCGGCGGTGGCTTCGACCAGATCGTCGATGGCCGAACCCATGTGGCGGGGCACCAGCTGAAGCCCGGGATGGGCCATGCGTGCGGCGTAGTGAAAATAATAGGCCAGCGCATGGCTGGATCGTGTGGCCGTCACATAGCAGCGGCGCGCCGACCTGATGTGTGCGACGGCCTGTTCCGTCAAATGGGGGGCCATGAGGCGCAGCGATCTGGCCACGACATTTATTTCGTTCTGCGCAAATCGTGCCTGCGCCGCACCAAACTGCCCTTGTTCCTTTAGGTGTTCCAGCCAATCCTGCCCAAACCTGTCCTCACCATCGGTTGTCAGAGCGTTTCGAAATGGGCGCCGAAAAGCGTCAAAGCTGTCATACCCCATGCGTTGCGCCAGCCGGATCAGAACGTTCGAGCTGATGCCGATGCGATCGGTGGTGGTGCGGATCGAATTCAACGCGAATTCGCCGGGATGATCGATGATATACTTTACAGCGACCTGCATTTGCGCAGGCATTTCATCGATCTCGCGGCGCAATTGCGTAACGATGGCAGTTAGAGTGCGGGTCATGCGGAAAACAAAACATATGTTTTCTAGTTGGTAAATTGAAAACGAAGCTTGGGCTCATTAGCTGAGGACAGACGATCACGAGGGCGCAATGACCAAGAGCACAGTGAAAACCACCGGGAAACCATATATACTGGTTGCTCCGAACGGGGCCCGGCGGGGCCGCGCGGATCACCCGGCTTTGCCAGTCACGACGGATCAGATCGTCGCAACGGCGCGGGGCTGCCACGAGGCTGGTGCAAATGGCATCCACCTGCATGTACGGGATGCCGACGGACATCACACGCTGGATGCCGGATTGTATCGCGAAACAATCGCGGAACTGAAAAGGGAAGTGCCGGGCATGGATGTTCAGATCACCACCGAGGCAGCAGGCGTGTTCGATGTCCAGTCGCAGTTTGAATGCCTGCAACTGGTTCAGCCTGAATGGGCCTCGATCTCAGTCCGGGAAATCGCGCGGGCCCTTGATCTTGCGCCTCGGGTCTATGCGCTATGTGCGGCTCAGGGCACGCGGGTTCAGCATATTCTCTACGACTTGGAAGATGTGAAGCTGCTGGAAGACTGGCAGTCAAAAGGTATCGTCCAGCCGGACCAAACAGACCGATTGCTTGTGTTGGGTCGCTACAGTCAGAATCAGCAATCCGTGCCAGCGGATCTGGATGCGTTTCCATCCAGCCCGGCCAAATGGATGGTGTGCGCCTTTGGGACGCAGGAACATGATTGTCTTGTCGAAACCGCGCGGCGCGGCGGTGACTTGCGTGTTGGATTCGAAAACAGCCTGACGGCACCGGATGGCACGCTCTGGACGGACAACGCGGCCTCGGTCGCGGCTTTGGTAGAAACACTTGGAAGGACCGGAACATGAGTCATGTTTTCCCACGCCACACCAAATCTGAACTTCCCGTCGCGGCGGGTGGCGACGGCGCATACCTAATTGATGCCGACGGCAAGCGATATCTGGATTGCGGCGATGCGGCCGTGTCCTGTCTGGGGCATTCCAACGCGGCAGTGATCCGGGCCGTGCAACAGCAGGTGGAACAGATCGCATTCGCCCATACCGGGTTCATGACTTCGGAACCGGCCGAGGCATTGGCCGATCTTCTGATCCAGCACGCGCCGGGGGATCTGGACCGGGTGTATTTCGTATCGGGTGGGTCCGAGGCGACCGAAGCGGCCATCAAATTGGCGCGCCAGTATTTTCTGGAAATAGGGCAGCCCGAGCGCCGCCACGTGATCGCGCGCAAGCAAAGCTATCATGGCAACACTCTGGGGGCCTTGTCTGCCGGGGGAAATGCCTGGAGACGGGCCCAATTCGCGCCGATGCTGATCGAAATGACCCATATCTCGGCCTGCTATGAATATGCCGAAAAGCCCGAGGGTGAGAGCAGCTTTGACTATGGTCAGCGCGTCGCCAATGAGCTGGAGGCGGAAATTCTGCGCCTTGGTCCCGAAACGGTTATGGCCTTCATGGCCGAGCCGGTTGTTGGTGCTACACTTGGCGCGGTTCCGGCGGTTGAGGGGTATTTCAAACGCATCCGGGAAATCTGCGACCAATATGGCGTGTTGCTGATTCTGGATGAGGTGATGTGCGGCATGGGGCGCACCGGTCATCTGTTCGCCTGCGATCACGACGGTGCTGCACCGGATATTCTGTGCATCGCCAAAGGGTTGGGCGCAGGATATCAACCAATCGGGGCGATGCTGTGCACCGGTAAAATCTATGGCGCAATTCGCGATGGGTCAGGGTTTTTCCAACATGGGCATACCTATATCGGCCATCCCGTCGCCACGGCTGCGGCTCTTGCGGTGGTCCGTGAACTGACAGAGGGTGATTTACCGGCGCGCGCCGGACGTATGGGCAGCAAAGTGCATTCCGCACTGGAAGCCGCGTTTGGACAGCACCCGAACGTGGGCGATTTGCGTGGCCGGGGCCTGTTCCGGGGTGTGGAATTGGTAGCGGATCGCGAGACGAAGACCCCCTTTGATCCATCGTTGGGCATTGCCGGAAAGATAAAGAAGGCGGCGCTGGCCGAAGGCCTGATCTGTTATCCCATGGCGGGCACCCGGGATGGCCGGAACGGAGACCATATACTTCTCGCGCCGCCTTTCATCATAGAAGAGGCCCAGATAGGCGAACTTGTCAGCAAACTGGAACGCTCTTTTTCAGCCGTTCTCTGACAATACCGTGAGCACCCTGTTTGCCTGCGACACGTTTGCTATGTGTCGTGGGCAATGGATCTGGAAAAGGCGACGTCCATGGTGCTGGATATCTGGCGCAGTTTCCGAACGCTCCCTGTGTGGGTTCAGGTCTGGGTAGCGTTCATTTTGGTACCGGTAAACCTGCTTCCGCTGGCATTTCTGGATCAGCCAAAGGGGCACCTGATTGCATTGCTTGCAATTTCGGGCATGGCGCTGAACGTGCCGATCATGTTGGGTGCACGCGGGATGAGCGGCGCGATGGCGTTGCCACACATTCTGTGCTGGGTGCCGTTGGTCATCATCGTGACGCTTCTGCTGTTTTCCGAAGACCCCCTGAGCCCAGCCTTTGTTTGCTTTCTCCGGGTGCTTCTGATCGTCGATATCACCTCGCTGGTGTTCGATTTCCGGGACGCGGCCCGTTGGCTGCGCAGCAGGCGATCGCCCTGAACGAAAAAGCCCCTTCAAAAGAGAAGGGGCTTGGACCGTTTCGATCTTTGGACCGGATTATTTCTGCGGCAGCGGGCCGATCATCATGATCATCTGACGGCCTTCCATCTTGGGCATGTTTTCGATCTTGCCCAAGTCCTTGACGTCCTCGGCGACACGCTGCAGCAATTCGCGGCCAAGGTTCTGGTGTGCCATTTCGCGACCGCGAAAACGCAGGGTAACTTTGACCTTGTCGCCTTTTTCCAGAAACTTGAAGACGTTCTTCATTTTGACGTCATAGTCATGCGTGTCGGTGTTGGGTCGGAATTTGACCTCTTTTACCTCGATGATCTTTTGCTTCTTGCGGGCTTCGGCTTCGCGTTTTTGCGTTTCATATTTGAATTTGCCGAAATCCATGATCTTGCAGACCGGTGGGTTCGCATTGGGCGAAATTTCGACCAGATCAAGACCGGCCTCAGCGGCCATCTGCATGGCTTTGGCGGGATGAACCACCCCGACATTTTCACCTTCGGCGCCAATCAGGCGAATTTCGGGGGCACGGATCTTATCATTGACGCGCGGGCCGGTGTCTCGTTGTGGCGGCGCGTTGTGAGGTCTGCGAGCTATGGGTTCATTCCTTTGATAATTGCAGAATTTCGAGCCCGGAATTTAAACCGGGCCGGGCCACACTTCAAGCGGCATAAACACCGGCAGTTGCGAAAAAACAGTGTTTTGTCCGCTGAATTTTGCGTTCGGGGCTGCAAAGCTCCGAACGCAAGGTGCCTTTAGCCGACAAAGGCTTTTTCGATCACAAACTCTTTGGGTTCGGAATTCGCGCCTTCGCGCAGACCAAAACCTTCAAGGATTTCCTTGATGTCCAGGTTGAAAGCCAGCGACCCGCAGACCATGGCGCGATCGGTTTCGGGTTTGATTCCGCCTTCAATGCCCAGATCGCTGAACACGGTGCCATCCTTCAGCAGGTCGGTAATCCGACCCATCTTGGGGCTCTCTTCGCGCGTGGTTGTCGGGTAATAGCGGATCTTGTCAGCAAAGCCTTCGCCAATAAGTTCGGCCAGCATTTCATCCTGACGGATGCTGTCGATCAATTGACGGCCATATTCCAGTTCGGCCACTTCGCGGCAGGTATGGGTGATGATCACCTCGTCATAATCTTCATATGTTTGCGGTTCACGCAACAACGAAGCAAACGGGGCAAAACCGGTGCCGGTGGCAAAAAACCACAAACGCTTGCCGGGCAGAAGGGCGTCATGCACCAACGTGCCAACCGGCTTGGGGCGCAGGATGATCTGGTCGCCGGGCTTGATGTGCTGAAGCTTCGACGTCAACGGGCCGTTCTGAACCTTGATCGAATAGAACTCCAGCTCATCGTCCCACGACGGCGAAGCGATTGAATAGGCGCGCAGCAATGGCTTGCCATTGTCGCCCAGCAGACCGATCATCACGAACTCGCCCGAGCGGAAACGCAGCGTGGCGGGGCGCGTCACCTTGAAAGAGAACAGGCTGTCGGTCCAATGCTTGACCTCGGTTACAGTTTGCGCGTCCGGCAGGACCGGGGCCTTCACGGCAGTTGCTTCGCTCACGGGCTTCATCTCTGTCATCGTTTACCTGCCGGTCTGCTAAACCGACATCTCCGTTTAATCTTTGATCCAAGTCAGGAAAAGGGGACAGATTGCCCCCTTTGTGTTTCAAGCCGGCGATGGGCGGCTTTTAACCGCGCAAACGCGCCTGATAGTTGTTCTCTTTCCAGTTGGCCCGGGAAAGCCACTGATCTTCGGGCTGGCGATCTGCCAGGTCTCCGTCAATCTCAACTTCGTCAAAGCCGCAGCGACGCGCCATGGCGTACTGGTCTGCCAGAACATGACCCTTGGCGCGCAAACGTCCTGTATAGCCCTTAAGGCGCAGGGTGCGGGCGATGGTAAAGCCGCGACCGTCGGCAAAGGATGGAAAATCCACCCGGACCAGCTTGGCACTGCCTAAACGGTCAAAAAGCTCATCCGGGTCCGTGTCCGAGCTGACGTCCAGCGCAACCACGTCATTCGCGGCATCATCCAGAGTGACAAAGCCGTCGGTCCAGTCATCGGGCGAAAAGCCCTCATCTGTTACGATTACGTTCATGTTTTTTCTCCGATGCGCACCATCTTGCCATCGACAAAATGAATGCCGCATTCTTCCTTATTCTGATCGCGCCAGCGGCCGGCGCGGGGGTCTTCGCCTTCCTTCACCGGCGAAGTGCAGGGCGCACAGCCGATCGAAGGGTATCCCTTAGCCACCAGCGGATGCCGGGGCAGGTTGTTTTCTTCCATATAGGCGCGCACATCGTCCGGCGCCCAATGGGCCAGCGGATTGACCTTGATCCGGCCCGTGCCGTCTTCGACCTCGAAAAACTCGAGCGCGGCGCGCGTGCCGGACTGAAACCGTTTCCTGCCGGTAATCCAACCGCAATACCCGGTCAGGGCTTGCTGCAAGGGAAAGGTCTTGCGCAGGTTGCAGCACGCATCCGTATCCCGCAGGCGCAGCGCGCCACAGGGGTCTTCGCGTTGCAGTTCTTCGTCATCCGCCCGGATGATCCGGATGTTCCTGAGCCCCAGGCGCTCGCTGACTTCCTGCTGGTACTCCAGCGTTTCGGTGAACAGCAATTGGGTATCCACGAACAACACCGGCGTCATCTTATCGATCACCGCAGCCATGTGCAGCAGCACCACCGATTCCGCGCCAAAGCTTGAGACCAGAGCAAGCGCATCGATCTCTTCAAGGGCGCCATGCATCACGTCATGGGCGCTGTGGTGACGGAACCGGGCATTCAATGCGCTGACCTTCTCGGTCAGGTCGCTGCGGTCTTTGCCCAGTTCCGTTTGAATCAGATCAAGCGGCATTCGCCCGAGCCTCGGGGTAGAGGGCGGCCTTGAACGGCTCCATGCCGACGCGGCGATAAGTCATCAGAAAGGTTTCTTCAGCATTCTCGCGCAGATCCAGGTAGGTGTCGACGATGCGTTCCACGGCCGGTACGATCTCGTCATAGGCAAAACCCGGACCGGTGCGGTCGCCGATCGCGGCCGTCTCGGTGGCGTCGCCACCCAGTGTGATCTGGTAGTTTTCGACGCCTGCACGATCCAGGCCCAGGATGCCGATATGGCCCACATGGTGGTGGCCGCAGGCGTTGATGCAGCCCGAGATCTTGATCTTCAGGTGCCCAATGTCATGCTCCAGCTTCAAATCTTCAAAGCGGGTCGCAATTTCCTGAGCAACCGGGATCGAGCGCGCCGTCGCCAGCGCGCAGTAATCCATGCCGGGGCAGGCGATGATATCGCTGATCAGCCCGATATTGGCGGTGGCCAGTTCGTGTTCCTTCAGCTTTGCGTGGATCGCGGGCAAGTCCGATTTGTGGACATGCGGCAGGATCACGTTCTGCTCGTGGCTGATACGCAGCTCATCATAGGCGAATTCTTCGGCCAGATCGGCCATCACGCGCATCTGCTCGGCGGTCGCATCACCCGGCGTCTGGCCGTGTTTCTTGATCGAGATCGTAACGATCGCGTGGTCCGCGTTCTTGTGGGGCGCGATGTTGGTATCGACCCACGACCGGAAAACCGGATCGTTGGAATAGGCGCTTTCAAACGACGCAACCGAACCTTCGCGGAAGCCCGGAGGCGCAAAATGGCCTTTGATCTCATCCAGCAGCGCCATGTCGGCGCCCTTGAACTGTGGGCGAACCTGCAAGAAACGTTCATTCACCTTGGCGCGGATGGCGTCGATGCCGTGTTCATGCACGGTGATCTTGATGCGCGCCTTGTACTTGTTGTCGCGGCGACCGATCTGGTTCCAGACCGACACGGTGGCTTCCAGATAGGCCAGCAGATCATCGAATGCGACGAATTCGGACAGTTCCTTGCCGATCATGGGCGTACGGCCCAGGCCGCCACCGACGATGACGCGCGCACCCAGAACGCCGTCACGTTCGACCAGTTGCAGGCCGATGTCATGCGCTTTGATCACGGCGCGGTCGTTTTCCGAACCGGTGATGGCGATCTTAAACTTGCGCGGCATGAACTGGAATTCCGGGTGGTCGGTCGACCACTGGCGCAGCAGTTCGGCATAGGGGCGCGGGTCGGCGACCTCATCCGCGGCGGCACCGGCGAAATGGTCGGCCGTCACGTTGCGGATGGTGTTGCCCGAGGTCTGGATGGCGTGCATGCCCACCTCGGCCAGCGCGTCCAGCATGTCTGGCACATCTTTCAGTTTCGGCCAGTTGTACTGGATGTTCTGACGGGTGGTGAAATGGCCATACCCCTTGTCCCACTTTTCAGCCAGCAGGGCCAATTGGCGCATTTGTGCGCTGTTCAGCGTGCCGTAGGGAATAGCGACCCGCAGCATGTAGGCATGCAGTTGCAGATACAGGCCGTTCATCAGGCGCAGCGGCTTGAATTCATCTTCGGTCAGCGAACCGTCGATGCGGCGCTCGACCTGAGCGCGGAACTGCGCGTTACGCTCTGCCAGAAAATCTTTGTCAAACTCGGAGTAGCGATACATGTCTAGCTGTCCTTGGTTGCAGCCCCGAACCTGGGGCCTTGAAGGGGAGAGAAAAGGGCCAGAGGTCAGGCCCGGGGCTGCGGGGAAGCTTCCTGTTTGCCGTGGGCATAGTTGGACGGACCAGTGCGGCGGAAGTCTTCCCGGAAATGGGTGGGCTCGGGGCCGTTTTCGCCAGCAACGGCATCGGCCAGATAGGCGCCCACAATTTTGTTTGCCTGACGCGCGGCATCCAGCAGGCGAACCTGCGCATGCGCCTCGTCGGTGATCAGTTCTGCCTCGCTCAGGTCACGGGACCAGCGGTCATCTTCGGTCAGATAAATCACGTCACCTTCGAGCAAGTCATTTGCAGTGACGACTTTGGGGGTAAAAGCGCGGGCCATCAGGCAAGCTCCTTGTTGAATTCGGTTACAGCCTGCGCCGCTTCGCGCGGGGCAAGGCCATAGAAGGTCAGGGCCGGTCCATCCATTTCGGCGGCGGCCAGATCGGTGGGCAACTGGTCCAAAGTGGTGGCCAAAATCCGTTGGTCGGGACGCGAGGCATTTTCGACCAGGGTAATGGGCGTGGCGCGATCGGCGCCGTGCATGATCAGGCGACCCTGAATGAACCGAGCGGACTTCTTGCCCATGTAGATTGCCGCCACGGAACCCGGCTTGGCCAAAGCGTTCCAATCGTGATCCGCAAAACCCTGCATGTCGTGCCCGGTCAAAAAACGCACCGATGAGTTGCGTCCGCGGCGAGTCAGGCTTTGACCGATGCTTGCCACTGCGGCAGAGGCCGCCGTGATGCCGGGAATGATCTGCCAGGAAATACCGGCCGCATCGAGGGCCTCGATTTCTTCGTCCAGACGACCAAAGACCGTGGGATCCCCCGATTTCAGGCGCACCACACGGTTGCCATTCAGGGCGTGTTCAACCAGAAGCGCGTCGATATCGCTTTGCTTCCACGAGGGGCCGAACCCGGCCTTGCCGACATCGACCAAAGCGGCGTTCTGGGCGGCAATGTCCAGCACAGACTTACTGATCAAGCGATCATGCAGCACCACATCCGCGCGCCCGAATGCGGCCAACGCCTTGAGCGTCAGCAATTCGGGGTCACCGGGTCCGGCGCCGACAAAGTCGACATGACCTTTGGGACTGGTTGTGTGAAAACCCTGCATCGGATCGTCTCGGACATTGTTTGACTTGACCCTCAATATAGGAAATATTCCCACCAAAGCGCCATATCACCGCTAAAATAAGGACAAATGTTCCGATTTTCAGAAAAACCGGAACATAGGTGTCGAAACAGAAGGAAAATTGGAATGTCGGTGCGGATAGATGACACGGATCGAAAAATTCTGGCCGAGCTGCAACGGGACGCGGGCCAATCATTGGACGAAATTGCGGCTCGGGTCGGCAGTTCAAAGACGCCTGTTTGGAATCGCATTCGGAAGCTCAAGGGGGCGGGAATCATCGGTCAGCAAACGGTGCTGCTGGATGCCGAGGCACTTGGGTTCGAAGCCACCTTTTTTGTTTTGATCCGCACCTCGGAACATGAGGCGGACTGGCAACGTAAATTCCTGAAAGCATTGAAGGATCACCCCGAAGTGCAAGAGGCGCACCGGTTGGCGGGTGATATCGACTATATCCTGAAAGTCCGGGTTAAAAACGCGCGTGCCTATGATCAGTTCTATCAGTCGCTCATCTCGGAAGTGCGCGTGCACAACGTCACGGCGTTGTTGTCCATGGAAGAGATCAAGTCCACAACGATGCTGCCGCTGAATGCGTTGGCAGAGGGGGCTTAGAACACTCGACCGCGGCTCCTCTGCCCGTGTCTTTCAATGGGCTTTAAGCCAGATGAGCTGATGGGTGTTTTCATCCGGCCGGAAGCAAAATCGCCAGAGGGATCGTGTAGGTATGCGGAAGGTGATGGCTAAGGTCTGACCAGCAGCTGATTCAGCCCGTGAAAGTGATAGCTGTCCGAATAAAGCGGCGGCGCAGCCAGTTGCAGGTTTGGACAGCTTTCGAACAGGATCGGCAAAGCAATGCGCATTTCCAGACGCGCCAGAGGTGCCCCGACACAAAAATGAATTCCGCCCCCAAAGCTTGTGTTGACTTCAATCGGACGGTTCGGCTGAAACGTGTTCGGTTCAGCCCAGACAGCGGGGTCGCGGTTGGCCGCGCCAAGCAACAGTGCCACTTGATCGCCACGTTTGAATGAATGGCCGAACAGATCCACGTCCTCATACGCGTAACGTGTGAACATGTGCAGAGGCGGGTCATAGCGCAGGATTTCTTCGATGGTTCCGTCGAGTCCATCCGGTGCCAGGGCGTCAGGGGCGGTGCGGGTCTGCAACAGGGTTTTCACCCCGTTCCCCAGTGAGTGCACGGTAGCCTCATGGCCTGCGTTGAGCAGCAGGATGCAGGTAGCAACCAGCTCGTCCAGTGACAGTTTCTGGCCTTCTTCCTCGGCGCTTATCAACCGGGTTATCAGATCGTCGCGTGGATCATTGCGCCGCAGCTCTATGTATTCCTTCAGGAATTCGGTGAATTCCTTAGATGATTTGGCGGCCGTGTCTTCGGTGTCCTGCGTGCAATTGGCCTGATACATGGCAACCATATCGTGAGACCATTGTAACAGATCGGGCGCCATGGCTTCGGGGACGCCCAGAAGCCGGCAGATCGTGACCACCGGAACCTGAGTGCAATAGGTTTCTAACAGGTCGAACGTGTTCCCGGGGAAGTCTTTGATCAGGCTGTGGCACAGATCTTCGATGGAAGGTTGCAGCGCAGAAATCGCCCGTGACGTGAAGGCGCGCATCACCAATGACCGAAGGCGTGTGTGCCTTGGTGGTTCTGCCTCAAGCAGTGAATGGGCCTCGATGGCCAGCCAGGGCGCCAGATGGGCGGGACCTTGCTCTGCCAGTTCGGGCGGTACCTCGCGGCCAAACCTGCGGTCCCGAAACAGGGCGCGAACCGCGCGGTATGAAACCGCGGCGACCAAACCATAGTCCTGCCAATAGAACAGATCGCCCGAGCCTCGCGCCTTGTCGTAGAACGGGTAGGGGTTTTGGACGAAACCCGGGTCTGTCGGTGATTGCGAAAAAGACTTCATGAGCCGCACACTTGCCATGCGGCCCATTGAATGCAAGACCCTGTCTATGCACAGGGTTTGGTTCATTTCCGTTTTTTTGCTCGCCGTTGGGTTATTGTCGGGGTTTGTCTGGTCTTATGGCTATCGACAGGCCCTGTCTCAGCTGAGCGAGAAGGCAGAGGCAGATCTTGAGTTGGCGGCTGACCGGCTGAGCACGCAGATGCAAGTGTATCAGGAACTTGCCGTGCTGATGGCAACTCATCCCGTTTTGCATGAACTGGATACGCAGGCCGGTATTCGCCAAGCCCGGGCAACGCTGCTGGACGTCGCTGACAAAACGGCCGCCGTAAACATGATGTATCTGGATACGAACGGGCAGGTGCTGGTATCGGCGCAGCCTGTGTCCCAGCGCAACATGGCCCATCATCCGGCTTTCCGCCGTGCGATGCAGGGCGCCTTGGGCAGTGCGCATGAGGTTGTACCGTCGGGCGAAGACCGGATCTATTCCTATGCCGCCCCCACTTTTGGCCCGTCTGGCCAGATTGAAGGCGCGTTGATGGTCGTTGCTGATGTTCAGGACGTTGAACAAACGTGGCGCGGCAGTACCGAGGCGGTTTTCTTTGTCGATTCCGATGGTGTCGTTTTCATTTCCAACAGATCCGACCTGCTGTTCTGGCGCCGGGCGGACGGTGAGGCGGGATTGACGCCGCCAGATGGTGCGACCGTTGATTTTTCTTCGAAACAGGTCGGCAGGCACGAGTTGTGGCACTTGAACTGGGGGCGTTACCTGCCGCGCGATGCGCTGCATCTGACCCTTGATTTGCCGGTGATCGACATGACTGCCGAGGTGCTGGTGGACGTGGCGCCGGCCCTTCAGCTTGCCAGGCTTCAGGCGGCGGCCGTCGCAGCGATCTGTCTGGCCTTTGGGGCCATGCTCTTTCTTGCCATGGAGCGGCGGCGGGCGTTGGCCGAAGCGAATGCCGTTCTGGAAAGCCGTGTGGCCAAACGCACCCATGACCTGACAGTGGCAAATGCCAGTTTGCGCAAGGAAGTGGCGGAACGGGAAGAAGCCGAGGCGGCGCTGCGGCGGGCCCAGGCAGACCTGGTGCAGGCCGGAAAGCTCAGCGCTTTGGGGCAAATGTCGGCGGGCATCAGCCATGAACTGAACCAGCCGCTTATGGCCATACGGCAATTTGCGGATAACGGTTCAGCGTTCATGACGCGGGGAAAACCTGAAATGGCTGCCGAGAATCTGGGCCGGATCTCGGAAATGGCGGCGCGGATGGCGCGGATCATCAAGAACCTTCGCGCCTTTGCCCGCAACGAAAGCGAACCGATGGGACGGGTTGACCTGATTCAGGTTCTCAACACTGCTGTTGAACTGACCGAGGCCCGCCTGCGAGACGACAATGTAACCCTGAACTGGAACCCCCCGAATGGGGCTGTGTATGTTTGGGGGGGTGAAGTACGTTTGGTGCAGGTGTTCGTGAATCTGATCAACAATGCGGCGGATGCAATGCTGGGACGACCAAAACGGATTATAACGATAACGCTGCGAAAAGGTGCACGATTGAGCGTTTCCTTGCAGGATACTGGCCCGGGCATTGAAGACCCCGACCGGATGTTCGAGCCCTTCTATTCCACGAAAAGCGTTGGATCGTCAGAAGGTTTGGGGCTGGGGCTTTCCATTTCCTACGGGCTGGTTCAAAGCTTTGGTGGGGACATAAGGGGCGCGAACAAGGCGGATGGGGCCATGTTTACCGTCGAACTGGAACCCTGCGACAAGGAAGAGGCCGCGTGATGCGCAGGGTTTTGTTGGTCGATGATGATGCCGCCGTACGCGAGGCCTTGTCTCAAACTCTGGAATTGGCGGACTATCAGCCAACGACCGCCGGATCGTTTGTGGCGGCCAAGGATCACATCAGCCGCGAGTTTCCCGGTGTCATCATCTCGGATATCCGCATGCCGGGGCGGGACGGGTTCCATCTTTTGTCTTATGCCCGAGAGGTCGATCCGGATCTTCCCGTGGTTCTTCTGACGGGTGAGGGCGATATTCCCATGGCCGTCGATGCCATGGGAAAGGGTGCGTTCGATTTTCTGGAAAAGCCGTGCGCCGCGTCCGACCTTCTCGAGGTGCTTGAACGCGCGTTTGCAGCCCGTTCGCAGATATTGGAGCAAAGAGCGGCAAAATCCGAGCTGGAACGAGGAGACCCCGCCGCGCGTTTGCTGTTCGGACTGTCGCCGCAGGCCGAGGCCCTGCGCGAACGGGTTCGGACCGTTGCGCCAACAGGCGCCGAGGTTCTTGTGACGGGACCGCCGGGCAGCGGCATCTCGAAGGTCGCCGAGGTCGTGCATCTGATGTCGCCAGCAGGGCAGGGACCATTTGTCAAACGCACGGCCTCCAGCCTCAGCCCCGACGACTTGGCCAAGAGCTGTGAAGATGCGGCAGGTGGGTCATTGTTTCTGGACGAAGTCTCGGCCATGCCCCATGCCACGCAATTTGCGGCGTTGGAGATCATCGAGCATGGACCGGGCGGGCGTATCATTGCGGGAACGACCGCTGATCTGTCGGCGCTGAGTTCTGAAGGCCGGTTCAATGCAGACCTGTTTTACAGGCTGGATGTCATGCGGGTTCGTATTCCATCGCTGGCAGAACGTCCCGACGACATTCCGGTGATCTTCCGCCATTACGTTGCACAGGCCGCGGAACAGGCGGGGATCGTGGCGCCGGAAATCTCGTCCGAGCATCTGGCGTCGCTTATGGCCAGCGACTGGCCGGGGAATGCGCGATCCCTGATGTCAGCCGCGATGCGCTTCGTGCTGGGAATGCCGGAAGAAGTCGCGCAGGCAACAGACCTGGGCCTTAGCGAACAGATGGCGCGGGTGGAGCGGTCGCTGCTCATCGCGGCGCTGGGTCGTCACAACGGCAAGGCATCAGATGCGGCGAAGGCATTGAAACTGCCGCGCAAGACATTTTACGACAAGCTGGCACGGTACCAGATTCGGGCCGAGGATTACCGACGGTAACGGCTGGGCTCCCGCCACCTTTTTCCGCATTAACATGCGTCTAAAGCTGTTGGGCCGGGCAGCCCGCTGTCGCGGGCTGCGGTTTCGCGTCAGTTGATTCGGGGGTTTTGATTCGCGGCGTGTGCGGATTTTCGCACAAACTGGAAGATTGCTGTGCGGAATCTCGCACTCGGGGTTTCGAATGGGTCCAATATCCATTGCAAAGCGCTTTATAACCTTCTGAAAGAAAATCACTAAATAGAAAATCGAGGGACAGAAAACAAATCGTTGAGTGGATCGTGCCGATTCGTTTCACTTCGCTGCATCTGATACCGAATTGGTGTCGAAGGACAATTTCAAGGAAGTCTGGGAGGAAAAGACAGATGAAATTCCTGACAACGGCAGCAACCGCTCTGGCGCTGACAGTCACAGCCACCGCAGGGATGGCAGCCTGTGACGATGGTGAAATCGTCGTCAAGTTCGCGCATGTGACCAACACTGACAAACACCCCAAGGGCATCGCCGCATCGCTGCTGGAACAGCGCGTCAATGATGAGATGAACGGCGTGATGTGCGTGGAGGTCTATCCGAACTCGACACTGTACAACGACGACAAGGTGCTGGAGGCGATGTTGCAGGGCGACGTTCAGCTTGCCGCGCCGTCACTGTCGAAGTTCGAGAAGTTCACCAAGCAGTTCCGCCTGTTTGACCTGCCGTTCATGTTCAAGAACATCGACGCTGTGGATGCATTCCAGGCTTCGGCTGATGGTCAGGCGATGAAGGACAGCATGCAGCGCCGTGGCCTTCAGGGGCTGGCCTTCTGGCACAACGGCATGAAGCAGATGTCGGCCAACAAGCCGCTGGTCGATCCGTCGGATGCAAACGGTCTGAAGTTCCGCGTGCAGTCTTCGGACGTTCTGGTGGCACAGATGGAGGCTATTGGTGGCAGCCCGCAGAAAATGGCGTTCTCGGAAGTTTACGGCGCGCTGCAACAGGGGGTTGTGGATGGTCAGGAAAACACCTGGTCGAACATCTATGGCAAGAAGTTCTTCGAAGTGCAGGACGGCATCACCGAGACGAACCATGGCATCATCGACTATCTGGTCGTGACCTCTGTGGACTGGCTGGACAGCCTGGATCCGGACGTGCGTGATCAGTTCCTGACCATTCTGGCTGAAGTCACGGAAACAAGGAACAAAGAAGCCTTTGCCGTGAACGAAGCAGCCAAAGCTTCGATCGTTGAAGCAGGCGGAGTCATCCGCGAGTTGACCCCGGAACAGCGTCAGGCCTGGGTTGATGCGATGAAACCCGTTTGGGACCAGTTCGCAGGTGACGTGGGTCAGGACAAGATCGACGCGGCTCAGGCCATCAACGCCGGCTTCTGAATCTGGCCAAAGGCCGCGCGTCCGGGGACTGGGGAGTATTCGACGCGCTGGCCGGGCGGGCTGAACAAGCCCGCCCAACACTCTCTCATCACAAAAAATGCGGGGACAGAAAGATGTCTGGTGCGAATTCCGGCCAAGGCGGGCTGGTCGACCATATCGAAGAAACCCTGATCGCGTGTCTGTTGGGCCTGATGACGGTCGTGACATTTGCCAACGTGATCGCGCGGTTTGTTTTCAATTCCAATATCCTGTGGGCGCTTGAACTGACGGTGTTCACTTTTGGCTGGCTGGTGCTGCTTGGCGCCTCTTATGCGGTCAAGAAACACTCTCATCTGGGTGTTGATGCGATCCTGAACATGCTGGCCCCGGCGCCGCGTCGCATTCTGGCGATCATCGCCGTGGGGTGCTGTCTGGTGTTTTCACTGCTGTTGCTGAAGGGCGCCTATGACTATTGGGCGGTTTTCGCGGATCTGCCGCCGACATCCGGACGCTGGTTCCCGACCGGGTTCAACTTCGACGCCCGCAGCCAGAGTTTCTATGAGGTGGACGATATCCCGATGGTCGCTCCGCTGCGGTTTCTGGAAGACCTGATCAACTATGGCGAAGGGTACGAGAAGCTTCCCAAAGTGGTGCCTTATCTGGTGCTGCCGGTATCGATGCTGCTGCTGGTGATCCGGTTCGCCCAGGTTGCCGTTCAGATATGGCGTGGCGAAACGGATCGCCTTGTCGCCAGCCACGAAGTCGAGGACGAGATCGAAGAAGTCCGCGCTCAGCAAGGAGAGCATAACTGATGGACGTCGTACTTCTTTTCTCGATGGTCGTCGGCCTGCTGCTGATCGGTGTGCCGATTGCAGTTGCGCTTGGCCTCAGCTCGACCCTGTTTCTGCTGATCTACTCAGACAGTTCACTCGCGTCTGTCGCGGGTACGCTGTTCGAGGCTTTTGAAGGGCATTTTACCCTGCTGGCGATCCCGTTCTTCATCCTGGCGTCGTCCTTCATGACTACAGGTGGTGTCGCACGACGGATCATCCGGTTCTCGATCGCCTGTGTCGGGCATTTGCCCGGCGGTCTGGCGATTGCGGGCGTCTTTGCCTGTATGCTGTTCGCAGCCCTGTCCGGGTCGTCCCCTGCGACCGTGGTCGCCATCGGCTCGATCGTCATCGCGGGGATGCGTCAGGTGGGTTATTCCAAGGAATTTGCCGCCGGTGTGATCTGCAACGCGGGGACACTGGGTATTCTGATCCCTCCATCCATCGTCATGGTCGTATATGCCGCCGCTGTTGAAGTCTCGGTTGGGCGCATGTTCCTTGCGGGGGTTATTCCCGGTCTGATGGCCGGTTTGATGCTGATGATCACCATCTATGTCATGGCCAAGGTCAAGAACCTGCCCAAGGGGGAATGGAAAGGCTGGGGAGAGGTCTTTACCTCGGCCCGCGAGGCCGGTTGGGGTCTTTTCCTGATCGTCATCATTCTGGGTGGTATCTATGGTGGCATCTTCACCCCGACCGAAGCCGCCGCAGTTGCCGCAGTCTACGCGTTCTTCATTGCCAGCTTTGTGTACAAGGACATGGGCCCGCTGAGCACGGAAGAAGGCACACAGAACCTGCCGCTGCTGAAAAAACCCTATGCGCTGATCACGGCGTTCTTTCACCCGGACACCAAGCATACGCTGTTCGAGGCAGGCAAGCTGACGGTCACGCTGCTGTTCGTGATCGCCAACGCGCTGATACTCAAGCATGTTCTGACCGACGAGCAGGTGCCGCAGCATATCGCCGAAGCGATGTTGTCGGCCGGCCTTGGCCCTGTCGCTTTCCTGATCGTGGTGAACGTGATCCTGTTGATCGGCGGTCAGTTCATGGAACCGTCAGGCCTGTTGGTTATCGTGGCGCCCCTTGTGTTCCCGATCGCTATCGAGCTGGGCATTGACCCGATCCATCTGGGTATCATCATGGTGGTCAACATGGAGATCGGGATGATCACGCCTCCGGTCGGTCTGAACCTGTTCGTGACTTCGGGTGTTGCGGGTATGCCGATGATGAGCGTTGTGAAGGCGGCGCTGCCCTTCCTTGCGGTGCTGTTCGTCTTCCTGATCATGGTGACGTATATTCCGTGGATATCGACCTTCCTGCCCAACACGTTCATGGGGCCGGAAATAATAACCAACTAGACTGTCTGAAAACTGAACAAAGCCGGGTGGTGTCAACTGCCCGGCTTTTTCGTGTCTTGAAACCACGCGATGGGTTCTTATCTGAGGCACAGAGGACGACCTCTGCTTTCTGGGACATCATTCGGGACGACCCGTACGGATATGAGGTTGTCTTATGCCCTGGATCTTTCTTCTGTTTGCTGGCCTTTTGGAAATTGTCTGGGCGGTTGCCATGAAGCAGTCGGCCGGTTTTACCCGATTGTGGCCGACGGCCGTGATGGGCGTTTCGATGTTGGGCTCATTTGGTCTGCTGGCGCTTGCAATGCGCGACTTACCGTTGGGCACCGCATACACCATCTGGACTGGGATCGGTGCGGTGGGGGCGTTCAGTGTCGGTATTCTGTTTCTTGGCGAAGCCCTGACACCTGCGCGGATCGCAGCTGCGGTTCTGATCGTGACAGGCCTTGTAGTGATGAAGCTGGCCTGATGTGCTTGACTTGCCAAGCCAAAGTACTTCGGCAGTTTACAGCACACACTCGAAGCGGAGCTCGGAATTTTGACCGGCTCTGACAGACGCATTTTGCGTGGCTCCTGAAAAGGCGAAGGCCGGATTTGACGACGGCGGATGTCGCATCGGATCGGTTCTGGCGCGGGATGGCGGAGTTGTCTCACAAGGTCGCAATCAGCCTGTACAGGGCGGCAACCCGACCGTGCTGGAACAGATGGAAGCCCTGCGCAAGGCGGGGCGTCAGAAAACCTGTTCCCGCATACCTCGCCATTGCCCAGTGCAATTTGTTCGCTTCCCATCGCTCAGTTCGGAACCCCGCGTCTCTTCGTCAACTCACGGAATTTCGCGCGCAAGGCAGGATTTTTGCGATCAAAGGGGAGTGGCCTGTTGCAGTGAACAACCCCGACCGCATCGCGTTGAAGCGACGATCTATTGAAAAAACCGATCCTTGAGCCGAAGAAACTGCGGGACGAAGTCTGGAATTAGGCGCCTTCCAGCGCTTGAATGATTCCCGAGAATTCAGACGCTTTCAGGCTGGCCCCGCCCACAAGTGCGCCATCGACGTTGGAAACTGAAAATATATCCGTCGCGTTGCCGGGTTTCACCGAGCCGCCATAAAGCAGGCGGACGGAACGGCCCACGCCTTCGCCAAAGCGGCGCTCCAGCCGGGCGCGCATGAAGTCGTGAACTTCCCCGATTTCTTCCAGGGTGGGAACTTTGCCGGTGCCAATTGCCCAGATCGGTTCATATGCGACGATCAGGTTCTCGCCGGTCGACTGATCCGGGATCGACCCGGACATCTGGCCGCCGATGATGTCGAGCGTATTGGCCGCTTCGCGCTGCTCAAGGCTTTCACCGACGCAAATGATCGCCTTCAAACCTGCATCCATCGCTGCGCGCGCCTTGGCCCGCACATCTTCGTCATGTTCACCGTGGTCCACGCGGCGCTCGGAATGGCCCAGGATGACCGATGTTGCACCGGCATCCACCAGCATATCCGCACTGATATCTCCGGTATGCGCGCCTGATTTTGCGGCATGACAGTCCTGACCACCGACAGAGATGGCGGTGCCTTGAACGGCAATTGATGCGCGGCTGAGCAATGTTGCCGGCGGGCAAATCAGGATATCCACCGAGGCTGCCGGGTGGATCTGAGACAGCGCCTTCAACTCGGTCAACTCAGCGCCGGTCCCATTCATTTTCCAGTTTCCAGCCGCCAGCTTCTGCCGCATTTCGGTATCTCCCTGATCATCCGATGATTTTAGCATGCGGATAGCATTGTAAGGACCATCTTACAATTCTGCTCGCATGCTGATCCCGGGCGCAAACATCGAAGATCGGCCCGCATGCGACGTTCAAATGAAAAGGGATGAGGCGGGCTTAGCCTTGTTGGCCGATGCTTTCGTCGAATTTGATCGATTCTCCACAGCCGCAGGCGTCGACGACGTTCGGGTTCTTGAACTTAAAGCCGGATTCCAACAACGACACTTCGTAATCGATTTCGGTTCCGAACAGGAACATCTGGGCCATGGGCGCAATCATGATGCGCGCGCCATCCTGTTCGACCACTTCGTCATGAGGATCTGCGTGATCAACATACTCCATGGTATATTCCATGCCTGCACAGCCGCCTTTTTTGACGCCGATGCGCAAACCAGCGTGACCGCCTGATTTCATCAGGCGGGTAATCTGTTCTGCGGCTTTGGGCGTCATTGTCACAGCCTGTTTGCCGGGGATGCCGAACATGTAAATCTCCGTTGTCGCGCGTTACACCCAATTTAGGGGCCAAGGCTCTTTTGCTCAAGGCAATGTCGTGTAAAGAAATTGAATTCGCTGGAAAGCTTAGTGTTTCTGCGTCGCCGCTCTGCAAACTTGCTTTGATACGGGAGGCGGGGTTAGCATCGGTCTTATGACGTTTTGGAACCCCGTCCGAATAGATGGCATGACATGAAGTGGTAGAAATATGAATTATTTAGGGTCGAAAGTTAAAGTAGCTTTACTTGCGGCCGCACTTTTTTCCGTAAGCGTGTGCGCGATGTCCGACGAAGCTTGGGCGGCCACGGGATCCGAACGGCACCCGGTGAATTGTGCAACGGCGGAAGGGGATCTGCGCGCGATTGCATCGGAAAAGAAACATGCGGAAGACAAACAACTGGAAAGCATTGCCGCCATAACACCTGCCGGGGCTCTGTTGGGGCTGGTCACGGGAACCGAGCAAAAAAGGCTGCAAATGCTGTCAGGTGACTACGTCAAGCAACTGGATGCCAGAACGGCAGAGATCAAGGAAACCTGCAATCTGAATTGATCGTCGTTGTCGGAACAAAAAAGGACCGTTCTCGGGCAAGAACGGCCCATATTCTTGAGCTAGGAAGCGGGGGGCGGTCATGGCGTGCCCAGCCGATGGTCCCGCATACGCGACGGCCACCTTAAGATGATATCCGTCTGTAGGGTGACGGGGACTGCACGATAAGGTGACGAAAATGCCAAGTTTTCGTGACAGTTGGAAGGGCAAGTGCCTGATGGCTACATAAAGCCCAATTCCAGGCGCGCCTCATCTGACATCATTTCCATGCCCCAGGGCGGTTCCCAGGTCAGTTCGACATCGACTTCCTTGACGCCCGCAACAGGTTCAATCGCCTCGACAATCCAGCCAGGCATGTCGCCCGCGACCGGACATCCGGGTGCGGTCAGGGTCATGATGACCTTCACGGCGTTGTCCGGAGAAATGTCGATCGTATAGATCAGGCCCAGGTCATAGATGTTGACCGGAATTTCCGGATCGTAAACCGTGCGGCACGCTTCGACGACTGCCTCGTACAGCGGGTGTTCAATCGTTGACGGCGCAATCAGCGGGGTGCCTTCAAACTGTTCGCTCGGGTGGGTCATCTTTGCCTCGGGTCAGTTGCCTGAGTGATTATATAGGGAATACCTGCAACAGCGTCCAGTAGGGGCGTGACGCTCGGGTGAGCGTCACTGTGTCTTAGTCATTGATGTCATGCGTGAAGGTTTTGACCTGACCATGCGGCAAGGCAAAAAGCCGGCGCAGGACTAGCCATGCGATCAACGAAAGAACTGCGAAGATCAGCGCGATCACATGCAATGACAGTGTCAGACCGGGGACAACAAGGATGAGACCGGTGATCGCGGCACCGATCGCAAAGCCCAAGAAGATGAATCCGGGCAGAACGATTTCCAGGATCCCCAGAGCCAGCGCGGCGGCCAGCCAGATCCACCAAGTCAGCCAAAAGGGATCAGCCATCATCTACCTCCTTTGAGCATTTTGAACGCGTCACCAAAGGCTTCGAGAGCATTGGCGGGCACAACTATGGTCTGCTTGCCGGAACCGTTGCCCAGTGCATTAAGGGCTTCAACCTGTTTCAACGCAACCTGATACTGCGCAGCCTCGATGCCATTGTCCTGAATGGCCTTGGCGACGACGCCTGTCGCGTATGCCTCGGCCTCGGCCTGAATGCGCCGCGCTTTGGCGGTTTGTTCCGCTGCGTACAGCTCAGCATCGGCGTGCAATTCGACGGCGCGTTTTTTGCCTTCGGCTTCGGTCACCTGCGCACGGCGGGCGCGTTCTGCGTTTAGCTGTTGCAGCATGGCATCGCGCGTGGCCTGATCCAGATTCACATCCAGAATCTCGGCCCGGGTCACTTCGATTCCCCAATCATCCACTGCTGTTTCGACGCTTTCCTGAATGCGTGTGATCAACTGTGCACGGTTCGACTGCACTTCGTCCAGGTCCATCTTGCCGATCTCGGCGCGAACGATACCGGCAACCGTGGTTGCAATCGCTCCATCAACGTCGCGGATACGATAGACCGTCTTTTCCGGTTCGAGAATTCGGTAGAAGACAGAGGTGTCGATTTGCACCAGCACGTTGTCCTTGGTGATCGCGTCTTGGGTCGCGTTCGGCAACTGGCGTTCAAGGATCGAGATCTTGTGGCGTGCAACGTCCAGTAACGGAACAATGAAATTGATGCCGGGGCCAAGCACCGAATGCAGGCGTCCAAACCGTTCAACCACGTATTTTTCGGATTGCGGAACGATCTTGATGCCCTTGAAAATAACGATGACCACCAGCACGGCGGCCAGCAGGTAAATGATGTTTGACGAAAGCAGTCCGATGATCTGATCTTCGGTCATTCTGTCCTCTTTTTATTGTGTACTATGGTATACATATATGGTTGAGTCGCTCGATTTCAACTCTGGTATGGAGGGAAAGCTGGCGGATGCAAACGCCTCACTACGGGAATTCAGCATTGAACCGAACTGCTGTGACTGCTTTGCATCCCGGCTTGTTTGCGGTATCGGGCGGGAATGAAACTGATAATCGATACAGACCCCGGCATCGACGATGCCATGGCGATTGCCTACGCCGCCGCTGCGCCTGAATTTGACTTGATCGGCCTGACCACGGTGTTCGGCAATACGCATGTTCATCAGTCCAGCCGAAATGCCCGTTTCCTGCTGGACAAGCTGGGCCTGGACCTTCCAGTGGCGGAAGGCGCGCCTTTCCCGTTGGGGGCTGACATGCACGTCCCATCGGACCATGTCCATGGTCCCGAAGGGTTTGGCGATCTGACCGAGATACCCGAGATCGGACGGAATCATGATCTTCCTGCCGCAGAGTTTCTGGCCGAAATGGCACGGAAGCACAAAAACGAATTGGTCGTGTGTGCGGTCGGACCGCTGACCAACATTGCCAACGCCATGCGATTGGACCCGGAATTTGCCGGAAATCTCGGCCGGTTGGTGATCATGGGCGGTGCCGTCTACTGCAAGGGCAACGTTACCGACCATGCAGAAGCCAACATTTATCACGATGCGGTTGCCGCGGATGCGGTCTTTTCCGCACCGCCCGAGACCGTGCTGGTTGGTTTGGACGTTACCCTGAAAACACTTTACGAGACCGCGGATTTCGAGGCGCTGGCTCGGAAATCGCCCGGCATGGGATCTTTTCTGCGTGATATCTCTCGGTTTTATCTGAAATTCTATAAAGAAATCGGAGGATTGGAAGGGTGCGGTCTGCATGATTCAACCGCTGTGATCGCCTGTTCGCACGGGGCCATGTTCGACGTGGTCGAAACCGGGCTGCGTGTAGTGACGGAAGGCGACCGGATAGGTGCGACGCAACCTGACCGGGATCGTCCCGCAGTTCGTGTTTGTCGTGATGTGGATGGAGCGGGGGTCGTGCGTCTGTTTACTGACCGCGTTGCATCCTTGCCCTGACGGGTTGCAAAGACCGATCGGATCGGGCAAATCCTGCCCGGTTCGGCGATCCGAGGCGATAACATGACCCAGCAATTCTCTTTCAAGCTCAAGGCCACAGACGGCAAGGCGCGCACCGGTGTGATCAACACTCCGCGTGGCGAGGTGCGGACACCTGCCTTCATGCCAGTTGGTACCGCCGCGACGGTCAAGGCGATGATGCCGGAAAGCGTCCGGGCCACCGGGGCCGACATCCTGCTGGGCAACACCTATCACCTGATGCTGCGCCCCACCGCCGAACGGATTGACCGTTTGGGCGGGTTGCACAGGTTCATGAACTGGGACCGACCGATCCTGACGGACTCGGGGGGGTTTCAGGTCATGTCGCTGGCCGGCTTGCGCAAGCTGACCGAAAAGGGTGTGACCTTCAAATCCCATATTGATGGATCGAAGCACGAGCTGACGCCAGAAAGATCAATGGAAATTCAGCGCCTTCTGGGGTCCGACATCGTGATGTGCTTTGACGAGTGCCCTGCATTGCCTGCAAATCGCGACCGGATCGCCGAGTCCATGCGTTTGTCGATGCGTTGGGCCGACAGGTCCCGTGACGCATTCGGGGATCGTCCGGGGCATGCTCTGTTCGGAATCATGCAGGGTGGTCTCGAGCGGGACCTGCGGGAAGAAAGCGCCGAAGCGTTGAAGAAGATTGGTTTCGAAGGCTATGCCGTTGGCGGTCTGGCAGTGGGCGAGGGGCAAGAGGCCATGTTCGACTGTCTGGATTATGCGCCTGATTTCCTGCCCAAGGACAAGCCACGTTACCTGATGGGCGTTGGCAAACCGGATGACATAGTCGGAGCAGTGGCGCGTGGGATCGACATGATGGATTGCGTTCTGCCCTCGCGTTCGGGCCGTACCGGTCAGGTGTTCACGCGCCATGGCGTCGTGAACATCAAGAACGCGCGTCATGCGGACGATCCACGCCCGCTGGATGAAAACTGTTCTTGCCCGGCCTGTTCGAACTATTCACGTGCCTACCTGCACCATGTGTTCCGCGCCAACGAGATGATCTCGGGCATGTTGCTGACCTGGCACAACCTTCATTACTTTCAGGAAATCATGCAGGGCATGCGGGACGCGATCGCTGAAGGCTCATTTGAGGCGTGGCAGGCCGCGTTCCACGCGCAACGCGCGCAGGGCGATATCGAGCCCCTGTAACCTGTCCGTTCAGGTGACAATTGCGGGGTCTTCCGGTATTCTGAAACAACTTTATTCAAAGTTGTTTTTGTATGTGACCCGGAGAACTGTTGATGTTCCGCCTTTTCCTCTGCGCAGTCATTTTTTTGTACAAGCCCTGCAATTGCAGATGTCTGGACCTTTGAAACCCCATCCGAAAACACTCAGTGCTCGGTGGGCGAAGGCGCCGAGTCCTCGGACATTCGGAGCACGATCATAGAAAGATACGGCCCTCCGGCGTTGCCGCGCCCCGCGAACTGTCAATCTGACTGGGGGGCATGATTTTCAGATGTTCGACACCGGTCCCGTGGAAATGCTGTGCCAGCCGCTGAATCGGAACCGGGACGGATTTGACCGTGCGGAATACGGTGTCACCGGTCGGTTCGGAGGATTTTCCTGCGCCTCTTCCACGAAAGGTCTGGAATGCCGCAACCTCGATGGCCGCGTTTTTTTTCTGTCCCGGGCGGTGCAGCAGGTGTTCTGATAGTGAATATGCGCATTGCATATGCATGTCGCACTAATTTCGGTGGATATGTTCCCTGGACATCTTGCAGTCCCGAAAACCTCGGTTCATGCTGCGACACGATACATGGCGGTAAGGTTGAAAAAGGGCGATGAGGCCCCACCTTTATCGTCCAAGACAGGAGATGGCCGGATGTTGCCTCGATGAGGGACAAGCGCCGTCTTGCCAACGATAAGGATAGAGCATGCAAGAGCCTCTGAATTCCTCATACCCCGTCCTGCCGCTGCGCGATATCGTGGTGTTCCCGCATATGATCGTGCCGCTTTTCGTGGGCCGAGACAAATCGGTACGCGCGCTGGAAGAGGTGATGCAGGATGACAAACAAATTCTGCTGTCCAGCCAGATCGATCCCGGCGTAGACGACCCGGATGAGGACGGTATCTACCGATCCGGTGTTCTGGCCAATGTGTTGCAGCTGCTGAAACTGCCCGACGGCACCGTCAAAGTGCTTGTCGAAGGGCAGGCGCGCGTGCAGATCACCGAGTTTCTTGAAAACGAGTTGTTTTTCGAAGCACGGGCGGAATATCTGACCGAAATCCCGGGTGACGTCACCACGACCGAAGCCCTGTTGCGCACCGTTGCGGACGAGTTCGAGCGCTATGCCAAGGTGCGCAAGAACATCCCCGAAGAAGCGCTGACGGCCGTGGGTGAAACCACCGAGCCGGCAAAGCTGGCCGACCTTGTGTCGGGCCATCTGGGCATCGAGGTCGAACAAAAGCAGGACCTGCTGGAAACACTCAGCGTCAGCGAGCGGCTTGAAAAAGTTTATGGCCTGATGCAGGGCGAAATGTCGGTTCTGCAGGTCGAGAAAAAGATCAAGACCCGCGTCAAATCCCAGATGGAGAAGACCCAGCGCGAGTATTATCTGAATGAGCAGATGAAGGCCATTCAGAAAGAGCTTGGCGATGGCGAGGACGGCGCGAACGAGATCGCCGAACTGGAAGCCAAGATCGCCGAGACCAAGCTGTCGAAGGAAGCGCGCGAGAAGGCGGAAGGCGAGCTGAAGAAGCTCAAGAACATGTCGCCCATGTCAGCCGAAGCAACCGTGGTGCGCAATTATCTGGACTGGATTCTGTCTTTGCCGTGGGGTACCAAATCCCGCGTCAAAAAGGATCTGGGTCGTGCGCAGGATATTCTGGACGCCGATCACTATGGCCTTGAAAAGGTCAAGGAGCGGATCGTCGAATATCTGGCGGTGCAGCAGCGTTCGAAAAAGCTGAAAGGCCCGATCCTGTGCCTTGTCGGCCCTCCGGGTGTGGGCAAGACCAGTTTAGGTAAATCGGTCGCCAAAGCCACGGGGCGCGAGTTCATTCGCATTAGCTTGGGTGGGGTGCGCGACGAATCCGAGATCCGCGGCCACCGCCGGACCTATATCGGTTCGATGCCCGGCAAGATCATTCAGGCGCTGAAAAAGGCGAAAACCACCAACCCGCTCATCCTGCTCGATGAAATTGACAAGATGGGGCAGGACTTCCGTGGTGACCCGGCCTCGGCGATGTTGGAAGTGTTGGACCCGGAACAGAACAACACGTTCATGGACCACTACTTGGAGGTGGAATATGACCTGTCGAACGTGATGTTCCTGACCACGTCCAACAGCTACAACATGCCCGGGCCCTTGCTGGACCGGATGGAGATCATCCCACTGGCCGGCTATACCGAGGACGAAAAGCGCGAGATCGCCAAACAGCACCTGATCGCCAAGCAGGTCAAAAACCATGGCCTGAAAGTCAAGGAATTCGAACTGACCGATGAGGCGCTGCAAAAGATAATCCGCACCTATACCCGCGAGGCCGGTGTGCGGAACCTTGAACGTGAAATCGCCAAGGTTGCGCGAAAGTCGCTGACCAAGATTATCAAGAAAGAGGCGGACACTGTGACGGTGACGCCGGATAATCTGGATGAGTTCCTGGGTGTGCCCAAGTTCCGCTATGGTCTGGCCGAGCAGGACGACCAGATTGGTGTCGTGACCGGTCTGGCCTGGACCTCGGTCGGGGGCGATCTGTTGCATATCGAGGCGTTGAAACTGCCCGGCAAAGGTCGGATGAAGACGACAGGCAAGTTGGGCGATGTGATGAAAGAATCCATCGATGCGGCATCGTCATATGTGCGGTCGATTTCTCCCAAGATCGGAGTGAAGCCGCCTCAGTTCGACAAGATCGACATCCATGTGCACGTGCCCGATGGTGCAACGCCCAAGGATGGCCCGTCAGCGGGTCTGGCGATGGTGACATCGATCGTATCGGTTCTGACGGGCATTCCCGTACGCAAGGATATCGCCATGACGGGCGAGGTTTCGTTGCGCGGGAACGCAATGCCGATCGGTGGCTTGAAAGAGAAACTGCTGGCTGCGTTGCGCGGTGGTATCAAGACGGTCCTGATCCCAGAGGAAAACGAAAAGGACCTGGCGGATATCCCGGACAATGTGAAGGAAGGGCTGGAAATCATCCCGGTCAAGCACGTCTCGGAGGTTCTTGAGCACGCTCTGGTTCGTACACCGGAACCGATTGAGTGGGACGAAGCCGCCGAGGAGGCCGCCGCGGCCGCCGCAGCCTCGTCTGAAACGACCGGGCCATCGGCCACTGCGCACTAAGCAGATTGAGAGAATGAAAAAGGCGGGGCGAATGCCCTGCCTTTTTTACAATCCAATGACGGGTTGCTTTGCATCAAGTATTTCTTCTTCGGCTATGTATTCATTGAATTTTTTCGATGGCAGTGCCGAGCGGACGGCAAGAACAAAAATGATCGACGAAAACAGGATGCAAAGCAGAAGGTCCCACCCAAACGGGATCTGTTTCAACGATCCGGCTCCGAATTGCCCAAGGAATGAGATCAGCCCAAGGCCTGAGAAATAAGGCACAAGCCACAGGGCCTCGGTAACGTCCATTTCATCCAAACGTCCCCGGAACCGGATCAGCAACAGAATTTTCCCGACAATCAGCGCAATGCCAAGCCGCCAGACAGTGTCCCATCCGCTCCAATAGACGATCAGCGTGGCGATGGCGAAAGCGGACAGCGCGACAAGACGCACGGCCGGTATTCGGATCGATCTGGGATGATCTGGCATAAGGTTTCTCAGGCAAACCACGGCGATGGGCCCGACGGCAAATGACAAGACGATGGCCGCACCGTTCAAGGCAATGACGGTGGTAAAGGGTACTGTCAGCAGGAAAACCGTTCCGATCACACAGTTCAGCCCCAGCGCCCACAGTGGAACCCCGAAAGACGATAAAACCTGCAACCGTCTGGGCAGGAACCCGTTTTTTGAAAGGGCGAGGGCGATACGGGCGTTCGACCCGGTTGCGACCAGCCCGTTTCCAAAAGGGCCTATCACGGATCCGACATTCAGCAGGCTCAGAAACCAGACCAGCCCAATGGACATGATGATGGCGTCCAGTGGTCCTTCACCCCCAAAGCTCAACTGTGCCCATCCTTTGGACAGCATGGATGGGTCCAGCGCACCGATGAAGGCCACTTGCAAGCCAAGGTAGATGACGGCGCACAGAACTATCGACAACACCAATGCGGCCGGAATTGCAAATTTTGGATTTCGAACTTCGCCAGCCATATCAACTACATGGCGAAAGCCGATGAATGAAAAAATAACGCCCCCGGTGGAAACGGCGGCCATGATACCCTGCGCGCCGTAGGGCGCAAAACCATCGGGCTGTGTGAAGTTCTCGGTGTTGAACCGGCTTGCGACAAGCAGAACGGACAGGACAACTGGTATGGCGATCTTGGCCCAGGTCAGCGCAGCATTGACGCGCGTGAAGAACTTGACCCCAAGCGCATTCACCGCGACGAACAGCAGCATGAAAACCAGCGCGACGAAAATACCCGCCCCGGTTAAATCACCTGTCTCGGCCGTATGCAGCCAAGGCGCATACGGCGCCAGGTACTTCAACATGGCCTCGACTTCGATGGGCGCTGTGGTGTTGTAGCCGATCCAGGCAGTCCATCCCATGGCCATCGAAACGATGTTGCCATGCGAAAACTGAGGCACGCGCGCGATCCCTCCGGGAATGGGCAGCATGGCGGAAATCTCTGCGAAGGTGATGGCCAAAATGAACATGGCAACCGCGCCGATAATCCACGAGATCGTAGCCGCGGGCCCTGCATGCTGAACGGCCAGAAGGGGGCCGAATAACCAGCCCGAACCGATGATTCCTCCGACTGAAATGAAGGTCAGTCCCAGAAGGCCAATGTCGCGCTTCAACCCCGTCATGGTGACCTCAGCGTTTGCGTGTGGCCTGTTGTCAGGCCAAATAGGACACGATAGCCGTGGAACGCGCGACGTGGCAAGCCCGCTGGCTCCAAGCGAAAATCCGGAAAGGGAGTGGTGGGTGATAAGAGATTTGAACTCCTGACATCTTCGATGTGAACGAAGCGCTCTACCACTGAGCTAATCACCCATGACATGCGGTCATATCTTCCGCGGGGGTGCACTGCAAGGGAAATTGAACAATTCGCGCGGGCAAAAAACAGCGGGCAAACAAAAAATTGGATTCTGACAAAAAACTGCAAAACGCCGCTTGACGCTGCCCGACCGTGGCCATAATACACCCAAACGTTCAGCAATGAACATGCAGCGGGCGGTTGTAGCTCAGTTGGTTAGAGTACCGGCCTGTCACGCCGGGGGTCGCGGGTTCGAGCCCCGTCAACCGCGCCATCGCTGCCTACCTTGGTCCAGGACAAAGGCCATGAAATAGATGCGCGGTTGTAGCTCAGTTGGTTAGAGTACCGGCCTGTCACGCCGGGGGTCGCGGGTTCGAGCCCCGTCAACCGCGCCATTTTCCCCTTAAAATCATAAGTTCGCCAGATAGCCAGGCATTGAGCTGTTCGATTCCATGCCCATCGTTTGATTTGGTCGGCGAAAACCTGTACGTTCACTAAATGTTCTAACTTTTCTGTTGGAGACTCGGGCAAGCTCGCCTATCTCTAAACCACTTGTTTGTTGGGGGCCGGAAATGGCTGAGCTGAAGAATATAGAGGTGCGCGGCGCGCGCGAGCATAACCTCAAAGGCATTGATGTCGATATCCCTCGGGATCAGTTGGTGGTGATCACCGGGCTGTCCGGTTCGGGGAAGTCGTCGCTGGCGTTCGACACGATTTATGCCGAAGGTCAGCGCCGTTATGTCGAAAGCCTGTCCGCCTATGCGCGGCAGTTTCTCGACATGATGGAAAAGCCCGATGTTGACCATATCAGTGGACTGTCTCCGGCGATCTCCATTGAACAGAAAACGACCTCGAAGAATCCGCGTTCGACCGTGGGGACCGTCACCGAGATCTATGACTATCTGCGTCTGCTCTTTGCCCGCGCAGGCACGCCGTACAGCCCGGCCACCGGCCAGCCGATCGAGGCGCAACAGGTGCAGGACATGGTCGACCGCATCATGGCGATGGAGGAGGGCACGCGGGGGTATCTGCTGGCTCCGATCGTGCGCGACCGCAAAGGTGAGTACCGGAAGGAATTTCTGGAACTGCGCAAGCAGGGGTTCCAGCGCGTGAAGGTGGATGGTGAGTTCCACGAGCTGGATCAGCCCCCGACATTGGACAAGAAGTTCCGTCACGATATCGACGTTGTGGTTGACCGCCTGGTTGTTCGTGAAGGCATGGAAACGCGTTTGGCCGATAGCCTGCGCACCGCTCTGGATCTGGCGGACGGAATCGCGATTCTGGAAACCGCCCCACGAGAAGGAGAGCCGGAACGAATTACCTTCAGCGAGAATTTTGCCTGCCCGGTCAGTGGTTTCACTATCCCCGAGATTGAACCGCGCCTGTTTTCGTTCAATGCGCCATTCGGAGCCTGCCCGGATTGTGACGGATTGGGGGTCGAGCTGTTCTTTGACGAGCGTCTCGTGGTGCCGGATCAGACGCTGAAATTGTATGACGGGGCCCTGGCGCCGTGGAGGAAAGGCAAGTCGCCGTATTTCCTTCAGACCATCGAGGCCATCGCGCGTCATTATGAGTTTGACAAGAACACGCCCTGGAAAGACCTGCCCAGCAAAGTGCAGCAGGTGTTCCTGCGGGGCTCGGGCGATGAGGAGATCCAGTTCCGCTATGACGAGGGCGGACGCGTGTACCAGGTGACACGCAGCTTCGAAGGCGTGATTCCGAATATGGAACGGCGTTATCGCGAAACGGATAGCGCGTGGATACGCGAGGAATTCGAACGGTACCAAAACAACCGCCCGTGCGGCACCTGCGAAGGGTATCGTCTGCGCGCCGAAGCCTTGGCCGTGAAGATCGCGGGACTGCATGTCGGTCAGGTGGTGCAAATGTCCATCCGCGAAGCGCTTGCCTGGATCGAGGATGCTCCGAACCATCTGAGCGCTCAGAAGAATGAGATCGCCCGGGCCATTCTGAAGGAAATCCGCGAGCGGCTGGGATTCCTGAATAATGTTGGTTTGGAATACCTTACGCTGTCTCGTTCAAGTGGAACCCTGTCAGGCGGCGAAAGTCAGCGCATTCGTCTGGCAAGCCAGATCGGATCGGGCCTGACCGGGGTGCTTTACGTATTGGACGAGCCCTCGATCGGCTTGCACCAGCGTGACAATGACCGGTTGCTTGGTACGCTCAAGAATCTGCGGGATCAGGGCAACACCGTGATTGTTGTCGAACATGACGAGGAAGCCATCCGCGAAGCCGATTATGTGTTCGACATTGGCCCCGGTGCGGGTGTGCATGGCGGGCAGGTGGTCAGCCACGGCACGCCCGAGCAGATCGCTGCGGACGCGGCCTCGATCACGGGGCAGTATCTGTCGGGCGTACGCGAGATTCCAGTGCCCGCCGAGCGGCGCAAGGGGAACAAGAAAAAGGTAACGGTCGTAAAGGCTTCGGGTAACAATCTCAAAGACGTGACGGCCGAGTTTCCCTTGGGCAAGTTCGTTTGTGTCACGGGGGTATCTGGTGGCGGTAAGTCGACCCTGACGATTGAGACGTTGTTCAAGACCGCCTCGATGCGCCTGAATGGCGCGCGTCAAACGCCTGCGCCGTGTGAGACCATCAAGGGTTTGGAGCATCTGGACAAGGTCATTGATATCGACCAGCGCCCGATCGGGCGGACTCCGCGATCGAATCCGGCAACCTATACCGGGGCCTTCACCCCGATCCGCGACTGGTTCGCCGGGCTGCCCGAGGCGAAAGCGCGGGGATACAAGCCGGGCCGTTTCAGCTTCAACGTGAAAGGCGGCCGCTGTGAGGCCTGTCAGGGGGACGGCGTCATCAAGATCGAGATGCACTTCCTTCCCGACGTCTATGTCACCTGCGAAACCTGCAAGGGCGCGCGGTACAATCGCGAGACGCTCGAGATCAAGTTCAAGGGCAAGTCCATTGCGGATGTGCTTGATATGACGGTGGAAGATGCGCAGGAGTTCTTCAAGGCCGTGCCCTCGATCCGAGACAAGATGGATGCGCTGGCCCGCGTTGGTCTTGGCTATATCAAGGTGGGTCAACAGGCGACCACGCTGTCGGGTGGTGAGGCGCAGCGCGTTAAACTGTCCAAGGAACTGTCGAAACGATCAACCGGGCGGACGCTCTATATTCTGGACGAACCGACAACAGGCCTGCATTTCGAAGATGTACGCAAGCTGTTGGAAGTGCTGCATGAATTGGTCGACCAGGGCAATACCGTCGTGGTGATCGAACATAATCTGGATGTGGTCAAAACCGCGGATCATATCATCGACATTGGACCTGAAGGTGGTGATGGCGGTGGCGAAATCGTCGCCACCGGAACACCGGAAGACATAGTCGATGTTGAACGCAGCCACACCGGGCGATACCTGAAGCCGATGCTGAAAGGCGCGCGCGTCGCGGCAGAATAACTGCCCAGACGCGGCCTCAGTTCAGAATATCTGCGATCGCGCCGATCAGGTTCAGGACTTTGCGTGTCTCGGGGTCGACCCGGTACACGTAATCACCTGCACGGACATATGAATAGTTTCGGTTCAACCCATAGCGATAGGGGTCATTGATCCAACGGTAGTCGTTGGTAATGAAGTCTCCATCTCGGTAGATTTTCTTAGCCTGACCAGGCGGCACACAGGGAACGGATTTCTTGGCCAGACCCGGAGGGCAATGCCCGGCCTTGTTCTTTGCCGCCGCGGCAACTGGGGAAAGGGCCAAAGCCGCCAGAGTTGCCGTCGTCACCAAGAATCTCGTCATGTCGCCTTCCTTTGCGATTTGGCCAGCCGGGGCCATTTGTTCATGACTGCCTAGATGGTCACTTGCCCAATATCTGTCAAATCGTTGGGCAAGATGCCGCCAGTTGTCTTATTCACGTCCGCGTTTTTCGAACCGTGGCAACATGGCACTGAAATCGCGTCCCTTGCCGTCTTCGGTCTCGACGAATTGCTCGTAAAGAGCAGTCGCGGCCTGTCCCATCGGTGTATCCGCATCCGCACTGGTTGCGGCCTGTTGGCTGAGGCGCAGGTCCTTCAGCATCAACTCGGCTGCAAATCCAGGAGTATAGTCATTGTCGGCTGGGCTTTGCGGGCCAACGCCCGGGGCAGGGCAATAGGCGTTCATTGTCCAGCTGTATCCGGATGAGGTGCTTACCACATCGAACATCTTTTGGCGGTCCAGACCCAGTTTGTCGGCCAGGGCAAAGGCCTCGCACGTGGCGATCATGGTCACTCCGAGGATCATGTTGTTGCAGATCTTGGCGGCTTGGCCGGCTCCGGCTTCGCCGCAGTGAACCGCTTTCTGCCCCATGATGTCGAACAGAGGAGCCGCCTTTGCAAATGCGTCGTCTGACCCGCCGGCCATGAATGTCAGGGTGCCACCTGCCGCGCCGCCGACACCCCCCGAAACCGGAGCGTCCACGAACAGCAGACCGGCGCCGCTGGCCTGTTCCGCGACTGCGCGTGCACTGTCCACGTCAACTGTCGAGCAATCGATCAGCACGGCACCCTTCGCCATGGCGGGAATGATCTGATCTGCAACGGCCCGCAGGATGGCGCCATTCGGCAGCATGGTTATGACTGCATCGGCAGAGGCGACGGCTTCTGTCGCGGTATCGGCTAGAGTCACCCCGTCAACGACAACACCGGCCGTGTCGAATCCGAGAACCTGATGGCCAGCCTTTGCCAGGTTGGCCGCCATGGGCGCCCCCATGTTTCCCAGCCCTATGAACCCGATCTGCATCTCTCAGTCCTCCTCGAATGTCAGGGTGTCCGCACCCAATGGCTGCAACATTTTCGAGACGGCCACCAGGGGGACGTCCGTATCGGAAAACTGCCAGTTCGGGTTGCGGTCTTTGTCTATGATCTGCGCGCGGATACCTTCCAGAAAATCACCATGCTCCATCGCCCGGTGGGTAAAGCGGTATTCCATCTCCAACGCGCGCCGCATGGTCAGAGAGGGGCCACGCAGACGGTGCAGCATCTCGATCGTGCAGGCCACGGAAAGCGGCGCGTTTTTCATTATTTTTTCCAGAGTTTTGTCTGCAAATTCCTGATCGTCATTGCGCAGGCTGATCAGGATGTCGCCCAGAGTTTCACCGGAAAAATGTTTGTCGATTTCCGTCAGCACCCCTGCCAATTCACCATTGGGTGGTGTTTCGGCATGTTCGGCCACCAGTTTCGCATTTCCAGACGCTTCCAGAATTTCAATCAGATCAGACCATTGCGATTGCGGGATGAAATGGTCGGCAAACCCCGCAAAGATCGCGTCCGCAGGCCCCATCCTGAAGCCCGTAGTCCCAAGGAATTCACCCAGTCGCCCCGGTGCGAGGGCCAGCATCAGTGACCCGCCGACATCCGGAATCAAGCCAATCGAGCATTCGGGCATGGCAATCCTGGAGCTTTCTCCGACGACACGGTGGCTGCCATGGCAGCCGATGCCGACACCCCCGCCCATGGTAAACCCCTGAAGAAAACTGATGACTGGTTTGGGATATTCGAAGATCAGGGCATTCAGACGATATTCGTCCCGCCAGAACTTCTGACCATACGCATAATCTTCTTTGGTGCCCGTTTCATAAAGTTCGGCGATGTCGCCCCCTGCACAAAAGGCTTTTTCCCCCTCGGCGTCCAGAACGATCAGGTCAACGGCATCGTCTTCCCGCCAGTTGCGCATCGCCGTGTCGATGGCCATGCACATGTCATAGCTCAACGCGTTCAGCGCTTGGGGACGGGTGAGGGTGATGCGACCGGCACGGCCTGTGGTGCGGATTTCAATGTCTGACATCGGGGCCTCAGCGATTGGCGAGCATTTGACGCGCGACGATCACGCGCATAATCTCGTTCGTGCCTTCCAAAATCTGATGCACGCGAAGATCGCGCACAAGCTTTTCGATGCCGTAATCCGCAAGATATCCGTACCCGCCATGCAGTTGCAGGCACTGATCCACCACCTTCGACCCGGTTTCGGTTACGAATTTCTTCGCCATCGCACAGAATTTCGTGGCATCGGGCGCGCCGTTGTCCAGTTTCCACGCCGCCTGGCGCAGGAAGGTGCGTGCCGCCTGTAATTCGATCTCCATATCCGCCAGACGGAACTGAAGGGCCTGGAACTGATCGATGGATTGGCCGAACGCCTTGCGCTCGGACATGTATTGCAGGGTCATATCCAGCCCGGCCTGAGCAGCCCCAAGAGAACAGGCCGCGATATTGAGACGTCCGCCATCGAGGCCCATCATCGCGTATTTGAAGCCGTCGCCTTCGGTGCCCACGAGGTTGCCAGCGGGAATTTTGCAGTCGTCGAACTGAACCTGCGCAGTGGGTTGGCTTTTCCAGCCCATTTTCTGTTCCAGCGCCCCAAAGCTGAGCCCCGGCGTGCCGTCCTCGACATAGACGGTCGAGATCCCCTTGGGCCCGTCCTGACCGGTGCGTACCATGCAAACATAGGCATCCGAATAGCCACCGCCCGAGATGAACGCTTTGGTACCGTTCAACGTATATCCTTCGTTGGTGCGTTCGGCGCGGGTTTTCAAGGCCGCCGCGTCAGAGCCGGAACCGGGCTCGGTCAGGCAATAGCTCAGAACCGTATTCAGGCTCAGAACATCCGGCATGATGCGCGCCTTTAGGTCATCATCCGCGAAATTGTCCAACATCTTGGCGCACATGTTGTGGATCGACAGGAAGGCGGCGACTGAGGGGCAGGCCATCGACAGCGCCTCGAAAACCAGCGTGGCATCCAGGCGGGTCAGATGTGACCCTCCGCTTTCCTCGGATACGTAAAGCGCGCCAAAACCAAGCTCGCCTATCTGGGGCCACAAGGTTTTGGGAATGGTTCCGTCCGCCTCCCACTGGCGCGCAAAGGGGGCGATGTTTTCCTGCCCGAACGCGTGCGCCATGTCGAATATGGCTGTTTGCTCCTCGCTGAGTGCGAAATCCATGACGCTCCCTCCCGTCGGCAATGAATTGAACGGTTGTTTATTTCTGAATTCTTACAGAAATTTTGCAGGCGCAACAATGAGTCGGTTGAAACGGGTCGCAAGCCGGAAACGTTCAGAGATCGGCGTGAAACTCCTCGATCAGGTGGCGCACGACGGCTTGGCCGGGATCATCACCGCGCGCTGATGCCTCGGCATGAATACGGCGTTGGCGCGTGGCGGAAGTGCCGTTTTCAGCAATCTGCCTGAGCTGTGCAAGCTCGGTCATCGTGCCAAGTGCTTCGGTGTCTTCTGCCAACAACCCCATGAGGTCGCCGATCAGTTCAGACATGGGTTTGACTGACCGGTCGCCGAAATCGATCAGCCCTTCACCCACTCCGTAGCGCTGTGCGCGCCAGCGGTTTTCACCGATCAGGAAACGATCATATTGCCGCCAGCGCAGGTTGCGATCCTTCAGACGGCACAGCATCCGGGTCAATGCCTGAACCAGTGCCGCCAACGACAAAGTGTGCTCCAGACGGGGTTGAACATCCATGATCCGCGTTTCCAAAGTTGGGAAACGATGTGAGGGGCGCAGATCCCACCAAATCTTGGTGGTGTCTTCGATGACCCCAAGCTCGACCAGAATGCCTGTGTTCCGTTCATACTCGCCCCAGCTGGCGAAAACGGGCGGCAGCCCGGTGCGGGGCAGGTTGTCGAACACCGTCAGCCGGTATGAAGACAGGCCGGTATCCTCGCCGTTCCAATAGGGCGAAGACGTGGACAACGCCAGAAGATGAGGAAGAAAGTATGACAGTTGCGGCATTAGATCGGCACGCAGGGCAGGGTCCTCGACCCCGACATGTACATGCATCCCGCAGATCAGCATCCGCCGGGCAACGCCGCCCAATGCATGTTGCAGCGCGTCATACCGTTCTTTCCGGGTGTGGTGTTGATCCTTCCAGTTGGCGAACGGGTGGCACGAGACGGCGATAGGGGACAGGTTGTATTCGGCGGCCCGTTTCGAAACGCATGACCGCAGCCGCTTCAGGTCTTCGCGCGCCGAAGCGACCGTGGCGTGTGGTCTGGTTCCAACCTCGATTTGACATTGCAGGAACTCGGGGCTGACCTGACCTTCGAAATCGCTTTGGCAGGCCGCCATCAGCGCTTCGGGGGCTTCGGACAATTGCAGGCTGTCACGATCCACCAACAGGTATTCTTCTTCGATCCCGAGTGTAAATTCCTGCTGCATGGGGCCCCTCACAGTTGTCCGTTCCATCAGTGAATACGGAAATTTACGTTTTGCCAAGGGTTTGACAGGCTTGCCCTTGCAGAGAAACGGTTCGCAACGGTAAGGAACATTGCATCACAGATCGCGGAGCCAGCGCCTTGAAACCCAGAAAATTCCCGAAGATCAATGCCGCCCTTGAAGAATTGGGGGTGAAACTGGTCGACAGAGTTACGGAACAGGATGAACGGGCGCGGCTGGAAGCCTTCGAAGCGGCGGGTGGGTTGACGCGCCCCGCTTATGCTTTGTCGCCAGGGATGGAGGGGTTCGACATCTCTCAACTTGTGGCGGAATACGAGCGTCACAAAGCTGCCCTGGAGGCGCTGAAAGATCCCGCACGCAACCAGACCGGTTATCGTACCGGCAATGGTTACTATGACAGCCCGGATGCGGATGCATTGTATCTGATGATCCGCCGTTTTCAGCCCAAACGCGTGATAGAGGTCGGATGCGGCAATTCCACCCGTGTGACCCGTCAGGCAATCATCGATGGCAATCTGGATACCACCATTACCGCGATTGATCCGTACCCTCGCGCCGATATTGCCCATGTGGTCGACCGGTTCGAACAAAAACGTCTTGAAGAAACTGACCCGGCGCTATTCGCAGAGCTGGAGACCGGAGACATTCTGTTCATCGATTCCAGCCATGTTGTGCGGATGAGCAACGATGTCGCACATCTGTTCTGCCGCATTATACCGTCGCTGAATCCCGGGGTGGTGATCCACGTTCACGATGTTTTTTTGCCCTACGAATATCCCAAGCGCTTCTTCTATGATTGCCCAGGCTGGGGAGAGCAGTACGTATTGCACAGCTTGCTGCAATCTGGCGCGTATTCAATGCTTTGGCCGGGGTATTACCTGCAACAGGATCGGCCTGATGCCGTTGTTGCCTTGCCGTTCCTGGCCGAGGGGCGGGCGCAAAGCATCTGGGTGCAGCTCAAAGAAAACTGAAACCAAAGTGATCCATTGCGGCAAAAGGTCCGTAACCCTTTCCATAACACGCTGGAGAGGAGAAGACAGCTATGTTCCGTCGTACATTCATGGGCGCAGCCGCCGCACTTGCTTTTGCTATGCCGCTCAAAGCTCAGGCCGCTGATATCGTCGACACCGCCGTTGCCGCCGGGTCGTTCAATACTCTGGTCGCCGCCGTTCAGGCTGCAGGCTTGGTTGACACCCTGAAAGGGGATGGTCCGTTCACGGTATTTGCACCCACAGACGAAGCCTTTGCTGCGCTTCCTGAAGGCACTGTCGAGACGCTTTTGAAACCAGAAAACAAGGATCAACTGGTCGCGATTCTGACCTATCACGTGGTACCGGCCAAGGTTATGTCTGGAGATATCGCCGGCAAACGCGCCAAGGTTCTGACTGTTCAGGGCGACCGGCTGAGCGTCAACGCCAAAAACGGCGTGAAAGTGAACGACGCCAAGGTCGTACAGGCCGACATTGAAGCCAGCAATGGCGTCATCCACGTCGTCGACGCGGTAATCCTGCCGGAATAAATGCCGTCTTCCGAAGACAAGAAAGCCCCGGCGACCGACCGGGGCTTTTGCGTTTCAGAGAGGGTGGATCAGACCAGTCGAACCTGTGTGCCAACTTTTACCAGCGGATACAGCTCTTCGACATGCTGGTTGTACAGGCCAATGCAACCTGACGAGCTCTGACGACCGATCTTGCGCGTGTCGTGCGTGCCATGGACAAGATAGGCAGGCCAACCCAGATACATGGCGCGGGTTCCCAGTGGGTTGCCGGGATCGCCACCTTCCATCCGAAGTGGCAGCGAAGGGTCACGTTCGCGCATTGATGCCGTAGGTGTCCAGCTTGGGAATTCGGTTTTACGCACAACTTTCGTGTACCCGCGTTTGGTAAGCTCTTCGCTCATGGGCACGGAACTTGGGTACAGTTTGTAGGTGCCGTCAGGCCCCCAGTAATGGACGGCGCGGCTGGTGATGTCGGCCAGCAGGCATCCAACGCCCAATTCATCGAAATGGTCCTGCCAACTCTGTTGCGAGAAGGACGATATATTGCGTCGGACCGGCAATTGCGTACTGATCGCGTCTTCCGTTTCAGGGAAAGCATCCGTGCTTTGTGCCCGAACAAGGGCAGGTGTTGCCACCAAAGAGGCCACGCCCAGCAAGGCAGAGCGACGGGTTATACGAGATTGGGACAAGGTTGCCTCCGATAAGTTCACTGCTCAGTACAATGTTCACGCCAAAATATGGGTGTTGGTTGGATTTTTCCAGAGTGAACCACTTGAATTTCCTGTGACCGATTGGACGAAAGCAGGTTTTTCGGCGGAAAGATGCAAAAAGCCCGGCCGTTGAACGGGCCGGGCTTCAAGCGTCATGAAACTGTAGGATCAGTCCATTGCTTTGAAGTTAAACTCGCCACCTTCCTTGATGCCAGACGGCCAGCGTGCGGTCACGGTTTTGGTGCGGGTGTAGAACTTGAAGCTGTCCGGGCCGTGCTGGTTCAGATCGCCGAACATGGATTTCTTCCAACCGCCGAAGGTGTGATAGGCCAGCGGAACCGGGATCGGAACATTGATGCCGACCATTCCGATGTTTACACGGCTGGCAAAGTCACGTGCGGTATCACCATCGCGGGTAAAGATCGCGGTGCCGTTTCCGTATTCGTGATCCATCGCCAGTTTAAGGGCCTCTTCGTAAGAACCCGCGCGCACGGTGGACAGAACCGGGCCAAAGATTTCCTGTTTGTAGATGTCCATCTCGGGCGTCACGTTGTCGAACAGGTGCGGGCCGACAAAGAAACCGTCCTCATAGCCTTGCAGGCTGAAGTCGCGGTTGTCGACAACCAGTTTCGCACCCTGTTCGACGCCTGAATTGATCAGGCCCAGAATGCGCTGTTTCGCGGCCGCTGTTACTACAGGGCCCATGTCGACATCGTCACCAGCGGTGTAGGGGCCCACTTTTAGCTTTTCGACGCGCGGGATCAGCTTTTCGATCAGCTTGTCTGCGGTTTCTTCCCCAACGGGAACCGCGACAGAGATTGCCATGCAGCGTTCGCCGGCCGCACCGAAACCAGCGCCAACCAGCGCGTCCGCGGCCTGATCCAGATCGGCGTCGGGCATGACGATCATATGGTTCTTGGCACCGCCGAAGCACTGTGCTCGTTTCCCATTCGCGGTTGCGCGGCTGTAGATATACTGTGCGATCGGGGTTGAACCCACAAAGCTGACGCCCTGAATAATCTCGCTGTCGAGGATGGTGTCGACAGCTTCCTTGTCGCCGTTTACGACCTGGAAAACGCCTTTGGGCAGGCCGGCTTCGACGAACAGTTCAGCCAGCATCAGGGGCACGGACGGGTCGCGTTCGGACGGTTTCAGAACAACGGCGTTACCGCAGGCCAGAGCAGGGCCAACATGCCAGAGCGGCATCATGGCCGGAAAGTTGAATGGCATGATCGAACCGACAACGCCCAGAGGCTGGCGCATGGAATACATGTCAATGCCGGGGCCCGCGCTGTCGGTAAACTCACCCTTGAGCATCTGCGGCGCGCCAATGCAGTATTCGATCACTTCTAGACCACGCTGCAAATCACCCTTGGCGTCGGGGATGGTTTTGCCGTGCTCGCGACTCAGCGCTTCGGCCAGTTTGTCCATGTCGCGGTTCATCAGGCCGACCATGGCCATCATGACGCGCGCGCGCTTTTGCGGGTTGGTTGCGCCCCATGCGGGCTGGGCCGCAGCGGCGGCCTCGATCGCGGCGGTGGTTTCCGCTGCACTGGCCATCGGGCACTTGTATTGAACTTCACCCGTTGCCGGGTTGTAGACGTCGTCGAAACGACCGGACGTTCCGGCGACCATTTCGCCGTTCAGGAAATGGGTCAGGTTTTGCATCAATAGCTCCTCCGATAGATTTGCGCGCAGAATAGGCTTGCAGAAATCCCGCGAACAGAGGCAATGTCTCAAAAGAGTTTTGCAAAAATGCAAAAGGGATCAAAATGACCCCAAACTGGGATGATATGCGGATATTCTTGGCTGTCGCGCGCGAGGAAAGCCTGTCATCCGCTGGTCGTATCCTGAAGATCGACCCGGCCACCGTTGGTCGGCGCATTGCGCGCCTGGAGGCGACGCTGGATTCCACATTGTTCACCAAGTCGCAGCAAGGTTATGTTCTGACCCCGGCGGGACAGCGGCTGTTGGAACACGGGTTGCACGCAGAAGAAGCGATGCGCGCGGCGGCCGGGGCGGTAACAGGACCAACGAAAACCCTGAGCGGGCAAATCCGGATTGGCGCGCCGGACGGCAGTGCCAACTATCTGCTGCCGCAGGTGTGTGCCAAAATCAGCGACGCAAACCCTGATCTGGACATTCAGATCCTGGCGCTTCCGCGTGTGATCAACCTGTCCCGTCGCGAGGCGGATATGGCGGTTACGGTCAGTGCGCCGACCGCCGGTCAGCTGCTGGTGAAAAAAATCAGCGACTACAAGCTGCACATGGTCGCGACCGAAGAGTATCTGAAGCGACATGATCCGATCCGGAGCATAGCTGACCTGAAGGGCCACAGGTTGATCGGCTATATCCCTGATATGATCTTTGACCGGGAACTTGACTACCTGAATGACATTGGCGTTGACCGTGTCGCTCTTGCATCGAATTCGGTATCGGTTCAACTGCGGCAGGTCTGCCTGGGAACAGGGGTTTGCGTGGCGCATGATTTCACGTTGCCATTCCACCCGGGGCTTCGGAAAATCCTGACGGATCAAGTGAGTTTGACGCGCAGCTTCTATCTGGTCAGGCATCAGGGTGACCAGCGCAACGAGCGGTTGAACCGCTTTGCGGATGCCCTGACACGCGGTATTCGCGATGAAGTGCTTCGTTTGGAAGCAGGCCCCGACGCTTGACAGGTCGCGGCAATCGCGCAACGCTTTGGAATAAGTGTTATTATTCCGGAGGTATTCTTCATGCTAGTTCAGGCCATCCTGAAGTCCAAAGCGACAGATGGTGTCGTGACCGTGGCGTCAACGGCGACAGTCTCAGAGGCCTCGAAGATTCTTGCGGACAAGCGCATCGGTACGGTCGTTGTTTCCGACGATGGTGGCAATACCGCGGTCGGCATCCTGTCAGAACGTGACATCGTCCGGGAATTGGCGGCCAGCGGCAGTGGTTGTCTGAACCAACCGGTTAAGTCTTATATGACCCAGAACCTCGTCACGGCGACGCGCCAGACCACCGTGGAAGACATCATGTCCCGTATGACAGAGGGGCGCTTTCGCCACATGCCGGTGGTTGAAGACGGAAAACTCGTAGGCATTGTCACTTTGGGTGATGTGGTGAAGGCTCAGCTTTCCGAACTTGCGATGGAAAAAGATGCCCTTGAAGGCATGATAATGGGGCACTGACGACAAGGGTTGCCCAAGCAATCACTTGCACCTGCAGCAAAGTTATGTTTGCTTGCGCAGAAATTTTGTTGCGCAGGAGGGCGCGATGCGGGTTGGATTGTATCCTGGAACCTTTGATCCCATCACCATGGGGCACATCGATATCATCCGTCGGGCGGCAGCTTTGGTGGACAAACTGGTTATCGGTGTGGCCATCAACCGGGACAAGGGCCCTCTGTTCTCGCTGGAAGAGCGTGTGGCCATGATCGAAGCGGAATGCGCCCGGCTGTCCGAGCAGACCGGAACCGAAATCATCGCGCACCCCTTCGAAAACCTGCTGATTGATTGTGCGCGGGATGTAGGCGCACAAATCATCGTGCGCGGCCTGCGTGCGGTTGCCGATTTCGAATACGAGTTTCAGATGGTCGGCATGAACCGGGCTCTGGACGATTCGATCGAGACCGTGTTCCTGATGGCCGAAGCGCGCCATCAGGCGATCGCGTCCAAGCTGGTGAAGGAAATCGCCCGGTTGAACGGGGACGTGTCGAAATTCGTCACGCCCCGTGTCAATGATGCGCTGAAAAAAAGGTTAGGCTAGGGCACCCATTGCGGCCGCCGTATCAAGCATCCGGTTCGAAAAGCCCCATTCATTGTCATACCACGCCAGCACACGAACCAGCGTGCCATCAGTAACCTTGGTTTCAGCCAGTGACACGGTCGAGCTGTGCGGGTCGTGATTGAAGTCGATGGAAACCAGAGGACGGCTTTCCGCGGCAAGAACGCCGGGGATTTTGGCAGCCGCATCGACGAACAGTTGGTTGACCTCTTCTTCGGTCGTGGGGCGTGAAACCTCGGCCACAAGATCGACGACCGAGACATTCGGGCTTGGAACGCGGATGGCCTGACCGGTCAGTTTTCCTTTGAGTTGCGGCAGCACCAGGCCCACGGCAGCGGCCGCACCGGTTGTCGTAGGGATCATCGACAGCGCTGCCGCTCGGGACAGGTAGGGATCTTTTCCCACTGTATCATGCACAGGCTGGCTGGCAGTATAAGCGTGAACAGTGGTCATGTTGCCGTGCTTGATACCAAGGCCGGCATCCAGAGCGGCAGCAACAGGAGACAGGCAGTTGGTGGTGCAGGATGCGTTTGACACCACCAGATCATCGGCGGTCAGTTCGCCATCGTTGACGCCAAAGACGATGGTTTTCACACCGCCGTCACCTCGGGCCGGGGCAGAGATCAGAACTTTCCGGGATCCGTTCTTGAAGTGACGTTCCGCCGCCTCGCGCGTACGAAACACACCCGTACATTCCAGAACGACGTCAATATCCGACCAGGGCAGATCCTCGGGGTTGCGCTCGCTACTCAGCCGAATTGGACCACGACCCACGTCCAGACTTGCATCGCTGAGCGTAACCGGGTTGGGATAGCGGCCGTGAACGCTGTCAAATTCAAACAGGTGCGCGTTCATTTCGGGTTTTCCAAGATCGTTGATCGCGACGATCTCAACGTCTGTACGTCCGCTTTCCATCACCGCACGCAGAACCCCGCGCCCGATCCGTCCAAATCCGTTGATCGCCAGTTTCAAGGTCATGGTCTGCTCCGTCCAAATGTCTCAGTAAGATGAGTTAGCGCTAACAATGACAGATCAAGCGAAATGTCAAGGAAAACCTCTGTCAGCGCCAGAAAGCGAGCCAGTCCAGAAAGTCGTAAAGCTTCTTTCCGAGGAAAAGCAGATGTTCGGTGCCGTACAGCGCTACATCCAACATGATAACGCCGAGAAGAAGAAGGCCGAGCCAGATAGCGATTTGGTTGGTCATGGCTGTCCCGAACGTAAAATGCCCGCTCAGATAACCTGAGCGGGCATCAAGGTACAAGCGAAGTCCGAAGGGTCAGTTAAGGCGGCCCATCGCAACAGCTACGTCGGCCATACGAACCGAGAAGCCCCATTCATTGTCATACCAGGCCAGAACGCGGACCATGCGGTCATCGACGACGCGGGTCTGATCCGGTGCAAAGATCGAGCTTTCCTCGGTGTGGTTGAAGTCGGTCGACACCAGCGGAGCGGGCTCATATCCCAGAACGCGCTGCATCGGGCCTTTGGCGGCCTCTTCGACGATCGCGTTGATTTCCGCCGTGCTTGTGTCGCGTGAGGCACGGAACGTCAGGTCCACCGCCGAAACATTCGGGGTTGGGACGCGAATGGCGGAACCGTCCAGACGGCCTTTTAGGTTTGGCAGAACTTCACCCAGCGCCTTGGCGGCGCCGGTCGAGGTCGGGATCATCGACATTGCAGCAGCGCGGGCGCGGTAGAGGTCGCTGTGGCGACGGTCCAGTGTCGGCTGGTCGCCTGTGTAGGCGTGGATGGTCGTCATGATACCGTGTTCGATACCGACGCCCTCATCCAGCACCTTTGCCAGCGGGGCGAGGCAGTTGGTCGTGCACGAACCGTTCGATACCATGTTGTCATTGGCGGCCAGCGTGTTGTGATTGACGCCGAAAACGATGGTCTTGTCCACGTTCTTGCCCGGAGCCGACAGCAGTACCTTGCCGGCGCCACGTTCCAGATGCGTTTTGGCCTTCAGGCCATCGTTGAACTTACCGGTGCATTCAAGGACGACGTCACAGCCTTCCCAGTCCAACTCGGTCATGTCGTAGGTCGAGAACATCTGCATCGGGCCGCGACCCAGATCCATGGTATTGCCGTCAATGGTGACGTCGCGCGGAAAACGCCCGTGAACACTGTCATATTTCAACAGATGCGCCGAGGTTTCCAACGGGCCAGTTGCGTTGACTTTGATCACTTCGATGTCGTTGCGCCCGGACGCGGCGATGTGCGACAGGGTGCAGCGGCCAATACGGCCAAAACCATTGATACCGACCTTGATGGTCATATGACGTCTCCAGATGCGCTTGCTTTGAGGGCCATATAACGGCGAAAAGGGAATCTCAAAAGGGCAAAAGCGGCATATTTTTAAGGTGTTAGCGCAAACCTGCGCCGGTTGCGCTAACGCTTGCGCTAGCCGTTGGATCAGGTAGGGTCCGGTTGGCGACAGCAGATTGAAGGGAAACGCGATGAGTGGTCTTTTGGCCCTGTTGGATGATGTGGCGGGCATTGCCAAGGTTGCGGCGGCATCAGTGGACGATGTGGTTGCGGCGGCAGGCAAAGCGGGGGCCAAAACCGCCGGTGTGATCATCGATGACGCAGCGGTGACGCCGAAATATGTGCAGGGTTTCGCCCCGGCGCGCGAGTTGCCGATCATCTGGCGCATTGCGCGCGGGTCGATCTTCAACAAGATCATACTCTTGCTGCCCGTCGCCTTGTTGCTGGCCAATTTTGCGCCGTGGCTGATCACGCCCTTGTTGATGCTTGGCGGGTCATATTTATGTTTTGAAGGGGCCGAGAAGATTTTTCATGTTCTGTTTCCTCATGGCAGCCATGTGATTGAGGACGACATGAAAAACCGCGATCCGGGCCACCTGGAGGAGCAAAAGGTCAAGGGCGCCATCAAGACTGATTTCATTCTGTCTGCCGAGATCATGACCATTGCACTGGCGGCGATCGAAGCCCCGAACCTGTGGATGCAGGCCGCGACGCTGGCTGTTGTCGGGATCGGCGTGACGGTGGCCGTCTATGGATCCGTCGCGTTGATCGTGAAAATGGATGATGTGGGGCTTTTTCTGGCGCAGAACGCGCCAACACCTATCGGTCGCGGTCTGGGCCGAGGGTTGGTCAAGGCAATGCCCGGGGTGATGAAAACACTGTCCATTGTCGGAACTGCCGCGATGCTGTGGGTGGGGGGCTCGATCGTCATCCACGGGATGGAGGTTCTGGGTTTTGGCTGGCTGGGCCATCATATCCATGATTGGGCCTATGCCATTGGACATTCCGTGTCTGATCAATGGGTTGGTGCGGTTGAGTGGGTATCCAAGGCCACGATGGATGGCGTATTTGGTTTGGCTTGGGGATTGGTTTTGATCCCGGTGGCAACCAAGATAATCATGCCCCTGTTCAGCAAATCCGAAACGCATTGAAACCAAAATGAAAAGAGCGGCCAAAGCCGCCCTTTGCTCGATCAGAAGGGACTGTCTTACAGTCCCAACAATTCCTTGACCTTGGCCACAGTTGCTTCGGCCGTAATGCCGAAATGCTTGTACAGCTCACCGGCAGGGGCCGAGGCACCGAAGCTGGACATGCCGATGAAGCCTGCCTTGGCTTCGCGGCCACGCTCGCCCAGCAGCCAGCGATCCCAGCCACCGGCGCGCACGGCGGCCTCGATGCCGACGCGGACCGGACCGGCAGGCAGTACCCGCTTGCGATAGGCTTCGTCCTGCTCGGCGAACAGCTCCATGCAGGGCATCGAGACGACGCGGGTGCCGATGCCTTCGGCTTCGAGCATCGCTTTGGCTTCCATGGCCAGCGAAACCTCGGAACCTGTTGCAATCAGGATCGCCTGACGCTTGCCCTCGGCCTCGGCCAGAACATAGGCGCCTTGTGCGGTCAGGTTCTTGGTCTTGTGATCCTTGCGCACGGTCGGCACGCCCTGGCGGGTCAGCGACAGGACCGAGGGGCTGTCCTTGAAGGTCAGCGCCAGTTCCCAGGCTTCGGCGGTCTCGATCGTATCGGCGGGACGGAACACATAAGTGTTCGGCGTCGCGCGCGAGATGGCCAGATGTTCCACCGGCTGGTGGGTCGGGCCATCCTCGCCCAGACCGATCGAGTCATGGGTCATTACGAAAACCGACGGGATCTTCATCAGTGCCGCCAGCCGCATGGATGGGCGGGCATAATCGGTGAAGGCCATAAACGTACCGCCATAGGGGCGGATACCGCCGTGCAGCGCCATGCCGTTCATCGCAGCGGCCATGCCGTGCTCGCGAATGCCGTAATGGATATAGCGGCCCTTGCGGTTTTCCGGCAGGAACACGCCCATATCAGCCGATTTTGTGTTGTTCGATCCGGTCAGGTCAGCCGAGCCGCCAACAGTCTCGGTCATGATCGGGTTCACGACGTTCAGAACTTTTTCGGACGAGGCGCGGGTGGCCAGTTTCGGCTGCTCTTCAGACATCTGCTTTTTGAACGCACGAATGGCGCCAGCCAGCCGCTTGGGGGCCTCAAATGCATAGGCGCGTTTGAATTCGGCCTGTTTCCTCTCGGAAAGCTGGGCAAAACGTTCTTCCCAAGCCCCACGTTCGTCTGCGCCGCGTGCACCAATGGCTTCCCATGCGGATTTGACGTTGGCTGGAACTTCGAATGTGTCGTGGGGCCAACCATAGGCCTCTTTCGCGGCTTTCAGCTGATCCTGATCCGTCAGTGCCCCATGACCTTTCGAGGTGTCCTGCGCAGCATGACCCAGAGCGATATGGGTTTCACAGGCGATCATGGTTGGTTTTTTGGACTTTTTCGCCTGAACAATGGCCGCATCGATGGCCTTGGGGTCATGGCCGTCGATTTCAATCACGTGCCAGCCAGAAGCCGCAAACCGGCGGACCTGATCGGTGCGATCAGCGATATCGACAGTGCCGTCGATGGTGATGTTGTTGTTGTCCCAGAAGACGATCAGTTTGCTCAGCTCATGGCGGCCGGCCAAAGTGATCGCTTCCTGACTGACGCCTTCCATCAGACAGCCGTCGCCCGCGATCACGTAAGTATAGTGATCCACGACCTTCTTGCCGTAATGCGCGCGCTGGATTTCCTCGGCCATGGCGAAACCCACGGCATTCGAGATACCCTGACCAAGCGGGCCGGTCGTGGTTTCAACACCATCGATCAGAAAGTTTTCAGGGTGGCCCGCGGTCTTGGCGCCCAACTGGCGGAAATTCTTGATCTCTTCCAGCGTCACGTCGGCATGACCGGTGAGATAGAGAAGTGAATAGACCAGCATCGAACCGTGACCAGCCGACAGGATGAACCGATCGCGGTCCGGCCAGTTCGGGGCCGAGGCGTCGAATTTCAGGTGCTTTTCGAACAGAACGGTCGCAACATCGGCCATGCCCATCGGCATGCCGGAATGGCCGGAATTTGCGGCGGCGACGGCGTCAAGGGTCAGGGTGCGGATGGCCGCAGCTTTGTCCCAGTGTTCGGGGTTGGCTTTGCGCAGCGCAGTCAGGTCCACGGGCGTTGTTCCTTTGGATAAAAAGCAGATTGCGCGCTCAATACCATTCAGCACCCAAAGTGCAAGCGGAACCGGGCTTTGGCAACGCCCGATAGGTGAAGAGCGAGGCCCAAGTGATTGAAACCAAACAGTGGGTATTTTCTGTCGCATTCCGTTAGACTGTCGGCAAGCGGGATTCGGTTTTGATTCGGATCACTTCGCGACAGAATGAACCTTGATAAAGAGGTGACAGGGGCATGAGCCAGTTAGAGGAACTACAGCACCGCATTATTGCTGCGATGGATCGTATCAGTGCGGGCGTCGAAGGGTTGGGCGGTGCGTCCCGGAATGCTGAAGTAAGTGAGAGGCTTCAGGCCGAACTTGAAGACGAAAGAGTTGCCAATGCGCAGCTTCAGGAACGACTGAAGACCCTGAAAGAGCAGCACGAAAAACAAGTGGACGCGCTGCGTGCCGATCTGGAGGAGCTGCGCACGGAACCAGCGGGTGCCGCCGACGCGGATGCGCTGCGCGCAGAGCTGGAAGAAGCCCGGGCGAAAATCGCGTCTGTCGAAGCGGCCCGCGCCGAGCTGGCCGAGGCCAAGGCGGCCTTGGACAACAATGCCGAACTGGACGCGTTGAAGGCCGAGAACGAAAGACTGCGCGCCGAACTTGACGGCATCGAAGATCCTTCGGCGGTGAAAGCCGAGCTTGAGCAATTGCGTGAATTGCTTGCTCAGGCAAAAGAAGTCGAGGCGGAAAACAGCCGCCTCAAGGCACAACTTGAAGATACGGTACGGGTCGATGATCTGAGCGCCGAGCTTGAGATGCTGCGGGCCGAACGGGCCAGCCATGGCGCTGCGATGTCCCGGCTGGATGACGATCTGCAACGTATGCGCAAGGCGAACGAGCAGTTGCGGAATTCCGTAGAAGAGTTGCGTTCCGCGGCCGCAGAAGGGCTGACGGATGCTGAATTGCTGAACCGCGCCACCGTTGCCGAGCTTGAGGCGACGCGTGCGGCGCAGGCTTCGGACGCCGCCGAAGCGCAGGCCGTGTTGGCACGGTTGGAACCTCTGCTGTCGCAGGCAAAACTTGTAGAAGGTGAGGTAGAGTAATGCCCGAGGTAACCATTCATATTGGCGGGCGGGGTTTTGACGTGTCCTGCCGGGACGGGGAAGAACCCTTTCTGCAGGCGGCCGCCAAAATGCTGGATGACGAAGCGCAGGTTCTGTCCGATCAGATTGGGCGGATGCCCGAAGCGCGTATGTTGCTGATGGCCGGTCTGCTGCTGGCCGACAAGACGGCGGCAACGGAAGACAAGGTCAAGTCGCTGGAGGCCAGGCTGGCCGAGGCCGAGGCCGAGCTTCAATCGCTGAGAAATGCGCCCGTGCCGGAACCTGAACGTATTGAAGTCGCGGTGGTGCCGCCATCCGTCACGGATACGCTGGCCGAACTGGCAGCACGTGCGGAAGCGCTGGCTTCCGTCGTCGAGGAGAAGAAGGCACAATGACCTATCTGCGCAATTTCTTCTGCGGTGCTTTGCTTGTTTTCCCAGCAACATCTGCACTCGCCGAAATCGACATTCTGTCTGTCACCTTTACCTGCGAGAACGGCGTGCCGTTGCCGGTGACCTATTTCAACGCACCCGACGGTTCAGGCGCGGCGGCGACGATGGTGGACAACACTCTGGTCGCGATGCGCCAGGTCGAAAGCGGATCGGGCATCCGCTATGAATCTCTCGGAGCCGAAGGAACCTATATCCTGCGCTCAAAAGGCTGGAACGCGTCAATCAGCTATTTGGCGGCAGGCGCCGCCAATGAGCAGGCTATTTATCAGAATTGTTCCAGCCGGTAAGCAGGATTACGCGTTTGCTTCGCGGATTTTGTCGGCTGCTTCCTTGTTGTAGCCGACACCGTTTTCATCAAAAAGCGTGTCCAGCTCACCCGAAAGGGTCATCTCGGTGATGATGTCGCAACCGCCTACGAATTCGCCTTTGACATACAGCTGCGGCACGGTCGGCCAGTCGGAATAATCCTTGATCCCCTGACGCACTTCCTCGTCGGCCAGCACGTTTACGTCGGTGTATTCAACGCCCATGTAGTTCAGCACGCCAGCCACGCGTGAGGAAAACCCGCATTGCGGCATTTCCTTGGTGCCTTTCATGTACAGCACCACGTCATTGGCTTTGACGGTTTCGTCGATCTGGGTTTTTACGTCGGTCATTTTGCGTTTCCTGTTCGTTTCTCCAACGGGAGAGTCATATGTTCGCCTCGAAAGAAGCCGAGAAGCTTATTCCGGCACTTTGGTGGTGAGCGCCAGCGCGTGCAATTCTCCGTCCGGGCCGTCCATCTTGCCCTTCAGAGCTGCGTAAACAGCGCGCTGTTGCTGAACCCGGTTTTTGCCGCGAAAGCTTTCATCCACCACCATGGCAGACATATGAACACCGTCATTTCCGCCGACCTGAATCTCGGCGTCGGGAAAGGCTTCGCGCAGCAGGTGTTCGATTTCGTGGGCGCTCATCGGCATGTAGATAACTCCAGAAGGTCTTTCCCAAGATGTAGAGCGCATGAACCGGGCGTGCAAGAGCACTGGCACATGCAAAAACAACCAAACCCGCACCGGATCACAGCGCGGGTTTCGATTGGCATTCGCGTTGCGTTGTTAGGCGACAGCCTCGGCAAAGCTGTTGCGGTAAATCGCGGCAAGTTCATCAAGCGAGGCTTCCGAGCTGCCGATCTTTACCGTTTCGCCGGTGAAACGACCAACCGCATTCAGTGGAACGCCGGCCTGACCGGCCGCAATCATCAATGCCTCGGCCTGATCGAAATTGCACGCAACAAGATAGCGGGCCTGATCTTCACCGAACAGGAATTCAGTCGGTGCGTCGTCAAGACATACGCCAACGCCTGCGGCTTCTGCTAGTTCGAAGGCAGCCAGAGCGATGCCGCCATCGCTGAGGTCGGTGCAGGCCTTGATCATCTCGCGGTTGGCGCGGATGAAATCACCGTTGCGCTTTTCGGCATCCAGATCGACATGCGGGGCGTCGCCGTCTTCGCGGTTGAACACCTCGGCCAGAAGGGCGGATTGACCCAGATGCCCCTTGGTTTCACCGATCACCAGCGCGACGTGGCCTTCGCGCACCTCGTTGCCGATGACCTCGTCCGAGTGCTGCAACAGGCCGACTGCGCCAATGGTGGGGGTCGGCAGAATGGCCTGTCCGTCGGTCTCATTGTACAGAGAGACGTTGCCCGACACGATCGGCATATCCAACGCGCCGACCGCGGCGCCAATGCCCTGTATGGCACCGACAAACTGGCCCATGATCTCGGGCTTTTCGGGGTTGCCGAAGTTCAGGTTGTCGGTTGTGGCCAGCGGCTTGGCTCCGACGGCGGTCAGGTTGCGATAAGCTTCGGCCACCGCTTGTTTGCCGCCCTCAAAAGGGTTTGCGCGCACATAGCGCGGGGTCACGTCGGATGTGAAGGCAAGCACCTTGTCGGTTCCGTGGACGCGGACCATGCCCGCACCCAGACCCGGCGTGCGGACGGAATCCGCCATCACCATGGTGTCGTACTGTTCATAGACCCACTGTTTGCCTGCGTAGTTGGGCGAAGCGAGCAGGGCGCGCAGCCCGTCAATCGGGTCGATCTGGGGCACTTCGGCCAGTTCCTCTGCCTGTGGCGTAGGCTCCCATGGGCGGTCGTATTCCGGCGCGGTAGAAGACAGTTTGGACAGAACCAGATCGGCTTTGACTTCACCGTTATGCATGATCAGAAAGCGGTCTTCGGCAATGGTTTCGCCAACGATCGCGAAATCGAGATCCCATTTTTCGAACACGGCGCGGGCCTCGGCCTCAAGCTCGGGCTTGAGGACCATCAGCATACGCTCCTGAGATTCGGACAGCATCATTTCATAGGCTGTCATGTTTTCTTCGCGCTGAGGAACGTTTTCCAGATCAAGACGTACGCCAAGGCCACCCTTGTCACCCATTTCAACGGCCGAGCAGGTCAGGCCCGCTGCGCCCATGTCCTGGATCGAGATCACGGCACCGGTCTGCATCAGTTCCAGCGTCGCCTCCATCAGGCGTTTTTCGGTGAAGGGGTCGCCGACCTGAACGGTGGGGCGTTTTTCTTCGATCGTGTCGTCGAATTCGGCGGATGCCATGGTCGCGCCCCCCACACCATCACGACCGGTTTTTGCGCCCAGATAGACGACGGGCATACCCACGCCCGACGCGGCCGAGTAGAAAATCTTGTCGCTGTCGGCCAGACCAGCGGCAAAGGCGTTCACAAGGCAGTTGCCATTGTATGCGGGGTGGAAGCGCACTTCGCCACCGACGCAAGGCACACCGAAGCAGTTGCCATAGCCACCGATGCCCTCGACCACGCCGTTGACCAGTTGACGGGTCTTGTGATGGCCGGGTTCGCCAAAGGACAATGCGTTCATGGACGCAATGGGACGCGCGCCCATGGTAAAGACGTCGCGCAGGATGCCCCCCACGCCGGTCGCCGCACCCTGATAGGGTTCGATGTAAGACGGGTGGTTGTGGCTTTCCATCTTGAAGACCACGGCCTGACCGTCGCCAATGTCTACCACGCCTGCGTTTTCACCGGGTCCGCAGATCACCTGGGGCCCAGAGGTGGGCAGGGTGCGCAGCCATTTCTTCGAAGATTTGTAGGAACAGTGCTCGTTCCACATGGCTGAGAAAATGCCGAGCTCGGTGAAAGTAGGTTCACGCCCGATGATCTCGAGGATCATGTCATATTCCTCGGGCTTGAGCCCATGTGCGGCAATCAGATCGGGTGTGATGGCGGGCTCTTGCATCTTCTGTCCTGTGTCCAAGTGGGCCGAGATTGCGCGCCTTGTAGGGCAAGCGCGCGCGTGTGGAAAGGGTCAAGACGGCGCAGGTTGCGTCTTTCAAAGAAAAACGGAACCGGCATCACTGCCGGTTCCGGATGAATGCGTCCCAAAATGGGTGCATGCAGCTGGCGTGGACCGCGAAGCTTACGCCGATCCCTGATCCTTGTTGAGCTGCGCTGCGGCTGCGGCACCAACAGCTGTCTTCTGTTCCGGGGTCAGGTTTTCATTGTCGTCCAGCCCCGGAATTGCAACGCGCACCTCGCGGCGGGCAAAGTCGATGCCGTTTTCCTTGAAGGCCGCCTTGACCCGGTTGAAGATCTCCTTGCGCAGTGTGAACTGCTTGCCGGGCTTGGCCATGAACTTGCCTCGGATGATCATGCCGACATCGTCAAAATCGAACACACCTTGCGATTTGAACGGTTGCAGGAAGCCATCCTTGTGTGTCTCGTCCTCCATCATCTCAGCACCGATCTTCTTGAAGATCTTCTTGACCTTGTTGGGATCCGTGTCGAACGGCACGGTGAATTTCAGCTTCATGATCACCCAGTCGCGGCTGAAATTTGTCAGCTTCTGAATCTCACCGTAGGGTATCGTGTGTACAGGGCCGCGATGGTGACGCAACTGCATCGAGCGAACCGAGATTTTCTCGACAGTGCCCATCGTGCCGCCGACATCGACATATTCTCCGACGCGGAAGGCATCGTCGATCAGGAAGAAAACCCCGCCCACGATATCAGCAACCAGCTTCTGCGCACCAAAACCGATCGCCAGTCCCAGAACACCGGCACCGGCCAAAAGCGGTGTGATATTGATGCCCAATGCGCCCAGCGCCAGCAGGCCAAAAATCACGGCAATCGTAATCTGGGCCGTGATCCGCATCAGGGGCAGAACCGTCGCCAGACGAGAGCCGCCGACACCGCCGCCTTCACCGCCAGCTTCTTCGTCCAGCGCCTCGGCCGCAGTCTGTTCCTTGGCCAATCGGCGGTTGATCCAGAGCGAGACGACCTCGTTCAGGATATAGCCAACGGCGATGATCAGCAGGAATTCGATCACGGCACCGCCGACTTCGGCACCGACACCGGCCGAAGCGACATTGCGCAGGTCAAGATGCCATACGCGTGCAATCATGAAAACTACGACCAAGCCGGCGATAACGCGACCAATCCGGATGTAGCTGCGTTTCGCGGAACGGTAGGCGCGTTCGGCAAGAGGGCCTTCGCCCGACATTGGCGGTTGCAAATGCCGCACAAGACCGCGGATCAGCGTATCCAGCGCAGGTGCAATCAACAACCAGAACATCGTCGTGAAATGCGCGCCGCTGGTCAGCAATCTCAATGTTGCCGGATCACGCTGCGCGACCAGGAACTCGACCAGCAGCCAGATTGCCACCGAAACGCCGATGGCAAAATAGGGGTAATAATGTGCAACTTCTTCATCGAATTTCGTGTGATCCGGGTCTGTCCCCAGCATCATCTGCGACAGACCTTCACGCGCGGTCCAGGCGATTGCGGCGATATAGACGTGAATTGCCGCGTTCAGCCAGAAGCCAATGCGGGTATCGTCACCCGTGACGCCATTGAGTGCGTTGAACCGAACGACGAACAGCGTGAACCCGATCAGGATCAACAGACCGATCAGGTTACGGTGCAGGTACTTTGCCCAGTGGTCGTCGATATTGACCAACCGAAATTGCGGCTTCTCCGGCGCCAGAACAAACCGGGACGCTGCTGCACCCAATCGCGGCACCCAGATGAGATAGAATACAAACGGTGCAGCATAGGTGATCTGTTCCGTCGTCAGAAGACCGCGGCCCACCGCGCGGATCACGACATAGAAAATGATCAGCCCGGCGATTTCGCGGCAGAACCGGCGAAACAGGTATCTGACGGCGCCCCAAAGGTCGGCCTCGTCCGCGGCTTCGGTTGCTTCATGCCAGCGTCGGGTCAGGAAAATGAACAGCTTTTCCGCAATGAACCCGACAACAAGCACAGAGAGGACAAGCCCTATAAGTGTAAAGACACCGGTCGATCCGAACGTATCGCTAAAATTGCTGAACGCGGTAATCTGCGCCGTCACTATGTTGGGAAGCGTGGTCAGGACATGTGTCCAGGACGCGACCATTTCAGCCCAGATCTCGCTTATCTCGGTCAACGGGTCTTCTACGTTTGCTTTTTCGGCGGCTTGTTTTTCCGCCACGGCATCAAGGCGTTCCAACAGAATTGCGCGAACCTGATCATCGGACATGCGAGCAACAAGATCGTCGACCTGCTCGGGTGTCAGGTCTTCCGGGATGGTCACTGTAGAAGTTGAACCGGAGTCCTGTGCATATAGTGGCACTGCCATGAATAACGCGGAGACGAGCGCCAAAACCAGACGGAGTGGGTGGAACATGTATTTTCCCTCAAACACGAAATTGTATCGTTTTTTGAGGATCATATGCCTATGCGTGTATTTTTCCCAGAGCTTTCGCTGACTTAATGCAGGGTCCAGCCAAAAAAAAGGCCGAGCTATAAGCTCGGCCGTAGTCCAACAGGGAGGTATGAAGATGATGAGCGTTTCAGCATCACCGCCTTCGAGTGCTCATTTAGGGGTCAGTTAGTAAACGTTCAAGACAATTAACCCTGTGAACACTTCATGTCCGTTATGCTATTTACGCATAGCTACAGTTTTCCCATCTGTTTCAGTTGTTTACGCTGTGCGATGATTTCGTCCTGCACGAAATCGCGAAACGCTCCAACGCGTTTTGAATGCCGTAATTCTTCCGGGTAAGCCAGATAAACCGGAACATCTGCGGTTTCTATGTCTGACAGGATGGGCACGAGGTGCGGAAAATCCTGTGTGACGTAATCGGGCAGAACACCGATGCCCAGATTGTGCAAAACGCCCTGAAGCACGCCAAAATAGTTGTTCACAGTCAGCAAAGAGCCGGGATTATAGGTCATCAGGTGGCGCACCATGGCGGCACTGGCGCCAACCTGCGGCGCCGCAGGGGTCTGACAAATCAGACGGTGGTCCTTGATCTCTTCCAGGGACTGCAACATGCCGCCGTGGTTCTCGATATAATCCTGGGTTGCATACAACATCATCTGAACGGTCATAAGGCGCTTGCGCACCAGGTCGGCCTGGCTTGGCTCTTTCATGCGGATGGCGACGTCCGCTTCGCGCATCGGAAGATCCAGAACGCGTTCTTCAAGCATCAGGTCGATGTTCAGGTCAGGGTATTGCTCATACAGTTTCGGCAAGCGCGGTGCCAGCCAGAGTGTACCAAAGCCGAAGGTCGTTGTGACACGCAAAACACCGAAGACTTCTTCCTCGCTGTCCCGAATACGCGCGGCTGCGGCATCCAGCCGTTTCGACATGGCAGATGTGGCGTCAAACAACAACTCGCCCTGTTCGGTGAGAATCAGCCCCCGCGCGTGACGGTGGAACAGAGTGGCATCCAGAGACTCTTCCAGTGCGCGGATCTGTCGGCTTACGGCGGATTGAGACAGGTTCAGCTTGTCTCCGGCGTGCGTAAGGCTGCCCGCATCGGCCACCGCATGAAATATTCTAAGCTTGTCCCAATCCATTACCGCAACTTTCGTTATCTTTCAGAAGCCCTATATGAAATAGGTGACAAGTTCTACATTCAATGGACGAAATCGTTACATATCAGTGGATAAATTCTATACAGGTCAGAAATTATGACCTAAAATAAATCTAAGTATAGCACACTGATCTGACGAGGGGAGACGTCTGATGAGCCAGCCACAGATAACGCTGAACGACCGGTTCGATCTTGAGAAAAACCCGGTTCTTCTGAATGGAACGCAGGCGCTTGTGCGCTTGATGCTGATGCAAAAGGCCAGAGACCGGCAAGCGGGCCTTAACACCGCGGGATTGGTCACCGGATACCGCGGGTCGCCTTTAGGGGCAGTGGATCAGCAAATGATGCGGGCCCAAAAGCCACTGGCCGAAAGCGATATCACGTTTCAATTCGGTTTGAACGAAGACCTGGCGGCCACCGCGCTTTGGGGCAGCCAGCAGGCGGGCCTGCGCGGCGACGGCAAATTCGATGGGGTCTTCGGGCTTTGGTATGGCAAGGGGCCGGGCGTTGACCGGTCCGGTGACGTCATGCGCCACGCAAACATGGCAGGGACAGCCAAACATGGCGGTGTGCTCATGGCGATGGGCGATGACCATACCGGCGAAAGCTCGACGGTGCTGCATCAGTCGGAATGGTCGCTGGTCGACATGTACATGCCGATCGTCAGCCCCGCTGGCGTTCAGGAAATCCTTGATTATGGAATTTACGGATTTGCACTCAGCCGTTTTGCGGGGGTCTGGGTGGGCCTGAAGACGATGAAGGACACGATCGAAGTCACCTCGGTCGTGGATGGAAGTCCGGACCGGATGCAAATGGTCATCCCAGAATTCGACATGCCGGAAGGTGGGTTGAACATCCGGTTGGGCGACACGCCGCATCTGCAGGAAACGCGTGTCATCGATTACAAAAGGTTCGCGGCCGAAACGTTTTCACACGCCAACAAGCTGGACAGGCGGATGTGGGGCAAACCCGGCGCCAAGATCGGTTTTGTCGCGGCGGGCAAGAACTGGCTGGACCTGACACATGCGCTTTCGCTTCTGAATATCAACGAAGCCGAGGCCGAGCGTCTGGGGATTACCACATACAAGGTGGGGCAGACTTTCCCGCTGGATATGGTCGGATTCCACGATTGGGCCGAGGGGCTGGACCTGATCGTGATCGTCGAAGAAAAGCGCAAGCTGATCGAGGTTCAGGTCAAAGAGGCCATCTTTGACGACCGGCGCGGACGCCGGGTCTATGGCTGGTACAAAGGCGGTGCCGGGACACTGCACCGCGAAGAACTGTTCCCGACGCGCGGTGCGCTTGACCCGATCATGATCGCTGAAAAGCTGGGCGAGATCCTGATTGAAGAGGGGCGCGAGACCGATGGTATCCGGGCCGGGCTGGCGTCTTTGTCAGAAGCGCGCCGGGCCGACAACGCACAGGAAATAGCCACGCGGCTTCCGTATTTCTGTTCCGGCTGCCCGCATAACTGCTCGACAAGGGTACCGGAAGGCAGCCGCGCCTATGCCGGTATTGGCTGTCACTACATGGTTCAATGGATGGATCGAGAGACGACCGGTTTCACTCAGATGGGAGGGGAAGGCGCCAACTGGATCGGCGAGGCTCCGTTTTCGACGACCAAGCACGTGTTCCAGAACCTTGGCGATGGCACATACAACCATTCGGGCGTTCAGGCGATCCGGGCTGCATTGTCCGCAGGAACGAACATCACCTTCAAGATATTGTTCAACGACGCGGTTGCCATGACCGGCGGGCAGGACAATGAAGGCGACCTGACCGCCGAACGGATCGTTGCCGAGGTCAAGGCAATGGGTGTCCGAGAGGTAGCCGTGGTTTACGATGAAAAAGAGGACGTCAACTTCAAGGCTCTACCCGCCAGCGTTCAGACATACGAGCGTGCCGATCTCATGCAGGTGCAGGAGAAGTTTCGCGAGATCGAGGGCGTATCGGTCATCGTTTACGTACAAACCTGCGCTGCCGAAAAGCGCCGCCGCCGCAAGCGCGGTACGTTCCCCGATCCCGACAAGCGCGTGTTCATCAACACCGATGTCTGCGAAGGCTGCGGCGATTGCGGTGTACAGTCAAACTGCGTGTCGATCGTTCCCAAACAGACCGAGCTGGGCCGCAAGCGGGCCATTGATCAATCGAGCTGCAACAAGGATTACTCGTGCTTGAACGGTTTCTGCCCGTCATTCGTGACGCTTGAGGGCGCGAAAATTCGCAAAGAGGCGACGACCGAAATTGATCTGCCAGATTTGCCAACACCAGATCTGCCGAAGATCACCGGCACGCACAACGTCGTGATTACCGGCGTCGGCGGTACGGGTGTCGTCACCATTGGCGCCATCCTTGCGCAGGCGGCGCAGATCGACGGAAAAGGCGCGGGCATGATGGAAATGGCGGGGCTGGCGCAAAAAGGCGGCGCAGTCCACATCCACTGTAGATTGGCCAACCGCCCCGAGGACATCAGCGCGATTCGCGTCGCCACTGGCGAGGCCCACGCGCTGATCGGTGGCGATCTGGTGGTCTCGGCCGGCGCAAAGACGTTGGGCCTGACGCGCACCGGACGTACGGGGGCCGTCGTGAACAGCCATGAAACGGTGACGGGCGACTTCACGCGTGATACCGAGTTCCGCATTCCGGCGGATCAGCTGGAACTGGCCCTGCAAGCGCGGCTGAAAGAAGATGTCTCGCTGTTTGATGCGACCGAACTGGCGCGCGCGGTGATGGGGGATTCAATCTATTCCAACATGATGATCTTTGGCGCGACCTGGCAGCGCGGGCTGTTGCCGGTCAGCCATCAGGCGATCTTTGAGGCCATCGAATTGAACGGCACGGCGGTCGAACGCAACAAACGTGCGTTTGATATCGGACGTTGGGCGGTTCTGCACCCGGAAGACGTGCAATCCATCCTTGCGCCGACCGTGGCCGAGATGCCCAAGACACTGGACCAAATCATCGCTTTTCGCGCACAGCACCTGACGGAATATCAAAGCGCCCGGCTGGCCAGGCGGTACCGCAAGCTGGTGGACAGTGTCGAGGACGCATATGTGCGCGAAGCGGTGGCGAAAGGGTATCACAAGCTGTTGTCATACAAGGACGAATACGAGGTTGCACGTCTTCTGCTGACCAGTCGGGAAAAAGCGGCGGCCGAGTTTGATGGTGACTTCAAGATGACCTTTCACCTTGCCCCGCCGATATTCGGCGGATCGGGTAGCAATGGCAGGCCGAAAAAGCGCGCGTTCAGCGAATCCATCCTGACTGCATTGAAGCTGTTGACCAAACTCAAGGCATTGCGCGGCACACCACTGGACATTTTTGGATATTCATCCGAACGCAAGATGGAGCGCGCCCTGATCCGACAGTATGAAAAGGACATGCGCGAGGTACTGCCCTTGGTGTCGCAGGACACCCGTGATGCGATTGCTGCCCTGGCTCGTTTGCCGCTGGATATCCGCGGATTTGGGCCGGTACTGCGGGAAAATGAGGCCAAGGCTGCGAAACGGCGAGAAGAGCTGCTGGCCGTCATCCGCAGCGGTGGGCCTGAATTGCAAGCTGCGGCAGAGTAATTCGTCACAAGGGTGTCACGATAGCTGGTCAAACCTGTTGCTTGTACTTATTTTGCGGGCAGCAAAACGGAGCCCTTCATGTCTTCTCGTCGTCATGTCGTTCGTGAGATCTCGTATGCGCATTCCGCCGAAACCAAGGGGGGGCGGTTGGTCATCAGGCTGATGGAGAACACCACGGGACGGTTGCGTCTGATCAAACGGGCGGACGGATACGAAAAAGAAGTCGCAAAGGGTCGGGATTTTTGGTCGGTCATGGTCGATCGCTATGGATTGACCTTGGATGTCGTTGGTGGCGCGCTGGCGAATATCCCCAAGGAAGGTCCGCTTATCCTGATTGCAAACCATCCATATGGAATTCTGGATGGGCTGATGATGGGGCATATATTGTCTCAGACCCGTGGTGATTTCCGAATTCTCGCAAATCGCGTTTTCCGCAAGGCTGAAGACCTGAACCGTATCGTTTTGCCTGTTTCGTTTGATGAAACGAAAGAAGCGGTGAAACTGAACCTGGATACGCGGAAGACTGCATTGAATTACCTTGGCGATGGCGGCGCGATCGGGATTTTCCCTGGGGGTACGGTCAGCACCGGCGTTAATCCGTTTGCCCATCCTATGGATCCGGGTTGGCGCGGTTTCACGGCCCGAATGGTGGCGAAATCCAACGCCACTGTCGTTCCGGTGTTCTTCGACGGGCACACGTCACGTCTGTTTCAGATTGCTAGCCATATGCACAACACCCTGCGCATGGGGTTGCTGATCAAGGAATTCAAAAAACGTGTCGATACTCCGGTCAAAGTGGTGATTGGCACGCCTATCGGGCGCGACATTCTGGATCCGCTGGGCAAGGATACGCGCAAGATGATGGATTTCCTGCGCAAAGCGACGTATGAGCTGTCTCCGACACCGCTGAAGTCTTATGACTATGGCTATGAATTTGAGGAACGGCATCGCGCCTGAAGGGGCTAATGGCAGTAGGTATCTTTGATTCCGGATTGGGCGGTCTTACCGTCCTGAGCGCCGCGCAGACACGACTGTCTGACGTTGATTTCCTGTATTACGCGGACAGCGCGCATGCCCCATACGGTGTGCGCGATGCCGAGGACATCTATCAGCTGACCCGAAAGGCCGTGCAGGACCTTTGGGATCGCGGCTGCAACTTGGTGATTCTGGCCTGCAACACCGCCAGCGCGGCGGCGCTGCGCCGGATGCAGGAAGAGGGCGTGCCTGAAGGCAAACGTGTGCTTGGTGTCTTTGTTCCCTTGATCGAAGCCCTGACCGAACGGCAATGGGGCGACAATTCCCCACCACGCGAAGTGGCGGTCAAGCATGTCGCCTTGTTCGCCACGCCCGCCACTGTATCCAGCCGGGCCTTTCAGCGCGAGCTGGCGTTCCGGGCAATTGGCGTGGATGTCGAGGCGCAGGCATGTGGTGGAGTCGTGGATGCCATTGAAGACGGTGACATGATCCTGGCCGAGGCGCTGGTGCGCAGCCATGTGGAAGCCCTCAAGCGCAAGATGCCTGAACCGCAGGCGGCCATTCTGGGCTGTACGCATTACCCGCTAATGGCTGACGTGTTTCAGGCGGCATTGGGACCTGACGTGCAGGTCTACAGCCAGGGGGCGCTGGTTGCGGAAAGCCTTGCGGATTATCTGCATCGCCACCCCAACATGCTGGGTAGCGGCCCGGGAGGGTTCCTGACGACGGGGAAACCCAATGTGGTGAGCGATCGGGCGACACAGTTCCTCCGACGACAAATCACATTCGAGGCTGCCTGACTTCGGTCAAGGACGCGGCCGCTCTGCTTTCATTATTTCAAGACCGTCGCATCGGCGGTCGTAACATGTGACACACGTTGAGAAGAGGTCTGACATGACCCATAAAATCGCAATTCTGGGCGCTTCGGGTTATACCGGTGCGGAACTAGTGCGGCTGATCGCCGAACACCCTAACATGGAAATCGCCGCGCTGGCCGCCGAACGCAAGGCGGGGATGACCATGGCGCAGGTTTTCCCGCATCTGCGCCACATGGATCTGCCGGACTTGTGCAAGATTTCCGAGATCGATTTTTCCCGGATCGATCTGTGTTTTTGTGCCCTTCCGCACAAGACCAGCCAGGAAGTGATCAGTGCACTGCCCAAGGATCTGAAGATCATCGATCTGTCTGCTGACTTCCGGCTGACTGACCCGGATGAATATGAAAAGTGGTACGGAAACCCGCATACCGCGCTCGAGCAGCAGGAAGAGGCCGTTTATGGCCTGACCGAGTTCTATCGCGACGAAATCCGGGGCGCACGGCTGGTGGCGGGTACGGGGTGCAACGCGGCAACCGGTCAATACGTTCTGCGGCCGCTTGTTTCTGCCGGGGTGATTGATCTGGACGATATCGTGCTGGATTTGAAATGTGCTGTCTCCGGGGCAGGGCGGTCGCTGAAGGAAAACCTGCTGCACGCCGAACTGAGCGAGGGCACCAACGCCTATGCCGTCGGCGGAACCCACAGGCATCTGGGCGAGTTCGATCAGGAGTTTTCCAAGCTAGCCGGTCGTGCGGTTCATGTGCAGTTCACTCCGCACCTGATCCCTGCAAACCGGGGCATTCTGGCCACGACCTACGTAAAAGGTGACCCGCTGAGCATCTATGAAACGCTTGCAAAGGCTTATGCGGATGAGCCTTTCATTCAGATGCTGCCGATGGGCGAGACACCATCGACCCACCATGTGCGCGGGTCCAACTTCTGTCATATCGGAGTTGTGGAAGATCGGATCGAACGGCGTGCGATCGTGATCGCGGCGCTGGATAACCTGACAAAAGGTAGCAGTGGCCAAGCCTTGCAGAACGCCAACCTGATGTTAGGTGAGATTGAAACCCGGGGCCTGATGATGGCACCGTTATTCCCGTGAGGACGGTATGAAAACGCTCAAGAAACGTCGCCGAGTACAAGTCATTCTGGTAGCTGTCGTTGCCTTGGTGGCATCGACGGCGTTGATTGGCTATGCCATGCGCGACGGGATCAACTTTTTCCGCTCGCCAAGCCAGGTGATTGCCGAACCACCCAAGCCGACCGAGGTCTTTCGGATTGGGGGCCTGGTCGAAGAAGGTTCGATCATCCGCGGGCAGGGCGAAACCGTACATTTTGTCGTCACCGACGGCGGCGAAAGCGTCAAGGTTTCTTTCACCGGGGTTCTGCCTGATTTGTTTTCGGAAAATCAGGGCATGGTCGGCACCGGACGTTACGTGAACGGCGTGTTCGAAGCCACGGAAATTCTTGCCAAACATGACGAAACCTATATGCCGAAGGAAGTCGTGGACGCGTTGAAAGAGCAGGGCGTGTACAAAGAGGCTGAAGAAAGCTGACCTGACCCACATTTGTGTTGAGGGCGTTGCGCGCGGGATGCGGGCAGCGCCCTCGGTCGTTCAGGCTTGTTAATTCTTTTTCGGGATCGTCAGCGCCATTCAACGAAATGAGGGCGCTATGCAAACGGTTCGGCAGATTGCCAATGAAATTGTGCGTCGGGAAGGCGGGTACGTGAATGACCCGGACGATCCGGGCGGGGCAACCAAATTCGGTGTCACCATCCATACGATGCGCCGGCTTGGACTGGATCTGACCGGGGATGGGCTGGTTGACGTGGCGGATGTCCGGGCGCTTACTCAGCGCGAGGCGGTCGACATCTTTGTTCAGCACTACTTTGAAAAGCCACGCATCGTGCTGTTGCCAGATGTTCTGCATGCCCCTGTTTTTGACATGTACGTCAATGCCGGTGCGCAAGCAGTAATAATCCTGCAACGGCTTTTGCGTGATATGGGGTTTGACGTCGTGGCAGATGGCGTGATCGGCGCGCAAACGGCACAGGCGTGCGAAGACGCGGCCCAACCAGACCCCAACGCGTTGCGCGATGCGTATGGTGTGGCGCGGCGGAACTATTACTTTCGGCTGGCCGACAAACGCCCGGCATCCAGAAAATACGCGCGCACCCGATCCGGTGGCAAAGGAGGCTGGATCAAACGGGCCGAAGAGTTTCTGTCGCCACGCTATCGTCTTACGGAAAGTGAATTCAAGGAAAGGGTTGCGGCATGGGGTTGATCTCGGGGGTATTGGCGCTGCTGTTTGGGGGCGGTCGCAACGCTGTGCGTGAGACGGTTGAAATATACCGGGAAAACGCCGAGTCCCGTGCCGAGCGCGCGACAGAGTTGCAAAGTCAGGCAATGACGCAGTTCGGCCGAGAGTTCGTGGTTCCTCAAAAAGGCCTGTTCGACCGCGTCATGGATGGCGTGAATCGGTTGCCGCGACCGGCGTTGGCACTAGGAACGCTGGGATTGTTTGTTGCCGCGATGGTGGATCCGCTGTGGTTCGCTGAACGCATGCAGGGCATTGCGCTGGTGCCGGAACCTCTTTGGTGGTTGCTGGGCGTGATTGTGTCTTTCTATTTTGGCGCGCGCCATCAGAGCAAAACGCAGGATTTTCAGCGGGATATAGGCGCAGCCATGCAGCGGTTGCCGACGGTCATGGGGAACATAGAAACAGTACGGGCCATGCGCAGCGACAGCCCGGGCGTCGCCGACCCCGGCCCTGATGGCAACCTGATACAGAACGCCTCGCGTCCTGATGCGAATCCAGCATTGACCGATTGGCGCAAGCTTCGGGGGCTTTGACCCGCGACACTATGTGCCCCCGGATCGTGCGAAAGTTAATGGCCCCCGGTTCGGCCTCGCAGTATATTCCGAGGCATGATTACAGAGCTTGGCCACTTCGCCCTCATCCTCGCCTTTTTCGTCGCCATCGTGCAAAGCGTGGTGCCTCTGATCGGTGCGTTAAAAAACTGGACCGGCTGGATGGCTTTTGCCGAGCCTGCTGCCATCGTCCAGTTTCTGCTGACTGCATTTTCCTTCGGTGCGCTGATCTGGGCATTCATCGTGTCGGACTTTTCGCTGCGGATCGTGGTCGAAAACAGTCATTCGGCCAAGCCGATGATCTACAAGATCAGCGGGACGTGGGGAAACCACGAAGGATCGATGCTGCTTTGGGTGCTGATTGTCACGCTGTTCGGAGCGATGGCGGCGTTCTTTGGGGGCGGGTTGCCCCCAAGCCTGAAGGCGCGTGTGCTTGCGGTTCAATCTGCCATTGCCGTGGCATTTTTTGCTTTCATTCTGTTTACCTCGAACCCGTTTGACCGGCTGGCAATTGCGCCGTTTGACGGGCGGGATTTGAACCCGTTGCTGCAGGATCCCGGTTTGGCCTTCCACCCGCCATTTCTGTATCTCGGTTATGTGGGGCTGAGCATGGCGTTCAGTTTTGCCATCGCCGCGCTGATCGAAGGGCGTATCGATGCGGCTTGGGGGCGCTGGGTTCGCCCATGGACGCTGGCGGCCTGGGTCTTTCTGACCATCGGCATCGCCTTGGGGTCCTGGTGGGCCTATTATGAACTAGGCTGGGGCGGCTTCTGGTTCTGGGATCCGGTTGAGAACGCTTCTTTCATGCCGTGGCTCCTGGCGGCAGCGCTGCTGCATTCGGCAATTGTTGTTGAAAAGCGCGAGGCGCTGAAAAGCTGGACCATCCTGCTGGCAATCATTGCCTTCGGGTTTTCGCTGATCGGAACATTCATCGTTCGTTCGGGGCTGCTGACCTCGGTTCACGCCTTTGCCAATGACCCGGAACGCGGGGTGTTCATCCTGTTCATTCTGGTGGTTTTCATCGGCGGGGCGCTGACTTTGTTTGCCGCGCGGGCGCAGGCGATGGAGGCCAAGGGTGTTTTCGGCATGGTCAGCCGCGAAAGCGCGCTAATCGTAAACAACGTCCTGCTGGCGGTCAGTTGTTTCGTGGTCTTTGTCGGTACCATGTGGCCGATGGTGGCCGAGATGATGTTTGATCGCAAACTCTCGGTCGGGGCGCCGTTTTTCAACGCTGCATTCTCCCCATTCATGGTTTTGCTGGGATTGATCCTTCCCATCGGGGCCATGTTGCCGTGGAAACGCGGGCGGATTGGAAAAACGGCCTGGTCGCTGCGCTATGCCTTTGGTCTCGCCTTGGCGATTGCCCTGTTGGTTTGGGCGATGCAGACCGGCCGCAGCGCTTTGGGGCCGGTGGGTCTATTCCTTGGGGCGTGGATTACATTTGGCGCCATCGTTGATCTGTGGAGCCGCACGGGGCGCAATGGCAGCCTGAAACGCTTGTTCCGTCTGCCTGGGGCGGATTGGGGTAAAGCCGTTGCTCATACCGGGCTGGGTGTTACCATCTTTGCCATTGCAGGCCTGACTGCGTGGGAGGACGAGGATATTCGTGTCGCCCAACCCAACCAACCTTTCGAAGTGGGACAGTTCACGCTGACGCTGCAAGATGTCCGTCGGGTCGAGGGGCCGAACTATTTTTCGACTACGGCGGATGTTCTGGTTGAAAAGAATGGCCGTCCGATCGGGACATTGCACCCGGAAAAACGGGACTACCCCGTTGCGCGGATGCCCACGACCGAAGCGGCGATCGATTATCGTTTCCTCGGGGACCTTTACGTCGTGATCGGCGATCAACAGGCAGATGGTGGCTGGGTGATGCGAACCTATATCAAGCCGCTGGCAAACTGGATCTGGGGCGGCTGTATCCTGATGGCGCTTGGCGGTGTCCTGAGCCTGTGTGACAGGCGCTTCCGCGTGGCCGCAGGCGCAAGAAAAACCCCGGTCGGCGGAGTACCTGCGGAATGAAACGCATTGTTCTGATTGTGATGATGTTCGCAACCCCTGTCTTTGCGGTGCAGCCTGACGAGGTTCTGGATGATCCGGTTCTGGAACAGCGTGCGCGGGATCTCAGCGCCGGACTGCGTTGCCTTGTGTGCCGCAATGAGAGCATCGACGAAAGCAACGCGGATCTCGCGCGCGATCTGCGTGTGTTGTTGCGGGAACGGCTGGTGGCTGGGGATACGGATGAACAGGCGATCGCGTTTATCGTTGATCGGTATGGCGAATACGTACTTCTGAAACCGACTGCCAGCGGCTCGAACCTGTTTTTGTGGCTGGCCGGGCCAATCATGCTGTTGATCGCTGCCGCGGTTGGGTTGAACTTTCTCCGTACCCGGGCCAAGGCCCGTGCGTCAGTGGACTCTGCCGCGTTGAGTGAGGACGAAAAAGAACGTCTGCGTCAAATTCTTGAAGACTGACGCGTGGTTCTGCTTTTCCCGTCCCGTCCGGGCCAGTAAGTGTGCAAAAACACATGGCGCGACGGGAGGGTTTTCATGAATTACGAAACGGTTGCTCTGGAGATTGCAGATGGTCTGGCAGTTCTGACGCTGAACAGGCCGGACAAGATGAACGCGCTGACCACCCAGATGCGGGCAGAGATTACGCACGCGATGAAAGATGCAGCGGTCAAGGCGCGCTGTGTCGTCATCACCGGTTCGGGCCCTGCGTTTTGTTCCGGGCAGGATCTGGGCGATGCGTCTTCAACCGGCAAGATCGATCTGGAACGGTCGCTGCGCGATGAATATGAACCGATGCTGGAGACGATCCACAATTGCCCGGTGCCCACGATTGCCGCGGTGAACGGACCGGCGGCCGGGGCAGGCGCGAACCTTGCCCTTTGTGCAGATGTGGTGATTGCCACCGAAAGCGCCTATTTCCTACAGGCATTTGCCCGTATCGGTCTGCTTCCCGATGCCGGGGGGACATGGTTCATGCCCCGCCAGATGGGGTTGGCCAAAGCAATGGGCGCGGCCTTGTTTGCCGACAAGATCACCGCAAAGCAGGCGGATGAATGGGGCATGATCTGGGAAGCCGTGCCGGATGACGCCTTCGCCGATCATTGGCGCAAGAGGGCAGAGTATCTGGCAAAAGGCCCCACGGCCGCCTATGGCGCAATCAAGCAAGCCATTCGCGGAACGTATGAAAACACTCTGCAACAGCAGCTTGCGACCGAGGCGCACCTGCAAGGCGAATGTGGCCGTTCGCGGGACTTTGCCGAAGGTGTTGTGGCCTTCATGGAAAAACGCCCTCCGAAATTCGAAGGGCGCTGATCAGGCTGGCATCATGCGCGGCGGCGGCGGCGTGTGCGGCGATCCGGTGCCGCATCGTCGTCCGTCCCGTCCGAGGCGGATGTGAACGGACCCAGCGTATCAGTGATCTGATCGAGTGTCGGGCGCTCGCCACGAGGTGTGGTATCCAGCGCCTCACGCATCTTGCGCAGGTGGTCGGGCATGGTTCCGCAGCACCCGCCAATGATGGTCGCGCCGGCATCCCGCGCCATGGCGGCATACTGCCCCATCAGTTCGGGCGTGCCGTCATAATGGATGTGACCATCCACATATTTCGGAATGCCTGCATTGCCCTTCGAAATCAGCGGGCGTTCAGTCCCTTGCGCGGCAAATCCCAGTACGGTGCGCAGAATGTCGGATGCGCCGGTGCCGCAATTCGCACCGAAAGCGATGGGAGGATTCGGCAGGGTTTCGACCAGTTGTGCCAGATCGGCCGAGGTGACACCCATCATCGTGCGTCCGGCCGTGTCAAAGCTCATTGTGCCGCACCAGGGCATGTCGGCCAGGGCAAAGGCTTCGGCGGCGGCGCGAAACTCTTCCGGGGCGCTGATGGTTTCCACCCACAGAACATCCACCCCACCTTCTTTCAGCGCTTCCGCCTGTTCGTGGAACATTTCCACGGCTTCCGCGTGCGACAGGCTGCCGACCGGTTCCATGATTTCACCAGTCGGGCCGACCGATCCTGCAACGACGACAGGTCGTCCCGCCTTGTCGGCGATTTCGCGCCCCAGCTCGGCGCCGATGCGGTTAAGCTCGCCCACGCGGTTGTGCGCGTCATGCAGTTTCAGCCGTGCCGCTGTGCCGCCGAACGTGTTGGTCAGGAACAGATCGCTGCCTGCATCAACCGACCCCTGATACAGAGCCCGGATCTTGTCCGGGGCATCCACGTTCCAGAGTTCGGGAGCGTCACCAGATTGCAGGCCCATGTTGAACAGATTCGTTCCCGTGGCCCCATCGGCCAGAATGGCGTCATTGGATTCCAGAAGCTTGCTCAGCGCGTTTGTCATAGGATTGTTCCAGAAAAAGGCGCAAAACGCCGTTAAAAAAAGAGACGCCCCGTGTCTCATGACCAAGGCGTCAAATCAAATTCATAAAACTCATGAAGATCATGAGTCGGACGCCCTGGGCTCAGTTGGTCTCGCTCAGAACCTGTGCCTTGGCTTCCGGCAGAAGCTCGGCCATTTTTGCGCGGATTTCCTCGTCCGAGGACAGGTTGCCCAGGTCACCCGAAACCTTGCGAACGACATCTTCGTGCCCGGCTTCCTCGAAGTCGGAAATCACGACCGTCTTTGCATATTCTTCGGCGTCGGCACCGGATTTACCCAGTTTTTCAGCAGCCCAAAGACCCAAAAGCTTGTTGCAGCGGGCTTGTGCCTTGAACTGCATCTCTTCATCATGGGCAAACTTGGCTTCAAAGGCGTTTTCGCGTTCGTCGAACGTCGTCATAGGGCAAGGACCTCTTGGGTTATGTCTTCTTTCCTGATGATATGACTATACGACGTCCCATGCGCAAGGGATTTGCGCTGCGTCAAAGCCTCTCGGGTACATGAACTTGCGGGAAATGGGTGCTTGGACTATGAGGACGCCAACGTGAGGGGACTCAATCCCTCTGTGCAGAGTGGAAAGGTCGCTTATGGCGCGTCGCAAGAAAATCTACGAAGGCAAGGCCAAGATTCTGTACGAAGGCCCCGAACCGGGCACGATCGTCCAGTATTTCAAGGATGACGCCACCGCCTTCAACGCGGAAAAGAAGGACGTGATCGACGGCAAGGGTGTGCTCAACAACCGTCTGTCGGAATTCTTCATGACCGGCCTGACCCAGATCGGCATTCCGAACCACTTCATTCGCCGCCTGAACATGCGTGAACAGCTGGTTCGCAACTGCGAAATCGTTCCGCTGGAAGTGATCGTGCGCAACTATGCCGCCGGATCGATGTCCAAGCGCTTGGGCATTGCAGAGGGCACGCAACTGCCGCGCCCGATTGTCGAGTATTGCTACAAGGACGATTCGCTGGGTGATCCGCTGGTCACCGAAGAACATATCGCCGCGTTTGGCTGGGCCAGCCAGCAGGACATGGACGATATCCTCAGCCTTGCCTTGCGCGTGAACGATTTCATGAGCGGTGTGATGCTGGCGGTGGGCATTCGTCTGGTCGACTTCAAGATCGAGATCGGCCGCGTGTTTGAAGGCGATTATCAGCGACTGATCGTAGCTGACGAGATCAGCCCCGACAGCTGCCGCCTGTGGGATATCGAAACCGGCCAGAAACTGGACAAGGACGTGTTCCGCCGTGATTTGGGCAGTTTGACCGACGCCTATTCCGAAGTTGCACGCCGTTTGGGTGTACTTCCCAACAACAATGTCACCAAGCCGACGCTGATCAACTAGGAACGGCCGGACCACAAGTTGGCCAAAGCGCCGCAACCGTGTTTGCGGCGCTTTTTCGTTCGCGGTTGAAATTGACAGTTTCCCGTTTCCCCAGCATGTTTGCCTCGGGCAGGCACAAAAGGTTCAGGATGGGTGTCAAATGGCGGAACTGTTTGATCAGACAGTATTTCTGAAGTTTCTGGCCGCCGTGCTTGCAATCTTCAATCCGCTTTACAACATCCCGATTTTTCTGAGCATGACGAAAAACTGCACCGCGGCAGAACGGCGGCATGTTGCGGTTGTTGTCATGATCTCGGTTACCGTCATTGCACTGACCGCTGTTGTGATCGGGGAAGAGGTGCTTGGGGTTTTTGGCATTGATGTGCCGGCTTTCCGGATAGCCGGAGGGATCATCATCTTCGGAATCGGGATGTCGATGTTGAAGGCCGAGGACCGGCCGCCGGGCGATCAGGCCGCGATGGACGACGGGCACGAGCGGAAACTGAATTTTGCGGTCGTACCGCTGGCGATACCTTTGACCATCGGGCCGGGCACGATTGCCATCACGATCGTTTTTTCGCACCAACTGTCGAACGGCGCCGAAATCGTGACGCTGGGTTCGGCGATCCTGATTGCCTGCGCGATCGTGGGGCTGGGATTGTTGTTCGCAGATCAGATCTCGCGTCTGTTGGGTGAGACAATGATCAACGTCCTGACCCGGATCATGGCCATCCTGCTGGTCGCCGTCGCGGTCGAGATGGTTCTGACTGGCACGTTCCATGCGATTGACGCGCATTATCCGGGATTGGTCAAAGAAGGCGAATAGTTGGATTGCTGCGGCAAACTGCTTTGCAAACAGGGTTGTCGAAAGCCATTTGGCGCGCTATCCCCCGCGCAACGAAATGGGTCCCGGATTGCGGCCCGCAGGTGGAGTTGCCAAAATGAAAGCACGGGTTCATGTGATGCTCAAGAACGGGGTGCTGGACCCGCAGGGCGAAGCGGTTCGGCACGCATTGGGCGCAATGGGCTTTGATCAGGTCGAAGGTGTGCGTCAGGGCAAGGTGATCGACCTTGAACTGGCCGATGGTGCGACCGAAGCAGATGTGACCGAGATGTGTGAAAAGCTTTTGGCCAACACTGTTATCGAACGCTACGAGATCGAACTGGTCTGACGGAATGCGGGCCGCGCGTCTGATCACTTACCGTCAGCCGCTTGAGGTAACGACGATCCCGGATCCCGCACCTGCGGAAGACGGCGTGGTCGTGCGGGTGCTGGCCTGCGGCGTGTGCCGGTCTGACTGGCACGCGTGGTCTGGTTCGGACCCGGATGTCATCCTGCCCATGACCCCCGGTCATGAATATTGCGGCGAGGTTGTTTCCGTCGGCGCGCGCGTCACCCGGTGGCGTGTCGGGGATCGGGTGATTGCGCCTTTCATTCTGGCCTGTGGCCGGTGTCCGGATTGTGCGCAGGGTCATCAGACGATCTGCGCGGATCAGGTTGTGCCGGGGTTCACCTGTGACGGCGCTTTTGCAGAATATGTCGCGGTGGCCCATGCCGACGCGAACCTGACATCCTTGCCGGACAGCATCGCGCCGGACATCGCGGCCGCGTTGGGTTGCCGCGTGACGACAGCGTGGCAGGCATTGGTCGGTCGGGCACAGGTTCAGGGCGGTGAATGGATTGCCGTCTTCGGCGGCGGCGGTGTCGGGATTTCCACTTTGCTGCTGGGCAAGGCGCTTGGCGCACGTGTGGTAATTGTCGACATCACGGATGACAAACTGAACTATGCCCAGACTCTGGGCGCTGACGCGGTGGTCAATGCGGCAACCTGCGATGCGCCTAAGGTGGTGAAGGAAATCACCGGTGGCGGTGCCCATGTCGCGATCGAGGCGCTTGGCGTCGAAGCTACGACCGTTTCCGCGATGCGTTCCCTGCGCAAAATGGGGCGCATGGTGCAGATCGGGATGCCTGCCGGAGATCACACCCAGATGGCGTTGCCGATGGATGTGCTTTACTCTGACCAGCTTTCCGTCTTTGGCACACGCGGAATGCCAAGCTGGCGCTATCCGTCTTTGTTGTCGCTGATCGCGGGCGGTGGAATTGACCTGAGCCCGTTGGTTACGCGAAAAATATCTCTCAACCAGGTGAGCGCCGAGCTTGCCGCCTTTGACCACCCAACCCCTCCGGGCGTTGCGGTCGTCACCGATTTTGTCTCGTAGGAGGGCCCGCCATGCGCGCAGCCGTAATCGTTTTCCCCGGATCAAACTGTGACCGAGACCTCGCGGTCGCCTTTGAGCAGGCTGGTTTTCAGGTCGACATGGTCTGGCACAAAGATGCGGCGCTGCCGGACGGTATTGATATCGTGGGCGTTCCGGGCGGGTTTTCTTACGGTGACTATCTGCGGTGCGGTGCAATCGCTGCGCAGTCGCCGATCTGCAAGGCCGTGGTCAACCACACTGAACGCGGCGGTTATGCGGTCGGGATCTGCAACGGATTTCAGGTTCTGACGGAAACAGGTATCCTGCCGGGGGCGCTGCTGCGCAATGCCGGGCTGAAATACATCTGCAAGACTGTGGGCCTGAAAGTCGAAACCAGCGACAGCGTGTTTACCGGTGGCTATAACGCAGGCGATGTGATCGGTATTCCGATCGCGCATCACGACGGCAACTATTTCGCGGATGACGCAACGCTGGCGGCGTTGAGAGATCAGGACAGGATCGCATTCACCTATACCGAGAACCCCAACGGCTCAGTCGGTGATATCGCGGGGATCCTTTCCGAAAACCGTCGTGTTCTGGGTATGATGCCGCATCCCGAGCGTGCGGCCGATCAAGGGCATGGCGGCACCGACGGGGCGGCGCTGTTCCGCGCATTGTCAGGTGTGTTTGAAGCGGCGTGACTTGAGGTCACGCGCGCCCGCGCGTAACGTCTGATCATGAACTCGGACGTGCGATCAGGCTGGTCAAAGCTGCTGAAACCGTTTCGCGGCGCCCCGTTGGGGTGGCGGCTGCGGCTGGCTGTTATTGTATTGATGGTGGCAACAATCGCAACGGTTTGGATCACCAACCGCTTGTTGACCGACAGGTTCACCGAATCCACCCGCAACCGGGCCGAGCTGCGCCTTGCGCTGTATTCGGGCAATTTGCTGAGCGAACTGCGCCGCAACTCGATCGTGCCCCAGTTGCTGGCGCGGGACCCGACACTGATTTCGGCGCTGCAATCCAGAGACTATTCGTTATCGACGCAGCGTTTGATTTCGTTCGTTGAGGAAATCGGTGCGGCGTCGTTGATGCTGTTGGATGGTGACGGGCGAACGGTTGCGGCGACGGATCGGAACAGGCTGGGCGAGGCGCACAGGAATATTCCGTATTTTGTGGATGCGATCCGGTCAAATGCGACGATCTTTTCCGTTATTCCCAAGGAATCCGGCGGATACAGCTTTGTCTATTCGCGCCGGCTTGAAAACAGTGCGGAAATACTGGGCGTGATCGTTGTCGAAGTTGATCTGCAAAAGTTTGAACAGGCATGGGCCGGTATTTCGGATGCGGTGATGGTCACTGACAGCACCGGAACCATCATTCTGTCCACCGAACCGCGCTGGCGGGGTCTGGATGAGGGGGCGGCCCTGCTGCGTCAACCGCCGCAAGGGGCGATCCAGCGGGCCATTCGCGCGACCACCGATTGGACCGCTTTGCCACCTGACGCCTACCTGCAAGGCGAGGCCGTGATGCGTCTGGAGACGCGCATCCCGTTCCGCGGCTGGCAAATGACATCTTTCACGACCTATGCCTCGATCCGCGAGAAAGTGAACAGCGTTCTGGCGCTCGAGATCATGGGCTTTGCGATTCTTCTGGCGCTGGCGTTCTACGCGCTGAGCCGAAGGGCGACGCTGCGCATGACCCTGTTTCAGCGCGAGTCGGCAGAGCTTCGCGCATTGAACGCCAGGCTACAGCGGGAAATCGCTGAACGCGAACGGGTTGAAAAGACGTTGGATTTGGCCGAACAGACCCTTGCCCAAAGCTCGAAACTTGCAGCTCTGGGTGAAATGTCAGCGGCGGTCAGTCACGAGCTGAATCAACCTCTGGCTGCAATGAAAACCTATTTGGCCGGCGCCCGTCTGCTGTTGCGTCGAAACCGGCCGGAAGAAGCGTTGGCAAGTTTCGGTCGCATCGATGGTCTGATCGAGCGGATGGGGGCGATTACGCGGCAGCTAAAATCTTACGCGCGCAAGGGGGCAGATGCGTTTTCACCTGTAAATCTTGGCGAAGCGCTGGCCTCGGCCTTGTCGATGATGGAACCGCAGTTGCGTCAGCGCCATGTAAAGATCACCCAGATCCTGCCGGAAGAACCGGTGGTGGTGATGGGGGACCGGATGCGGATCGAGCAGGTTATGGTCAACCTCTTGCGCAATGCGCTGGACGCCACCAAATCAGTGGCAGAGCCGGATGTGGAAATCATCCTGGCGGCGGGTGACACGGCTGTCCTGACGGTACGCGACAACGGGCATGGGATCGAGGATATCGAGAACCTGTTCGAGCCGTTTTATACCACCAAACAGCCCGGAGACGGGGTGGGCCTGGGGCTTGCCATCTCGTCGGGGATCGTGAACGACCATGGGGGACGGCTGACTGCGCGCAACGGCCAATACGGCGGCGCGGTGTTTGAAATGCAGTTGCCAGCACTGGGAAGCGACGGCCTTGAGGCCGCGGAATAACGAGGAATGACTATGGCACAGGCCATGAAAATCGCCATTGTGGATGACGAACAGGACATGCGCCAATCGATCAGCCAATGGCTTGCTTTGTCCGGGTATGACACGGAAACCTTTGCCAGCGCCGAGGACGCGCTCAAGGTTCTGGGGCCGGATTATCCGGGGATCGTGATCTCGGACATCAAGATGCCGGGAATGGATGGCATTCAGCTTCTGAAAAAGCTGATGGGGGCCGACAGCACCTTACCGGTGATCATGATCACCGGCCACGGTGATGTGCCGATGGCGGTTGAAGCGATGCGCGTTGGCGCGTTCGACTTCCTTGAAAAACCGTTCAACCCCGATCGGATGTCCGAACTGGCCAAACGCGCCAGCAATGCGCGCCGTCTGACCTTGGACAACCGCGCCTTGCGGCGCGAGCTGTCCGGCGGCACCCAGATCATGAACAAGCTGATCGGTGCCAGCCCGGTCATGGAGCGGCTGCGTGAGGATATTCTGGATCTCGGCCAGGCCGACGGCCATGTGTTGATCGACGGTGAAACCGGCACCGGAAAAACGCTTGTGGCTCACGCGCTTCATGCCGTTGGCAGCCGTGCCGGTAAGAAGTTTGTTTTGGTGTCCTGCGCCGCGCTTGAAGAGGATGCACTGGCTAAGCGCCTGTTTGGCCCGATGATGCCCGAAGATGCGCAACTGCCCGCCATCGAAGAGGCGCGTGGCGGGACGCTGGTTCTGGAAGACGTGGAAGCGTTGAGCGATACGTTGCAGGCCAAACTGCTGAGCGTGATGAACGAGCAGGGCACACCTGCGGAGACCCGGATCGTTGCCATCTCGAACTTGCAGGAGGCGGGCAAGACGTCGGAAGACGTGCTGCGCCCGGACCTGTTTTATCGCTTGGCGGCGCTGCGCATCACCATGCCACCGTTGCGGCAGCGGGGCGAAGATATCCTGACCCTGTTTACCCGTCTCAGCGAGCAGTTTGCCGAAGAATACGGTTGCGATGCACCCCAGGTGAGCGCGCAGGAGGCTGCGCAATTGTTGCAGGCCCCTTGGCCCGGCAATGTGCGCCAGTTGATCAACATTGCCGAACGGGCGGTGCTGCAATCGCGCCGTGGCTCGGGCACCATCGCGTCTCTGTTGATGTCCGATCACGAAGAGATGCAGCCGGTGATGACCACCGAGGGCAAGCCGCTGAAGGAATATGTCGAAGCGTTCGAACGAATGCTGATTGATAATACGATGCGCAGGCACAAAGGCTCTATCGCGTCAGTCATGGACGAGCTTTGCCTTCCTCGCCGGACGCTGAACGAGAAGATGGCCAAATACGGCCTTCAGCGTTCGGACTATCTGTAAGCAATGCGATTTGGGGGCTCTGCCCCCGTCGCCTGTGGCGCCTCCCCCGGGATATTTTTGGCCAGATGAAGGGGGCGTCACCGCTGGTTTGGGCGCAGAATGCAGTTTGCCCATTGTCTTTTCCACAGGGTTGCTTTTATTGTGTCGGAACGGGCCGGGCGAATTTGACGCCTGCAAGTCCCGAATCTTTGAGTTTCGCTGCTGATCCGTTGGTGAGGGTCAAGACCTCGCGGTTCAGCAGACCGATTATGCCCATCAACGGGCAGTGGAGTACCTGAGCCCGGGATCACTGGGCGAAAGGAATAAATGGGCAGGCTGCGTTCAGACGCGCCTGTCGGAGAAGAACCGCGATGACGCGCGCGCAACGATTGAGAGAACGGGCAGGGGGCCACAGCGCCAGACCCTGCCGCGCGCCGTCTGATATCGCCCTGACAAGACACCTCCCCAAAAGCGCCTGTCCGCCTGGACAGGTCAGGACAACGCGTTTGGCGCGGTGCACCAAGGACAAATGGCTAAGAAAATGCTTATCGATGCCACCCACGCGGAGGAAACCCGCGTCGTGGTGGTTGACGGAAACAAGGTCGAGGAGTTCGATTTTGAATCCGAAAACAAACGCCAGCTTGCCGGCAACATCTATCTTGCAAAAGTAACGCGGGTTGAGCCGTCGCTTCAGGCGGCCTTTGTGGATTATGGCGGGAACCGGCATGGTTTCCTGGCATTCTCTGAAATTCACCCGGATTATTACCAGATCCCTGTCGCTGACCGTGAGGCGCTGATGGAGGAAGAGCGCGCCTATGCCGAGGCTATGAAGGCGCGCGATGAGGCTGAGGAGGCCAAATCCAAGAAGCGGCGGACCCGGTCTCGTGCGAAGGCTGCTGACGTGAAATCGGATGATCCGGTTGAAACGATGGAGGTTTCGACCGAACCAACCGGCATGGAAACCATCGATCTGGACGACGGTGAAGAAGCAGATGTTGATGTTCCGGAAGGAACGTCGCCGATGGAAGTCGTCGCTGAAACTCCGGTAGAGGAGCCGGTTGACGATGACGCGGCGGCCACTGAAGGAGCAACCGAAACCGCTTCGGGTGTGGCTGCGCTGGACGACGTTGCCGAGGAAGCAACTGAACAGGCTGTCGAGGTCTCGAACGACGACGCGGAGGATCAGGCCGAAGAGGCGGTGGAGGCCGTTGAAGACGTTTTATCGGAAGGCGATGAAGCCCAATCCGAGCCCGAGCAAGCAGAAGAACCTGTCGAAGCTGCGGATGATGAACAAGACCCTGATGAGGACGTTGACGAAACCAAAGGTACAGACGCTGCATCAAAAGACGCATCGATTGAATCGGTTGCTGACGATGATGACAGCGAAGACATTCGTCCGCCGCGCAAACCGCGCCCGCGTCGTTACAAAATACAGGAAGTCATCAAAGTACGTCAGGTTCTGCTGGTGCAGGTTGTCAAGGAAGAGCGCGGAAACAAGGGTGCTGCGCTTACGACCTATCTTTCGCTGGCAGGACGGTATTGCGTTCTGATGCCCAATACCGCACGTGGTGGTGGCATCAGCCGCAAGATTACCAACGCGGCGGACCGGAAAAAGCTGAAAGAGATCGCAACGGATATCGATGTGCCAACCGGGGCGGGTTTGATCATTCGAACCGCCGGAGCCAAGCGAACCAAATCTGAGATCAAGCGCGACTATGAATACCTCCAGCGTTTGTGGGAGCAGATCCGGGCGCTGACACTGGAATCCATCGCGCCGGCAAAGATCTATGAAGAAGGTGATCTGATCAAACGGTCGATCCGAGATCTTTACAACCGTGATATCGACGAAGTCTTGGTCGAAGGTGAGGGCGGGTACCGCATCGCCAAGGACTTCATGAAGATGATCATGCCGTCGCACGCCAAGAACGTGAAACGGTACGAAGATGCGCTGCCTCTGTTCGCGCGCTATCAGGTGGAAAGCTATCTGGCCGGGATGTTCAATCCCACCGTACAACTGAAATCCGGTGGCTATATCGTGATCGGCGTGACGGAAGCGCTGGTGGCGATCGACGTGAACTCGGGCCGGGCAACCAAGGAAGGCTCGATCGAGGAAACCGCACTCAAGACCAACCTTGAAGCTGCGGAAGAGGTTGCACGTCAGTTGCGCCTGCGCGACCTCGCAGGTCTGATTGTCATCGATTTCATCGATATGGACGAGCGCAAGAACAACGCTGCTGTCGAAAAGCGTCTGAAAGACAAGTTGAAAACCGACCGCGCCCGCATTCAGGTTGGTCGTATTTCGGGTTTTGGTCTGCTGGAGATGAGCCGTCAGCGTCTGCGCCCCGGTATGATCGAGGCGACCACACAGCCATGCCCGGCATGCCACGGCACCGGCCTGATCCGTTCGGACGACAACATGGCGCTGTCGATCCTGCGTCAGATCGAAGAGGAAGGCACCCGCCGCCGCTCGCGCGAGGTTCTGGTGCGCTGCCCGGTCAGTATCGCGAACTTCCTGATGAACCAGAAGCGCGAGCATATTGCCCAGATCGAGGCGCGGTATGGGCTTTCGGTGAGGATCGAAGGGGATATCCATTTGGTCAGCCCGGACTTCTCGATGGAGAAATTCAAGACGGCCAGCCGGATTGTTCCCGAGGCCACGGCGCCTGTTGTTTCTGTCGATGCGTCGCTGATGGATCTTGTCGATTCATCGGACGCGGAAGAGACCGAAGAGGAAATCGCTCAGACCGAAGAAGAGGCAAAGCCCAAGCGCAAGCGCCGTCGTCGTCGTCGCAAGAAAGGCGCGGGCAATGGGGATACGCCGGAGCAGACCGCAGAAGAGGGTGACGCGCCAGCACAAGAAGACGCAGAGAGCGATACGCCTGACGTCGAAAGTGCTGAGCCGGCTGAAGCTGAGGCTTCGGAGGAAGAAAAACCGGCAAAGCCCAAGCGCAAACGCGCCCCGCGCCGTCGCAAGAAAGATGCGGTTGCCGAAGAAGTTGCGGATCAGCCTGAAGAGCCATCCGCCACGACGGCGGACGCCGTGACGGAAGAGCCGGCAGCCGAGGAAACCGGCGAGAGCATCGAGGGCGAAAGCGCAGAGGTCGTGGCGGAACAAGTTGAGGTGGCCGCTGAACCAGCCGAAGCACAGGCTGACGCTCCGCCGTCGGAAGAGCAACCTGCAAACGGTATGGATGCGGCACAAGCGGTTGAAGAAGCGGATGAGGTTGAAAAGCCTTCTGCGGAAGCTGTAGAAGCCGCTGACGTTTCAGAAACCGACGATCCTGCCGAAGACGGGCCAGCGGAAACAACGCCCGAGCCGGTGCTTGAAAGCGTGGCGGAAGAGCCTGAACCTATACCCGCCAAACCAAAACGTCGCGGTTGGTGGTCGCTGGGAAGTTAACGAAAAAGGCGGGCTGATCGGCCCGCCTTTTTTGACCTGCAACGAAGGTCAGCCGGATTTTTTGATCAGATAGATCTGATGTGCGCCGTCAGTGTTCTGGGAAAGCAGTGTATGCCCGGCCTCAGCACAAAAATGCGGAACATCCACGATGGCCGCAGGATCATCGGCCAGCACCCGCAGAACGGCACCCTCGGGCATGGATTTCAATCGTTTGCGGGCTTTCAGGACGGGCAAGGGGCACAACAGGCCCAAAGCGTCCAGGGTATCTGTAATCTCTGACATGATTTTCGGGATAGGGCGAAGTTGTAATATTGTCCAGATTCCGAGCACGAGGATGTGACTGTTTGGCCCCGTGACGGATTGCTCTTCATCACATATGTGCAGAAACATGTTCGGAATCGAAATCATAGACGCGGGACTGCTGCCCGCCATGTTGGTCGCGCTTCTGGGTGGCCTGATCAGCTTTCTGTCGCCTTGCGTATTGCCAATCGTACCGCCTTATCTGGCGTATATGAGCGGCGTTACCATACATGAGATGCAGGACGAGGCCCGTGCGCGGCGCAAGGCGACCCTGTCGGCGCTGTTCTTTGTCATGGGCCTGTCGACCGTGTTTCTGCTGCTTGGCTTTACCGCATCGGCCTTTGGCGCGTTTGTGCTGCAAAATCAGGTTCTGTTCGCCAAGCTATCCGGTGCCGTTGTCATCGTCTTTGGCCTTCACTTTCTGAATGTTTTCCGGATTCCTTTTCTGGATCGCGAAGCACGGATTGAAACCGGTGATTCCGGTGGGTCGGTCTTTGGCGCTTACATCCTTGGCCTGGCTTTCGCATTTGGCTGGACCCCCTGCATTGGTCCTCAACTGGGTGCGATCCTGTCACTGGCGGCGAACGAAGCGTCGGTCGCGCGTGGCACGTTTCTGCTGGGGGTCTACGCTGCGGGTTTGGGTATTCCGTTCTTGTTGGCAGCCATGTTCCTGAATCGCTCCATGACCGTGATGAACCGGATCAAACCGTATATGGGCACGATCGAAAAGATCATGGGCGGGCTGTTGCTGTTTGTGGGCATCATGCTGATAACCGGGCTTTTCACCCGCTTCAGCTGGTGGTTGCTGGAGACTTTTCCGGCGCTGGCAAATTTCGGATGATTAACTGACCCTCTTACCTTGGCTGCAAGCCTGCGTTAACCTGCGCATCAGAAGGTAAGGGCATGAGCAGTCACACAAATCAGCCGCAGGTGCGCAGACGTCGGGTGTTCTATATACCCGGCTATGATCCGATGCCGCCCCGGCGATATCGCGAGCTGTATCGCGGTGAATCGCAGAATCAGGCCCGGATCTCGGGATACGAGATCGCCATATCCCCAAAGACAACGGACGGGCGTTTTGGTTGGCGTGTGACCTCGGAACAAGATGGCCTGACTGTTGAAACGGAATTCGAGGTTCTGGTCTGGTCCGACATCGTGCGCGACAGCATGTCGGCCTCGATCCCGGCGACCTATTGGCAATTGGCCCGCACGGCGTGGATTTACATGTCAACCGGTACGTTGTGGCGTCTGATGCGATTGCGCAAGGGCCCGGTGATCGCAGCGTTGTATCCAGTGGCGATGTTGGTGTCTCAGCTGCTGATCGCGCTTGCGTTGGCATGGGCGTGCATAGCCATGGCAGGTTGGTGGGGGATATTCCCCGGAGCGGCCATCGCCGTCGCGTTACTGCTGTGGTTTCGCAAGGTCGATAACCGGTTGTTTGTGTATTACCTTATGCATGATTACGCCTATTCAGCGCAGTTGAGCGGGCAAATGCCGGTCGAGCTGCGGGACAGGTTGTCTTCGTTTCGTGAAGCGATCCAAGAGGCGCTGAATTCCGATGTGGATGAAGTGCTGGTCGTTGGCCACAGCTCGGGCGCGCATCTGGGGGTGTCTGTTCTGGCCGAACTGATCCGAAAAACGAAAGTGCACGAGCAACGCGCGGTGCTGTCGTTTCTCAGCCTGGGACAGGTGGTTCCCATGGTCTCGTTTCTGCCCCAGGCACACGATTTGCGGTCCGATCTGCATTTCCTGTCCACACGGTCCGAGCTCAGCTGGATCGATGTCTCGGCCCCCGGTGATGGCTGCGCCTTTGCGCTTTGCGATCCGGTTGCGGTCACGGGGGTGGCCGATGCTGATAAACGCTGGCCGCTGGTCCTGTCAGCGGCTTTTTCGCAAACCTTGTCTCCGGAACGCTGGAAGGCTTTGCGATGGCGGTTTTTTCGCCTTCATTTTCAGTATCTTTGCGCCTTCGACAAGCCGGAAAGTTATGATTATTTCCGAATAACGGCTGGCCCGTTGACGTTGGGGCAAAGGTTTGCGGATCGTGAGGCTTCGCGCAGCCGCATCGAGACGCCTGTCTCCAAGTTCACCTCGGTACACCCATGACCATGACCCCGCCCAAGCCAGACCCGCGCCCCGAGAAAGTTTCGTTGCTGCGCTATGTAAAACTGTTCAGACATGACCTGCTGTCGGCCCAGCCAGCCCGGCTGTATCGCGCGTGGATGGCAGAATTCAAAACCCCGTTCTTCCGGTCGTTTCTGATCAATCAACCGGAACTGGTTCAAACCGTCCTCAAGAAACGGGCTGACGATTTCCCCAAATCCGGCAGGATCAGCGAAGGCCTGCGCCCGTTGCTTGGCAATTCGGTGTTTCTGACCAATGGCGAGGTCTGGAAACGACAGCGGCGGATTATCGATCCGGCGTTCGAAGGCGGGCGTCTGAAGGATACATTCCCGGCCATGCTGGCCGCCGCCGAGGCGTGTGTGAAACGGCTGCGGCCTCATGTCGGAGGGGAGCTCGAATTCGAAGAGCAGACAAGCCATGCGGCAGCGGATGTGATATTTCGCACCCTGTTTTCCGTTCCAATCGGCAACGCTATCGCCAGCCAGGTGTTCGAAAAGTTCCGGACCTATCAACGCGCGCAACCTTTGCTGAATCTGGCGGCTTTTGTTCCCTTGCCAAAGTGGCTGCCCCGGTTTCATTCCGGGGCGACCAAACAAAACGCGCGGGATATCAGGGCGCTGATTGCCGAACTGACCAGAACACGCGCAAAGGCCATCAAGGACGGAACGGCACCTGATGATCTTGCGACCAAGATCATGACGACGGCTGATCCCGAAACCGGGCTATTCTTCGACCCCGAGGAAATGGTTGATCAGATGGCGATCTTTTTTCTTGCCGGGCATGAAACCAGCGCGTCAGCCTTGGCCTGGACGCTGTACCTGATGGCCCTTTACCCGGAATGGCAGCAGAAGGTTGCAGAGGAGGCCGCCGTTCTGGATGATCCTTCATTTGCCTCTGTTTCAAAACTTCGGATCAGCCGGGATGTGTTCCGTGAAGCGCTGCGCCTTTATCCTCCGGTGCCCATGATGGTCCGCGAGACCACGTGCCCCGAACGGTTCCGTAACCGGGATGTTCCGGTTGGCGCGCAGATCGTGATCAGCCCGTGGCATTTGCACCGTCAGGCGCGTTTGTGGGACGATCCGGACGGTTTTGATCCCAGCCGTTGGGGCACGGAAAACGGCAAGCGGTGCCAGCGCGACGCTTACATCCCGTTCTCAGCAGGCCCCCGAGTGTGCACCGGGGCAGGGTTTGCAATGGTCGAAGGGCCGCTGATCCTGTCAATGCTCTTGCGCCGCTACCGGTTCGAAACAATCCCGGGAAAAACACCCGTTCCGGTCGCTCACCTGACGGTTCGATCCAAAGATGGTATATGGTTACGCCTGTTTGAGCGCTAACAACCTACCATCGGTTCACGCCCTGTTGTATGCGGGGAAGAACATCGGAATCATCATTGAACGGGAAAACAATATGTCCAAAGCAGAACAGCGCGCGCAGATGATCAACGGCACGGGCTTTATCGCGGCACTGGATCAAAGCGGCGGATCAACCCCGAAAGCGCTTGCGTTGTATGGTGTCGAGGCATCCGACTACAGCTCAGACGAAGAGATGTTCGGTGAAATCCAGAAGATGCGTGCCCGCATCATTCTGGCCGACGATTTCACAAAGGACAAAGTGATTGGTGCAATCCTGTTCGAACGTACCCTGGGCGAAGAGATCGAAGGCCGCAAGGTTGCCGATTACCTGTGGTCGGTCAAAGGTATCGTGCCTTTCCTGAAGATCGACAAAGGCTTGGAAGAACAGGCAAATGGCGTTCAGATGATGAAACCGATCCCCGGTCTGGCCGAGACCCTGGCCAAGGCCGATGGTGTGTTCGGCACCAAGGAACGCTCGGTCATTCACGAAGCGAATGCCGACGGCATCGCGGCGGTGGTTGCGCAACAGTTCGACGTCGCCCGCGAAGTCACCGATGCCGGTATGGTTCCGATCGTGGAACCCGAAGTGAACATCCATTCGGAAACCAAGGCCGAGGCGGAAGACATTCTGAAGGCTGAAATTCTCAATAACCTCAATCAACTGGCCGAAGGCCAGGAAGTGATGCTGAAGCTGACGATCCCGACACAGGCAAACCTGTATGATGCGCTGGCTGACCACCCGCGGGTCTTGCGCGTTGTGGCACTGTCCGGCGGTTATTCGACGGAAGAAGCCTGCGACCTGTTGAGCCGAAACGGCAAGATGATCGCATCCTTCTCGCGGGCTTTGACCGAAGGTCTGTCGAAGCAGCAGTCAGATGCCGAATTCAACGCGGCTCTGGGTGGCAACATCGACAAGATTTACAAAGCCTCGGTCTGATCCGTCAGGCAGGTTTGATGAAAGAGCGGCGCATCTGTGCCGCTTTTTTTCTGCCGATGCAGCCCTCGGCGTGGTCATTGACCAGCCCCATGGCCTGCATGAACGCAAACACGGTTGTTGGGCCGACAAACTTCCACCCCCGTTTCTTGAGATCCTTCGACATGGCCACGGATTCGGGTGATGTGGATGCTGTTTGCGGGGGCGGGGGTGTTTCAGCCTCATAACGCCAGACATAAGCCGCCAGAGATCCTTCGGCGGCCACAAGGTCCTGCGCGCAACGCGCATTGTTGATCACCGCTTCAATTTTGCCGCGATGACGGATGATCCCGGAATCCTGTAGCAGGCGTTCCACATCGGCATCAGAAAACGCGGCCATCTTGTTGAAATCAAATCCGCAGAAGGCTTTCCTGAAGTTTTCGCGCTTGTTCAGGATTGTCCGCCAGCTGAGACCTGACTGAAAGCTTTCGAGGCACAGTTTTTCAAACAGCCGTTGGTCGTCGCCGACAGGGTAACCCCATTCATTGTCATGATATTCAAAGAATTCGGGCGCGGCCTGACACCATGCGCATCTTTGCTGCCCATCCGGCCCGGTAATGGTGTCGCTCATGGTTGTACCCTTTTTGTTCCAACTCACGTTACACGTCGAGTAGAGGGCGTGACAAGTCTCAATCAGGGTTGCGGAACCAGTTCAGCACAAAGACGCGTATGGCCGATGCAAGACCCGTTTCCGGGTCGCGGGCCACATCAATTTCAGCCGCCAAGACATTGATTGGCTTACCTTGTTCCTGAGCGATCTCGCGAAAAGCACGCCAGAATTCATCCTCGAGTGATACCGAAGTTCGGTGTCCTTTCAGGGTCAGAGAGCGTTTGACAGGACGGCCGCTCATTCGTCCAGCTCATGATTGTCGAGGTCGCGCTTTTGTTTTTTCTGTTGAAGCTTCACGACTTCTTTTTCAGCTTTTGTACGCCCAAATGCGACGGCGTTCCGGTCAGCGCGGGCCTTTCTTTCGGCCCGCGCTTTTTCCTTTCGATACCGGTTCAGATTGACCGGCTTGCCCATCAGTCTTTTGGGCCGATCATCTGTTCGGGGCGGACGACAGCGTCAAAGGTCGCTTCGTCCACAAAGCCCAGCGCGATGGCTTCTTCCTTGAGCGTGGTACCGTTCTTGTGGGCGGTTTTCGCAACGGTGGTCGCATTGTCATAACCGATGGTAGGGGCAAGCGCCGTGACCAGCATCAGCGATTCCTTCATCAGCTTGTCGATGCGCGGCTCGTTCGCTTTGATGCCCATTAGCATCCGCTCGGTAAAGCTGTCGGTGGCATCCCCCAACAGCTGGATCGATTGCAGCAGGTTGTAGGACATCATCGGATTGTAGACGTTCAATTCGAAATGCCCTTGCGACCCGGCAAAATTCATCGCCGCGTTGTTGCCCATCACATGCGCGGCGACCTGTGTCAGCGCTTCGGCCTGCGTCGGGTTTACCTTGCCAGGCATGATCGACGAGCCGGGCTCATTTTCCGGCAGAATCAGCTCACCCAGGCCGGAACGAGGCCCGGAGCCCAGGAAACGAATGTCGTTTGCGATCTTGTAGCAGCTGCCGGCAATCGTCGCCAAAGCGCCCGAAAGAAAGACCATGGCATCATGCGCGGCCAGCGCTTCGAACTTGTTCGGCGCCGTCACGAAGGGCAGGTCAGTGATCTGGGCCATATGCCCTGCGACCGCTTTGTCCCAGCCGTGCTGGGTGTTCAGGCCGGTGCCAACGGCCGTGCCGCCCTGGGCCAGTTCATAAATCCCCGGCATCGCCGCATGTACGCGTGCGATTCCCTGACGAATCTGGTGGGCATAGCCACTGAACTCCTGACCCAAGGTCAGCGGTGTCGCATCCTGCGTATGGGTTCGGCCGATCTTGATGATGTCCTTGAACTCCCCGGCCTTCTGCTCGAGCCCGGACGCCAGTTTTTCAAGGCCGGGAAGCAGGACGTCGCGTACGCTCATCGCTGTTGCGATATGCATGGCGGTTGGGAAAGTATCGTTCGACGATTGCCCCATGTTGCAGTGGTCATTCGGGTGTACCGGGTCTTTGGAACCGATCTTGCCGCCCAGAATCTCGATGGCTCGGTTGGCGATGACCTCGTTCGCATTCATGTTCGACTGGGTGCCCGAACCCGTCTGCCACACGACCAACGGAAAGTTGTCGTCGAACTTGCCCTCGATCACCTCGCCTGCGGCCTGAATGATCGCATCTGCTATCTTTGCGTCCAGCTTGCCCGTTGCCTTGTTTTCCATGGCGCAGGCTTTCTTGATCACGCCCAGCGCGCGCACGATGGCGACCGGCTGTTTTTCCCAGCCGATGGGAAAATTCATGATCGAGCGCTGCGTCTGTGCGCCCCAATACTTGTCGGCAGGAACCTCGAGCGGGCCAAAGCTGTCGGATTCTGTGCGGGTTTGAGACATCGGTCACTCCGTCTGGTATGCAGTTGTATGCCGTTTAGCCGCAGCCACGCCGTGACGCAATCGGCCAGTTGCGCGCACCTTAAACTTAAGGGCGTCAAAGGTATAGGCGCGGGGTGCGTCACTTTAATCGTTATAGGCGGGGAATGTGCATTGTTTGCCGATACCGCTGGGCTACAATGGAGCAATAGACGCCATGGAGGACAAAATGCCAGATTTCCATCGCCTTACGCTTGGAAAAGCAGTCGCGATACTTGCAGTTTGCGCTTTGTGGCTGTCGGTTCTGAGCGCAGCGGCCCGCGCGGCAGACATTACACCGTTCACAGGAGATTATATCGGTTCAGCCGAAGTTGTGGACGCGGATGGCACGACAACGCCCCGCGACATGAGCGTTTCCATCTTCGAGACCAAGAACGGTTTCAACGTCAGTTGGCGGACGACGACATACAAGTTGGATGGACGCGTAAAGGAACAGAAGTTCTCGATTGATTTTGTTCCGTCGGATCGACCGGATGTGTTTTCGGCGGCGATGAAACGCAATGTTTTTGGTCACGAAGTCCCGTTGGACCCGATGAAGGGCGAGCCATTTGTATGGGGCCGCATCGTCGGCGAAACACTGACCGTGTTTTCTTTGTTCATTGACGAGGACGGAGGATATGAGTTGCAGCAATTCGACCGCACGCTTGCACAAGGTGGGCTGAACCTCGCGTTTTCACGATTCATAGATGGTCAAAAATCACGATCGGTCGAGACTTTCCTAATGAAACGATAAACCCCGCGCCGGGCGGGGTTTGAAGGTTCACTTCCGAAAGCTGTCCAGCGACACGATATCCGCATCGTGATGTATTTCTTCGTCTTCGACTTCGATGTCGTCTTCGATGATTTGATCTTCTTCGATTTCGTCTTCCGGGCTTTCGAAGCGAAGGCCGAATTCCACGGATGGGTCCACGAAAGTCTTGATTGCGGAATAAGGGACGTACAGCGGTTCTGGGGCATCGCCAAAGTTCAAAGTGATGCCAAAGCCGAGGTCACCGACTTCGAGGTTCTCGAACCAGTGCTGCATGACGATGGTCATTTCTTCGGGATAGCGTTCACGCAGCCAGTCGGCGATTTCCACACCATCTTCACGTGTGTCGAACGTGATGAAAAAGTGATGCGCCCCGGGTAAACCGGTTTCAGAAACGTCCTTCAGCACTGTTTTGATCAAGCCGCGCATGGCGGTGTGCATCAGGTTTCCATAGTCGATGCCTTGCGACATGTGTGATCCTCAAAAGTGGTTATGCTCAGCATAGGGGTTTTGTTCGGAAACGAAAGGGCGGGTACGACCGGATTGATCAGATATTGTGTGCAGCCAGGCCGGCAATCGACATCAGGGCAAGCACGGTTCCCATCCCTAATTTCAGTCGAAAAATCAAGGCCCCAGCAAGGATAGTTAGACCGAATGCGGTAAAATTCAACGCGGAAATCTGCGGCATGGGGATTGCCAGAGGACCCCATGATTTTTCAGACACCGATTCGAAAAGAACATTCAGGGCGAACCACACGGAAAGGTTGAGAATCACTCCGACGACGGCCGCGGTGATTCCATGAAGGGCCGCGGACAGGCGAGGACGCGCAGCCAGACGGTCAAGATATGGGGCCGCAAGAAAAATCCAAAGAAAGCACGGAACGAACGTCGCCCACAATGCAACCGCACCGGCTGCAAGCGCCAGCGTGAACCCGCCGGTCAGTTGCCCGGTCAGCATGGCGACAAACTGTGTGACAAGTATGAGCGGCCCCGGAGTCGTTTCCGCCAGACCCAGCCCATCAATCATCTGATCCGTGCTGATCCAGTGGTACTGGTCGACAACCGTTTGGGTCATATAGGCCAATACGGCATATGCGCCGCCAAACGTCACAACGGCGAGTCGGGCAAAAAACCACCCCAGATCGCTCAGCAGTTGATGGCCTGTGACGCTCAGAGTAACGAGCGGGCCCAACCAAAGGGGCAACCAGACAGCAATCGTTCGCAGAGACCGCGCCAGATGTGGTGTTCCTTCTCGCGTGGGAGTTTCTACGGGTCCTTTGAAGGTCACGTACCCCCAAGCTGCGGCAACGAATATGATCGCCGGAAAAGGAAGGTTCAGCAGAAAAATGGCCAGGAAGGACAGGATTGCGATTGTTCGATGCTCGCGATCATTCAATGCCTTGCGCGAAAGATTGCGGAGCGCCTGCAAAACGATGACGATGACGGTTGCCTTGATGCCCGTGAAGGCCGACTGCACTAAGGGAACATCGCCAAATACTGAATAGAGCGCGACCAGAACCGCAATCACCAACGCGCCGGGCAACACGAACAAGCTGCCGGCAATCAGCCCGCCGGCAACGCCGCGCAGGCGCCACCCCGCATAGGTTGCCAGCTGCATCGCCTCGGGGCCCGGCAGCAACATGCACAGAGACAGGGCGCGCAGGTAAGTCTGTTCATCCAGCCAGGGTCGGCGTTCGACCAATTCCTGATGCATCAAGGAAATCTGAGCCGCAGGACCGCCGAAAGACAGCAGACCGATCCTGCCAAAGACCTTGAAAATCTCGGCCAGTGTCGGTGTCATGACGTTCGCCCGGTGGGCCAGTCATGGCTTTCGTCAAACCCATCGCGCGCCCAGCGATACATTGCGTCGTAAAGGTTCATCCCGGCTTTCAGGTTTTCATGGTCATCGCGGTACTGCCTTGAAAGCCCGACAGACACCGCCAACAATCCCGCCGCTTCGGGTGCAAGCGCGTGCCGGTTCGTGTCCGCTGCCCGGATGACCGTCGCCAACCGGTCCAGCGCAGGGGAGTGAAGCTCGAATTCATCCAACATTGTGTCAAACGTGCAGTTGTCGCCTCGGTGGCTCCAGAACGTGTTCTCGATATCAAAAGGTGACGCCCCGAAAACAGTCGCAACGCTTTCGACTTCGCCGGGTGCCACAAACAGGAACTTGGCGTCGGGATCAACAAACCTGCGTATCAGCCAGGGACATGCGATTCTGTCGATCTTGGGTCGGTGACGTGTGACCCACAGCGTATGGCCACCAATTCGATCAGGAATGCGTGTTGCGGGCACACGTGGTGCATCGGCCATGTCGCGCCAGGCATGCATTCCACCTTCCAGATATTCGGCTTGATGCCCTTCGCCGCGCAACCAGGAGACAACGCCCTGGCTCAGCTTTTTGCCTTTTTGACAGATAATAACGACCGAACGGCCCGAGATCTTGCACAAAAGCCCCTGAAGATCCGTGGCCGGGTGCCGGATTGATGCGGGGATCAGATAGGGATCTTCTTCAAAATCGTCATTCAGGCAGACGTCGAATAGAACGGGCGCATTCGGAGTACCAATCAGACGCAGGAGTTGTTTGGGAGAAATAGAGTTGGGCGATGCCATGGCATGTTTCCTTGTGACCGCGGATACATGCGAAACTTGGGCTGTCGCCTCACGGGGCGTTCGCAATCTTACCCCATGGCACTTGCTAGCGCGCAAGGGTCATGGGGGTCAAGATTGCTTTGGGTTCACGCCCAGTCCAGGCGTTGCCCGGTCATGCATACGGGCAGGGTGTCCGATGGAAACTGGCCCAGCTCTTCAAAAAACGAGATGAAGTCAAAATGGTTGTAGGCTTCAACCATCTTTTCGGCCTTGAACCGCGCCATGACCTGGCCCGTGACTTCCAGTGGCGCGCCATTGTCAGCCCGAAAAGTACGAACATGCAGAATGGCAGACACCCAGTCGCCGTTTTCGATGATCTTGGGCAATTCGACCTTGATGTCCCCCAGAATATGGCGGAACGCCATGACCAGATCCCGAAAATCGTCCGCACCGACCTGCATTTCCGGAATCAGCCCCTCGGCCATCGTTTCGGGTGCAAAGAACTGATCAATTGCTTCGGTGTTTCCATTTTCCCAAACTTCGGAGTACCACTTTCTGAGTATCTCTGAATTCGTCATCCCAGTTCTCCTGTCCAAGTGCTGGCAAGATGGCAAAAAGGAATGAATAAACTCTGAATCTGCCAAGGGACGGGTGAATAAAATCAGACATGTGTGGGATTAATGCAGGTTTCTGTTGCCAGGTACCTGCGAACCCCGCCTTACGCGGCTAGGCGCAAGGGCTTAAGTTTCGGTCTTGCTACTGCTTACGCAGCAACTGCAACCGGAGCACGATTGTCGTTTGCAATTGTACTGTTTTCGCCGGTAACGGTGGCAGACAGCCGAGACAAAGCTAACCCCTTTAGACGTTCGTCGATCCTGTTTCGGCCCCAAAATCCCCAAACGAAGGATGGTTGGTGGAGCCGCCGGGTACCGCCCCCGGGTCCGATCCGCTTATTACGAGCGCGTTTATGTCCATAGTCCCGAAGGACGATTCTTATATAGGTGAGGTGATGGGTGGATGCAAACTCAGAATGAACTCAGCCGTGTTTAACATTTCCAATCTGTTAGGTGGCTTTGTTGAAGTTTGCAGCGATGAGCCAGACGGCCAGAACCAGTTCGATTCCCCCAAAGATCAACGCCTTGGCCAAGGGGGGATTGTCCAGCGCGACTGACACAAACCGGCCCAGCGCCGCACCGGAATAGACAATGCCCAGCATGACATAGGCCATTGGGTTGTTCAGCCAGATAACGGCGATCCCCGTCACAACAAACAAACCACCGACCGAGGCGCGCATCTCGGACAACCCCATCGTGCTGTTGGTTGGGGCCAGATCCAGGGCCGACGCGGTGTGGGCCGGGGCCAGAAACCCGAATGCGCCGAACCCGATGGTCAGCAATGCCGCGATGACGTTCAGAGTTGCGACCATTCCGGCCCCCTTATGGTTCAGGCCGCGTAGGCGGCGTCAAAGAAATCACGTTCCAGTTCGACAGCGCGATGGAACAGTCGCGTGACCTCGGCCTGTTCGGCCGCATCCAGCGTCGGCCAGACGTTATCCAACTGACTGCGCAGATACTCCACGACGCTTTCGAACCCTTCGCCCGCATGTAGCGTGATCCATTCTGCAAACCAGAACGGCAAGCCGTCTTTGGGCGGGTTTTCTGGGCTGGCCCAGCTCAGGTATACCCATTCCGCCACGACGAGTACCGCCAGCATGTTCTGATAACGGCCAGAGGCTGCGGCTTCGGCCATCAGATCTTGAAACGCCCGCGTGGCAGGCGCGGGCTCGGTGCTGGGCTCAGTGTCCAAAGCGTCCATCGCGCGCAGGAAATAGGTGTTCTCGGGGCCTGTGATCACCGCCAGAAACTGCGCGGCCGGTACGCTGTCAGCAAGGGTCGGCGCATGCGCGATGGCGCTGGCCAAAAGACGCACGAAACCGTCGACGAACTGATAATCCTGTTGCAGATACCAGCGCATCTTGTTCTCGGGCAGGGTGCCGTCAGACAACTCGCGGGTGAAAGCATGGGTTGTGGCGGCCGTCCAGTCGTCGATTTTGCCCTGACGCAGCACTTCGGTTGGGCGGGTTTGGTCCTGCATTCGGAAGCTCCAGTTTTGTTTCGATGCAGACAAAGCGCGTTTCAAAACAAAGTACAAGGTCAGCCAAGGGCGGACCAAAGACCCAGACCACCGACCAGAATGAGGCTCAGGGCCCAGATGAGCTCCAGGTTGAACCAACTGCGCGACAGGAATTGCAGACCAAGCCAACGATAGACCGCAAAGGCCAAAAAACCGCCACCCAGAACCATGGCGGCCGTATGCAGCGCGGCGACGCCCAGAACCAAAAGGGTGTTCGTGGTCATGATCTGAGAAATCGCTTGATGGCCCGCGTCCAGTTCATCCACGGCACACAGGCCCAGATAGATTGGAACCAGCATCAGGGCAGCCCCGTGGGCAAGCGCCACAAGAAAAGACCACAGCGCGAGCCTGCTTGGCGGGATCCGCGAAAGAAAGCGGGGATGACGGCGGGTTATCGCGATGTACAGGCCCATGCCAATCACGACCAGAGCCGCGCCGATGCGGATTTCATTCTGATAATCGACCAGTACGGCCATCAGGGCAAAAGGAAGAAGTACGCCAAGCATGGCCACGAAATGCCCGCCAGCCAAAGCCGCGAGTGCACCCCAAAGCGCGGATTGGCGTTGTTCCATAAGAGCCGAAGACACCGCCAGCGGCCAGCCCATGCCGGGGTTCAGGCCGTGATAGGCTCCGCTCAGAACAACGGCCAGCCACAGGCCAGCCGTTGATGACATCAATAATTCCAACTCAGACCGACGGATAGCAGAAGCTGTCGGTTGAACAGTCTCCGCCCTCCAACCGTATCTGGTGGCTGCGATAGCCCTTGGGAAACTCTACCCAGAACTTCGGATCCAATGTCAGACCACCATTCTCGCCGACATCAGCCTTGACCATGGCCGCACCACCTTCCTCGGGGTAGAACTGATCGTCCCACGTGGAATAAAGCGAATTGGTCCAATAGACGCGTTTGCCGTCGCGGCTGATTTCGACCATCTGTGGACCATAGCCAAAGGTTTGACCATTTGGATGCTTTGTCTTTTTGACGATTCCGCCGATCTCGACCTTGCCTGCCAGGGTTGGGTTCATCGGGTCGGATACATCGTATTGATGCATCTCGCCGGTTCCCCAGCACGCGACATAGAGGTACTTGTCGTCCAGGCTTAGGTCGATATCAGTGACCAGCGGCGGAACGGCAGAGAAGCCCTTCAGAAGGTCAGGAAGATCATCAGGATCAGCGGGTTGCGGATCGATTGTTATGGTCTTCTTGGCTTCGAACGTGCCGTCATCATTGCGCCACCAGGTGAAGATCGCCCCTTGCAGGTTGGTCGTATCGACGACAACGCCGCAGAACCCGTATTGTTTTACGGGATCATGCGCGGGGCGGATTTCCAGGGCCATCTGATGGTTTTCGCCCAGATCGATGGTTTGAATATTCGTCCGGTTCCGAAGGTTCCAGAAATGGATCCGGTGGCCGTACTTGTTGGACAACAGATCCTCGGCCACCAGCCCGTTTTCGAATTGCGGCGGCAGGCCCCATTCGGAACTGACCATGTAGTCACGCGGCAGGTTCCACCAGAAATCATAATGCTTGTCCTGCACGCCGCGCTCGATCTCATAGCGCCCGATGATATCGAAGGTCTCGCAATCCATGATGAATATGCCCGGAGGGCCATCTGTGCCGTCGGGGCCGCCGCCACCAAGGGTGCTGACATAGATGCCCTCGGGCCCGCAATGGATCGTGTGCGGACGGGAATACCCTGTCTTTGCAAAGACTTCTTCGGGTTCGATGATCTTGTGAATCTTGGCCTCAAGCGGGTTCTTCACGTCAATGACATAAATCCGGCTGGACCGGATGCCCGGGATGATCAGATAGCGCCGCTCCAGAAACGCATGACCGCTCAGCGGCGACAGGGAAGAAGAACAGGCGTTCCAGCCAAAATGGTGAAATTCGTCGCCCTTTTCGGGCATGATCACCTGATGCACGATCTTTCCGAAATCGTCCGAGCTTGGATCGACATTCACAACCGCCAGCCCGTCGGGTTGAGAAAAGTCAGGGCTGAGCATCAGCGTGAATGCAAGCGTCTCGGCGGGGCCCTCCATCGCCAGTTTCGCGGATGGATAAAAACTTGGGTCCGGTCTTTGGTTCATAACGTCCTCCCGTAAGTCATTGAACTTCAACTCATATTGAAAGTTCCGATCTTGGCGCCGGATGAAAATCTGCCCGCTTTTTTGCCCCTTGTTCTGATCTTGTTTCGAATGCGGCCCTCAGGTCGGTTTACGTTTGCTTTCGGCCACGTCATGGGCCAGCCGTCGTGTGTAATGTTCCAGATCAACAAGTGCGGAGTCTACGGTGTCCGCGTCTTTTGCCTCAAGCGCGTCCACTATTCTGCTGTGCAGTCCGATGATCTCTTCGCGGGATCGCGCCGTGAATGTGATCATGTTCATCAGCGGTTGCATCGCTTCCACGGCGCCCGCCAGCTGATAGGACAGGACCGGGTTGCCAGCCCCATCCACCAGCGCGCGATGGAAAGTCACGTCCGAGGCGCAAAATGCCTCGTCCGTCAGGCCCGGTTGGGACTGGCGGAATATTTCTGCCCGCATGGTCGCCAGGTGATCTGCCGTGCGCCGCTGCGCTGACAAAGGCGCACAGGCCCTTTCCAGGGCATATCGCGCCTCGCATGCGGTATCGAAGCTGACCGCATTCATCGACAGCAGCAATGTCGAAGTCGTTACTTGCTGAGAATAGGCATCCTCAAAGCTCAGGCGATTCACGAACGCCCCGCCGGAAGCGCCGCGTTGTGTGCGGATCAAGGATTGCGCGGCCAGCCGTTTCAATGCCTCACGCACGGTCGGGCGAGAGACCTGGAACTGATCCGACAGCTCGGCTTCGGACGGCAGGCGCGCGTCCACGATCAGTTCACCCGATACGATCGCATCCCGAATAGCCTGGGCGATCTGGGCAGACAGGTCTGCGGTTTTCCGGGGCGCGGTTTTCATCTTCAGACGGCCTTGGGCAAATTTTTATTTGTCTGACATTTAAAAGTCTGACATTTGAAAAGCAAGGGAGTTGAGTCGGGAGGCCGAAGTGAGTCGTACGTGGCTGCGCAGCGGAATGTGGCTGGGCTTTTATGTTCTGATCTTGTGGGCGTGGTGGGTCATGTTCTCGATGAGCCGGGACATGGGCCTTGATCTGTTCGGCCGTCCGGGGCCGATGGGGCAGGCGATGGCCGCGATGGATCCGCGCATGGACATGTACATGCCCATGGCCGAGTTCGGGCCGCTGTTTTCAATGTGGGCGATCATGATGGCGGCCATGATGCTGCCGACCCTGATCCCGACCCTGCGCAGTTACGATGACCTGATCCGCAGCGCAAATGGCAGCCGCGCCGGCTGGCTGGGGGTTCTGGCCGGGTATTCCATCGTCTGGGTCGGGTTTGCGGCCGTGATCGCAGGAATTCAGTTGGTTCTGCTGTTTGGCGGTGTTGTCGATATGCTGGGAATTGCCAAATCCGGCTGGGTCGCGGGCGGCTTGATGATTGCCGTGGGCGCCTTTCAGTTTTCCCGCGCCAAAGAGGTGTGCCACGGTGTCTGCCATGCCCCGATGACCTATTTCCTGGGACATTGGAGAACCGGTTTTGCAGGTGGCGTGCGCATGGGCCTGGGTCTTGGCGCCTTTTGCGTCGGCTGTTGCTGGGGCTTTATGGCACTCGGCTTTGTAGGCGGTGTCATGAGCCTGTTGTGGATGGGGCTCGCGACCCTGTTCATGGTTTTGGAGAAACTTCCTCAGATCGGGCACGCCGTGACCCGTCCAATGGGGTTTGTGTTGATTGCGGGCGGTCTCGTCCTGCTCGTGTATCCAATTAGCTACGGAGGATAAGCCAATGGCTAAAAACAGAAAACCAGATGCCGATCGGCTGCCCGTCAGTCAGCGTATTGACAGCCGCATGCCCAATCCCAAGCGGCGAGAGATGAGTCCGACGGAATGGGCCATCAAGGGTGAACTGATCCTGAACTGTTCATGTGACGTGTTTTGCCCCTGCGTGGTGTCGCTGGGCGCACATCCCCCTACGGAAGGTCACTGCCATGCTTGGATGGGCATCATCGTTGATGAAGGCCACTATGAAGGCGAGGATCTGTCGGGTCTGAATGTCGGCTTGCTGGTCGATATTCCGGGCCGGATGGGGGAAGGCCAGTGGAAAGTCGCCGCTTATGTCGACGAGCGCGCAAGCGGCAAGGCTTACAACGGATTGTTGCAAATCTTCAGCGGTCAGGCGGGCGGCACGACCGGTCTGTTTACCATGCTGGTCAGCGAGATCATCGGTGCGGAACGGGCGCCGGTCCAGATCGAGCGCGACGGAAACAAACGTCGGATCGCGATTGGTCGCAAGATACAGGGAGAGATCGAGATGCTTGCGGGCAAGGACCCGGAGCATCCGGTGATGGTCTCAAATTCCAAATACTGGATGGGACCTGACATCATCGTGGCGCGTGGCACCAAATCGAAGGTGCGAGACTATGGCCGGGTCTGGGACTTTGGCGGCAAGTCCGCTGAAATCTGCCCGATCGACTGGCACGGGCCCAAATGATGATCACGGGCGGGTATGCGCAGGAAATGGCGCGTTACAATCGCTGGCAGAACAATCAGTTGGCAGAGTTTTTGCAATCTCTGACACCGAAGGAACTGACCCTTGAACGCGGAGCATTCTTTGGCTCGATTATGGGCACGGTGAACCATCTGCTGTGGGGTGACTGGATGTGGATGTCGCGTTTCGAAAAGCGCGACGGGCCAGATGGCAATATTCACAAGGCGGGCGGGGGTATCCATGAAAGCGTATACCTGTGCCGGGACCTGCAAAGCTGGTTGGCGTTACGCGAAAAGATCGATGCGCGTATCCTGAACTGGGCAGAAGGGCTGGGGGATGATCCGTTGACCGGCTCGTTCACGTGGTATTCCGCCGCAAAAGAGGCTGATGTCACAATGCCTTACGCGCTGTGCGTGATCCATTTCTTCAATCATCAGACCCATCACAGGGGGCAAGTGCACAAAATGCTGACCGAGACGGGCTCGGAAGCGCCTGTCAGTGATATCGTCTTTATGCCGCAGGAGGTATGAATGCCGCAGATTTCCGCCTCACGCCGCTTGCGGCGCACTCCGTTCTCTGAAGGAGTCGAAGCTGCCGGGGTCAAGGGCTATACGGTCTACAACCGTATGTTGTTGCCGACGGTTTTTGAAAGTGTTGAAGCCGATTACCGGCATCTTAAGACCCATGTGCAGGTCTGGGATGTGTCGTGCGAGCGGCAGGTTGAATTGCGTGGCCCTGATGCTGCGCGTCTGATGCAGATGCTGACCCCGCGCGATCTGCGCGGTATGCTGCCGGGGCAATGTTTCTATGTGCCGATCGTTGACGAAACCGGCGGCATGCTGAACGACCCGGTGGCGGTGAAGTTGTCCGAAGACCGATGGTGGATCTCGATTGCCGACAGTGATCTGTTGCTGTGGGTCAAGGGTATCGCCGTTGGGTACCGTCTGGATGTGCTGGTGGATGAACCGGACGTGTCGCCGCTTGCCGTTCAGGGCCCAAGGGCGGACGAGCTGATGGCGCGTGTCTTCGGGGACCGAGTGCGCGACATCCGTTTCTTTAAATTTGACATGGTCGAGTTCGAGGGGCGCGATCTGGCCGTCGCGCGATCCGGTTATTCGAAACAGGGTGGTTTCGAGATATACGTTGAAGGTGGCGATATCGGCATGCCTTTGTGGAACGCCCTGTTTGCCGCCGGCGAAGACCTGAACGTGCGCGCGGGCTGCCCGAACCTGATCGAACGCATTGAGGGCGGGCTGTTGTCCTATGGGAACGACATGACCGACGACAATACCCCGCATGAATGCGGTCTGGGAAAGTTCTGCAACACGCATACCGCGATTGGCTGTATCGGTCGGGATGCTCTGTTGCGTGTCGCCAAGGAAGGGCCGGTGCAGCAAATCCGGCCAATCGCCATCGCCGGTGAGCCTGTACCGGGCTGCGATCGTCCCTGGGACCTGTTTGCAAGCGGCAAGCGCGTGGGGCAGGTGACATCAGCGGCGTGGTCTCCGGATTTTGAAACCAATGTGGCGATCGGTATGGTGCGCCTGAGCCATTGGGATGCCGGGACGGAACTGGAAGTGGAAACACCGGCCGGGATGCGCCGCGCGACCGTGCAATCGCATTTCTGGATCTAGCAGAATCAAGGACGCTGCCGCGTCGACCTCGGGAAATTTTGAACCAGTTGACGACATGGGCTGGTCGCTGAACACGAAAGGAATGACAGATGTTCAATGCACTTGTGATGGACAAGGATGAAGAGAGCGGACTTGCCACCGGCTCGATCAAACAATTGTCGGTGGATGACCTGCCGCATGGTGATGTCACGGTTGCGGTCGAATATTCTACGGTGAACTACAAGGACGGCCTGTGCCTGTCTCCGAAAGGGGGCGGGCTGGTGCGGGCCTATCCGCATGTCCCCGGCATTGACTACGCCGGCACGGTCGAGGCCTCATCGGATGACCGCTACAAACCCGGAGACAAGGTTGTTCTGACCGGATGGCGCGTTGGTGAGGCACATTGGGGCGGCTATTCGCAAAAAGCCAACGCGCGGGCCGATTGGCTGGTGCCGCTGCCCGATGGGCTGACAACGCGTCAGGCAATGGCAGTGGGCACTGCCGGGTTTACTGCGATGCTGGCGGTCATGGCGCTGGAGGATCATGGGCTGACCCCGGATCGTGGACCGGTATTGGTAACCGGGGCCGCGGGTGGCGTCGGGTCGGTGGCCACGGCCATTCTTGGCAATTTGGGCTATGAGGTCGCTGCGGTCACCGGACGGCCCGAAACCGGTGACTATCTGAAATCACTTGGAGCGACGACCATCGTGCCGCGCGACGACCTGAACGAGACAACAAAACGCCCTCTGGAAAGCGAAACATGGGCGGGCTGCGTTGACGCTGTGGGCGGCGCCATGCTGGCACGCGTTCTGGGTCAGATGAAATACGGATGCTCTGTTGCTGCGGTAGGTTTGGCAGGGGGGGCTGCTTTGCCTGCGACGGTGATTCCGTTCCTGCTGCGCGGCGTGAATCTTTTGGGCATCGACAGCGTGATGCAGCCCTATGACAACAGGGTGCGCGCATGGAAACGGATCGCCACGGATCTGCCGATGGACAAGCTTGAGGCGATGGTTCAACCGGCCGGTCTGTCCGATCTGCCGCAACTGGGCGCCGACATTCTGAAAGGTCAGGTCAAGGGCCGCGTCGTGGTGGATGTGAACGCCTGAGGCTGACCCATGAAAGCAACCTGGCCGAAGAAACTCGGCCAGGTTCCGGAAAACGATGTTTGTCCAAATTGGTCGCAACACCTCTGGCCATTGATACAATTCCCGATCATGATTGCTATACATCCCAATTGCGATGGCGTAAGACCCATCCAAAGAGTACCTGAAGACGGGGAGTGAGCAGAATGTCTGACGACTTCGAACTGGACACCAATGATCTGCAGCGCCGCATGGATGGCGCAATGGCCAATCTGAAAACCGAATTTGCATCATTGCGAACAGGGCGTGCTTCGGCCTCGATGCTGGAACCTGTCATGGTTGACGCTTACGGCTCGATGACACCGATCAACCAGGTGGGCACCGTGAACGTGCCCGAACCGCGTATGGTCACTGTTAACGTCTGGGACAAGTCACTGGTGGGTAAGGTGGAAAAGGCCATCCGCGAAAGCGGCCTTGGTATCAATCCGCAATTGAACGGAACCATCATAATGCTGCCGATTCCCGAGTTGAACGAAGAACGCCGCCGCGAGCTGAGCAAGGTCGCCGGTCAGTACGCGGAAAACGCGCGCATTGCGATCCGCAACGTGCGTCGCGATGGCATGGATCAGATCAAGAAGGCCAAGGCGGACGGCATGTCGGAAGATGACCAGAAGCTTTGGGAAAGCGAAGTTCAGGACATGACGGATGAGATGATCAAGGCCGTGGATGCTGCGCTTGAAACCAAGCAAGCCGAAATCATGCAGGTCTGAGCCGAACTGATGCCAAAAGACCCGCAAACCGAGCTGGAGTCCGGCCCGCGCCATGTGGCCATCATCATGGATGGCAATGGTCGTTGGGCGCAGGCACGCGGCCGTCCCCGGCTGTTCGGCCACCATGCCGGCGCGCGGCGCGTGCGCGAGGTTGTCGAGGCCTGCCCTGGTTTGGGGATCAAGTACCTGACGGTGTTCGCTTTTTCGACCGAAAACTGGAAGCGGACCCAGGTCGAGGTGGCCGGCCTGATGAACCTGTTCCGCCGCTACATCATCAAGGAAACCCGGACACTTGCGGATAATGGCATCCGCGTTCGGTTCATCGGAGATCGGGTCCGGCTGGATTCCAAGTTGATCGAGTTGATGGACTCGTTGGAAGAAGAAACCAAGAACAACGATCTGGTTCATTTGACCGTGGCGCTGAATTACGGTGGGCGCGACGAGGTCGCGCGCGCCACAAAGCGTCTGGCGCGGGATGTGGCTGAAGGGCGGCTGAAACCCGAAGAGGTGGATGAAGAAACTCTTCCTAAATATCTGGATACGCGTGTTCTTCCTGATCCCGACCTTGTTATCCGAACCAGCGGTGAAGCGCGGATTTCAAACTTTCTTCTTTGGCAATCGGCTTACTCGGAATATGAATTCATCGACACCCTCTGGCCGGACTTCACTGCTGCTGAACTGGCCCGTCTGTGCCAGAATTACGGCACCAGAGATCGGCGGTTCGGAGCGGTTCTGGCATGAGAGACGGCCGATGGTCTGACCTGACAACACGGGTTCTTTCTGCTGCTGTTCTGGTCGTGATCGGATCAATCGAAGTCTGGCTTGGCGGGTGGTGGTTCGAAACCTTCATCGCCGCAGCCTGTGGTCTGATGACGTGGGAATTGGTTCGGATGATCGACCCGCAAGCCCGCGGCGTGGCTGTTCAATTGGGGATTCTGACAAGCATCACCGTGGTTCTCAGCTATCATCTTCCGACGATTTACACTTTGCCGGTCGTGCTTGCGCCTGCGCTTGTGGGAGTGGGGCAGATCAGTCGTTCGAAGGTTCTGTTCGGGATGTTCGTGGTCTGGATCGTCGGGGCCGGGCTGGGTTTCATTTCGATCCGCGAAAATTCCGGTTTTGGCTGGATGGTTTGGCTGATTGCTGTCGTGGTCGCCACGGACGTCGCGGGCTATTTCGTGGGCAAGGCGGTTGGTGGCCCGAAATTCTGGCCCAAGGTCAGCCCGAAGAAGACGTGGTCGGGAACCGCCGGAGGGTGGGCCGCCGCGGCATTTGTCGGCGCGGTTTTTGCAAGCCTGGCCGGCTTTGGATTCGCTTTTGTCGTTGTTTCCGTTTTGGCTTCAATGGCAAGCCAGGCCGGCGATATTGCTGAAAGTGCGGTCAAACGCAAGTTCGGTGTCAAAGACAGTTCGAACCTGATACCGGGCCATGGCGGCTTTCTGGATCGGTTTGATGGCATGATGGGGGCCGCGCTGTTCGTTTTGATCGCGGGGCTGATCTATTCGCCGGGTGAAATGTAATGCGAAAGGTATCTGTTTTTGGAGCCACCGGGTCGATCGGGCAGAATACGATTGATCTGATTTCGCGTGCACCGTCCGAGTATGACGTCGTGGCTTTGACCGGTGGCGCCAATATTCAAAGACTTGCGGATGACGCGCGTCGGCTCGGTGCCGATATTGCCGTCACCGCTCATGAAGACCGGCTTGATGACCTGCGTTCCGCTTTGGCCGGCAGTGGCGTCGAGGCGGCTGCAGGCCCGCGTGCCATCGTCGAGGCTGCGGCACGTCCGGCGGATTGGATCATGTCGGCCATTGTCGGCTCGGCCGGGTTGGCACCGGGCATCGAGGCGTTGAAACAGGGCACGACCCTCGCGCTGGCCAACAAAGAGACATTGGTCTGCGCGGGATCATTGGTTCTGGAAACGGCCAAACGGCATGGTGCGCGATTGCTGCCGGTCGACAGCGAACATTCGGCGGTGTTTCAGGCTTTGGTCGGTGAAGACATCGAAACAGTCGAGCGTGTGATCATCACCGCCAGCGGCGGGGCGTTCCGTGATTGGCCCCTGAGTGAACTGGTGAACGCGACTGTTGAACAGGCCTCAAGCCATCCGAATTGGGATATGGGGCAGCGTATCACAATCGACAGTGCATCCATGTTCAACAAGGCGCTGGAAGTTATAGAAACAAAAGAATATTTCGGTGTCAATCCGGATCAGATCGAAGTGCTGGTGCATCCGGAATCCATAGTACACGCCCTGGTCGGGTATCGTGATGGTGCGGTGATGGCCCATATGGGGGCACCCGATATGCGCCACGCCATCGGTTACGCGCTGCATTGGCCCGAAAGACGGGAATTGCCGATACAGCGCCTTGATTTGGCCAAGCTGGGGCAGTTGCGTTTCAACGCTCCGGATCTGGCACGTTATCCCGCATTGAAACTGGCCCGGGACGTGATGGCGCGTGGCGGCCTGGCGGGTGCTGTTTTCAACGCCGCGAAGGAACGTGCGCTGGATCATTTCATCGCGCGCCGGACCGGATTTCTGGATATGGCTGATGCCGTCGCGGCGGTTCTCGACAGGTTCGACGCGTCAGGCAGCCTTATTGATGCCCCGATGACCCTTGATAACGTACAGCAAACAGACCATCTGGCACGTCAGTGGGTCGATGACGCTGTGGTGGAACGAGCAGGATAGAATTTTGGACGTACTTTCCCTAATCCCGCAATTCGGCAATCTTCTCTGGACGATTGTCGCGTTTGTCACCGCATTGTCGGTCATCGTCGCGGTGCACGAATACGGCCACTACATTGTGGGGCGTTGGTCCGGTATCCATGCCGAAGTGTTCTCGATCGGGTTTGGCCCGGTTCTCTGGAGCCGTGTCGACAAACGGGGGACAAGATGGCAGATCGCGTTGCTGCCGTTTGGGGGGTACGTAAAGTTCCTGGGCGATGCCAATGCAGCATCGGGCAAGGATGAAAAGGCGATGGAAGGCATCGCTACCCAAAGCCCGGAAGAGCTGCGCCGCACCATGCATGGTGCCCCTTTGTGGGCACGGGCCGCAACGGTCGCGGCCGGACCTGTCTTCAACTTCGTCATGTCCATTCTGGTGTTTGGCCTGATTTTCTGGTCACAGGGCGTATCGAAGGAGCCGCTGACGGTCGGAACGTTGCAACCCTTGCCAGGCACTGTGCAGGAATTGAGAGAAGGTGATGTGATCACCGCAATCGCCGGCACACCGACACCTGACTATGATGAAGAGGGGGCCTGGCAGGACTTTATCGATGCGCTGCCTGTGGAACCGGTTCTGGATTACACGGTGATCCGGGACGGTGAAACGCTGGATGTACAAGCACCATGGATGTTTCCACCCCTGATCCGCCAAGTGGCCCCACGCAGCGCGGCGATGGATATTCAACTGAAACAAGGCGATGTCATCACGGCGGTGAACGGAGAGCCGATCTTTGCCTTCGAGCAGCTGAAGGATTTTGTCGAAGGGTCCGACGGCCGGGTTCTGCTGTTGGACGTCTGGCGGGATGGGTCCGAGCTGGAATTCGCATTGGCCCCCCGACGCACGGATGAACCTCAGCCGGATGGCGGTTTCGTCACCCATTGGCGGATTGGGATCATCGGGGGCATGATGCTGGAGCCAGCAACTGAACCGGCCGGTATTCTGGATTCACTGACCGGCGGTGTCAGACAGACGGGCCGCATTATCGAAGGGTCGCTGTCTGGTATGTGGCACATGGTGACGGGGGCAATCAGCACCTGTAACATCTCGGGGCCGATCGGGATTGCCGAAACCTCGGGGGCAATGGCCAGCCAGGGGGCGCAGAACTTCATTTTCTTCATCGCGGTTCTGTCGACGGCGGTCGGATTGCTGAACCTGTTTCCGATCCCGGCATTGGATGGCGGGCACCTTGTGTTCTACGCCTATGAAGCCATTGCAGGGAAACCACCCAGTGATGGGGCCTTGCGGGTGCTCATGGGTGTAGGGATCACCTTAATTCTCACCCTCATGCTGTTTTCAGTGAGCAACGATTTGTTCTGCTAATTGTGGCGCGTGGCGCAAGATTGGGCCGCAAAATTGCCTCATTCTGACGTTATGATTTTTGCGTCTGAGGGAAAAACCATGACCAAAACGCTGAAAAAATCGTATCAGAGCTTTAGCTTCCTGTTCGTGCTGAATTGGGATGTTCTGCTGAGCTTTGCAGTTACGGCGTTGGCTATGGCAGGTGCCGCCTATCTGGCGGCCATGTGATTCTTACTGAAATTAACGTCGTCAATTTGAATGGCAGTCTTCGCGGCTGCTTCTATTTCGCCTTTTGACAAGCTCATTCAATCCCGTTACTCAGCATAAAAGTCTTAAATTCTGGGTAGAGCATAAAATGACTGACAGGCGAGGGGCGGGCACATCCTGCGGGCAGCAAATGCCAACAAACAAGATTTTGTGGCAGGCGCTAGCGGTTCTTTTCCTTTTTGTTGCTGCAAGCTTAATGACTTTTCCGCATGCAGCACAGGCGCAAAACTATACGATCAATTCGTTTGATGTTGAGGGCAATCGCCGGATTGAAACCGGTACGATCATCGCCCGAACGGGAATCGAACCTGGCCAGACTGTAACTGCGGGCCAGCTCAATGATGCCTATCAGCGTTTGCTTGACAGTGGTGTATTTGAAACAGTCGAGCTGACGCCGCGGGGGTCTACGCTGGTCATCACGGTTCAGGAATATCCGACGATCAATCAGATCAGCATCGAAGGTAACGCCCGCGTCAAGGACGACGTGTTGCTGGACGTCATCGAATCGCAGCCGCGCCGCGTCTTTACCCCGCAGGTGGCCGAGTCTGACGCTGATATGATTGCCGAAGTGTATTCAGCCCAAGGCCGTGTTGCCGCGACCGTGATCCCTCGGATTATCCGCCGCAGCGACAACCGGGTTGATCTGGTTTTCGAAGTGGCCGAAGGCACGACCATCGAAGTGGAACGTGTCAGCTTTGTCGGCAACCGTGCCTTTTCGGACCGTCGTTTGCGCCGCGTTCTGGAAACCAAGCAGGCAACTTTCCTGCGGACGTTCTTCAGGAACGACACCTTCATCGGCGATCGTATCGAGTTCGACAAGCAGGTCATCCGGGATTTCTACCTGTCACGAGGCTATGTCGACTTCCGCGTGAACAGCGCCAATGTCGAGTTTACCAGCGAACGGGATGCGTTTTTCCTGGTGATGAATGTAACCGAGGGCCAGAAATTCTCATTTGGTAAGATCACGACCGTCAGTGAGATTCCGGGCGTGGATCCGGCCCCTTATCAGGACGCGCTGAAGATCAAGCCCGGCGTGACATATACGCCGACGCTGGTTGAAAATTCGATTACGCGACAGGAACGGCTGGGCCTGAAGCAAGGTGTGGATTTCCTTCGCGTGGAACCACGTGTTACACGCAATGACCGCGATCTGACTTTGGATATCGAATTTGTTCTGACAAAAGGTCCTCGGATCTTTGTCGAGCGGATTGATATTGAAGGTAACACAACCACCTTGGACCGGGTGATCCGCCGTCAGTTCGATACCGTCGAAGGTGACCCGTTCAATCCCCGCGAAATCCGTCAGGCCGCCGAGCGCATCAATGCCCTGGGCTTTTTCGCCGTCGCGGAAGTCGAGCCGCGCGAGGGATCGTCGCCCAGCCAGGTCATTCTGGATGTAGACGTTGAAGAACAACCTACCGGCTCGCTGAGCCTCGGAGGCAGCTACTCGGTTACGGACGGCTTCGGGATTGCCGTTGCCCTGAACGAATCCAACTTCCTGGGTCGTGGCCAGAACCTTGGTGTGTCGATCTCGACCGCGCAGGACTCGGAACAATATACGCTCAGCTTTACTGAGCCTTACCTTCTGGGTCGCAAGCTGCGCTTTGACCTTGGTCTGGGGCTGTCTGCCACCAATTCCGGGTTTGCAAGTTACGACACAAGCAGTCTTTTCTTTGCACCGCAGCTGACCTATGCGATCGGTGAATTGTCGGCTCTGCGGCTCCGCTATGGCTGGGACCGCAGCGAGATGACGCAGCAGGACAACGAAGTTAACGGCGCGGTGATTGCTTCTGAAATTGCGCAGGGCAAACGGACGTCCAGTTCTTTGGGACTGTCCTACATTTATGACAGCCGTATCGGCGGTCTGGACCCCAATACCGGCGTTCTGTTCGAGGTTGGCGTTGATGCCGCTGGACTTGGCGGGGACAACAAGTACTTCAAGACCACGGCGCGTGGTATCGCGCAAACCCGGGTATGGAACGAAGAAGTGGTGCTTCGGGCCACGATGGAGCTGGGCGCGCTGCACTGGCGCGGAAACGATTTCAGCCGTACTGTTGACCGGTTTGTGCTGGGGCCCAATACCTTTCGGGGTTTCGAACCTGCGGGTATCGGACCGCGTGACCTGTCCAACGGTCAGGATGACGCGATCGGGGGCAACTACTACTGGGTTGCCCGTTTCGAAACCGATTTCCCGCTGGGTCTGCCCGAGGAGCTGGGTCTGCGTGGCGGCCTGTTCTATGATGTCGGCAACCTCTACAACATCGACAACGTCAATACGGCAGGTGCAACCATTGTCGGTGCTAACGGATCGATCCGCCACGTGATCGGCATTTCGGTGCTGTGGGAAACTCCGTTCGGGCCGTTGCAGTTCAACTTCTCGCAGCCTCTCAAGAAAGAATCTTTCGACAAGGAGCAGAACTTTGACTTTACGATCCAGGCCCGGTTCTGATCCGCGATGCTGAACAGATTGCTTGGCAGAACACGGGGCCCGCTTTGGGCCCTGTGTGCATTTATGGCGATGGTCCTGGCGTCTTTGGCAAATGCTCAGCAGCTTGGTGTGCCTCAAGCCAGTGTGGTCACCCTGTCCAGTGAAGAGCTGTTTGCCAAGTCCGCTTTCGGACAGCGCGTTTTGCGTGAAATTGAAAAGGAAAGCGCCTTACTGTCCGAAGAAAACCAACGGATTGTCGCGGAACTGAGCCGCGAAGAAAAGGAACTTACCGAGCAGCGCGCCACCATGTCGGCCGACGAGTTCCGCCCCCTGGCCGAGGCGTTTGATCTCAAGGTTCAGTCCCATCGCGAGGGGCAAAGGGCAAAGCTGGACGTACTGGCCCGTCGCAGCGAAGAAGCCCAGCAGACCTTTTCCGAGATTGTGCGCCCGGTGCTTGTCGATCTGTTGCGCGAAATTGGGGCCAGCGTGATGATCGAGCGATCTAATGTCGTCGTCAGCACGTCCGACATCACCGAAGCCGCAATCATCCGAATAAACGCCGCGATTGGTGATGGAAGCGATTTGCAACAGGGTCAGGGCGAATAGGTTCGCTTGCCCTTGCAGTGCTGTATTGCTAACCACGCAAAAAAAGAAACATCCAAAACGGGATATCTGCATCATGAGCACAGAAACCAAAAGCGCAGACATTCAGCTGATCCAGAGGATCCTGCCGCACCGCTATCCGTTTTTGCTGGTCGATAAGGTGGTAGATATCTCGGGCTATCAGTCGGCGCGCGGAATCAAGAATGTCACCATGAACGAACCGCATTTTCAGGGGCATTTCCCCGGTACGCCGATCATGCCGGGTGTCACCATTGTCGAGGCAATGGCGCAGACCGCCGGTGTGATGCTGGGTGTGGGAATGGACGTCATCGACACCGAGCTGTTGATTTACTTCATGAGCATCGACAAGTGCAAATTCCGCCGCAAGGTGGTGCCCGGTGATGTGCTGGAAATGCATGTGGAAACAGTGCGTGGGAAAAAAGGCGGAAAGCTGTTCAAATTCAGCGGCCGTGCAACTGTCGAAGGCGAAGTTGCCGCCGAGGCGGAATTCTCGGCTTATGTCGACTGGGATATGGAAAAGACAACATGAACGGAGTCCATCCCAGCGCAATTATTGAAGACGGTGCGCAGATTGGACAGGATTGTATCATCGGTCCCTTCTGCCACGTGGGCCCACAGGTGAAACTGGGCGATCGGGTCGAGTTGAAATCGCATGTGGTCGTGACGGGCGACACCTCGATCGGCGACGATACAGTTGTGTTCAATTTCTCGGTGATTGGTGAGATCCCTCAGGATCTGAAATTCAGTGGCGAAAACACCCGGCTTGAGATTGGCAAACGCAACCGCATTCGCGAGCATGTGACAATCAATACCGGGACCGAAGGTGGCGGAGGGGTCACGCGGATCGGTGACGACTGCCTGTTGATGGCGGGTGTTCACGTGGCCCATGACGTTCAGATCGGCAACCGTGTGATCATGGTGAACCATGCCGGCGCGGCGGGGCATTGCATCGTCGAAGACGACGTGATCGTCGGTGGCATTTCAGGGCTGCATCAATGGGTGCGCGTTGGACGCGGGGCCATTATTGGCGCGCTGACCATGGTGCCGAAAGATGTTATTCCTTACGGCCTGGTACAGGCGTCGCGGGGTGAGCTGGATGGCCTGAACCTCGTCGGTCTCAAGCGCAAGGGTGTATCGCGAGAAGATATCTCGGCGCTGCGCGCGGCATTCAAGGAATTGTCCGACGGCGAAGGCACCTTTATGGATCGCGCCAGCCGGATCGGTGAAGGCAACGAAAGCGACTATGTGCAGCAGATCGTGGATTTCGTCACCGGCCACAGTGACCGATCCTTCCTGACCCCGAGGAAATAGGGTCATGCTTGCGTTGATTGCGGGAACCGGTGCTCTGCCGACCGAAGTTGTTGCGCAGTTGCCAGAACGTCCTCTGATCTGCGCGATGGAGGGGTTTCTGCCTGACAGCCTGAGTGCAGATGTCGTGTTTCCTCTGGAACAATTGGGCAGTTTCATCGCTGACCTGAAGGCGCGGGGCGTGACCGATATCTGTCTGGCCGGCGCTGTTCGACGCCCGCCAATCGACCCTTCCCGCATCGACGCCGCGACGCTGCCGCTGGTTCCGATCATCCAAAAGGCCATCCTGTCCGGCGATGACGGAGCTTTGCGCGCCGTGATCGGAATTCTTGAGGGTGCCGGTCTCACCCTCAGGGCCGCGCATGAGATCGCGCCCGGTTTGTTACCGCCTGTGGGGTGTCTGACCGAAACCCAGCCCTCGGATGCCGACATGGCCGACGCTGACCGCGCCGCCGGGATTCTTCGGGCAATGGGGGCCGCGGATACCGGGCAGGCCTGTGCCGTGTCCAAAGGGCAGGCGCTGGCCATCGAGGGGGTGTACGGCACCGCGTGGATGCTGCAATCCCTGACCCAACGCCCCGACGCTGGCGGGGGCATTCTGTTCAAAGGCCCCAAACCCGATCAGGATCGGCGCGCCGATTTGCCCGCCATCGGGCCGGAAACTGTTACCGACACGGTTGCGGCAGGTTTGTCCGGGATCGTTTTGGAAAAAGGCGGTGTGCTCGTTCTGGAAAAGGAACGCGTCATCGCTGAATGCAACCGTCTGGGTCTGTTTCTCTATATCCGCGAGCGGGCAGTCTGATGCGTGTCTTTCTGGTCGCCGGTGAACCTTCGGGCGACCGGTTGGGCGGCGCGCTGATGGAGGGGTTGAAAACCCTGGTGCCCGAGATTGAATTCGACGGTGTGGGAGGCCAGCTGATGCAAGCGCAGGGCCTGCGCAGCCGGTTCCCGATGTCCGAGCTGTCTGTCATGGGGCTTGTCGAAGTGCTGCCGAAGTTTTTTCACCTGAAACGGCGGATATCCGAGACGGCACAGGCGGTGCTGGACACGAAACCGGATGTATTGATCACCATAGACAGCCCGGATTTCAGCTTGCGCGTCGCCAAAATCGTAAAAGCCAACAGCAAAATCCGAACCGTGCATTATGTTGCGCCCAGTGTCTGGGCTTGGCGCCCCGGGCGTGCAGACAAGATGGCAAAGGTCATCGACCATGTGCTGGCTCTTCTTCCTTTTGAACCTCCGTACATGGAGCGGGCAGGGATGGAATGCGACTTTGTCGGCCATCCTGTGGTTGGCGAACCGACTGCCACACCAGATGAGATCGCCGCCTTTCGCCACCGCTTTGATCTGGGTAATGCGCCGATCCTGCTGGCCTTGCCCGGGTCGCGGCGGGGTGAGATTGAACGTCTGGCAGAGTCTTTCGGCGGCGCGTTGCGGTTGTTTGTCGATGACCACCCGAATTACCGCGTGGTGATCCCGACCGTAGGTGCGACAACCGATCTGATAAACGACCTGGTGCCAGAATGGCCTGGCGCGCCCGTGGTGCTGGACCCGCGCCAGGTGGGGGCAGAGCAAGCCATGGCCGACAAACGAGCGGCTTTTGGCGCCGCAGATCTTGCGCTTGCTGCTTCGGGAACGGTTTCGCTGGAACTTGCGGCGCAGAATACGCCGATGGTCATTGCATACAAACTCAACTGGCTGACGCAGAAAATGGCGGAACGGATGGTCAAGCTGGACACCGTTACACTGGTCAATCTGGTTTCGGAAACACGCGCCGTGCCGGAATGCCTGCTGGATGACTGTCAGCCTCAAAAAATCGCCGAAGCCTTGCGAAAGGTCGCCGACGCACCCGATGCGCAACAGCATGCCATGAACCTAACCATGGACAGGTTGGGGCGTGGGGGCGAAGCACCCGGCTTGCGCGCGGCGCGGGCGGTTTTGAACAGAATGCAGCCAAGCAATGCTTGATCACGCGCTGTTTGCAGTCTCTGCGGGGATCGCGATGATCTCTACCAATCTGGACAATCTGGCTGTTTTGTTGGGCTTGATTCTGGTGATGGAACAGCGCCGTGCGATCGTGGGCTTTGCCGTCGCTCAGACGATCGTACTTTCCCTGGCCATGACCGTGGCCGTGGGCCTGAACCAGAGCGGCCTTCCGTTTTGGATCGGCTATCTTGGCCTTGTCCCACTGGTGTTTGGCTTGCGCGGAATCTGGCATCAGTTTCGTGAGGCGGACACCGAAGGTACTGTGTCAAAAGGGGCGGTGACTTCGGTGGTGACGCTTTTCCTGAGCCTCTCGATAGACAGTTTTGCGGTAATGACCCCTCTGCTTGCGGATTCGGCGCCGTCCTATCGGGTTGTTGCGTTGATCGGTGCCGCCAGCGCGGCCGCCTTGCTGGTTGTTGTTGCGGCATGGGGGGCACCCCACGCCAAAAGCCTTGGCCCACGCGTTGCCCGGCTAGATCGGATTGCGCCCTATATCATGGTCTGCGTCGGGCTTTATATTCTCTTCAATTCTCCAACCGATATGTTGTGACCCGGCGAAGAGAGCGCTTCGTCTCGCATATGTGACCTGCAAGGTCTGTTGCTGGGGCGCAGGTCCAAGGTATCGTGACCCAGAAAAGGAGCTTTCGACATGACCCGCATCCCCCCTTTGTCGGATCAGGAAATGACGGCCGACGCGCGCGCGTCCCACGCTGCATTGGGCGCCTATGGACCATTTGACAACTGGGCCCGCGTCGCAGCGTATTGCCCTCCGGTTCTGAACCACGTCACGGGAATGCTGACGACCCTGCGAGAGCAGGAGAACCTGCCGCGCCGTGCGTTGGAGCTGGCGATGGTGACGGTTTCAAAACTGAATGCCTGCGATTATTGCGTCTCGCATCACACACCGCTGCTGACCGTGGCGGGGCTGAGCCCCGAAGGGGCGGCGCGTCTGCCGGACGTCGAGGATCATCCGGAACTGGATGCCTGTGACAAAGCGGTCGTGCGCTATGCCGAAGCCGTGACGATCCGGTCGGGCCGTATGAGGGATGCCGAAGTGGCGGATCTGAGGGAATGGTTCACCGATGCCCAGATCGTCGAGCTGACCTGGCGCATCGCCTTGTGCAGTGCGTTCAATCGGTTCAACGATGCATTGCAGATTCAGATCGAACCCGAGGTCGAGCCGGTTTCAGCCTAATACCCACGCCAGATCCAGCCGCCGCCGAACACGCGGCTGCCTTCGTTTGCGTAAAATACGCAGGCCTGCCCGGGCGAGATGCCTTCCTCGGGGGTCAGCAGTTCGACCTCGGCCGTGGTGTCCGACAGCGGCCGAATGATTGCCTCGCGCGGCGGGCGGGTCGAGCGGACTTTGACGGAAAGATGCCATTCATCGCGTGACGAAAAGGGTTCATCGCCCAGCCAGTTGATCTCGCGCACCGGAACGACGCGCGTTGCCAGCATCTCTTTCGGGCCGACAACGACCTGCTTTTTGTCGACGTCCAGTTTGACGACGTAAAGCGGCTCGCTAAGGCCGCCGATGCCAAGACCGCGACGTTGCCCGATCGTATAGTGGATCACGCCGTTGTGCTGCGCCAGTACGCGGCCATCGGCGTGAACGATCTCGCCGGGTTCCGCGGCTCCGGGGCGCAGCTTTTCGATGACGCTGGCATAGTTGCCGTCGGGCACGAAGCAGATATCCTGACTGTCGGGCTTGTCCGCCACCGACAGCCCATACTGCGCCGCCATCTCACGGGTTGCGTCTTTTGACGGCAGGTGGCCCAGCGGGAAGCGCAGAAAATTCAGTTGCTCTGGCGTGGTCGAGAACAGGAAATAGGACTGATCGCGATTGGCGTCTTCGGCGCTGTGCAGTTCCGGTCCGTTGGCGCCCATCTTGCGCTGAATGTAATGGCCGGTGGCCATGCAGTCTGCCTCGAGATCCTTGGCGGTTTCCAGAAGGTCCTTGAATTTCACGCGCTCGTTGCAGCGGATGCAGGGAACCGGCGTCGCGCCTGCCAGATAGCTGTCGGCAAACTCGTCGATCACGGCATCCTTGAAGATGTTCTCGTAATCCAGAACGTAATGTGGAAATCCCCGCTCTTCCGCCACGCGTCGCGCATCATGGATATCGATTCCAGCGCAACAGGCACCTTTCTTGGCCAATGCCGCGCCGTGGTCATATAGCTGCAAAGTCACACCGACCACATCATAGCCCTGATCGGCCAGATAGGCCGCGACAACGGAACTGTCGACGCCCCCCGACATCGCCACAACGACCCGCGTTTCCGAGGGTGGTTTGGCAAAGCCAAGCGAGTTCAGCGGGGTCTCGGTATCGAGGGCCATTGCAGATTCCAGTCCGGGTTAAGAAAGACCGGCAGAATATAGGAAAATTCTACACACTCTCAAGGGGCGGTTTCACGCGACTTTAAGTAGGCTGAGGGCAGCTTTGGTGCAGCAAGAAGGGTAAAGCGATGTATTTGCACAAAGTTGAAGGGCCAAGGTCTGTTGCTCTGCCGGATGGATCCATTTTGACGCATGCGGATTTACCGCCCGCGAACACAAGGCGATGGGTGGCGTCACGCAAGATTCTTGTCGTGCGTGGCGTGCTTTACGGGCTGATCAGCCTGTCTGACGCAAAAAAGAAATACGGCCTGAGCGACGAAGAATTCAACGGTTGGGTTTCTTTGGTCGCGGAACACGGCGTCGAGGCGTTGAAGGCGACGGCGCTAAAAAAGTATCGACAACCTAAAGGAGAGCGTGAATAAATGATTCAACGGTAACGTCAGATTAACCATTCTTGGTCAGGTTTAATTTAAATTGGAATTATTGACCCGAATTGGAGCAGTGAAAAATGCGCATACTTCTTGTCGAGGATGATCCGACCACGTCCAAAAGCATCGAACTGATGCTGACGCATGCGAACCTGAACGTCTATGCGACGGATCTTGGCGAAGAAGGAATCGATCTGGCAAAACTCTATGATTACGACCTGATCTTGCTGGATTTGAACCTGCCGGACATGAACGGGCATGAGGTTCTGCGCCAGTTGCGGATCGCCAGGGTGGAAACACCGATTCTGATTTTGTCCGGTGCCGATGATACCGAAAGCAAGATCAAGGGATTCGGCTTTGGCGCCGATGATTATCTGACCAAGCCTTTCCATCGCGAAGAACTGGTGGCACGCATCCATGCCATCATCCGCCGTTCCAAAGGGCATTCGCAATCGATCATTCATACAGGGCGAATTGCGGTGAACCTTGATGCAAAAACCGTGGAAGTGGATGGCAAGACGGTTCATTTGACCGGCAAGGAATACCAGATGCTCGAGTTGCTCAGCCTGCGCAAGGGGACGACTCTGACCAAGGAAATGTTTCTGAACCACCTTTATGGCGGCATGGATGAACCTGAGCTGAAAATCATCGATGTGTTCATCTGCAAACTGCGCAAAAAGCTCAGCAATGCGACCGGTGGAGAGAACTATATCGAAACCGTCTGGGGCCGTGGCTATGTGCTGCGAGACCCGCAAAGCAACACGCTGGACGAAACACGGATGGCAGTCGGGCTTTGAATTGAACCACCCGTGCCGCCGGTGGTCCAGGGCGGCACTTTGCACTCACGGCTCAGCACGTCTGGACCTGGCCATGGCCTCGCCCTATCACTGAGGTCCAAGTACGCGTGACAGGGCGAGGCCATGAGCAACTTAATTTCCATATCCGAGCTGACGGAAGATGAGGCGCGTGCCGAGCTTGCACGTCTGGCCGAACTATTGTCGAAGGCAAACACGCTGTATCACACGGCTGATGCGCCTGACATGTCGGATGCCGACTATGACGCTCTCAAACGGCGCAATGCCGAGATAGAAGCGCGTTTCCCTCATCTCAAGCGTACCGACAGCCCGACGGATCAAGTGGGTGCAAAGCCTGCCGATGGTTTTTCGAAAGTCACGCACGCCGTGCGCATGATGTCGCTGGGCAACGCTTTCGATGATGACGACGTGGCCGATTTCGACAGGTCGATCCGGAAATACCTGGGCCTTGGGGCTGGTGAAAGTCTGGCCTACACCGCCGAACCCAAGATAGATGGCCTGTCGCTGTCATTGCGGTATGAAAACGGACAGCTTGTTCAGGCTGCCACGCGCGGAGATGGCGAAATCGGTGAAAACGTAACGGCCAATGCCCGCACGGTTTCCGATATCCCGCAGCACCTGAAAAACGCGCCAGAGGTTCTGGAAGTCAGGGGTGAGGTCTACATGTCTCACGCGGATTTCGAGGCGTTGAACGCGCGGCAGGCAGAGCGCGGCGGCAAACCCTTTGCCAATCCAAGAAACGCGGCGGCGGGGTCTTTGCGGCAACTGGATCCGGAAATCACGCGCTCGCGCCCGTTGCGTTTCTTTGCTTACGCCTGGGGAGAGGTTTCAGAGCCATTGTCCGACTCGCAGATAGGGGCGGTCGAGCGGTTGAAATCACTTGGATTTTCGACGAACCCCCTGACCCGCCTGTGCAAAACGACGCAAGAGATGCTGGAGCATTACCAGGATATCGAGGCGCAACGTTCCACCTTGGGCTATGACATCGACGGGGTTGTCTACAAGGTGAATGATCTATCGCTTCAGGCGCGTTTGGGGTTCCGCTCAACCACGCCGCGATGGGCGATCGCACACAAGTTCCCGGCCGAACTGGCCTGGACGAGGCTGGAGGCGATCGACATTCAGGTCGGTCGTACAGGCGCGCTTAGCCCGGTTGCACGGTTGCATCCGGTGACGGTGGGCGGTGTTGTTGTGTCCAACGCCACATTGCACAACGAAGACTATATCGCGGGACGCGATGCCAAGGGCGGCACGATCCGCGATGGCAAGGATATTCGTGTCGGTGACTGGGTTCAGGTATACCGCGCCGGGGATGTGATTCCGAAACTGTCAGATGTTGATCTGTCCAAGCGCCCGGCCGGTTCGCAGCCGTTTATCTTTCCGACGCGCTGTCCGGAATGTCAAAGCGAGGCGATCCGTGAAGAAGGTGATGCGGTCCGCCGCTGCACCGGTGGCTTGATTTGCCCCGCGCAGGCCGTTGAAAAACTGAAACATTTCGTCTCACGCAAGGCGTTTGACATAGAAGGCCTTGGTGCAAAACAGATCGAGATGTTCTATGATGATCCGATCCTTCCGATAAAGACTCCGGCAGATATCTTTACACTGGAGCAGCGTGACAGGACCAATCTGGCACGGCTGAAAAACCGGGATGGGTGGGGGGAAACCTCGGCCAGAAATCTGTTTGCCGCGATCGACGAAAAGCGGACCATTCCGTTTGCGCGCCTGTTGTTCGCTTTGGGCATTCGACATGTCGGCGAGGTCGGAGCGCGCGATCTGGCGCTGTTTTACCGCGATTGGGAGACCATGACGCAAGCCCTGGACACGGCCCGCCCTGCGGCTTTGGCGCAGCGGCAAGCAGATGAGGCCGAGGATGCCGAACGGGCGGCCGCGCTGGCAGAAGGTCGTCGGGCACGTGTCAAGGAAGTGCGGGATGCGGCCATAACCGCGGCGCGTGTTCCGCCCGATGCCAATGCCGCCTGGGCTGAATTGATCGGAATAGACGGGATCGGCGCAACGCTGGGTCTGTCCCTGTCCGATGCGTTTTCGAACGTGGAAGAGAGGCGCGCGTTCGATACGTTGCGCAAGGAACTGACAATCGTCGCACCTGATGCGCCTGCCTCAGACAGCCCGGTGGCTGGCAAGACGGTTGTGTTCACCGGTACTCTGGAAAAGATGACTCGAGCCGAGGCAAAGGCACGGGCCGAGGCGTTGGGTGCGAAGGTTTCTGGTTCCGTCAGCAAGAAAACCGACATTCTGGTCGCCGGGCCCGGTGCGGGTTCGAAAGCCAGGAAAGCCGCAGAGCTGGGTATCGAAACTCTGGATGAGGATGGCTGGTTGCAGCTGATCGAAGGCGCATGAGCGGGAGGCCGGAACAGCTGTTCCCGCTGTTTGCGGGGCTTGAAACACTCGATGGCGTCGGCCCCAAGACCGCTCAGGTCCTGCAACAGGCCGGCGTTGAGAGCCCACGCGACGTTCTGTTCGGCCTGCCTTACGCGGTCGTCGACCGACGTCGACGAGAGACGATTCAGGGTGTCGATCTGCCTGCGACGTTGACGGTCGAAGTAACGGTCGGCCCGCACAGGCCGCCTCGAAACAAGGGGGGCGCGTATCGGGTGCATGTCGAAGACAGCCAGGCCGATTTTCAGCTGGTTTTCTTTCACGCGCGCGGGGACTATCTGAAGAAAGTGCTGCCTCAGGGCGCACGCCGCGTGATCTCGGGCAAGCTGGAGCTGTTCGATGGTATGGCTCAGATGGTGCATCCGGATCATATGTTGCCGGTCGAGCAAGCCAGTGAAATTCCGGAATTCGAACCGGTATACCATCTGACACAGGGGCTGACTCAAAAGACGGCTTTCAAGGCTACCCGCAGCGCATTGGCGCGGGCGCCAGAGCTGGCGGAATGGATCGACCCGGCGCAGATGGCACAGCAAAACTGGCCGGATTGGATTTCGGCAATTCGTGCCGGCCACAATCCTCAGGGGGCTGATGATGTCTCACCATTTGCGCCCGCGCGTCAGCGTCTGGCCTATGACGAGCTGTTCGCGCATCAGATGACGCTTGCTCTGGCGCGTCAGCGAGAGCGGAAATCCCGTGGTGTCGTCAGCGTAGGGACAGGCGCGTTGCAATCCAGGGTGTTGGCCAGTCTTCCTTATCGTCCGACCAGCGCACAAAGCCGCGCAATCGAGGAAATCGCGGTCGATATGGCATCTGATTCCCGCATGAACCGATTGTTGCAGGGTGACGTGGGGGCCGGCAAGACATTGGTGGCCTTCATGGCCCTTCTGATTGCAGTCGAGGCCAAAGGGCAGGGCGTGATGATGGCCCCGACCGAGATACTCGCCCGCCAGCACCTGGAAGGGTTGCGCCCGTTGGCGGAAGAGGCCGGAGTGGTGCTGGAGCTGCTCACCGGGCGTGACAAGGGCGCAGAGCGGCGCGCCAAGCTTGAGGCTTTGAAAAATGGCAATATCCAAATTCTGGTCGGCACCCATGCCGTGTTTCAGAGTGATGTGGAATTCAAAGCGCTACGCTTGGCCATAGTTGATGAACAGCACCGGTTTGGCGTGCGCCAGAGGATGGAGTTGTCAGAAAAAGGGCAGGGCTCGGATGTATTGGTGATGACCGCCACCCCGATTCCACGCAGTCTGGCACTGGCGCAATATGGCGATATGGATGTGTCGGTGCTGGACGAAAAACCGCCGGGGCGCAAACCGATCAAGACAGCGATTGTCAGTACGCAGCGCATGGACGAGGTCGTGTCGCATCTGCGTCGGGCGATTGATGAGGGGCGGCAATGTTATTGGGTCTGCCCCTTGGTCGATGAATCAGAAGTTTCAGACCTGACGGCAGCTGAAGAACGGTTCAAACGATTGCGTGCCATATTGGGCGAAGGTGTGGTCGGGCTGGTTCACGGGCAAATGCCGCCATCGGAAAAAGACGCGGCAATGTCCGCATTCCAGAACGGGGACACCAAGGTTCTTGTGGCCACGACCGTCATTGAAGTGGGGGTCAATGTGCCCAATGCCACGATCATGGTCATCGAACGGGCCGAAATCTTTGGTCTGGCCCAACTGCATCAATTGCGCGGCCGCGTGGGCCGGGGTGATGCGGAATCGACGTGTTTGCTTCTGTATCAGCCGCCGCTCAGCGAAGGGGGGCGCAAAAGGCTGGAGGTTCTGCGTGAAACCGAAGACGGGTTCCGTATCTCGGAAACCGATCTTGAGATGCGCGGTGCCGGGGATCTGATCGGAACTGCGCAGTCCGGTCTGCCAAAGTTCCGCATTGCGGATCTGGAGCGTCAGGCCGGATTGATGGCCGTGGCCCAATCCGATGCCCGGGCATTGCTGAATGCGGATCCCAAGCTGACCTCGGAACGGGGGCGCGCGGCGCGCGTACTTTTGTGGCTGATGAAGCAGGATCAGGCGATCCGTTTGATTTCAGTGGGTTAGGCAAAAAGTTCCAGAAAGTTCACAAATGTTCTCAAAAAGTTCTTTACCGACTCGGGTAAATATGAGAACAAAAGGTCAACAAAGGATTAAAGCTCTGACCGGAGGTGACCCTATGCTGACCCAGATCAAGACCGTATTCAGCCGCTCGCAATCGACGATCCTGCAGGATGCCGTGGGCGTGATGTCCCTGGTCGTGATGCTGATGGTCGCCTTGCACCTGCCGGTTGGCTTCTGAACCTTTCTGCCTGCGATCTCGTGCCGAAAAAACCGCGCTGTCATCCCAATTTCAGTCAAGGGTGACCTGCCTGTCCCAAACCCCTTGAGGGGCCTTGCCTCGGCCCCGTGCGGTAATCCGGACCCCACGCGAGACACGCAATGCCTGCCGCCGCCCTTTCGCCCGGAAGGTGCGGCGGTTTTTTTACAACTGGCCGGTTTTGAAAATCTCAAGCAATGCGGACAGAACCGAATTGACCGCGACCGAGGCCAGGATCATCCCCATGATACGGCTGATGATCGCTGCTCCTGAATGGCCAATCAGGCGGATGATCGGTTCGGCCAGAAGCATGAGAACAAAGGCGACTACCAAAACCGACAGCATGACCAATGCGGTAATCCCCTGATCGGCTGCACTGTATCTATGGTTGTCCGTCAGGATCACCACTGCAAGCATCGCGCCGGGCGAGGCCAGAGATGGAACAGCAAGAGGAAATATCGCGGGATTCTGCTTGTGATACTTATCTTCCTGATCCTCTTCGGCCTGACGCTGTTCTATGTCTTGTTTGCTTTCACCAAAGATCATGGTCAGAGCGAACAGAAACAGGATGATGCCGCCTGCGACCTGAAATGAATTCAGTCCTATATCCAGCGCCTCGATCAGCAATTGCCCAAACACGAGAAAGAACAAAAGGACACCGGCGCTTATCAATGACGCCAACAGCGCTGTTTTGCGACGGGCGGCGGCCTCTAGCCCCGCAGTGACGGCAATAAAAACGGGAATAGTTCCAATCGGGTCAATCACGACCCAAAGAGTGACAAAATGCTCGAGTAGATTTTCCAAAACCCATCCCTCCTTAAATTTAAGCGGAAGGTAAACGGGTTTACATCAAATAGCTATGATCAGGCGCAATCTGCCTGCTCGGCCTGCGCCATGGCTTCGACGGCGGCATCCAGCACCAGCAGGATTGAAGCGTGGCGGTTCTTGTAGTCCCGCGCCGGCATCAAGACCTCAAGACCGTCAAACGGCGCATCCGGGGCGGGGCCATCCTTTTTTAACATGGCCGCAAGCTGATCGCGCGCTGCTTCGACCTGCGCGCGCGTGGCACCAATGATCGCGTCGCCAACCACCGAAGCAGAGGCCTGTCCCAGCGCGCAGGCTTTGACGTCCTGCCCGAAGGCGCTGACACGTCCATCCTGAACCTTCAGATCAACCGTCACGGTAGAGCCGCAAAGAGGCGAGCGTTTCTTGACCGTTGCATCCGGGTTTTCCAGCCGATCCAGATGCGGGATGTCCGCCGCCAACGCCAGAATGCGTCCGGAATACAGCTTGATCAGGTCGTTCTCGCCGCTCATGGCTTTCCCTCGTCGTGTGTTCCTCATACATAGTGGCCAGCCCAACGGATGCAAAAGGTTTTTGTCATGTCTCACCCCGTCGCGTTTGATCCATCGACTCTGAAATATAACGAGGCGGGACTGATTCCGGCAATTGCGCAGGATGAGGTGTCGGGCGAAGTTCTGATGATGGCATGGATGAACGCACAGGCCGTTGAAAAGACGCTGGAAACGGGCAAGGTGACCTATTGGTCGCGCTCGCGTCAGTCTTTCTGGATCAAGGGTGAAACCTCGGGCCATGTGCAGGAACTGGTGGATTTCCGCATCGACTGTGACCGCGATTGCCTGTTGGTTCTGGTGCGTCAAACCGGTGCTGCCTGTCACACCAACCGCCGGACGTGCTTTTATACTGCGGTGCGGGACGGGGCCGAGACCGAACTGATGGCCCCGATGCCGTAACCGAGACAGATCAAAGCCCCACCATTTGTCGGATGTCTGCCGGGCTGGCACCATCGGCCCGGAATTTCGCGATGGCACGCGCATCGTCACGTTTCGCCAGTCGTTTGCCGGCATTGTCGCGGATCAGATCGTGGTGGTAATACGCAGGCGTCGGCAAGTCCAACAGCACCTGAAGCAGCACATGGATGCGGGTGGCTTCGAACAGATCCTGACCTCGGGCCACATGGGTGATCCCCTGGGCCGCGTCGTCAAGAACGACGGACAAATGGTAGGACGTGCCCATGTCGCGGCGAGCCAGAACGATATCGCCGACACTGGTTTCCATCTCATCCGGGGTAAAAGAAATTGTTCCTGTTTCACCACCGGGGCCGGAGCCCAGTTCCAAGAATTGGAGTCTGGCCGGATCGTGGATTGTTTGACAGGCCTTGGCAATATCCAGTCGCAAAACTTTGTCCCTTGGGTGAGGGTTTTGACTTAAGTCTATGCCCTGGTTAATTTTTCGACACGTTCCGGGATAGATAATTCCGTCTGGACCAAGCAATGGCGCGCCTTCCTGGGGGGCGCTTGCGGCGGCGGAAATATCTTTGCGATTGCACAGGCAGGGATACAGAAGACCCTTCATCCACAACCGCTCCAACGCGCGATCATAGATACTCAGCCGGTCTGATTGACGCAGCACCGGTTCCGGCCATGTCAGCCCCAACCAATTGAGGTCATCATAGATCTGATCCTCCCAATGCGGACGCGAGCGGGACCGATCGATATCTTCGATGCGCAGCAAGAACCGACCGTGTTCGGATCTGGCCATGTCGCTGGCGATCATCGCAGAATACGCGTGCCCAAGGTGAAGCGGGCCAGTCGGGGATGGCGCGAAACGCGTTACGAAAGTCACGCTTTTTCTAATACATACACGTCAGAGTTAAGGTTGATGCCGGGTAAGTGCGGCCCGTGTTCACGAAATAGCAAACGTGCGGCACCCATGTCGACCCAATCCGTCAGTCGGCAGGTGAATTTGTGATCTTTCAGCGCATGGTCGTTCAGGGAAAACGCCAGCAACCCACCTTTGGGCAAGGCGTGCATCAACTGGTCGAATGTCTCGGGCGGGGCTGCGCCCTGACCGATGACACCGATGGCGGTGATCACCGAATACGCACCGCGCCTGAGCGGAGCCGGTTTGGTGATGTCAAACCCGGTCAGGGTTCTGTAAACACTCTTGGCCGCTGCCTCTTCCAGCATTTTGGGGGTGGGGTCGATACCATCGATGACCTCAAATCCCGCCGCCCGCAAGTCGAGACCGGAAAGCCCCGTTCCGCAGCCGAAGTCCAGAATCGGCGTTTGGGGGTGAGGGTGGAATTGCCACAAAGCCGCGGCCACCCGTCCCGGGGTTGCATATCCCTGTTCCGCGACCTCTTTTTCGTAGGTCGCCGCCCAGTTCTGATAATGCGTTTCAGTGTCTTCAGGCGTGTCGAGATTGTAGGTGTTGTCCAGGAACTTGTCGCTCATCCCGTCATGCTAGGCCGAGATCACGCCGCGCGTCCAGTCAGCATTGATCCAACCAGATTTGCCATTCAGCCTTGGCACGATCGGTATAGGCCTTGTACCGGTCCTTTCGGCCGCGCCGCCCGCCTTTCAGGCCGTCCACGGGGCGGAACAGGCCAAAGTTTACGTTCATCGGCTGAAACGTCTTGGCTTCGGCCCCGCCGGTAATGTGATGGATCAACGCACCCATTGCACTGTCTTTGGGCACTTCGGGCAAGTCACGCCCCTGTATTTCCGAGGCGGCCATGCGACCGGCAAGCAATCCCATTGCGGCACTTTCAACATAGCCTTCGACGCCCGTAATCTGCCCGGCAAAGCGGATGTTGGGCTTGGACTTCAAGCGCATCTGTGCATCGAGCAGGGTAGGAGAGTTGATGAATGTGTTGCGGTGGATGCCGCCCAGCCGGGCAAAGCTGGCGTTTTCCAGGCCGGGGATCATGCGGAACACGTCGGTCTGGGCGCCGTATTTCATCTTGGTCTGAAACCCCACGATGTTGAACAATGTGCCCAATGCGTTATCGCGCCGCAACTGAACCACGGCATGGGGTTTGACGTCAGGCGCATGGGGGTTTGTCAGCCCAACAGGCTTCATCGGACCATGGCGCAGTGTCTCACGCCCGCGTTCGGCCATGACTTCAATGGGAAGGCAGCCATCAAAATAGCCTGCGGTCTCACCTTCGTGAAACTCGGTTTTTTCCGCTGCCAGAAGGGCGTCGATGAAAGCCTCGTACTGATCACGGCCCATCGGGCAGTTCAGGTAAGCCGTGCGTTCTTCCTCGGTCTCGCCTTTGTCATATCGGGATTGCATCCACGCTTTGCTCATGTCGATGCTGTCGGCATAGACAATGGGCGCGATTGCATCGAAGAAGGCCAGCGCGTCCGATCCCGTTTCCGCCCGGATGGCTTCCCCCAATGCGGGTGAGGTCAACGGGCCGGTCGCAAATATCCAATGGCCGTCATCAGGCAGCGAGGTGACTTCCTGATCGGTGACGCTCACTCGTGGGTGGGCGCGGAGTTTTGCGGTGACCGTTTCGGCAAACGGGTCGCGATCCACGGCCAGCGCCCCCCCGGCAGGAAGCCTGTGTGCGTCGGCGGTTGTCATGATCAGCCCATTGGCTGCTCGCATTTCCCAGTGCAGCAGACCGACAGCATTCTGTTCATCATCATCCGATCGGAACGAGTTCGAACACACCATTTCCGCCAGGTTTCCTGTCTGATGTGCGAAGGTGCCAACGGTGGGACGCATTTCATGAATGATCACGTCAACGCCCATTTCAGCGGCTTGCCAGGCCGCTTCGGACCCGGCCATTCCACCGCCGACGATATGCAAAACTTGTGTCATGTGCAGCCACATAGGGCACCGCACACACAGGCGCAACTGCCGTATTGTATCTGACTGATTTGCTGGAGGGGTCTTGGGGTCGCCGCTGCGGGAATGTCAGCGCTGGTGAGAGAGACCAGCTGGAGGGACCTTCCGCCCACGGCGACCCAAAAGTGTCTTGAGGCCTTGGCCTCGACCCAGCTTTGCCACAGAGTTGCCCTTTTGAAAAGTGCAAAAATGAAGACAGTGGCAAAAAATGTTCAAAACAATTGCGTCATTGGGTCCAATTCGGGGGGCGCTTTTCAATAAAGGCGGAAATGCCTTCTTCTGTATCGCGGTACAACATATTCTGCGCCATTGCGTCTCCGGTATAGGCATAAGCCTGATCCAAAGGCATTTGCAGCTGTTGATAGAACGCTTCCTTGCCGATCTTCACGGCCATGCCAAGCTTGGATGCGACCAGTTCCGCAAGCCCGTTGGCTTCTTGTTCCAGCAGCGCTTCAGGAACGATGCGATTTACCAGCCCCAATTCGGCGGCGCGCTCTGCTGAAATGAATTCGCCGGTGGTCAGCATTTCAAATGCCTGCTTTCTGGGGATGTTGCGGCTGAGAGCAACCATCGGCGTGGAACAGAACAGGCCGATATTGACCCCGTTGACACCAAACCGTGTTCCTTCTGCGGCCACCGCCATATCGCAGGTTGCAACCAGTTGACATCCGGCGGCGGTCGCAATGCCATGGACTTGCGCGATAACGGGTTGCGGCAGGGACTGGATCGACATCATCATCCGGGCGCAACGGGAAAAGAGATCTTGAAAATAGGCTTTGCCACCATCTTCGGATTGGCGTCCGGCCGTCATCTGCTTCAGGTCGTGCCCGGCGCAAAACGCCTTTCCTGCCCCCGACAGGACCACGGCCCGGATCGAGCTGTCGTCGCGCAGTGAATCAAGTTCGGCTTGCAGTGCAGCCAGCATCTCATCACTTAATGCGTTCAGCCGGTCCGGGGCGTTCAGTGTCAGCCGTGCCACCGCGCCCGTGTCGTAACGTTCCAGAATTGCCATCTTGCCCTCCATTCCCAAGTTGGGCCAACTCTAGGTCGGCAAGAGCAGGAGGGGAAGTATGGCTTTGGCAATGAACCGGGACGAACTGTCACAATACCTCAAACGGGTGTTCCCGCAGGTGCACAAGGATTTCGTCGTTGAAGATTTGACCGAAGATACGATCACCATGCGCCTAGTGGTTCAGGATCAACATCTGCGCCCCGGGGGCACGGTTTCCGGCCCGTCGATGTTCGGGCTTGCCGATGTCAGTGTCTATGCGATGGTTTTGGCACGGAAAGGGCGCCAGTCACTGGCTGTTACCACCAACAGTTCTTTTGATTTCCTGCGCAAGCCGGAAGGCGGCGCCGATATGATTGCGGCCTGTCGTTTGTTGAAGCTGGGAAAAACACTGGCCGTTGGGGATGTGCTTTTATACTCGGAAGGCAGTGATCTTCCGGTTGCACGGGCAACGATGACCTATTCCCTGCCGCCAGCAGGGTCCGCTGCCGCGAATTTCGGATAAAAAAGGCCGGGGACAGGCCCCGGCCCAGGAAGAGGTCCCAATAATTGGGACTGGGGATCAGTCAGGGCTGCCAGAAAAAGCGCTTTGTTTCCCAGCCAGCCTGATGGCGGGTCAGCCCGACGTCCTGAAGCAGACGGTCATCCAGATAGCTCAGATTGACGCGACTGCGGCGACGGCGTTCCCATTGAGTGACCGCCGCCGCAAACCGCACGGCCAGAGCCGCGAGCAGAGGCAGCCGTGGGCTGTCGTTCAGCAGCAGAAGGGCTGGGGTGTGCATTGTGCGTGTCATCTCGGAATTCCTTTCAAATTGTATTGACACAAAACAGTATTGCTTGGTACATAAGTTTGATACATTCGAAATTGTGTCAAAGGCAAAGGAAGAATTGTAATGGATACAATTTGGCCGGACGCTCTGCCAAAATCCAAGGGTCCGAAATACACATTGGTTGCTGACGCAATAAGAAAAGCTATTGGTGACAGGAAATTAGATGTTGGCGCCAAGCTTCCGCCGGTTCGTGAGCTGGCGTATCGCCTGCAAATCACACCTGGTACAGTCGCACGTGCCTATACGATCCTGACCGACGAGGGCTTGCTCCACGCCGAGGTTGGGCGTGGTACATTTGTGGCCCCGCCGAAATCACCGATTCTGGATGATGTCTGGGCCAGGCAACTGCATCTGAGGGAAGACAAGTACAACGCCAATGTCAGCCTGTTCAGCCCGCGTTTGCCGGATGCGGGGCAGGTCGCGCTTATCCGGGAATGCCTGCAAAAGGTTTCGCAAGCTGATCCCGGCCTGTTTCTGAATTACCCCACGCGGGACGCGTATATACCCATGAGGCAATCGGTCGTGGATTGGCTGTCGGATTTGCCGCTGGGCCCGCTGACCCATGACGACATAGTCTTGACCCATGGCGGGCAGAACGGATTGTGTCTGGTGTTCCAGACCATCCTGCGCGGACCCAAACCAATCGTGTTGGTTGAAGACCTCTCTTACGCCGGGTTTCGTCGGGCCGGAGAGTTGATGCGCGCCGAAGTCATTGGCGTCAAGATGGACAAATGGGGCATCGATCCGGTGTCGATGGAGCATGTCTTGCGGCAAACCAATGCTCAGGCCGTTTGCGTCTCGCCAGAAGTTCAGAACCCCACCGGCATCCACACGCCGCTGGAACGCAGGAAAGAGATCGTGGACGTCGCCCGGCGCTTCGACCTTCAGATCGTGGAAGACGATTGCTATCGCATGGGAGAGGCGCGTGAACCCAGTTACCGCGCGCTCGCCCCCGAGCGGGGCTGGCACGTGTCGTCCATTTCAAAGATACTCACACCCGCTTTGCGCGTTGGCTTTGCCATTGCCCCAAGGGATCGCAGCGTCGATCTGCGCCGATCGGCCGAATATGGGTATTTTGGCCTGGCTCAACCCTTGGCCGAACTGACCCGGCTGCTGCTGTCGGATCCGCGTACCCGCCAAATTGCACAGGATGTGCGCAAACGGATGGGCGATTATGTTCGGATCACCGTCAACGCGCTGGGTGGGTTCGATCTGAACTGGGCACCGGATGTGCCTTTTGTCTGGCTGAACCTGCCATCGGGGTGGCGGTCTGCCGCGTTCAGCCGCGCGGCAGAGCGGGAAGGCATTCAGCTCAGATCAGCGGATGAGTTTGCCCTGCGCGACGGGCGCGCTCCAAACGCAGTGCGCATCGCAATGAATGGTCACGTTTCGTTGGAACGGTTCGAGGACGCAATGCTGAGGTTGCGCGCTTTGCTGGACAATCCGCCTGAACAGATCAGCGTCTAGCATTCAACTCAGCGGCGGCGGGTCGCCAAAGAATCCGGCCAGATGGGCAATTTTTCCGTCCTCGTCCAATCGAATGAAATCATGCCCGGCCACCATGATTGCGCCGTTCGGGGCCACCATATGCCAAGTGAAGTGGACGACATCATGATGCGACACAGGGCTGCTGGTGATTTCGACACGCCCATTCGAATTCAAAAGGACTTCGCCGATATGTGTACTCAACCGCTCACGGCCTGAAACATCGGCTGTCGGATCCACGTACCGACCGTTTTCCACAAAGCACTGGGTCAGAAGCGCAAGCCGTTTTTCGGCCGACTTTTCCTGCCAGGCCGCGCCATAGTTTTCAATCGTGCGCATCAATTCCTGCATTCGACCCTCCGTGGTTGGGCATGATCAATTCCAACCGAGTGTATCAGAGTGTCGAAATTTGGGCGATCTCGGTGCTGAAAGCGTGGGGTAAAATAATACCTATTTAACAAGCCATTGTTTTAAAACGTTTTAAATGGCGTTTGGTCGCTTGACGTGGCGGTCATGGGTGTCTAGATACGCATCCATCGAATTCGGGCCGCCTCGCTTGGGGCGGTCTTTCACATCAAACAGGACTATCCTGCCATGAAAACCTTTTCTGCAACACCTGCAGACATCGACAAGAAATGGATCCTGATCGACGCCGAGGGCGTTGTTCTGGGCCGTCTTGCGTCGATCGTCGCCATGCGTCTGCGTGGCAAGCACAAAGCGTCGTTCACCCCGAACATGGACATGGGCGACAACGTCATCGTGATCAACGCTGACAAGATCCAGATGACCGGCAAGAAGCGCGAAGAAAACTTCTACTGGCACACTGGCCACCCGGGCGGCATCAAGTCGCGCACCAAACAGCAGATCCTTGAGGGCGCACACCCCGAGCGCGTCGTGACCCAGGCGGTCAAGCGCATGCTGCCGGGCAACCGCCTGTCGCGCAAGCAGATGACCAACCTGCGCGTTTATGCCGGTGCCGAGCATCCCCACGAGGCGCAAGCGCCCGAAGTTCTGGACGTCAAGTCCATGAACAAGAAAAACACCCGGAGCTAATGACCGATGGCTGATCAGATCAATACTCTCGAAGAGCTGAGCGCCGTCGCAGGCGTTGAAACCGTGGCCGAAGAAGTCATCGTGCGTGAACCCGTACGTGACGAGCTGGGCCGTTCGTACGCCACCGGCAAGCGTAAAGACGCTGTTGCCCGCGTTTGGATCAAGCCGGGTTCCGGCAAGGTCACCGTGAACGGCAAAGACCAAGACGTCTATTTTGCACGCCCCGTTCTGCAACTGATCCTGCGCCAGCCGTTTCAGGTTGCTGGTGTCGAAGGCGAGTTCGACGTTGTCGCCACTGTCAAAGGTGGTGGCCTGACCGGTCAGGCCGGTGCGGTCAAGCATGGCATCTCGAAAGCGCTGCAACTGTACGATCCCAACCTGCGCGGCGCTCTGAAAGCTGCTGGCTTCCTGACCCGCGACAGCCGCGTTGTGGAACGCAAGAAATTCGGTAAGCGCAAAGCCCGCCGTTCGTTCCAGTTCTCCAAGCGTTAATTCGCCGGGAAAACCCAACAAAGAAAGGGCTCGCAATTGCGAGCCCTTTTGCATTGTGTTGCGGGAAATCTTATTCTTCGTAGACGAGCTTCCACGCGCCGTTTTCAACGACATTGACGAAAACCGTATCCGCGCCCTGATGGTCGTCAGGACCATAGGTGATGTGATTGCCGACCAGGTCATCCTGATAGTCCAGTGACTCCATCGCTTCGATAAAGCTGTCATGGGTCAGGTCAGGGCCCGCGGCTTCAAGCGCTTTGACCATCATTTCGGCAGCGGAATAGCCCAACATGGCAAATCCAACCGGATCTTCGCCGGTCGCGGCCTTGTATTCTTCGATAAATGCCGCCGGGGCAGGTTGATCCGCACGCGCCCAAAGATCCTGCCACGAGGCTGCTGCATAGAACCCGTCAGTCACTCCACCGGGAACCTGTGCCACGACTGTCAGGAAACTGGCCGAAGTCCCAAGGAACTTCATGTCCGTCAGGCCCATCTTCTTGGCCGTGCCAACTACGGTGATCGCCTGACGCACCCCAAGCGCCATGGTGACGATATCGCAGCCTTCTTCCTTGAGCTTGCTGAGCGACCCGACAAAATCCGTCTCATCCGGTTTGTGGGTTGTTTCAGATCCAAAAGCGATCCCGGCTTCTTCGGCACCGGCCTTGCTGCCTTCAAGAATTTCCTCGCCAAAATCTGTTGGCAGATACATGGTGCAGACCGTCTTTGATCCAAATTCTCCGGCCAGGTATTTCACACCGACACGCGCCTGATCATAGTAGGTCGAGAAAGACGTGAACTTGTTTCGCATCGGCTCTTGCAACATCTGACGCGCAGCGGTCAGAGGTGCCACGTTGGGAATTCCCTTGGGATCCAACAGCTTGAACCCAGCCATGTTCATCGGCGTGCCAAGCGATTGCAGCATGGCGAACACCTTGTCGCGGTTCAGCAGTTTGTTGTAGCCCTGCATCGCACGCGGCATCTGGTATCCGTTGTCCTCGACCACATAGCGGATTTTGCGCCCGTGTATGCCACCGGCTTCGTTCACCCGGTCGAATACCACATTCGCACCTTTGGTCGCCGGGACACCCACCGCGGCGAAGATGCCGCTCAGGTCGTTGACGGACCCGATGACAATCTCATCATCCGTCACGCCCTGCGTCTGAGCCCAACCGATGCTTGCCGAGGCGGTCAACGCTGTGGCGGCGGCCAGCCATTTGAATGACTTCTTCATCTTTCTCCTCCCGAAAACTCTTTGGCTAAGTGTACATGTCTTCAATCAGATGTCCGTGTTTCTTTTCGACCAGGCCGCGTTTCAGCTTCATCGTGGCGGTAAGCTCGTCATCCTCGGCGGTCAGCAGAACGTCGATCAGGCGAAAATCCTTGATCTGCTCGACCCGTGCGAATTCCTTGTTCACTGCGGCCACTTCGGCGCCGATCAACTCCTTGACTTCGGCCGCGGCGCAAAGCGAGGTAAAGTTCGAAAAAGGGATTTTCTGGTCCTGCGCATATTTCTCGACATTTTCCTGATCGATCATGATCAGCGCCGTGAGGTATTTGCGCCGGTCGCCGATGATCACCGCGTCCGAGATGTAATGGCTGAACTTCAGCCGGCTTTCGATTTCGGCCGGGGTGATGTTCTTGCCACCGGCGGTGATGATGATGTCTTTCAACCTGCCGGTGATGGTAACGTACCCGTCCTTGTCGATACGCCCCATATCGCCGGTGCGCAGCCAGCCATCGGCGGTAAAGCTTTCCGCTGTCTTTGCGTTGTTTTGCCAATAGCCCTGAAAGATGTTCATGCCTTTGAGCTGAATTTCACCCTCGTCCGAGATGCGGATATCGCACCCCGGGACGACCTTGCCGATGGTTCCGATCTTGTTGCTTTCCACGGTGTTGAGTGTTGCAAGGCCGGACGTTTCGGTCATGCCGAAGCCCTCGACGATCGGCACGCCGATGGCCCAGTACCATTTCAACAAATCCGCCGAGATAGGCGCAGCACCCGTGCCACCCCGGCGCAGTTTGTCCAAACCGAGCATCCGGCGCAGATTTTTCAGAACCAACTGATCCCAAAACCAGAACCGGGCCGCGATGGCGGCGGGAACGGGTTTTCCCGAACTCACATAATCGGCCCGCCGTGCGCCGGCCTTCAGGGCAAGACCGTATGCCATTCGACCCAACGGCGTTGCATCCTGCGCCAGGATTTGCACATGCGCATAGATCTTTTCCCAGACTCTCGGCACCGCCGTGAAGGTCGAAGGCGAGACCTCTTGCAGATTTGCAAAGACCGTCTCGGGGCTTTCCGCGAAATTCACCGTGCAGCGGGCGGCCAGCGGGAAATAGACAGATACGTCGCGTTCAAGAATATGGCAGAGGGGCAGGAAACACAGTTGTTCGTCACTGGCCTGCGTCGGCAATGACCAGGCACCGGCCTCAATGCCGGCCAGGATGTTTTCATGGCTTAACATAGCACCCTTGGGCTGGCCGGTGGTGCCGGATGTGTAAACCAGCAATGCTGTGTCCTGAGGTTTGGCCAATGCGATTTCGGCTTCGAACCGTCCCGGATCTTCCTGTTCGGCCTGCTGGCCCAAAGCGTAAAGATCGTCGATCATCATGCAGCGCGGATGGGTCAGGTCGTGCAAGCCTTCGTCTTCCAGAATGATCACCTTGATCAGATCCGAAACTTGATTTTCGACTTCCAGAAATTTGTCCAGATGCTCTTCGTCCTCGACGATGAGGAACTTGCTGCTACTGTCGTTGACCAGATATTGCAGTTGATTGGCCGAATCCGTGGTGTAGACGCCAGAAGAAATGCCCCCGACGCACTGAATGCCCATATCGAACCACATCCATTCCTTGCGGTCCTCGGACAGGATCGAAACAACGTCACCGCGTTCCAGGCCCAGCTTGCGCAGGGCAAGCCCGATCCACTTGGCGCGCTGCCAGTAGTCGGCCCAGGAATATGACTTCCAGATGCCCAAATCCTTTTCGCGATGGGCTGTACGATCCCCCAGTTCCGCGCAACGGTGTTGAAACAGCATGCTGATGGTGGTGCACCCATCCACGCGCAACGGGCGTTGTCCGGGGGTTGCATTCAGTTCAACGCCGTTGATCTTGACCTGCGAGGCGAGGGGCGTGGCATCCATCTTGCTTACCTCCACGTCTTCTTGCGTTTCCAACGGCGGCTTTCGCGTGCGCCTTCTTCCTGCACGCCAAGATAGAAGTTCTGGATGTCTTCGGATTTCAGCAACGTATCCGCGGCACCGTCCATGACGATGCGGCCTACCTCCATCACGTATCCATGATGCGCCAACCGCAACGCCGCATTGGCGTTCTGTTCGACCAGAAGCATCGTCATATGCTGTTCTTCGTTCAGACGTTTCAGAATGGCGAATATTTCCTGCACCAAAAGCGGTGACAGACCCAGTGACGGCTCATCCAGCAGCATGATGCGGGGACGGGCCATCAGCCCCCGTCCGATTGCCAGCATCTGTTGCTGCCCGCCCGAAAGGGTACCGGCCTCTTGCGTGCGACGATCTTTGAGAACGGGAAAGTAACTGAAAACAAGCTCGCGATCCTGGTCGATCTGCACTTTGTCCGTTCGGGTATACGCGCCGAGGCTCAGGTTTTCATCGACGGTGAGCAGAGGAAACACCTCGCGCCCTTCGGGTACATGCACGATCCCGCGCTGGACGACGGTATGCGGCTCGGCCCCCTGAATGTCGTCTCCATCAAAGGTGACCGTGCCTTTTTCCGGGTCCATCACCCCCGAGACGGTTTTCATCAACGTCGTCTTGCCGGCACCGTTTGCGCCAAGGATCGAGACAATCGTACCTTCGTGAACGTCCAGTGAAACACCGCGAATGGCCATTATCGGGCCATAAAAGCTTTCGACATTGCGGATTTTCAGGATTGGCGCGCTCATGAAGCTTTCCCAAGGTAGGCTTCGATCACTGCCGGGTGCGATTGAACTTCGGCCGGGGTCCCAAGCGCCAGTTTTGCGCCGTCTGCCATGGCCAGAACCCGGTCTGACACGCCCGAGACCAGGCCCATGTCATGTTCTACCATCAAAACGGTGATGCCCATCTGCCGTCGGATATCATTGATCCACCAACGCATGTCCGTTGTTTCTTCCACGGACAACCCCGAGGCCGGCTCATCCAGCAGCAAGAGTTTTGGGTCAGTTGCCAAAGCCCGTGCAACTTCGACCACTTTGCGTACGCCGTAGGGCAGCCCCGATATCATCTTGTCGCGATAGGCTTGCAGGTCGAGAAAGTCGATGATCCGTTCCACTTTCTCGCGGTTTTCCAGTTCCTGTCGCTTTGCCGACGGGGTGAAAAGAATCTCGGAAATCAGGTTTGTCCAGCGGTGGCGGTGGCGTCCGACCAGCAGGTTTTGCAGGACGGTTGCGTGTTCGAACAGCTCGATGTTCTGAAATGTCCGCGCGACGCCATAGGCGGCGACACCGGACGGTTTGACCCGAAGCAGATCATGACCGTCATACCGGATCGCCCCGTCAACGGGATCGTAGAACCGGGAAATCAGGTTGAAAACAGTGGACTTGCCCGCACCGTTTGGGCCGACGATGGCAAAGACTTCACCATCCCGAACGTCGAATGACAGGTTATCCACCGCCGTCAGGCCGCCGAACTTGAGGGTGACATTTTCGAACTCCAGCAAGCTCATCTCAGACGCTCCGTCTTGAGATAGGATTTCTGCCGTTTGAACATGTCTTTTCGATAGAAGGGGAACAGCTCGAACCAGGTGCGGATTTTCAGCCAGCGGCCATAGATGCCCATGGGTTCGAACAGGATGAAAGCGATCAGGATCATGCCGAAGATGCCGAACTCCAACCCCGGAATGGCGACTGTATTGCCGCCGAACAGGGCGCCGGCATATTCTTTTGAGATCGACAGAAACTGCGGCAGGAACCCGATCACGATCGCGCCCAGAAACGCGCCGTGGATCGACCCCAGCCCGCCGATGACGATCATCATAAGCAGTTGGATCGAGATCAGAACACTGAAGGTTTCGTTGTTAAACGCTCCGGCGAACAATCCCATCAGCGCCCCGGCCCAGCCCGTCACCGCGCAGGACAACGCGAAAGAGATCATCTTTGTCCGCGCGATGTCGATGCCCATCGCCTGGGCCGAAACCTCCGAGTCGCGCACCGCGATGAAGCTGCGCCCCAAAGGCGCGCGCAGCAGGTTGATATATCCCAGTGTGACCAGCACGGCGACGGTCAGGACCAGCCAGAAAAACTGATCGGGCGTTCCCCAGCGGTCCACCAAATGGCCGAAGATTTCGACCCCGCCGACATATTTGCCTGCAACGCCGCCGGTGATGGGTTCGGACAAAACGATGATGTCGTCCATCAGGATCGAAAGAGCCATGGTGAAGATGGCCAGATAGATGCCATGCAGGCGCAGGGCAGGGATCGCAACGGTCACGCCCGCGATCCCCGTCAGGATGCCGGCCAGCGGAAAAGCGATAAGAAAGGGCACCCCGGCTTCAATCAGGGCAACGTTGGCATAGCAGCCAAAAGCCAGAAAGGCTGCGTGGCCCAGACTGACTTGCCCTGTATGCCCGGTCAGGACCGTCAGACCCAACCCGGCGATGGCCCAGATCAGGACGTTGGTCAGCTCGCCCAGATAGAACTCATCCAGCCACCAGGGGGCTGCGGCAACGACTGTCAGAAGGATCAGATACAGGACAAGCTGGTAACGGTCTTTCCACGGGCGGATATCCTGCATGTAGTCGGTTTTGAAGATGATCCGCATGGCTCAGACCTTTTTGACCCGAACCTGACTGAACAACCCGTTGGGGCGAAAGATCAGCACCGCCAGCAGCAGGGCGTATGGCGCGATCTGGCTGTAACCCGCCGCTATATAGCGGCTGGCGAAGGGCTCGATCACCCCGACGACAAGACCGCCGGCCAGCGCCCCGGGCAGGCTTCCGAACCCGCCGATGACGGCGGCGGCAAATGCCTTGATTCCCAGCAATCCCGTTGTCGGATCCACGGCGCCCTTGGCGGCGAACAGAATTCCTGCAATCCCCGCAACGATCCCGGCCAGCGCCCAGATGAACCCCTGAACCCGCTTGACAGGCACGCCCATGTAATACGCCGCCAGCTGGTTTTGCGACGCCCCCTGCATCGCCAGCCCGAGTTTGGAACGGTTGAAAAAGACGTAAAGGCCCCATGTCAGCAGGATGGTGACGACGATCACGGCGACATCCTCCAGCCCCAGTACAAGGCCGCCAAAGCGCAGCTCTTTCCCCGCAAGCGGGTTTTGCAGCGTTTGCGGTTCGTGCCCCCAGATCAATCCGGCCACGAAACGGATCACAAAGCCCAGGGCGATGGTCAGGATAACGACGGCGGTCTGACTTTCGCCAAACAGGCGACGGATGATCAGGCGATCCAGAAGATATCCCAATGCCCCCATGATCCCCAGCGAGATCGGCAGGGCCAGCCAGAACGGCAGGCCCATATATTCGGTGTTGGTCAGGCCGATGGTGACAAAGGCCCCCAGCATCATGAAATCGCCCTGTGCGAAGTTCACCGCTTCGGTCGCCTTGTAGATCAGAACAAAGCCAAGCGCGATCAGGCCATAGACACACCCGTTTGCCAGTCCGCTGATCAGCAGCTGCGCGTTATCCAAACTGTCCTCCCTCGACCGGTTTGCCGGTGTCGCGTTCCGCCCGCGCGCATCCTCCGGTGACGCGGGTTTGTTCTACTATGGCGTTATTATCACCTTGCCGTCACTCTTTTTCAGCGCATCAGCCAGGTTTGGCACAAGATTTCTGAGTGTAAGGTGTTCAGAAACATCCGTTTTCCAGCGCCCGTCGGCAAACCGGGCCTGAACTTCGGCCACAACTCGCATCTGATCGGCGGGCGGGGTCGACATCATCCAGCTTGTCAGCCAGAACCCTTCGATCCGCTTTCCCATGAAAATCAACTGCCCTGTCTGAGTCAGTGTCGGCGCCTCGGTAGAAAGCTTGCCATAACTGATCCAGCGCGCCCGGTTGGGCATGGCGCAGAACAATTGTTCGGACAATTGGTCCGTCACGGCATCCAGAAACACGCGCGGTTTCAACTGCGCGCTCAGATCCGCAAACTTTGCGACAATGTTTTCGTCGGTTGTCACAAGCACTTCGACCGCGCCAAGGTCTTTCAACATCCCTGCCGTCTCGGCCCGGCGTACCAAAGCGATCGGCTTCAAACCCAGATCCCGACCAAGGCTGCACATCAGCTTGCCCAACTGGCTGGTCGCGGCTGATACCACGAAGGCATCGCCGTCGGCCTTGGCCATATCCACCATAGCCATCGCCGTCATTGGATTGACGATCTGGGCGGCCCCGTCATCGTCCGAGATATCAGGGCGCAGAGGGATGCACATCTGCATCTGTGTGACGACATATTCCGCCCAGGCCCCCGATCCGTCGGCGACGAACGCAACGCGTTGCCCTTGCAAGGCCTCGGCGCCCTTTCCTGCGGCCACGACGTCTCCGCATCCTTCAAATCCGGCGGGGGATCCCTTGACCCTCGGCTGCCCGTATTCACCCTTGATGAAATGCAGATCGGACGGATTGACCGAAGCCGCGCGCAAACGGGTCAGCACCTGGCCCGGGCCGGGTTCAGGCGTGGGAACTTCGGCTTCTTCCAGCCAGTCGGCGGCGGTTTCAATGGCCGGTCCGGTGGCCGTACCGGAATACCCGTCATGCTTAAGGATTGCGGCGAACATAGTCTGGGGCAGGTCGGTCATCGGTTGATCCTCGAATTTGGCTGAATCAAAGCGCGCGCCTTGTCCGAAAAGCCTTCAGACCAGTCGGGCAGGGCGCGGGCATTTTGTCAGGCACAGCCAATCAAAAGCCGCGCAAGAGGTCAATTCAACGACACCGTAACGTAGGGGCAGCGCAGATGCGCCCAGGGGCAAAGGCCGACCCGTGGATCGGCCTTCAACACTTTACTGTTGGGTCAGCAGGTTGGTTAGTTCCTGAATTTTCTGAACAATCGTTTCAGGCGAATCCTTGATATCGTTCACAATCTTGATCGCCTGATCTTTCAGATCGGTGGCCAGAGTGCTGTCCTGAATGGATGTCATAATGCCATCATAGTCGAAGTTGGTCGGGTCCAGCTTGCCTTCCTGAATCCATGAGTTCAGCAACTCCTGCCCCTGACCGGCCAGCGCGGCCACCTGATCGCTGGCCTCCTGAGCCGCATCAGAGGCCTGATCCGCCACCGATGACGCTGCTTCGCTTGCCTGATCTGCAACCGATGACGCGGCTTCTGTCGCTTGGTCCGTCAGCGACGAAGCTGCTTCGGCGACTTGTTCGGTCGCGGCATCGACAGCGTCAGAGGCAGCGTCCTGTACAGATGAAGCTGCGTCGGTCACCGCTTCGGCGGCTTCTTCTGCCGCAGTTTCCAAACGCTCAGCGGGTGTGGGTTCGGGTTGATTGAGGTAATAGTATCCGCCAGCGCCAATTGCGGCGATGACGATGGCAAGAATAAGAGTACGCGACATGTGTGTCTCCTTTGGAAATTGTGTCGCCGGGATGCGCTAAAAATAACTCAGGTACAAAGGGGAATTCCCGATAATTCTCAGCAGAATAGAGTATAAGCCGGGCTATGCTCATTGTCCTTTGAAACGCGGCAAGAACACGCCTGCACAAAGATGAGGCGACCGGTTTTGGCAGCGATCCGCCGGGAATGGCCTGCAGACGCAACCAATTTTCGGGCGCTTCCTGTGGGCCAAAGGCAGCATTGAGCCAACATTGGAAAAGTGGCGGAGAGACAGGGATTCGAACCCTGGGTGGGCTTGCACCCACAACGGTTTTCGAGACCGCCCCGTTCGACCACTCCGGCACCTCTCCGCGGGGGTCTGTGAGGGGGGGATTTAGTGAGGAACGGGCAGGGGTGCAAGCAGAAAATTCGGGAATTGAAGAAACCCGGGATTTTCCGTTGCCTGCCAGCGCAAAACTCCTAGTCTGATATCTATGATACAGTTTGTACGCCGCTCCGCCTTTTGGTTTCTGGCCCCGCTCTTTGCGCTTGTTCTGATCCCCATGGAACTTTCCGCCGCCAGCCGCGATCGGATAGAGGCCTTTCTGACCACGACCGGGTTTGACGTTGCCCTGGAAAGCATCGCGCTAAGCTCGAGGTCTGCCCCCCAGATGCTGGGGATTGACCCGGATGGATTCGGATCGGATTGGACGCGTCTGGCAGACGAAGTCTTTGACGTCGGCGCCATGCATGAGACCGCGGTTTCCATCCTCGAACAAACTCTGAGTGATGAGGCCCTGACACACGCGGTTGACTTTTATGCGTCGGATCTGGGGCAGCGCCTGGTAGAGGCCGAGAACGTCTCGCATATGCTTGAGGACGATGAAGCTAAGCAGCTGGAAGGCCAAAAAATCATCGCAAACCTGATCAAGGACGGATCGCAACGGGTCGAAAGTTTCAAGCGTATGAACAAGGCGATCGATTCGACCGGTACCGCAGTGCGGGCCCTGCAAGAAATTCAGGTGCGTTTTCTTCTGGCAGCCAGCGCTTCAGGTGTCATTGACCTGCAACTTGATGCGGATGAATTGCGTGCGCTGATGAAGCGGAACGAAGCCGGTATGCGCCAGTCACTGCAACTGTCCAGCCTTGCGGGGGCAGCCTATACCTATCAGGACTTTTCCGATGCGGATGTCGACTCGTATGTCGAGGCGCTGGAACAACCCCTGATGCAGGAAGTGTATGAATTGCTGAACGCGATCCAATACGAAATCATGGCCATGCGGTTCGAAGTACTTGCGGCCCGAATGGCCGAACTGCATCCCGCGCAGGATATTTGATGCACCGCGTTTTTCTGACGATTGCGTTTGTTCTGTGGGGCGCACAATTGCTGGCCGATCAAAAGGTCGACCGGCTGGCGCAGGCCATGCACTTGTCGCATGTGATGGAAATTCTCGTACAGGAAGGTCAGGGTCACCGCGAGGAACTTGACGAAACGCTGTTGGACAATACCGGCGGCGCCTATTTTGAAGCGCAGGTCAAAGATATTTACGACCCGGTCTGGATGCAGGAATTCCTGACGGATGCCTTTGAGGCGGGTCTGTCCGTTGCCCAGCTTGATCAGGCGATCCTGTTTTTCGAAAGCGATCTTGGTCAGACGATCGTGTCGCTGGAAAACTCGGCCCGGCAGGCGATGTCGGACCAGGCCATCGAGGACATGGCCCGCGAAGCTTACGAGTCCGTTGAGCGCGACTCGACCCGTTTCGAGTTGGTCGATGAGTACATCCAGGCGAATGACCTTGTCGAAAAGAACGTTCATGGGGCGCTGAGTTCCGACTTCAGCTTCTTTCAGGGTCTTGATGTCGATGCGCAAGGCGACGATCAGGAATTGCTGGCCGAACTTCTTTCACAGAAAGAAAGCCGCGCAGCAGAAACCGAGGCGTGGCTTTATTCTTTTCTTCTGATGGCCTATCGGCCCTTGGACGAGGCCCAGATGCGCGAGAATATTGCGTTTTCCAGAACCGAAACCGGGCGCGCCCTGAATGAGGCGCTGTTTGACGGCTTTGACCGGATGTTCAACGATATCTCTTTCCGATTGGGGCGGACGGTCGCACAGACACTCAGGGCGTCTGATCTCTGACGACGCTTTGGTGTTGACTTTTCCCGGCGATCTATGGATAAGCGCGCATCCCGGCCGGTTTTCCGTGCCGGGTATCGTTATTATTTGACCCTTGGGATGTCCTGATGGTCATTCACACAGCCCGAAAAGGGCGCGCTGTTCGAGGTGGCTTTCAAGTGTCTTGGGGCCGAAAACTCCCGGAAGGGGACCACAGAACGCGGTTAGACAAAGGAAAGACGCATGTTTGCGGTCCTCAAGACTGGCGGCAAGCAGTACAAGGTTCAGGCGGGTGATATCCTCCGCGTTGAAAAGCTGGCTGCCGACGCAGGTGAAAAAGTTCAATTCAACGATGTTCTGATGCTGGGCGGTGACGCTCCGGTTGTTGGCGCACCTTTCGTTGAAGGCGCAGGCGTACAGGCCGAAGTGATCGAACAGATCAAAGGTGACAAGGTCATCAAGTTCGTCAAGCGCCGTCGTAAGCACAGCTCGAAGCGTACCGTTGGCCACCGTCAGAAGCTGACTCTGGTCAAGATCACCGACATCCTGTCGTCGGGCGCTGACAAGTCGGGCATCAAGGCTGCAACCGGTTCGGCTCCGGCTGGCGAAGCGGCACCTGCTGCTAAGCCTGCCAAGAAAGCTGCAGCCAAAGCAGAGGCACCCGCCGCTGCTGCCGCTGACGATCTGACCAAGCTGAACGGTGTCGGCCCTGCCGCTGCCAAAAAGCTGGTTGAAGCCGGTATCGAGAGCTTTGCCGCTCTGGCCGCCTTGTCGGACGAGCAGATTGCTGCTATCGAAACGGTCAAAGTGAAACCCGAATGGGTTGAGCAGGCCAAAGAGCTGGCCAAAGGCTAAGGAGAGAGAGAATGGCACATAAAAAAGCTGGCGGTTCCTCCCGTAACGGTCGCGACTCAGCGGGTCGCCGCCTTGGCGTCAAACTGTATGGTGGCCAGGCCGCCATTTCAGGCAACATCATCGTGCGTCAGCGCGGCACCAAGTTTTGGCCGGGCGAAGGCGTAGGCATGGGCAAAGATCACACCATCTTTGCAACTGTGGATGGCGCCGTGAAGTTCCACAAGGGACTGAAAAACCGCACCTTTATTTCGGTCCTGCCAGTGGCGGAGGCCGCAGAGTAAGCCGAAACCCAGAAGGTTTAAGAAAAATTCATGGGGGACCGGCACAAAGTGCCGGTCCCCTTTCTCGTTTTCAGGAGTGGTCTCATGACCGAAGTGATTAAAACAGAGCGTCTTGTCCTGCGTCGGTTCCGGCGTGAGGATTCGTCGCGTCTGGTCACGCTTCTGAATGACCTCGATGTGGCGCGCTGGGTAACCAGCATTCCGTTTCCTTTTAGCATTGAAGACGCGGAGAACTTTGTCACCAATTTGGCGTCACAAGTTTACGATGCGTTTGCGATTGAAAAAGACGGCAAACTGATCGGAACTGTATCTGCAGGTGACGAACTCGGGTATTGGTTAGGACAGTCCTATTGGGGGCAAGGTTTTGCCACCGAAAGCGCAGGCGCCGTTGTTCACCGTCACTTCAAAGGCGACAGCAATAGCCTGAAGGCTTCTTACCATCTTGGCAATGAACGCTCGCGTTTGGTGCTGTCCAAGCTTGGCTTTGTTCCAACTTCGCGGTCTGAAACCGTTGTGCGTTCGACCGGCGAAGCTGTGGCTCTGCAGTGGATGGAACTGCAGAGGAACACATGGGAAGCGCGGACATGACGGTCGCCACCACCAGTTTCCTGATCTTCGCCGCCAGTCAGATCGGCACACCGGGACCCGCCAATATGGTCCTGCTGGGCACTGGTGCGCGCTATGGCTTTCGGGCCGCGCTGCCATTCGTGGGTGGGGTGATCCTGGGTAAGCAGCTGATCATCTGGCCCGTTGGATTTGGACTGTTGCAGCTTGCGGATCAGGCACCGTTTGTCTTTTTGGTGCTGAAATACGCCTCGGCGGCGTATATCTGCTGGCTTGCGTGGAAAATTGCCAACATGCGCCTTACGCGCGGTGAAACCGCCGCAGAGGTGCCCGGTTTTTGGGCGGGTTTGATCGTTCATCCCCTTAATCCAAAAGCTTGGGCGATGATCATTGCCGGGTTTACCGGCTTTGTCGCGGCTGGCACGTCCAGCCTTAACGCGACGTTCACGATCGCTCTCTGTTTATTGTTTTGCCAGGTGATTTTACACCCGATCTGGACTTTTGCCGGAGATAGAATTGCCCACGTGGTTGAAGGTCGGCCCGCGGAAAAATATCTGATGTGGACGTTAGCCAGTCTCACTGTTGCGTCCGTACTTTTCGTGTTGTTCGGAGGAGGAACACACTCATGAAACTTGAAACAATAATAAATCAGCCGGTCATAGAAACCGAGCGGTTCGATCTGCGCCCTCTGCGCCGGTCGGATATGGGGCTGATCGAGCACTATGCCGGCGATGAGCGTGTGGCACGCATGACGACGAGTATTGCACATCCTTTGGCCCCCGGCTCGACCGAGGCCTTTGTGACGCGCTCGATGGCCGAGGACCGGGACGAGGACGTATGGGTCATGGATGCCACCAAAGACGGCGGTCCGGAACTGATTGGTCTGATCACGCTGAAGCGGCTGGATCGGAACCAGTCCGAAGTCGGCTATTGGGTGGCGCCGATCTACTGGAACACTGGCATTGCGTCGATGGCTGTCGAAGCACTGGTAAATGCCAACCCGCTGAAAAACGCGACGATGTTTGCCAGCGTGTTTCAAGACAATCCGGCGTCGGCCCGGGTCCTGACTCATTGCGGGTTCCAGTATCTTGGCGATGCAGAAAGCTATTCGGTGGCGCGTGATGCGAATGTGCCCACCTGGACATACAGTAAAAAACTCTGACTTGTGGCCGATGGGGCCTTTGCAGTAGGGGACAGACCATGAAATTTCTCGATCTTGCAAAGGTCTACATCCGGTCCGGGGCCGGCGGTAGCGGCTGCGTCAGCTTCCGACGCGAAAAATACATCGAATACGGCGGCCCTGATGGCGGGGACGGCGGTAAGGGCGGTTCTGTCTGGGCCGAAGTCGTGGACGGGCTGAACACCCTGATCGACTTCCGGTATCAGCAGCATTTCTTTGCCAAGAACGGCCAGCCGGGCAGGGGGCAGCAACGTACCGGCAAGGATGGCGATGACATTGTCCTGCGTGTGCCTGTTGGCACCGAGATCCTGGATGAGGATGAAGAAACCGTCATCTGCGATCTGACCGAGGTGGGACAGCGCGTTCTACTGGCGAAAGGGGGCAATGGCGGTTTCGGCAATCTGCACTTCAAATCGGCCACCAACCAGGCCCCCCGGCGTGCAAATCCGGGGCAGGCGGGCATTGACCGCACGATCTGGCTGCGTCTGAAGCTGATCGCCGATGTGGGCCTGCTGGGCATGCCGAATGCAGGCAAATCGACCTTTCTTGCAGCCACGTCAAACGCGCGGCCCAAGATCGCGGATTATCCGTTTACCACGCTGCACCCAAATCTGGGTGTCGTGGGGGTCGACAACGTGGAATTCGTGGTGGCTGACATCCCCGGCCTGATCGAAGGCGCGCATGAAGGACGCGGGATAGGCGACCGCTTTCTTGGTCATGTTGAGCGCTGCGCCGTGCTGCTGCATCTTGTCGATGGTACCTCGGAAACGGTTGCCGATGATTACCGCACAATTATCCACGAGCTTGAGGCCTATGGTGGCGAACTGGCCCAGAAACCCCGGATCACCGTCCTGAACAAGGTCGATGCACTGGATGACGAAGAACGTGATTTGGCCAAAGCCGAGCTTGAAGAGGCCGTTGGCGGCCCTGTGATGATGATGTCCGGTGTTGCTCATCAAGGTGTAACCGAGGTTTTGCGTGCGTTGCGCGGCCAGATCGATGACAATCGTGTTCGTCAGAAACCCGCTGAGGAGACGCAGCCTTGGCAACCCTGACTTCAGCGCGCCGATTGGTTGTCAAAATTGGGTCGGCTTTGCTTGTTGATCGCGAAACCGGCCTGTTGCGCAAGGAATGGTTGTTTTCGTTGGCGCAGGATGTCGCATGGCTCAAGGGGCAGGGGATAGATGTAATCCTCGTCTCGTCCGGGTCGATTGCACTGGGCCGCGGCGTTTTGGGGCTGTCCATGGCGACATTGCCTTTGGAAAAGTCGCAAGCCGCCGCTGCCGTCGGGCAAATTCGTCTGGCGCGCGCATATGAAGAGGCGTTGACGCCTCATGGGATCACCACGGCGCAGGTTTTGGTGACATTGGAGGACAGCGAGGATCGCCGCCGCTATCTGAATTCGCGCGCGACCCTGGAAACTCTGCTGGGTTTGGGTGTCGTGCCGATCGTCAACGAAAACGATACCGTGGCAACGGATGAGATCCGGTATGGCGACAATGATCGTCTGGCCGCGCAAATCGCGGTGACCGTGGGGGCGGACCAGTTGATCCTGCTGTCGGATGTCGATGGTTTCTATTCGGGCAACCCCAACGAGGACGCCTCGGCCACGCGTTTCGAAACAATCGACAAGATCACGCCCGAGATCGAAGCCATGGCGGGCGATGCGGGCTCTGGCTTGTCAAAGGGCGGAATGAAGACAAAGCTGCTGGCTGCCAAGATGGCCACCGCGGGCGGATGTGCGATGGCGATCACGGAAGGGTCGGTTCTGAACCCTCTGAAAACGCTGGAAAATGGCGCAAACTGTACGTGGTTTACCGCAACGCTGGATCCGCACGCTGCGCGCAAGCGTTGGATTTCAGCCATGAAACCGCGTGGCGAAATCACCATCGATGAAGGGGCTGCCAACGCCCTGGCAAATGGCAAAAGCCTGTTGCCCGCGGGCATTGTTGAAGTGACCGGCGATTTCGGGCGCGGCGACCCTGTCGCGATCCTTGACTCCAAAGCCCGCCGGCTTGCGCAGGGGATCAGCCGTTACACCGCGCAGGAGGCTGACGCGATCAAGGGGCGCAAGTCGTCCGAGATCGAGGCGACCCTTGGATATCCCGGCCGTGCGGCCTTGATTCACCGGGATGATCTGGCCCTGTAAATACTGAAAAGACGACCTGAAAGGCACGCGACATGAAAGATTTCGACAGCATTCCCGCTCTGATGGCTGATCTCGGGAAACGTGCCAAAGCGGCATCGCGCGATCTGGCTTTTGCGAGCCCAGAACGCAAACATGCCGCCCTGATTGCAGCAGCCGACGCGGTTTGGGTCAATCGGGCGCAGATCATCGAAGCCAACCGGAAGGATCTGGAGTTCGGCCGAGAAAAAGGTCTGAGCCCGGCGATGATGGATCGGCTGATGCTGGATGAGGCGCGTGTTCAGGGCATAGTCGATGGTCTGCGCGCGGTGGCTGAACAGACCGATCCGGTGGGCGAAGTGCTGGCCGAATGGGACCGCCCGACCGGATTGAAAATCCAACGCGTACGCACCCCGCTGGGTGTGATCGGCGTGATCTATGAAAGCCGCCCCAATGTCACGGCCGACGCAGGTGCGCTGTGTCTGAAATCCGGAAATGCCGTCATTCTGCGCGGCGGCTCCGAGAGCTTTCATTCTTCGACTGCTATTCATGCCTGCCTGGTCGAGGGGCTGAAGGCCGCCGATCTGCCGGAAGATGCGATTCAACTGGTGCCGACGCGTGACCGTGCGGCGGTTCAGGAATTGCTGACCATGACCGACTATGTCGACGTCATCGTTCCGCGCGGCGGCAAGGGGTTGGTCGGGCTGGTCCAGCGTGAGGCCCGTGTGCCTGTTTTTGCCCATCTTGAAGGCATCGTGCACATCTATGTCGACAAGGCCGCTGATCCGCAGAAAACGCTGGACGTGGTGTTGAACGCCAAGACGCGCCGTACCGGGATTTGCGGCGCTGCCGAATGCCTGCTGATCCATCAGGACATCGCCGAAACGCTGGGGCGTGACGTGATCGCCGCGCTGCTGAAAGCAGGGGTCGAGGTACACGCCGAAGGCGCACCTGCGGTCGAGGGTACAATTCCCGCGACGGCGGAGGATTGGGGAAAAGAGTTTCTGGACAGCGTGATCGCGGCCAAGCCCGTCGTCGATATCGACGCCGCCATCGCGCATATCCAACATTACGGGTCGAACCATACCGACTGTATCATGACCGAGGATGACAGGGCCGCGGCCCGTTTCTTTGAGCGCTTGGATAGCGCGATTCTGATGCACAACGCTTCGACTCAGTTCGCCGATGGTGGTGAATTCGGGATGGGCGCCGAGATCGGTATCGCCACGGGCAAAATGCATGCCCGCGGCCCGGTGGGGGCCGCCCAGTTGACCAGTTTCAAATATCTGGTGCGCGGGAACGGAACGATTCGGGATTAAAAACGCAGCACAAGGCGGGTCGCAGCGGCTTCCACGGAAACGCGCCGACCCATCGCGTTTGCCGTTTCCGGCAGCAGAGCGAACTGGACCTGTGCGGGGGTAATCTTGTTGGGGAACCGGCCGGTTGCAACGTGTTTCCATACGGTATTGTCTACGTTCAACTTGTCGGCAGTTCCGGTCACTGTCCAATTGGCGCCTTGGTTCTCGATCTCAACCTCTCCGCCCATCGGCATGGCACTTTCGCAGCACATGAGCGCAAGGAACGCCAGCTTGATTTGGTTGCGCGGCATGGGCTCGGTCATAAACCAGTTTACCCGCACCCGTCCGGTGCGTTCGATGTCCTTGAGCAGTTCGGCCACTTCGGCGCGGCCCAGCGGCTGTTCTCCTGCTGATCCGAAGGCAACCCGAAAAAACCGGATACGCGCGCCCGCACTGCCGACGCTGCCCGAGATCAACTCCATCTCGGGGCCCTGGACAGCACCAACCATGTCCAACAGCTCCAGCCCGTTGGTGATCGCCCCGATCGGGCTGATCAGATCGTGGCAGATCCGTGAGCCGATCAATTCAGCCAGGTTGACGTTCGTGTTGCCCATGCATACCTCCTGCGGTATCTGCCGCAGGAACCGGAAGCCCCAAATGACAGACATGAATGCTATTCTTGCACCGGGCATGTTTGTTCGCCACCCGGATTTCCCCGAATGGGGTGTCGGACAGGTTCAGTCCAACATCGCAGGCAAGATCACCGTAAACTTTCGCGAGCAGGGGAAAGTGGTAATCGACGGAACACGCATCGCCCTGATGCCGGTCTTTGATCCGTGAAACTGGTTTAAGAAGAGTTAACGGAAAAGACCAGATTCCCACTTGTTGCCTTCCCCCGAAGAACTGAGGTATCAGCCGCGTTGATAAAACAGGATTGATTAGTCTGACATGCCGGACGCTGGCCCCTCGTTCACGATCAAACTGGCGGAAACCCAGGACGAACTGCGCGCAGCGCAGCGGTTGCGTTATGACGTATTTGTGCGCGAACTCGGCGGAGGAGGGGCGCTGGTCGATCATGTGGCCGGGCTGGAACGGGACCGGTTTGATCCCTATTTCGATCACATGCTGGCCCGTGATGATGCGACCGGAGAAGTTGTCGGCGTTTACAGGCTGTTACCGGGGGATCGCGCCGCTGAGTTGGGGCAGTTTTATTCCGAAGACGAATACGATCTGAGCATTCTCAAGCAAAGTGGCCGCAAGTTGCTGGAACTGGGCCGGTCGTGCCTGCACAGGGACTACCGGGGCGGTACGGCCATGTATCATCTCTGGAATGGTCTCTCTCGCTATGTGGCCGAACGCCAGATCGAAGTTCTGTTCGGCGTCGCCAGCTTTCACGGCACGGATGTTCAGGAACTGGCCCAGCCGCTGTCGATGCTGCATCACAATCATCTGGCGCCGCCAGACCTGCGGGTGCGCGCCCAGCCGAGCGTGTTTCAGACCATGGATATTGTCGCACCGGACGCGCTGGATCGTCGCCGTGCCATGGTGCAGGTTCCAGCCCTGATCAAAGCCTATCTGAGGCTTGGCGGGTTTGTGGGTGAGGGGGCGTTCATCGATCATTCCTTCAACACCACCGATGTGTGCTTGATCCTGGATACGAGCCGTATGAACGAGCGGCAGAAGCGCATCTATGGCGGAGCTTGATCCGGTGAATGATCCGCTTTGGAACAGTGAGGATGCGCCGGATCCGATCGAACTGGGTTTTGTCGGCTGGATTCTGGTGATCCTGAGGGGCTTGCCCTTGGCCATCCTTGTGTTCGGTGGGCTGATAGTTTTATTGGCCATTCGACTGATCGAGTTGCCACTTTGTGGTGTTCGTCGCCCCGTCACACCGTTCATCAGCCAGTTCGTGTGCCGAAACGCGTTCCGAATCCTGGGAATCGGATTTCGTTGCTCGGGCGCTTTGATGAAGGAACACGGTGCCGTTGTCGCCAATCACACATCCTGGCTGGATATCTTTGCCTTGAACGCCCGCAAAAGGGTCTACTTCGTGTCCAAGGCAGAAGTTGCGAACTGGCCGGGTATCGGATGGTTGGCACGGGCCACCGGGACCGTATTCATCGAGAGGGATCGCAAAAAGGCCCGCGAGCAGACGGCGATCTTCGAAGAACGTCTGAAGGCCGGACATAAGCTGTTGTTTTTTCCCGAGGGCACCTCGACCGACGGATTGCGTGTTTTGCCATTTAAAACAACGCTCTTTGCCGCTTTCTTCGCGGACGAGCTGCGGGATTTCATGTATGTTCAACCGGTCTCGGTGGTGTTTCACGCGCCGAAAGGTCAGCCTGACCGGTTCTATGGCTGGTGGGGTGATATGGATTTCGCGCCCCATCTGCTCAAGACATTGGGCGCTCGCAGGCAGGGGTCTGTCGAACTGATCTATCACGCACCCGCCCGGGTCAGGGATTTCGCCAACCGCAAGGAACTGGCGGCCCATTGCGAGGCAGCAGTGCGCCACGCGCATGCATTGGCGCGGCTTGAAAAATAAGGGTTTGACCCTTGCGCTGCCTTCAAACCTGCCGTATACGCGCGCCATTCAAACCCGCAGGCGGGGTTTGGGCCTTGTAGGGGAGACATCCCTATCTGGCCCGCCGGTTGGAGCATTCGCTTCTTTCACCCCCGCCGAGGCGAAAACCGGAAAAGGAAAACATAGCATGGCTCTTCCCGAGTTCACCATGCGTCAGCTGCTGGAAGCTGGCGTACACTTCGGTCACCAGACACAGCGTTGGAATCCCCGCATGGGCCCGTTCATCTACGGCTCGCGCAATGGCATCCACATCATGGACCTGACCCAGACCGTTCCGATGCTGGACCAGGCGCTGCAGGCCGTTCGTGACACCGTTGCCAAAGGCGGCCGCGTTCTGTTCGTTGGCACCAAGCGTCAGGCTGCTGGCCCGATCGCGGAAGCGGCTGAAAAGTCGGCTCAGTACTACATGAACCACCGCTGGCTGGGCGGCACGCTGACCAACTGGAAAACCGTTTCCCAGTCGATCAACCGTCTGAACCAGATCGACGAAGCGATGGAATCGGGCGCCGAAGGCCTGACCAAGAAAGAGCGTCTGGGCATGGAGCGTGACCAGGCCAAGCTGCAGGCTTCGCTGGGCGGTATCCGCGAGATGGGCGGCGTTCCTGACCTGCTGTTCGTTATCGACGTCAAGAAAGAAGCACTGGCCATCGCCGAAGCCAACAAGCTGGGTATCCCGGTTGTGGCTGTGGTTGACACCAACTGCTCGCCCGACGGCGTTGACTACATCATCCCCGGCAACGATGACGCAGCCCGCGCCATCGCGCTGTACTGTGATCTGGCCGCACGTGCCGCTCTGGACGGCATGACCGCTCAGATGGGTGCGGCAGGCGTTGACCTTGGCGCATTCGAAGAAGCACCGGTTGAAGAAGTCGTTGCAGAAGAAGCGCCCGCCGAAGCAGAAGCCGCACCGGAAGCCAAAGCCGAAGCGTAAGCTGCCCGTCACGTAAATGACATATGGGGCAGGGTATGACCTGCCCCAATTCCGTTTGAATTGAGGAGAGCCTAAAGATGGCAATCACAGCAGCAATGGTTAAAGAACTGCGCGACTCGACCGGCGCAGGCATGATGGACGCAAAAAAAGCGCTGACCGAAACCGGCGGCAACATGGACGAAGCCGTTGACTGGCTGCGCACCAAAGGTCTGGCCAAAGCGGCCAAGAAATCGGGCCGTACCGCAGCAGAAGGTCTGGTTGCAGTCCACGTCAACGGTGGCAACGGTGTTGCTGTCGAAGTGAACTCGGAAACCGACTTCGTTGCGAAAAACGCCGAGTTCCAGGAAATGGTTGGCAAGATCGCATTTGCCGCAGAAGGCGTTGCAGATGTTGACGCGCTGCTGGCTGCTGATCTGGGTGGCAAATCCGTTGCCGACACCCTGACCGACAAGATCGCCACCATCGGCGAGAACATGTCGGTACGCCGCATGGCCAAACTGTCGGGCGACACTGTTGTGTCCTACGTCCACAACGCAGCCACCAACGGCATGGGCAAAATCGGCGTTCTGGTTGCCCTGACCGGTGGCGACGAAGCGATCGGCAAGCAGGTTGCAATGCACATCGCCGCTGTGAACCCGGCGGCCCTGTCCGAAGCAGACATGGACCCGGCAATTGTCGAAAAAGAAAAGCAGGTCCAGATGGACATCGCCCGCGAATCCGGCAAGCCGGAGCAAGTGATCGAAAAGATGATCGAAGGCCGTATGAAGAAGTTCGTCGCGGAATCGACTCTGCTGAACCAGCAGTTTGTCGTGAACCCTGACCTGACCGTCGAAGCAGCGGCCAAGGAAGCCGGCGCAACCATCACCGGCTTCATCCGTCTGGAAGTTGGCGAAGGTATCGTGGTTGAAAAAGAAGATTTCGCTGCTGAAGTCGCCAAAGCCGCGCAAGGCTAAAACGTTACAGGGAAAGTACCGGCAACGGCCTTTCCCAACAAATCTAAAGGGTTACGCACTGCGTAACCCTTTTTTTCTGCCACCGGCAAAAAGCATACTTCCATAAGTAGAGAAGGATTGGAGGGCCCCGCATGATGGGGATGGTCGAGGCCCCCCAAAATTCCGACACCGGTACGCGGACAAATAAGCGCCCCCTTGTCAGAGTGATCGGAGAGCTTTGTTATTGCAAAGATCCAATCCAATGTTCCCTGGCTAAAGCCACCACTCACGGAACACTCTCACTTTGCAACTTTTACGATTAGTTTGAAAAGTAGTGATTTCCTTACCTAGGGTAAACTGACGCGGGATAGCGTCAAAATATTGCGGTTATGCTTCCATAATGAACATCTGGTTGTGCAGTGACGCCTTGAGAACCGCTTGTGCCGTCGTTTCGACCGAAAGCGCCTCACGCGCGAGTCGCAGGTGCTTCTCTACCGTTGCAGATGTCAGTCCCATCAACAGCGCGATATCCTGAGTGGTTTTCCCGTCACCAACCCACTGCAAAGCTTCGCGTTGGCGTTTGGTAAGTGCCCGGTTCGGCGGAAGAAACGGCAATGTCAGGATTTTCAGGTGGGCGACATTGTTCATAAGCAGAATGTCGTCGCCGTGCTCTTCCCAGACCGCATCCACATCTTCCTGGCTCAGCCCATCATTGGCCGACAGGGAAATCGCCCCCTTCGAGCGCATGGAAACCGAGTTGAAGCTTACGGTATAGCCGGAAACCACGCCCATGGATTTGTTGAACTCGAAAACTTCGCGCTCCTTCGCGGTCATCGTTCCGCCCGAGCTCATGTCCTGCAACATTTTCCAGCTGGCGGCGCCTTCGTTGTCCAAGGCCCACTTCAACATCGGAGCGTGAAAATACAGACCATCCTTGATGAACCCGTCCACATAAGCCCGTTTGTGGTTCGTCAGGATTACGAAATCTTCCGGGTCACCCAAGGACGTGGCCGTCCGGAATTGCGTGTACCCATAGATCAGGCGGGTAAATCCGAACTCGGCCATTTGGCGGCAATGTGCATCCCACAGGTCTTCCAGGGTTTTGGCGTAGCTGACAAAGCGAAGATATTCCTTGAGCTTCATGTCGCGCTGCCCGCCTTCAGATGGGCCGCGAGCGCGTCCAGCGCGAGAATATAGCTGTGGGCACCGAAGCCACAGATCTGACCCAGTGCGACAGGGGCTATGTAGGACCTGTGCCGAAAGGCTTCCCGGGCATGAATGTTGGAAAGATGCACTTCGACAACCGGCAGTTCCACCGATGCAATCGCATCCATGAGGGCAATCGACGTATGCGTGAACGCGCCTGCGTTCAGTATCAGCCCGCTTTGAACACCGCGGGCCGCGTGAATGGCGTCAAGCAGCACACCTTCGTGATTGGATTGCAGGTGGGTGACGTCCAGCCCAATGGAGGCGCCATGCTGAACGCAACGGTCCTCGATCATATGTAGTGTCGTGCTGCCGTAAACCTCGGGCTGCCGTGTGCCAAGCAGATTGAGGTTTGGGCCATTCAATACCAAAACGTTATGCATGTTTTCACGATCCCCATACTTGGTTCATAGACGCGAAAAGGCCGGGTTGTCTACCTGACTTTGGTGGATTGAATACAGACAGTTGCCCTGAAAACAGACCTTGAGATGGAAGAGTAAACCAAGTTCAGTCCTTCGACATGACGACGCCGCGCGTCCGTTTGGACTTGGGCCGCACATCTACATCCGCTTTTCGTTAGCGGGAAAACAGGTTTTCGGGCGCATTGTCGTCGGTTTCAGTATCCGAACATTGAAACTATCCGGGCTTATCGGCCGGCCCTTTGCGACGCTGAGTAATCCTTGCAAACCGTGTCTGATGCGATTGAAGATTGTCATGTGGAATTTTGGTGCAACCCGGTTTCGCGCCAACGCAGCGGACGGCTAATTGCTGTAAAGACAACAAGGTTTTGAATCTGGTCGGAATGCAACCGAAATCAGATTTAGCAGAGGAACACGACAATGACCCCCGATACCCTTTTCTCGCTGCCCGGCAAAACCGCATTGGTTACCGGAGGCGCCACGGGTATCGGTCGGATGGCCTCAGAGGCGTTGGTCAGGGCCGGCGCGCGCGTGTTGATCGCTTCTCGGAACGGGGACGCGTGTGTCGCGGCCGCCGCCGATCTGAATGCACTGGAGGCACCGGGAAGTGCCGAAGGGTTTGCCGGAGACATCGGCAGCGAGGCAAGTATAGCCAAACTGGTTTCGGACATTCAGGACCGGACGGAAAGGATTGATATTCTTATGAATAATTCTGGCGTGACCTGGGGAGCACCCATGGGCCAGTTTCCGTATGACGCGTGGGACAAGGTGATGTCGGTCAACGTGGCCGGGGTATTCGAGCTTACCCAGAGGCTGCTGCCGATGTTGATGCAATCCGGAACCGCAGACGATCCGGCCAGGGTCGTGAACGTCGGGTCCGTGATGGGAGAGGTTCCCATGGGGGATGGCGCCTATAGCTATTCAGCCTCCAAGGCTGCGGTACTGCATCTGACAAAAATCATGGCCAAGGAACTGTCGCCCTACCACGTAACGGTCAACGCGCTGGCTCCGGGGCCGTTCGTATCGCGGATGACAGCCTTTGCTACGGCGGATGAGGACAAGCGTGAAAAGGTCGGCAAGTCAGTGCCGCTTGGGCGCGTCGGCTGTGACGAAGATATAGCGGGGTGCGTGCTGTTTCTGTGCGGACGAGGGGGCAGTTATGTAACCGGTTCGATTATCCCGGTTTCTGGTGGGATCAACGTTGTAACATCGGGCAATATCTTCGCCGAAGCCTTCTGAGTCGCGCTGCGGTCAAAGCCGCTCCTGCTCACAACGTGTTGGATTTGTTTCGTTTCTTGTTTTTCGACAGCTCAATTTCCAGGTTCGGCAAGCTGTTCTTGCCAAAGAACATTTCAGAGCCGTAAAACAGGCTGGGAACGCCAAAAACGCCGCGGCGCACGAACGATTTGGTCTGATCCTTCAGGTCCTGTTTGATTTCAGGGCTTGTCATGGCCTCGCGCAACTTGCGAACCGGCAGTTCGTTTTCGTGTAGAATGTCAATCAGAACGGCCAGCTCATCCGCCTTTTGCCCATGCACCCATATGGCATCAAATATGGCGTTTATGTACTTGATTTCCCATGATTTACCGCTGGCGAGCCGGGCGCCGCGCATCGCAAATTTCGTATTGATCGGAAAATGCGGGCTCATGTGAAAGCTCAGCCCGCGACGCCGCGCGAACCGATGCAAGTCGTGGGTAAGATAGGCGGTTTTCTGGCGGTTTTCGGAAAACGCCTGAAACGGGCTTTGGTTATGCGTTGCCTTGAAAACAACAGGCAGAAGGACGGGGGAATACGTGATCTTGGCATTATGCCGCGCGGCCAGCTCTGGCAGCATCTTGTGGGCCAGAAAGGCATTTGGGCTGCAAAAATCGTAAACGAAATCTATGCTTTGCGTCATGCTATTCCTCCCGGCCAATACGGCACGTCGCCGTCCAACAATTTACAAGCGAATCTGTATCGGTTTCACTGTATCACTTGAATTTAAGGCGTGCCTCTTGGCTGTGCTTGTATAACCATTCATTTCAGCCCGGGTTATGCGGTTGTTTCAGGCCCTGCGTATGCTCGATATTAGTCAACTTCTGGTGGAACTCAAAAAATGCTTCGAAAACAAGTCATGTTCGATGAAACGCGCCTGAACCGGATTCGCATCTGGATGGACCGCTATGTTGAGCAGCGCAAATACGCGGGCTCGTCCTTTTTGCTGAAGCACAAGGGGGATGAGGTCTTTTTCCACTCCAGCGGCCTGCGAAATCTTGAACAGGACTTGCCGTTCCAACGCGACGCGCTGGTACGCATCTACTCGATGACCAAACCCGTCACGTCTGTTGCCTTGATGATGCTGGCGGAACGTGGGCTGTTTCACCTCGACGCGCCGCTGTCGGATTTCCTTCCCGAGTTCAAACAGATGCAGGCTCTGGTACCCGGCGCGGACAAGCTGGATCAAACCGAGGACGCGGCAAGCCCGACCCTTCATCAGTTGCTGACCCATACTGGCGGTTTCAGCTATCCGTTCAATCCCGGGATACTACCGGAGGCGATGGATGAAAAGGACCTTATTTTCAAACCAAATCAGGGCCTTCTGAAAGATCGCGTACGTGAACTGGCAGAGTTACCCTTGGCTTTCCAGCCCGGAACACGGTGGGAGTATTCGGTTGGAATCGATGTGCTTGGGCGCGTTGTCGAGGTCGTCTCGGGACAGACCTTGGAACAATTCTTCCGGCAGGAAATCCTGGCGCCCCTCGAGATGCGCGAAACCGGGTTTTCCGTGCCGGCCGGGGCAGGGGACCGGTTCGCCTCGCTTTATACGCCGCTGGCTGGCGACGCGATGGCGTTGAATTCCGCGGATCAAGGAGGCGATACCTTGCGGCTGGTGGATGCCCACGAAACCTCTCCATTCGCGAATGCGACAACGTTCTCGGGCGGCGGTGGGCTGGTTTCCACAATCGATGACTATGTCAAGTTCGTTGACATGCTTCGCAATCGCGGGTCCGGCAACGGGCATCAACTGTTTGGCCCGAAAACGGTGGACTTCATGATGCGCAACCACTTGCCGGGTGATATCGCTTCGATGGGACCAAAGAGCTTTGCGGAACAGCCCATGGAAGGCATGGGATTTGGCCTTGCAGGGTCGATTGTCCTCAACCCGGGTCGGGTGCGCGTGCCAGGGTCCGTCGGTGATTTCAGCTGGGGTGGCATGGCCTCGACCTATTTCTGGATCGACTGGCAGAACGATCTGACGGCTGTGTTCTTCACGCAATTGTCGCCGTCCAGTTCCTATCCATCCCGGGCTGAACTCAAGGCCTTGGTGCACGCCGCCATGATTGAATGATATTGCTTAGGCTGATACCCGGGTTTCGATCAATTAGCCCATGAGCAGACAATGACCGAAGCGGAACGCATCTTATTGGACCTTCTGGATATCGAACGGCTTGAAGTCGATCTTTTCCGCGGCACAGGATCGGGTGGAGAAACACCGACCCGAATTTTCGGCGGTCAGGTCATCGCGCAGGCCCTTGCCGCAGCATACAAAACCGTGGAAGAACGGTTGTGCCATTCCCTGCACGCCTATTTTATCCGCCCCGGGGATCCAGATAAACCTGTTATTTATCAGGTGGATAGGGCGCGTGACGGCGGGTCGTTCACAACCCGTCGCGTTGTCGCCATTCAAAATGGAAAGCAGATCCTGAACATGTCAGCTTCCTTTCACGTTCAGGATGAAGGTTGGGATCATCAGCATCCGATGCCAACCGTGAATCCTCCGCAGACGTACCCATCGCGATCCGAGCTTCGACACGCATATGTGGATCGCGTGCCCGAAGGTTTTCGCGGTGAGCTTCTGCGTGAACGCCCGATCGAAGTCCGCGAGGTGGACCATCTGGATCCGTTCAACCCCGAAGTGTCGGATGACCGCAACAAAACCTGGTTTCGCATGGCGGCTGCCGCGTCTGCGGACGCAAAAACTCAACACCTGCTTTTGGCCTATGCGTCTGATATGAACCTGATGTCGTCAGGTTTGCGACCGCACGGGCTAAGCTGGTTTTCCGGAGAGTTCAACGGCGCCAGTCTGGACCATGCTTTGTGGTTTCATGCACCTGTGAAATTTCAAAACTGGCATCTGTATGTGATGGATTCTCCGTGGACGGGGCAGGGACGCAGCTTTAATCGCGGATCGATCTATTCAGAAGACGGAACCCTGGTCGCGTCGGTAGCTCAGGAAGGTCTTATGAGGAAGGTTCAGAGAAAACGTCAAGTATCCGGCGTAAAGTGTTGATTCAACTTTCGCATTCCGCCCAGCCAGCGATCGTAGTCGGCCGCTTTGAGTTGCAGGTAATCCAACACCTGCGGATGCGGAAGAACCAGAAATCGTTCTTCCCGGATGGCTTGTACGCAGGTTTCAGCGACGTCTTCGGGTTCCAGCACTCCGTCGATCGATGCTACTGAGACCTCATGTCCTTCAGTCATTTTCGACCGAACCGCCTGAGGACAAAGAACCGAAACCCGCAGACCTTTGGCGCCATATGTCAGCGACAGCCACTCGGCAAATCCGACCGCCGCGTGTTTCGTGACACCGTAGGGCGCCGCACCGGGTTGGTTTAGCAAACCTGCCGCAGAGGCCGTCGTCAGAATATATCCGCCGCCGCGACCGATCATACGAGGCACCAAATGGCGCGCGGTCCACACGTGGGACATCACGTTGATTTTCCAAATTTTTTCCCATTGATCATTGGGAACATCCAGACCGCCAAGCGTCAGGATTCCGGCATTTGCACAGAACAGATCAATTGGGCCAACAGTATCTTCGGTGGAATCAATCAACGCTTTGATCTGTTCCTCATCCGAAACGTCACATGTGAAGGTAACGCCGCCAGTTTGGGTTGCGACTTCACGGGCTCCGGCCTCGTCAATATCCGAACAGATGACGCGCGCACCTTCCTGAGCAAAACGTTCCGCCAAACCCCGGCCAATGCCATCTGCGGCACCGGTCACGATGACAGTTTTATCTCTGAGCTCCATGGCGCGTTCCAAAACTAGTATTGCGTGTTCTGGGCAGAGTGTTCACTTTGCGGCCAAGTTACAAGGAGCTACTAATTACCATAATACCGATTATGCGATATCTAATGCCGCCACGGTGCGCGCGACCCACAAATACGGCTCCTGCCAAAATTCAAACGATTTTGGCGTCATGCGCGCAGGATGTGGTTACCCCAAGGCGTATCCAGCGCCGCGGACGGTTCGTACTGGGTCGGTCCCGCCATATTGCGTCAGAGCTTTGCGCAATCGCCCGATATGCACATCAACGGTTCGCGTATCGACATAGATGTCGCGACCCCAAACCCGGTCCAGCAATTGCTCGCGGCTCCAGACCCTGCCCGGCTTCTCCATGAATGTGCTGAGAAGCCGGAACTCGGTCGGCCCAAGTTTTAGGGGTTTGTTGTCCCGGCTAACCTTGTGCGTCTCGGAGTCAAGAATGATGTCATCGAATTCCAGGCGCAAACCAACGGTCGAAGGACGGACGCGGCGCAATTGCGTGCGAACGCGCGCCATCAGCTCGACCACGGAATATGGCTTGACCACGTAATCATCCGCGCCGGTTTCGAGACCGCGAACTTTGTCGACTTCCTCGGTCCGGGCCGACAACATGATAATCGGGATTGAACGCGTGTCCGGGCGGCTTTTCAGGCGTCGGCAGACCTCGATACCGCTCAGATTGGGCATCATCCAGTCCAGAACAATGATGTCCGGACAGTCTTCGTCTACCAACAGCATGGCTTCTTCGCCGTTGCCAGCCTTTGAAACCCGAAACCCTTCAGCTTCAAGGTTGTAGGCCAAGACTTCACGCTGGGCCATTTCATCCTCTACAACCAGAACGGTAGGTTGATCTGCGGACATCTCACTCGTCTCCTACACGGTTTGCGACGTGTTGTCAGCCTTGGGCCGGGCTTCGGCCGGGCGGTCGCCGGTGACCAGATACACGACCTGTTCGGCGATCGAGGTTACGTGATCGCCCATGCGTTCGATGTTCTTGGCAATGAAATGCAGGTGCATGCAGGCCGAGATATTGCGTGGGTCTTCGGCCATGAACGTCAGAAACTCCCGGAACAGCCCGTTATACATCTGGTCAACCTCTTCATCACGGTTGATGACGTCTGTGGCCAGTTCCGCATCGCGCTGGATATAGGCATCCAGTGCATCACGCAGCATCCGTTCGACCTCGCGTGCCATACGGCGCAGGGCCGCAGCGCTTCCGTTGATCTCGCTGGCATTGACCAGAACCGTGGTTCGTTTGGCGATATTCTTGGCATAGTCGCCAATACGCTCAAGGTTGCCGGATACCTTCAGAACCGACAGGATCAGCCGCAAGTCACCGGCGGTGGGTGCACGCAGCGCAATCAACCTGGCCGTTTCTTCGTTGATCAGTTCTTCAAGCGCGTCGATGGCTTTGTCGCCTTTTCGCACCTCTTGCGCCAACTCTTCATCGCGGGTTTCCAGCGAGCGGGCCGCGCCTATGATGGCGGCCTCGACCAGCCCGCCCATCTTCATGATATGCGCTTGGATCGCCTCGAGGTCGCGATCAAAAGCAGTTGCAATATGTTGTTCGCTCATTGTCAGATACCTGTGCTTAGCCGATGCGGCCGGTAATGTAGCTTTCCGTGCGCGGATCTATCGGATTGGTAAAAATCTGCCCGGTTTCACCGAATTCAACCAGGTTGCCCAAGTGGAAAAAGGCCGTTTTCTGACTGACCCGTGCCGCCTGCTGCATCGAGTGGGTGACGATCACAACGGAAAACCGCGACCTCAGTTCGTCGATCAACTCTTCGACCTGTGCGGTCGCAATCGGATCAAGGGCCGAACACGGCTCGTCCATCAACAGAACTTCGGGTTCGGTGGCGACGGCCCGGGCGATGCACAAACGCTGCTGCTGGCCGCCGGACAGGCCGGTTCCAGGTGCATCCAGACGATCCTTGACCTCATCCCAGATCGCGCCGCGGCGCAAGGATTTTTCCACGATTTCATCCAGTTCCGCCTTGTTGCGGGCCATGCCGTGAATGCGCGGGCCGTAGGCCACGTTGTCATAGATCGATTTCGGGAACGGGTTGGGTTTTTGGAACACCATCCCGACCTTGGCGCGCAACTGGACCGGATCGACACGCTTGTCATAGATGTCTTCACCATCCAGCAGGATGTCGCCCTCGACGCGGCAGATATCGATGGTATCGTTCATCCGGTTCAGGCAGCGCAGGAAGGTGGACTTGCCACAACCAGATGGCCCTATGAAGGCCGTGACGGTCTTGTCTTCGATCTCAACGCTCACGTCCTTGATGGCGTGGGTTTCACCGTAGAAAACCTGTACGTTCTTGGCGTTGATCTTGATGTCTTTGGAGTCCACGGTTCTCTCCACTCGTGTCATGTCGTTCATTCCAGCCCCCATTTACCAGCGGCGTTCAAAGCGGCGGCGCATGATGATTGCGATGATATTCATGGTCAGCAGGAACATCAAAAGTATGATGATCCCACCCCACGCCTTCTCGTAAAAGCCAACGTCAGCACGTGCGGCCCATGTATAGATCTGGGCGGGCATGGCTGAATTCGGCTCGGTAAAGCCTGCCAGAAAGCCGTCAGGATAACCGCGCGCGACAAATCCAACCATGCCGATCAGCAAAAGAGGTGCGGTTTCTCCCAAGGCTTGCGCCAGACCGATGATGGTACCCGTCAGAATGCCCGGCGCAGCCAGCGGCAGCACGTGGTGAAACACCGCCTGCATTTTTGACGCCCCTACCCCAAGCGCCGCGTCGCGGATCGACGGAGGCACGGCCTTCAAAGACGCGCGGGTCGAGATGATGATCGTCGGAAGCGTCATCAGGGTCAGAACCAGACCGCCGACCAGCGGTGCCGATTGCGGCAGGTGCATGAACTGAATGAAAACGGCCAGGCCCAGAATACCGAAGACGATGGACGGAACCGCGGCCAGGTTCGAAATGTTCACTTCGATCAGGTCGGTCAACTTGTTCTGCGGCGCAAATTCTTCGAGATAGATCGAAGCTGCAACGCCAATCGGCAGAGACAGACACAGAACGACCAGCATCATGAAGAATGATCCCACAACCGAGACACCGATGCCTGCGCCGCCGGGGTTGTCCACGCCTGCGTCCGCTCCGGTGATGAAGGGCCAGTTGAATGCCTGCTTGATGATGCCGGCCTGTTCCAGCGCATCGACCAGATCAAGATCGCTTTTTTGCAGAAACCGGCTGTCTTGTATCGTGTCGCGGGATACGCGGCCTTTGAAGTATCCGTCCACCCGGCTGGATGCTGCCAGATCGAATTGAACCGGCTGGCCCAGCTTGTCAGGGTTTTCTGTATAGAAGGTCCGGATCGTTCCGCCGACTTTACCCAAAAGACGCTCGATCGCGGCCTCATCAAAATCAACGCTGATTCCGCGTTCAGCAAGTTCACTGTTCAACTGGGCGACGAACAAGTCGGAATAGACTTTTGTCTTGAACAGGGCCCCTTCGGCCTCGTCCCGCTGCGGTTCGGTCAGTGTGAATTCAATGCTTACGACCGTGCGTTGGAAGGCCGGAATCCCCTGCGACAGGATCGAAGCGAACAGAACAACCAGAAAGAACAGACCGGTTGCGATTGCGGCGATGCCATAAGCGCGGAACCGTTTCTCGGCTTTGGCACGTTTCGTCGTACGTTCATCCGGAGCCGTAAGCGAGATCATATGGCGACCGGATTGGGGGCTTTGCATACTGGTGTCGGTCATTCGTACTGCTCCCGATACTTGCGCACGATATACAGGGCACACACGTTGAGCCCCAAGGTTAGAATGAAAAGGGTCATGCCAAGTGCGAAGGCGACCAGCGCCTCGGGCGAGGCAAAGTCGGCGTCCCCCGTCAACTGGCTGACGATCTTGGCTGTCACGGTTGTCATGGCTTCGAACGGGTTCAGGCTGAGGCGGGCCGCGGCCCCTGCCCCGAGAACCACGATCATGGTCTCGCCGATGGCGCGCGATGCCGCCAGAAGGATCGCGCCGACGATACCGGGCAACGCGGCGGGCAGAACGACCTGACGGATGGTTTCCGATTGCGTGGCGCCAAGACCGTAGGAACCATCGCGCATTGCCTGCGGCACGGCGTTGATGATGTCGTCAGACAGCGATGAGACAAACGGGATCAACATGATCCCCATCACCAGACCCGCAGTCATGACGGCGGTGCCGGCTTTCATCCAGCCCAGGCCATTTTCACCAAAAACATCCAACAGCAGCGGACCAACGGTCAACAAAGCGAAGAGACCGTAAACGATGGTCGGAATACCGGCCAGCACCTCAAGCAGCGGCTTGGCGACAGAGCGCAAGCGGGGCGAAGCGTATTCGCTGAGATAGATCGCGGCAAACAACCCGATCGGCACTGCAACCAGCAACGCCACGACAGAGATGTAGAGCGTCCCCCACAGCAGCGGCAAGATACCAAGTTCGGACAACCCGCCGCGGCCCGAAAAGCTGGGCGCCCAGGTCATGCCGAAAAAGAAATCTGACGCCGGGTATAGTTTGAAGAACTCCCAGGTGTTGAACACAAGAGACAGGACAATGCCCACCGTTGTTAGAATGGCAACCGACGCGGCCGCCATAAGCAGGACACGAACCCCCTGTTCCACAACGTTGCGCGCACGGTATTCGGCGTTGGTTTGCAACCAGCCCGCTACGGCACCGATCAAGGCAACCGCGACAACGGCAATGGACATGATCGCATACCCGGTCGAGCTCATGGCGCGATAGCTCTGCGCAGCGCGCAATACCGGTTGAGTGATGTCCGAGGTCACCACCTGCCCCGCGTCCTTCAAAAGCTGGGTGATCTCGGCGACATTCGCATCGGCATCACTGGCGGCGTTCTCGGTCAGGTTTCCTTGCGCAACCGCATTGTCCAGCCCGGCGGCTGTGCGGCGTACTTCGGCCATCACCAGGCTGCGAGAGGAACCTTCCTTTATCACGGAGTCGGATATCATGCCCGACACCTGCGCATTGAGAAAGAAAGGCTGCGCCAACAGCCACACGATCAAGAGGCCGAAGGCCGGCACAAGCGTCTTCAGCGCAACGTTTGCACCATAAAATGATGGCAGGGAATGCAGATTCCGACTGTCACCACCAGCGTTTTGCAGCGCGCGTTTGCGTCCCAACAGATAGCCGACAGCCGCGATCGCCGAAACGATCAGAAAGAGCCAAAGTATCGGCATAACACCCCCATTGCCTTCGATTGCGTGTAGTAAAAAGACAGTGAAGGGGCGACTGATCCGTCGCCCCTATTTGCGTTAAACTGACGTCAGGCTCAGCTGCCCGAACCCATGGTGACTTCGTTGGAGATCGCGTCCTGAGTTTTTGCCAGTTCGGGATCGGCGACCAGGCCATAGTTGGCAAGCGGGCCCGACGGACCGGCGATTTCGTCATGGGTGAAGAACTGCGCGTATTCTTTCAGGCCCGGGATCACGCCGATATGAGCTTTCTTCACGTAGAAGAACAGCGGGCGAGAAACCGGATATTCGCCGGTCGAGATGGTTTCGGTCGACGGTGCGACACCCGACATGGTGGCAACCTTCAACTTGTCGGTGTTGTTCTCGTAGAACGCCAGACCAAACACGCCGATACCGTTGGGGTTGGTGTCGATACGCGCCAGGGTTTCGGTGTAGTCACCGTCGATATCGACCGATTTGCCGTCGGTGCGAACCGCAAGACAGGCGTCTTCAGCGTCGTCCTCGCTCATACCGCCCGCGATCATGGCTTCCATGGCGCCGGTTTCTTCACAGCCGATCAGCAGAACTTTTTCTTCGAATACTTCGCGGGTGCCGTGCTTGGTGCCCGGGATGAAGCCTGCGATTTCAACATCGGGCAGTTCCGGGTTGAACTCGGCCCAGGTGTTGTACGGGTTGTCAACGATCTGGCCGTCTTTCAGAACTTTTGCACCCAGAGCGTTGAAAATGTCGGACGGTTCGAACGCGGTAAAGGCAGGCCCGGTCTGCTGGCTTGCGAATACGATGCCGTCATAACCGATGCGGACTTCCATGATGTCGGTCACACCGTTTTCGGCACAGGCTTTGATCTCTTTTTCACGGATCGCGCGGGATGCGTTTGCAACGTCGATGGTGTTTTCGCCAACGCCTTCGCAGAACCGCTTCAGACCAGCCGACGAACCGCCGGATTCAACAACCGGAGTTGGAAAGTCTGTGTTTTCACCGAACAGTTCGGCTACGATCGAGGCATAAGGCAGAACGGTCGACGAACCGGCGATCTGAACATTGTCACGCGCCGCAGCAGTGGTCGCCGAGACGGCAGCGATAGCCAGCGCAGATGCCGACAGTTTTACAAAGGACATTTCAGTCTCCCTGAAAAGATGTGCTTGATCACCACCATGATGATCCTGCGGGGACCCCTATGGCGCGTGCGTAAGCCTTTTGTGACACATGCGTAACGGTTTTATGACAGCAGGGGTTTATTTGCGTTTTTTCCAATGAAACGCCAATGCCCCACGGGGTCAGATCAAAAGCAGACTTGCATTCCAAGCTGTTTCAACGGGGCAAAATAACCGTAAAAACAGAGCCTTTTCCCAATTCGCTTTCGACACGTAGTCTTCCACGATGGCGATTGACGATATGCTTCACGATCGCAAGGCCAAGCCCGGTTCCGCCCAGCTGCCGCGACCTGTGGCTATCGGCGCGATAGAATCGCTCTGTCAGGCGCGGCAGGTGAACGGCATCTATGCCGGGGCCTTTGTCTATGAACTGGATTCGGACCGCCGGGCCGCGCATCGCCGGATCCCTGTCCACCGGCAGGACACGTACCGTAACACTACCGCCACTGGCACCATACTTGATCCCGTTCTCGATAAGATTGGTGAAAACCTGTCGCAACTGGTCGCCGTCACCGGTGGCTGAAAGCGGGCCGTTTTTCACGTCCAGCGACAAAACCACACCGGCGTCTTCGGCAAGGGGCCTCAGCGAGTTTATCGTGGATTGAAGAAGACCGGTAAGTTCCAGCTGTTGTCTGGGTCGAACACGTTCTTCGCTTTCGACCCGGTTCAACGACAACAGATCCCCGACCAGACGGTTCATCCGGTTGGCCTCATCGGCCATGATCTTGAGGAACCGGTCACGCGCGGCGGGGTCATCCCGGGCCGGACCGCGCAAGGTTTCGATAAACCCCATCAAAGCGGTCAACGGTGTGCGCAATTCATGACTGACATTGGCCACAAAATCCCGCCGCATCTGGCTGGCGTGCTCCAGATGGGTGGTATCCTGAAACGTGACCATGACGGCCCCTTCGGAAGCGACCCCGTTCATGTATCTGCATTCAACTGCGTATGTTGTGTCCTGCGCACCGTCATTGGACAGATGACGTGCTTTCTTTGCGCTTCTGCTTGTCAGGCTTTGCTCAATCGCGTCCAGAACCTGTGGCTGTCGCAATATGGTCGCAAAATGACGTCCAACAATGTTCTGGCCCAGAAGGGACGTTGCATCTGTGTTCGCGGCAATGATCCGTTCGGTCTGATCCACCATCAGCGCCGGCAACGGGATCGCAAGAACAATGTCCTTAAGAACGTCTTCGGTCATGCGTCAAAACCCACTCATTCCGCCGCGTCAAAGCGCAGGTTTCAGGGTATCGCGGAATTTGCGCATGTTCTCCTGATAGTGCAGCGCACTGAACGTGATCCTTTGCGCCGCAGCCTCATCAAGCTGGCGTACGACCTTGCCCGGCGATCCCATGACAAGCGAATTGTCGGGGATTTCCTTGCCCTCGGTGATCAGGGCCCCTGCTCCGATCAGACAGTTCCGGCCGATCTTTGCCCCGTTCAGGACGATTGCGCCCATTCCGACCAACGTGTTTTCGCCTATGGTGCAGCCATGCAGCATCACCTTGTGGCCGATGGTGCAGTTTCGACCAATCATCAGGGGAAAACCGGCGTCGATATGCATCACGCAGTTTTCCTGAACGTTGCTGCCCTCGCCGATCCGGATTTCTTCGTGATCCGCGCGAATCGTGCAGCCGAACCAGACCGAGGCTCCCTGCTCCAGCACAACCTTCCCAATCAGATTGGCATCCGGCGCGACCCAGGTGTCGTCGTGAATGTGCGGAGCGTGCTCGCCCAAAGCGTAAACTGTCATGACAGTCCCTCGAATTCTCTCTGCAACTTGCGGACGTGCTGTTGCAACCTGGGTTGCTGAATGCGGCGCATCCGTTCCGCGCTGACGATGGTTTTCAGCTTTTCTTCGGTTGCCTCGAGGTCATCGTTGATCAGGACGTAGTCGTAATAGCCCCAGTGACTGATTTCATCCCAGCTTTTGAGCATCCGACGGGCGATGACGTCATCACTGTCCTGCCCGCGCGTTTCCAGCCGGCGGCGCAGCTCGGGGATGGACGGCGGCAGAATGAAAATCGATAACGCGTGTTTGCCCAGATCCGAATTCCGGATCTGCACTTCGCCCTGCCAATCGACGTCGAACAATACGTCCTTACCGGCATTGATCGAATTTTTGACCGGCTCGGCAGGCGAACCATAGAAGTTTCCGAATACATGGGCGTGTTCCAGCATCTGCCCATCAGCGACCTGCTGTTTGAACTCGTCCTCGGACAGGAAGAAATACTCGCGCCCATGCTCTTCCCCGGGGCGCGGGGCACGGGTCGTCGCCGAGATCGAGAATTCCAGATCCGTATCCCAGGCCATCAGCCGTCTGGCCAGGGTCGATTTGCCCGCTCCGGACGGAGAAGACAGGATGATTAGTAGGCCTCGGCGGTCCGCCATGTCAGTCGTTCCCATTCTTACTCCACATTCTGCACTTGCTCGCGCATCTGATCGATCACCGCTTTCAGTTCCAGCCCGACCGATGTCAGGTCCGAGCTTTGCGCCTTGGAACACAGCGTGTTGGCTTCGCGATTGAACTCTTGCATCAGAAAATCCAGCTTGCGGCCCACGGCCCCTTCCTGTGCCAACAACTCACGAGCGGCCCCTACATGCGCGGTCAGGCGATCGATTTCTTCGGTGATATCCGCCTTGACCGCGATCATCGCCAGCTCTTGCGCGACACGATCGGGATCCGCGCCCTGCGCATTCTCCAGCACCCGCGCGAGATTCTCGCGCAGCCCCTCGGTCATCTTGTCTTTGCGTTGCTCGGCAATCTCTGCGGCCTGCGCCGTCAGTTCCGCGACCTGATCCAGTTGCGTGTTCAAGACCGCGGCCAAAGCTGCCCCTTCGGTTTTGCGCATATCTATGAACGCCGCCAGAAGATCTTTGAATTCGGACGTCAGATGAGCAACAAGCGGAGCCGGATCGTCGGCCTCAGTTCCTGCGTCCATCATCCCCTTGAGCGCCAAAAGATCTGACGCACGCGACGGCGCAAGCGTGATGCCGCGCGCAGCTGCCAGCGCTTCCGTTCGCTCAAGAGCCGTCAGGGCCGCAGCCATCGCGGTTTCGTTCAAGGCCAGTTCCGGGGCAGAATCCTCGCGGTGCAAGCGCATCGACAGGGTCACGTTTCCCCGGCTCAGGGATTTGGACAGGGACGCCCGGAACGCGACTTCGAGACCGGTCAACCAATCGGGCACGCGCAGACGCATGTCCAGCCCCTTACCGTTTACGCTGCGAAGTTCCCACGACCAGCTGTGCGGGCCAAAAGTTCCCTTCCCCGAGGCAAACCCGGTCATGGATCTGATCATGATGGCCCTTTCCTGTTCCCCAGCTGTTTCGAGCATGTGCGCACCTAATGCCATTGACTGGTGCAGAGCAAGAGTTTGCTGAAGACGCATTTGTTTGGCGCAAGTTAACCATTCGTTAAAGAATTGCTCCAAAATTGAATTAACCCGAGTCAAAATACCCTTAGCAATGGTTTGCGGGCCGTAGATGCTTCCATTGTGTTGCATTTTATGAAAAAGGCGGCCAATTGACGGTAGGGTGATGAAAATGAAAACCTTTTTCGGGATAGGTTCCGGGTCAGAATTTGGAAAGATCGTCGCAATGGATCGCTTTGACAGTGGGCGCAGCCTATCGCCGATCCGCCAGGCCGAGGCGTATTGGACCGCATTGTTGAGCGGCGACAGCGTGCCGATGCGGTCTCAAATCGACCCGCGCGGTCTTGAGAATGTTCTTGAATATACTTTCATCCTGGAACGCATCGCACCCGGCCTGGCCCGTTTTCGTCTGGCAGGCAGCCATCTGAACGCGCTTGCAGGGATGGAAGTGCGGGGGATGCCGTTGACCGCGTTCTTTCAACCCGATGCCCGCGCGCAGACCAAGGATGTACTGGAACAGGTATTTGCGTCCCCTGCTGTTGCCGAATTGAGTCTGAACTCGGACGGGGTGTTGGGACGTACCCGGATGCAGGCCCGGATGATCCTTCTGCCGCTGAAAAGTGACCTTGGGGATGTCAGCCGTATTTTGGGGGTCATGATCGCCGATGGCGCAATCGGCAAGACACCGCGCCGGTTTTCACTGACCGATACGCGGATCAAACCGGTTTCTGAAATTCAGGTTCCCGCGCCCACACTGCGCCGCCCTGTGGAAGGTTTTGCCGAGGAACAACGCGAACTCAAGCGCTCTGCCGGCCATCTACATCTGGTGGTGTCTCGCGACGATTGAGACCCGCCAATTGCCTTGATCAGAAACAGCGGGCCGATGGCCCGCTGTTGTCAGTGTTTCGGATGCGCTCAGCTTACCGCGCGTTTCGAGCCGTTGCGACGCAGGTTGGTCAGCTCTTCCGCCACCAGGAACGCAAGTTCCAGCGACTGCGATGCGTTCAAGCGCGGATCGCAGGCGGTGTGGTAGCGGTCCGACAGGTCTTCTTCGGTCACGGCACGTACACCGCCGGTGCATTCGGTCACATCCAGCCCGGTCATTTCGAAATGCACACCGCCGGGGATGGTTCCCTCGGCCTGATGCACTCCGAAAAAGTCACGCACCTCGCGCAGAACAGAATCAAACGGGCGGGTTTTATAGCCCGTGGCCGATTTGATCGTGTTTCCGTGCATGGGGTCGCAGACCCAGGTGACCTTGGCGCCCTCTTCCTTGACCGCCTTGATCAGACGCGGCAGATGCTCGCCCGCTTTGCCCGCGCCGAAGCGCGCGATCAGGGTCAGCCGCCCCTCTTCGTTGTCCGGGTTCAGCTTTGACATCAGAACCTTGAGGTCCTCGGCCGTAGTGGTTGGGCCGCATTTCAGACCTATCGGGTTCAGTACCCCGCGGCAGAACTCGACATGCGCGCCGTCGGGCTGACGGGTGCGGTCGCCGATCCAGATCATGTGACCGGAGCCAGCCAGCCAGTTGCCCGAGGTGGAATCCAGTCGCGTCAGTGCCTCTTCGTATTCCAGCAACAGCCCTTCGTGGCTGGTGTAGAATTCGACTGTCGAGAATTCATGGGTTGTTTCCGCAGTGATTCCAGCGGCTTCCATGAAGTCGATGGTGTCCTGAATACGATCGGCAACCTCGGAATATTTCTGAACGTCCTGTTCATCCGCGAAACCCAAAGTCCAGGCATGCACGCGGCTCATATCCGCGAAGCCGCCGGTTGAGAACGCCCGCAGCAGGTTCAGTGTCGCCGCCGCCTGCGTGTAGGCCTGCAACATCTTGTTGGGATTCGGAATCCGGGCTTCGGGCGTGAAGGCCAATTCGTTGATGATGTCGCCGCGGTAGCTTGGCAGTTCCACACCATTCACGACTTCGGTCGGGGCACTGCGTGGTTTGGCAAATTGCCCGGCCATACGACCGACTTTGACCACTGGCACCTTGGCGCCATAAGTCAAAACCATCGCCATTTGCAGCATCACCTTGAAAGTGTCACGGATCGCATCAGCGCTGAATTGTTCAAAGCTTTCAGCGCAATCCCCACCTTGCAGAAGGAAGGCCTCGCCGCGCCCGGCGGCACCCAGATGCTGTTTGAGACGCCGCGCCTCGCCTGCAAAGACCAGCGGGGGATACTTTGAAAGCTGAGCCTCGACCTTGGCCAGCGCGGCCGCGTCGGTATAATCTGGCATCTGAACCCGGGGCTTGTTGCGCCAGTTCGATTTTTGCCATTCGGTCATAGCTTTGATCTCCGCTGAAGTTTTCAGGTGGTCTCTATACAAAATGCAATGAAGAGTGACCATATCCCATTTGCGCCTCTTGACGACGCAAACAAGCTTTGATCATGGTGGCTGTCAAATCTGCGGCTGGATAATCACACGTCCAGCAGCGAAGCAAGGACATCTCGCCATGCAAGAGCAACGCCAAGTTGTCACGGTGGAAGACACTGCGGCCCCACCCCGGAATTTCGTGTTTGTCCTTTTGGACAAATTCTCGCTTCTGTCTTTTGCTTCGGCGCTTGACAGTCTGCGCATCGCCAACCGCATGGCGAACAGACAGCTTTACACCTGGAAGCTGATAGGAGAAGGCGGAGAAACGGTAACCTGCTCGGCCGGGACCGAGTTCAGTCTTGACAGTGATCTGGTGGAGTTGCAGCGAGATGACGTTGTTCTGATTTGCGGTGGCGTGGACGTTCAAGCGGCCACCACCAAGCGCGTGCTGAACTGGCTGCGGCGTGAAGCGCGAAGGGGATTGCGGATCGGTGGCCTCTGCACTGCGGCCTATACTCTGGCAAAGGCCGGGTTGATGGACAATAAGAAGGCAACGATCCATTGGGAGAACTCTGACAGTTTCATCGAAGAGTTCGACGAGGTCAAACTGACCAAAGCCGTCTTTCAGATCGATGGAAGTCGCATGACGACTGCGGGCGGCACCTCGTCGATTGACCTTATGCTCAAACTGATTGCAGATGACTATGGCGAGGATCTGGCCAACGCGGTGGCGGATCAGATGATCTATTCCTCGATTCGAACCGACCAGGACACGCAGCGTTTGTCAACTCCGACCCGAATCGGTGTGCGGCATCCGAAGTTGAGCCAGGTTATACTGATGATGGAAAAGAACATCGAAGAACCGATCTCGCCCTCGATCCTTGCCAAGGAAGTGGGTATGTCAACCCGCCAGCTGGAGCGTCTGTTCCGCCGGTATCTCAGCCGTTCCCCCAAGCGCTATTACATGGAACTGCGCCTGCACAAAGCCCGCAACCTGCTGATGCAGACCGATATGAGCGTCATCAACGTGGCGCTGGCCTGTGGTTTCGCCTCGCCCAGCCATTTTTCAAAATGCTACCGGGCGCATTACAACACCACGCCCTATCGCGAACGTGGTGCGCAAAGTGGAAGACTGTCAGTCTAAGGTCCAGCGTCAAAGCTCTTTGACGAAATAGTGCAAGTACGGTCGGAGCATGGGCTGATCTTTGTAGGTTGTTGTCTCGATCGGAGAGTCCAGTTCCACAAACCCGAGCTTGGGATACAAAGATCTCATTTCCACATTTGGGGTGAGTGTATCTGCGATCAACCGCTTCAGCCCCATAGCTCTGGCGGCTTGTTCTCGTGCTTGAATCAATGCGCGCCCCACTCCGGTGCCCCGAGCGTCTTCGGTTACAAATACACGTTTCAACTCGCCGGTAGACTGATCAAACCGTTTCATCATTCCACACCCCACGATTTTGCCACCGTGGTTTCTTGCGACGATCAGGCATCCGTTCGGAGGCATGTAGTCATCCGTGTTCGCCCAGAATTCCTCCAGTGCGCTTTGCGGCGCGGAAGGATCCAATTCGAACCCCATACCCTGCATTCTTTGAGCGATAAGAGCATAATATTGCTCCAAAATCATATTCAGCTCGGTTCTTGGCGGGATACTTGTGCACAATTCAATGTCGAAATCACTCATTAATATCCCCTTAACCGTGTAACCTGTTGGACAGAGTGACTGCGACGATGGAAACGCGCAAATGGAATTGAAAAGTCTGCTGGCATGCTTCGTATGTCACTGTTTGACAGACATCCTGTAAACCGCGCCCTGCCCGACTGAAATGAACCAGATCGCCCCATCCGGGGCCTGCACGATGTCACGGACCCGTTCGGTCTCGGGGCCCTTGATCTGCTCGACCTCGCGCAGCGGATCTTCGGACAGCCGCGCGATATAGTCGAATTTCAGCGAGCCCACGAAAATGTCGCCCCGCCATTCTGGAAACATGTCGCCGGAATAGACCATCAACCCCGACGGCGCGATCGACGGGTCCCAGTACAGGCGCGGCTGTTCCATACCGGGCTTGCTGGTGCCCTCGCCGATCTTCTCTCCGGAATAATGTGTGCCGTAAGAGATAACCGGCCAGCCGTAATTGGCGCCGGGTTTGACAAGGTTCACCTCGTCACCGCCGCGCGCACCGTGTTCCGACACCCAAAATCGGCCGCGCGTATCCAAATCGGCCCCCTGTGGGTTGCGGTGCCCATAGGTCCAAATTTCAGGTCGGATATCTGCCTGCCCGATGAAAGGATTGTCTGAAGGCACCGAGCCGTCGCGGTTGATACGGATCACGGAACCCATGGCGTTCGAGCGATCCTGCGCCTGTGGCGCATCCCCTCGATCTCCGATGGTTACAAAAAGAGTGCTGTCATTGGCTTCTACAACGCGTGAGCCGAAATGCCGCCCGCCTGATCCGCCGGGGGAAGCCTCGAAAATGACCCGCATATTCGTCAGGCGCGTGCCGTTTTCGGACAGGCGCGCCACCGCGACAGCCGTGCCCGCGCCACCCTTTTGCGGTTTTGAAAAGGTCAGAAAGACCTCGCGGCTTTGATTGAAATCGCGCGGGATCGTAACGTCCAGCAATCCGCCCTGCCCCGAAGCTGCGACTTTGGGAACGCCGGATATGGCATTCGCCTCTCCGCCCTGAACATACAACAGGTTTCCATCGCGTTCGGTGACAAGAAAACTGCCGTCAGGCAAGATGCCGACGGCCCAGGGCGTATCCAGCCCACCTGCCATTTCGGTGAGTTCAATTTTCCCGACCGAGGTCGACAACGCCTGTGCCAAGGCGCTTTCACTGTAAATAGTGAAGAACAGAATCGCGGCAGCTCTGAGCATGTTGACACTTCTCCGGACAATCTTAGGCAAACCCTAACAAAACAGATAGATTTCCGATCGATAAAAACACGATTGCGTTAGGACTTTTCTTTTCCGGGCAGCTTGCCTAGGTTCGTGGCCAGAACGAATACGTTCACAATAGGGAGTAACCATATGAAAAAGCTGCTTACAGCAACTGCAGCATCCGCTTTGCTGGCCGGACCTGCGCTGGCCGAAGACATTACGCTTGGTGTTTTGTTCGGATTCACCGGCCCAATTGAATCGCTGGCACCCGCAATGGGTTCGGGCGCTGAATTGGCGATGGCGGAAGTGACCGAATCCGGAAAACTGCTGGATGGATCCAAAGTGACCGCATCGCGCGCCGACACCGGCTGCATTGATAACGGTCTGGCCACTTCGAACGGCGAACGCATGATTGCCGACGGTGTTGCCGGCATCATCGGCGGCGATTGCTCGGGCGTGACCGGCGCGATCCTTCAGAATGTCGCGATTCCGAATGGCATGGTCATGATCTCGCCCTCGGCGACCTCGCCGGGCCTGTCGACCATGGAAGACAACGGCCTGTTCTTCCGGACCGCGCCATCAGATGCGCGCGAAGGCCAGGTGATGGCGGATATCCTGAAGGATCGCGGCATCAACTCGATCGCTCTGACCTATACCAACAACGACTACGGCAAGGGTCTGGCGGACGCGATCCAAACCTCTTTCGAGGCAGCAGGTGGTGAAGTGACCATCGTTGCAGCGCATGAGGATGGCAAGGCCGACTATTCGGCCGAAGTTGGTGCTCTGGCCTCGGCCGGTGGCGACATTCTGGTTGTTGCGGGCTATCTGGATCAGGGCGGTCTGGGGATCATCCAGTCGGCGCTGGACAGCGGTGCGTTTGACACCTTTGGCCTGCCCGGCGGCATGATCGGTGACTCGCTGCCGGCCAATGTCGGCCCCGACCTGAACGGTTCGTTCGGTCAGATCGCCGGTTCGGGCGGTGAAGGCGCCGAAAAGTACTTCGCCATGGCCGAAGCCGCAGGGTTCGACGGTTCGTCGCCCTATTCGCCCGAATCCTATGACGCTGCTGCTCTGTTCATGCTGGCCATGCAGGCTGCCGGATCGACCAATCCGGCCGACTATGGCGGCAAGATCATGGACGTCGCCAACGCTCCGGGCGAAAAGATCTATCCCGGCGAACTGGCCAAGGGTCTGGAATTGCTGGCAAACGGTCAGGACATCGACTATGTCGGTGCGTCCGGTGTCGAGCTGATCGGCCCCGGCGAAAGCGCGGGGTCCTATCGTGAGATCGAAGTGACCGACGGTGAAAACAAGACCGTCAACTTCCGTTGATTGATCGCCAAAAGCCATGAATGCAAGCAGCCCGGGCCTTGTGTCCGGGCTGTTTCAATGAAAAAAGACCGCACCCGGCAAACGGGGTCGAGACAACAGCGCCGAACAGGCGGCAAGGGGAAAAGATGATCGTCGTCGAGGACGTGCACAAGCATTTCGGCGGATTTCATGCGGTGGACGGGGCATCGCTGGAAATCCAGAAAGGGTCGATCACCGGCCTGATCGGGCCCAACGGGGCAGGAAAAACCACTCTGTTCAATGTGATCGCAGGTGTTTTGCCGCCGACCAGCGGCAAGGTGGTGATGGACGGCGAGGATATCACCGGTCTGCCCCCTCATGAGCTGTTCCACAAGGGGCTGTTGCGCACGTTTCAGATTGCACATGAATTCCCGTCGATGACCTGCCGCGAAAACCTGATGATGGTGCCCGGTGCGCAATCAGGTGAGTCGCTGTGGAACACGTGGTTTGGCCGCAAACGCATCGCTGATGAAGAACGCGCGCTGAAGGCCAAGGCCGATGAGGTGCTGGAGTTTCTGACGATTGAACATCTGGCCGATCACAAGGCGGGTCAGGTCTCGGGTGGTCAGAAAAAGCTGCTGGAGCTGGGCCGCACGATGATGGTGGACGCCAAGATCGTGTTTCTGGACGAGGTCGGCGCGGGTGTGAACCGCACCCTGTTGATGACTATTGCCGACACGATCCTGCGTCTGAACAAGGAGCGTGGATACACCTTCGTCGTCATCGAGCACGACATGGATTTCATCGGCAAGATCTGTGATCCGGTCATCTGCATGGCCGAAGGCAAGGTACTGGCCGAGGGTACCTTGGACGAGATCAAGGCGAACGAGCACGTGATCGAAGCTTATCTGGGCACCGGCCTGAAGAACAAAGACAAACTGGAGGCAGGCGCGTGAGCGACAACCCCTATCAGGATGAAAAGGGCAACAAGGACGCCTCGATCACCAATCCGCATGGTGTCGGCACCATGACCCCGGCCCATCGCAAAAGTGGTGCGACGCATAAGGTCGAAGGCGGCCCGTTTCTGATCGGCGACACCATGACGGGTGGTTACGGCAAAGGGCCGGACATTCTGCATGATTGCACCATCGCCGTGGACAAGGGTGAAATCGCAGTCATCGTCGGCCCAAACGGTGCGGGCAAGTCGACGGCGATGAAAGCTGTGTTCGGGATGCTGGATGTCCGTTCAGGGTCCGTGCGTCTGGATGGCGAGGATATCACCAACCTCTCCCCGCAGGACCGGGTCATGCGTGGCATGGGTTTCGTGCCGCAGACACAGAACATCTTTACCTCGATGACGGTGGAAGAGAACCTGGAAATGGGTGCCTTCATCCGCCGCGACGACATCAGCCAGACGATGGAGCAGGTCTATGACCTCTTCCCGATCCTCCGCGACAAGCGCAATCAGGCCGCCGGAGAGTTGTCGGGCGGACAACGCCAACAGGTCGCAGTTGGCCGCGCGCTGATGACCCAGCCCAAGGTGCTGATGCTCGACGAACCCACGGCAGGCGTTTCGCCGATCGTGATGGATGAACTGTTCGACCGGATTATCGAAGTGTCCCGCACCGGCCTGCCGATCCTGATGGTCGAACAGAACGCCCGCCAGGCTCTGGAGATTGCCGACAAGGGGTACGTTCTAGTTCAGGGGCGCAATGCCTATACCGGCACGGGCAAGGAACTGCTGGCCGATCCGGAGGTTCGGAAGAGCTTCTTGGGGGGGTGAGTAAGGTGTTTACTCTTCAAAGACTGAAACACGCTGCTATTTTGACTGCCGCTGGGCTAAGCCTGACAGACATGGCCTATGCCGAAGTCATTCCCCAGAGCTATTGCCGTGTGAAAATGTGTGAAGTTCGCGCACACTGCATCTCGAACGAATGTGATGCCGTCGAGTGTCTAGAAGGCAGCTTTACTATGGAGCTTTCTTCTATCGGTAACCAGTTGAACACTTTTGCCGTCGGACCAGACAAGGACTCCAAAATTCCAATGGCCGGGTTTGAGTTCGACTCAGAGCTTTCGACAGATGGCGACCTAGTTGCAAGCCGAACTAATGATGAAGAAATAGCCTTCATTCAGGTCGAGCTAAACAAGGGGCAACTAACCGACGTAACGATCACAACCCAAACTAGAGGTTCGCTGGTCCAAATCTCTGTGCTTCACGGCCACTGCGGAGAAGACAACTAAAGGACTTCCTCAACGCCCTTGTGGCGCTCTCCAACGTCGTCTTTGTTCCCGCAAACGCCAGAGCCCGAGCTTTCTGACAAGACATTTCGACTTTTTGCTATATGCAAAGTTCACCGGACTTTACCCACCTTCCCAAGATTTCCACGCCTCGGCTGCAATCCGGTCACATTGTGCATTTAGCGGGCGTGAATGAAGGAAACGGTTTCTCGGGATTGCACAGGCTTTCTCCACGAAGCAAACGAACCTTCTGAATGAAAAACACTATTCAGGACAAAACATGAAAAAATGGATGTGTGTGGCCATTGCCACCTTGTGCGCGACCGCCGCAATTGCGGAAGAACGCCACTTCGTCTGCATTTCGGATCGTGACGGCAGCGAAGTGCGCCTCAACCGGGCACCGGAAGGAGACAAGGGTAACATCGAAACTGCGAATGTTTCTGGCGACGCGATGGTGTTCAAAGGCGTTGGTAACATGACGTTTGTCCATATTGAGGGCGAAGATGTCATGACCTTTGTCGTGCATTATGACGACATGTCCTTTGACCTCTCGGTCAAGGGTCCCCACGCGGGAACCGATCACGGCACCTGCACCGAGACGGACGCCTGATCCCGCTTCTTTCCATCTCAGTCACCCACCGGAATTGGCCGGTGCGTGACTGAGCCAGGCCAAAATTGAATAGTCTTGCCTGCTTCCGGTTTTCTCGTGGCTTTTTTTCACAACCAGCAGAAAAATATGACGCAAAACAGCGCAGGAAACATTGTGCCTGCGCGGACCGTCATGCCATAAGACCGCACCCGGACAGTGAGAATAAATAATGGATCTACTCAACGCGCTTGTTGCGCTTGCGAATTTTGTGTTGGTGCCTGCGGTCGCTTATGGAAGTCAACTGGCGTTGGGCGCGCTTGGCGTGACCCTGATCTACGGCATTCTGCGATTTTCGAACTTTGCCCATGGCGACACAATGGCCTTTGGCGCGATGATCGCCGTGCTGGTCACATGGGGGTTGCAGGCCGCCGGGATCAGCTTTGGACCGCTGCCAACCGCCCTGCTCGCCCTGCCCTTTGCCATACTGGGCTGTATCGTGCTGGTGCTGATCACCGACAGGCTGGTCTACAAATTCTACCGTGACCAAAAGGCGAAGCCCGTTATTCTGGTGATCGTTTCCATGGGCGTGATGTTCATCATGAACGGCCTTGTCCGGTTTATCATCGGGCCAGACGACCAAAGGTTCTCGGATGGGGCTCGGTTCATTGTTTCGGCGCGCGATTTCAAGGCGATGACCGGTCTGCGCGAGGGTCTGGCCATCAAGACGTCGCAAGGTATCACGGTGATCGTGGCCGTTGTTGCCGTGGCGCTGCTGTTCTGGTTTCTGAACAAGACGCGCACAGGCAAGTCGATGCGGGCCTATTCGGACAACGAGGATCTGGCGCTGCTGTCAGGCATCAACCCGGAACGTGTGGTGATGATCACATGGATCATCGTTGCGGCGCTGGCCACAACTGCCGGCGTACTTTATGGGCTGGACAAAAGCTTCAAACCCTTCGTCTATTTCCAGCTTCTGCTGCCGATCTTTGCCTCGGCCATCGTGGGTGGTTTGGGCAATCCTCTGGGCGCCATCGCAGGCGGGTTTATCATCGCGTTTTCCGAAGTGACGATAACATACGCCTGGAAGAAGGTGCTGACCTATCTTGCGCCGGAAAACCTTGAGCCGTCAGGATTGGTGCAACTCCTCTCGACCGATTACAAATTCGCCGTCAGCTTTGTCATCCTGCTGATCGTGCTTCTGTTCAAGCCCACGGGCCTTTTCAAGGGGAAAGCAGTATGACCGACGCTGTCAAAAATACGCTGCTCTTCGCAATTGTCGGCGGCCTAGTCCTGTTGACCGGTTTCACGCAAAGCTGGAACACCGCGATCCTGATCCTGAATATGGGGCTGATTTCCGCCATCATGGCGATCGGTGTAAACCTGCAATGGGGTTTTGCCGGTCTGTTCAATGTGGGCGTGATGGGCTTTGTCGCTCTGGGCGGTCTGGCCGTCGTACTGGTTTCAACGCCGCCCACGCCCGGTGCCTGGGCTGCCGGAGGTTATGGCATCGTTCTGTCTTTGCTGCTGGGTGCCGCGACAGTGGTTGCCGCCGTTCTGGTGGCAACGAAACTGCCGAAAGGCCGTGTGCAAACCCTGACGATCATCGCCGTTCTTGTCGTGGGCTTTTTTGTCTATCGCGCGGTGTTCGATCCCAGCATTGCGGCGGTCGAGGCCATCGACCCGGCGATTGCCGGCAATATTGGCGGTTTGAATCTGCCGGTTCTGCTGGCCTGGCCGGCCGGTGGTTTGCTGGCGGCGGGTGCTGCGTGGCTGATCGGTAAAACGGCGCTGGGCCTTCGCTCGGATTATCTGGCGATTGCCACATTGGGTATCGCCGAAATCATTATCGCGGTCATGAAAAACGAAGACTGGCTGGCCCGGGGCGTCAAGAATGTCTACGGCATCCCACGCCCGTCCCCTGTTGTGGGCTACGAAGTGGATTTGCAGAACGACCCGGCCTTTCTGGCGCGGGCCGAATGGTTGGGGTTGGACCCCGTCACCGCATCCACCCTTTCGGTCAAACTCGGTTATTCGCTGCTGTTCCTGATTGTGCTTCTGGTTCTACTCTGGATGGCTCAGATGGCGCTGAAAAGCCCGTGGGGCCGGATGATGCGCGCAATCCGTGACAATGAAGTGGCGGCTGAGGCCATGGGCAAGGATGTCACCCGTCGTCATCTGCAAATATTCGTACTGGGTTCGGCTGTTTGCGGTATCGCGGGTGCGATGATGACAACGCTGGACGGCCAGTTGACGCCAAGCGCGTATCAACCGCTGCGCTTTACCTTTCTGGTCTGGGTGATGGTGATCGTGGGTGGTTCGGGCAACAACTTCGGGGCCGTTCTGGGCGCATTCCTCATCTGGTTCCTGTGGGTTCAGGTTGAACCGATCGGCTTGTGGCTGATGAATGTCATTACCGCCGGCTTGCCGGACGGAAGTGCATTGAAAGTCCACCTGTTGGACAGCGCCGCACATATGCGTCTGTTCACGATGGGTCTGATCCTGTTGATTGTTCTCAGATTCAGCCCAAGAGGGCTGATCCCAGAGAAATAGATCGCTTCCACCTTCAATATGCGAAACCGCGCCTCTTATCCGGCGCGGTTTCTTGATTCTTAACGATTTTTTGAATAAACGGACACACCGCAGTGATTTCTTTTTGCGGTATGTCGCCGGCACTCACATCCGTCTACGCCGATCTGTAACGATCATTTACACGTTTTGAAAAGAGTCAAAAATGAAAGCACCACGGTTCAAGACACTGCTTCTATTTCCGGTTGTTGCCATCGTAACAACCGCCTGCATTCCCACTCCGGAAGAACTTGAAACAACTCCCGTCAAAGTTCAAACGCCCAAAGGTGTCGTAACCTGTCAGCTATATCGTCACGACCGGGTGACCTGGGACCGGGCGATTGACTTCCCGGCTTCGAAAATGTCCGTGCCGGAGGCTGACGCCTACTGCCGTCAGGAAGGCCAGCGTCGTCTGAAGTAAACATTGCGGCGCCCGTGATGGGCGCCGTTCCGTCATCTGTTGCGGAACAATCCACCCAGAATACCACGAACGATTCGGCGTCCGGTCGTTCCTTTCAGTTCTTTGATAACTGCGTCGGTCATCGCCGATGCAAACGTGTCTTTCCGCCGTTGCACCCGGGACGAGGATCTGCCGACCCGGCTTCCCGAATATCTGCGAGCCGAAGAATACTCTCGTTCCATCGGTGATTGTGCCTCTAGAACTTCATCGGCCTCTGCCTGTTCAGCGGCCTTGGCGGCCGCCTCGGCCCGAGCCTGGAGGATTTCAAAGGCCGATTTTCGATCAATACCATCGTCATATTTAGACGCCATCGGCGAGGCATCGAGAATTGCCCTCCGCTGCGCATCAGAAATGGGCCCCAACTGGGAACCCGGCGGACGAATCAATGTGCGCTCGACAATTCCGGGAACACCTTTTTTCTGCAGCATCGACGTGACAGCCTCACCAACGCCCACCTCGCGAATTGCGGCTTCGGTGTCAAAGGCGGGGTTTTCGCGATAGGTTTCCGCCGCCAGACGCAGGTTCTTTCGGTCACGCGCCGTGAAGGCCCGCAAAGCGTGTTGAACGCGATTGCCCAACTGCCCCAGAATATCCTCGGGAATATCGGCGGGATTCTGGGTGATGAAATAGACACCCACCCCTTTGGACCGGATCAGGCGCGCAACCTGTTCAACCTTGTCCACCAACACTTTCGGAGCGCCGTCAAACAACAGATGCGCCTCGTCGAAGAAGAACACCAGCTTGGGTTTGTCAGGATCACCGACTTCGGGAAGCTCCTCAAACAATTCGCTCAGCAGCCACAGCAGGAATGTCGCATAAAGCCGTGGCGCTGCCATCAGTTTGTCCGAAGCAAGGATGTTCACCATCCCCTGCCCGTTTTCATCGGTGCGCATCAGATCGGACAGATCCAGCGCGGGTTCGCCAAACAGTTTTGTTCCACCCTGGTTTTCCAATACCAGCAATCGCCGCTGGATCGCACCGATCGAAGATGTCGATACATTGCCATATCGCAATGAAAGCTGGGCCCGGTTCTCGCCGATCCAGACCAGCAGCGCCTGAAGGTCTTTGAGATCCAGAAGAGGCATTCCCTCTTCATCGGCCACGCGGAACGCGATGTTCAGGATACCTTCCTGCGCTTCGCTCAATTCCATCAACCGGGACAGCAGCAACGGGCCCATTTCAGTGACCGTCGTCCGCACTGGATGGCCCTGTTCACCAAAAAGATCCCAGAACGTAACCGGGCAGGCGGAATAAGCAAAATCGTCGAACCCTATGCGTTTGGCACGATCCATAAATGCCTGATGCAGTTTTTGCGCGTCGCTTCCGGGCAAAGCCAGGCCCGACAGATCACCTTTGACATCGGACAGAAACACCGGAACTCCGGCTTGGGAAAACCCTTCCGCGAGGATTTGCAACGTTACGGTCTTACCGGTCCCAGTGGCGCCGGCAATCAGCCCATGGCGGTTGGCATATTTCAGTGCCAGTTCCTGCGGCTGGCCATAGCCTTCGCCTCCGCCACCCAAAAATATATTCTTGCCCATTAACATTGCCTTATGTTTCACCGATCCTTGACCAGCATACAAAGTTAACCTTTGACTGCGATAGTCAATTTGCCCCGCGTTTGTTTCCTTCACGTGGGGCAGACTTCCTCCCTGTCGACTGGCCGTGCCTTCGGGCACGGCTTTTTTGCAGGTTCAAAAATGGTTTCAAAGCTCTGACCGCAGTATTAAAATTTGAGGATAGCTGTTGACCCGTCTGCGACCCTCTCGTAGGGTTTGCGCATAAATAAGTCGGCCAGTCCGACGGGGAGAACCTTTTGGAAAAGAGAGCTGGCTTATGCAGCTCTCTTTTTCTGTCTCAGGGCAGTTGGTTTCTGGTGTTCTGGCAAGAATCCGTTCACGTTCAGACCAGCCGTTCTGTTAGTGCCTGACACCAGTTCAGAAGAGTGTTAAACGAAGCAAAAAGCTCAAGCATCAAGTCGAGGCATTCATGATCAAGCAACTTCTAACCGCAAATACAGTGGCCGTCGCCTTTCTTAGCAGCGCAGTCTATGCCCAAGAGGCCAACGACGAAAGCCCGCAGCAGGCCGAGCCCGCCCAAACCGAAGCCGCGCAAGAACTGGATCTGGGAGAGACTGGCCCACGTATCGGCGAGCAATACGTCAAAGAAACAAGCGGTGCTTGGAATATAACCTGTCTACGGACCGAAGAAGGCGAAGATCCTTGCCTGCTGCGTCAAGTTCTTTCCGGCGCCGAGGGCCAGCCGATTGCGGAAATCTCGATCAACAAGCTTCCCGAAGGAGCGGAGGCCGTTGCCGGAGCTAGGTTGACTGTGCCGCTGGAGACCATGCTGCAAGCACAAATTGCTGTGTCCATAGACGGCGCACCGGGTAAAAGATACAACTATCATCACTGCAACCCGGTAGGCTGCGTCGCACAATTGGGCTTTACGCAAGGCGATATAGACGCCATGAAAGCGGGCAGTGCGGCAACAATCTCGCTGGTGTCAATTCTGGCCCCGAGTCAACTTTTGCAAATCGAAATGTCGCTGGCTGGATTTACCAGTGGCTACGATCAGCTGGAAGTCCTGCAAAACTGACAGATCGCAGACAAAGGCCGCTCTGAATGCGGCGGCCTTGTTTCGTACGTTGTTCGCTAAACCCGCTTCAGCGCCAAAACCGCATTCAGCCCGCCAAAGGCAAACGCATTGCTGAGCGCGACGTCAACTTTGGCTTCCCGAGCTTCGTTCGGCACAACATCAAGCGCGCATTCCGGATCGGGTTCCTCGTATCCGATGGTGGGTGCGATCACACCGTCCCGCAGCGCCATGATACATGCCAACAGTTCCACCGCACCGGTTCCACCAATCAGGTGACCATGCATGGATTTGGTCGACGATATCATCAGGTCGTCAGCATGGGGCCCGAAAACATCCGCCACGGCGGCACATTCGGTTTTGTCATTCGCAGCCGTCCCGGTGCCATGCGCGTTGATATAACCCACATCGCTTGCATTCAATCTGGCATCAGCCAAGGCACCTGACATGGCCCGTGAAGCCCCTTGCTTGCTGGGCATCACGATATCGGCCGCATCCGACGACATGGCAAAACCAACGACTTCGCACATGATCTCGGCGCCACGGGCGCGGGCGTGTTCGTATTCCTCGAAAACAAAGACCCCGGCCCCTTCGCCCTGTACCATTCCGTTGCGATTGGCGCTGAACGGTCGGCACGCATCCTTGGACATGACGCGCAACCCTTCCCAGGCCTTGACGCCTCCAAAGCACAACATGGATTCGGACCCGCCTGTGATCATGACCGGGGCCATGCCGCTTCGGACCATCTGAAAGGCCTGAGACATGGCATGGTTCGAGGACGCACAGGCAGTCGACACGGTGAAGCTGGGGCCTTTGAGGTTGTGTTCCATGGAAACATGGCTGGCCGCCGCATTGTTCATGAGTTTGGGAACAACAAACGGGTGTACCCGATTCTTTCCGTCCTCATAAACCGAGCGATAATTGTCATCCCAGGTCGATACGCCACCGCCGGCGGTCCCCAGAACAACACCTGATTTTGCGGCCAACTCTCCGTGAAACTCGATGCCGGACTGATCGATGGCCTCTTTGGCGGCGGTCAGAGTGAACTGAGTGAACCGGTCATACAGCGACATCTGCTGACGGTTGAACCGACCTTCAGCCTCAAAGCCGCGAACCTGCCCGCCGATCTTGATGGCCAACCGATCAACGTCCCGAAATTCCAGTTCCGAGATGCCGCAACGGCCTTCGCGCATGGCTTCCAGCGTGTCAGGAACCGAATGGCCCAGTGAATTGATCGTACCTGCGCCGGTAATGACAACACGTTTCATGAGCGTCAGTCAGACCTTTTCCGACACGAGCTTTTCGATCCCGGAAATGATCGCAGCGACATTGGATATGTCAAAATCGTTGGCCTCGGGTTCATTGGCGTTGAAGGGAATTGAAATGTCGAACTCTTCCTCGATGGCGAATATGCTTTCCACCAGACCAAGGCTGTCGATTCCCAGATCTTCCAGCGTGCTTTCGGGCGTCACATCCGATGGCTCCAGCACGGCCTGCTCTGCAATGATTGCGATGACGCGGTCGCTGATGCTCATGTCGATCCCCTGATTTTCAGTTTGACGATGATTTAATCGCTTGGGGTCTGTTTGAAAACAGCCTTTTTCAATGCCTCAACGTCGCGTGCCATTCGGGGCAGTCGGCGCTGCGCCTTGTAGACATCGGTGTGGGTCTCCATTTTGATGCCCGGATACCCCATGATCACGCGCCCGGCGGGCACATTTGACAGAATCTTCGTGCCCCCACCCGAAATAACGCCGTCCCCTATGAAAATGTTGTCGACCACTCCGGTCTGACCACCCAGAACGACGTTGTTGCCGATCTCGACCGAGCCGGAGACACCTGTCTGACCGCACAGCAGACAATCCCGCCCGACGCGGGTGTTGTGCCCGACATGGACAAGATTATCCAGCTTGGTGCCATCACCGATCCGCGTGTTGCGAATTGTTCCATTATCGACAGTGCAATTGGCGCCAACCTCGACATCATCACCGATCTCAACCGCGCCCAAAGAATGGATACGGAGCCAACTTTGGGCCTTGGCATCGCCCTGATCGCCCAACGTTTTGCGGGCGTTCTCAGCGCCAGAAACCTCGGGGGTCACGAAACTGAACCCGTCACTACCAATCCTTGCGCCCGGCTGCGCGATAAACCGATCCCCGATTTGCGCACGCGCGCCAATGCTGACCATTTCACGCAACAGGGCCTGTTCTCCAAGAATGGCGTCCATTCCCACCACGCAGTGTGCTCCGATGACCGAGCCCGAACCTATTCGCGCCCGCGCACCCACAACAGTCAGAGGTCCTATCGCCACATCTGGTCCAATTTCGGCCGTTGGATCGATCACTGCGGAAGGATGAATGCCCGGTTCAATCCCTTGCCCGCGATCCAGCATTGAGGTGATCCCCGCCATCGCCATGCGCGGACGCTTCACGAATATGGCCGCGCGCAACCCCATGTCCTGCCAATCCGCGCCCTCCCACAGAACGGCGGCGCGCGCGCGCCCTTTCGAAAGCGCTTCGGCGTATTTCGGAGACATGGCCATGGCCAGATCGGTTGGGTCAGCATCGCCCGGTTCGGCCGCCCGCACGATCGTCAGGCCACCGTCGCCTTGGCATTCAGCACCCAAAGCGTCGGCGATTTGTTGAATGGTAAACTGCATCTCGGGCTTCCTTTTGGCAGGATTTGCCCTGTGCTTAACTCTGAACGTCCGGCAGGGCCACCCCTGCCTTTTGCAGGGCCTCCCAAATCTTGCCGTCCCGGCCATAGACATCACGGCGATACTGCACCTCGCCTTTTGGCCCGACATATGCCGTTCGATAGATCAGATGAACCGGAACTGTTTGTTCCAAATTGACCTTGGTTTCCTTTCCTGTGTTCAGAACACGATGAAAGAATGCCTTGGGATTCTCTTCCTGTTTGGCCAGCAACGCATAGGCAAATTCGAAAGGCTGCGCCAGCCGGATGCAGCCGTGCGAGAACGCCCGCACCTCGCGCGCGAACAGGCTTTTCTGAGGCGTATCATGCAGATAGATATTGTACTTGTTGGGGAACATGAACTTGACCAGCCCCAAAGCATTGCTTTTGCTGGGCGGCTGGCGCATCGCAAAAGGAAAGCTTCGCGCGGTGAACTGATTGAAATCAACCGCACCGCGATTGACCTGCCGCCCCCTGCTGTCCGTGATCTGAATATGACCGACCGCGTTGGGGTTCGCTTTCAGCTTCGGCAGGTATTCCTTGGTGATGATCGAGCGCGGAACATACCAGCTGGGGTTTATCACCATATGTTCCATCACATCCGAGAACTCTGGGCTGCGGCGATCATGCGTGTTCTTGCCGATCACCGCACGGGTTTCAAAGGTGACTTGCCCGTCATCCACGATCTTTGCCGAAAAATCTGTCTGGTTGACAAGGATATGACGTGCGCCGCGTTCCCGAGGCAACCAGCGCTCCCGTTCCAAAGCGACATAAACAGCCTTGAGCCGGTCCACGGCGGGGCGATTCAACTCGGCAATCGTGCCATTGCCTGCAACGCCATCGGGTTCCAACCCATGCGCGATTTGAAAGGCCCTGACCCCTTCCAGCAACGCGGCGTCGAACGACGGGCTGGCCGAGGGTTTCATGTAGCCCATTAACACCAGCCGATTGCGAAGCTTCACGACATTGGGCCCGGTATCCCCGAATTCCAACTTAGTTTCCGGAACTGTCGCCCCCCAACCGCCTTGATCTACCAAATCCTGAAGCGCCAGCTTCTGTTTCATCAGAGCCCGGTACTGACGGGTTTGAGGAGCCAATTGCGCAAGATACGCGGCGCCATGTGTGTTCAGGGCGTTCAGATGCTCGGCCGCGCTGCGACGATCCACCGACCGAACAAGCCCGTCGTCGATGTTTCCGGGCCGAATAAAACCCGAGTACAATGCGTCGGCAAAATCCACAAAAACCTGGCTCAGTTCCGCTTCAACCGCGCCAAGATCGCGTGTCGAGCGTGCATCCTGCATTTTCTGCATCAAGGATGAAACTGTCGCATCGGCCCTCGGCAGACCGTGCAGATGCGCATGTGACAGTGCCTGGATCAATGCGGCCCGGCGTTGCATATGCTCATCGGATTCACCCACCCAAATCGGCGAAAACCCGGTTGTCCGGTAAAACTCTGCGATCTGCGATTCCCGTGGGGTATGTTCTGCAACGGCCATCTGAAACGCCGTGTTGTGCGCAGGTTCAGAAGTGGTGTTTGCCATACTCGCAGTGGCCGCAAAACAGCCGGCAAGCAGGATACTGGTACAGGTTCGGAATACAGAAAGCATTGGATGGCCTTGGAATCAATGGCTTGGTTGGTGATATGTGCGTCGAACAACTATGAGTTTGGCTGCGCAGACTTGTCTATTCACAAATTCCTTACCGAATTGCTTCTGTTGGCGTCTGATGCGCGTTTGCATCGGCCCGGTGATGTGCAGCCCACACCTGCAAATATTCTGCGCTCGGCTGTGACATTTGCGCAAAAATCTGCCGAAAATTCCCCCTTAAAAAGGTGCCTATGAAACACTTCTTGGCCGTCGAATCCGATTGTGTCATAAATTCCGCATCTGGGATGGGAAAAAATTAAGACAGCGCGCGTAACATCGTGCGCAGGCAGGAACAGTACGGGACGAACCAAAATGACCAAGAGCAGTTCCTCGGGCTTGACCCGACGTGCCCTATTGGGTGCGTTTGCAGCAACAGCAGTCGCAGCAGCACCCACCTACTCCAAAGCAGCAGGCTTTTTGCGCGGCGGCGGCGATATCCGTCGCATTCGCATGTATTCCGGTCGCACGGGCGAACGGTTGGACATGATTTATTGGGTCGATGGTAAGTATATCAAGGACGCAGTCAAAGAAGTGAACCATTTCATGCGCGATTGGCGCACGGATCACGTAAAATCCATCGATTTACGCACGATTGATATCATGGCGGCATCACACAACCTTCTGGATGTCAACGAACCTTACATGTTGCTGTCGGGCTATCGCTCCCCCCAGACCAACGCCATGCTCCGCGCCCGCTCTCGCGGCGTTGCCCGGAAGTCGCTTCATATGAAGGGACAAGCGGCAGACCTGCGCCTGTCTTCCCGCTCCGTCTCGCAGATGGCTAAGGCTGCTATGTCATGCCGGGCCGGCGGTGTCGGTCAATATAACGGGTCCAATTTCGTGCATATGGACTGCGGTGTCGTCCGCACCTGGCGCGGCTAAGACAGCGACTTCGCGATCTCGGCTTATATGACAGGGGTTTGACGGGGGCGGCCAGTTACATCCCCGCGTCTCCCCCTCCGCCGCCGGCATCACCGCCTCCGGTGTCATTGCTGGATGCTGTCGCCGCAGTGGAATTGCTGGTCTCACGAGACTTTTCATCGCCGACGTCAGCGGGAACACTGGAACCGGAAGCATTGTCGCTTTCTGAATCATCATCGCTTTCGGGTTCTTCATCATCGGTCAGCTTTCCAAGGATAAACGCCAGAATTACTGCGACCAAGATCCAACCTAAAACGCTTGAAGCTGAAACCCCGGTAATCGCGCTACCCAATAGTGCTACAATCACTACAACGATTATCAACTTCTTATTTGAAGAGATGACTTTCACATTCCTTCCTCCATTTGAGCTGACGCGCGCCAGCCTCGTTCGGAAAGTGTACATCAAAAAAACCACTGCTTGAGGGGTTAAGCCTCAAAATGATTGTCAGGATTGTTCGCGTGGTGGCAAGCAGGCGAAAAACGGAGGCGTGCAGACACTATCCATGGCCCGAAAGGGTATTCGCATGGAAAATATCCCGAGAGGGGATCAGCCAGGGCACCTTTCGTAGTTTCAACACTAGATGCTGTTTGGAACTGTTGTAAGCCAAGATGTTTCGAGCGCTGGAAACCGAAAACGCGAAAACTAAAGAAGCGCTTGACCGGGGCAGATGTTGAATAACGCTATGCTGCGGCATATCCCCGGAGCAGCGCAAGACCCTTGTCCTTCATTAGCGATAGCTATGCGGCTCGGGAACTTCTCCCAATTTGGTGCGGAAGTTCCTGCTTTGCCCAATAAACCTTAGAAATATAGCGATGGTGGCGCACCTGAGATGCGCTGCTGTTCCATCTCGCCTCGCAACATAACGCTACGAAACGCCTTATTTTATTGCCTAATAGTTACGTTCTGTTACGATCTTTTTTGATCAAAGGTGTACAAACAAATGTGACTCGTAATGCCTGCGTATGAGCGACCAAGCGAACTTAAGTATGTCTATATCGTCATTTCGATCAGTCATGAAGATAATGAGGAAACTGGTGAACGCAGCGGAGTTGGCGTTCCCTATGTTTTCGACAACAAAGAAGCCGCCATCGAAACAGCAAAGCGGTACGCTGGTTATCTTGCCGACACCGAAGTGGAAGTGGAGATTTCAAAGGAATTGCGGGCCTCGTGGATCGAATGCCTTTGCTATGTCGAAGGTAAACTAAAGACTCAAGTCAGCAAGATGACCTTGGAAACTGAGCCGGACGACGATTGGGAGCCGTTTTTTAAATGGCTCTAACGAAGCGCAATCTCAGACAGCTACCCCCCGGCAGACACGCTGACAGCGGCCAGAACGGTACAATCGGTTTATACCTCAATGTCACCGACACTGGGTACCGCAGTTGGGTCGGTCGAATAAAGGTTGGCGGTCGAACGCATCAACTTGGACTTGGAAGTCTGCGCGATGTGGAGTTGGATGAAGCCCGCGACGAATGGTTGGCGATCCGGCGTCGTGTGCGTCGGGGCGAGGACATTGATTCAATCAAAACCAGAGGCAGAACCGGCGATCTGTTCAGCACCGTGGCGCACCGCGCCTTTGCGGCCCGTGCTGGCCGGTTGAAGGACGCGAAGAAGTCGCAATGGTTGACCAGCTTAGAGTCCCACCTTGGGACGCTGTGGGACAAGCCTATCCAGCAGATCACGGCCCCGATGTTGTTGGATCAGTTGTCGCCGTTGGTGGTGTCGAAGACCGAAACAGCCCGCAAGGTGATAGGCCGCGTGGGGGCAACATTCGACTACGCTATGGCGTTGGGTCTGGTTGGGGTAAACCCGGCCCCTGCGGTACGTTCTGCGGCCCCGTGGCCCGCCAAGGTGGTGAAGCACCACAAGGCCGTTCCGTGGCAGGAAGCCCCTGCCCTGTTCAAGCGTGTGGCAGCTATCGACACCGTGGGTGCTGCGGCCCTGACCGTCACGATCCTGACCAACAGCCGGGGCGGATCAGTGCGGTTAATGACGCCCGACCAGATCACCGGCGATAACTGGAACCCACCGCCCAACATTGTGAAGATGGAACGTGTTGTCACCTTCCCCTTGGTGCCGACCGCCAAAGCTATCGTGGATCGCTATTCGTGTGTCGCAGACCCACTCCTATTCCCAGGTCAGAAACCCGGCAAGCCGATCAGTGACATGACGATGCTGAAAGTTCTGCGCAATCTTGGCACGGACGTTACGGTTCATGGGTGGCGATCTACATTGGTCGATTGGGCGCGTGAGACGCGGGGCATCAGTGAGGAAATGATCGACCTACTTTTGAGCCACAAGAAAGAGGCTAAACGGGAAGCCTATGCCCGGTCAGACCTGCTGGAACAGCGTCGGGCCGTTCTATTGGCGTGGGAAAAATACTTACGCTCATAGGTAGTGCTTTCCGGTATCGGTTTGAAGTTATTGCGTTATATCCTATAGGACTTTTTTTATATATTTATTGTTGTTTTTCATGTATTTACGACTCACTCTTATCGCTTCTATGTTCGAATCCGTAACGAATTGGAGCGTTTAGAAATGACACCAGACCAGACATACAAGCAGTGGGACTGGACTGAACCAGCCACGCTTGCGCCCGGTGCCAAGTGCGCAGCATCGAACACCAAACCGCCTGCACTTGCCAAACATCGTCGTCAGGATACCGGGTTTGCATTTGTGCAGATCGGGCCGAAGACGTTCCGCTATTGGGCTGACGGTCGCACGCGACTGGAACAACTGGCCTATCTGCGATCGATTGTCGGTGATGCAGCATGACAATGCCACCGCTTGTAAACCCGAAGAAGCTCCAACGTGACTTGTACCGCAATCTTGGCAGCTTAATCGGACAGCTAGCCTCGTGGCAGGATGAACTGGATCAGGCAATCAAACTGGCTGTCTACAATAACGAAGATCGCAAGTTGGATGGCCACAGGCTGCATGAAGAAATCGAAGCCAACCTGACCCGCGTGCTGGTGCATCATCTGAAACGGATGCACCCGGAACAGATGGAGGGGATCACTGTGGACGATGAAGGTTTCATCGATCGGGCCGATCTGCACGAACACCACGAACGGATCGAAGCGATCCTGACGGGACACATTTTGCGCGATGCGGGGCGGTTGTCCTAACAGACGAGACTGATCATTCCCGCCCAGGTGCATTGCCGCGCGAACGGGTCGAAGTAATTACCGGCAAGTATCAATTGAAGTGCAAACTGGTGCTAGACGACGTTACATAAAACGCAAAGCCGGTGGTGGCACGTTGTTACGCACGTGAACTGACACGATCCACCGGCAAGAAAAGACCCGGTTGCACGCGTATGTGCAGACCAGGCCAATATAGGTGTCAGTAAAAGATGACCAATAATAGCAATTGCAACTGCCGACGGCAAACCATGTGGATTCGCGTTTTTACCGCAGGTCACGAATACCGCGATCTTGATGGCAATTGGGTCGAGATAACAGGTCAGGCTAAGTTTGGTGATTTCATCGGCACGGAGCGCTTCGACCGCATTACCGGGATTTACCCCAACCAGCGGGACGACAAGTTTCTGAATGTGCGTGTCAGTGGCGACCACAACGAAACCTATGCGTTCACCATGATCCTGCGGTCTGACCTGCATCAGCTTGCACCGGAACTGGCCGCGACCTTTCCACTACCGACAGAGGGCCAATGATGAGCAAACCAATACCACCGGCCCCGCAAAACCTCACTGAAGCCGAAGTGATCCACATCAAGGCTGCTGCGATCCGGTTTGAAGAATTGCAGGTCCAGCCTATTCCCCCGCTGTCGGACGGTCAGGTGCCTGATCTGGCGCACGACACAATGGCGTTGGAATTGGGCATGATCGGTTGGGATCGGGCCGCACGGTACTGGCCGGAACGCGAACGGTTCCTGTTCTGGAACGGATCGCATTGGGCCGAAGACGACAAGCTGGCCAGTTTCACCTATGTCCGCGCTTTCCTGCGTCTCAAGGCCCGACAGATACAGGAATGGGCCGCTGGGGTGGCACAGGCCGAGACGGACACCAAGAAGGCCGAGAAGACGCTGAAATGGGCCGCACAGGCCGCAAAGGAACTGACCAACAAAGCGACTGTCAGCAGCGTACGCGAAATGATGAAGTCCAACCCCGACAAGGTGGTGCTGTCGGACGATCTGGACAGAGACCCTTGGCTGCTGGGAACCCCGACAGGCACGATCAACTTACGTACCGGGGAACACAGGGTATCGGACCCCAAAGACCTGATCACACGCTGCGTGACGGTAAGTCCTGCGGCACCTGGTAGTTTGGCACCAGTGTGGAATCAGTTCCTGCGTGTGGTGCTGAATGGCGACGATGAGTTGATAGCGTTCATCCAGCGGCTATTCGGTTACGCACTGACTGGTTTGGTATCGGAACACAAGTTTGCCTTCCTGTACGGCACAGGCCGCAACGGCAAGGGTACGTTCCTGAATACGGTGATGGATATTCTGGGGCCGTACGCACGCAAGGCACCATCCAGTGTATTCTTGGAATCCAAAGTGGCCGAACATTCAACCAATCTGGCCGGTCTGGTGGGCAAGCGGTTCGTGTTTGGGTCGGAGATACCGCGCGGCGCGTTCTGGAACGAAGTGCAGCTAAAGGATGCGACCGGGGGCGATACACTGACCGCACGGTTCATGCGTGGCGACTTCTTCGATTTCATGCCGCAGTTCCTGCTGGCCATCGCGGGCAACAACAAACCGGCGCTGCGTGGCGTGGACCCGGCGATCCGTGATCGTATCCTGATGATCCCGTTCACGATCTATATTACACCCGACAAGCGCGATCCTGGTTTGCCCGACAAGCTGAGACAGGAAGGTCCAGCGATCCTGCGTTGGCTCATCGACGGTTGCCTTGCGTGGCAACGTGACGGTCTCAAGCCGCCTGAAGCTGTTACGGCTGCGGTCGATGACTACATGGCAGACGAAGATGTGCTGGGTACGTTCATTCGTGAGAACGGGCGTGTTGACCTGACGGACACCCGTTGCGGTACACCAAAGGACCACTTCGTCAGCCGGTACAATGCATGGCGTGTGGAACAGGGCATGCGTGTAATGTCTGCACCACAGATCAAGAAGGATATGGAAAGCCACGGGTACGTGGATGCCAAGATGCGTATTGGTCAGATGACGAAAAACGACAGCCCAATTGCGTGTTTTAAGGGTGTTGAGTTGCGACCTGCTGGTGTGGTGACACCCCCCGGCGTAATGCCGTCGGTGCCTACGATGCCACCCGGCTGCACACCACTGCCCAAAAAAATCCATTAAAATCAATGGGTGTTTCAAGTGTTCCAATAGCTATCTTATCTACCGTATATGCGTGTGTACGTGCGCACATGTCACGCGCACATACATATACGTTGGATAAGGGAAACACTGGAACACTTGGAACACCCCCCAACGACGGGCGTCTGTAGACGGGACGCTATAGTCCGCACGTAGCGTGAATTCTCTAGTCTCACAGCACTGCCACCAACAGACCAAGCAACCAACCACGACCAGCTATCATATAATCGGATCGCTATAGTCTGCCCTTCCATTTTGGAAGGACATACTTGGTGCGAAGTATGTCTGTACATTTTGCACAGACAGATTTGGAACGAATGTATGTCCCTGTTTTTTTCAGGGACAGACTTTGCGTGTGATGGCGACCGTGGGTGATCAAACAGTGGGGAGGGTATCGCCAAACGGAATTCGGGGGGCCAGCACCGCGCCGGGGACTGAATTTTTATAACTAACCCCAAAAATGACCTTCGGTAAAAAGCTATAAAAACCGGTCTAAATCGGTGCGTAACAGCTATCCAATTAAGTCCGATCACGTGCGGTTTGTGAAGAATGACAACTTGTCATCGGTGATCACGCCAAATTCGAAAGAGTCTTGCCGAAACGTGAGGAGGTATTAAAATACCCCTTAGTCTCGCGCCCGTCCCGGCGCGGTCTTTGCTGGTGAGACGATGACAGACCCACTTGAAACGGCCCTGAATGACGAACGCATCGGACGGATGATCCAACACGCACGGCGCTGCATCGCCCGACATACAGGTAAGTCCACGGAACACTTCCACGCTCCCGGTTTACACGAGATAGCTTGCGGGGGTAATTTCATCACCGTCCGACGTGACGTACGGTCCAGCAAACAAATTCTGGAACAATGGATTAACCAGCATGGTTAAATGCTCAAGCTTTAAAAGTATTTAACGTCAAGTGCGGCAATCTTTTTGGCCCTCAAAGGTGACTTTAGGGCGATTTTGTTAAGCGCATCTCGGGTTTTTGTCTTTAAGTTATGTGTTTTTGCGGCCCCTTTAGATTTGCTGAGCCGTAGTAGAGTATCAATGGAATCCATCACTTGTTTCCCACGCAACTTCTCCAGAAGCTCCACCAACTGATCAACGGACTGCATGGCCAATAACCGAGCATCAGCCTCGTTCCATGCTCTCTCTTCGCCAATTTTCACCAGAACGCCGAACGGATCACGCTCATCGACGTAGCTGTCATAACGTTGTTGAAGCTTGGAAGCTAATTGATCATCTAGCTTTTCAAGATTTGTAAATGGGTGATTTTCAACATTTAAAAATTCTAAACCCTTTTTTTGGTTTGCTTCAACAAAGGCTGCAATGAGCGTTTCAGCATTCTCTGGGTAACCGAACTCTTTCAAGAGTTTTATTGCAACGTTGATATTTGAAAGAGAAATGTACTCTACCTCCAGCTTTGCAGCATCGAATAACGCATTAAGGAATTCTTTATCTTCTGTGACCAAACTTCCGTGATATAAGTTTGCCCAGACTTGGGAATACTTATGCCCTTCAGCCAGTTTTAGAGACCGATTTTGTACAATCTCAACAGCTTCGATGAGTTGCTCTTCTTTTAGGTAACCCGTCATAACAGCATCAATAACAACGCTATCGAGTTCATCCATTTTGTTAAACGAATAGTCCCTCAACACTAAGTGATGTTGATAGCCCTCACCTGAAGCGTCAACTTTTGATTTTGGCATCATGTAGTCGACGGAATCGTAAGTTCTTATGAACTCAATGGGCACCGCATTGCGTGGTAGGAAAACAGACCAGCCGCCTAAAACTAACGTAGAGACCGCTTGCTTTTTGATCGCATCATCTGAGGCTTGGAGCAGGTCAACCATTTGCTCAGCTAGACGAAATATTTTTCTAATTACCCTAATATTGGTTATATCAAGCTTTATAATGTACGGCGTCACAAGCTCGGATGCTTCACTGCCATCGTTTAGAGCAATTTCGACCGCTTCGTGTGCGGTGGGTTTGAACTCGAAAGATGCGTCAGCAACCTTTTCAAGGTTTGCCTTAAACTCGGCTTCGTTGTCACCGAGTTCGTCTTGGTTCAGTAGTAAGACAATCTTACACCCTCGCTGTTCTTTCAAAAACGATGCCAAACCCAAAATGTCTTTTGGGCTTAAATCTTTACCTGCTCGTTCAAGGTCGTCGAAACATACAAATTGATTGCGAACTGTTAGAAAAGCTGCGCTGAAAATGGTTTGTGAAAATTTGTTTCCGCGAATGGACTCGAAAAAGATATTCTTTAATCCGGACGAACTAGCGAGGTTATTGAGTTCCTCGAGGCGATCTTTGTAGCTCTGAGTGTCTGAGGGCGTTGCTATACTTGTGCCACTTACAGTGTTTTCAAAAACGGAGTTTCTCACATCGCTCAACGAGTTCAGACCAAATAGAGTTACGTAAGAGTACCTCTTGAATGCAATCGTTCCGTCTTTGACCGATTGTTTAAATAGCCTATCCCATTCAAACGTTTTCCCAACACCCCATTTCCCAGTGATACAAATCACTTCCGGATCACATGAAGCTAAAAACTCTTGAATAGCTGCCTCAAGATACTTCAATGACAATTTTTGTTCTCCCACTGTTAAAATACTTATTTAGTAAGCTGCTTGTTTAATGCGCCCAACAACCGGTTAAAATCTTCATAGTCATTGTCGCTGAGGTGACGAAACGCCCAACAGTCGTCATAAATCTGTTCAATGATATTCAGAAGGTTGAGCATTATCGAAGGCATGCCACTTACTTCGATACCCCAACCCCTAGGTTCGAAATGTGAAAAGCTGTTGCGAAGTTCGAACAATTTATCAAAAGCACGTTTCTGAACTGAGCTTAGTGTCAAAATGCAACCAGCTGGTTCCAAACGTTTATCTTCTCGCCTTGCCCGTACGAAGAGTTCACGAGGATTTGCCAGCTTCGGCTTTTTGGGTAATTCATCATGATTATGGTCTTGCAGGGCATCGATAGTTGCCCTTGCATCAATTTTCGTCAACGCACCGACCTGAATATTACCAGACAAGTGACAGGTTAACGCGCCGTTAATAGCGCTGGCCATGGCTATTACGACCCATTTCCAACAATGCTTGTCGCCCTGCGCGACCCGCTCCATCTGATGCACGACTTCGCTTAGCGAAATCAAAACGTCATGGGCCTCATCTGTGTAAAAGTAGTTTTCGTCGCCCATGGCTATTACTTTGTCGTTTCCAATTCTGCGTCATTTGTCTCGATCCAGATTTCGAGCCTTCCCATCAACTCTGTCCAAACTTCGTTGTACTCATAGTGAAAGGTCTGCATGCAAAGTTCGACGGAATCCAGATGCTGCGCACCATACAAATCCATCCAACGGTTCACGAAATGCGTTTCATACTCGTCGTGGTCGATCTTTGAGTACCCCCAACACAACCCTTCCCAATTTGGATGTGCGCTTTCGGAAAGAGAGTCATAAACTTTTCGTATGCCGGGGTATCTTTTATCAGTCCGATCTAACATCGTCAGAACATTGATCGCACTCGTTTCTGTGCTGCCATCTTTTGATCCGGTCGTAAGGGAAGTGGTTTTTTCACTGAAATCATGAAAATTCAACTCCCTGTCTAACACTTGTCGCGTGATGTGGTTCAGGTAGATTAGCACAGCCAGTGTTTCGAAGCCGCTGCGTAGAAGGACACGCGAACCAAGTCCGTGATTCAGTTCGTAGAGTACGACTGACTGATGGAGAAGGTCCTGTAAGCGCCAGCAAACCGCCTCTCGCAGAATCCAACTTCTAAAAGGTGCCTTCCATTTGTAAGCTGTCGGGTTGCGAGAAAACAAACCGGCGATTGAGAGGCTCGTAAGGCTGGTCTCTTGCCATCTAGATAAGTTCATTTTGATCGCTTCTAAATTTGTCATAACTAATAAAGACCGTTTCGAAACAACTTAGATTTAGTAGAGACCGAAGGCAGATGACACACTTTAAAGCGTCGGTCCGGTTATATCACTGTGACACGGTGCGAGATTTGACCCAATCTGCAACTAGGCGTAAAGGTGTACAAATCATCGACACCTCTCCCAAAATATTACATTAAAAACAAATACTTAGAAATGAAAATGGCGCACCTGAGAGGATTCGAACCTCTGGCCTCTGCCTTCGGAGGGCAGCGCTCTATCCAGCTGAGCTACAGGTGCCTTGGCCGTTAGCTAACCTTGTTCCAATCCGGGTGCAACTGAAAATCGTGATTGTTGCACCCTCTTTGAAACCAAAATCAGGCGAAAAGATCATGCGCCAATTCAAGCGCTTCGATCAGTGTGTCGACCTCATCCGTCGTGTTGTAGAGACCAAAGCTGGCACGGCAGGTCGCCGTGACGCCCAGGTGATCCATAAGCGGGCCCGCACAGTGATGCCCGGCGCGGACGGCAACCCCTTTTTTGTCCAGAATCGTGGATACATCATGGGCATGGCCGGCCCCGTCCAGCGTAAAGCTGAAGATGGCTGCCTTGTCTGGCCGCGTGCCCTGAACCTGAAGCCAGTTGAGACCGCTCAGGCGCTGCATGGCATAGTCCCGCAGGCCGGATTCATGGGCGGCAATGTTGTCCATTCCCAAATCCATCATGTATTCCAGCGCAACGCCCAGGCCGATGGTTTGGACAATGCCGGGTGTTCCGGCCTCGAACTTCATCGGCGGGTCGTTGTAGATCACCTGATCCTTGCTGACCTCTTTGATCATGTCACCGCCACCGACAAAGGGGCGCATCTCGGCCATGCGTTCGGACTTGATGTAGATCGCACCCGACCCCGACGGGCCATACAGCTTGTGGCCGGTGATGGCGTAAAAGTCGCAACCGATGTCCTGCACGTTTACCGGCATATGCACCGCGCCCTGACTGCCATCAACCAGCACCGGGACGCCCCTGGCATGTGCACCTTCGGTGATGGCTTTGACATCCACGACGGTACCCAGAACATTGGAACATTGCGTCACGGCCACAAGTTTGGTTTTCGGGCCGATCGCATCGATTACCGCCTGCGGATCCAGCCCCCCGTCAGCGTCCACATCCACCCACTTCAGAACAACGCCCTGCCGTTCCCTCAGGAAATGCCAGGGCACGATGTTGGCGTGATGCTCCATGACGCTCAGGACGATCTCATCCCCGGCTTCCAGGCGCGGCATGGCCCAGCCATAGGCAACAAGATTGATCCCTTCGGTCGTTCCTGAATTCAGAACGATCTCATCCTCGTTCGATGCCCCCAGGAAACGGGCGATGATCCCCCGAACAGCTTCGTATTTCTCGGTCGACAGATTGGACAGATAGTGCAATCCACGGTGAACATTCGAATACTCTTCGGAATAGGCACGGGTCACCGCATCGATGACGACCTGAGGCTTTTGAGCCGACGCACCGTTGTCCAGATAGGTCAACGGCTTGCCATTCACCTGACGTGACAGGATCGGAAAGTCAGAGCGAATTTTCTGCACATCATACATGATACGGTTTTCCTAGACAGGCGCGGCCGGTGTTAAATACAGGACGAAGGGAACCGCAATCAGGGCTGACAACAGAATTACGGCGAAGGACTTCCAAAGGGATCCGAATTGATGCGCTTCGTTCAGGAAATGAAGCGTGATGTAAAGGCTCAGGATCGCCGTCGCGAACAGCATTATCATCATCAGAAACGGCATCGTCAGGCTTAGAACAAGGGTCATGACAAGGGCGACGATTTGCAGGAACTGCAACCACACTGTCAGGACCATCAGATCGTCAAAGCTTGCTTTGCCGCCTATTGCTTTTCCGACGACGAAGAACGCAAGGATGCTCAGCAGCATTGCTCCGGCGGATCGCAGCAAAACAACGGGGATACTTTCGGGAGGCGGTGCGATCTGACCTTGCGGCACGGGGACCGACAAATCGATTCCCAACTGGACGAGACAGTTCAAAACCACTGCCAGCGCAAAGGCCAACCACAACCCTTCCCGCCCCGGTTTCAAGGACAACAACTGGCGGGCGGCTTGGTCGGGGCTTCTGATCGTCAGAACCGCCAGAGCGCCGAGGGAATTGATAGTCATGCAGCGGACCTTTGTACTTGTCTCAGACCGGATAACCAGAACCAGACAAAAACAGCAACCCAGGCGATGCCCACAATTGTCAAAGCAGGCCCGGGCCCTATGAACCCGGCGACCAGACCATTCAACAAGACCAGGGGGGCGGATGCCAACAACGCCCAGAACAGGGCAAGTCGTGCGCCATAAGCAGTGCCCTGCCCGCCCGCCATCCGCGCCGCCCAATAGGAAATCAGCGCCAGCGTGTAGAAAAACAACGGCAGTATGAACACCGACCCCAGCAAAGCACCGCCCAGAAGCATGTTCAGCTCGACGCCTTCAAGATGCGCTTTGCGGGCAAGGCTGGGCATTTGCGCGACAAAGGCCACAACGCAAAACGCCATGACAAACACAAGTGCCCTGTCTTCCCGCTGACCCATTTCAAGAAGCCGGCGCACCACGCGCCCCGGCCCCCGGTATGTGGCCAATATGTCAGACGAGACGGCCATCAGCTACGACGCGCCAGCCACCCTTCCAGACGGCTTACGATCTCTTCCGCCAAGGCGCTGTCTTCGATCTCATCCACCGCTTCGGCAAGAAAGGCCAAAGTCAGCATATTGGTTGCGTCCTTGACCGGCACGCCACGGGACCGCAGATAGAACAGCGCGGTTTCGTCGATCGCACCCGAGGTCGAGCCATGCGAACACGCCACGTCATCGGCATAGATCTCAAGCTCGGGCTTGGCGAGGAACTGGCTGTCATCATCCAGCAGCAACGATTGGCTGATCTGGTAACCGTCGGTTTTCTGTGCGCCTTCCTTCACAAGGATCTTGCCCTGAAACACGCCGGTCGCCCCGTTGCGCAGCACTTTCTTGAACACCTGACGGCTTTCGCAGTTTACCGCATCATGGGCGATGAAAACCGTGTCGTCATGATGGAAGTCTCCATCGCCAACACAGGCCCCGGCCACATGGGCCACCGCGTCATCTCCTGTCAACTCGACGACCTGCTCATTGCGGGTCAGCACGCCATTCACTGTCAAAGTGAAGGATTTATAGACAGACTCCGTGCCCAGACGGGTAAACATATGGGTCGCGGCCCGGCGTTCATGGTCCCTGCCCTGGGCGCGCACATGGTGCAGCGTGCCCTTGTCGGCGATGTCGATCTCCATGCATTTGTTGAAGCGTGACGCAGCCGGGCCGGTTTCCAGAATGGTGGCCTCGGCCCCGCTTTCCACGCGAATGACGTGGTGCAGGATCGCATCCGAGGTCGGCGATGCATGACGATAGACCAGGTTGATCGGTTTGGACGGTTTGCCGGTGACATGGATGGCCACACCATCCGACGCAAAAGCCGTGTTCAGCGCCGCCAGCGGACGCTGGACCGGAGACTGACCGCGCGTCTCAAGCACGCCATACAGGTCTTTCGCCCAATGAATGTCCTTGCAGCAGATATCCTCGAGCCGGTCGATGGTCACGCCTTCCAGCGTCAGGTCGTCCGACTCTTCGGCGCTGAATTCACCGTCCACGAAGACGATGTTCAGCCGGTCGAGTCCGCTGAACATCAACGGCTCATCATCGGCAAACACCGCAGCCGGAGGCGCGTCCGGCGAGACCAGAGTGTCCGGTTGAGTGTATTTCCAATATTCGTCACGCCGTCCGGGCAGACCAGTTTCCAGAACACGGGCCAGCGCGTCTTCGCGCGCGGCGCGGGTGCATCCCGCGTCGGGCATGGTCAAGGCAGACAGCCGGGCCTCGGTCGCGGTTTGTTTGACTTCGGGCAAGGCCATCAGTTCACCTCGGCAAGAATGTCGGCATAACCGTTGTTTTCAACCTCGAGCGCCAGATCTGGGCCTCCGGTTTTGACAATGCGGCCATCGGCCATGATGTGCACGACGTCGGGCTTGATGTGATCCAGCAGGCGCTGGTAATGGGTGATGACCAAGAACCCGCGACCTTCATCGCGCAGCGCATTCACACCTTCGGCGACCAGCTTCATCGCATCCACATCCAGACCCGAGTCGGTTTCGTCCATGATGCACATCTTGGGTTCCAGCATGGCCATTTGCAGGATTTCATTGCGCTTTTTCTCACCGCCCGAGAAGCCCACATTGACCGGACGCTTGAGCATATCCGCGTCGATCTTCAGCGTCTTGGCCTTGGCACGCACTTCCTTGAGGAAATCAGCGGCGGACAGCTCGTCCTCACCCCGCGCCTTGCGCTGTGCATTCACGGCGGTGCGCAGGAAGGTCATGTTGCCCACGCCCGGAATTTCGACCGGGTACTGGAAAGCCAGAAACACGCCGGCAGCGGCGCGCTCTTCCGGTTCCATCTCCAGCAGGTCCTCGCCATCCAGCGTGGCAGAACCCTCGGTCACTTCGTACCCGTCGCGGCCCGACAGCACGTAGCTGAGTGTTGACTTGCCTGACCCGTTCGGCCCCATGATCGCGTGTACCTTGCCGGCTTCAACCGTCAGGTCCACACCCTTTAGGATCTGCTTGTCTTCTTCTTCAAGCTTCACGTGCAGATTCTTGATTTCCAGCATTTTTTATCCTTTTGCGTATCGCAAGGGGCACCGTGGCCCCGAAACCTTCTTATCCCAGCAACTTGCGGATCAGACGCGCGACGATCCAACCCAGGATCGCCCCTCCGCCAACCGCCCAAACCGGGTTGATGAATTCCATGTGGTTGATGTTGACGTAAGCCATACCCAGCAGACCGCCAAGAACCGGCAACGCGTAACCCAGCCAGGTCAACACGTCTTCTTTCCGGATGCCGCTTCGTGACGCCCGCGTCATCAGCCAACCGACCCTTCCAGCGAGATTGCCACCAGTTGCTGCGCTTCCATGGCGAACTCCATCGGCAGTGCTTGCAGAACGTCTTTGCAGAACCCGTTGACCACCAAAGCCACGGCCTCTTCTTCATCCATGCCGCGCTGACGGCAATAGAACAGCTGATCGTCATCCACCTTGGATGTCGTCGCCTCGTGCTCGACACGAGATGAGTTGTTTTTGACCTCGATATACGGAACCGTATGCGCGCCGCATTTGTCGCCGATCAGCAAGCTGTCACACTGGGTGTAGTTGCGGCTGTCCTTGGCCTTCGGATGCATCGAGACCAGACCGCGATAGGTGTTCTGCGCCTTGCCCGCACTGATGCCCTTGGATACGATGCGCGACTTGGTGTTCTTGCCCAGATGAACCATCTTGGTGCCGGTATCGGCCTGCTGATAGTTGTTGGCAATCGCGATCGAATAGAACTCACCCTGGCTTTCGTTGCCGCGCAGGATGCAGGACGGGTATTTCCACGTCACGGCCGAGCCGGTTTCGACCTGCGTCCACATCACCTTGGACCGGTCGCCCCGGCAATCGGCGCGCTTGGTCACGAAGTTGTAGATGCCACCCTTTCCGTTCTCATCCCCGGGGAACCAGTTCTGAACGGTCGAGTATTTCACTTCGGCGTCTTCTTCGACAATGATCTCGACCACGGCCGCGTGCAGCTGCGCGGTGTCGCGCTGGGGCGCGGTGCAGCCTTCCAGATAGGACACGTACGAACCTTTGTCGGCGATGATCAGCGTGCGCTCGAACTGGCCGGTGTTTTCGGCGTTGATACGGAAATAGGTGCTCAGCTCCATCGGGCAGCGGACACCGGGCGGAATGTAGACGAAGGACCCATCCGAAAACACGGCCGAGTTCAAAGTCGCATAAAAGTTGTCCGACACCGGAACCACAGTGCCCAGATACTTCTTGACCAGCTCAGGATGTTCCTTGATCGCTTCGGAAATCGAACAGAAAATCACACCGGCCTTTTTCAGTTCGGCCTGAAAGGTCGTGCCGACGGACACCGAGTCAAACACCGCGTCCACAGCAACCTTGCGCCCCTCGGCCGGAGCATCCTCAGCACCTTCGACACCAGCCAGAATCATCTGTTCTTTCAAAGGGATACCAAGCTTTTCGTATGTGGCCAGCAGCTTGGGGTCGACATCGTCCAACGACTTGGGTTTCTCTTCCATCGATTTCGGACGCGCATAGTAATACTGGTCCTGAAAATCGATCTTTGGATAAGTGACCATGGCCCATTTCGGTTCTTCCATCTTGGTCCAGCGTTCAAACGCGGCCAAACGCCACTCGGTCATCCATTCCGGTTCTTCATTCTTTTCCGAGATCAGACGAACGATGTCCGGGTTCACACCTTTCGGCGCGTACTCCATTTCGATGTCCGTGTCCCAGCCGTATTTATAGGTTCCGACCTCGCGCACCGCATCCACGGTTTCCTGATCGACACCCTCTTTCACCTGGGTCTGGTCCAAAGCGGCCATAACTTGCCCTCCGTCAGATCACGCGGCGCGCGCGCGATGCTTTTTCTCTTTCTCAAGCCACGTTTCGGCGAAACGCAGCACATCTTCTTCCGTTGTCCGAGGTCCCAGCGATACGCGGATTGCGCTGCTGGCTGTCACCTCGTCGTATCCCATTGCGGTGAGCACCGCGCTGGCACGAACCTTGCCGCTTGAACAGGCAGAGCCCGCACTGACCGCAAAACCCGACAGATCCATCTGCATGACCTGGGTCTCACCTTTCCAGCCGGGGGCGGCAAAACACAGGGTGTTCGGCAGGCGTTGCCGCCCTTTCCCGACAAAAATAGGTGATTTTACAGCAGCCTCAAGAGCGTTTTCTAGAATATTTCTAAATTCCTCGACCTGCTCCCAAACGCCATTGGCCAGATCCCGCATCGCAGCTTCAGCTGCGGCGCCGAACCCTGCGATACCAATGACATTTTCGGTTCCTGACCTGCGGCCCATTTCCTGGCCGCCCCCCTTGATCTGTGCCGCCAGATCGGTTCCGCGTTGCATCACAACGGCACCGACACCTTTTGGACCGCCCAGTTTATGCGCCGAGACCAGAGCCATCTGGGCATTCATCCAGTTGAACGCGACGGGCAGCTTTCCAAAAGCCTGTGTGGCGTCTGTCACGGCCAGGCCGGACGGCAGTGTTTGAACAATCCCCGTCTCTGAGTTTGCCAGTTGCAATGTCGACATTTCAGGCGCGATTACCTGCACGTCTCCGGCCTCGGAAACCGTAAGATCCTCATTGATCCAAGATCTTACCGCGTCATGTTCAATCGCCGCGCCGTGCAATTGGCGCCCCGACAATGCCAGCGCCGCACCTTCGGTTGACCCTGATGTAAAGACGATATCCGCCCCATCCGCCCCAAAGGCCGATGCAATTTGGGCCCGGGCGCGCTCGATCAGAGCTTTGGCGGCCCGACCTTCCGCATGAACCGACGAGGGATTGCCGCAGACATCCATCGCCGCAATCATCGCGTCCCTCGCTTCGGGGCGCAGCGGCGTTGTTGCATTGTGATCCAGATAAACACGTTTCATGGATACATCTTTTTGCCAGCAGACTTCATTTCATATCCCGCCCGTTCAGATCATTCATCTACAACAGAGAACAGGCTCGGCACGGCCGGGCACGGGGCGAGGTCGTTCTTGATCACATCTGACAAACGGGTTTGATGCAGGAACACATAGACATGCGCGCTGAGACTTTCCCAAAGCCGATTGGTCAATGATTGAGCGCGGCTGCCGGACGAGGCCCCGGACGCGCCTGCCCCTTTTTGCAGCGCATCAACGGTTTCGTCCACGGCGGCCAGAATTTCGACGACACGAATTTCGGATGCCGGGCGTGCCAGTCGATACCCGCCGCCGGGCCCCCGCACGGAAGACACCAAGTCCGCCCGGCGCAGTTTGACGAAGAGCTGCTCGAGATATGGTAACGAAATGTCCTGCCTCTCGGAGATTTCTCCAAGCGTCACCAGTCGTTCCGTCGGCTGGAGCGCAATATCCGCCAGGGCGACCATTGCGTAACGCCCTTTGGTCGACAGCTTCATTCCATGTCCCCTTTCAGCAGGATTTGCGCGAAATCATTGACGCCGACGTTGCCAGTGCGTATCTCCGACTGACAGCGCTGGTATGCGCCAAGCAATGTAATTAGAACCGTTCTAAGGTGCCCGACGATTATCGTCAAGTATATCCGGGCATCGGCACGAAAAAGACAGGACCAAAGCACACATGCCCGAGGTGATTTTTCCCGGACCCGAAGGCCGCCTGGAAGGCCGCTACCACCCGCAAAAGGAAAAAGACGCACCGATCGCCATCGTGCTTCACCCGCACCCTCAGTTCGGCGGGACCATGAACAACAAGGTGGTCTACAACCTGCACTATGCCTTCTACAACATGGGCTTCACCGTGTTGCGCTTTAACTTCCGCGGTGTCGGTCGCAGCCAGGGCGAGTATGATCAGGGCGTGGGCGAGCTGAGCGATGCGGCGTCGGCGCTGGATTACCTGCAATCGATGAACAACAATTCGAAACACTGCTGGGTCGCAGGTTTCTCGTTTGGTGCGTGGATCGGTATGCAACTGCTGATGCGCCGCCCTGAAATCACGGGGTTCATCAGTGTATCGCCCCCTGCAAACATGTATGACTTTTCGTTCCTTGCGCCCTGCCCGTCTTCCGGCCTGATCATCAACGGCACGGCTGACAGGGTGGCGCCACCGGCTGACACGACCTCGCTGGTGAACAAGCTGCACGAGCAGAAGGGAATTACCATCACGCACACCGAAGTGGAAGGTGCAGATCACTTCTTTCAGGATCGTCATATGGACACGCTGATCACCAATGTCAGCGACTATGTGAAACGCCGCCTGACCGAGAACACCCGCTGATGTCCGACACCATCACATCTCTTGCCGCCAAACTGGCCGAAGATACGATGAAGGTTATGGATGAGACAGGCGAAGACAGGTTCTTTGTCGAAGTTGGTGAAGTGCTCGGGGCCGCTTCTCAGTCTCTGGAAGAGGCGTTTCTGACGGAAATTCGTGTTCGGTTGGCTGAGCGGAAAGCCAGGCAGTTCGTGATCAAACGCTTGTCTGCGCATCGCGCAAAGCAGAAGGCGATCGAAAAGCAATGACCGACCGTATGTCGGCGCAAATCGCGTTTCTGAAACGGGCCGACGAACTGAAAATGGTCGAGCGGGCAAATGTCCTGCTTGACCAGTCCAGACCCGAAAATTCGGCAGAGCACAGCTGGCATCTGGCCTTGTGGGCCCTGGTCATGGCCCCGTTGGCAGGGCCGGATGTCTCGATTGATCGGGTCATACGTATGCTATTGCTGCATGACCTGGTTGAAATCGTTGTCGGCGACCACCCAATTCACCTTGAGACCGATTGGACCTCGGTTGCCAAGGCCGAGCAAGCTGCAGCCAAAGATCTGTTTGGGCTGTTGCCAAAGGATCAGGCCGATACGTTTCACGCTGTCTGGCGTGAATTTGAAGAGGATCAGACCGCCGACGCCCGATTTGCCAAGGTTCTGGATCGTTGTCAGCCACTGTTTCAGGTTCTGTGTGCCCCGAACCCCGATCCGGATCACGTGGACATAGCGCGTTCAAATCTCGAGGGCGGTCGCGCCGCCTATCTGGAACAGGTTTTTCCATTGGCCTACGAGCACGCCGCAAACCTGCTGGCTGGTGCAAATACGCAGGCCAACGCGTTTACGCAACGGCTGGCGTTTCTGACCGAAGCTGATCAGCTGAAGTCCGTTCTTCGTGCCTCGCGGCTGATGGCGGGTGATCGTTTCGAAAACTCGGCAGAACACTCGTGGCACATCATGCTCTACGCCTGGGTCCTGGCTGAAAATGCGCCCCCCGGGATCAGTGTTGATCGGGTCCTTCAGATGCTGTTGCTGCACGATATCGTCGAAATCGACGCCGGCGACAATCCGATCCACGGGCAGGTCGATCACGCAGCGCAAGCAGCCAAGGAACAAGCGGCGGCCAAGCGCTTGTTCGGACTGCTGCCCGACACCCTATGCAACACTTTCACTGCCCTGTGGCAGGAATTTGAAGCGGCAGACAGCCCGGACGCCAGGTTCGCCAAAGCCGTTGATCGGTTTCAGACACCTGTCGCCAATCTGGAAACCGGCGGCGGGTCGTGGGTCGATTACAAGGTTACATATGCCCAGCTTGAGGCGCGCGTTCAGCCTGCGATTGCAGCAGGTTCCCCTCGGCTGTGGGATTGGCTGCAACCGCAACTGGCTGCACACTTCCAAAGCGTCGAGGTTGTACACCCCTAGACAGAAAAGAAAAAAGGAGCCCGACGGCTCCTTTTTCCCTGCTAAGCTCTACGTGGTATTTAAAAAACACTACTACCATCAAACTGTTGAACCATGTTGGCTGCTTCAACTTCGACGGACCCCCCGTCAGCAAGCCACCCAATCACCACTATCAGACCCGCAGCAAATATTACGGATTTCGAAAATGTCGTCATAACTCAATACTCAAAAACAAATCCTAAAATACGCTGAGAAGATTACACTAATTCGATTCTCTGAATAGTCAGGTATACCTGACCTCAGGTGGTTTTCTTCCATCTTCAGATCCAAAATTGCCTTGCCCACTCCTTCGGTTTCATGCTCAACGCGGGGTATCTTTCCTGTTTCGAGGATCAAAATGCCCCAAGCGTATCTGTATCTGATGCTGGCTGTTGTTGCGGAAACCATCGGCACCACGGCCTTGCAGGCCAGTCAGCAATTCACGCGGTTCTGGCCGTCCGTCCTTGTGGTCGTGGGGTACGGAGTCGCATTTTATCTCATGGCGCTGACACTGAAATACATGCCTGTCGGTATCGTTTATGCAATCTGGTCCGGTCTGGGCATCTTTCTGATCGCCGTGATTGGGTTCATCGTGTTCGGCCAAAGGCTGGATTGGCCTGCAATCCTGGGATTGACGTTGATCTTGTCCGGAATCCTGATCATTCACCTCTTTTCCAAGACTGCCGGTCACTGATCCACGGTTAGGGCTGGTATATTTTGTCGCGCCGCGCTATGCGCGCGGCAACTTCCCGTTCAAAGGCTGACCTCTCATGGACCTGCGCAATATCGCAATCATCGCTCACGTGGACCACGGCAAGACGACCCTGGTGGATGAGCTGCTCAAACAATCCGGCGCGTTCCGGGAAAACCAGGCCGTGGCGGAACGCGCCATGGACAGCAACGATCTGGAGCGCGAGCGCGGCATCACCATTCTGGCCAAGGCAACTTCGGTCGAATGGAAAGACACGCGCATCAACATCGTCGACACGCCGGGCCACGCCGATTTCGGTGGTGAAGTCGAGCGTATCCTCAGCATGGTCGATGGCGTTGTCCTGCTGGTTGACGCGGCCGAAGGCCCGATGCCGCAGACCAAGTTCGTGACGTCGAAAGCCTTGGCGCTGGGCCTGCGCCCGATCGTGGTTCTGAACAAGGTCGACAAGCCGGATGCGGAGCCTGATCGCGCATTGGACGAATGCTTTGACCTGTTTGCCAACCTCGGCGCCGATGATGATCAGTTGGATTTCCCGGCCATGTATGCCTCGGGCCGTTCAGGCTGGGCGGATATGGAGCTGGACGGCCCGCGCAAGGACCTAAGCGCACTGTTTGATCTGATCGTCGATCACGTTCCTGCCCCGAAACAGATCGCGCATAAGGGTGAGCCGTTCCGGATGCTGGCTACCACTTTGGGCAGCGATCCATTCATCGGCCGCATTCTGACGGGTCGTGTGGAAAGCGGCACATTGAAAGCTGGCGACAGCCTGAAAGCCCTGAGCCGTGACGGATCGTTGATCGAAAACTTTCGCGCCTCAAAAATATTGGCATTCCGCGGGCTGGCTCAGCAACCTATCGATGTGGCCGAAGCCGGTGACATCGTCACCATCGCCGGCATGAGCAAAGCCACCGTGGCGGATTCTCTGGTTGCTCCGCAGGTCGAAGAAGCCCTGCCTGCACAGCCCATCGACCCGCCGACGATCACCGTAACTTTCGGTATCAACGATTCACCGTTGGCCGGTCGTGACGGCAAGAAAGTTCAGTCACGCGTCATCCGTGATCGTCTGATGAAAGAAGCCGAATCGAATGTAGCGATTCGCGTCACCGACACACCCGGCGGCGAGGCTTTCGAGGTCGCCGGCCGTGGCGAATTGCAGATGGGCGTTTTGATCGAGAACATGCGTCGCGAAGGGTTCGAGCTCAGCATCTCGCGCCCTCAGGTTCTGTTCCGCGAGGAAAACGGCCAGCGGCTGGAACCGATCGAGGAAGTCACCATTGACGTAGACGATGAATACTCGGGCGCCGTGATCGAAAAGATCACTGGGGCCCGCAAAGGTGAGTTGGTCGAGATGCGCCCGGCAGGTGCAGGCAAGACCCGCATCATCGCGCATGTACCGTCCCGTGGCCTGATCGGTTATCACGGCGAATTCCTGACCGATACCCGCGGCACAGGCGTTCTGAACCGCGTGTTCCATGACTGGGCGCCGCACAAAGGCCCGATCCCGGGCCGCCGGGCTGGGGTTCTGATTTCGATGGAGAACGGTCAGGCCGTCGCTTATGCTCTGTGGAACCTCGAGGAGCGTGGCCGGATGTTTGTTGGTCCTCAAACGGATGTCTATCAAGGTATGGTGATTGGCGAGCATTCTCGTGACAATGATCTGGAAGTGAACCCGCTGAAGGGCAAGAAACTGACAAACGTACGCGCCAGTGGCTCGGACGACGCGGTTCGTCTGACGCCACATGTTCAGTTCTCGCTAGAAGAGGCAATTGCCTATATTGACGACGATGAACTGGTCGAAGTCACCCCGAACGCGGTGCGCTTGCGCAAGCGTTTTCTTGACCCGCACGAGCGCAAGCGGATGGCCAAGTCGGCCTGATTTACCTGGCAGACCGCTACCGCAATCGGAAACAATTGCCCAAGTGTGGCAATTTTGCGTCCAAACGGACAAAAGATGAAAAACGGACAACCGGGCAATACGCCCGGTTTTCTTCTGAAAACAGGGATGTTTCTTCTTTAGGTTGCATTAATTTTCCCCTGCTCCCTCGATCCACATATTGTGATTGAGACCCGTTTAAGGTGAAAATGTGCCAGTTGTGTGACGTCGTTCATAAACACCTTCGCTCCGATGGTTCATATGAACACGTAGTAAAGTATCGAGTTTCGAGGAGTTCCAAATGGGTATCCGGTCCCGCAATATCCCGCTGTTTTTTGTTGCTACGACGTTTTTGTTTTCGCCCGCGGGCGAAGCTTTCGCAGCAGGTACATGTACCGTTCAAACAGCCAGACAATCCGCAGCATCCGCACAGGTATTATGTGAGTGCGACGCTGTAACATCGGGCATGATCCGATACATTCAGCGCCGGCACGATTTCGATCAAATTCTGGCGCGTGTCGGAGCTGAATGCACACCACTTGCAGACTTGCTTTCTGATTTTCCAACGGCATCGATCGGCGCAAGTGATCAGCGGTCCGGAGATGGGCCGTCTGATGAGACTGTCGACAGCAGCCCGGCTTTCGGTGGCGGCGGCGGTTCAGGCGGTGGAGCTGGCACCACTGGCGCTGGAGACGGTGGTGGTGGCACTGGCGGTGAAGGTGGCGGCACTGGCGGTGAAAACGAAGGTGGCGGCGAAAACGAAGGCGGCGGCGAAAACGAAGGCGGCGGCGAAAACGAAGGTGGCGGCGAAAACGAAGGCGGCGGCGAAAACGAAGGCGGCGGCGAAAACGAAGGCGGCGGCGAAAACGAAGGCGGCGGCGAAAACGAAGGCGGCGGCGAAAACGAAGGCGGCGGCGAAAACGAAGGCGGCGGCGAAAACGAAGGCGGCGGCGAAACGTTTTAATTGGGAAGCAATATTACCGGTGCAAGATACGATTGCACCGGTATTCAGTTTCTCAAAAAGATTTCCAGGTTTCGTCAGCTATGGCCGTACACACCAACCCAACGTCCGGGCCGATTCGGGTCTTGCATGCGAAGAAACAGGTACCGCGTTGCCGTCCAGGGTTTGATACGGTTTGTGAGGTTGTCCAAAACCAAATCACCCTTGGAAGAGCGATACACCAGCACCGCATGAGGCACCCGACGCGTGTCCAGAACCGTAGCGATCAACAGTTTACTTGGATCGACGCCGGCATGGATCAAATCCCTTTTCTTCAACAGTGCGAAGTCTTCGCAATCGCCACCCCTGGCTGTCGGAAGCGCCCAACGCTCGGTCATCTTGTACTGGGATTGATCGGTGACTTCTCGCGTCGATCTGTTCACGCGCCGATTTACCTGTTCGACAACCTTCAGTTCTTGCTGGCTGGACAGGGATACGGAGCGTTTTTTGGCACAGGCCCATTTGTACTCAGCGCACAGATTGGCCGCCCCTGACGGTGGCGGAGAGGCCGCGACACTTGGGATAAATCCGTTACCGGACGCATGTGCGACGGGGGCCACGGCTAGGGTGCAGACGCCCAAAAAACTGATGCTGAAGGCCCGTACTGAAACCGGCAGAAGTCTTGCACCAAACCGCTTGGCCAGATTTGTGAAGTGTTTCATGCCTGTACCCCAATCCGATGTTCTTCGCACGATTGCACGTCAAACAGGGTCGCATTCCGATTCGTGAAACTATCCGCGAATAACCCCGCCCAGGCAATCACCTAAAAAGTTGAAGGGGAAAAAGGGCGGAAATTCGTCCGTCAATCTGACCTTTTTGCGCAAGAATTTGGGTGGCGCGGCCACAATTCGGGTGCCGATCGCGCAAATACGCGACAGCGTGGCCTGTTAAGTGATTGAAATAATTAAAAATTAAACTCAGCCCCCTGTTGACGGGCTGAGTTCCCTTGGCCGAGTGGTGGTATAAGCCAATGATTGCCTATTGGCTGCCCCTTTACCGGGCAAACCGCGCTACACGTCGTGAACGCAGTCGTTCACTCCGTGATTTCAACCACAACCAATTCACGTTCACTGGCGTCGCGCGCATGACTCAATGCTTCTTGATAGTCATCCGAGTTGTAGCATTCGACGGCTGCTTCTAGCGACGGGAAACGGGCAACAACGTTGCGTGGCCGTTCCTTGCCTTCCAACTGAACGTAACGCGCCGCACGGGCGATGAAAGTGCCCCCGTGCTTGGCAATGGCTGGCCCGGCCAATTCGGCATATTTTCCATACGCCTCGGCATCGGTCACCGTCACGTGTGCAATCCAAAGTGCAGCCATCTTACCCTCCCAAAACCTGTTCTGCAGCCTTGATCGCCGAATCCGCGTTCGACGCATCCCGTCCACCGCCCTGGGCCATGTCCGGGCGGCCGCCGCCGCCCTTACCGCCCAATTCCACTACTGCGGCCTTGACCAGATCGACCGCCGAAACGGTTCCTGTCAGGTCTTCGGTGACGCCAGCCGCAACCGCGGCCTTGCCGCCGGTATCCGCGATGAGCAAAACCGCCCCCGACCCAAGACGCGCCTTGTGTTCGTCGATCAATGCCGGAAGATCCTTGCCGGACACCCCGCTGAGGGCCTGCGCTATGAACTTCACACCGTTCACATCACGCGCTTCGGCACCGCCGCCCTGCCCGCTCCCGCCGGCCATCGCCAGATCTCGACGCAGTTGAGCCACTTCGTTCTGCAATGACTTGCGTTCCTCCAGCAGGCTTTTCACGCGGGCCACCACATCATCCGGCTGCGCCTTCAGTTCCGAAGCCACCTGCGCGAGACGATGATCCTGTGCCGAAAGGTAACGGAACGCTTCATCCCCGGTCAGTGCTTCGATGCGGCGCACTCCGGCACTGCTTGCGCCGTCACCCAGGATGACAAAGGTGCCGATATCACCCGTCTGACGCACATGAGTACCGCCACACAGTTCGATCGACCAGGTTTCGCCATCATGGCCCTTGCCCGTAGGTGCCTTGCCCATCGAAACAACACGCACCTCGTCACCGTATTTCTCGCCGAACAGTGCCTGCGCGCCCAGTTTGCGCGCGTCATCCGGTGTCATGACCCGTGTCTCGACAGCCGAGTTCTGGCGGATGAAATCGTTCACCTCACGCTCGATCTTCCGGATTTCCTCCAGGCTCAGCGCTTTGGAATGGCTGAAGTCGAACCGCAGACGATCCGCCGCATTCAGCGAGCCGCGTTGCGCCACATGGTCGCCCAGCGTTTCCCGCAGTGCTTCATGCAGCAAGTGCGTGGCCGAGTGGTTGGCCCGGATTGCGGTCCGGCGCGCATGATCGACTTCGAGCTCGACAGCATCGCCTTTTGAAACGGCACCGCTGACGACCGTCACCTTATGCGCATAGACCTTCCCATCAGCGAATTTTTTGGTGTCTTCCACTCGGCTGAGGTGATCGCGATCTTCAAGGCGCCGCATCTCGCCAGTATCGCCCACCTGGCCACCAGCCTCGCCATAGAACGGCGTCTGGTTCACCACGACCCAGCCGCTGTCGCCCGCTTCGATCTTGTCAACCAAAGCACCGTCAACAACCAGTGCCACAACCTGAGCTTCGGCTTTCTCGGTGTCATAGCCAAGGAAGTCGGTCGCCCCGGCGCTGTCCAGAACATCGAACCATACCGCCTGATCCGCAGCTTCACCTGACCCGGCCCAGGCAGCCCGCGCCTTGGCCTTTTGTTCGGCCATCGCCGTTTCAAAGCCTTCGGTGTCAACTGTCCGGCCTTTTTCGCGCAGCGCATCCTGTGTCAGGTCCAGTGGGAAACCGTAGGTGTCATACAGTTTGAATGCCGCCTCACCAGACAAAGGCGCCCCCTCGGAAAGGCCGGACACCTCATCGTCCAGCAGCCTCAACCCCCGGTCCAGCGTCTGCTTGAAACGCGTTTCTTCAAGCAACAAGGTCTCTTCGATCAATGGCTGTGCCTGGGTCAATTCGGCATAGTGACCGCCCATCTGTTGAACGAGAGACGGGACAAGCCGATGCATGACCGGATCCTTGGCGCCCAACAGATGCGCATGACGCATGGCACGACGCATGATGCGGCGAAGAACATAGCCGCGGCCATCATTGCTGGGCATCACGCCATCAGCAATCAGGAACGAAGTCGAACGCAGGTGGTCCGCGATCACGCGGTGGTGCACGTTCTGATCCCCGTAAGGATCCACGCCAGTTGCATCGGCTGATGCCTCGATCAGTGCCTTGAACAGATCGGTGTCATAATTGTCATGGCTGCCCTGCAACAATGCACCGATCCGCTCGAGACCCATGCCCGTATCGATCGACTGCATGTCGAGCTCGACCATCGAGCCGTCTTCGAACTGCTCGTTTTGCATGAAGACCACGTTCCAGATCTCAATGAACCGATCGCCGTCTTCCTCGGCAGAGCCCGGAGGACCGCCCCAGATGTGGTCTCCGTGGTCATAAAAGATCTCGGTACACGGGCCGCAGGGGCCGGTCGGGCCCATCTGCCAGAAATTGTCGCTGGTGGCGATGCGGATGATCCGGTCTTCGGGAACACCGACCTTTTTCCAGATTTCAAACGCCTCGTCATCGGTATGATAGACCGTTGTCAGCAGGCGGTTCTTGTCGATCCCAAATTCCCTAGTGATCAGCTCCCACGCGAATGGGATCGCTTCGTGTTTGAAGTAATCACCAAACGAGAAGTTCCCCAACATCTCGAAGAATGTATGGTGGCGCGCTGTGTAACCCACATTGTCGAGATCGTTGTGCTTGCCGCCGGCACGCACACATTTCTGCGCCGTGGTGGCGCGCTTGTAGTCACGTGTTTCCAATCCTGTGAACAGGTTCTTGAACTGCACCATGCCCGAATTGACGAACATCAGCGTCGGGTCGTTGCGCGGCACCAGCGGGCTGGACGCCACGACCTCATGCCCCTGTTTTTCAAAGTAATTCAGAAAGGTCGATCGGATGTCGTTCAGGGTTGGCATAGGGCTCTCTCGGCGCACAAAAAACTTGGTCCCCGCAGGTTTATCCCCCTGTCAAACGAGTGTCCACAGCAGAGGCGTGTCCGAACGAAACAAGGCGACCCGGGGGACCGCCTTGTTCATAGTATTTTCAACACAACACCTCGGACCGGGAACGTATCGCACCCCGTCAGCGGCCGTCAGGCTTCAAGGATGTCATCATCCTCGGCTGCGCCCGGAGGCATGTCGAACTCCAGCCCGTGAGCCGCCCGAATCTTGTCTTCGATCTCAAAGGCAATGCGACTGTTGTCGCGCAGATATTGTTTGGCGTTCTCACGCCCCTGCCCGATCCGTTCGTCGCCATAGCTGAACCATGACCCTGACTTTTCGACCACACCGGCTTTGACACCCAGATCCAGCAATTCGCCCATCTTGCTGATGCCTTCACCATACATGATGTCGAATTCCACCTGCTTGAAGGGGGGTGCAACCTTGTTCTTGACGACCTTGACGCGCGTCTGGTTGCCGACAACTTCGTCCCGGTCCTTGATCGCGCCGATGCGGCGGATATCCAGACGAACCGAGCTGTAGAATTTCAGTGCATTACCGCCGGTGGTGGTTTCGGGGCTGCCGAACATCACGCCGATTTTCATCCTGATCTGGTTGATGAAGATCACCATGCAGTTCGAGCGGCTGATCGAACCCGTCAGTTTCCGCATCGCCTGGCTCATCAGACGGGCCTGAACGCCAACATTGCTGTCACCCATGTCGCCTTCCAGTTCGGATTTCGGCGTCAGCGCCGCAACCGAATCGACCACGACCATGTTGATCGCGCCCGAGCGCACCAGCGTATCGGTGATCTCCAGCGCCTGCTCTCCGGTATCGGGCTGCGAGATCAGAAGCTCGTCCAGATCAACACCAAGCTTTCGCGCATATTGCGGGTCCAGCGCGTGCTCGGCGTCAACAAAGGCGCAGACGCCGCCGCGTTTCTGCTGTTCCGCAATGCAATGCAGCGTCAGCGTCGTCTTCCCCGAGCTTTCCGGGCCGTAAATCTCAACAATCCGCCCCATTGGCAGACCACCAATTCCCAACGCAATATCCAACCCGAGCGAGCCTGTCGAACTTGCATCGATGTCCTGTTTGGCGCCTTCGCCAAGCTTCATGATAGAGCCTTTGCCGAACTGCCGTTCGATCTGGGCCAGCGCGCTGTCGAGCGCCTTTTGCTTATCTGCGTTTTTCTTGTCGCTCATTGTCAGAAGATCCGCCATTGTCCTGTCGCCTTCCCTTTTGTCACACCCTTGATCGGGCGGCAATCGCTGCTTTGTTCGCCTCTTGTTCCTTATGGGACCAAAAGAAGAACATTTCAATAAAAACTTACGGGATTTAGTCTTCAGCAATTGTATTAAGAAGTCCTTTACGACAATCTGCGCGCATAGCCGGATGACAATTGGAGCAATTAAATGCTTGTTTTCTATGAGGAACGCCTTGCCTTCCTTGCCGTTCCGAAAACCGGCAGCACGGCTTATCACACGGCGTTGCGGGATCGCGCTGATATCGTCGTCACTCATCCTCCCGAGCTCAAACATGCTCCGGTGCGCAGGTATGATCGGTTCTTCCAGAACATTTTTCGGAAAATGTACGATACCGAGATGGAGATCCTGGCAGTTGTTCGCGAACCCGTTGACTGGCTGGGCAGCTGGTATCGATTTCGCAGCCGCGCCGACCTGATCGGTCACGTCCATTCGACCCGAGACATGAGTTTCGACACGTTTGTGCAGGCCTATATCACAAACCCGCGTCCGGATTTTGCCGATGTTGGTAGCCAAAGCCAGTTTTTCCGTACCCGCAGCAATGGTCGCGGCGCCACGCATATTTTCAAATACGAAAACCAGGACAAAATTCTCGACTTCCTGCAAGCGCGACTGAATATGCAGATCGACCTGCCACGAGAGAATGTATCACCACCGGGTGATCTGACGCTGACGCCCGAAACACGGCAAAAATTTCGCAAAAGACACGTAGAGGAATTCGCGCTCCACGATGCAGCCTTGTAGGGTGCTCAGTTCAGCTGTTGGAAAACCGCCTCGGTCAACTGGGTGAGGGAAAACGGCTTGGGCAGGAAGGTCGAGTTGGCGATCTCGGGTTCTGAATCGCCAAAGGCACCTTCCGTGTAACCGGATACGAAGACCACGCGGGCATCCGGGCGTGATTCCCGAGCTTTACGCACCCAGGTCGGACCATCCATGCCGGGCATGACCACATCCGTTACGAATACGTCGACGTTCAAAGATGGATCCTCCAGAAGCCGCAGAGCTTCCTCGGCCGAATCCGCCTCCAGCACGGTATAGCCCTTGAGACGCAGGGCCCGGGTTGCGAAGGCGCGGACCGGCGCTTCGTCTTCAACCAAAAGCACGACGCCCTCTCCTTGTCGGGCGCTTTCGGTTTCGGGCTGGGCCGGAATGTCCTGTTCAGCCTCTGCCACCGTGGCGCAAACCGGTAGAAAAACGGTGAACTCGGTGCCTCGACCCACCGTGCTGTCGACAAAGATGAAACCGCCCGTCTGCTTGACGATGCCATACGCTGTTGAAAGCCCAAGCCCTGTGCCCTCACCCGTACGCTTTGTCGTATAGAACGGCTCGAAAACCTTTTGCAGTTTGTCGGCAGGTATTCCCACACCGCTGTCCATGACCCTGACCGTAACGTATTCGCCGGGCTGGACGGTCGCCCTGTCCCTGCTGAGCGGTTGCGACAGGTTCAATACCTCGGTCTCGATACGGATCTCGCCCCCGTCTGGCATGGCATCGCGCGCGTTTACGACAAGGTTCATCAACACCTGTTCCAACTGCCGTTTGTCCGCCCGAACCGGCTTTAACACCGGATCATGACTGAGGGTCAGCAGAACTTTTTCGCCCACCAACCGGTTCAACAAGTGAATGAGATCCGAGATCGTGTCGCGCAAATCCAGAACTTCGGGCCTGAGAGTCTGTTTGCGCGAGAATGCCAGAAGCTGGCTGACTAGCGCAGCGGCCCGGTTGGCGTTCTGATTGATCTGAACCAGATCCCCATAATCCGGGTCATTCTGATCGTGACGCAACAACAGCAGGTCGCAATGCCCGGAAATGGCCGTCAGCAGGTTGTTGAAATCATGTGCGACCCCGCCGGCCAATTGACCCACAGCTTGCATTTTCTGCCCTTGGACGAATTGAGCCTCCAGAGTCTTCAACTCGGTCGCATCATTCAGAACCGCGATCAGACAGATCTTGCCATCGACAACGACACGGCTCAGCGTGACCTGTACGAAGACTTCCTTGTCTTTTCGGGTCAACTGAAGAAACTCGGATCGTTGCGCATCTTCTTGCGCGGCCGTCCGCGCCAGCCAATCCAGAATGGGGTGCCCCATACCCCGCATGATGTCGGCTATGTTCGTGCCTTCCAGGCTTTCATTTCCAAGCAACTTATTCGCCAGCCTGTTGGCATTCAGAATGGCCCCCGCCGGAGACAGGGTGAGACCCGGAACCGGAAGATCTGCAAAAGACGTGCTGGCCCCGGGCGCCGGAGTTTCAATGAGCGGCACCAAACCAAGGCTTCGTTCCTTGCTGGATCGGGAAAGCTCCGTCACAGCGACCGGTATCATTCCGTCCTGTGACTTGATAATGTTTGAGGCTCCGACCCGGGGGTCAGCATCACTGAAGACGTCGCGAACCCGACCGGGACGCAGCCCAAGCAACTTTTTCGCCGCCGGATTCGGGCACACCACATCATCCGCGCATCCGATGGTCAGGACCGGCAGGTTGAGAGACTGCCAGCTTTCCTGTTCTGACTGTTGAAACCGCCAGCAAAAAATGTCGGAAGCCAATTGAAACACGGTTACACTGCTTGTGTTTCCCCTGATCACGCAGTCTTCCCGGGCCCGACCGAATGATCGGGCCTGAGATTGCAACCTCAACAAAATCACCTGAGGCGTCGAGAACGTCGAACCGAGGCAGTTTTCAAGGCTGGCTCCTTTCGCCGCGCCGAATTGTTCCCGCGCTGGTGCGTTGGATGCCAGAATGTCGCCATAGGCATTTGCGATCAGGAAAGGTGACTCGTCCTGTTCTGCAAACGCGGCCATGACGGCAGTGGTTTGTTGCGCATGTCTGACGTCGACCTGGCCTTTGATCACGACGCATAGTGCCACAATCAAAAGCGAAGTTCCCGCGACCATCATGCCCATGGTCCAATCCGGTGGCAACAACCCGACCATGGGGGCAATGCTGATCAGTAATGCCACCGCCACCAACGACCATAGACGAGATGCCGAGGGCGTGTGGACAAGAGATGGGTCGCTGAAAAATTCTACTGTGTCAGACATAAAACGGCTCGGGCGCAAAGTTATCGGCTATAACGGCCAAAATTGGTTAATTCCCGCTTAACGGCGTTCGGAAATCAGCAATCTACCCAAGGTTGTTATTTGCCAAAAGCTCAGCGCGTCAAGTGCGACGTAAAGAACCCGTCAGATTCGTGTGTAACGTGCCACGTTTTCCGGAAGGTTTCCCGCCACTGGGAAAAGTGATCCAGAAAATCGTCTATGATCGCGCCGTTTTCATCGTTCATAACCGAACAGGTTGCGTAGGCCAGCCGGCCGCCCGGATGCACCAAAGGCGCAATGTCGGATAAAATACGGGCCTGAATGGTGGTGAGGTCCCGCAAGCGATCCTCGGTCAAGGCCCATTTCCCGGCCGGCGCCCTTCGCCAAGATCCGCTGCCAGAGCACGGCGCATCAACCAAAACAACATCAAACGGATCAACACCTGAAAGGTCATCGGTGTTGAGGATGGTTATCTTTGCGCCTGCTCGTTCCGCCCGCGTCGGAATATCTTTCATGCGGCCGGAATTCACATCATGGGCGTACACTTCGACGCCCTCGTGCGCTGCAAGCGCCAGCGCCTTGCCGCCACCACCCGCGCAATAATCCAGAACGCGCATTCCCGGCCGCAGATCCAGCGCGGCCACAACCGCCTGGCTTGCAGCGTCCTGAAGTTCGACCAGGCCCCGGGCATAGGCCTGGCTTTGGGCAATGCGCCGGGCCCCCTCTGTCACTTCAAGGGCGGTTTGGCATACCTGAACCGGATGGGCGACAATACCCTCGGACTTCAAGGCGTCGATGGCCTCGCCCAGATCGGTTTTTCCCAAGTTGACCCGCAGGTGAACGGGTGCCCGGTTCTGCAATGACATCGCGCAAGGAACCAAGGCATCCTTCAGAGAGTCAACGAACCGAGGCCACAGCCACTCCGGAATGTCATATCTCTCGGCCTCGGACGCGAAATCCCGCGCCGTTTCCGTTTCCTGAACCGGCATCGGAGCGTGACGGTTGCCGGTGAACAACTCGGCCAGATCCCCGCCTGACGCACGGGTCGCACCGATCATCAAACCGCGCCCGGTGTCGGACCCTCCCAACGCAGCGTACGAGCGCTTGCGTCGCAGCGCGTCGAATACGTGATCGCGAATGGCTGCCCGATCCTTGGATCCGGCGAAGCGACTGCGCCGAGCCCAGCCGGTGAGTGCTTTTTCGACCGGCGCGCCAGCCAGAATATCATCCAGAATTTCGATCGAGGCCTGAACACGGGCGGCGGGTGTCATTGTGGAATACCTCGGCGGAAATGGGCCCGGCTGGCCGATCCAAGTGGCAAATAGGCACCAGTATACGGGTGCCATGTGTCTTGCTGGATGGCTTACATGACCCGGTAGTTCGGGCTTTCGCGGGTGATCTGAACATCGTGGACGTGGCTTTCCTTCAGACCAGCGCCTGTAATTTTCACGAAATTGCAGTTCTTGCGCATCTCTTCGATAGTGGCGCAGCCGGTATACCCCATCGCCGCACGCAAGCCGCCAACCAGCTGGTGGATCACGGCACTGGCCGAGCCTTTGTAGGGCACCTGCCCTTCGATGCCTTCGGGCACCAGTTTGTCATTGGCTGCATCTTTCTGGAAATAGCGGTCGGCTGAACCGCGCGCCATTGCACCCAGGCTGCCCATCCCGCGATAGGATTTGAACGAACGGCCCTGATACAGGATCACCTCGCCCGGGCTTTCGTCGGTGCCCGCAATCATCGACCCGACCATGGCGCAGGACGCCCCGGCCGCGATCGCCTTTGCAAAGTCACCCGAGAACTTGATGCCACCATCCGCGATGACCGGAACGTCGCCCGCTGCCGCCGCACAATCGCTGATCGCGGTCAACTGCGGGACGCCAACCCCCGCCACCATCCGTGTGGTACAGATCGATCCCGGGCCGATGCCCACCTTGATCGCGTCGGCACCAGCATCGATCAGGGCTTTGGTCGCTTCTCCTGTTGCAACGTTCCCGGCAATGATCTGAACCTCGTTCGACAGGGTCTTGACCCGCTTTACAGCGTCCAGCACGCCCTGAGAATGACCATGCGCCGTATCGACGACGATGATGTCGACACCCGAATCCACCAATTGCTCGGATCGTTCGAACCCGGCATCCCCGACTGACGTCGCCGCAGCGACCCGCAGGCGACCCAGGCGGTCCTTGCAGGCGGTTGGGTTCAAAACGGCCTGCTCTGTATCCTTAAGCGTCAGTAGACCGGTCAGCTTGCCGCCACCATCCACGACCAGCAGCTTTTCGATACGGCGCGCCCGCATCAGGCTTTTGGCTTCTTCCAGATCGGCCGGTTCCTGCAGCATCGCCAGGTTTTCCGAAGTCATCATCGCGTGTACCGGCGTATCGTCCGAGTTCGCAAAGCGCATGTCGCGGTTGGTCAGAATACCCACCACGCGGCCCTGCTCGTCGACAACCGGAAAACCGGTGAAGTTGTAGCGCTGTACCAGCGCGTTGGCGTCCGCCAATGTCTGATCCACCCGCAATGTCACCGGGTTATAGACAATACCGGACTCAAACCGCTTGACCCGGCGGACTTCGCGGGCCTGTTCTTCCACCGAAAGGTTCTTGTGTACCACACCGATGCCGCCCGCCTGAGCCATGGCAATGGCCATGCGCGCCTCGGTCACGGTGTCCATGGCCGAACTCAGCAATGGGATGTTCATGGTGATTTCGCGCGTCACACGCGTGGTCGTATCCGCCGTTGCCGGCAGCACGGAAGATGCGCCCGGAACCAGGAGAACGTCGTCAAAGGTAAGTGCCTCACGAATCTGCATCTGAATACCCCATGCAAAAGCCCGTTTGGCGGTGACCCTATTACATGGATTGAACCAAAGGAAAAGCCCTTGGGGGCAACTCTTTGGCTCTGGTTGTCGTTGCAGTGGAAGAAAACGACGCTCGTTGTGCAGATCGTGCCGCAGATGGTCTTTCCCTTTTCGCGCAAACCCATATCTTGCCCGGCATACGCGCGAATATGAAAAGGTATGTCACTGATGACCACCGACCCTCTTGTCGTCTTTACCCCTTCCGGCAAACGCGGGCACTTCCCCGTCGGCACCCCAATTCTGACGGCAGCCCGTCAATTGGGGGTGGATCTGGATTCGGTCTGCGGGGGCCGCGGCATCTGTTCAAAGTGCCAGATCACACCCAGCTATGGTGAATTTCCCAAGCACGGCGTCACGGTGTCAGAGGATGCGTTAAGCGAATGGAACGCCGTCGAACAGCGTTATGAGGACAAACGTGGTCTGAAACCGGGCCGCCGTCTGGGCTGTCAGGCCTCGGTTCAGGGCGACGTGGTGATCGACGTACCGCCGGAAAGCCAGGTGCACCGGCAGGTCGTGCGCAAGGCGGCAGCCGCGCGTGCCATCACGATGGATCCGGCCACGCGCCTTTTCTTCGTTGTGGTGGAAGAACCCGACATGCATTCGCCCACCGGCGATCTGGAACGGCTCGAGCGCGCGTTGCGCGAACAGTGGGACATCGAAGCCGTCACGGCGGACCTGACACTGATGTCCAAACTTCAACCGGTTCTGCGCAAGGGTAAATGGGAAGTCACCGTGGCGGTCCACAAAGGTCACAAGGACAGCGTGGCGCGTATCGTCGAAATCTGGCCCGGCCTGCATGAAGGCGGGCTGTATGGTCTGGCCATCGACCTCGGATCGACCACCATCGCCGCGCATCTGACCGATCTGGAAACCGGCGAGGTCAAGGCATCCTCCGGCCTCATGAATCCCCAGATCCGGTTCGGCGAAGACCTGATGAGCCGTGTTTCGTATTCCATGATGAACCCCGGCGGCGATCAAGAGATGACCAAGGCAGTGCGCGAGGCAATCAATGACCTGGCCACGTCGATTGCCGAAGAGGCAGGCATCGATGCCTCTCTGATCGTGGAAACTGTGTTCGTCTGCAACCCGGTTATGCATCACTTGCTGCTGGGGCTGGACCCGGTTGAACTGGGTCAGGCCCCGTTTGCGTTGGCAACGTCGGAAAGCATGTCCCTGCCCGCCCGCGACATGGATCTGACAACCATGAACCCACGCGCGCAGGTCTATATCCTGCCCTGTATCGCAGGCCATGTGGGCGCGGACTGCGCGGCGGTGGCCCTGTCTGAAGAACCCGGAAAGTCGCAGGATCTGGTTCTGATCGTCGACGTGGGCACCAACGCCGAAATCCTGCTTGGCAATACCAGCCGCGTGCTCGCCTGCTCCTCGCCCACCGGGCCTGCTTTCGAAGGCGCTCAGATCAGTTCAGGCCAGCGCGCCGCACCCGGGGCGATCGAGAGAATTGAGATCGACCCTGTCACCAAGGAACCCCGGTTCCGCGTCATCGGGTCTGAAAAATGGTCCGACGAAGAGGGCTTTGATCAGGAAATCGCCACGACCGGGATCACAGGCATCTGCGGATCCGGTATCATCGAAGCAGTGGCCGAGATGCGTATCGCAGGCCTGCTGGACGAAGGCGGCCTGATCGGATCGGCGGAACAGACCGGCACTGCACGCTGCGTGCCCGAAGGTCGCACACACGCCTATCTGATCCACGATGCCAGCGCCGAAGGCGGCCCCCGCATCACGGTCACGCAGGGTGACATCCGTGCCATTCAGCTTGCGAAATCCGCATTGTACGCAGGTGCACGCCTGCTGATGGACGAAATGAAGGTCGAAAAAGTGGATCGCGTGGTTCTGGCCGGTGCGTTCGGCGCGCATATCTCGACCAAACACGCCATGGTGCTGGGAATGATTCCCGATGCGCCGCTGGAAAAAGTCTCGAGCGCGGGCAACGCCGCAGGCACCGGCGCACGTATCGCGCTGTGCAATATCGGATCGCGCGCCGAGATCGAGCGCGTCGTGCGCGAGATCACCAAGATCGAAACCGCCATTGAGCCGAAGTTTCAGGATCATTTCGTGGCCGCCAATGCGATCCCGCACAAGACGGATCCGTTTCCGGAACTGGCCCAGGTTGTCACACTGCCCAACCCAAGCTTCAACACCGGCGGCGAAACCGAAGCAGGCGGCGGGCGGCGTCGCAGGCGCCGCGGTTAAACCGACAGTTCAATGCCCCGTGGGAAACCTCGGGTCATTGCCGTCACCCACATCAGGCGTTGCGTCGGACCTCGTCCAGCGACGTGACGCCCAGCTGGGCCATGGCGATGCTGATTTCTTCGCTGAGTACCGACCATAGCTGCGCCAGACCCTTTTCGCCTTCGGCCGCAATTGCAAACTGAAGGATACGGCCGAAAAAGGCAAAGTCCGCCCCGTTCGCAAGTGCCTTGAGGACGTCTTCACCAGAACGCAGCCCGCTGTCGTAGAAAAGCGGAAAATCCGGACCGACGGCCTTGCGTATCTCGGGCAGAACCGTGATTGGCGCGGGCGCACTTTCCAACTGGCGCGCACCATGGCTTGAGACCTGAATGGCGTCCACGCCCGCTGACTTGAGCCTTTGCGCGTCGTCTGCATCCAATACGCCTTTGACCACCAGTTTTCCGGTCCACTGGTCGCGCAGACGGGCCAATGTCTCCCACGTGGCCTTGGCGCGGCTTTCGGTGCGGTCGAAGTCGTAGCCATCCATCCGGAAATTCGCCATTTCCGGCTTGCCTTTCAGCAGGACCGGCAAGGACCACCGGGGGTGCAGGGCAAAATCCATCACCTGCTTTGGCCCCATTTTGAAAGGCATCTTGAACCCATGACGCAACTCGCGCGGGCGTCGGCCAACCTCGGGCACATCCACGGTCAGCACCAGTGTCTCGTACCCCGCTGCCTTGGCGCGATCGACCAACTTGAACGTGCCGCTGCCATCGCCGCTGAAATACAGCTGGAACCAGGCATGGCCTTCCGCTTCGACGATCAGATCCTCCATCGCGGTCGAGGCCACAGTCGAAACCCCAAGCGGCACCTCGTGGCGTGCCGCGATGCGGGCCAGCATCAAGTCGGCACCCGGCGCGGACAAATTGCACATGCCCATCGGCGCGATACCAAACGGGCGTTTCGCGGGCCGGTCGAACAGCGAACTTGCCAGAGATCTTTCACTGACGTCGCGCAGGATACGCGGGCGCAAAGTCATTGCATCCAAAGCGGACCGATTGCGACCGGCTCCCATCTCGGCCCCGGCTGCACCATCAATATAGTCGAACACCATCCACGGAAGACGCCGCCGCGCCAGGCGGCGGGCGTCCTCGGCGCTGTGGATGGCGCTTGTGCCCATCAGGCCTGAACGGCCTTCATGAAGCGGTCGCGGATGACCACTGGATCCATCGTGATCGGCGGCATCTTGGCATTGCCGCTTTCGCATTTGCTGACGATGATGGTCATCTGTTTGGCATCCAGCGCCTCTTGCAGTACGCGCCCGGTGTCTTCGGCGGCACATTCGATCACGCGCTCACACCCGGCGGCCTCGGCCATTTTCGCAAGCGAGGTTTTCTGCCCCGCATAGGTCGGCTGATCGCCGGTCGAGCCGTACGAGCCATTGTCCACGATCAGCAAGATGTAATTGTCCGCCACGTTGTTGGCGATCGTTGGCAGGGTGCCCAGATTGGTCAGGATCGAGCCGTCGCCGTCGATGACGATCACCGGCTTCGGCTGTGACAGCGCCAACCCCAGACCGATCGAGGACGCAAGCCCCATGGTGCCAAGCATGTAGAAGTTGGTTGGCTGGTCGTCGATGGCATGCAGTTCCTGGCTGGGGATGCCGATGTTGCAGACAACCAGTTGATCACGCAGGATCGGGGCGATTTCCTTCAGGATTTCAGAACGGATCATTGGTCGCCATAGCCTCCCCAGAAATTGGCGTCGGTCAGGATGGCGACCGGCTTGTTGCACATGAAGGTATATTTCAGGATCGCGTCGAGCTCTTCGACGTCGGCCTGATGGTGGAAGTGGTAGGTGGGGACGTTCAGCTGAGCCAGCAGCGCCTTGGTGTGAACCGCCATTTCAACCTGGCAGGCAATCGGTTCGCGCAGTTCCCCCCGGTACGATATCAGCATCGGCAGCGGCATCCGGTAATACTGGATCAGCGTCGCCAGCGTATTGATCGTCACGCCAATGGCTGTGTTCTGCATGATGATCGCGGGCCGCTTGCCGCCCATCCACGCCCCTGCACACAGGCCCATCCCTTCGTCTTCCTTGTTGGACGGGATGTGATAGATGCCTTCGCGCTCGTCGATTTCCGCGATGACACCTGCCAATTGCTTGCACGGGACAGTGGTGACAAACGAGATATCGTTGGCCAGCAGATCGTCGGTGATCTTTTTGTCTATGTTCATGATCCAGCTTTTGGTCCTGTTTGGGGCGCTAGACGCGCGATTGAGGAATTCAGGCCCTTCGGTGCACGTGTACGGCACAGGGGGCATGGCGGACGACGCGCGAAGCGGTCGATCCCAGGAAGTAGTCGCTCAGGTCCGGCTTGTGCGAGCCGATCACGATACAGTCGACATTCTTGCTGCTGGCATAGTCGATGATTGACCGCGCGGTATGGCCTTTGACGATTTCGGCCCTCACCCCTTCAAGCCCTTCGACTTTTTGCAACAGTTGCAAACGGGCCCGTTCGAACCCTTCGGCGACAACCGATTTGTCCAGATAGGCGCTGACCGATCCCTGAGGCATCTCGTAGACATGCAGCGCAATTATTTCTGCGCCCTCTCCTGACAAGGCCCGTGCGATTTCCAGCGTGTGTTGCGATATGCCGTGATCCAAAGCTAACGGGACCAGTATTTTCGTGTACATGAAGGTCTCCAGTTCTGTCAGTTCTATCCCCAGGGTCTCAGGATAATCTTCGGTGCGGCCACGGCGCCAGACCGGATATCGCAAAACGCTTGCGCTCCGTCGGCAAGGGCGCGTTCTTCTATCCAGTCCAGAGCCCCCAGCCGCCCGTCAAAGATCGCCTGAGCCGTCTGACGAAAGTCTTTGGCGGTGTATGTGTAAGTCCCTATGAATGTGATTTCCTGCAAGGTCATCCGGCGAACATCCAGACCACCGGTATCCTCACCCAAACCCACATGCGCGATCACGCCGCCCGGTTCGGCCTTGGCCGAGGCAACCGACCGCGTCGCAGCGTAACCCACGGCATCTATGACCAACGGGTAAGTCCCTTTGGCTGACTCCACCAGCGCAAAGCTTTCGATTTTCGCCAGGTAGTTGCGACGCAGCTGGTTTGGTTCCGCGATGGTCACATCGTCAACGCCCATTGCCCGCAAGACCAATGCCGCCGCAAGGCCGATGGCCCCGCCGCCGATCACCAGTGCGCGACGGTCCATTGCAGGATGCAGAGCCTCGATCCCCAACCGGACCGTATGCCAGCTGACGGCAAGCGGTTCCGCCAGCGCGGCTTTGGCAAACGAAACATCCTCAGGTACTTCAACAAGGTTGCTGGCAGGCATTGTAACGTATTGAGCAAACGCCCCTTCGCGCGGAGGCATCGAGATGATCTGGCGATCCGGGCACAGGTTTTCCCGGCCGGCAAGGCAGGCTGCGCATTGCCCGCAGCTTACCAGCGGATTGATCGTGACACGATCACCGGCACGTATCCCGTCAACAATCACACCGGCCGCCTCGTGCCCCAGGATCAGCGGAGCCGGACGGCGGGCATCATGGCCCAGATAGGCGTGCATGTCCGAGCCGCAGATGCCGACCGCTTCGATCCGGATCAAATGCTCCGACGGACCGGCCTCGGCATCCGGCACATCACCGAACACCATCTGTTCCACTCCTTGGTAAACCAGTGCCTTCATTTGGCTGTGAACCCTCCATCAACCATAAGAACCTGCCCCGTGACATAGCCGGACGCGTTCGAGCACAAAAACAGGATCGGCCCGTCGATATCCTGCATCCGCCCATTGCGCCCTATGCAGGTTTGAGCGGCGTTGCGTTCCGCGCGCTGGGGGTCGTCAAACACGGCCTGGGTCAGCTCGGTCGGAAAGAACCCCGGACCGATTGCGTTGGCGGTAATGCCAAATGGCGACCAGGCTTCGGCCATGGCACGGGTCAATTGCGCGATCCCGGCCTTGGTGGCCCCATAGGCAATGCCGCCCGGAAAGGCCCGCGTCGTTTGCAGCGAGGCGAAATTGACGATGCGCCCCCACCCCTTTTTCTTCATTTCAGGCACCATCGCCTGGCTGAGGAAAAACGGCGCGCTGAGGTTTAGGGCAAGCGTGGCATCCCAGCCATCAGGTGTCACCTCGTCAGCGGGCTCACGCGTGTTGACCCCGGCCGCGTGCACCAGAATATCCGGTGCGCCGAACTTGGAATTGATCACCTGCACCAGCCCGCCGATTCCGGCTCGATCCGCGACATCAGCAACAACGGCTTCTGCGTGTTCGCCGATTTCAGCCTGCATCTGCGCCAAAGCGTCGCCGCGCCGCGCCACGCCGACAACACGCGCGCCGGCCGCGGCAAGTGTCCGCGCCACCTGCCGCCCCAGCCCCGAACTGGCGCCGGTGATACAAGCCACCCGGCCCGTCAGGTCAAACAATGTGCGCGGGTCATCCATCAGCGGTCAGATCGAACTGTTCATCCGGGAAATACTTGGCCAGACGCACATCCGCTGCGCGAGCGTGACCTTCCATACCTTCCAGTCGGGAAATCCGTGCGGTAGCTTCTGCGATCGACTTCGATCCTTCACGTGTAGCCCGCTGCCATGTGACGATCTTCATGTATTTGTGAACACTCAAACCACCGGTGTAACTGGCCGCACCCGAAGTCGGCAGAACATGGTTCGTTCCGGTTGCCTTGTCCCCGTAGGACACGGTGGTTTCCTCACCCAGGAACAGCGAACCATAGCAGGTCAAGCGATCCAGCCACCAATCCAGATCCTCGGCCTGAACCGTCAGGTGCTCGGGCGCATATTCATCGGAACAGGCGGCCATCTCTTCGCGGTCGGAACAGACAATGACTTCGGCATAGTCGCGCCACGCGGCCGAGGCGTTTTCCCGGTTCAGCTCTGGCAGATCATCGATCAAAACCGGAACCAGCTCCATGACTTTCTGCGCAAGGTCGCGATCATCCGTCACCAGCCAGACGGGCGAATTGTACCCGTGCTCGGCCTGACTGACCAGATCGGTTGCCACCACGTGGGCGTCCGCGGAACTATCGGCAAGGATCAGGCTGTCGGTCGGACCCGCAATCATGTCGATACCAACCTTGCCGTACAGGATGCGTTTGGCCTCGGCCACGAACTGGTTTCCCGGCCCCACAAGGATATTGGCGCGCGGCAAACCGAACAAACCATAGGTCATGGCGGCCACGCCCTGCACACCGCCCATGGCCAGAATGCTGTCGGCTCCGCAAATATGCGCGGCATAGACAATCGCTGGCGCCACGCCCTCGCCCGGACGGGGCGGAGAACAGGCCGTGATATGGCGGCACCCGGCGACCTTGGCCGTTGTCACTGTCATGATCGCGCTGGCGATATGGCTGTAGCGCCCACCGGGAACATAGCATCCTGCTGCATCCACCGGGATCGCCTTTTGCCCCGCAACAAAACCGGGAACGATCTCCATCTGTACGTCCGACACGGTGGCCTTCTGCGTCTCGGCAAAGCGACGGACGTTGTCGTGAGCAAAGCGTATATCGGCCTTCAGTTTTTCCGGCACCTGCACGATGGCCGCATCAATCTCGTCCTGCGTCATCAGGACATTTCCTTCGTATTTGTCGAACTTGAGGGCATATTCCAGTGCTTTGTCGTCGCCACCCGCCTCGATGTCGGCAAGGATGGTCTTGACCGTATCATGCACCTCAGAGGCATGCGATTGAGCGGTTAGAGTCGCCTTTTTCAAATATTCACGAGGCATGTTCAGCAGGTCCTATTGGTAGATTTCAGGAAGCAGGGTGGTCGACACAGCAGGCACGTAGGCGATCAGGATCACCACGATAAGCATGGTCAGTACGAAAGGAACGGCCCGGGCGGCAATCTTCAGAATGGACTCACCGGTAATGCCAGATACGACGAACAGGTTCAGTCCCAGCGGCGGCGTGATAAAGCCCACACCCAACGCGGTGATCATCATGATGCAGAACTGAATCTCGTTCATGCCGATATTGTCGGCCAGCGGTTTTAGGATTGGTGCCAGGATCACGATGTTCGGCGTTGTCTCCATCACGCAGCCTGCTGCGATAAGGATGCCGATCATCAGCAAGATCAACAGATAGGGATCATCGGTCAGCGACGTGACCGAGGCCACGAACCCCTGCGGGACACCCATGATCGCAAGTGCTTCGGCCAAAGGTGCCGAGAAGGCGATGATCGGCAGGATGACTCCGTTCACCTTGGCCGAACTGACCAGCATCGATGGAAAATCTGCCAGCGTCAGGGTGCGCAGGATAAAACCCATGATTATAGTGACGACAACGGCCGTTGCGCCGGCTTCAGTCGGGGTCAGGCGACCTGAGAAGATGCCGTAGAAGATGATCCCCGGCACAATGAACGCGTACCAGCCCGATTTCAGCGCCTTGCCCAGATTGGCCAGCCATTCCCCCATGGTCATCATGCCGCCGCCCTCATAGGCATAAAGGCGGTTCATGATGATGTTGGTGATCAGGATCGACACCAGGATGGCCAGACCCGGGATCAAGGCTGCAAGGAACAGGGTCGAGGCGGAAATACCCAGCACGAGGCCGATGATGATATAGGCGATCGAAGGCGGGATCAGGATGCCGGTACAGGCACCAGCCGCAACCAGAGCACAGGCATAGGGGCGCGGATATCCGCTTTCCACCAGCCGGTTGATGGTCATGCGACCCACCGCAGCCGCCCCGGCAGCATCCGACCCTGAAATCGCAGCAAACATGCCGCAGACCAGAACCGTGGCCGACCCGAACCCGCCCTTGGCAAAGCATGTCAGCGCCTCGGCCACGTCCAGGAATTTGCGCGACAGACCGGTCCGCACCAGAACGTCTCCGGTCAGAATGAACAACGGAACAGCGGTCAGGGCAAATGCGTCGATACCTGTGAACAGGCTTTCTCCGACCAGGCTGAGGGGCAGATCACCGGACATGATCAGCATCACGATCGCCGCTGTGCCAATGGCGGCCCAAACGGGCACGGCCAAGGCGATCAGGCCTACGAACAGGATCACCGGCAGGTAAAAATCCCAGCCCAGTTCAACGGTTTGATTGAGGGAATTCCAAAGCATTCGTGTTCTCCTCAGTCAAACAGCTTGTCGCCTTCGAAGACGGGGGTGCCGTCCCGAAGCGATTTCACGTCACGCAGGAAAGATTGGATCAGCCGCCATATCATCAAGGCGAATCCGGCGGGCACCGCCATAAGGAACCAGACTTTCGAGACCCGAAGCCCATCCGTGACCGAGCCGAACTTGGCCGAGACGTGAACCGCCTCATACGACCAGTAGAGCGCGATGATCGCCACGCCGAACATCACGAGATCGCCGAAAATATACAGCACCGCCTTGGGGCGTGGTCCGATGTAATGCATGATCACATCGATCCGGATATGCGCCCGCTCTTTCACCGCAGCCGCGGCACCGATCCAGGCCAGATAGATGAAGGAATACCGAACGATTTCCTCGCCCCAGATCGACGAATAAGCAAAAATCTCGCGCCGCAGCACTTCGATGGCCATGGTAATCACCAGCATCACGTAGAACACCAGCAGCAACCAGCGCTCTGCGTTTCGGTCAATGTTTTGAAGAATGGTCATCTGATCCTCCGGCGCAGGGACAGCCTGACCCGCGCCTGACGTGGCGGGTTGTTGCCGGGCTGACTGAAAGTAAAGTTCGTGGACGCCTGTCTGGCGCCCACGGCTTGGGCCTTAGGCGTCGTGGACGTAGTATTTGCCCTGCGTACCGGCGGCTTCGACCAGCTTTTCGAAGTTTTCCATCGATCCGGCCAGTTCTGTCTTGAACGGATCCCAATCGGCGTTCTGATACCCGCCGGCATCCTGCCATTCCGCCAGTTGGTCGTCACTGAGCGAGTGGAACTGCACCCCAGCCTTGTTCAGCTCTGCCATGGCATAGGCGCGGGCCGACGGAACCTTGGACAGGTTCTGATGGCTGGTCATTTCCGACCCCCACATGATGCCTTCCTGCACATCAGCCGGCATCGAGTTGAACCATTCCAGGTTGCAGGAATAAACCTGGCTGTCCGGCACCGCCTGCGTGAAGGTCACATGGCTGAGTATGTCCTTGAACCCAAAGACATAGAGCGCGCCAACCGAAGGATCGAGCGCATCCGCAACGCCCTGCTTGATGGCCGAGGGGGTCTCGCCCCAGGCAACGGGTGTCGGGTTGGCGCCGACCATCCGGTAGTATTGTTGCAGCATCTTCGATCCCGGCACGCGGAACTTGATCCCGCTCATATCACCGGGTGTGAGCACGGCATTGCCGCCCTGACGAACCGCAACCACCCGCGGGTCGATGTTCACATAGAACAGAGCCTTGAACCCTGCCGCTTCGACCTTGGGGTGAACCTCACTTTTCCATGTGTCCGAATGGACGAGGTTGGTGAAACGCTGGTTCGAGCCACACAGGTACGGCATGTTGATCAGGTCGACTGTCGACGCGAACGGCGCGAAATTCGACAGCGAATGCTGCGCGGCCTGGATGGTACCGCCCTGCACTTTCTGCACCAGCGCGCCGCCTGCACCAAGCTGACCGCCGGGGGCCAGTTTGACATAGACCTTGCCGTTGGTGGCGTTCTGAATGTTTTCCTTTAGGTCCAGCTGCATGATCGGATAGCTGCGCGACGCGCCAAGCACATAAGCCGTGGCCACCGTCATCACGTGATCTGCGGCCTTTTCACGCTCGCTCTCTTCCTTCGCGGTCTGCGCGGCGGCCTCGGAAGACCACAAAACGCCCCCTGCCCCAGCGACCAATGCGGCTGTGAATGCGCCACTGGCGCTCAGTTTCAGAAAATTGCGGCGCTCGGCCGATGCCAGTTCGGTCTTGTCGGTTTTCATCAATTGCCCTCCCAAGCAAAAGTTCAGCTGCCGTCTTGTGCGTCCCGGTCAGCTTCCTTTTTCAGAATTGCGACAACGAACAGGATCGAAGCCGCGAACAGAACCAACATCTCTCCAACGTCGCCAAGAAACGCGCTGCTCGCAAAAGCACCCAAAGCGACATTTGCGAAATAGATCGCAAAAACGATGACTGATGCAGCGAGATACATTTCCGGGACTCCCTTCAGAATCGGCTCAGATACCTTTGTAAGCGCTTACATCACAAATGCAAGCGCTTACATAAACGCTTTCATCCCTGGAAAAATGCGACTAACTTAGGCGAACCGGAATTGAGAGTTCGAGAATGTCAAAACATCGGTCCGCACCGACGCTGGATGACGTTGCCAAGGCAGCAGGCGTTTCAACTGCCACCGTGTCACGGTGCCTGAACACCCCGCAACAGGTGGTCGAGGCAACGCGGAAACGTGTTCTGTCTGCCGTAGACACCCTTGGCTACACGCCGAACTTTGCGGCCCGAGTGATGGCTGCACGGCGTTCTTTCACGATAGGTGCGATAATTCCAACGATGGAAAATGCAATCTTTGCAAGGGGGTTGCAGGCGTTTCAAGAGGAGATCCACAAACAGGGCTACACCTTGCTGGTCTCCAGCTCGGCCTACCAGCCGGCCGCAGAAGAAGATCAGATCCGAACGCTGGTTGCACGGGGCGTGGACGGAATGTTGCTGATCGGGCATGACCGGGACGTACAAATCTACGACTATCTCGAAAAGCGAAAAGTGCCGGCCCTTGTAGCGTGGTCTTTCCTGCCAGACGAACCAATACCGTCCGTCGGGTTTGACAACAGGCGAGCGATGGAGGCTTTGACAAGCAAGATCATCGAATTGGGCCACACACGCCTGGCAACGATTTCAGGCATCAGCAAGGGCAACGACCGTGCGCGTCTTAGGATCCAGGGGATAAAAGACGCGATGTCCCGACATGGACTGTCGCAGGATGAACTGGCCGTGATCGAAACCTCGTACGAGATTGAAAACGGCGCCGATGCGTTCAAGCGCCTCATGTCGAATGACAACCCGCCGACCGCGGTGTTGTGCGGCAACGACGTTCTGGCCGTCGGTGCGGTACGGCAAGCTCAGCAGATGGGACTTCGGGTGCCCGAAGATGTATCGATCACCGGATTTGATGATATCGAGCTAGCGCGCATTGTCGCCCCTGCGCTGACAACTGTCCATGTTCCTCATCGTGACATGGGACGCAAGGCTGCTCAGGCGCTGATTCAGATGATCGAATCCAACGCACCGGGCAAATCTGTTGAACTGCCGACGCACATCGTTGGCAGAGAGTCCTTGCTTGGCCTCAACAGCTAGAACCGGCTTTGCAAGCCCGTTGAGCAGATCCGTGGAAACACGTGCCAGTAAGGCCCATGAAGGTGGCATCAAAGCCACGCAGCGTCACCTTTTTTGATGAAACAACAACGCCTTACAGTCCGGTTTTGGAGCGGGTAGCGGGAATCGAACCCGCGCGTTCAGCTTGGGAAGCTGACAGGCTACCATTACATCATACCCGCCGTGTCAGATGAAATAACACCAGAACATCCGGACGTTCAACCCGGATCGTAACCAACCTTTTTCGGGTTCTTACTCGGTTCGGGCCCGCAGGCTGTCAATCAGGGACTGGTCGACAGCCAAGGTCTTGCCCGCTGCTTCCAAAGTACGGCGATCCAGATGCTGGGGGTTCAGATCAACGCCTTCCGAAAACGCCTCGACAATGGCCTTCATGGCCGTAATCCTGGCATATTTCTTGTTGTTGGACGGGATCACGTGCCAAGGCGCAACTTCCGTAGATGTCCGTGCCAGCATTTCATCCACGGCCACCTCTGCGACATCCCATTTTTCGCGGTTTCTGAAATCTTCATAAGTCAGCTTCCAGCGTTTCATCGGGTTGGTCAGCCGTTCGGTAAATCGGCGCATCTGCTCTTCCTGTGAAATGTGGAAGAACAGTTTCACGATTCGAGTCCCGTCATCGACCAGCATTCGTTCGAAATCATTGATTTCCTGATACGCGGCCCGCCAGCGTGTTTCCGGGGTCAGCTTTTCGATCCGCTCAACCAAAACTCGGCCATACCAGCTGCGGTCGAAAGCGGAAATCGCACCCGAAGGCGGCAGGCGTTCCCAGAAACGCAACAGATAATGCCGGTTGAGATAGTAGTTCCGGGGCGCACCGATCGGCCAAACCTTGAAGCTGCGCGGGTCCAGGGCCTGACTAATCCGGCGAATGGTCCCCCCTTTTCCGGCAGCGTCCCACCCTTCGAAAACCAACACGCCCTTGAGCCCGTGAAACAGATAAGCTTGCTGAATTCTCGCCAATCGTGTCTGCAACTTGATCAGCTGATCGAAGTAGACCTTTTTGTTCAGTTTCCTGGTCAGATCCGCATCTGAGAGTTTTGGGGGGTGATGTTTGCTCATGCTGCCACCTGATCAATGCATCCTGGATCAGGGTATTTTGAAACCTTCTGCAAATTCGACATTGATCAGGGTCAAATGCAAAAGGCCGGGCGCTGAGCCCGGCCTTTGCAGTCTGTGTCGTTCAGATCAGGCGCGGCGCCGACGGCCACCACCGCGACGTCCACCTACGGGTCCTGCGGCACCCGCTTCGTCCGGTGCTTTGTTGAACCGGATCCACTCGCCGCCATGCGGGTCGTTGTTGGTCAGCAGGTTGGCGGCGCGGATGGCCTCCATCTCTTTGCCGGCGCGCGGCTTGGTGGAGCCCAGGCCGAACATCTGCACGAACGCCTCGTCATCCATGCCTTCGGGCAGGATGATGCCCGCCGCGGCAACGGCCTCTTTTTTCTCGGCGATTTTTGCCTGCGTCACCGGCAGAGCCACCGGGTTCATGATGGCCGATGTCATGCCCGCGCCCATCGCCATCGGCAGGAACGCGTTGTTGATGCCGTGACGGTTCGGCAGACCGAACGAGATGTTGGACGCTCCGCAGGTGGTGTTCACGCCCAGTTCTTCGCGCAGACGACGGACCAGCGCGAATACTTGCTGACCGGCGGTCGCCATCGCACCGATGGGCATGACCAGCGGGTCAACCACGATGTCATGTGCAGGGATGCCGAAATCGGCAGCGCGTTCGACGATCTTCTTGGCGACGTCAAAGCGCACATCGGGGTCTTCCGAAATACCAGTGTCATCGTTCGAGATCGCCACGACCGGTACGTTGTATTTTTTGACCAGCGGCAGAACCAGTTCCAGACGTTCTTCTTCGCCGGTGACCGAATTCAGCAGCGGACGACCTTCAGCCGCCTCAAGACCGGCTTCCAGCGCGCCCGGAACCGACGAGTCGATACACAGCGGCACGTCAACCAGACCCTGCACCAGCTCGACGATCTTGCGCATCAGCGGTGGTTCGGTCTCGTTCGGGTTGGGGTTCGAGTTGTAGACAACGCCCGCATTGATATCCAGAACGGTCGCGCCAGCCGCTACCTGAGCAATGGCGTCTTTCTCAACGGTCGAAAAGTCGCCCGCTTCCAGCTCGGCGGCCAGTTTCTTGCGGCCGGTCGGGTTGATCCGCTCACCGATCACGCAGAACGGTTCATCAAAGCCCAGGACGGCTGTTTTTGTTTTTGATTCTACGACTGTTCGGGTCATGTCCGTTCCTTAGGAGTTTACAGGCTTTGCCGAAGCGCCGCCGTTATTGATCGCCCAGTTGGCGTTGGTCTTGATCCCGCCCAGCGGGAAGAAGTGCACGTTCGTGATGTTGAAATCCGGGTTGGCCGCCTTGTGGTTGGCCAGTTCGGTCACGACATCGGTCGGCTCATAGGGCAGCAACAGCTTGGAGACATCCATGGCGCGCTTTTGCAGAACCTTCAGAGACGGCCCAACGCCACACGCGATGGCGAATTTGATCAGGGTTTGCAGCTTGGCCGGACCCGCGATTCCGATATGGATCGGCAGATCGATGCCCGCTTCTTTCAGGCTGTCGGCCCAGGCGATGATCGGCTTGGCGTCAAAGGCGAACTGTGTTGCCAGCGCCATTTCGGCATCCGTTGTCTCGTTGAATTTCTGCTTCCAGCGCAACGCGTCATCGACGTTCTTGTTCGAACCGTCCGGGTCGATGTCCTTGTTGCCTTCGGGGTGACCCGCCACGTGCAGGCGCTTGAAGCCCGCCTTGTCAAACAGACCGGTTTCCAGCAGCTGCATCGAGCTGTCGAACTCGCCGTGCGGGTTGGCGACACCGCCCGCCAGCAACAGCGCCTGTTCAACGCCTGCTTCGCCCTGATACATGGCGATCCAGTTCTCCAACGTCGCCGCATCCTTGATGATGCGTGCCGGAAAATGCGGCATGACAGGGTAACCTTCCGCCGCAATTCGCTTGGCCGTCTTGACCATGTCTTCGATGGGCGTGCCCTCGATATGGGCGATATAAACGCGTGTACCCTCGGGCAGCAGCGCGCGGAAATCGTCGACCTTTTCGGCGGTACGCGGCATGACCTCGATCGAATAGCCTTGCAAAAAGGCTTCGACGGTCGGATTTACTGGGCCGCTTTCGACCGCATCACGTTTCTTGAAGTTCAGCAAAGCCATTTCGGCCTCCCATAAAGTCTGGGGCTCATGCCCAACCGTCATTTGCGATCAGCGCTTTGACGCGGTCCTGATCGTATTCCGTTTCCAGACGCACAGCCTCGGCTTCGGCAATCTCGGCAGGATCGCCTTCAATCGCGAAAGGTTCGGCTTTGCGCCATTCGGCCAGATAGGCATCACTGTCCTTGGCGTTCACCTTCATGGCCGCACGGTCGATGGCTTGTTCAAACCGTTCTTCCAACTGCCGCTTTGCGCCCCGACGGCCTTTGCCGACGATGACCTGAGCGGGAATGTCGCGCCAATACACGATGGTGACGTCAGGCATTGCTGTGATTCCTCCTAACCCGATGGGCCGGTTCTAAACTTCAATGTAGGCCTGGGTCGGTCGATTTTCGACACACGACGCTTTCCAAGCGACGTTTTGTGCCCACTGCGGTGTACGTGGCTTTTACCCAGTTTCTGGCAAAACGCGCATATCAAAATTCTCATCGTCTCTATGAAAGCGCTGCATGAAAAAGAAAAACCCCGGACGGTAAAAACCGTCCGAGGCAAGAATTGATGGAGCAAATGGCCTTAGCCGACCAAACCGCCATCTTCGCGCGTAATGGCGATAATGGCCGAGCGCGGCACCGAGTCCCCGCCTTCAGGCCAGTGGCTGTTGCCGTCTTCGCCCGGGTGCTGAATACCGACAAACATCGTACGACGGTCCGGTGACCAGCTGAGACCGGTGACCTCGCATTCGTTGGGGCCAACCAGAAAACGACGGATTTCGCCGGTGACAGGGTCGCCTGCCAGCATCTGGTTGTTGCCCTGCCCGGCGAAGTCACCTTCGTTGCCATAATTGCCATCGGTCTGAATCCACAGCAAGCCGTTGCTGTCGAACTTCAATCCGTCGGGTGAGTTGAACATATTGTCGGCGTTCACGTTCTCGGATCCGGCATAGGCGTCTTGGTGGACGGTGGGATTGCCTGCAAGCACGTACAGATCCCAGCCAAAGCCAGCCGCAGCATGATCGCCGCCATCCGGGCGCCAGCGAACGATCTGACCGTAGTGGTTCTTGTCACGCGGGTTCGGGCCGTTAGCCGAGGTATCGTCGCCCCCTGCATTCGGCTTCACGCCACGGTTCTTGTTGTTGGTCAAGCAACAGTAAACCTCGGGCGCGTTTGGATTAGCCGCAACCCACTCGGGACGATCCATGGTGGTTGCTCCAACCGCCGAACCAGCCTGACGGGTGTGGATGCTGATCTCGGCCTGCGAGTCCATGCCAGTGCTTTCCGGCGTCAGATCAAGCCACTCACCGGTTCCATCGTCGTTGAACTTGGCAACCGAAAGTGTGCCTTGTTCCAACAGCGCGTTTGTGTCCACACCAGCGGCATAAACACCTTCCGAGACAAAGCGGTAAAGAAACTCGCCGCGTTCATCATCACCCATGTAAACGACCACGCGACCGTCATTGTTCACTATGACTTCGGCGTTTTCGTGCTTGAAGCGTCCCAGAGCGGTCAGTTTTCGCGGAGTCGAGGTTGGATCAGTCGGATCGATCTCAACCACAAAACCAGCACGGTTCGGTTCGTTTGGGTTTTTCGAGACGTCGAACCGGTCATCAATCTTGGCCCAACCGTAACCCCAGTCTTTTGACGATACGCCATAACGTTTCAGATCAGTATTGACCTCGTGATTTTCGTCTTCGGCCGAGAAGTAGCCGTTGAAGTTTTCTTCACAAGCCAGATACGTGCCCCACGGTGTCACGCCATTTCCGCAATTGTTCCATGTTCCCTTGCACGTCGTGCCGGACGGATCGGCGGCCGTTTTCATCAAGTCATGACCGGCGGCCGGACCCGTAATGGACATTTCGGTCTGCGGTGTAACGCGGCGGTTATAGGGGCTGTCCTTAACGATGCCCCACTTGCCATCGGTGTTCGCGATTTCCACGATCGTGACACCATGCGCCATCATGCCCTTTGCGATGTCGTCATCGGATGCTGGCTTGGCGTCCGGATTGTTGCCCCACAGGATGTCACGATTGGTATATTCGTTGTTTACAACCAGCAGAACGTGACCGTCATGCAAGAAAATGTCCTGACCATCGGTATTGTCACCAAAGGCGCGTTCCTGGCTGGCAGCTGTGCCCCGGGTCGCGTGATCGAACTCTGGCGCGTCCGACCAAAGCGGATCGCCCCAGCGCACCATGACCTCGGCCTTGTAACCAGCGGGAACAATGACCTCGTCCGCGGTCGACACTGGAATCGCCTCAAACGCGAAACGGTTCGAAACCGCGTGAGCCCCTGAAGGAATCAGCGAACCAGCAACAGCTGTGAAACTACCCATCGCCAAAACGCCGCCAAGAAAACCGCGACGGGACAATGCGCGTTCGACAACGCGATCAAATTCACATTCTTCTGGGCGCGGATTTACGACTTCATCGAATTCGTCGAAGGAAAGGATGCGCTCATCTTTCATTGCGGTCTCCGTATCTGGCTGAGAGCTAATAGATAAACCCGAACGTGGGTTCGCCCATGGAGATCGCATCATTTTGTGAACGGCATGTGACACGCGCGTTAATTTCAAAATTGAAATCACTTGCACGTCAGCAATCCCCCGCCTAGGGTCGGGGTAACTCGAAAATCGGAGGGCGTAAAGATGGCGCCCAAGCGTCCCAAAGGTGCGGGCGCGTTCCCGAAAGCGGTCGAAAGCCCCGCGCCGGCAAGACCCGATCCGGATGCTCTTTATGCGGCACTGGATCTGGGGACAAATAGTTGCCGCATGTTGATAGCCCAGCCCAAGGGAAGTGGGTTCCATGTGGTCGACAGTTTCTCCAAATCCGTGCAGTTGGGCGCGGGTCTGGAACGCACCGGACGACTGTCGCGTGCGTCGATGTCGCGTACCGTTCAGGCATTGCGAATCTGTCAGCAAAAGCTGAAACGCAACAAGGTCAAACGGATGCGTCTGATCGCGACCGAGGCGTGCCGCCGCGCCAAGAACTCGCGCGAATTCATCCGACAGGTGAAGCGCGAAACCGGCCTGACGCTCGAGATCATACAGCCCGAGGAAGAAGCCCGTCTGGCGGTGATTTCCTGTGCCCCACTGGTTTCGACCAAGACCGAGCAGTTGCTGGTCGTCGATATCGGAGGCGGCTCGACCGAATTGGTCTGGATCGACATCTCGTCCGTTCCACGCCGCGACCGACCCGCGGCCATCATGCGGCTGCATCACGGGTTTCACACTGTCGACAGCCCTTTTCCAGCCGCCAAGGTCGTTGACTGGATCAGCGTACCGCTGGGCGTAGCTACGCTGCGGGACCAGTTCAATGATGTTGAGGATGACGCGGCCCGTTTTGCGTTGATGAGTTGGTTTTTCGAGGAAAACCTTGCCGACTTTGCCCCCTACAAGGACGAACAGGCGCGCGAAGGGTTTCAGATCGTCGGCACCAGCGGCACGGTCACTACTGTGGCGGCATCGCACCTGGGCCTCAAGCGCTATGACCGAACCAAAGTGGACGGGCTGCGCATGACCAGCGATCAGATTGACAAAGTCATACGCGGGTATTTAGAACTCGGCCCTCATGGGCGGCGCCGGGACCCTCGCATTGGTGAAGACCGGCAAGCCCTGATCATGTCCGGCTCGGCCATATTGCAGGCATTGCTCCGTTGCTGGCCCACTGACCGCCTTTCGGTGGCGGACCGGGGGCTGCGCGAAGGTCTGCTTTACGCACAGATGAGCGCGGACGGTGTATTGGAAGACGGACCGTTCTAATGGCGAAGACACCAAGTGGAAAAAACAACTCGGGCCGCGGGCAGCGCGACCTGAAGGTCAAGGTCAAGACGGCGCGCGGGCGCAAGCTCAGCTCGACGCGCTGGCTCGAGCGGCAACTGAACGATCCCTATGTCAAGCGTGCGCAGTCCGAAGGCTATCGGGGGCGCGCAGCTTACAAGATTTTGGAACTGGACGACAAATTCCGCTTTCTCGTGCCTGGGGCGCGGGTTGTGGATCTGGGCTGTGCGCCCGGCGGTTGGTGTCAGGTTGCGGTCAAACGCGTGAACGCGCTGGGCGAAAAGTCAGGCAAACGGATCGGAACCGTGCTGGGCATCGACCTGCAAGAGGTCGAACCAATCGCCGGGGCCGAAATCCACGTTCTGGATTTCATGGAGGATGACGCCGACCAGAAGGTCAAAGACTGGCTGGGCGGCAAGGCAGACGTCGTGATGTCGGATATGGCGGCGGCATCTTCGGGGCACAAGCAGACCGATCACCTGCGCATCATGGCGCTGTGCGAAACTGCCGCCTATTTCGCCTTTGACGTTCTGGAAGAAGGCGGCACTTTTGTTGCCAAGGTTCTGGCTGGGGGGGCTGAGGGCGATCTGCAAAAGTTGCTCAAGCAGAAATTCCAGAAAGTCGCCCATGTCAAACCGCCGGCGTCTCGCTCGGACAGTTCGGAAAAATTCGTTGTGGCAACCGGGTTTCGAGGCGGCTCTTAATCATCTAGCCGGATAAGATTTCCGCTCAGACGCTGTTCACGCAAGGACGTAACAGCCATTCCCTGCAACATCAGCGTATCTCCGTGCGTCACGTATGATGGTTCCCGGTTGCGCAGGTCTTCGATGCGCTGGGCTAGTGACACCGAACTTGAACCCGGCATCTTCCGCATTGTTGCTTCGTTGGACATGGCTCACCTCGGATCAGCACTTTGTTCTTGGCTGTAACAAGGAATTCTGCCGTCAAAATGAAAGAATTCGGGCACGGATGTGCCGGGTCAGCGCCCAAACTGTTGCGACAATTGCAGCAGGTTCGGATCATCCGGCAACCTGTCCAGCGCCTCTTGCAGCACTGTGCGCGCAGCTTCCGGGCCACGATTGATCTGCGCCAGTTGCACTAACATCGGCCACGCCTCTGCCCTCTGCGGGTCCAGCGTCACGACCTCTCTAAACGCCTGTTCCGCCGCTTGCGCGTTGCGAAGCGTCAATGCCATGCCCCCCAGAACGAGATGGGTTTCCGGGGCGTCCAGCCTGTTCGAAATGACCTGCTGCCATTCCGACATGCCCTGCCCAAGCCTGGTCCGCTGCTCGGCCGTCAAGCCCTGCTGCGGTATGCTCAGGAACTCTTTGGCGGCAGCGATGCGCACGTTTCGCAGAGGATCAGACAGCAACGGCTCGAGCCTGCGCACCTGATCTGCCGGGCTGGCCTGACGTTGCAGCGCCGCTGCATTTGCTCGTATCAGCGGGTCAACGTCCTGCAAAAGCGGCGCTGTGTCAGCGGCGATCTGTGGCGACCCAAACGGTTGCAACAGATACGCGGCGGTCGCTCTGACGATCCCGGGCTGCGACGCATCCATTGCGACGGCAAGCAAACCTTCGGGCGTGTCGAGCTGCCCTTCGGCCGCGGCTTTGAAAACTGTCCCATAATGCGGGCGTCGATTTGGCGATCCCGGAAACCAGCCCTCTATCTGGCTTGCGGCCCAGGCCTGATCCTGGTCTTGATGGCAGTCCGTGCAGGCATCAACGCCCAGCCCAAGATCCGGTCGCGGTATGCGAAAACTGTGATCGCGTCGACCGTCGACACCCATGTAGATTCGCTCGATCATGTGGCAGCTTTTGCACTGGGCGCCTTCGCTGTCTTCCGGGTGATTGTGATGCGCAGACGTGTCATAGTCCTTTGCGGAAAGGGTTGCGAATTCCGGATTTCCGGCAGGCGAATGGCACTGTGTGCAAACCCCGTTTCCTTCGGCTTTCAATTCTGCGCTGTGCGGTTCGTGGCAGTTCATGCATCCGACGCCCTGTTCATACATTCGGGATTGCAGGAACGAGCCGTAGACGTAAACCTCATCCAGAATTTGCCCGTCGGGATGATAGGAACCGGGGCGCAGCACGGCCAGATTATAGGCATCATGATACGGGGTTCCCGGAACCGGGTTTCCGTTGCCATGCGCCTCGCGCCGGGAATGACATCCGGCGCATTGCTGTATTTCTTCTTCGGTCCGCCCCTTGCCCCAACTCAACAAAAAGCCGGCATTGGCCAGGCCATCTGAAGAACCCCGTTCCCGGACCCAATCGAGATGTGCGGACCCCGGCCCATGGCAGGCCTCGCACCCGACCCCGATTTCGACCTGTTGTGACGTGTAGCTTCTGGTTTGAGGGTCGTAGTTCTTCTCAAAATCCGTGGCATGACATTCGGCGCAGCGCGCGTTCCAGTTCTTGTAAGGGCCGGTCCAATGTAACCCGTCATCAGGCGGCAGGTCCTGATCAGGGTACAGGTGATACCAGCGCTTTTGCTCTATGTCCCAAACCACGTCGAAACTTTGCAACCGGCCCGGTTCGGTTTCGAAAAGGTATTGCTGCAAGGGTTCGATTCCAACGACGGAATGCACGTCATATTCCGTCGTTGCACCGTCTTTCTCCGTTACACTAGCGGTGAAGCTGCCAGCCTCATTTTTGAACTGGACGGACATCCCGTCATGATCGAACCGGGTACCGTCGAAATCCGCCACAACAGCGCCGCCAGTGGGTCTTGTCCAGGCCAGCGCATGGTGCGACGCGGCCCAGGCTTCGGCTTCTTGCTGATGACAGTCGGTACACTGGTCTGAGCCCACATACTCTGGCGTCTGCGCCTGAACTTCACCAGCAATTGCAAGGCAGGCCAGTATCAGGGCAAATCTCATGCCGTATCTCCTTCGGCGGCTTTTTGCAGGTCAATCAATGCACCGTTGTATTCGGCCCCCAAGATCAGGATCGCCGAATAGAGATACAGGAAAATCAATGCCGCCATGGCCCCCGCCAATCCAGCATAGGTGGCGCTGTAGGTGGCGAACTGGCTGATATAAATTGAAAACGCCCACCCACCGGCAGCCCACAAAACCAAAGTCAACAAGACGCCGGGCAGGATTTGCGTCAAGCTGTGCCTGCGGGTCGGCAGCACGAGATGCGCCAGAAGAACGGTACCCGCAGGAACCGCCACGGTGAACGTCCAGCGCAGGCGATCCACGGAAAACCAGTTGGCCACGGCAACCTCCGTGTGTTCAGCCACCAGTTTCGTATAGACCGGCAAAACCACCTCGACCGCGGCAATGATCAGAATGGCCGACCCGCCCAGAATGACCAGCACCAGACAGAGCAGCCGGGTTTTCCAGAACGGCCAACTGTCTTCGTCGTGGTAGGCCTGATTCATGGCTGCACGTACGGCAGCCACGCCGTTGGAGGCAAAGTAAATCGCCAGCAGCCCCCCCAAGGTGATGACACCCGAGCCGGATCCGGCCAGAACGGCCCGCAGTTCGGCCACGATCGGATCTGCGACGTCCTTGGGCCACGCTCCGAAAATCAGGTCGATCAACTCATCTGTGACATAGCCTTGAGACAACGCCCCTGCCAGCGCCACGGTGAACAGCACAAAGGGAAACAGCGCCATCATCAGCGACATGGCCACATGGCTGCTCATGACAAAACCGTTCTTTCTGCTGAACCGGCGGATCGACAGCCAAAGCGCCTGAACAGGTCGGCCAAACAAGGGATTCGCGGCAGTTGTCATGCTGCAACCCTAACCTGCCGAAATAGAACACAGAACCCGTCGTGATAATCTATTTGGCTAATGAGGGCCAACAAACGCCTGAACGCATTGCATAAACAAGACCTCGCGTGCAGGATTGGGCGGCGCAGGACGGGAAATGGGCCAGATACAGGATACCGAATGACCCCGGATCAAAAAGACATCACGGTTAGACCCAAGCTTCGATTGTCCGTTGTCCGGGATACATGCATCATCTCGACCCTGATCGTGCTGGGACTCTATGCCGGTGCGAACTTCCTGATCCCGCTGGCCATGGCGCTGTTGGTCAATGTATTGATCATCGCGCTGAGCGATCGCGTCGTCGCCCTGACCCGCGCTCCGGTCTGGCTGGCCAATATTGCCGGTGTGACTGTCGTTCTGGCCGGTTTGTTCATGATCATGTACGTGCTGGGCAGTCAGGCGACACAGTTTGCACGATCCATCAGCACCTATGAAAACCAGTTTGACGGTGCGGTCGAGCGTGTAACGGGGCTGGTCGGCAACGACGTGACCACCTTCATTCGTGACAATCTGGTCAGTATCGACATGTCCTATGTCGCACGCGTGTTGCTGGGCAGTGCCACCTCATTGTTGAACCAGTTCTTCCTGATCAGCCTTTATGTCGCCTTTCTGATGGCCGAACGGCTGGCCTTTCGGAAAAAGATCCAACTGGCCGCCGGAAACCCCGTCGCCGCAGCAGAATTTTCCGCCATGCTCGATGCGATTTCGGTCAGCTTGCAGCGCTATGTCGGCGTCAAAACCCTGATCAGTCTGATAACGGCAACGATCAGCTATACGGTTTTCCTCTCGCTTGGTCTGGAATACGCGGAAACCTGGGCCGTATTGACCTTTGCCCTGAACTTCATCCCCTCGATCGGTTCGATCATAGCGGTGCTTTTTCCGGCCATGATCGCGCTTGTTCAATTCGAAACGATCATCCCCTTCCTGGTGATCGTGCTGGGATGTGGTACGATCCAATTCCTGATCGGCAATTTCCTTGATCCGGCCATGCTTGGCCGATCCCTGAACATGTCGACCTTTCTTGTCATTCTGGCCCTGACCTTCTGGACAACGGTCTGGGGACTGATCGGTGCGTTTCTGAGCGTACCTCTGACCGTATGCATCCTGATCGTGTTCAGCCACATCCCGGCCCTTCGGCCCGTCGCCATACTGATGTCACTGGATGGCAGGTTGGGCGAGGACAACAGTCAGGCCGCAGCAAGCTAGGTCATGAAACGCCCCCTGTTCATCGGATCGGATATCTACCGCAACTCGACCTACGGTTCAAAACATCCGCTGGCCATCCCGCGGGTGTCAACCGTCATCGATCTGTGTCGCGAACTGGGATGGTTGACCCCCGAGAACTACCGCGTGAGCCCCTGCGCAAAGCCAAGTGTATTGGAAAGGTTTCATACGCCGGACTATATCGCCGCCCTGCAAAAGGCCGAAGCGGACCAGCACGTCACGGATGAAATACGGGATAAATACGGTTTGGGGACTCTGTCGAACCCGGTCTTCGCCGAGATGTACCGCCGGCCGGCAACCGCCGCCGGTGGATCCATGCTGGCCGCCGAACTGATCCGGGATGGAGGGATCGTTTTCAACCCTGCGGGCGGCACCCACCATGGCCTTGCGGACCGGGCGAACGGGTTTTGTTATCTGAACGATCCGGTTCTGGCGATACAGACCCTATTGAGCGCTGGCCTGGATCGCGTGGTCTATGTCGACATCGACGCCCATCATTGCGACGGGGTTGAACTTGCGTTTCACGGGTCGGACAGAGTGCGTATGATCTCGGTCCATGAAACGCGTCGATGGCCGTTCACGGGTCAACTTGAGGAAGACGCCGGTGGCGCGGCCTTCAACCTGCCGGTTCCACGACATCTGAACGACGACGAATTCGCCGCCATTCTGGATCACTTGATCCTGCCGACGACCGAAGCGTTCAAACCGCAAGCGATTGTCTTGCAATGCGGGGCAGATGCCGTGGCCGAAGACCCGCTTTCGCGTTTGACCCTGTCCAACAACGCGCATTGGCGAACGGTGGCGGCGCTGAAGCCTCTTTCGCCTCGTTTTCTGGTTCTGGGTGGCGGCGGATACAATCCCTGGTCTGTAGGGCGCTTGTGGAGCGGCGTTTGGGCCACCCTGAATGATTTCAAAATTCCTGACACACTTGACGTCGGTGCCCAGAAAATCCTGCGGGATCTGACCTGGAGCAGGGCCGCGGGACAGGCGCCTCACCCCCACTGGCTGGACAGTTTGCGCGACGCGCCCAACACCGGGCCCATACGACAGGAACTGAGGAACGATTTGCGCCACCTCACCGCCAGGCATTCACGGTAGATCGGTCCGCAAAAGCCTGTTAGCATTCCGATATTTCGGGATGTTCCTGACCGGCTTACCCCCTGTTCCGCTATCAATTCGTTTCTTCCAGCTTGGCACCGATTGGACCACCACCCATGAATGCACTTAATCAGATACTTGATCTCAAGGCCCGCATGGGCCAGTCCATCATCGGGCAAACCGAGGTCATCGACCGACTGCTGATCGGCATGCTGGCCAACGGAAACCTTCTGATCGAAGGTCTGCCCGGATTGGCCAAAACACGTGCAGTCAAGGCGATGGCGCGCAATCTGGATGCAGACTTCAGCAGGATCCAGTTCACGCCCGATCTGCTGCCTTCAGACGTGACGGGAACCGAAGTGTTTCAACAAACTGACGAAGGCGGCACCTTTCGGTTCGAACCCGGGCCGATCTTTGCCAATATCGTCCTCGCTGACGAAATCAACAGGGCACCGGCCAAGGTTCAGGCCGCATTGTTGGAGGCGATGGAAGAACGGCAGGTCACGGTTTCCGGGACCACCCACAAAATGGAACCGCTGTTCATCGTGATGGCAACCCAGAACCCTATTGAACAAGAAGGCACCTATCCCCTGCCCGAAGCGCAGATGGACCGGTTCCTGATGCATGTTCAGATCACCTATCCACCGGTCGAGGACGAGGTTGAAGTGATCCGGCTGGTGCGGGGCGAAGAGATCGCCGCCGGGAAGGGCGCGTCAAGCGAGCCACCACCGACAATCCCGCAAGATGCCGTTTTTGCAGCGCGTTCGGAAATCGGGCAGATCCATGTTTCGGATGCAATGGATCGTTATATGGCCGATCTGGTTCAGGCGACCCGGACGCCTGCGGCGCTCAGCGAAGAACTGGCCAGCTGGATCGAAATCGGTGCCAGCCCGCGTGCCTCATTGGCACTGGACAAATGCGGTCGGGCGCATGCGTGGATGAACCAGCGTGACTATGTGGACCCTGCGGATATTCGAGCCATTGCACATGACGTTTTCCGTCATCGCATCACGCTGAGCTTCGAGGCGCAGGGAAACGCCAAAACGGCAGATGACGTGATCGCGGACATCCTGCGTCTCGTCGCGCTGCCCTGACTTTTAGGGTTGGCCGGGTGCAGCGATCCACAGCATATCCCGATGATCCCCGCATTCACGTCAGTGCGGATCACCTGTTGCGTCTGGAACTGCATTCCCGTGCCCTGAGCTTTTTGCCACGTCAGCCTGCCGGGTCGATCCTGAATGGCAGACACGCATCGCGCCTGCGCGGACGCGGCCTAAATTTCGAGGAATTGCGCAACTACCAACCGGGCGACGATATCCGCACAATTGACTGGAAAGTCACGGCGCGAACCGGTGAGCCCCATGTTAGGGTCTATACCGAGGAACGAGACCGCCCTGCCCTGTTGCTGGTCGATCAGCGCGTTTCGATGTTTTTCGGAACCGAAGTCTACATGAAATCGGTCATCGCCGCCGAAGCTGCCGCAATCACCGCGCATCGCGTTCTTGGTCAGGGCGATCGTGTCGGTGGTCTGGTATTCAACGACACAAGCGTTGCTGAACACAGGCCGCAGCGCCGCGCGGCGGCGCTCATGCGGTTTCTGTCTTCCATCGGGGCTGCCAATTCGGCCTTGCATGCTGCCTTGAACCCGCAACCCATCGTAACTTTGAATGACATGTTGTCGGAAGCCGCGCGTATGACCCAAACCAACGGGCTGGTTTGCCTGTTTTCCGACTGCGACGGGCTTGACGAGAAATCGGAGTCCCTGCTGCGCCGCATTGCGGTCTCAAACGATCTGATCGTGTTCAATATCGCTGACAAGACAGCCAAGGAGCTGGCGCCCGATCTGAAACTCACGGTCTCGGACGGGCGCGACCAGATCGAAATCGACAGCGCCGACCCCGAATTGTCCGGCAAAATTCGCAAATCCATGGAAGACAGGGTGGACCACCTGCACGCATGGTCCCGTCGATACGGCTTTCCGGTTGTTCCATTGACGACCGCGGAACCTGCCCTGGATCAGTTGCTGTATCTGTTCGGACATCGCAGGGGGCAGAAATGAGCATCGACACGACAGGGAAATCTCTGGTTGATCTGCTGAATATGCTCGAGCCGGCACCGGAACCCACGCTTGTTTCGATGTTTCCGCAGACATGGGGGTGGTTGGCGCTGGCCGTCATACTGCTTGGCCTTGCCGTACTGGTCAGTGTTTTTTTCATCCGGCGAAGGCGGGCGAACGCGTATCGCCGCCATGCGCTGGCCGAGCTGGCAGACCCGGATATCTCGTCGGCAAAAGTTGCCGAAATCCTTCGCCGCACCGCTTTGGTCGCATATTCGCGCAGGCAGGTTGCAGGTATTCACGGGGATGACTGGTTGAATTTTCTTTCGCAAACCTCTGATGACAAGTCCTTTTTATCAGACATTGGGCAAACGCTGATCGACGCGCCGTACAAGGACCTGCCGCCAAACCGCGCCTTGACCCAGCTTGCTAGGCATTGGGTCAAGTCCCATAAACGGTATCGGGGAACCTAATGTTTTCCTTCTCTGCGCCCTGGGTGTTTCTGCTTTTGCCGCTGCCGCTGCTGGTGTACGCCATTGCTCCGCCCCGGCGGGAAACAGCCGTGTCCATTCGCATTCCGTTTTTTCGCCGCGTGGCCCAGGCGGCTGGCGTCGAGCCGCAATCCGGGTCAATGATCCGAAGCCGGGCCTGGCTGCAAACGGCCAGCGCCGCCTTGATCTGGATACTTCTGGTTCTGGCGCTGGCGCGTCCGGAACGTCTGGGCGATCCCCTCGTGATGGAAAAATCTGCCCGCGATGTGGTTTTGGCGCTGGATATCTCTGGCTCGATGGATCAGCGCGACTTCCAGACCGGATCCGGTGCCCCGATGCAACGGTTGGAGGCGGTCAAAGAGGTTCTCAGGCAGTTCATCTCTGAAAGAGATGGTGACAGGATGGCGCTGATCATCTTTGGAACACGCGCCTTCATTCAAGCCCCCTTCACGGAAGATCTGAACAGTTTGAATGGGTTCCTGGATCAAACTCAAGTTGGCATGGCAGGTCCGAACACGGCTTTGGGCGATGCGATCGGGCTTGGCATTCGAACCTTTGAATCCAGCGAGGTTGACCAGCGCCTGATGATTGTTCTCAGCGATGGCGCCGATACGTCCAGTCGCATGACACCCGTCAATGCTTCGGCCATTGCTGCGGAAAAGAACGTGGTTGTTTATACGATTGGCGTCGGAGACCCGAATGCCACGGGCGAAGACCGTGTCGACCTTCAGGCACTGAAGGACATAGCCGATCGCACGGGCGGAGAATATTTCTTTGCCGACGATGCAACGGCCCTTGAACAAACTTACGCACGCATTGACTCTCAGAACCCCAGAATGGTGGAAACGCAAAGCTATCGCCCCAAGCAAAGCCTTGCCCATATTCCGTTACTCATCGCGCTGATCGTCGTTATGGTCAGCATGACCTGGTTCCATTTCTCACAGCGACACCAGGGGGCCGTCTGACGATGGATCTGACTGATTTTCATTTTATCCGAAGCTATTACCTGCTGCTTCTCATCCCCATCCTTGCCTTGTGGTGGCGGATCAGACCCAGACCGATGGCAGATACCAAACTGCCATCAGGGATCGCCCCACACCTTGCAGAGGCCTTGCTGCTTGGCAAGGAAGAAAACAGGCGCATCCAGCCCATTGACGTTGCGCTGATCATTGCGGCGCTTGTCACTTTGGCGGCCTCGGGCCCGACATGGTCGCGCGCGCCCAACCCGTTGATCGCAGACACGGCCCCGTTGGTGATCGCTCTCAAAGTCACCGACAGCATGGAAAGCTCGGATCTTGCGCCATCGCGGCTGGATCGGGCACGGTTCAAGATTTCCGACCTGATCACCGAACGTGCCGGCGCACGTACCGCTTTGATCGCCTATGCAGGAACGCCGCACCGAGTTGCGCCCTTGACCGAAGATGCGAACATACTTCGTCCGTTGCTTGAGGGGTTGACGCCTGCGGTGATGCCGAAGGATGGCGATGCGGCAGCCGATGCGCTTGCGTTGGCTCAGTCCATTCTGGAAGACAGCGACAGCCCTGGGGCGGTGCTGTTTGTATTGGACGACCTTGATCCATCTCAGGTAACGGGGCTAAGCTCCTCTTCTTCTGATATTTTCGTTCTCACCATGCTGCCGGATGGTGGTCGTATCGCGCAGCTGGACAACATCCCCAACGCCTCAGTGGTCGCGTTTTCGGACGACGATCGGGACATCAATCAACTGATGCGCCGCATTCAATCGGCCTATACTGCCGCCCTGGATGAGGATGATCGCCTGGACTGGCAGGACAAGGGCTGGATCCTGGCCTGGCCTGCTGCGGTGTTGTCTCTGCTGTGGTTCCGCAAGGGCTGGGTAATTCGTTGGGCGGTTCTGGTTTTGATTGCGTTGCCTTCATCCGGCGCGCGGGCAGAAGGATGGCGAGACTGGTTTTTCACCCCCGACCAACAAGGCCAGATCGCGATGAACCAAAAACGATTTGGCGACGCGGCCGAGATGTTCGAAGACCCATATCACAAGGGGTATGCCTATCTCAGGGATGGTCAATACGAAAAGGCGTCGTCCGTGTTTTCCACGCTGGACACGCCGGAAGCTGCGTTTGCCGAAGGTATGGCCCGCATAAAAAACCGCGAGTATCGCCCAGCCATATCAGCGTTCGAGACCGCCTTGGAACGTCGCCCCGACTGGCCCGAAGCCCAGCAAAATCTCGACCTGTCCAAGGCCATCCTGGATTATGTCGAAACGACGCGTGAACAGTCTGACACAGGGGAAGAGGCTGGCATCGGTGCCGATGATACCGTGTTTGACAACGATGCAGCACGCGGCAGCGACACCACGGTTCAAGCCCCCAATGACGGGCCACAGTCACTGTCCGCCGACCAGTGGATCAGTATGATCGACACCGACATGCAGGATTTTCTGAGAAACCGTTTCCTTTTGGAAATACAGGAGCAAACAGAATGAGATACCTAGCTGTCGTCATCCTGTTGATGCCGTTGTCAGTGTCCGCACAGGAAAACTCAGCCTATCAACCTCGGGTATCAGTGGACGTCCCGAACGAGGCCGTCATCGTCGGCCAGCCCGCCATCGTCCGCATCAAGGTTCTGGTTCCGACCTTCATGCCGCAGCCGCCTGTATTTCCATCATTGGAGCAACAAAATATCCTGGTTCGCCTGCCAGAGCGAGCTTCTGGTCCGGTAAGCGAAACGGTACACGGAGAAACGTGGTCCGGTGTACAGCGCAGTTATCGACTGTATCCGCTGACATCAGGGCCGGTCGCGTATGATGCGCAAGAGGTTGTCGTGACATTTGCCGACCTGCAGTCCAATGACCCGGTTCAGGTTTCGGTTCAGCTTCCTTCCATACAGCTGAACGCAGAGATCCCCGAGGGCGCTCAAGGTCTTGACCCGCTGATCATCGCAAGTGGTTTCTCTCTTGATCAGAAGCTGGACGGTCCGACTGATATGCAGGCCGGTGATTCCATCACGCGCGAGATAAGCGCGCAGATCTCTGGCACCACGGCCCTGACGATCCCGGCGCTGACGCCGCAGGATCAAAGCCAACAGCTGCGCGCCTATCCCAAGGAACCCCGCTTTTCGGAAACAGAAGACCGGGGCATCCTGTCCGGGCAACGGGTCGAAGAAACCGTGTACATCGCCCAAGACGGGGGCGAAACACAATTGACGGCCGTTTCCATCGACTGGTTCAATCTGGACACCGGTCAGATCGAAACGGCATCACTTCCCTCGACCAAGCTTACACTGGCCCCCCCAAGGCGGCAGCCGCCTGACGCGCAAACCATCATCAAATCAGTTCTTTACCTTGTCATTGTTGTATTCGCATTGTGGACTTTGGGAAGGTTTCTGCGCCCGCGCTATGCAACCTGGAAAACGGAACGGCGCCGCAGGTATCTGGCATCGGAGAAATATGCCGTCGATGCCTTGCGATCCGCTTTAAAATCACGGGATTTGCCCGCGGTTTATCAGGCATTGGATCTTTGGAAATCACGCAGCGCGTACCCCGAGCGTTCTTTGGATCTTGAAAGCAGTCTAATGAATATCGGTGCGGCGCGGTATTCAGCGACGGCTGGCAACAGCCCGGAAGACTGGCAAGCGGCCATGCAACACCTCGGCGCACTGAAAAGCGCAACAGAAAGAAAGAGCGAGTCTTTACCCCCGCTCAACCCTTAGACTTCAACTTTGACAGTTGCTGATCAGCTTGCGCCGGTCGATCAACCGTAGCCGGCTATACCCCAATTCCACAAGGCCCAGATCTGCCAGATGATGCAGATGTCGGTGCAACGTCGGCTGAGATACCGCAACCATTTCAGCAAGTTCTTCCTGAGACACAATAATCCATCCGTCCGAACTCAAAGCGCCTTCGTCAAGGTGCAACAGACGCAGCACAAGGCGCTTTTCAGACCCCGTAACCGCAAGATTGGCCATGATGCGCAGTGCAGTCTTCATGTTTTCATGCGTCAATGCATAGAAATCACGGATGTATTCCGGGTTTGTCTGAATCATGCGTTCTACCCGCGAGCCGGGAAAAAACAAGGTGCGGGTCTTTTGCGTTGCCACGACGCTGACCAGTCGTTTGGCTTCGGCAAACAGCGCAAGATCCCCGATCCAGAATCCTGATCCATCCTGATGCAATACGAATTCCTGTCCATCATCGGCAGGTGCCGTGATCTGAAGCGCGCCTGCGAGCACCGCATGAATACCGTTGGCGCGGTCGCCGTGGTGGTAAAGGGTTTCTCCGGAATCGAAGGTTCTTTGAATTGCGCATGTCATAAGATCGCTCTGAAACTTTGAATCGCGCGTGCCAAACCAGTCGGTCTTGGCCAGAATCCGCATATCGTCATCAGAATCAAACATTTGTATCTTTCAAAGTGATCATATGATAAGTTTTCGATGCGTTTCATCGCGTAAAATAGCTGTGTTCACTGCCCGAACAAGAAATTGTTTTTATTCGGGCAATCAAAAACTTGCTTGCAGCTTCAAGTTATAAGCTAGCGGCTTCAACTAAATTTCAATTTTCCGAGTCATTAAGGCTCGACTGATCAGGAGCACTTCATGTCTTCTCCACGAATGATTGCAGATAATTGGCGTAGAACACTGCGCCGGTTCGCAGTGGCGACCGTAACTGTCGCCCTTGCCGTGCCCGCCTGGGCGCAGGATCAAAAGCCCAATATTCTTGTGATATGGGGCGACGATATCGGTCAATCCAACATCTCGGCCTATACCATGGGTCTAATGGGATATCAGACACCCAATATCGACAGGGTTGCCAAAGAAGGCATGATCTTTACCGATTACTACGGTGAACAATCCTGTACCGCCGGCCGTTCGTCATACATCATGGGGCAATCCGTGTTCCGCACCGGTCTGTCCAAAGTCGGCCTGCCCGGGGCAGATCTTGGAATGCAGGTTGAAGACCCAACTATCCCGGGACTTCTCAAAGACCACGGCTATGTGACCGGTCAATTCGGCAAAAACCACCTTGGTGACAAGGATGAGCATCTTCCGACAAATCACGGATTTGATGAGTTTTTTGGCAATCTTTACCACCTGAATGCCGAGGAAGAACCAGAAAACGAAGACTATCCGGGTGATCGCGTTCTGGCGGATGGGCGCACCTTCCGCGAGGCCTATGGCCCGCGCGGCGTCATCAAATCCAAATCCGATGGCACGATCGAAGACACCGGACCGTTGACCCGCAAGCGTATGGAAACCGTGGATGACGAAACTGTGGCCGCGGCCATCGACTTCATCAAGCGGGCGCATGAGCAAGGTCAGCCCTTCTATGTCTGGTGGAACGGTACCCGCATGCACTTCCGCACCCACGTAAAAGACGAGATGCGCGCCAAGGCCAATGAGTTGTCGGGGCGGGTCGCTGATGAATACACCGCCGGTATGATCGAACACGACATGCATGTTGGGCAGCTGCTGGATCTGCTGGACGAGCTTGGCATCGCTGACAACACGATCGTCCACTATTCCACTGACAACGGTCCCCACATGAACACCTGGCCGGATGCGGCTGCCACGCCGTTCTGGGGCGAGAAGAATACCAACTGGGAGGGTGGCTGGCGCGTTCCGTCGATGGTGCGCTGGCCGGGCAAGATCGAGGCCGGATCAGTCACCAACGAGATCGTTCATCACATGGACTGGCTGCCCACTTACCTCGCCGTGGCCGGCGATCCGGACATCAAGGAAAAGCTGAAGGCCGGCTACAGCTCATCGGGCATGGGTCGCGACTACAAGGTGCACCTTGATGGTTACAACATTCTGCCGCTGCTGACTGGTGAGACTGCGGCAAGCCCCCGGAAAGAAATCTTCTATTTCTCGGATGATGGTGACCTCACGGCGCTGCGCTTCGAAGACTGGAAGCTCATCTTCCTGGAGCAGAAAGCCTGGGCCACGTTGCGTGCCTGGATCGAGCCATGGACCGAACTGCGCATCCCGCTGATCATCAACCTGCGCCGCGATCCATATGAACGCGCGTACCGCACGTCCAACACCTATTACGATTGGCTGTTGGACCGGGCCTACTTCCTTGTGCCCGCCCAGCAATACGTTGGCAATTTCCTCAGCACGTTCGAGGAGTTCCCGCCACGTCAGAAAGCAGCCAGCTTCAACCTGGATCAGGTCATGGAGAAGCTGACAACGCCGACCAACAACTAGGCCCGGCGGCCCCACGCTGTAGGCCGCCCTGCGCAGGGCGGCCTTTTTTCAACACAACAGTTATCGAGAGCTTCATGAAACACGTTCTTTTAGGTGCTTTTCTGACCTGTGTTCCCATATCCCTGCTCGCTGATCCGCTGCCCAGTTGGAACGCCACTGCGGCAAAAGAGGCGATCCTTGAATTCGTGTCCAGTGTTACCGACGCAGAAGGACCTGACTATGTGACACCTTCAGATCGGATCGCGGTATTTGACAATGACGGCACACTCTGGGCCGAACAGCCGGTTTATTTCCAGTTTATCTTTGCCATGGATCGACTTTCTGAACTGGCTGAACAAGATCTTTCGATCTTGTCCACACCCGCTTTGAAAGCTGCTGCCGAAGGTGATTTAGCAACGGTTCTTCAAGGCGGCCACGATGCGTTGATCGAAGTTGTTAACGCCTCGCATTCCGGAACCAGCGTCGAGACGTTTCAGGCCGAAGTTGCGCAATGGCTGGCCAAGGCCCGACACCCGGACACCGGATTGCCCTATGACCAGATGACCTATCAGCCCATGGTCGAGCTGTTGCGCTATCTTCGGGACGAAGGGTTCAAGACCTATATCGTCTCGGGCGGCGGTATTCATTTCATGCGGGTCTTCGCGGAACAGGCCTATGGCATTCCGCCGGAACAGGTTCTGGGCACCTATGGAAACTCGACATTCGAAGACGTCGATGGCGTTCCGACTGTCATCAAGGCCCCCGGGATTGCCTTCATCGACGACAAGGAAGGCAAACCCATCAACATCGAACGCACGATCGGCAAACGCCCCATTCTGGCCGGAGGAAACTCAGACGGCGATTTCGCCATGCTGAATTGGACAACCTCGGGTAGCAGACCACGGCTGGGTGTTCTGATCCACCATACGGATGCCGAACGTGAGTGGGCCTATGATCGGGAAAGTCCGATTGGACGGTTGGTTGACGGTCTGGATCAGGGGCCGGACAAAGGCTGGATCATCGTCGATATGGCGAAAGACTGGTCACGGGTCTACACTGGAGGAAACTGAACGACCCGAAAGACTTACCGCCCATGTGGACATTGCTTGTATCCATCTTTGTTTTTGCGTTGTACGCAACCGCAGTTGTGTTTTCGGTGCGCGCAGCACAAACCGCGCGCACACCGCAAGGAGCCGTTGGCTGGGTGGTCTTTTTGGTATCGGCGCCGATCTTTGCGGTGCCGATGTACTTGTTTCTGGGGCACCACAGGTTTCGCGGCTACCGCATCTCGCGCCAACAAAGCGAACGGGTCGTCGAAGGGATCAAGACCTTTGCCGACTATTCCAGGCCTGATCCGACAACGATGCCGATCAATCCACGACCATTCGAATTTCTGGCTCATCTTCCGGTATCCAGTGGCAATGGCGCTCAGCTTCTGATCGATGGTCAGGCAACGTTTGACGCCATTTTCCAGTCGATAGACGAGGCCAGGAACTATATCCTGATCCAGTTCTATATCGTCAGAGACGATGCCTTGGGCCAAAAACTTCAGACCAAGCTGATCGAGGCTGCGAAACGTGGGGTGCATGTCCGTTTCATGACCGATGCCGTCGGCAGCTATGGATTGGAAAACACCTATCTGGACACGATGCGCGATGCGGGTATCGACGTCGCCGACCCGCGCGAGCAACGCGGGCCAAATTTCAGGTTTCAGCTGAATTACCGGAACCATCGCAAAACCGTCGTCATTGACGGTGAAACAGGTTTTATCGGCGGTCACAACGTGGGCGTTGAATATCTGGGAGAAGACCCGCATTTCGGCCATTGGCGCGACACGCATATCAAGATGACCGGCCACATCGTCCGGCAATTGCAGCTCATCTTCACTGAAGACTGGCACTGGGCCCGCGATGAAGACCTGATTGACGACCTCGACTGGGCAGGCAGCGAGGCCGAGCAGGACATGAATGCCCTATTGGTGGCCACCGGACCCGGAGATGAAACCGAAACCGGCGCCATGATGTTCTTTTCGGCCATCGCCGAGGCGAAAGAAAGATTGTGGATTGCCTCGCCCTATTTTGTGCCCGACATCGACGTCATGACCGCATTGCAACATGCAGCGATGCGCGGTGTGGACGTGCGCATCCTTGTGCCCGATATCATAGACCATCGGCTGCCATGGCTGGCTGCTTTTGCCTATTTCGACGAAATCCGCGACTGCGGCGTACGCGTGTTCCGATATACGGACGGTTTCATGCACCAGAAGGTTTTCGTGGTTGACGACACGCTGGCTGCGGTCGGCACGACCAATCTGGACAACCGGTCCTTCCGGCTGAACTTCGAAGCGATGGCCCTGTTTTTTGATGCCCGAGCAGCCTTGGCAGTTGATCACATGCTGCGCGCGGATTTCGAGGCAAGCTATGAGTTGACGCGCAGTCTGGCCCAGCAACCTGCCCATATCCGGTTTGGCGCCCCGTTGGCGCGGTTGTTTGCACCAATCCTCTAGGAAAAGAACTTTTCTTGAAAAACGCGCGTCATCATCGCCACCAGATAAGCGGTCGACAGACCAAAGGCCAGAAGACCAGCAACCGCGGCAAAAGACCCAAAAATGCGCAACCCTTCGCCCAAAACGATATCGCCATATCCCAGGGTCGTGAATGTCACCAGTGAGAAATAGATGGCCGAGTTCCAATCCGGCAGAACCTCAAGCAACACCCAGACGATGGCCCAAATCCAGACCTGAATCGTGTGCGTCGCGACAATAAAGGCCAAAGATACCGCGATCGGTGCTGCCGTACCAAAGAACACCCCCTTGGCCGACCATCTTTCATCCCACTTGATGATCGTGACGGTACACCAGGTCAACAAAAGAATCTCGACCAAGAAGCAGAGCGCCAGAAATGAACTGCCCCAAACGATCTGATGCAGCAACGTCATGTTTTTCATCCCGATTTACGACAGTGTACCGTCCGGGCAGAATGACCCGTTGAGGTGCAGGGCACAACCCCGGCGATCGTGAAGAACGCCTGCGGCGAATGGAACCGAGTGCGGGTCCGCACTGGACAGTTTGGAATTCCGTCGCACATCCTTGGAAGAAAAAAGGCCAGACCATGCTGTTGACCATCGACCGTGTTCAGAAAACCTATCCCGGCGGGCGCCCGGTTCTGCGCGACGTGTCGCTGACATTGGATGAAGGGCAGACACTGGCCCTGACCGGTGAAAGCGGCAGTGGCAAAAGCACTCTGCTGAACCTTGCCGCAGCGCTTGACTGTTTCGACAGCGGTGAAATCATCTTGAACCGAACCCCTCTGTCCCATCTGGACGATGCCGGGCGGGCCGAATTGCGGCGCAGTCAGCTTTCGTTGGTGTTTCAGCAGTTCAATCTGATCCCTTCGCTGACCGTTGCGCAGAACCTTTCTTTTCACGCCCGCCTTGCCGGCGCCGAGGATGCCGGGTGGACCGCGCATCTGACCGAACGCTTGGGCCTGTCCGATCTTTTGGACCGATATCCCGAAAACCTGTCCGGCGGGCAACAGCAGCGGGTGGCGATTGGTCGTGCCATGGCAGCGCGTCCGAAACTGCTGCTGGCGGATGAGCCCACGGGCAATCTGGATGAAACCGCCAGCGCAAGGGTTCTGGATCTGATGTTGGCCTTGGTGGCTGATACCGGCGCAGCGCTTCTGTTGGTCACGCATTCCCAACAGATTGCAGCCCGACTGGATCGAACCGTCCAGCTCTGCGGTGGTTGTATCCAATGACACGCGCCGTCATTCAGGCTTTGATGTCACACTGGCGGGTGCACTGGTTGCAACTGGCGACGCTTTTGACAGGCATCGCGTTGGCCACCGGTCTCTGGTCCGCGGTTCAGGCCATCAATGCCGAAGCGCGCGCCAGCTATGCCCGGGCCAACGCGCAGCTTGCCCTTGGGCAGTTCGACGAGCTGCGCGATCCTTCCGGTCTGATTCCGGTTTCTCGTTACGTAGATCTGCGTCGTGCTGGCTGGCAGGTGGCGGCCGTTCTGGAGGGCCCCTATCGAATCCGGGGCCGCACATTGCGCCTGATGGGTGTGGACATGGTCGCCTACCCGGCCCTGCCCGCCGTCACCGAAGCCGACCAAAGCACCGCGCCGACTGAGCCGGCAGACATGCTGACCGCTCCGGGGCGGCTTCTGGTCGCGGCAGAGCTGGCGCCGCTGTTGCGCGACCAGAACAACCTTCCGCCGGTTTCGTTCACCACGGCGCTGCCACCGGACGTTATTCTGACGGATATCGGCACAGCCGAAGCCCTGCTGAACCAAACCGATTTCATCTCGCGACTCATTGTGTTGCCGGATCAGCCGCGTGATCGGCCACCTTTGGCCGAAATCGCGCCCGAACTGGAGCGCGCCAGCCCATCCTCGCAAGTCGATACTGCTCGGTTGACTGACAGTTTTCACCTGAACCTGTCGGCTTTTGGCCTGCTGTCCTTTGCCGTTGGCCTGTTCATCGTGAACGGCACCGTCGGGCTGGCTTTTGCCCAACGCCGAGGCATGATCCGCACCCTGCGTGCGCTGGGCGTTTCGATGCGGCGGCTGGTCTTCCTGATCCTGACCGAACTGACGGGGCTGGCCCTGATCGGTGGAACCTTGGGGCTGCTTCTTGGGTTCTTTCTGGCCGGAGCGTTGTTGCCCGATGTCGCAGCAACCCTTCGTGGCCTGTATGGTGCGCCCGTGACCGGACAGCTGACATTGCACCCCCATTGGGTGTTTGCCGGGATGGCGATGGCTGTCTGCGGCACCTTGTTTGCCAGTGGCCATGCGCTGTGGCGATTGTCTCGTATGCCCCTGCTGGCGGGGCCCGGTGTGCAAGCCTGGCAGGGCAATGCCGGCACACGTCGTGTGACAGGTTTGCTCGGCTTGTCCCTGATCCTCGGCGGTGTCATCGCCTATCTCGGCATCGGTGGGCTGGTTGCCGGTTTCGTGCTGTTGGCCGGATTGCTGACGGGTGCCGCGCTTTTGTTGCCGGCGCTTCTGACCTTTGCGCTTTCGGTCTTTGGCAACAGGTCCCGTGGTGCCGTCGCGCAGTGGGTCTGGGCCGACATGCGCGCACAATTGCCCGGGCTGTCGCTTGCCCTGATGGCCCTGTTGCTTGCGCTTGCGGCAAATATCGGTGTGGGTACAATGGTTTCAAGTTTCCGGCTGACCTTTGTCGGCTGGCTCGACCAGCGCCTGACCTCAGAGCTGTATCTGACCGTCCGTGACGAAGAACAGGGGCGCGAGATCACGGATTGGCTGCGTCCGCAGGTCGACGTCATCCTTCCAATTCGCAACATGGAACTGTCGCACGAGACGGGCCCCCTGTTTCTGTACGGGGTCATTGACGATCCGGTCTATCGGCAACACTGGCCCTTGATATCGGCAAACTCGACCGTCTGGGACGACGTGATGGCCGGAGACGCGGTTCTGATCAACGAACAACTGGCACGGCGCGCGAACCTATGGCCCGGAGATACGCTGACACTGTCCCCGGCTCACACGCTGACCATCGCTGGGGTTTATTCGGATTATGGAAACCCAACCGGGCAAGCCATTGTGTCGATGAGCCAACTTGACCGGATCGCACCAGGTGCCGAAACTCGACGGTTTGGCATCCGTTTGAACCCCGAACAGGCGACTGAAATGGCGCAGACATTGCGCGAGCGGTTTGCCCTGCCGCGTCAGGCCGTGGTCCAGCAGGCCGCCATGAAGGCGCAATCATTGGCAATCTTCGAAAAGACCTTTGTCGTGACATCGGCGCTCAATGTTCTGACCCTCGGCGTGGCGGGATTTGCCATACTCACCAGCCTGCTTACCCTGTGGACCCAGCGCTTGCCTCAGATTGCTCCGGTATGGGCGCTAGGACTGAATCGGGCGCAACTGGCGCGGCTGGAGCTTTTGCGCAGCGTGCTGCTCGCGGCTCTTACCGCGAGCCTGGCGTTGCCGCTTGGTCTGATTCTCGCCTGGGTTCTGTTGGCGGTGATCAATGTGCAAGCCTTTGGCTGGCGGTTGCCGATGTTCGTGTTTCCCTGGGATTGGTTGTGGCTGTTCCTGTTGACCCTGCTGGCCGCCCTGGTTGCAGCGGCCCTGCCCGCGCTGCGCATGTTGCGTCTGCCCCCTGCCGATTTGCTGAAGGTGTTCGCCAATGAACGTTAAAACCCTTTTGGCCGTTCTCGTGTTTTTGTGCCCATCGCCTCTTTGGGCGCAGGGCTTTGCAGGTCTTGGAGGGTCGGCGGAAGGGTTCGAGGTTCCGCAGGCGGGCTTTGAATTCGACTTTCCCAAAGACCACGGGCCTCATCCCGCCTATCGGATCGAATGGTGGTATCTGACGGCCAACCTCAAAGGCGAGGACGGGCGTGACTATGGCATCCAATGGACCCTTTTCCGGTCGGCCCTGAAACCGTTTGAAACAGATGGATGGCACAGCCCGCAGATCTGGATGGGCCATGCGGCTGTCACCACGCCTGACACCCACTATTTTGCCGAACGCCTGTCGCGTGGGGGGATTGGGCAGGCAGGTGTTGCGGTGCAACCGTTCGAGGCCTGGATCGACGAATGGCGCATGGCCGGACCGGATATGGATACCCTGACCTTGACCGCGAACGGGGCTGATTTCGGGTACGATCTTGCGCTGAGCGCACAAGGCCCGTTGGTGTTTCATGGCCAAGCGGGCTATTCTGTCAAATCCGCCGACGGGCAAGCCAGCTATTACTATTCGCAACCCTTTTATTCAGTCGAAGGCGTACTGCACCTGCCGGATGGCGATATGCGCGTCACCGGTCAGGGCTGGCTGGACCGGGAATGGTCTTCGCAACCCCTGGCCGAGGATCAAACCGGCTGGGATTGGTTTTCGCTCAGCTTCGAGGACGGGGACAAGCTGATGGCCTTTCGCCTGCGCGGTGGTCGCGGCGATTTCACTTCGGCCACATGGATCAATTCAGACGGCAGCACCGATGCCATCCCCGACGGATCCGTCAGGCTTGAGCCGCTTGCGACCGATCAGGTGGCAGGGCGCGACGTCCCGACGCAATGGCGCGTCGTGCTTGCGGACCGAGGCATCGACGTCAAGGTATCCGCCCTGACACCGGACGCCTGGATGGGGACACGTTTTGAATATTGGGAAGGTCCGGTCACGGTCACCGGCAGCCACGAGGGCGTTGGGTATCTCGAGATGACGGGCTACTGACCTGGCTGCGGGAGCCCGAACGGCGGCAGGCGACCGTCGGGGCTCCGGCACCTCTGTGCACGGCATCTGCTTTTCGCGTCAGCGCACCACGTAAACCGAGACGTTGGAATGTCGCACCACGCGTGCCGCATTCGGGCCCAGCAGGTAATCCTTGAAATCCGGCTTGTGGGCTCCGATTACGATCAAATCAGAGCCGGCACTTTCGGCCGTCTTCAAAATCTCCTGATAAGCTGTTCCTGTCGCAACCACATGGCGGATGGTTTCGTTGCGCTCGGCCCCCAGGGCCGATACGCACAGCGCCGTCAGTTTGGCCTGCGCTTCCTCCAACGCCTTGTCGTGAAAACCGGATTCGAAAAACCCCGACACCCAGCTTTCCCCGAAATCGGGCAGCACTGTCACCACGTCAAGTTGCGCCCCTTCCATATCCGCCAGCGCGGCTGCTTTTTTCAGAACCGGTGCATCAATCTCGCCATTGCTGATATCAACGGCACACAGAACGGAACGTGTCATACGAGCACCTCTTGTCTGGCGGCACGGCCGCGTTGCAGGAAAGCGATCAGACCCAGCAGGATCAGCGCCGGGATATAGACCAGTTGCTTCGGAGGCTGGCTGGACGGCAGGCTGGCCGAGCTCAGACGCACGGCCTCGTCACCATAATAGTCAAAGTTGGCCAGATCTTCGGCAACCGGTGATCCAAACATCGGCTCGTCAAGTTTGACAAGGCCATCCTCTTCGAGCAACAGCAGCCCCATGGCATCGACGCGCGCTTCACCGCCTTCTTCGGATCCGACTGGCACGACAACCGTGGTGTCCACCATCTTGCCGGTATCAAAATCCGGCCCGCTGATCACCATGCGAACCTCGGTTCCCGGTGGAGTCTGGCCGATGGTTTCGACAAACGCCGCAGGCTCGACCGAAGTGTATGGAGGCGCGATGCGATCCATGAAGAAATCCGGCCTGAACAGGGCGAAGGCCACGGCGATCAGCGCGATACTTTCGTAGATGCGGCTGTGGGTCAGGAAGTACCCCATGGTGCCTGCCGTGAAGACAAGTATCGCTATCGTCGCGAAAATCGCCACTATGATCCCTTCGACCCATGTCACATCGATCAGCAGAAGATCGGTGTTGAAAATGAACACGAAGGGCAGCGCCACGGTGCGCAGGCTGTAGAAGAAGGCCGTGAAACCGGTTTTGATCGCATCACCGCCCGACACGGCCGCGGCGGCAAAACTGGCCAGCCCGACCGGAGGTGTCACGTCGGCCATGATCCCGAAATAGAACACGAAAAGGTGGACAGCGATCAATGGAACGATCAGCCCGCTTTGGGCGCCCAACTCAACAACCACCCCGGCCATCAAAGAGCTGACAACGATATAGTTCGCGGTTGTCGGCAGACCCATGCCCAGGATCAGGCTGAGCAGCCCGACCATGACCAGCATCAGGATCAGATTGCCACCCGACAGGAACTCGACCAGATCGGCCATAACCTGACCAACCCCCGTCAACGTGACGGTTCCCACGATCACGCCCGCGGTTGCCGTGGCAAGCGCGATGCCGATCATGTTGCGTGCCCCGTCGATCAGACCTTGCCACAGGTCGGCAACACCATCGATGAAAGTGTTGTACAGGTTGCTCTGCCCGCGGAACATCGCTTTCAGCGGCTTCTGCGTCAGCAGGATGACAAACAGCAACGATGTGGCCCAGAAGGCGGACAGGCCCGGTGATTTCTGTTCGATCATCAGGAAATAGACCAGCACGATGATCGGCAGCAGGTAATGCAGGCCAGCTTTGTAGATATCGGCGATGACCGGCAGTTGCACTTCTTTGGCATTGGGGTCGTCCGGTTCCAGATCCGGAACCTGTGCCGCCAGATAAAGCAGTGCGACATAGACCGCGCAGATAATCAAGCTGAGCACGATCCCAGCGGCCGACGGCACCCAGCTTGTCACGGCATCCACCGGGAATTGTGAGCCATAGCAAAGACCTGCAAACACCAGGAAAAAGCCCAGCATCCCCACTACGGTCCGCGCCAGATGTACATCGCGGTCGCCCAGCGTGGGCATGTTCCGTTTCACGGCCTCAAGGTGCACGATGTAAACCAGTGCGATGTAGGAAATCGCAGCCGGCAGGAAGGCATGGGTGATCACCTCGACATAAGAGATGCCCACATATTCCACCATCAGGAATGCAGCGGCCCCCATCACCGGCGGCATGATCTGCCCGTTGACCGAGCTGGCAACCTCGACCGAGCCCGCTTGTTCACTGCTGAACCCGACGCGCTTCATCAGCGGGATGGTGAAGGTACCGGTGGTAACAACATTGGCAATCGACGAGCCCGAGATCAGGCCGGTCGCAGCCGAGCCCACAACCGCCGCCTTGGCCGGACCACCACGCAGGTGGCCCAGGGCCCCAAAGGCCATCTTGATAAAGTAGTTCCCTGCCCCGGCTTTATCCAGCAATGCGCCAAACAGCACGAACAGGAAGACGAATTTCGTGGAAACACCCAATGCAATACCAAACACGCCCTCGGACGTGATCCACATGTGGCTCATCGCCTTTTTCAGGCTCGCGCCCTTCCAGCGGATAACTTCGGGCACCCATTCCGAGGCACCGAAGAAGACATAGGCCAAAAATATGGTCGCGATAATTGCCATGGCAGGGCCAAGCGCACGGCGCGCGGCCTCGAACAACAGCACCAGGCCAAGCAACGCAACCCATTTGTCAGTGTCGTCGGCCAAACCGCCCGCATTGACGATCTTGTCATAGAAGAAATAGCCGTACAGCGCGACGAACGCGCCCACCAATCCCATGATCCAATCCTGAACCGGAATATAGTTCCGGGGGCTGGATTTGAGCGCCGGATAGGCCGCAAAGGCCAGAAACAAAGCAAAAGCCAGATGGAATTGCCGTGCATTGTTCACGACGCTTCCGGGCAAGACATAATTCGCCAAGGGCGAAGCCAGAACAACTTGAAATATCGACCAGATCGCGGCCACGACCGCCAGGAAAACGCCCACGTTCCCGACCGGATTTCGCCCTCCTGCGTCAGAAGATGCAACCAGATCCTGAAGCTCTTCTTCGGAAAGCGGACGATTGGATTGAGTGTCGGAATTCATCAAATGTCTCCCCGTCGCGGCCATTGTTCGGCCTTCTGAAATCCCGTTTCACACGGGTTTTGTGCAGGGCGCCCTTGGGCACCCTGCGTCAGGTCTGGTTTACTGAATCCAGCCTTTTTCTTTGTAGTACTTCTCGGCACCCGGATGCAGCGGAGCCGACAGGCCATCCGCAATCATCTCTTCGGGCTTCAGGTTCGCAAACGCCGGGTGCAGCTTTTTGAAGTCATCGAAGTTTTCAAAGACCGAGCTGACGACCGCGTAAACCGCATCTTCCGATACATCGGCCGAGGTCACGAAGGTCGCGCCCACACCAAAGGTCGAGGTGTCTCCGTCAGACCCACGGTACATGCCACCGGGAATGGTTGCCTTGCGGTAGAACGAGTTTTCGTTGACCAGCTTGTCCACGGCCTCACCGCTGACGTTCACCAGAACCGAGTCACATGCGGTGGTGGCTTCCTGAATCGAACCCGAGGGGTGGCCAACAGTGTAAACCATTGCGTCGATCTGGTTGTCGCACAGGGCCGCCGACTGTTCAGCCGCTTTCAGCTCGGTAGCCAGTTCGAAATCGTCTGTGGTCCAGCCCATTTCGCCCAGCAGGACTTCCATGGTGCCGCGCTGACCGGAACCGGGGTTGCCGATGTTGACGCGCTTGCCCTTCAGGTCTTCAAAGTTGGTGATGCCGGAATCGGCGCGAGCCACAACGGTGAAGGGTTCGGGGTGCACCGAGAACACGGCGCGCAGACCTTCGAACGGGCCGGCTTCTTCGAATTTTGAGGTGCCGTTATAGGCGTGGTACTGCCAGTCGGACTGGGCCACACCAAACTCCAGCTCGCCTTCGCGGATGGTGTTGATGTTGTAAACTGAACCACCGGTCGATTCGACCGAGCAGCGCACGCCGTGCTCTTTCCGGCCTTTGTTGACCAGACGACAGATCGCGCCGCCGGTCGGATAGTAAACGCCGGTGACACCACCGGTACCGATCGTAATGAACTCTTCGGCATAGGCCGCCGGAGCCAGAAGGGCTGCGGTGACGAAGGCGCCGACGCTCAGTTTGCTGCTGTTTTTCATCTGTTAACTCCCACTTTTTTTGTCTGGCAGTTGGAAATCAAGTTTGATCACCTGCTCAGGGAAGCGTGCCGATAATACAAACCGGCCCGCATCGCAACGGCTACAAATCTTTGAATTTCCCAATTTCTCCCAACCCTTTCGAGGTTTCATTCAGATACTCGCAATGTCAAGGCCGGCGCCGGTCAGACCTGCGCCAATTCGCATATATGAGCATAAATCCCGAACTTTCCCCATCAGTTCACAGCGAGCCGTCCGGGTTCATGCGGTCACTCCAAATCCAAAACGAGACCTCATTCCCGGCGCTAATCACCGCGAAACAGAGCGAACCGCGTTTCGGATAAGGAGGCAGGGCAAGTCACGGTTGTACGTTTCGACGAATCTGACAAAGGCACTTCAATACCAACTCGGTTCACGATCCATCCTTGCGGGGACCTGATCACCTGTCTGCTAATGCAGGCCAAGAACGTTGTGGCACTGGTGGCTCGTTACGGAGGACCACAAACAAGAGATGCAGATCAAGTTTGCGGGTCAGCAGCTTGATAACGGCGCCCCGCCCTTGGGACGGACGTTGTTCTGAGTTTGTCGGAACTGTGGTGCCCAAGGAGAGACTCGAACTCTCACGCCCGTGAAGGCGGGGGATTTTGAATCCCCTGCGTCTACCATTCCGCCACTTGGGCCACGAACACTGGATTAGCGCCCATCCAAGCGAAGGTCCAGAGGCAAAAACCATCCAATATTCCATTTGTTTCGCCCTCGGCTGTTGACGGTCCATCGGGCGCATGGTTTGGCTGGGTTTCAGACCGAAAACGGGATTTGAGTGCTTTATGTTACGATCGCTTTATGACTGGACCATTCGTCTGGCCGAACACCCTCACGCGCTGTGGGCGCTGGCCATCGTGGCTTTCATCGAAAGTTCGTTCTTCCCGATTCCCCCAGATGTGCTGATGATTCCGATGATTCTGGCCCGCCCGTCCCGGGCATGGCTGATCGCAACCGTGGCACTGGTGGCATCGGTTCTGGGGGGCATGCTGGGCTATGCGATTGGTGCGTTTTTCTATGAAAGCATCGGGCAGCCCATTCTGGAATCCATGGGGAAAGCCCATGCCATGGAAGAATTCAATACCCGGTTCAACGACTTCGGGTTCTGGGCCGTTCTGGCCGCTGGTGTGACCCCCTTCCCCTACAAGGTCATCACCATTATGTCCGGCTGGACCGGCATGCCGCTTGGAACCTTTATCGCGACCTCGATTCTGGCCCGCGCGTTGAGGTTTTTTCTGGTGGCAGGCCTGCTCTGGGGATTCGGTGAGCCGATCCGCGACTTCATCGAAAAGCGCCTGGGGCTAATGTTCACTTTGTTCATCATCCTCCTGTTTGGCGGATTCCTGGTGGTGAAATACTTATGACGAGACGTTCGCAACTTGTCGCAGTGGCAAGTCTTGGATCACTGGCGCTTCTTCTGGCCGCTTTTGGCTTTCAGCATCTCGGCGGGCTTGCGCCGTGCAAGATGTGCATCTGGCAGCGCTATCCTCATGCAGTGGCAATCGCGATTGGCGCCGTGGCGCTGGCATTGCCCAGGCTGACCTTTCTTCCCTTGCTGGGCGCCGCGGCGGCCGCGACGACTTCGGCGGTGGGCGTATTTCACGCCGGCGTTGAACAAGGCTGGTGGGAAGGCCCAAGCAGCTGCACATCCGGCAGCATCAGCGGTCTGTCCGCTGACGATCTGTTCGATCAAATCATGTCCGCGCCTTTGGTGCGATGCGATGATATCCCCTGGGAGATGTTCGGTATCTCGATGGCTGGCTGGAACGCCATTGCTTCTGCCATGCTGGTGCTGATCTGGCTGGCCGCATGGAAATCCCGCGCGGCTTAGAACTCGTCCAGCTCTGCATCCCAGTACAGGAAATCGATCCAGCTTTCATGCAGGTGGTTCGGTGGGAATTTCCGTCCGATATTGCGCAACGCTTCGGCATCGGGCTGACGTGGCGGCTTGCGCAAGGTCATCCGAGCCTGGCGCAGCGACTTTGACCCCTTGCGCAGATTGCACGGGCTGCACGCGGCCACCACGTTCTGCCAACTGGTCACACCACCGGCGGCCCGCGGCACCACATGATCGAAGGTCAGGTTGTCCCGGCTGCCACAGTACTGGCAGCGGAATTCATCCCGCAAAAATAAATTAAAGCGCGTGAAGGCCACGCGCTTTCTGGGTTTTACATAGTCTTTCAAAACAACGACCGAGGGTATTCGGATCTCGGTGCTCGGGCTGCGGACGACCTCGTCATATTCAGCCACGATATCGACCCGATCCAGCCAGGCCGCCTTGATCGCTTCTTGCCAGGGCCACAGTGACAGCGGGTAATAGGACAAGGGGCGATAATCGGCGTTCAAAACCAGGGCCGGGTGTTGTTTGAGCGCACCCGGCTCCCTTACAAATTCGGTTCTGAAGTCTCCGTCCATCACAGAATCGCTCCTCGCTCTCAGCTGCCCGTTTGTGACACCAGAGCGGGGAGCACCCGCCCCGGTCTTTTTATAACTATATATCGTGTTAAAACTCTGACAAGCCCTGATTTTCCACAATATGTCGCAGACGGGGTAACGCGAATCCGTAACAGGCACGTGACAGTTATCCACAGCTTGCACCGGGGGTGACCTTCGGGCTATGCGCAGGTCATGTCCTGGTTCATTCGCTTCAACAAACCTTATGATGTTCTGCCGCAGTTCACGGACCGCGCCAATACGGACGGCCCACGCAGCACGCTGTCCGATTTCATCGATCTTCCCGGCGTCTATCCGGCGGGCAGGCTGGACCGTGACAGTGAAGGTTTGATGCTGCTGACAGATCATGGAAAGTTGCAATCCCAGATCTCTGACCCAAAGCACAAGATGGCCAAAACCTATTGGGTTCAAGTTGAAGGCACCCCCGACGAGGCGGCCCTGAAAACGCTCCGCAACGGGGTCGAATTGAAGGATGGTCTGACCCGCCCAGCCAAGGCCCGCCAGATCGACGAGCCCGAAATGCTTTGGCCGCGCACCCCGCCGATCCGCGAACGCAAGACTGTGCCGGACAGCTGGCTTGAACTGACCATACGTGAGGGCAAAAACCGACAGGTGCGTCGGATGACAGCGGCAGTTGGCCTGCCGACGCTGCGCCTGATCCGGTACCGCATCGGAGACTGGACCCTGGATGATCTTGAGCCCGGGCACTGGGACAGTCTGCCAATGCCGACACTGAGCGCGGCCCCCCAACGCAAGCGCGACCGTCGCCCGCGCCGGTGACAGACCCTGCCCCGATCTGCTAAACTGGGGTCATGAAGAAAACGCCTGACATCCCGGCCCCTTCGGCCATTCTGGAAGCCGCGCTCTATGTTGATGATCTGGACGCGGCAGAACAGTTTTACGGCGAAGTTCTTGGGCTCGAACGCATCCAACGCGTCGCTGACCGCCATGTTTTCTATCGCATCGGCGGATCGGTCCTGCTGATTTTCAATCCCGACCAGACCGAACAACCGCCGCTCGACCCCGGCATGCCGGTTCCGCCCCACGGCGCGCGCGGCCCCGGACATGTGTGTCTTGTGCTGTCACGAGAGGAAATCGCAGTGATGCGCAAACACCTTCTGGATTGGAATATTCCAGTAGATGCCGAGTTTGACTGGCCCGGCGGCGTGCGATCCCTGTATGTGCGCGACCCGGCCGGAAACTCGGTCGAGTTCGCCGAAGCGCACCTTTGGACTTGATCCGGTGCGGAACGCATGGGCGCTCCGCAGATCAGATTCCAAACACTAAAGGCTCAGCTTGTCGCGCATGAAAGCCAGCGCAACGCTCAGCCCATCCGGGGCGATACCGTGCCCGGTGCCTTTCATGACATGGGCATAGACCTCTTTGAAACCCGCAGCTTGCAAGGCTTCGGCCGCTTCCGGCAGGGATTGAGGCGGAACAACGTCGTCAGCGTCGCCATGCACCAGCAAGACAGGCATCCGGCTGACGGTTTCATCCACCAGCAAATCGGGTTCCAGCAAACGGCCTGAAAAGGCTACGATCCCGGCCACGGGATCTTCCCGCCGCGGCGCAACGTGCAAGCTCATCATGGTGCCCTGGCTGAAGCCAAACAACACAACCTGTTCGGGCAGAACATCTTCGTCCACCATCAGCGCGTCCAGAAAGGCGTTGAAGTCCTCGACAGCCATTTCCATGCCCCGGCGGGCTTCTTCTTCGGAAGATCCATCGATCCAGGGAATCGGAAACCACTGATACCCGTTGGGCATTCCGGGGATCTGCTCGGGCGCGTCGGGGGCCACGAACAACGTGTCAGGCAGGTGTTCACCCAGCGGATCGGCCAATCCCAGCAGATCGGCACCGTTTGCGCCATAGCCATGCACGAACACCACGACCGAGCGCGTGTCGCCCGAAACAGGCTCTTTCCGGAGCGCATTCAAAACCCGTGTCATCTGATCCCTTCTCTTTGTTTTGCAACCCGGTAATAGGCCCACAGCACCCGTGCCGCAACCGAACGCCAGGGCGACCAGGCCTCGGCCATATTGCGCAATTTCTTGTCCGTTGGACGTTCAGGCAAGTCATAGAGGATGCGCGCCGCCTCTTGCAGGGCGAGATCACCGGGTGCGATGACATCAGCGCGACCCAGTGAGAACATCGCATAGATTTCGGCTGTCCAGACACCGATACCCGGAACTTGCGTCAAAGTAGCGACGACATCTGCGTCAGTTGCATCGCGCAGTGCCTTATAGTCGATACGTGCCTCGGCCAGAGCGCGTGCATAACGGATCTTCTGTCGGCTCAACCCAACTGCCCGCAGATCGTCATCCGTTGCCCACAGGATCTTGCGCGGACCGGTCAAGCGGGCATCCTGAAGCCGTTTCCAGATCGCATTGGCCGAAGCCACGCTGACTTGCTGACTGACGATTGCACTCAATAATTGCGCAAACCCATCGGGGCGGCGGCGCAGCGGCAAGGGGCCGGTCTGATCCATCGCATACGCCATGCGCGGACAGGTTTGGGCCAGCCATTCGGCCCCTTCCGCCACACAGTCCGATGTTTCGATGATGCGGCCTGCGGGCATGCGGCCTCCCTGCTCTGTTATTTCGGGCAGGTTAGGCGCATGTGACGCAGATGCAACCCGCTTGTGCCGCAAACACTTAGCCGATAACCATTCGCCCATGACCATGATTTCAACCCTTCCGGACGACCGGCAGGCCAAACGCAATGTGGCCGTGCTGGTGGCTGCCCAAGCCATCCTGGGTGCGCAGATGCCGATGATGTTCATCGTCGGCGGGCTTGCAGGTCAATCGCTGGCCTCGAACCCCTGCTTGGCGACGCTGCCGATATCCCTGATCGTTCTGGGATCGATGCTGGCAGCCATGCCGATCTCGGCCATCATGCAAAAATGGGGCCGTCGCGTGGGGTTCCTTGTCGGGGCAACCGCCGGTGCACTGGGCGGGCTGATCGGGGCCTATGGCCTGTTTCTGGGCTCGTTCCCCATTTTTCTTGTCGGCAGCCTGCTGACCGGAATCTACATGAGCGCACACGGGTTCTATCGCTTTGCGGCAGCAGACACCGCGTCAAACGACTACCGCCCAAAAGCGATTTCATACGTGATGGCCGGTGGGCTGGCGGCCGCCATCATCGGGCCTCAGATTGTGAAACTTACGTCTGAAGCTTACGTCATCCCTTTTTTGGGAACATATATGGCCGTAATCGGGATCAACGTTCTGGGCTCGGCGCTGTTCTTCTTTCTCGACATTCCGACGCCTGCGAAACCTGCGGCCGATGAACCCAAGGGGCGGTCACGGATCGAGTTGTTGAAAACACCCCGCATCGCCGTCGCGATCATCTGTGCCATGGTGTCTTATGCGTTGATGAATCTGGTGATGACCTCGACGCCGCTTGCCGTTGTCGGATGTGGATTTTCCGCCAATGACGCAGCGGATATCGTGACCAGTCACGTGCTGGCAATGTATGTCCCCAGCTTCTTCACCGGGCACCTGATTGCCCGGTTTGGCGTTGAGAAGATCGTCGCTCTGGGTTTGGCCATACTTGCCGCATCAGGGGTAGTTGCGCTGCAAGGCGTTGAATTGGGTAACTTTTTTATCGCCCTTGTTCTTCTGGGCATTGGTTGGAATTTCGGATTCATCGGCGCGACCACGATGCTGGCCGCGTCGCATGAACCGCATGAACGCGGGCGGATGCAGGGCCTCAACGACCTGCTGGTGTTTGGCGGTGTGACATTGGCATCGCTGGCCTCGGGCGGGTTGATGAACTGCTCGGGCGGATCCGCGATCGAGGGGTGGAACGCCGTCAACCTTGCCATGATCCCCTTGCTGACACTGGCAGGTGGCGCATTGCTGTGGCTGGTTTTGCGCCCGGCCGATCCCGAAAGGGTCTGATCACCAGCGCCCGCTGCCGACGGTCCACATCAGGGACAGTCGCTGACGCATTTCGCCTGGTTCCAGCGCTCCAGCCGCCACCCGCTTGGGTTGGGCGATGGCCTGCTTAAGCACCCGTTCCGCCAACCAACCTGCATACAGCGCGGGACGCGCCTCAGGTGCGATGTCGGCCCGGTTTGATCGCGCCTTGCGCAATCGGTCCAAAGCGGATTGGGCCAGTTGCTGAACGCCACCCGTCGACCCATTAAGCAAAGGTACGCGACCCCGCTTTTCCAGTTCGGGAATGGCGCGGAACCAATTTGCCACACCGACTCCGTACCCGAAATCGCGCAACACGCTTTCATCCGCCGCACCCAGCGCCTGCGCCGAGGCGACGAAAAGAGATCCGGAACTGTGGTTGATATAGGCGTCAAAATGTTCCTGATCCTCGAACGGATCCCGGTATATATCCCAACGCCTTACGGCAACAAATTCATCCAGAACGCCTGCCAGATGCGGCGACAGGACCCGCGACAAAGGCGTCACCACCTCGTGCCGCCGCACCGCGGCCCCTTCTGCAATCTCCTGCAACGCGTCGCGCCACCATTGCAGCCGCATTTCGGCAATCATGGCCTCTTGCGTCACCCATGGCGCGCGGGCGACTTCGACATTCAACGCATAGATCGGAAACAAAACCACGCGGGCCGCGACCGGAGCAGCCATCGTCGCGCGGAACCGATAAGGATCCGCACGCTGTACCAGCGCGGCGCAGGCTTTGACATCATCGTCGAAGGTCCCACTCACTCGGCCGCTGCCTTTTGCGGATCGCAATCACGGACCAGTTTCCACTGGATCGCATCCAGCAGCGCCTCAAAGGACGCATCAACTATGTTCGCACTAACACCCACCGTCGACCAGCGCCGCCCCTGACCGTCTTCGCTGTCGATGATGACGCGGGTCACCGCTTCGGTCCCGCCCTGGGTGATACGGACCTTGAAATCGACAAGGCGCATGTCTGACAAAACCTGCGAGTATTGTCCCAAATCCTTCGCCAGCGCCTTGGCCAGCGCGTTCACAGGCCCCCTGTCGTTTCCGGAGTCGTCCATGGACTCGCTGACCGACAGTTTCTTTTCACCGTCCACTTTGACCACGACGACAGCCTCGGACAGGCTGACCATCTTGTTGTATTTGTTCTTCCGACGCTCAACAGTGACCTTGTAGCGTTTGACCTCGAAGAACTCAGGCAGTTGCCCCAGTTCATCCCGCGCCAACAGTTCGAAACTGGCCTGCGCGGTGTCGTAGGAATACCCAACCGCTTCACGATCCTTGATCCGCTCAAGGATGCGGCCCAATGCGGGATCACCGGCTTTGACGCTCAGCCCCGCCTCGGTCAGGCGTTTGCGCAGGTTCGACTGACCCGCCTGGTTCGACATCGGAATGATACGTTCATTGCCTATGCTCGCAGGGTCCACATGTTCGTAAGTCAACGGGTCCTTAAGGATCGCGCTGGCGTGCAACCCCGCCTTATGCGCAAAAGCCGACGCGCCCACATACGCCGCCTGCTTGCTGGGAACGCGGTTCAGGACATCGTCCAACATGCGGCTGATGCGGGTCAGCCTGGCCAGCGCATCAAGGCTGACGCCGGTTTCGAACTGCGAGGCGTAGGGTTCTTTCAGCAGCAATGTCGGGATCAGCGCCGTCAGGTTTGCGTTGCCGCAGCGTTCCCCCAGACCATTCAGCGTTCCCTGAATTTGCCGGGCACCTGCTTCGACCGCTGCCAGAGAACAGGCCACTGCGTTCTCGGTATCGTTATGGGTGTGAATACCCAACCGTTCACCCGGCAGACCGGCCGCGATTACTTCGGACACGATCCGCCCGACCTCGGACGGCAACGCGCCACCGTTGGTGTCACACAGCACAACCCATCGCGCGCCCGCCTCCAGCGCGGCCCGGCAAACTTGTGTCGCGTATTCGGGGTTGTCCTTGTACCCGTCAAAGAAATGTTCGGCATCGAACAACGCCTCGCGCCCTTGCGCCACGATATGCGCGACCGAAGCACGAACGTTTTCCGTGTTCTCTTCAAGCGAAATGCCAAGCGCATGGGTCACGTGATAATCATGTGACTTGCCAACCAGACAAACGGCCTGCGTACCCGCATTCATCACCGCAGCCAGCACATCGTCATTCTCGGCCGAGCGCCCTGCCCGTTTGGTCATGCCAAAGGCCGTCAACCGGGCCGCGGTCTTTGGCGCCGCCTCGAAAAACGCGCTGTCGGTGGGGTTGGCACCGGGCCAACCGCCTTCGATGTAATCCACCCCCAATGCGTCCAGCGCCTGTGCGATCTGCACCTTTTCGGCGGTCGAGAACTGAACGCCCTGGGTCTGCTGCCCGTCACGCAGGGTCGTGTCGTAAAGATAGAGGCGTTCTTTGGTCATCAGACCTCCTCCAGCTTGGCAGCATCAAAACCGGCGCCCGGCACCAGTTCAACACCTTCCTTGCTCATTCGCACCTCAAGCCCCGCCGCAACATACGCCGCCTTGAGGCGATCGACCTCCGAGAAATCCTTGTTTTCCATTGCAGATACGCGCGCCTTTGCCAAGCGATCTGCATGGGCCGACAGATCGACCTGCGGCGTCTGAGCCCACGACGGGACATCGTTGCCCAACAATCCCAAAAATTGCAGCGAATGCCGCAACCCCACGACATCGTCAGCGATGGATAACTGGTGGAGTTCGGCGATGGCACCGGCTGTGTTCAGGTCGTCCGCCAAAAAGTTAACGATTTGAGGATGCGGCTCGCCATAACCAACCCCTTGCGCGGCCTGCGCGTAGAATTTGCGCAAGGTTCGCTCCGCTTCACGGGCCTTTTTTTCAGTCCAATCCATCGGCTTGCGGTAATGCGTCTGCAAAAAGACAAACCGGATCACTTCACCCGGCACGCCTTGCTCCAACAGATCGTGCACTGTGAAGAAATTGCCCAGAGATTTGGACATTTTCTTACCTTCGACCTGCAGCATCTCATTGTGCAACCAGTATCGAGCGAACTCACCTTCCGGGTGCGCGCAGCAGCTCTGGGCAATCTCATTCTCGTGGTGCGGGAACATCAGGTCGTTGCCGCCACCATGGATATCAAAACTCTTACCCAGCAACTCATAGCTCATGGCCGAGCATTCGATGTGCCAGCCCGGACGTCCCCGCCCCCATGGGCTGTCCCAGCCCGGCAGTTCATCGGTCGAGGGTTTCCACAGAACGAAATCCATCGGGTTCTTCTTGTAGGGCGCCACCTCGACCCGCGCGCCGGCGATCATGTCATCCACCGAGCGCCCCGATAGCTTGCCATAGCTTTCTTTCCAGCTATCCACCGCAAACAGAACATGACCTTCGGCGGCATAGGCATGGCCCTTGGCGATCAGGTCTTCGATCATCGCAATCATCTGTGCGATGAACTGGGTCGCACGCGGCATCTCGTTCGGCTCCAACGTGCCCAAAGCGCCCATATCATGCAGGTACCAGCCGATGGTTTCATCCGACCGTTGCTGCACCAGTTGCTCCAGCGTGCCTTCCGCGCCCGCCTGTTTGCGGGCCAGCGCGGTGGCGTTGATCTTGTCGTCCACGTCGGTGAAATTGCGCACATAGGTCACGCGCTCTGCGCCATAGACGTGGCGCAACAGACGATAAAGAACGTCGAACACGACCACCGGGCGGGCATTGCCCAGATGGGCGCGGTCATAGACCGTCGGACCACAGACATACATCCGCACGTTGTCAGGGTCGATCGGTACGAAATCTTCCTTCGTCCGCGTCCGCGTGTTGTGCAGCTTGATCGTCGTCATCGGTCGGGCTCCTAGAAAACAGCAAAGGCTTGCGCGTTGGCGCGGGCTTAGCAACTTGTCTCAGGGATGAAAACGAAAGAAACCGGCCCGCTTGATAAATCAGCAGGTAATGCAGCAGATAATGATGCAGGTCACCGGGTTCATGCCCCTCGGTTAGCACGGGATTCCCGCCAAGCCAAGCGTTGAGTTTGATCACCCGGTCCGGCAGAGTGGCTGTCATGGATCGAGACTTCATCAATTCCATCTGCAAGGAATTTCCCGGTGCAGAACTGTCAGACCCATGGGGCGGCGGTCATGACGCGTGGAAAGTTGGCGGCAAGATGTTTGCCTGTATCGGAATTGCAAATGACGGTGTTTCCGTCAAAACGCCCGACGTGGAAACGGCTCAGATGCTGATTGATGCCGGTGTCGCGGTGAAAGCCCCCTATTTTCACCGCAGCTGGGTCCGCCTGCCGTTTGATGCCGAGACCGAGGAGCTGCGCCATCGTTTGACGGCCTCCTATGACCTCGTGCGCGCATCGCTGACAAAAAAGCTTCAGGCAACGCTGGCGCCGCGAAGCTGATTGACAAACGGCCACTGCTCTGCCCCATTCAGCGCAAAGCAACCAGAGGCGATTTCATGAGATTGTCTGAACGCATCACGCAGATCACCGGCGGCCGCAGCGATGGCTGGGACGTGTTCTATCGCGCCCGCCGGATGTTGAGCGAAGGACAAGCCGTAACCGAATTGACGATCGGTGAACATGACACCCGAACCGACCCTTCGATTCTTCGGGCGATGGAGCTGTCGACCCGCAACGGCCATACAGGTTACGCGATGGTACCCGGCACGGACCTGCTGCGCGACACGGTCGCCGCGCGGGTTCAGACCCGCACTGGCGTTCCGACCTCTCGGAACAATGTTCTGATCACCCCCGGCGGACAAGCCGCCCTGTTCGCGGCACATATGGCCGTTTGCGATCCCGGTGATGTCGGATTGTATCTCGACCCGTACTACGCCACCTACCCCGGCACGATTCGGGGTGTTGGCGCCGTCGCCCGCGCGGTTCAAACCGCCGCTGACGACGCTTTCCAGCCCCAGGCCGAGCGGATCGATGCCGCTGCTGAAGGCGCGGTTTCGCTGTTGATCAACACGCCGAACAATCCGACCGGCGTGGTCTATTCCCGTCAATCGCTCGAGGCGGTCACTGACGTGTGCAAGCGACGCGATCTTTGGCTGATCTCGGATGAGGTATACGACACGCAGGTCTGGGACGGTGAACATCTTTCTCCGCGTGCGCTGTCCGACATGGCAGAGCGAACGCTTGTGGTTGGATCCATGTCCAAGTCCCACGCCATGACGGGGTCTCGGTGTGGATGGGTCGTCGGCCCCGAGGAGGTCATCGCCCATCTGATCAATCTGGCGACCCACACCACCTACGGCGTTCCCGGGTTCGTGCAGGACGCGTCGAGTTTTGCGCTGACCGCGGGTGTTGAACTTGAAGAAAAAATCGCCGCTCCGTTCCGCCGCCGCCGATCCTTGGCCATGGATATTCTAGCCTCGCAAAACATCGTCGGCCTCGTCCCCGCGCAGGGCGCCATGTATCTGATGCTGGATATCCGCGCGACCGGGATGTCGGGGGACGCGTTTGCCAACGCGCTGCTGGACGCACACAAGATTGCCGTCATGCCCGGCGAAAGCTTCGGCAAGGCCGCTGCCGGGCACATACGGGTGGCCATGACCGTGGCGGATGAACGTTTTGCGGATGCGCTGAAAACGCTGTGCGAATTCGCGTCGCAACTTGCGAGGAAGCACGCAGCTGAATAAGCCTGTTGTCAGAAACGGAACGTTGTGCGCAGGTTGAAGACGTTGGAATCCAAACCACCGGTGGATCGGGTAACATCATCGAAATCTTGCCGCAACGCCTCGCCACTTATGACAAAATTGTCGCCAATCGGATAAGCGATGCCTATCCCGTAAACAGCGGCGGTATCGCTGTCGACAGATGTTTCGGCCCGTGCCGCGCCAACGACGACATACCCCAGCGCGCTGCCGAAATCGTACCCGCCACGCAGTTTCAATCGGGTCATGCTGTCCAGACTGCCCTGAGACTGGCTGAGGTTCAGGGAAAGGCGGTTGTATTCAAGTTCACCGCCCAGAACGAAAGCCCCGAAATCCCGATCATAGCCTACATGCGCACCAAAGGCGGTGTCGTCCCCGCTTGATCCACCCGGTCCATCCGCATCGCCATACCCAAAGCTGAGCCCAACGTACCCCCCTGTCCAATCCTCTGCCAAAACCGGGCTGGCGTTGGCCGTCAGAGCCACGACAATCAGGACAGAAAAAAGTTCAAAAGTCTGTTTCAACGCGATTTCACTCGGGCTTCAGATCATGTGTTAACTTGCAATTCAACTGGGATCGCTTTTGTCAGAGTTCAATTCCTTGCACGCAAAGCTCAAGAGTAAGTGAATGCAGTATAACAGATTTCTGTCCTCGAGGGAGAAAATCTGCCTCAGAATTCCGTCAGAGGTTTGTTGGGCAGATATTTGCTGAAGTAAATTCCGTTGAGGTCGCAAACAGAACAGATTGCGTCGCCGTGTTTTGGAATTGTTGCGCCAAACGTTGAGAGGCGGAATGACTGACCACGACTGGAAAATCAGCCTGATCAGCCGCACCATTGGTGCGGACCGGGGACGTGCAGCGAGAGGACGGCCGTAAGCGGCCATTTGCCAGTTCCCCAAACATCTCTCACAGATCGGAAATAGAAATGAACGACCAATCCCGCAACACATCGCGCAGCGGCGGTCGCGCTGCGCGTCGCGCTGCCCGTGCAACCGCATTGCCTGAACATCTGCGCCCCGTGCGCCCCGGTATGGAAGGCGGTGTCCTGAATGTCCTGACCCAAGCACAGATCGAACGTATCCACGAGGCCGCCCTGACCGCATTGGAAACAATTGGTCTGGCGGACGCGCCGCAAAGCGGGATCGACTATCTGGTTGGTGCAGGCTGCGCATTGGGCGACGATGGCCGCGTCCGCTTTCCCCGTGCGCTTGTCGAAGACACGATCGCAAAGGCGAACCGCAATGTCACTTTGTACAGCCGTGACGGGAAAACCGATCTGGACCTGACAGGTACAAAAGTACATTACGGCACGGCTGGTGCAGCCGTTTCAATGGTCGACGTGCATGGTCGCGAGTATCGCGATTCAACCGTTCAGGATTTGCACGATGCCGCACGTATCTGCCAACAGCTTGACAATATTCACTTTGTTCAGCGCCCCATGGTCTGTCGCGACATCACGGACAACCTGGAAATGGACCTGAACACGATCTACGCCAGCTGTTCAGGAACATTCAAACACGTCGGCACATCCTTCACGGAACCCAGCCACGTCGCCCCCGCGATGGAGATGATCTATATGATCGCGGGCGGCGAAGATAAATATCGCGAGCGACCATTTGTGTCGAACTCGAACTGCTTCGTCGTCCCACCGATGAAATTCGCCACTGAAAGCTGCGAAGTGATGGAGGAATGCATCAAGGCCGGAATGCCGGTTCTGTTGCTGTCAGCCGGAATGGCCGGCGCCACCGCGCCATCAACCATCGCCGGAGCAATCGCCCAGGCCACGGCGGAATGCCTTGCGGGATTGGTTTATGTAAACGCCGTAAGTCCCGGCGCACCCGCAGTTTTCGGCACCTGGCCCTTTGGTCTTGATCTACGGACCGGCGCAATGTCCATCGGTTCCGGCGAACAAGCCCTGCTGACGGCAGGCTGCGCCCAGATGCACCGTTTCTACGACTTGCCGGGGGGCGCGGCAGCCGGCGCATCAGATTCGAAGCTGCCCGACATGCAGGCCGGGTGGGAACAGATGTGCTCGAACGTGATGGCCGGGCTGTCCGGTCTGAACATGGTATATGAAGCCGCTGGCATGCACGCCTCGCTGCTGGGATTCTGCTTTGAAAGTCTCATCCTCAGCGACGACCTGATCGGTCAGGCGCAGCGCTGCGTGCGCGGGATCGAAGTGACCGATGAAACCCTGGCACTGGATCAGATCGCATCCGTGTGCATGGGCGGCCCCGGTCATTATCTGGGCACCGATGCGACCCTCAGCCGGATGCAGGCCGACTATGTCTATCCGACCTTTGGTGACCGCTCTTCCCCCAAGGAATGGGTGGAGCTTGGCAAACCGGATCTGGTTGAAAAGGCAGTGGCCCGAAAGAATGAGATCCTGTCCACCCCGTCGGCGGCCCGGTTCGACCCGCTTCTGGATGCTGAGATTCGGGAAAAATTCAACATTCACTTGCCGTTATAGCATCTGAAAAAGCGGCCCGATGAGTGTCGGGCCGCCCTTTCTTGTCTACCCGTTGCTGGGTGGAAGCAAACCTGCCTCTTGTGCAACGGCCACTTCATCAGCATCCAGCGCCCCGTCGCCATTTGCGTCCATCGCCGAAAATGTATCGGCGTCAACGTCGGGCAACACGGCTTGAATTTCTTCGATGGTCAGAACGCCATCGCCATTGGCGTCGGTTGAGGACTGCGCCGAGAGCACTCCCGGCAAGGTCAGTGCAGCAATGGAAATCCCAATCAAGTACTGCGGTTTCATTTTCGTGCCTCCTGGATAAGTTGATTATGTCTTCGTCCGGACAGGCCCCAGAAACACCGGAACAGCCGCAGGCGTCACCCGTTTTACGTGATTTCCGGGAAATCGCGCCAATCTTTGCGTGTTTGCCCGAGTCGGTGTTGCGACACACCGCCGGGCAAAACCTTGCCAGACCCGTTTCGGCAGAACTTGCCCGACAGGCATGGCCCGATCCGGCAGGACCGTGCTTATCCGGGCAACCAGTCGCAAAAAAGAAAGGGGGCCGAAGCCCCCTGTCAGTTTCGCCATCCAGGCTCATTTCGTTGACCGCCCGGTGTTTTTTTTGCCTGCGGCCTGGACGTCGCATGGAACGAGCGCACCCGTTCCGTGAAAGAGTGGGAGGGAGCAAATATTCCGCCCCACCCTGTTTCCGGCCAACACGGGCATGTCGGCCGAGTGGACCAAGGCATCAACGGTAAGTCTCAGTGCCTTGCTCCGTATTCGTCGGGGTCGGTACCTGTGGCAGCTATCCGACCCCTGCACCCCGGGTTGCCGGGGCGCTAAACTCAGCTACACCCGCTTGTCGCGCCACAGGTGTTGCATTTCATGCAGGTGCCGTTGCGCACCAGCGTGTAGTTTCCGCATTCGCCGCAGGGATCGCCCTCGTACCCCTGCATCTTGGCCTTTGTGCGGGCGTCCATTCCGGTGGCCACCGCCGTTTCGGCTGCCGGTGCTTCGAAGGAAGCCGCTGGTTCAGCCATACCGTTCACCTCGACCTGACCCGCGTTGAACACAGCCAGATCTTGCGGCAAGCGCTTGCGCAGATAGCCGGTGGAGCTGATTTGTTTCAGCACTTCCAACGACTTGGACGCGGCTGTATCGCTGATTTCCGATACATTCGAGACACCCTCGTCCTCGCCCCGACCCAAATCGTCAAAGGTTGCGCCTTCGGGTTTCACGTGGGCCAGATCGGTGCGGTCCAGATAGGACACGGCCAGTTCGCGGAAGATGTAATCCAGGATCGACGTTGCGTTCTTGATCGAGTCGTTGCCCTGCACCATCCCCGCGGGTTCGAACTTGGTGAAGGTGAAGGCGTCCACGAATTCTTCCAGCGGCACGCCGTATTGCAGACCGACCGACACGGCGATGGCAAAGTTGTTCATCATCGCACGGAAGCCAGCGCCTTCCTTGTGCATGTCGATGAAAATCTCGCCCAGCTGGCCGTCTTCGAACTCACCGGTGCGCAGATAGACCTTGTGGCCACCAACGATTGCCTTCTGGGTATAGCCCTTGCGGCGATGCGGCAGTTTCTCACGATGGCTGCGGATGATCTCTTTGACCACAACCTTCTCGATCACCTTTTCGGCCAGAACGACAGCCTTTTCCTGCGCCGAGCCGCTCTCCAGCACCTCTGCCGCCTCATCGTCATCCTCGACCAGTGCTGCCGCCAGCGGTTGAGACAGTTTCGAACCGTCACGATAGAGCGCGTTGGCCTTCACACCCAGCGACCAGCTGAGTTCATAGGCTTTCTGGCAATCCTCGATGGTCGCGTCATTCGGCATGTTAATCGTCTTCGAGATCGCACCCGAGATGAAGCTCTGTGCCGCCGCCATCATGGTGATATGGCTTTCAACTCCAAGGAAACGCTTGCCTTTTTTCCCGCACGGGTTGGCGCAGTCGAAGATCGAATAATGCTCTTCCTTCAGATGCGGCGCACCTTCCAGCGTCATGGTTCCGCAGACATGGTCGTTGGCCGCGTCGATATCCGCCCTGGTAAAGCCCAGATGGCGCAGCAGATCGAAGGTCGGATCATTCAGCTTGGTCGCCGGGATGCCCAGAACACCGGTGCAGAAATCCTCGCCCAGTGTCCACTGGTTGAAGACAAACCGGATGTCGAACGCGCTTTCCAGCGCGGCGTCCACCTTGGCCAGTTCATTCGGGCCAAAGCCATGACCGGTCAGCGAGGTGTGGTTGATCCCCGGCGCATTGCCGATGGTGCCGTGACCAACTGCGTAGGATACGATCTCTTCGATCTGCGACGAGGAATAGCCCAGCTTTTCCAGCGCCGAAGGCACCGAGCGGTTGATGATCTTGAAATACCCGCCACCGGCCAGCTTCTTGAACTTCACCAGCGCAAAGTCAGGCTCGATTCCGGTGGTGTCGCAATCCATCACCAGACCGATGGTGCCGGTGGGCGCGATCACGGTGGCTTGCGCGTTGCGATAACCGTTCTTCTCACCAAGGCTCAGCGCCTCGTCCCAGGCGGACATGGCCAGATCGACCAGGCGCTTGTCCGGGCAGTTGCCGTGATCCAGCGGCACCGGTTTGACGGCCAGTTTCTCGTAGCCTTCCGTCACACCCTGCGCCGCGCGGCGGTGGTTGCGGATGACACGCAGCATATGCTCGGCGTTGCGCTCATAGCCTTTGAACGGGCCAAGCTCTCCGGCAATTTCAGCCGATGTCGCATAGGCCACGCCGGTCATGATCGCGGTCAGCGCACCGCAGATCGCCCGGCCTTCGTCCGAGTCGTAGCTATAGCCCATGTTCATCAGCAGACCGCCGATATTGGCATAACCCAGACCCAGCGTGCGAAAGTCATAGGACAGTTGCGCGATTTCCTTCGACGGGAACTGCGCCATTGTCACCGAGATTTCCAGCGTCAGTGTCCACAGGCGTGAGGCATGCATGTAGTCCGCCGCCTGGAACTCACCATCCTTCAGGAAGGTCAGCAGGTTCATCGAGGCCAGGTTACAGGCCGTGTCATCCAGGAACATGTATTCCGAGCACGGGTTCGAGCCGCGGATCTCACCATCTTCGGGGCATGTGTGCCATTCATTGACGGTATCGTGGAACTGGATGCCCGGATCGGCGCAAGCCCACGCGGCGTGGCCGACCTTTTCCCAAAGATCACGCGCCTTGACGGTGCGGGCAACCTTACCATCGGTGCGGTTGATCAACTCCCAATCGGCGTCTTTTTCAACGGCGGTCAAGAACGCGTTGGTCACACGGATGGAGTTGTTCGAGTTCTGACCCGAAACCGAGCTGTAAGCTTCCGAATCCCAGTCTGTGTCGTAGGTTGGGAACTCGATGCTGTCGTGGCCCTGCTTGGCATAATCCAAGACACGCTTGATGTAAGTTTCCGGGATTGCGACCTTTTTCGCTTCACGAACCGCCTTTTTCAGCGCGTCGTTCTTGTTCGGATCATAGGCGTCATCGGCAGATCCATCCCAAGACCGGATGGCCTCGAAAATGCCGTTCAGCATCTTCTCGTGCATCTTCGATCCGGCAACGATCGAGGCCACCTTCTGTTCTTCAATCACCTTCCATTCGATGAATTGCTCGATGTCCGGGTGATCTGCATCGACGATCACCATCTTTGCTGCCCGACGGGTTGTCCCGCCTGATTTGATCGCGCCAGCGGCGCGGTCGCCGATCTTGAGAAAGCCCATAAGGCCCGAGGACTTGCCGCCACCCGACAGTGCCTCGCCTTCGGCCCGCAGATGGCTGAAGTTAGTGCCTGTTCCGCTCCCGTATTTGAACAGGCGCGCCTCGCGCACCCACAGATCCATGATGCCGCCTTCATTCACCAGATCATCATCGACTGACTGGATGAAGCACGCGTGCGGCTGAGGATGCTCATAGGCCGATTTCGACTTGGTCAGCTTGCCGGTCTTGTAATCGACATAGTGGTGCCCCTGCGCCGGGCCATCGATTCCATACGCCCAGTGCAGGCCCGTGTTGAACCACTGCGGCGAATTCGGCGCCGCGCGCTGGGTTGCCAGCATATAGCGCATCTCGTCGAAATAGGCGCGCGCGTCTTCCTCGGTCGAGAAATAGCCGCCCTTCCAGCCCCAATAGGCCCAGGCACCGGCCAGACGGTCGAACACTTGCTTGGATGATGTTTCTCCTTCGAACTCTGCGCCGTCCGCGGGAACCGATCGCCACAGGAATTCAGGAACGCCTTTTTCTTTCACTTTCTTGAGCTTGGTGGGCACCCCCGCCTTGCGGAAGTATTTCTGCGCAATCACATCACTTGCGACCTGCGACCAGCTCGAGGGGACTTCGATGTCATCCAGACGAAAAACGATTGTACCGTCCGGATTTCGGATTTCAGATGTTGCAGACACAAAATTCAGTTCCGCATAGGCGTCCTGATCCGGTTTGGTGAATTTTCTTTCAATCTTCATGTCCGCAGCCCTGGTTAATACAGCTCAATTTCCGATTCCCGACACCAAATCTTGTGTTGCAGGGTGTCGCCCACAACGCCCTGAGACGCGCGCAAAAAGGTACTGTTCGCTGTCTGAGACAGCGCAAAGCCGCAAATGCGACCGCACGTAAAACGATTGTGCTTTTCCGACCCTCGCCCGCTGCCTTTTCCGGATTATACACCAGATATTGTGGCAATCTCGTTGGCCCATACAATTTGACGTATGTTCCCATAGAAGGTCAACGCCCTTTTTCGGTCATTTTCCAAATCTTTTTTGTTGACCTGATGGTTGCGTGAAGCCTTCTGCGTGCAGGTCGCGATTCCTCCACAACTTCATCCACGGCGTATTTCCGCCGATATTTTGAACTCTCAAAATGAATTCCCGTTTTTACGAGCATAGTTATCTGCATTTGATCAACTAACGACATGCTGGTTACCTTGAAACGGAATCAATGCTGTCCGGGCGGACTGTCCCGCGCCATGTGCCGAACGGTCTACCCACGAGCGAGGGAGCTCAAGCGAATGAAGTTGTTTCATTTTATCCCGGCCACAGCCTGCATCGTGGCCTGCGCACCACAGGATGTGCCCATCCCGTCACGCAGCGCACAGTTCGACTCCTTCCCTCAACGACTGTTCGACACGTTTGAAACCAGCTGCTCGGGCCCTGGCGAGTCTTTCAGGAAAACCGGGAATCAAATCTTTGAATGCAGCGAGTTCCTGCCCCCCAAGGCGACAGCTTATCTGATTCTGAACTATGACGGCCATCCGCAGGAGCTGCCGCAAAGCGTCATGCGCCTTACGTCAACAAAAACAAACGCAGGGTATCGCGTGGACGCGCGTGTTTTCTTCCGCGTCCCGCAAAAATCCGGTGCGGCAGTTGAAGTTCCGGTTGAAAGCAAGGTTCTGAACCAAGCCATCAGCGAGCTCTACCAGACAATGGGTGGCTCGCCGAATTAGCTTGATGGAAGTGGTCGGGGCGGCAGGATTCGAACCTACGACCCCCTGTACCCAAAACAGGTGCGCTACCAGACTGCGCCACGCCCCGGACCGTGCGCCTTCCTAACGACGCCGATCTGATTTGAAAAGCCCTAACAGGGCCAAATTGCAGGTCCTTGCGAAAAAATTTCGTGCTTCATCTGTGTCCCGGGCCCGATAGAGTAGCTCGCGGACAATCCTGCATTGATTTCCAGCACCGCAAATACGGAATCGCCCCCTTCAATCGGCGTAAGATCACCCGGAATCGCCTCTTCATGCACACGCGTCACCAAACCGGTGCGATCCAGAAATACCATATCGAGCGGGATCAGGGTGTTCTTCATCCAGAACGCAACGGGCTGCGGCGGATCAAAGACGAACAGCATACCGGATCGAGCCGGCAACGATTCGCGAAACATCAAACCGCGGGATCGCTCTTGCGGAGTAACGGCGACTTCCACGTTAAATTGCACTGTCGCACTGTCATTTCTGAGCGTGACACGGTCCGATCTGCATGCGGCAGCGGCAACTCCTGTCCACAACGTTACGAATATGGTCAAGAGTATCCGAAGCCGTTTCATTCGGTTCAGCTATCCAAAGCCGCTTCCCAGGCCAGAACCTGCGCGGCCATCCGACCCCGCTTGCCGTCGATCACCCTCATGGCCAGCGCTTCACCAGGTTGCAGATCGGCAAGCCCCGAGCGGCGCAGCACCTCGATATGAAGGAATACGTCTTCGTTGCGCCCAAACACATTGGCGAATCCGAAACCTTTGCCCTTGTCGAACCATTTCACCCGCGCGGCTTCCAGCGGCGCTTTTGCGATGACCTCCGGATCCAACTCGGCAAAATCGGCTAGCATCATCGAGTCGGTCCGCGCCGGCGGATCAATCGCAACGACCTCGACCGCCTGAACCCCTCGGTCCGTGCGGTGAGTCATGATTTCAATGCTGGCGCCATCCGCAACCGAGCTCTGGCCGTAGTTGCGCAGAACATTCACATGCAACAGAATATCCGGGCCGCCCTCTTCGGACACAACAAAGCCAAACCCCTTGGCGGGGTCGAACCATTTTACGTGTCCACGGACGCGGTACATGTTGTTCAGGTCTTCTGGCACGGTTTTCCCATCGCGAATTTCAGCAGTTCGTTAAGGGTTTGTTGTTTAGGGGAATGGCAGACAAATTCAAGCTGAAAAGATTGTTTGTTTTCTGCCTGTTGCATTTCACGACACGTGAACGTCATGGATTCAACCTTTCAACATGCCATGCCGATCCCGGCTCAATTCGTTGCCATCTGAACCGGTCATGCAAGCGGAATGCACCATCGGCCCAGAACTCAATCTCGGTGGGCGTCAATCTGTACCCGCCCCAAAACGGCGGACGCGGTGGATTTGGCCCAAGTTTCGCCGTCACTTTCGCGACCTCTGCCATCAAAGCTGCCCGGCTTGAAAGCGGTTGCGACTGCTTTGAAGCCCACGCGCCCAGGCGGCTTTTCAATGACCTTGATGCATAATATTCATCAGCCTGGGGCCCATTTTCACGACGTATTATACCACGAACACGAAGCTGACGCCGCAAAGATTTCCAATGCATCACAAATGCAGCTTTTCCGGCTGTATCCAGTTCCTTGGCCTTGGCGCTTTCATAGTTCGTATAAAAAACAAACGAGTCCGCTTCGATTTCCTTGAGCAACACCATGCGAGCATTTGGCATGCCATCTGGATCAACGGTTGCAAGCGCAATCGCATTCGGGTCGTTCAATTCGCTTTCTTCAGCCTCGGCAAGCCACCGGGCCGCTATTTCAAACGGATCGGAGCCAGCAAAGATGCCATCACGCTCGGTCATTTCCATCCCCTGGAAAGTATTAACGACGAACCTAAGGCGAGAACCCGCTGCGGGCAAGAGCGCACGGCCTTGATGCAACGCAACCAATGGCATAAACCAACTCAACATAACGCGAAGACAGGCGGAGAACCGAACATGTCAAATCAGTTGATGGCCGGCAAGCGCGGCCTCATCATGGGACTGGCCAATGACAAATCAATCGCATGGGGAATCGCCCGCGCCTTGTCGAATGCCGGGGCCGAGCTGGCCTTTTCCTATCAGGGCGAGGCTTTGAAAAAGCGCGTCGACCCGCTGGCGGCGCAATTGGGCAGCGAAATCGTTCTGCCCTGCGACGTCAGTGACGAAGCGTCCATCGACGCGCTGTTTGCAGCGCTGGAAGAGAAATGGGGCAAGCTGGACTTCGTCGTCCACGCCATCGGCTTTTCCGACAAGAACGAGCTGCGCGGTCGCTATGTCGACACCAGCCGCGCAAATTTCAAACTGACGATGGATGTTTCGGTATATTCTTTCACAGCCGTGATGCAGCGTGCCGAAAAGATGATGTCAGAAGGCGGCAGCGCTGTGACCCTGACCTATTACGGCGCCGAGCAGGTCATGCCGCACTATAACGTCATGGGCGTTGCCAAGGCCGCGCTGGAGGCGTCGGTCAAATACCTGGCCGAGGATCTGGGCAAGGATGGCATCCGCGTAAACTCGATCTCGGCCGGCCCGATCAAGACGCTGGCCGCTAGCGGCATCGGCGATTTCCGCTATATCATGAAGTGGAACGAATATAACTCGCCCCTGCGCCGGAACGTGACCATTGACGATGTCGGAAACTCGGCGCTGTATCTTCTGTCGGATTTGTCCAGCGGCGTAACCGGTGAGAATCTGCATGTGGATTCGGGGTATCACATTGTCGGCATGAAGGCCGTTGACGCCCCGGACGTTGAAAAAGGTTAAGAACATGAGCGCCAAGGACCGCCTGCCCCACGAAAAAGGCTTTCACATCAGCTGGGACCAGATTCATCGCGATTCGCGTGCCCTGGCCTGGCGTCTTGACGGGCAAGGTCCCGATGATGGCAACTGGCGGGGTGTTGTCGCGATCACGCGCGGCGGCATGGCGCCTGCGATGATCGTCAGCCGAGAACTAGACATCCGTACGGTCGATACGATCAGCGTGCGTTCATACCACCACCAGGAACAGGGTGAAGCAGAGGTGTTGAAATCTCCGGACGCCGACCTGATGGGTGACGGAACCGGTATTCTGATCATCGACGACCTGGTCGACAGCGGAAAGACGTTGGAACTGGTTCGGGACATGTACCCGAATGCGCATTTCGCGACGGTTTACGCCAAACCCAAGGGCCGCCCGATGGTGGATACCTTCATCACCGAGGTCAGCCAGGACACATGGATCTTCTTCCCATGGGATATGGCCCTTCAATATGTCGAGCCGTATCGCGGCACCGATTGATTTCTGAACAGTAGACCGAACATGACGCTCAGCCGCACCGCAGCAACATTCGCCCCTCCGGTGATGGAGGCGCGCCGATGGGTCGAGGGTGTTGCCTTCCCATCCGACCGCCCGTTGATCAACGTAAGCCAGGCGGCGCCGGTCGATCCGCCGCCGCTTGCCTTGCGGCAGGCTATGGCCGACTTCGCCGTTCGCGAAGACAGCGCACATCTTTACGGCCCGGTATTGGGCAATGACGATCTGCGCGCCGAACTGGCGGCGCAGATCAGTTCTCACTATGCGGCGCAGGTAGACGCACCTCGGATCGCCATCACCTCGGGCTGCAATCAGGCGTTTTCGGCCGTGATATCGGCGATTACCGGCGAAGCGGATGAGGTCATTCTGCCAACCCCCTGGTATTTCAACCACAAAATGTGGCTGGACATGGCCGGAGTACAGGCCGTGGACCTGCCGACCGGGGAGGATCTTTTGCCCGATCCAGAGCGTGCGCGCGGATTGATTACCGACAAGACACGCGCCATTGCGCTGGTCACGCCCAACAATCCGGGCGGCGTCGAATACCCTGCCGAACTGGTCAGGGCGTTTTTCAACCTGGCCCGTAAAACCGGGATCCGCCTGATCGTCGATGAAACCTATCGCGATTTCGACAGCCGAAGCGGCCCCCCGCATGATCTGTTTCAGCAACCCGGGTGGGACGAAACGCTTGTCCACCTTTACTCTTTCTCCAAGGCTTATCGTCTGACGGGCCACAGGGTGGGTGCCATCGCAACAAACCCGGCGTTGTTGGCCGAGGTCGAGAAATTTCTGGATACGGTCGCCATTTGCCCGGGCCAGATCGGCCAGTTCGCAGCGTTGTGGGGTATGCAAAACCTGTCGCAATGGCTGGCTGGCGAGCGTGACGAAATTCTTGACCGCCGCGCAGCCATTGCAGAAGGGATGCCAGCGCTTGAAGCACGGGGGTGGCGGCTTTTGGGACTTGGCGCCTATTTTGCCTATCTCGAACATCCGTTTGATATGCCGTCAAACGAGCTTGCGCGCCGTCTGGTCAGCGAAGCTGGCGTGCTGCTGTTGCCCGGAACCATGTTCATGCCGGATCATGACCCGGCTGGAAAACGGCAGGTGCGCATTGCTTTTGCCAATCTGGATCGGGCCGGGCTGGGCCAATTGTTCGACCGGTTGCAGGCTCTGTCCTTCTAAGCTTGCCCCTCGGCGGTGTGCGTCGTATTCAGGGCCGCAACCGACAGGGCAGAACTCTGCCGAAAAAACAAGAGGGCATCATGGCCGCAGGCGCTAAAAGTCTTTCGAAAACCTTTGTCTGGATTCTGATGGGCCTGCTGATGCTGGGCCTTGCAGGATTTGGCGCGGTCAACCTCAGCGGGACGATCCGCACAGTTGCGACAGTCGGCGACGAAAGCATCTCGGTCGATGACTACGTGCGCGAATTGCAGCGCGAGATTCGAGCGGTGGAGGCACAATCCGGGCAACCTTTGCAGATGTCGCAAGCCCGCGATCTGGGTCTGGACCGAAACGCCCTTGCCCGCTTGACCGCTTTGGCGGCGCTGGACAACGAGGTCGGTCAGCTTGGAATTTCCATCGGCGATGAGAACCTTCAGCAAGAGATCATCTCGATCCCGGCATTTCAGGGTGTCAACGGAACTTTTGACCGTGAATCCTATCGCTTTCAGCTTGAACAGGTCGGCATGACCGATTCCGAATTCGAATCCGATCTGCGCAAGGAATCCGCCCGAACCATCGTACAGGGCGCAATCATGGGCGGCGTGAAAATGCCGGCAACGCTGACGGACACGATGATCGATTATATCGGCGCGCGGCGCAGCTTTGCTGTTGCAACTGTTGGAACGGAAGCGCTGGATACACCTGTGGCCGATCCAACGGACGCACAGATCCAGGCATTCTATGATGACAATGGGGACCAGTTCATGTTGCCCCGCACCAAGCAGCTGACTTACGCGATTCTGTCGCCAGCAATGTTGGTGGACACGGTCGAAATCGACGAAGACGCGCTGCGCAAACTCTATGAAGAACGATCCGACGAATACAACCAGCCTGAACGCCGTTTGGTCGAACGTCTGAACTTCCCAAGCGAACAGGCCGCCAAGGACGCTTTGGCGCAGCTTGAGGTTGGCGGCACAACGTTCGAACAGTTGGTTCGGGATCGCGATCTGGAACTGAATGACATCGATCTGGGCGACGTGACGCGTGAGGATCTGGGCGAAGCTGCGGACGCCGTTTTTGCGGCCGAGCTTGACACTGTCGTGGGCCCGTTGCCTTCGGTGTTTGGTCCGGCCCTGTTCCGCGTCAACGGATCACTGGCTGCGAACACTGTTCCATTTGAAGAGGCCGAGCCGGCACTTCGCGAAGAGTTGGCGACTGAACGCGCCCGCCGTCTGATCGAAGCGCAATCCGAAGATATCAACGACATGCTGGCAGGCGGTGCCACGCTGGAAGAACTGGCGGAAGAAACCGAAATGGAACTGGGTCAGATCGACTGGACTCGTGACAGCGACGAAGGCGTTGCGGCCTATGACGGGTTCCGAGCGGCCGCAGAAGCCGTGCAGGAAGGAGATTTCCCTGAAATCGCATTCCTGGAAGATGGGTCAATTTTTGCCCTGCGCCTGGACGAGGTTCTGCCGCGTCGCCCGGAACCGCTGGAGAGCGCGCGCGACCGTGTCGCCGAGGCCTGGCAACAGGCCGAGATCAACAAAGCCCTGCGCGAAAAGGCGGATGCCATTCTGAACCAACTGACACCTGACGGTGATTTCGCAGCGACCGGCCTGCCTTTCCGCGTCGAAAACGCCCTGACCCGCACAGCGTTTCTGGATGATGTTCCGGCCAGTTTCATGAACGAAGTTTTCGCGATGGAACCGGGCGAGATGCGCGTTGTTGAGGGCAATGGTGCGGCTTGGATAGTGCGTCTGGATGAAACACTGCCGCCGGCGGATACGGATGAACTGCGTCAGTTGCGTGATGCCCTGAGCTCGCAGATGGATCAGGCTTTGGCACAGAATATCTTTAACGCCTACGTACGTGACGCCCAGACCCGGGCGCGCCCCGTGGTGGATCAACAGGCGCTGAACGCCGTGCAGGCGAGCTTTTAAACGAGACCGATATGGCCCTGACACCCGATTTCGAAACCTTCGCGCGCGCCTATGAGGCGGGCGAAAACCAGGTTGTATATACGCGTCTGGCTGCCGATCTGGACACACCTGTTTCACTGATGCTCAAGCTGACGGGCGCGCAGAAAGATGCGTTCATGCTGGAATCGGTGACAGGCGGTGAGGTTCGTGGCCGCTATTCGATCATCGGCATGAAGCCTGATCTGGTCTGGCGCTGTCACGGGGAAACCTCGGAACTGAACCGTTCGGCCCGTTTCGATGCCGAGGCGTTCTTGCCCCAAGATGGCAACCCGATGGACAACCTGCGGGCGCTTCTTGCCGAAAGCCGCATGGAATTGCCCGATGACCTGCCACAGGCCGCGGCCGGGCTGTTCGGGTATCTGGGTTATGACATGGTTCGGCTGGTGGAACACCTTCCGGATGTGAACCCTGATCCACTGGGTCTGCCCGATGCGATCATGCTGCGCCCGTCTGTCATTGCGGTGCTGGATGGGGTCAAGGGTGAAGTGACGGTGGTGTCACCTGTCTGGGCCATCGACGGTCAATCGGCCAAGGCGGCCTATGCCCAGGCGGCTGAGCGTGTGATGGATGCGGTCCGCGACCTGGAACGTGCCATGCCCGCGGAAACCCGCGATCTGGGCGACGCGCGCGAGGTCGCCCCGCCGGTGTCGAACTTCACCAAGTCCGGCTATATGGACGCGGTCGAAAAGGCCAAGGAATACATCCGCGCGGGTGACATCTTTCAGGTTGTCCCGGCACAGCGCTGGACGCAGGATTTTCCGCTGCCGCCTTTTGCTCTCTACCGATCCTTGCGGCGCACCAATCCGTCACCCTTCATGTTCTACTTCAACTTCGGCGGTTTTCAGGTGGTGGGCGCAAGCCCCGAAATCCTGGTGCGTGTGTTTGGCAATGAAGTCACCATTCGCCCCATCGCAGGCACGCGCCCACGTGGCGCGACGCCTGAAGAAGACAAGGCGAACGAGCTGGATCTGCTGGCCGACAAGAAAGAACTGGCCGAGCATCTGATGCTGCTGGATCTGGGTCGCAACGATACCGGTCGTGTGTCAAAGATCGGAACCGTGCGTCCGACAGAAGAGTTCATCATCGAACGCTACAGCCACGTGATGCACATCGTATCAAACGTTGTAGGCGAATTGGCCGAAGACAAAGACGCGTTAGACGCCTTCTTTGCCGGTATGCCGGCAGGTACGGTTTCGGGCGCGCCCAAAGTGCGCGCGATGGAGATCATCGACGAGCTGGAGCCTGAAAAACGCGGCGTTTACGGCGGCGGCGTCGGCTATTTCAGCGCGGGCGGAGACATGGACATGTGTATTGCCCTGCGCACCGCCATCGTGAAAGATCAGAAACTCTATATCCAAGCTGGGGGTGGTGTTGTTTACGACAGCGACCCCGAAGCCGAGTTCATGGAAACTGTTCATAAATCCAACGCCATACGGCGCGCGGCAGCTGACGCCGCCCGGTTCACCGGCAACGGAAACGGCTAAAAAAGGGGCGGCCGATCAGATGATCACCGCCTCTTTTCGTTGCTGTCTGTGCGGGTCACTGCACCTGTTTCATCATGACAGCCGAGATCGGAGCCATTGCCACGCGGTTGCCCCGATCTTCCAGCCCCCACAGCAACAGGGCTGAAATCGTCTCGGGACGCACGCGCCCCAGCATGACCACTGTCCCTTCCTGCCCCGCACGGAACGCGGCCTGATCCAGGAATCTGCGCATGATTTTGGGATCCTGCCGTGCGCCGTCGATATCGCGGAAAACGACACTGGACGGAATTCCGTTTCGCGCCGCCAGTTTCTGCACGGTGTTGAGCCCATTGTCCTGCGTAATCAGCCCCCGGCCGGTTCCCGCAGCAATCGCGGCGACCTGATCAGCCAGTTTGCGATTGCCCTGAATCCCGCTGTTCACGCCTTCCAGAATACCAACCGTTTCCGGCAGGGTATCCAGCCACACCGACAGCGACACCTCGGCGTCCTGCGCGCTTGCCGCCTCGGGCAGATCCGCCAGGGCCAGCACCTCGAACCCGGCGTTGCGGTGACGGGCCATCTTTTCTGCCGCGTCAGGATCCGATGGGTTCACGGCAAAGCTGATCGGATAGGGAAAGTCCTGCAAAGCCTCGGACCCGAATGCACCCTCGTCATCGATCAGAATGATGGACATCAGCGGCTTGGATTCGGGGTTTTCGAACTTTGCCGCAAAACGCTCGATCGGCTTGGCCGATTTCGCCGGTTCAGCCGAGGCCTGTTCCACGACGGGCTCATCATCCCGTTCTGTCAGCGGAACGACGCGTTTTCCGATGATCGAGCTGGCACTTGCTTTCAGCTCACCCCCGATCTGGGGCAGCGCAGCGATGCGCGGCAGTTCCCGAGGCATGGTGTCTTCATCCCCCTCCACGGCAATCGGGCTGTTTTCAAAGGGGTTCTGTTCTTCGGCTTCTGTCGACTCTGGCTCCGGTTCTGGCACCGCCCGTGGCAGAGGGTCTGGCTCGGGCGCAAGCGCGGCCACCTCGGTGTTCTCGGGCTCTGTTGGCGGGGCCGGTGTTTCATCAATGACGGCAGGCAGCGCATCGTCTGGCTGAATTGCGGGAACCTGACTTGGCTCTGGCAGGGCAGCGGGCGCTTCGATCACGAATGACACTTCATTTGCACCTGCCGCTTCCGGTTGGTTCAGCGCGCCCGTTGCCGCGCCGACAACCGGCTGGGAATCGATTGACGTTTCCAGCCCCGAGAGATCGGCCAGATCCCCGCCGGCGTCATCGGCGGCTTCTGGCGCACGCGGGGCAAGTTCCACCAGATCGGCGTCAGAACCGGCGTCTGCCACTTCAGCCGGAGCCTCGGGAGTCTCAGAAATCGTCGGCGCCGGTGCTTCGGTTGCAACAACCGGGGTATTCACCATCGGCGTCTTGAGTGACACAACCGCACCCAAGATCAAAACAACGATCGCGCCCGCGACCATTCCTCCGAAAAATCCGCCCATTTTCCTGCCTTTCGCCTCTTTCCTCTGCCTCGTCCAGCTCTGCGCCATCTGGTGTGGCGCTCGGCCAATTGAACGCGCCAGAAACGGGATGTCCTCTTGACGCTGCCGCTCAAGCCTGAGCATGTATGTGCGGACATTATACCGTGGCCCGGGGCTGCATCGCCAGCCCGAAATGCCCAAGCTAAGATAAGTGCCCAAATGCTGCTGCTGATCGACAACTACGACTCGTTTACCTACAATTTGGTACATTATTTAGGCGAACTTGGTGCCGAAATGGTCATTCGCCGAAATGATGCGCTGGACGTGCAGGAAGCGATGGCCATGAACCCCGCCGGCATACTGCTGAGCCCCGGCCCCTGCGACCCGGATCAGGCGGGGATTTGCCTGGCACTGACGGAAGCCGCCGCAGAAACCAAAACGCCGCTAATGGGGGTTTGCCTGGGCCATCAGACCATAGGCCAGGTGTTTGGCGGCAAGGTGGTTCGGTGCCACGAGATCGTTCATGGCAAGATGGGCACGGTGAAGCACACCGGCAAGGGGTTGTTTGCCGGTCTGCCCTCACCCTTTGAGGCAACGCGCTACCATTCGCTGGTGGTCGAGCGCGAGACTCTGCCCGATTGCCTGGAGATCACGGCCGAGCTGGACGACGGCACGATCATGGGATTGCAGCACAAGGAATTGCCGATCCACGGTGTGCAGTTCCACCCGGAATCCATCGCATCCGAGCACGGTCACGCCCTTCTCAAAAACTTCCTGCAAGAACTGAAAGTCCCGGCATGAGCGACGCGCTGAAACCGCTGATCGGAGCCGCTGCCGATCGTCCTTTGACACGTGCCGAGGCTGAAAAAGCCTTTGCCATACTGTTCGATGGCGAAGCCACGCCCAGCCAGATCGGCGGATTGCTGATGGCCATGCGGACACGCGGTGAGACGGTCGATGAATACGCCGCGGCAGCCGCCGTGATGCGTTCGAAATGCAATGCCGTGAACGCACCCGAGGGGGCGATGGATATCGTTGGCACCGGCGGCGACGGCAAAGGCACCCTGAACATCTCGACCGCGACCGCTTTTGTCGTGGCCGGTGCCGGAGTCACGGTCGCGAAACACGGCAATCGCAACCTAAGCTCCAAATCCGGCGCGGCGGACGCATTGGGCCAGATGGGTATCAACGTAATGGTCGGCCCGCAAGTTGTTGAAAATGCGCTGAAAGACGTTGGAATCGGCTTCATGATGGCGCCAATGCACCACCCTGCCATCGCCCATGTGATGCCGTCCCGGCAAGAATTGGGAACGCGCACGATCTTCAATATTCTTGGCCCCCTGACCAACCCTGCTGGCGTCAAACGGCAATTGACCGGCGCCTTCAGCCGCGACCTGATCCACCCGATGGCCGAAACGCTTGGCCTGCTGGGCTCGGACCGGGCCTGGCTGGTGCATGGTTCGGACGGGACCGACGAGCTTACGATCACCGGCATCAGCTGGGTCGCCGCTCTGGAAGACGGGATTGTGAAAGAGGTCGAACTGCACCCCGAAGACGCAGGTCTTCCGGTGCATCCGTTCGAGGACATCATCGGTGGCTCGCCCGAGGAAAACGCCGTTGCGTTCCGGGCTTTGCTGGAAGGTGCCCCGTCTGCGTATCGTGACGCGGTGCTGCTGAATTCGGCCGCCGCTCTGGTCGTCGCCGAAGCGGCAATAGATCTGCGCGAAGGCGTGGCCATGGCTGCTGAAAGCATTGACAGTGGCAATGCCAAAATTAAAATTACGGCCTTGGCCGCCAAGACACAGGAAGCCGCATGACCGACACCGTTCTGGATAGAATCAAAGCCTACAAACTGGAAGAAGTCGCGGCGGACAAAGCGCATAAATCCCTGGAAACACTGGAAAGTGAAGCCCGGTCCGCCTCGGAACCTCGTGGCTTTGCCAATGCGCTGCAACACGCCTCGCGGCAAGGCTATGGCCTGATCGCAGAGGTCAAGAAAGCCAGCCCGTCCAAAGGACTGATCCGGCCGGATTTCGACCCGCCGGTTCTTGCAAAGGCTTATGAAGATGGTGGCGCGACATGTTTGTCCGTCCTGACCGACACCCCCAGTTTTCAGGGTCAAAAAGAGTATCTGACGCAGGCGCGCGAGGCGACATCCCTGCCCGCCTTGCGCAAGGATTTCATGTACGACCCGTATCAGGTGGTCGAGGCACGCGCCCTAGGGGCGGATTGCATTCTGATCATCATGGCCTCGGTCAGCGATGATCAGGCGGCTGAACTGGAAGACACTGCATTCGATTGGGATATGGATGTTCTGATCGAAGTACACGACGAGGCAGAGCTTGAACGCGCGGCACAGCTGAAAAGTCCGCTGATCGGTATCAACAACCGCAATCTGAAGACCTTCGAGACAACGCTCGACACGACGCGCCGCCTGTCCAAGCTGGTGCCCGCCGATCGCACCATCGTGTGCGAAAGCGGTTTGGGTACACCAGACGATCTGAAGGACATTGCACGCTATGGGGCCCGCTGCTTCTTGATCGGAGAAAGCCTGATGCGCCAGGACGATGTGGAAGCGGCAACGCGCCATATCCTGTCAAACCCGCTGATCCCCGGAGTGATGTGATGCCACTGACCCATTTCGATGCCCAAGGTCAGGCACATATGGTCGATGTCTCGGACAAGGAGGTGACAGATCGCGTCGCCATTGCCGAAGGTCACATCAGGATGGCGCCGGAAACTTTTGAAATCATTTCCGAAGGTCGCGCCAAGAAAGGCGATGTTCTGGGCATTGCCCGCTTGGCTGGCATCATGGGCGCAAAGAAAACGCCGGACCTTATTCCGCTATGTCATCCTTTGCCGGTGACCAAAGTGGCCGTCGAGCTGACTCTTGACCCGGACCTGCCGGGTGTTCGGATCCAGGCCACCGTCAAGACCTCGGGCCAGACCGGGGTAGAGATGGAAGCGCTGACCGCCGTATCGACAGCCGCCTTGACCGTATACGACATGACCAAGGCCGTCGATAAGGCGATGGAGATAGGCGGCATTCGCGTTCTGCTTAAAGATGGCGGTAAATCAGGGCGTTACGAGGCGAAATGATTACTGTCGAAGAGGCGCGCGCCCTGTTGTTCGATCTCGTGGGGTCTTTGCCGGCCGAAGAGGTACCACTGGCCCAGTCCGCAGGGCGCGTTCTGTCGCGGGATGTCACGGCCACGCGGGATCAGCCGCCTTTTGCCGCCTCTTCCATGGATGGCTTTGCAGTCAAATCTGACGAGGTCGAACTGCACGCCATGTTCAAAGTTGTGGGCGAGTCAGCGGCCGGGCGTCGTTTTGAGGGCGCTGTAGGCCCCGGACAGGCCGTTCGCATCTATACCGGCGCCCCTGTGCCCGAGGGCGCGGATTTCGTTGTGATTCAAGAGGATACGGACCGCCGCGGTGATCTTCTGACGATCACAGACACACCCGGCGCCAAAACGAACATCCGACCCGCTGGCGTGGATTTCAAGGCCGGCACGTCCATATCGGCCCCGCGTTTGATCCGCGCTGAAGATGTGGCCTTGATGGCCGCGATGAACATCCCTCGCGTTCCGGTTTCGCGCAGACCCGTGATCGCCCTCATCTCGACTGGTGATGAGTTGGTCATGCCCGGGGAAGAACCCGGCCCGGATCAGATCATTGCATCGAACACATTTGGCCTGAAGGCAATGCTCGAAGGATTGGGGGCTGTGGTGCGCGTGCTTCCGATCGCGCGGGATACTGTTTCGTCGCTTGAAACGGCCTTTGGCCTTGCGCAGGGGGCGGATCTGGTCGTGACGATCGGTGGAGCGTCGGTTGGCGATTATGACCTCGTGTCGGACGTCTCGCAGGGGTTGGGGATGAAGCAATCCTTCTACAAGATCCGAATGCGCCCCGGAAAACCTCTGATGGCCGGTCGTATCGGCAACGCGGCGATGGTCGGGTTGCCGGGCAATCCGGTCAGTGCCATGGTCTGCGGCTATCTGTTTCTGGCCCCGATGGTGCGCCGGATGCTGGGGCTTGAACAGGTGCTGCCGCCCTTCCGCACGGCCCGGCTGAGTGGTCCTTTGCCCGAGAATGGCCCGCGCGAGCATTATATGCGCGCCGTGGTGACGGATGCCGGTATCGAAGCTTGCGCAGATCAGGACAGTTCCCTTCTCAGCGTATTGGCTCAGTCCAACGCGCTTTTGGTCCGCGCCCCACACGATCCGGCGCGCGACATCGGGGAAATGGTCGAATATCTGCCAATCTGATGTAACCTCAAATTCGTTGACACAAAACGTGAACATGCGTAGAACAAAAGAAAACGCATGAGCGACGAGGTGTGAGCGATGCTGACCAAGAAGCAATTGGATTTGCTGGAATTCATCCACAAACGCGTGCAGGCGGACGGTGTTCCGCCCAGTTTTGATGAAATGAAGGCTGCTCTCGACCTGCGGTCGAAATCCGGCATTCACCGGTTGATCACCGCACTGGAGGAACGCGGGTTTATCCGCCGCCTTGCCCATCGCGCTCGGGCCATTGAGATCGTGAAATTGCCCGAAAGCCTTGGCGGCGAACCGACGGCTGGCTTTACGCCACGTGTGATCGAAGGCGACCGGCCCAAGGGCCCCCGCCCTGCGAATGTGGAGCCTGTATCGGTGGACGCGCTCGAACTGCCGGTCATGGGCCGGATCGCAGCCGGTGTTCCCATCGAAGCAATCAGCCATGTATCGCATCACGTGGCCGTCCCCGGCCCCATGGTTTCGGGACAGGGTCAGCACTATGCATTGGAAGTTCGCGGCGACTCGATGATCGACGCTGGCATCAATGACGGTGATGTGGTCGTCATCCGGGAAACCTCGACCGCGGATAACGGCGACATCGTGGTTGCCTTGGTCGAGGATCAGGAAGCGACCCTCAAGCGGTACTTCCGCCGCGGCAACGCAATCGCGCTTGAGGCTGCAAACCCGGCTTATGAAACGCGCGTCCTGCCCGAAGAAAAGGTCAAGGTTCAGGGCCGGTTGGTCGGACTGATCCGCACCTATTGAGCCTGATTGGAATGACGGTCCCCGGCAGGTTTCGGGGACCAAAGCCGATGACCTGTCATGTCCGCGCTCGAGGTCAACTTTCCGTTCGAAACCGACAGGCTGCCGGTTTCGTACAACCGTTCCGGATCGAACACCCCGCACGAACCTTGCAGGGCAAGCGCAACGGCCGAGATGATGATCTGGTTTTCTTGACATTCATCAAACACCCGCGCCGCCCGTTTTCCGGTGATATGGATGATCTCAAAATTCTTCAGCGGGTATCGTTGCACGATGTCGCTGTCCGGCCATCTGAGCGCCGCCTCGATCTGATCAACGCCGTCTCCGTCATTTTCAAGCCAAACACCGGCGACAAACCCGCTGCCTTTGCTTTTGCTGAGGGCCCGCCCCTTGTCGGTCATGACCCCCACCAATCCGCCGTTTTCAGCGATCAGGACATCCGGTCTGTGCCCCGAGTTCCAAAGCAGAAATGCCAGGACAACAGGCACTGCTCCGGCCCACCGTGCTTGTCCCTGCCACAAGGCCATCCACAAGGCGCCGAGTGCGACCAGGGGCAGGATGTACCAAGGCGGGCTGACCACAAAACCCTGCGCGCCATCAAGGTGCGACACCCAGTCCGAAACCGTAAGGATCCAATGCAACGCCCACCCCATGACGGTCAGGGCAATTGCCTCCAGTCCAAATGGGGCCAGAAGCGCCGCAACGACGGCGGAGGGCACGACAGAAAGACCCATGACAGGAACGGAAAGCAGGTTGGCAAGCAGACCGTAATGGGACATCGTATTGAAATGCGCGGCACCTATGGGGGCTGTTGCAAGGCCTGCAATTGCCGATGACATCACCACGCCGACGACGGGCTTCAACCAGTTTGGGCCGGGCATCGGGCGCATCTCTCGCAACGCTCCGAAGACGGCGACCAACGCTGTGGTTGCGGCGAAAGACATTTGAAATCCGGGGCTCAGCAGCGACTCGGGCCGAAGAACCAGCACGATGACGGCGGCAACAGCAACCGCACGCAGCGAAATCGCGCGTCGGTCGATCAACACGGCCCCCAGCATGACGCTGACCATGACAAAGGCCCGTTCGGTTGCTACGTTGCCGCCGGACAACAACAGATAAAGGGTTGCGGCACAAAGCGCGAGAACAGCAGCCACCTTCCGAACCGGAAGTCGCAACGCCACGGGGGGGCACAACGACAGCCCCAACCGACACGCCACGAATACGAAGCCTGTCAGAAGCCCCATATGAAGCCCGGAAATGGCCAGCAGGTGCGCCAGATTGGACGCCCGCAAGGATGATAGCGTCTCCTGCCCCATCCCGCTGCGATCTCCGGTGGTGACGGCGGCGGCAAATCCACCGATTTCACCGGGCAGGATCTGCCTGACCCGCTGCGAAATGGCCATGCGGATCGCAGTGATCCGAATGCCGTCGATCCCTTCGGTCGCTGGTGCGATGGTCATGATCGGGACGCGGGTATACCCGACCGCGCCCAATCGTTGAAACCAGGCATGACGGCGAAAGTCGAAACCTCCGGGCTCGACCGGGCCCTGCGGCGGCGAAAGATGACCTGTGGTCATAATACGCTGCCCCGGTGCGATTGCGCCCGTTGGAACATGAACGGAAAGACGGATGCGCTGCGGTCTGCGCTCCTGAGGTACATCCCCTATGCGTACCTGATCAAGCGTCAACCGCAACGCATCCGAGGCAGACCGATCCATGGCGACGACCCTCCCCTCGACAGGGCCATAATATCGCCACGACAGTACCGGTTCTGCCACCATATGGGCGCGAACGCCTGCCAGAATGAAACCGGCAGCGATCAGCGCCCCCCCGATTGCCAACGTTCCCACCCCCGGTGGCAGCCGGCGGCGCAAGGCGACAAGAGCGATTCCAAGACAGACAAGACCGGCATAAACTGACCAATCCGGCTCGACGCGGACGCCGAAATAAAGACCAATCCCCGTCGCCAGCAAAACCGGCGTCCAAGGGAAAAGGTAGCCTGTCTGGTGCAGCAGCGCGGCCTCGACCCGTGCAAGAACACGCATGGTTGCCCCCGTCCTTCGGGCTCGTTAGACAGGCTTCAAACTATGCCAGATACGGTTACCAAAAGGTTAATCCTCACCATGACTGAACAGGTCGTCACTCGTTTTGCCCCCTCGCCCACCGGTTTCCTGCATATAGGCGGCGCGCGCACTGCATTGTTCAATTGGCTGTATGCGCGTGGTCGGGGCGGCAAATTCCTGCTGCGGATCGAAGACACCGATCGCGAACGTTCGACACCCGAGGCGACCGCCGCGATCCTTCAGGGCATGGCCTGGCTTGGCCTTGATCACGACGGCGATGTGATCAGCCAGTTCGAAGGGGCCGCTCGTCACGCCGAGGTCGCGCATCAGTTGCTGGCCGAGGGCAAAGCCTACAAGTGTTTCTCGACCCAGGAAGAAATCGCGGCTTTCCGGGACCAGGCGCGCAGCGAAGGGAAATCAACTCTGTTCCGCAGCCCATGGCGTGACGCCGATCCTGCGACGCATCCGGATGCACCTTTTGCCATACGCATCAAGGCGCCTCAGGACGGGGTGACCGTGATCCACGATCAGGTTCAGGGCGATGTGAGCATCCGCAATGACCAGTTGGACGACATGATTCTTCTGCGCTCGGACGGAACACCCGTCTACATGCTGGCAGTCGTTGTCGACGATCACGACATGGGTGTCACCCATGTCATCCGCGGCGACGATCACCTCAACAACGCCGCGCGGCAAATGATGATCTACGAAGCCATGGGCTGGGACGTTCCGGTCTGGGCGCATATCCCGCTGATTCACGGGCCGGACGGCAAGAAGCTGTCCAAGCGCCATGGTGCTCTTGGAGCGCAGGAATATCAGGCCATGGGCTATCCCGCAGCCGGGATGCGCAATTACCTGGCCCGGCTAGGCTGGAGTCATGGCGACGATGAGTTTTTCACGGACGCGCAGGCAAAGGAATGGTTCGATCTGGACGGGATCGGCAAAAGCCCTGCGCGGTTTGATCTGAAGAAGCTTGAAAACCTGTGTGGACAGCATGTCGCAATCTCGGACGATGCTGCGCTGCGGCAAGAGATCGAAGCGTATCTGGCCGCAGCAGACCTTACGCCCCTTACTGAAACACAATCCAGTGATCTGGAACGTGCGATGTATTGCCTCAAGGACCGGGCGCGCACCTTCCCGGAACTGCTTGAAAAGGCTCATTTTGCATTGACAAGCCGCCCTATCGTTCCGGATGAAAAGGCAGCAAAGGCATTGGCAACTGTATCCGATGGTATACTGACGGAATTGACGCCGCATCTGCAAAATGCTAGCTGGTCGCGGAACGAACTGGAGGAGGCACTGAATTCCTTTGCCGAGTCAAAGGAGCTCAAGTTCGGCAAGCTGGCCGGTCCGCTGAGGGCCGCCCTGGCGGGTCGGGCCGTTACGCCTTCGGTTTTTGACATGATGCTTGTGCTGGGACGGGAAGAAACCCTGGCGCGGCTTTCTGAAGCAGCGAAATAACCCAAGCTTCATAAACGGGTAACGCTGCTCCGCTAACACCCGGACTGCGCGTCCACGCGCAGTCATTGCCCGTATCACCGGAGGTATCTCTGGCGTGCGCATGAATGAAGAAGGGACAACCATGACTGATAGCAACAAAACAGCCACTCTGACCGTTCACGGCAAAGAGTATGAGTTGCCTGTTCATTCTCCGACTGCTGGTCCGGATGTCATTGATATCCGCAAGCTTTATGGTCAGGCCGGCGTCTTCACCTACGATCCTGGGTTCACTTCGACCGCAAGCTGCGACAGCACCATCACCTATATCGACGGCGAAAAAGGCGAACTGCTGCACCGCGGCTATCCGATCGACCAACTGGCCGAGAAATCGCATTTCCTCGAAGTCTGCTATCTTCTGCTGTACGGAGAACTGCCGGCGGCAAAGGATCTTGAGAAATTCGAGACCACGATCACACGCCACACCATGCTGCACGAGCAGATGCAGTATTTCTATCGCGGTTTCCGCCGCGACGCGCACCCAATGGCTATTATGGTCGGCGTTGTCGGCGCGATGTCGGCCTTCTATCACGATTCAACGGATATCTCGGACCCGCAGCAGCGTGAAATCGCATCGCATCGTCTGATCGCCAAGATGCCGACTATTGCTGCATGGGCCTATAAGTACCACACCGGTCAGCCTTTCGTGTATCCGCGCAACGATCTGGACTATGCGTCGAACTTCCTGCGCATGTGTTTCAGCGTTCCTGCCGAGGAATATGAGGTCAACCCGATCCTTAGCCGAGCGATGGACCGGATTTTGACCCTGCACGCGGATCATGAGCAAAACGCCTCGACATCTACCGTGCGTCTGGCCTCATCTTCAGGTGCGAACCCGTTTGCCTGTATCGCAGCCGGTGTTGCTTGCCTCTGGGGCCCTGCCCACGGTGGCGCAAACCAAGCCTGCCTGGAAATGCTGGAAGAGATCGGCACTGTCGATCGCATTCCCGAATACATCGCCCGGGCCAAGGACAAAGACGATCCGTTCCGCCTGATGGGCTTTGGCCACCGCGTCTACAAGAACTTCGACCCGCGCGCCAAAGTGATGAAGCAATCGGCAGACGAGGTTCTGGATCTGCTGGGCATTGAAAACAACCCAAAACTGCAGGTCGCCAAGGAACTGGAACGCGAAGCGCTGGAAGACCCGTATTTCGCCGAAAAGAAGCTGTTCCCGAATGTCGACTTCTATTCGGGCATCATCCTCGAAGCGATGGGTTTCCCGACCTCGATGTTCACGCCGATCTTCGCCCTGTCACGCACTGTTGGTTGGGTAAGCCAGTGGAAAGAGATGATCGCCGATCCGCAAAACAAGATCGGCCGCCCGCGTCAACTGTACCTGGGCGAAACGCTGCGCGATTACGTGGATATCGAAAATCGCTGATACGCGCCTGACGGCAATCTGTTTCGAAGGCCCCGGCACTGCCGGGGTCTTTTTTGTTTGGGCTGAAGCAATGAGAGCGCGAAGACCCGGTGTTTTCCAGCACAAGACAGCACCGAACAAGCCGGGGCGCATGACCTCAGAACAGGCTCAGCTGATCGCCGGGCTGCGGCGGCACCGCAAACAAATCGCAACGCAACGGGGCCGTTTTTATGGACAGCCCCAGACGTTTGCAGGTCTTCAAGAACCTTTGAGCGATAATCCCGGCATACTCACCCTCGCCCCGCATTCTGTGTCCCCAACGCGGATCGTAGTCCCGACCCCCATGCATTTCCCGCAGTTTGGACATGACCTTTTCCGACCGCGATGGCTCATGATCGGCTAGCCAGCCCTGCCAAAGCTGCGATACTTCGCGCGGCAGGCGCAACATGATCCAGCTTGCGGCATCCGCTCCAGCCTCTTTCCCGGCCTCCAGAAGGCTTTCCAGTTCATGATCCGTCAGCCCCGGCACGATGGGTGACGTCATGACACGCACCGGAACGCCCGCTTCCGTCAGCGTTCGGATCACGCGCAACCGCCGAAGGGGCGACGGCGCCCGTGGTTCCATTCGGCGGGACAATTCCGCATCCAACGTGGTCAGCGAAATACCAACCCGCACAAGTCCCCGGCCTGCCATGTCGGCAAGCAACTCCAGATCCCGCTCTATCAGGGTACCCTTGGTGACGATCGCGACCGGGTGGTTGAACTCACTCAAAACCTCAAGGCATGACCTTGTAATCATGTGCTTTTTCTCAATCGGCTGATACGGGTCCGTATTCGTACCAATTGCAATCGGCGCGACTTTGTAGGATCTGGCGGACAATTCCTTGCGCAGAACACGCCCCATGTTGGGTCGAGCGATCAGGCGGGTTTCGAAATCCAATCCTGCCGATAGCCCAAGATACGCGTGGCTGGGCCGCGCAAAACAGTAAACGCAACCATGTTCACATCCCCGGAACGGGTTGATCGACCGATCGAAGGGCAAGTCGGGGGATCGGTTGTAAGTAATAGCGCTGCGCGCAACCTCTTCACGTGTCTCGGTTCGCAGCGGCGGCAATTCTTCCTCAATGTCCCACCCGTCTTCGGTGGCCGTGGTGGCAAAGCATTCAAACCGACCAGCTTCGTTCGTCGTTGTTCCTCTTGCCTTGATCGTCCGCGCGATACTCATGTCATTTTGTTCTCTTTTTGTTCTAACGCAAACATAGGCTTGTCGCCAATTTGGCGCAAGCCCCGCCAAATCACAGATGGATTGAAGCGAGATGAAATCTCCGCAGGATGATCTTGCAGACTTTTCTATCGAGCCCCCCCATTTTTTGCCCTATAGGTCGGTCCCGAAACGACCGACGTCGCAATCGTCACAGTCACGATGCGACGTTTTGGCCAAAACGGAAAAAATGCCACCACGGGCCGATGGCCCGCCCAGCACAGGGAATACCCCATGTCCGACGAAGAAGACATCGTCCTGTCCGAATTGAATGACGACGAACTGGTCGAGCAGATGTTCGACGATCTCTATGACGGCCTGAAGGAAGAGATCGAAGAAGCCACCAATATCCTGCTGGAACGCGGATGGACACCTTATGACATCCTGACCAAGGCTCTGGTTGGTGGTATGACCATCGTGGGCCATGACTTCCGCGACGGCATCCTGTTTGTCCCCGAGGTTCTGCTGGCCGCAAACGCCATGAAGGGCGGCATGTCCATTCTCAAGCCGCTGTTGGCCGAAACCGGTGCACCGCGCGTCGGCAAGATGGTCATCGGCACCGTGAAGGGCGACATCCACGACATCGGCAAGAACCTTGTTTCGATGATGATGGAAGGCGCTGGCTTCGAAGTTGTCGATCTGGGCATCAACAACCCGGTCGAAAACTACCTGGAAGCGTTGGAAAACGAACAACCCGACATTCTGGGTATGTCGGCCCTGCTGACCACTACGATGCCTTACATGAAAGTGGTCATCGACACGATGGTCGAACAGGGCGTCCGCGACGATTACATCGTTTTGGTCGGCGGCGCGCCCCTGAATGAAGAGTTCGGCAAAGCCATCGGCGCGGATGCCTATTGCCGTGACGCAGCTGTTGCAGTGGAAACCGCCAAGGAATTCGTGGGCCGCAAGCACAATCAACTGGCTGGCTAAGACCCGAATAATACTGATTGAAAGGCCGTCCGATCCGGGCGGCCTTTTCGATTCCGAAGCGCTTTGTCACCGGAAAATCCGGATTATCCAATTCTAAACCAAAGCAGGTCTAATAGAACGAGGCATCCACATTCCCAGGGGGTCTCGTGCCGACTACGTTCACAGCCATCTCGCTCGGCAAACTTGCCGATATCGACAGTTTCGAAGGCAACAACACAGCTGAAAACGCTTCGGTGCTTGTGGGAAAAACCTTTGGCGGGTCCGACGATCCGCTGGCTCATAACAGCGTCACCTGGAGCCCGGTCGGCAATCCGGGTTCGTACTATAACATGAACAACATGTCGGCCAATGATCGGCTTTCGATCAATGGCGGACCGCCTCAGACATTCGATGGCACTTCGGTCTACAACGCCACGATCACCTATTTTGACGGATCAACTGCCAGGATTTCCGCAGTTTTGGCGCAGGATGTGGATGGCAACACCTATCTGATGCCGGAATTCTCTGACAATTCGGACCAATCCGCCTTGGAGGCTGGCCCTGTCCGCTCGATCACGCTCAACAGCCTTGCCGGAAACCGGTATTCAGGCCTGACATCCCGCCGTGAAGATTGGGATCTGGTGCCCTGCTTTACCCCCGGAACGATGATCCGCACCGAGCAAGGCGTGCGACCGATTGAAACCCTGTCCGTCGGCGACCGGATTGAAACCAATGATCATGGGCTGCAACCCCTGCGTTGGATGGGGCGGCGAACCGTCAAGGCAACGGGTCCGCATGCGCCTGTTCTTTTCAAAGCAGGCGCCATCGGAAACACGCGCGACCTTCTGGTGTCACAACAGCACCGCATGCTGATTGGGGATTGGCGTCTCGAGCTGTACACCGGACATTGCGAAGCCCTGGCGCCTGCCAAACATCTCGTGAACGGGTCCGACATCATACTGCGGCCTGGAGGGCTGGTGACCTACATCCACTTGCTGTTCGACCGGCATGAGCTGCTCTGGGCCGAAGATTGCCTGAGCGAGAGCTTTCATCCCGGCGCGCATATCTGGGACAGTCTCGGGTCTGCCGCACGGCAAGAAATCCTGTCGCTGTTTCCGGAACTGTTGCTGAACGGTGTTGCCACGTACGGCCCGCTGGCCCGGCCCCTGCTGACCGCGTTCGAAGCGCATGCGTCGGCGGCCTGACATGAGATGTCGGATCGGGGCTTGCCCAACGGCCTCAATCATCCTCCTATGGCAGCAGCCCCGGAGGATGCCAAGCGATGTCAAACGAATCCCTGCCAGATGATGCAGCCCTGACCACGAAGGGCTATGAGGATACGGGCAAGGGAAGCATCCTGTTGATTGCCTGCGGCGCTCTTGCGCGCGAAATACTGGACATCAAAACACGGAATGGCTGGGATCACATGGCTTTGACCTGCCTGCCTGCGATCCTGCACGTTCACCCGGAACGGATCACCCAGACTGTGGAAGACGCCGTGGCCAAGCATCAGCGCAATTATGACAAGATCTACATCGTTTACGCCGATTGCGGCACCGGGGGCCTGCTTCAGGCCGCCTGCGAAAAGCTTGGGGTCGAAATGGTGAAGGGGCCCCATTGCTATTCCTTCTTCGAAGGAAATCAGGCTTTTCAGGACCGCGGAGAAGACGAAACAACCGCGTTCTATCTGACAGATTTCCTGGCCCGGCAATTCGACGCCTTTGTCTGGAAACCACTGGGCCTGGACCGCCACCCGGAACTACGTGACATGTATTTCGGCAATTACACCAAACTTGTCTATCAGGCCCAGATCGACAGCCCAGAGCTGACGGAACGCGCGCGCGAATGCGCAGACCGGATGGGGCTTGAATTCGAACGCCGGTTCACCGGTTACGGCGATCTGGAAAACACGCTGTCGGACTGGGCAAACCGCCCAAAATGAGATCAGGCGTTTTCCTGTGCGACCTGCCGGATGCGTTCGATCATCGACCGCAGGCCGTTCGAGCGCTGAGCGGACAGGTGGTCGTTCAGCCCAAGGCGTGCCAGTTCAGCCCCCGCATCGACTTTGGGAACTTCGGCCACGGGCAAACCGTTGTACAAGGACCGAAGAACAGCGATCAGGCCGCGCACGATCAGTGCATCGCTGTCACCATCGAACTTGAAGACGCCGGATTCAATCATCGGATGCAGCCAGACCTGGCTGGCGCATCCATGGACTTTTGTCGCCGGAACCTTGAATGCGTCGTCCAACGGCTCCATCGCCTTGCCCTGCTCGATGACATGGCGATACCGGTCTTCCCAATCCTCGAGAAACTCGAAATCCTCGACAATCTCTTCAAAGGCGGGCGTGGCCATGATGCGGTGGTCCTTTGTTTGCATTCACAATTGTGACCTAAGCCGGTGACCCGCCACTGTCCAGCCCCCGCGGTGGCTTTTCAACGCGAAGAAATTGCGCTAACCCATTGCCTGAACTCGTGTGAAAGTCTGTGGGTCCATGCAAAAATCTCTGTCCGTTCTCATCATCGCCACGCTGACCCTGACTGCATGCAGCAGCTGGCGTGACTCTCGGGTGAACCCGTCAAACTGGTTCGGATCCAGCAGATCTGTCGAAGCCGAAACACCGCCCGACCCAAATGCCGCCGACGCATTGGTTCCGAAGCAAGGCGGAGGAACCGGCCTGTTTTCCCGCCCCGATGCTGAAGACACCAGCATTCCAATTGGTCAGATCGACGAATTGCGCATTGACCCGACCCCCTCTGGCGCGATCATCTATGCGTCTGGCACGGCTGTCCGGCAGGGGGCATTCAACGCGCGTCTGGTTCCTGTTGAAAAGGAAGAAAACCAGAAGAACGGAACTTTGGAATTTGTGTTCCGTGTGAACTACCCCAGCTATGAGACGCCGCAAGGGTCGGAACGTACTCGGATGGTGTCGGACGCCATCAATATCTCGAAACAGGAACTGGAAGGTATTCGGCTGGTCCGCGTGGTCGGACAACAGAACGCACTGGAATCACGGCGCCGGTAAGCGCCGTTACATGGACACGACCTTGACCGACTGCTCTTTGGCCGCCAGGGCAATCTTTCCCTCGCACAGCTTGAGAGCATCCTCGCCAAAGACTTCGAACCGCCATCCCGACAAGGCTGGAACATCCCGCTCGCCGGCTGCAATCTGATCCAGGTCCGAGCTTGTGGCGATCAATTTCGCCGCCACACCTGAACTTTCGGTTTTGGACTTCAGCAGAACCCTTAGCAGGTCAGCCAGCGCCGGATTGACCTTGAGCTTGTCGCGCGAAGTGTCGACCTTGGGCAATTTGTCGGGCGGGCAATTCACGCCGCGCTTGACCGCTGCCAGAATACCTTCGGCGACCGCCCCTTTGCGGGCTTCGCGCAGCAACAGGCGGGATCCGCCCAAATCCGAATGTGTTTTGGGTTTGGTCGATGCCAGCTCGATCAACGCGTCGTCTTTGAATACGCGGTTCCGGGGCACGTTGTTTTCCTGCGCATAGGATTCGCGAAACTGCGCCAATTCACGAACCACAGCCAGAAACTTGGCCGAGTTCGTGCGCGTTTTCACCCGCTTCCATGCGTCTTCGGGGCGGATGTCATATGTGGCAGGCTGTGTCAGCGTCCGCAATTCTTCGGCAACCCAGTGGCTGCGCTGCGTCTTTTCAAGTTCTGCGGCCAGACGCTCGTAGATCCCGCGCAAATAGGTCACATCCGCAAGAGCATAGTTTTTCTGAGCATCGGTCAGCGGGCGCCGGGACCAGTCGGTGAACCGAGAGGTCTTGTCGACGCCCTGCTTGCAGATTTTCCGAACCAGAGTTTCATAGCCAACCTGTTCGCCAAAGCCACACACCATCGCTGCGACCTGTGTGTCGAACAGCGGTTTGGGGAACACACCGGCTTCGACCCAGAAGATCTCAAGATCCTGGCGGGCGGCATGGAACACCTTGACCACGCTTTCATTCCGGAAAAGATCGTAAAGCGGGTCAAGCGACAAGCCATCGGCAAGCGGATCGACCAGAACCGCGCTGTCTTCATCCTCGGACGGGACAGCCAATTGCACCAGACACAGCTTGGAGTAATACGTCCGCTCACGCAGAAATTCGGTGTCGACCGTGATATAGGGATAGCCTTCGGCGGCCTTGCAGAAATCGGCCAGCTCTTGCGTCGTCGTCAGGGTTTTCATGCGCCGTACTAGTATCGCTCTTGTTTTTGTGCTTGCCCGTTTTTGTCCTCGTCCCGAGCGTCGTCGACGACCATAGGCCGATTATTACACGGGTGTAAATCACCCACAGAGCCTTCACGGCAACAGGACGGGCGACCTGTTGCCTTCTGCAAAGCGCCGCAGCACTTCGGGGTAGAGTTTATGCTCCCACACCAGCACCCGCGCAGCCAGCGATTCCGGTGTATCATCGGCTTTGATCGGGACCCGTGCCTGACCCAGAATCGGGCCATCATCCAGCGCCGCCGTCACCTCATGCACCGAGCAGCCGTGTTCGGAATCTCTGGCTTGAATCGCGCGGGCATGGGTGTGTAACCCTTTGTATTTTGGCAATAATGAAGGGTGGATATTCAGCATCCGGCCTTGAAACCGAGACACGAAATCCGCTGTCAGAACTCGCATAAAGCCGGCCAGACAGACAATGTCGGGGTGCGCCTCTTGCAGGGGCTTCAAAAGCTCGGCTTCAAAGGCGCTGCGGTCCCCCTTGAAAGGGCGATGATCAACCACTGCGGTCGGAATGCCACGGTCCGCAGCTTTTTTCAGCCCGCCTGCCTGCGCGTCATTGGACAGCACCAAACAGGGCCGCGCCGGATGATCTTTGGTCATGCTGTCAACAAGCGACACCATGTTCGACCCGCCCCCGGAGATCAGGATCGCGACGCGCTTATGGCTCACAGCAGTTTGCCCGAATAGGCAACGCCGGGCGTTTCCGTGACGGCACCGATCCGAGCGACGGTTTCACCGGCATCCGCCAGCAGGGCCGACAGCTCATCCGCCTTGTCCGCGGCGCACACGACAATAAGGCCGATACCGCAATTGAAGGTCTTGAGCATTTCCGCCTCAACGATACTGCCGGTCTTCGCCATCCAGCCGAAGACAGGGGGCAACTGCCAGCTACCCAGATCGATCCGGGCCCCAAGCCCTTGGGGCAGCACGCGCGGAAGATTTTCGGTCAACCCGCCGCCGGTGATATGCGCCAGCGCATGCACACCACCTGCGCGAACCGCAGCCAAAGCCGGTTTTACGTAAAGGCGTGTGGGCGTCAGAAGTGCCTCACCCAGATTGCCCTCTCCAAAGGGCGACGGCGAATCCCAGCCCAGACCGGACAGTTCGACCAGCTTGCGCACAAGCGAATAACCGTTGGAATGCACCCCGTTCGAGGCCAGACCCAAAAGGACGTCACCGGCTTGAACGCCCGCAGGTAGATCTGCGCCGCGTTCCATCGCACCGACCGCAAACCCGGCCAGATCAAAATCGCCATCGGGATACATTCCCGGCATCTCGGCGGTTTCACCACCGATCAGGGCACAGCCAGACTGCGCACATCCTTCGGCAATCCCTTCGATGATCCGCGCCGCCGTATCGGTATCCAGCCTGCCGGTCGCGAAATAATCGAGGAAGAACAGCGGCTCGGCCCCCTGACAGATCAGGTCATTCACGCACATGGCCACCAGATCGACGCCGACCCCGTCCACGACGCCGGTATCAATCGCAATCCGCAGCTTGGTGCCCACGCCATCCGTCGCACCGACCAGAATCGGGTCCTGGTACCCGGCAGCCTTCAGATCGAACAGCGCGCCAAATCCACCCAGGCCGCTCATCACACCGGGGCGGTTGGTCCGCTTGGCGGCGGGTTTGATCCGATCGACCAGGGCGTTGCCCGCGTCGATATCCACACCTGCATCGGCATAGGTGATTCCGTTTTTACCCGCTGTCATGTCCGGTCCCTCAAGAAAGCTTTGCGGGCGGGTTAGTCGATTGTGGCGTTTGTTGCAACGGTCAGGCTTGACGCGGCTGTTCACCGTGATACCCAAGCGCCTAGGCGGGCCTGTAGCTCAATTGGTTAGAGCAGAGCGCTCATAACGCTTTGGTTGGGGGTTCGAGTCCCTCCGGGCCTACCATTTCGCCGAGACATCCAGGTGGGTTGTTGCCGTCTGGACGTTGATGCGCTGGCTTATCCGTCCGAATCTTCGAACCCAAAATAGGCGTCGAGCTCCTCTTGGGTTACTTGCCATTCATAGGAATAGCCGTCGCGCCCCCCAAAGCTGTAATCCTCGCGACTGCCGGACAGGCTCGGATCTTGATGCACCGCCTCCAAATAGGTCTCGAATTCATCAGGATCGACCCAGAACGACGCATCCATGATCATCATGTAATAATCATAGGCGAGAGGCTCGTCGAACTTGCCGAAGTCATTCTGCAAATAGTCCAGCATTTCAGCGCAAAATATCGCCATATTGGCACGCACCTGAACCGGAAGAGGTGCCAGATCCTCGTCGCCATCCACCACGTCCTGCTGCGACGCATGCCACAACTCGGATGCCAACGATTCGATCAGGTCGGACCGCAACCATTTCAGACATGTATCGCCTGCCCCGATAAAACCGGTCAAACGTTCCACCCGCCTTTCATCGGTTTCGTCATACCACTGCCAAAGAGGCAGCAAGGCCGCAAGTGTCGCGCACCCGACAAACCCCTTTTCGGCCAATTTCACGAATCCTGCGATAACCATCCTGTGCGCCCCCAAAAAAGCAAAAAACTATGGGGACAGGATGCCATGGCCAGACAAATTAACAAAATTGAACCCCAAGCGCAGACATAACAGGGGGTCTATCGTCCGATTATTATGTCCGCGCAGAGCCCTCCGAGACGTTCGCTTTTCGACAGACGCAAAGCTCCACCATGCGCGCGCGCGACATCCGCCACAATCGCAAGACCAAGGCCAACGCCACTGCCCTGATTCTGATTGCGAGCCGGGTCGAGCCGCGTGAAAGGCTTTACCGCCTCTGTACGTTGGTCCGCAGGTATACCGGGGCCGTCATCCTCAACACGGATGCGCATCGATTTCGCGTTCAGAAACAGGCTGAGCTCGGCCCGGCTGCCATAGCGCATGGCATTTCCAATCAGGTTTTCCACCGCCCGGCGTACAGCCATGGGGCGTATCATGACCGTCCCCTGCCCCTCGACCGCGATCAGCTCTGCCTGATGACCGGCCCGTTTTGCATCATCCACGATCTGGCGGAGAAATTCATCCGGTTGGACCTCTTCCGCCGATCCCTCGGCAGCCCCACGCGAAAAGTCCAGAAACGCATCCAGCAAGGACTGCATTTCCGTGACATCCTTTTGCAACGGTGCGGCCTCGTCTTCCGGCAACATCGACAGTCCAAGCTTCAGGCGCGTCAACGGGGTGCGCAGATCGTGGCTGACACCCGACAGCATCAACGTCCGTTGCTCGATCTGGCGTTCGATACGGGACCGCATATCCAGAAACGCATTTCCCGCCGCACGAACCTCGATGGCTCCACCGGGTGAATACGGAACGATTCGCCCCCGCCCGAATGCCTGCGCCGCATCAGCGAGGCGCGTAATGGGACGCAATTGATTCCGCATGTAAAGAAACGAGATCGTCGTCATGATGACCGCAAAGAACACCATAGTGACGATCAATTGATGCGGGGCCGCGGGCGACAACCTGCGCCGATCGAACGTCAATTGCAGCACTCCCAGATGCGTATTCAGATAAACCCGCGCCTCTTTGCTGCTGGGTAACGCCACGGCGGCAAGATTGGGCAACCTGGCATACAGTTCGGATTCGACCTGCGGGGCGATGAAATCGTACCATCGCCGCGCGCCAATCTCAGGCTGTTCGTTGACGCCCAGAAACCTGGCCTTCATCTCAAGGGCCTGCAAATCGGGACGAATCGACGCCAGCGCCTGTTGTTGCGTTTCCGCGTCCTCGATCATTGTCGAAATCAGCATCACCTCGCGGGATGCCGCGCGTGTCATCTGGCCGGTGACATCCTCGAGATGCTTTTGAAGGAACGCGATTCCCACGACCAGCAACAGCACGATCACAGGTAAAACCAGGATCAGCGCTGCCCGGGCGTAAAGACTGCGAGGCATATAAGGTTTGAGCCAGTGCGAAGACATGCGCTAAACCTAACGGGCTGACCGGACAAGAGAAAGAGCACAGAATGCAGGCACCAGATGATTTCGATCCGCCCGTCGGCCAGCCAGAGGAACTGCATCCGGGTTTGCGGCGTATTCTGGCCCCGAATCCCTCTCCGATGACCTATCGTGGCACTAACACGTATCTGCTGGGTGAACGCGACATTGCCGTCATCGATCCAGGCCCCGCAAGCGAGGCACATCTGGGCGCAATTCTGGATTCCTTGGCGCCGGGTCAAAGGATCAGCCATATCATTGTCACACATACGCATGTGGACCATTCACCCCTGGCGGCTCCGCTGGCGGCGCGCACAGGGGCGACGATTTATGCTTATGGCGGGCCCGAGGCGGGGCGCAGCGCCGTCATGACCGATCTTGCCGCGCAGGGGCTGACCGGCGGCGGCGAAGGCATCGACACCACGTTTCGCCCTGATGTCGAAGTTGAGGATAGTGAGACCATCAATGGCGACGGGTGGCAGCTTGAGGTCATTCACACACCGGGCCATCTGGGCAACCACATTGCTCTGGCCTGGCAGAACATCTGTTTCACGGCGGATCATGTCATGGGGTGGGCCAGCTCGTTGGTGTCCCCTCCGGATGGTGATCTGACCGACTTCATGACTGCCTGCCATCGGTTGCGCGCGCGCGACTGGTCGGTTTTCCATGCAGGCCATGGCGCACCGATCACCAGCCCTGCCCAACGTTTGGACTGGCTGATTGCACATCGCCAGACCCGCGAGGCGCAGATTCTGAGCGCATTGGAAGAAGAAGACGGGACAGCGCGGGATCTGGCTGGCCGCATCTATACGGATACGCCAGCGGCATTGCTGCCCGCAGCCGAGCGCAACGTTTTCGCTCACCTCGTTGATCTGACTGGAAAAAACAGAGTGACGCCCATTGGCCCACTGTCAGTTTCATCTGTTTTTCGGCGGCTTCGCTAAAACAGCAAAATTTTTTGATGGTTCTCGTACTTAACCACTGGACGTCCGGAATCGGGGTTGCTATATGCGCCTCAGTTCCGGCGTAGCTCAGCGGTAGAGCAGTTGACTGTTAATCAATTGGTCGTAGGTTCGATCCCTACCGCCGGAGCCAAAATCCCCCTTCGTTCAGACCTGCATTACCGTCAGAAAACACATCGATTTATGCCGGTTTTTTTCGTCGAAAAACACACGCACCCTCTGGACGTCTGGAAACCGGATTGCTATACGGCGCGAACCGTTCCGGCGTAGCTCAGCGGTAGAGCAGTTGACTGTTAATCAATTGGTCGTAGGTTCGATCCCTACCGCCGGAGCCAATTCCCCAAAACGCAGCAGACCTACCCTGTCAGGGCGTCGCCGAACTCGGCCCGAAGCTTGCGTTTCAATACCTTTCCGGTCGCGCTCAGCGGCAATGCGTCGACAAAGACAACCTTGTCCGGGATCTGCCACTTGGCGATTTTGCCTTCGAAAAAGGCAAGCAAATCCTCTTCGCCGGGATTTTCACCATCGGCTTTGACAGCAACCAGCAAGGGGCGTTCATCCCATTTCGGATGCGGAACACCGACCACGGCGGCCGTCGCAAGCTGGGGGTGGGCCACGGCGATGTTCTCAAGCTCGACCGAACTGATCCATTCCCCACCGGATTTGATGATGTCCTTGGATCTGTCGCGAATGGTCATGTAGCCATCCGGGTCCAAAGTGGCCACATCTCCGGTGGCGAACCAGCCATCCTGCAACAGATCCTGATCCTGCAACTGGAAGTAGCTGTCCAGAACCCAGTGACCCCGCACCATCAAATCGCCCTGGGTTTCGCCGTCATGCGGCAGATCATTCCCATCTTCGTCCACGATTTTCAACTCAACCCCAAAGGGTGGTCTTCCCTGGCTCAGGCGGATCTTGTGCTGGTCTTCCGGTGGCAGCTTCAGGTGTTTGGCCAATGGATAATTCGTCGTGCCCAGCGGGCTCATCTCGCTCATGCCCCAGGCGTGGACCGTGTCAACGCCATAGGTTTCGCGGAAGGTTTCGATCATCGACGGAGGGCACGCGGCGCCGCCGATAACCGTACGTTCAAGGCTTTTGAGTTCGGTTCCGCATGCTGCGGCATGGGCCAGCAAGCCCTGCCAGATGGTCGGCACACCCATCGCCAAAGTCACGCCATAGGTGTCGATTAGATTGACCAGTGCCTCGCCGTGCAAATCCGGCCCGGGCAACACAAGCCGCGATCCCGACATGGCGCAGGCGTAGGGCGATCCCCAGGCGTTGACGTGGAACATCGGCACAACCGGCATGACAACATCCATCGCTGAATACCCGATCACATCCCGTGTGTTCGATGCAAAGCTGTGCAGCAGTGTTGACCGATGAGAATACAACACGCCCTTTGGATTGCCCGTGGTTCCCGACGTATAGCACAGACCGCAGGCCGTCTTTTCATCCAGGTCGGGCCATTGGAAACCTGCATCCCCGGTCTCCAGCAACTCGTCATAGAACTTCAGATCAGGAACCTGAGCCGCAGCCTCTTCATTGCGAGGCCCCATCAGAACAAAATGCTGAACCTCGGACAAAGCGTCATGCAGCGCGGCGACCAGCGGAATGAACGTCGCATCAAAGAACAGAACCCTGTCCTGAGCATGGTTGATGATAAAGGTCAGCTGCTCGGGGAACAGGCGGGGATTGACCGTGTGACAGACATAGCCCGCGCCCGACGTGGCAAAATAGATCTCAAGATGCCGCCGATTGTTCCAGGCCAGTGTCCCGATCCTGTCCTGCGGTTCCAGCCCCAGATTCGTCAAGGCCGACGCCATCCGTCGGGCATTCACCGCAATCTCGGACCAGTTGGTTTCAGTGACCGTTCCATCCGTTTCAACCGAAACAATCTCGGTCTGGCCGTGATAGCGGTCTGCGTGATCGATCAGCGACGAAACCAGCAAGGGCTGCGTCATCATCTGTCCTAGCATGGACATCCTCCCGTCCTTGGCGAGACCTTGGATGGCCTCTGCCTTGTCCATCTGGCATTGACGGCTTGGGGCGTGACCCGATGCGTCAATGCAGTCGTTTCCTACGGAGGAACCCTGCCAATCATTTAATTGTCTGACAATAAAAGAATGCAGCCCAACACGGCCGTGGGCGGCATTTTTTCACTCTTGGTTTCGGTGTTTCAGCGCGTAGGCGACCAATGCGGCGGTTGATCCGTCTTTACCGTCAGCACTGGCAACACCATCCACGACAGGTCCGAGCGAGTTGGCAAGTTCTTTGCCCAATTCCACACCCCACTGATCAAAGGAATTGATGCCCAGCAGAACACCTTCAACGAACACACGATGCTCGTACAGCGCGATAATCTGCCCCAGAACGAACGGTGTAAGCTTCGGATAGATCAGCGTCGTGGAAGGGCGGTTGCCCGGGAACACGCGGTGTCGCGCCTGCCGGTCAAGTTCGTCGCCATCAAGGCCTTTTTCCGCCATGCGTTCACGGGCTTCATCCAAAGACCGGCCACGCATCAAAGCCTCTGACTGGGCCAGACAGTTGGCCAAAAGCAGGCGGTGATGGTGGGTCAACTCGGGTTCGTGCCCTTCGGCGGCGACCATGAATTCGCAGGGAATGACATCCGTCCCCTGATGGATCAGCTGATAGAACGCATGCTGGCCGTTGGTGCCCGGCTCTCCCCAGACCACCGGCCCGGAAGGGGCAGCCAGCGCAGATCCGTCCATCGCGACAGATTTGCCATTCGATTCCATTTCCAACTGCTGGAGATAGGCCGGCAGGCGCAGCAGCCGCTGATCATAGGGCAGCACAGCGCGGCTGGTGCAACCCAGAACCTGACGGTGCCAGATGCCGACCAGCGCCAGCATCACAGGCATGTTTTCCACCCAATCCGCCGAGCGGAAATGCAGATCCATCGCCTGCCCGCCTCGCAGAAACGCATCAAATGCATTTGAACCGACGGCAATCATGACCGGCAATCCGACCGGCCCCCAGACCGAATAACGCCCACCCACCCAATCAGCGAAACCAAATACATGCGCCTCGGGGATGCCGAAAGCCTGCGTCTTGTCCAGCGCGCTGGATACGGCGGCGAACTGGCGGGACGGATCACCTCCGCCCTCGGACATCCAGGCGCGGGCCGTGCGCGCATTGGTCATCGTTTCGATCGTGGTGAATGTCTTGGACGCGACAATCACAAGCGTCCGTGCAGGATCCAATGGGCGCAACGTATCCGCGATGTGGGCCCCATCCACGTTCGAGACATAATGCAGGCGCGGCCCGTCATGATACGGAGCCAGCGCATGAGTGGCCATGACCGGGCCAAGATCCGACCCACCGATGCCGATATTGACCACATCGGTAAAGCTGCCCCCTGCCCCGACAATCGCACCACCGCGGACTTCTTCGGCAAAGACCCGCATTCGTTGCAGCGTGTCCAGAACCCCGGGCATGACGTCCTGACCATCCACTTCGACCGGGCCACCGTCCAGATTGCGCAACGCCGTGTGCAGTACCGCGCGCGCTTCGGTTTCGTTGATCTTCTTCCCGGTAAACATGGCGTCGCGCCGCGTCGCAAGCCCGGCATCTTCGCACAATTGCAGCAGCGCAGCGCGCACGTCTTCATCGATCTGCGTTTTTGAATAATCGAACAGCAAATCCCCGGTCGAGGCTGAAAACGACCCGGCCCGGGTTGCATCCTTTGCAAACAGGTCGACGATACGGCGGTCAGCCGCTGCAAGCGCCTTCAAAGCATCCAACCGCATTGCCTCACTCCGCCCAATGAACCGTCATGCCGCTGAGGACCGCGGCGATCGGTGCCTCTTCCGGTGGCATCGACATGGCTTTGTCCAATACGTCTCGTTTTGCCTGCCCGTAGATGATCAGATGTTTCGACAAAGCCCCGTCCAGCACAGGGGCCGTCAAAGAAATCCGGGGCTCTGGCTGCACATCGGTCCGGGCGACGATCAAGGTCGGCGCCTGGCTGTCGAGGGCCTTGTCCAGCCCGTCCATTCCGGGGAACAACGAAGCCGTGTGCATGTCTTCACCCATCCCGAGGACAAGAACCGACAAAGGCAGCACCGGCGCGATCAGCGATTCAACTTCCGGCAAAGCCGATTCAGGCTCTGCGCCCGGAACATAAAGTGGGATATACTGTGCCACGGATGCCCGGTTGGTCAGCAGTCTTTCCCGGATCAGGCGTTCGTTCGAACGTTCGTGATCAGCCGGCACGCAGCGTTCGTCCGTAGGCAGAACCCGCACACGGTCCCACTCGAGATCGGCAGCACACAGGCTGTCAAAAACCGGCCCCGGTGTCGTCCCGCCGGGGACGGCCAATGCAACCGTGTCATTGTGCAACAAAGCGGTCTCAAGCTCACCCGCCAACGCGTTTGCCACATCGATGGCCAGCATTTCTCGGTCGGCATATTCTTGAATGTTCATGGCTTTATTCCCTGCCAGCGGCGACCATCCCGTTTCATCAGCAGCTCGGCGTCGCCCGGTCCTGTGCTGCCACTGTCATAAGGTTTGGGCACGTCCCCGCGCGCCAGCCATCCGGCGATGATCGGATCGGTCCAGGCCCATGCGGCCTCGACCTCGTCCCCACGCATGAACAGCGTTTGGTTGCCCCGTATCACGTCCATGACGAGGCGCTCGTAAGCATCTGGCGGGTCTTGATTCTCGGGCCCCAGCGCTTCGGCGAAACTCATGTCCAATGGCACGTCGATCAGCCGCATCCCGCCTGGCCCCGGTTCCTTGATCGTCACTTTCAGCGTGATCCCCTCGTTGGGTTGCAACCGGATCGATAGCGCATTGGCGTGACGCCCGGCCTCTTCCCCGAAAATCGAATGCGGCGCGTCCTTGAACATCACATTGATAATCGACGAACGCGCCACCAGCCGTTTGCCCGTACGCAGATAAAACGGCGTGCCTGCCCATCGCCAATTGCTGACATGCGCCTTCAGCGCCACATAGCTTTCAGTGGTCGAGCGTGGGTTGCCGACACATTCGCGGTATCCCGCCCCGTCCGGCCCTGCCGAAAACTGGCCGCGCACGATGTGATGCGGCTCCACCGGATCAAGCGCCCGGATCACCTTGAGCTTTTCATCTCGCACCGCGTCCGGATCGAACTTTGCCGGGGGTTCCATCGCAATCAGGCACAGCAGCTGCATCAGGTGATTTTGCACCATGTCCCGCATCGCGCCGGCGCGTTCATAGTATTCTTCGCGCCCATCGATACCGACGGTTTCGGCAACGGTGATCTGGATATGGTCGACATACTGGCTGTTCCACAGCGGTTCGAACAGCATATTGCCAAACCGTACGGCCATCAGGTTCTGGACGGTTTCCTTGCCCAGGTAATGATCGATTCGGTAGATCTGGCTTTCATCAAAATGCGCAGCCAGTGTGGCATTCAGCTCTCGCGCGCTGCCCAGATCATGCCCGAACGGTTTTTCCACCACGATGCGCGTATCTTCGGTCGCCAGATCATAGGCCCGGACCCGCTCGGCCAAAGGGCCGAACAGGCTGGGGCCGACCGAGAAATAGAACGCACGCACGCGGTTAGGCGACAGTTTTTCACCCAGCAGGTCCCATCCTTCGGCTGATACTGCATCCAACGGGACATAATCGACCCGCTGTAGAAAACGGGACACTCTCTGGGACTCCGAAGCGCGGACCGCAGCATGCCGGTGCAGCGATTCTGCGACCATCTGCCGGAAATCTTCTGCGGAATGGCCCGCACGCGCTGCTGCGATAATCCTGGCATCCTCATGCCATTGCCCGGCGCAAAACCGACGGTAAAGCGCGGGCAGAATCTTGCGCTGCGCCAGATCGCCGGTGCCGCCGAAAATGATCAGATCAAAGGGATCAACAGGTATGACGCGTGAAACCATGAATTGTCCTTACCCCGCCCCTTCCGGCATGTCCAATGTTAGCGCAACCATACGGCAATAAATCACTCTGTTCAAAACTCTGTCAGAACCGCTGCGTCACCCTTACCAAATCCGCGACAAAGGGCTAGATCGGATTGATGACCTTTAAGAACCGGATGCGGGAATGAAAGACAACGCCCCACAGCTCGCCAATACCGGCAAGTTTCAAAACAAATCGGTGACAGCTGACGGCCAGACCCGCGCAAAGGTTTCCCTGACACGACCCGAGACCCTTTGGTTCAATACGGGCACTTTGTGCAATATCGAATGCGTGAACTGCTATATCGCCAGCAGCCCGACCAATGACGCTTTGGTTTACATCACCGCTGACGAGGTCCGGAACTACCTTGATCAGATCGAAGCTCGCAACTGGCCCGTGCACGAGATCGGGTTCACAGGCGGTGAGCCTTTCATGAACCCGGACATGATCGACATGACACGCGCCGCGCTGGAACGAGGGTACAAGGTTCTGATTCTGACCAACGCAATGGCGCCGATGATGCGCCGCAAAATGCGCGACGGGTTGCTGGGATTGCAAAAGGAATTCAACCACATGTTGACTCTGCGCGTTTCGGTCGATCACTTCCGCCCGGCCCTGCACGACGAAGAACGCGGTGACGGCAGTTTCGACAAAACCCTGGCCGGTATGGAATGGTTGCGCGACCACGGTTTCAACATGGCCATCGCCGGGCGTACGGTCTGGGGGGAGTCAGACGCGGAAAGCCGTGCGGGCTATGCCAGGTTCTTTGCCAGGCACGGATTTGACATTGACCCGCAGAACCCGGCTCAGACCGTTCTGTTTCCCGAAATGGACGAAACTGTCGAGGTTCCAGAAATCACCACCGCATGCTGGGGAATTCTTGACAAATCCCCCAACGACGTCATGTGCGCCAGCGCCCGTATGGTGGTCAAGCGCAAAGGGGCCGAAAAACCTGCTGTCCTGGCCTGCACCCTGCTGCCCTATGAGCCCGAGTTCGAGATGGGCCATACCCTGGCCCAGGCCGAGGCGGACGTGCATCTGAACCACCCTCATTGCGCCAAATTCTGCGTTTTGGGCGGGGCCAGCTGTTCTGGCTGATCAATTCAGCTCGGGCGATTTCCAGAACTTGGTGCCGGACGCGCCGGCCGATACGCGCCAGCCCTTTTTGTTGAGAACAAAAAACGAGCGTCCATCAGTGAAACGCAGGGTTTCGCCCGTTTTATCCTCGCCATACATGGCCCCCGTTTCTGCGGTCGCGTCATAGCCCTGGTTTATAAACTTATCCAGATCAGCGGGGGTTTCGAACAGGATTACGAATTTGGTCTCGAAACCACCGATGCCGATGGCGCCGCCAACGCCGCCCGTTCCCATGTTCATATATGTGTGTTGCCCGGTGTCTTTCGACACCGCCACGCCCCGGCCATAGCCCGCCGACACAGGGAATACCGTAACCTTACGGGAGTCGAACACCGCATACCCGGCACTGACGTCATAAAGTGGCCGCGCATCGGGGTTTTCCGCCAGAAGCTGATCCAAAATCTCACCTGCCATCGCGTCAAGCTTTGCGCGCGTTTCTTCAGGTGTTGCCTCGTTGGACAGCAGCTCCGAAGTGGACGTGATCGTATCGTCAACCGCTTCGGCACCTTTGTCGATCGTCTTCCCGACGCTCTCGGCACCTTTCTTGATCTTGTCCAGAACACCCTCGGCAAAAACGGGGCTGCTCATGCAAAGCGCTGCAACAAAGAGAACGGCTCTGATCATTGTTTTTTCCTGTGACGCCATTAGATTGGCAGTCACCATACGCGACTTGCCTCAAATGAGAACAGGAATTCCGACGCACACGCGGACCTGGCCGATCACTCAGTTCACGCGAAACTCACCAACCATGTTGCGCCACTCGCCCGGTGCGATCATCTTGCGGTGCGTGAATTTCACGGAATGCAGCGGCCCTTCTATTTCTCGTTGCCAAAACTCGATGAATTCGAAGAGTTTCGGATGATCCGGCGCAAGGTCATATTCCTGCCAGATGAAGGTATTCAGGACGTGGACGTAATCGGGCATGTGATAGAAAAATTCGGCCGTTGTCAGGCCATAGCCCTTGAGCATCAATTCGGTTTCACTTGTCTTCATGCAGACCTCCGGTTTGTTGCACGGTATTCTCAGGCTAGCACGAAAACCCCCTAATACTTAGATAACAATATGTTACTTGGGTGTTACCGAGGATTCGAACCTTGGGGAGCGCTGCTTGCTTGCACCTTATGTGCCGGGTCTGATAAGGTGCATCCACAAGATATAGACCCAGCACAAAATACGGGCAGTTTACGTGAGCGATACGCCAGAAATCCCCGAAAACATGGATGAAACCCCGCCCGAGCGCCCTGTCTATGACGGCCCGACGGTCTCGATCGAATCCGAGATGCGCACGTCCTATCTGGACTATGCGATGTCGGTCATCGTCAGCCGCGCGATCCCCGATCTGCGCGACGGTTTGAAACCGGTGCATCGGCGCATCCTCTATGCGATGCACGAGACCGGAAATACCCATGACAAGGCCTATCGCAAATCGGCCCGTCCGGTGGGTGACGTGATGGGTAAGTATCACCCCCACGGTGACAGCGCGATCTATGATGCGCTGGTGCGGATGGCGCAGGATTTCTCGATGTCGCTGCCGCTGCTGGATGGTCAAGGCAACTTCGGCTCGATGGACGGCGACAATCCGGCGGCCATGCGTTACACCGAAGTGCGGATGGACAAGCCCGCCGCAGCCCTGCTGGCGGATATCGAGAAAGAGACGGTCGATTTCCAGGACAACTACGACGGCAAGGACAAGGAACCGACTGTCCTTCCCGCCCGTTTCCCCAACATGCTGGTCAACGGCGCCGGCGGTATCGCCGTGGGCATGGCCACCAACATCCCGCCGCACAACCTGGGCGAAGTGGTTAACGCGACGCTGGCCCTGATCGACGACCCGGACCTGACGTCCGAGCAACTGATCGAATACGTTCCCGGCCCCGATTTCCCGACCGGCGGCGTGATGCTGGGCCGATCCGGCGCGCGCAAGGCCTATCTGGAAGGCCGCGGCAGCGTAATCATCCGCGCCAAGACCCGCGTTGAAGAGCTGCGCAAGGATCGCTATGCCATCATCGTGGATGAAATCCCCTATCAGGTGAACAAGGCTTCGATGATCGAGAAGATCGCCGAAGCCGTGCGCGAAAAGCGCATCGAAGGCGTCAGCCATGTTCAGGACGAATCCGACCGCAACGGCGTACGGGTGGTGGTCGAGCTGAAACGCGACGCAACGCCCGAGGTGGTGCTGAACCAGCTGTACCGGTTCACGCCTATGCAAACCTCGTTCGGCTGCAACATGCTGGCGCTGAACGGCGGCCGCCCCGAGCAGCTGACCCTGCGCCGTTTCCTGACCAGCTTCATCGATTTCCGCGAAGATGTCGTTGCCCGCCGCACCGCCTTTGACCTGCGCAAGGCGCGGGAACGCAGCCATATCCTGTGCGGTCTGGCCGTGGCGGTATCGAACGTTGACGAGGTCGTGGCCACGATCCGGTCTTCGGCCGACGCGGCCGAGGCACGCGAAAAGCTGATGACCCGGCGCTGGCCGGCCGCCGACATCGCGGACTATCTGCGCCTGATCGACGATCCGCTGTCCAAGATGAACGACGACGGGACCTATAACCTGACCGAGGTTCAGGCCCGCGCCATCCTTGACCTGCGCCTGCAACGCCTGACGCAACTGGGCGTCAAAGAGGTCACGGACGAGCTGGAAGACCTGGCCGCAAAGATCAAGGAATACCTGGATATCCTGTCCTCGCGCGAACGCATAATGGGCATCATCGCTGATGAACTGCGCAGCGTCCGCGAACAATTCGCGGTACCGCGCCGCACCGAGATCGTCGACTGGTCGGGCGACATGGAAGACGAGGACCTGATCGAGCGCGAAGACATGGTCGTGACCGTGACTTCGGGCGGCTATATCAAGCGCACGCCGCTGGCCGATTTCCGCGCGCAAAAGCGGGGTGGCAAGGGGCTGTCGGGCATGCAGACCAAGGAAGAGGACGTGGTCACCACCCTCTTCGTGGCCAATACGCACACCCAGCTTCTGTTCTTCACCACCGACGGGATGGTCTACAAGCTCAAGACCTGGCGCCTGCCCCAGTCGGGGCGCACCGGCAAGGGTAAGGCGATCGTCAACATCCTGCCGATTCCCACTGGCGTTTCCATTGCGGCGATCATGCCGGTCGATGTGCCGGATGAAGAATGGGAAAACCTTCAGATCGTCTTCGCCACCAGCGCCGGAGACGTGCGTCGCAACGCGCTGAGCGACTTCACTAACGTCAAGCGCAACGGCAAGATCGCGATGGACCTGCCCGAGGGCGTGGAACTGGTCAACGCGCGCATCTGCTCGGACGATGACGATGTGATGCTGGTCACCAATTCCGGCCGGGCGATCCGTTTCTCCACAACAGACGTGCGGGTGTTCAAGGGGCGCAAATCGACCGGCGTGCGGGGCATCCGACTGAACGCGGGCGACCGCGTGGTCTCGATGTCGGTGATCCGTCATTTCGAGGCCACCCCGGACGAGCGCGCCGCCTATCTGAAAATGCGCCGCCTGATGGCCGGCGTGACCGACGACACCGACGCCGACGAGGATGGCGGCAATGCCGACAGCATCCTGCCGCAGGAACGCTATGCCGAGATGTCGGCGGCCGAGAACCTGATCCTGACCATCACGGCCAAGGGGTCCGGCAAGCTCAGCTCGTCGCATGACTATCCGGTGCGCGGCCGTGGTGGCATGGGCGTGATGGCGATGGACAAGGCGATGCGGGGCGGCCCGCTGGTGGCCTCGTTCCCGGTCGAAATCGACGATCAGATCATGCTGGCCACCTCCAAGGGGCAGTCGATCCGGGTTCCGGTCGACGGCATCTCTTTCCGCTCGCGCAGCGCCGGCGGGGTCAAGGTGTTCAACACCGGCAAGGGCGAAGAGGTCGTCAGCGTCGCCCGGATCGCCGATCAGGGTGATGAGGAAACCGAAGAATAATACTCACGCTTAATTACGGATATGAAACAAAACGCTCGCTCTGCGGGCGTTTTGTCATTCTAGATCACGATATCGATAGCTCTCGGGATGATCCGCTTGCCCGAAGCCATTCTGACGCCTAGCTTTTTAATATGTGGTCATTTGCACATATCCGACCAGCTTACAGCCGCACAGAACGTATCAGCGACGGGGTGGTCCATGTGCTCGGTGTCTCGAGTGCGTTGATTGCGGTTCCCCTGCTGATCACGATGACCATCAACTACCGGTATGATCAATCTGCGGTACTGGGTGCCTCGATTTACGGGGTGACGTTGATACTCATGCTGACGTTTTCTGCGTTGTACAACATGATCGAAAGCAAGGAATGGCGCGGGTTTCTGCAACGGCTCGATCATTCCGGCATCTACGTCAAGATCGCAGGGACGTATACGCCGTTTTTACTGTTGTCCGGTGCTCAGTCCCCCGGGCTGTTGCTCGGGTTGTGGTCCTCGGCAACGCTTGGGTCAGTTCTCAAGATGTTAGACCCAAACCGGTTCCGCTGGTTCGGGCTTGCGTTATACCTATTGATGGGTTGGGCGGTGGTCTGGGCCGGGCAATCCATGTTGGCAGACCTGTCCCCCACAATCGTCACGCTGATGATTGCCGGAGGGCTCGTGTACACGGCCGGGGTCGCCTTCTACCTGCTGGACTGGCTGCCGTTCCACAATACGATCTGGCACGTATTTGTGTTGGTCGGCAGCGTTTTGTTCTTTGCAGCCGTCGCGGCCCGAATCGAACTGGTTCAGGTCGTTTAGGATAACCTGTTCGTGTTTGTCAGGGAAAAAGTTTGCGCAAAACGAGAGTTGGCGTCGCCCAATAAAGGGTTCCGCGTGAAGCCGAAGACAAATTGCGCGGCATGTCCCGCGACCATCTCTCCGTCTTCACCAGTCCAGTTTTGTGTTGGAAGCCCCTATTCCAAGGCATTCACCGTCTCAAACCAGTCAAGCATCAGATCGCTCCAGCCACTTGGAACGCCATGCCCGGCCTCATAACCGATCACCGAAATGGTCGAACCGGTTTTACAACCGCTTAGAATGCGCTGATCATGGCTATCTATCTCAACAACTTCATCCTTTTGGCAGCCTGCAGAAGATGCGAGCCTATACGTAGCCTCAACTGCACCCATATATCCCCGATCAGACCACGAAGATCCGGAACCGGCGAATGGAATAACCGTGTCGTCATAACCATGGCTATAGAACATATCGAAATCGAAGTCCGCTGAAGCACAATCCCCGGGCTGGCCACGCACCGGTGTTCCACCAATAGGGGCGAAGGCTATTAAACGTGGGTCAATATCTGCACAGGCAAGATACCAAGCGAACGATCCGCCTCGGGAATGGCCAGTGGTTACGATCTGCGCCGGATCAACGGGGAATCGAGCTAACACGTCCTCAAGCATATTGGCAATGAACTCAAAATTCATCCCGGCCATAATATGCGTCATTCCAAACCCACCCTGTGCCCGGGCCGTTTTGGTATTCAATTTCCAGCGCGGTCGGAGCGACGATGGCATACCCGCGCTCCAGTATCGGCTTGACAAGAAATGCACTCTGAATCACCCGCCGCCCCGTTCCCTGCGATCCATGAAGAAAGATCACGGCCGGAAATGGTCCTTCGCCCTTCGGAATCAATACGCTGTATTGCCGCCCTGAAACCATACATGGGGCACCCACGCCGCCACATTTCTGTGGTTTGTACAGATGTGAAAAACTATCCGCATGTCGCGCTGGTTTGAGCGCTAGTACCAAAGCCATTGCCGCAATGCAAAGAGCAATGAGCCTTACTGTTCGGTTGCCGCTCCGTGCTTTCACAGCCCATATATCGCGCTGAACTTCTGTTCCAGATAGTCCAGCAAAGGTTCGGGTCCCGGCTCTACTCCACTCGCCCGTCGGATAATCTCGCGCGGGGCATAAAGCCCGCCGTGCTGCTGGACGTGTTCGCGCAGCCAAGCGGTTGCGCCTGATGTGTCACCTTCTGCCAGTTGGGCATCCAGCCCCGGCGCCGCTGCTCGCAGGGCCTGATACAGACATCCTGCATAGACATTGCCCAGCGAATAGGTCGGGAAATAACCGAACAGTCCAACCGACCAATGCACATCCTGCAAACAGCCGTTCGACGGTTTGTCGACCGCATAACCGAAATCGGCCTTGAACCGGTCATTCCACGCCGCTTCCAGCTCGCTGACCTGCAAGCCCCCGGCCATCAGAGCGCGCTCAAGATCGAAGCGAAGCATGATGTGCAGATTGTATTGCACTTCATCGGCTTCGGTCCGGATATAACCGTTATGAACCCGGTTGACGGTAGCGTAGAAAGCATCTGCATCGGCAATTCCGAAATCGCCGAATGCGTCTTTCATCTGATCGAACAACCATCCCGTAAACGCACGCGAACGGCCAAGCTGGTTTTCATAGATCCGGCTTTGGCTTTCATGCACACCCATGGACACGCCGCGCCCCAGCGGCGTCAGCAGGTAGTCGCGGTCGATCCCCTGTTCGTAAGCCGCGTGGCCGACCTCGTGAATGGTGGAAAAAAAGCAGTTGAACGGGTCCGTTTCGCTGGTTCGCGTGGTGATGCGCACATCCAGGCCCGAACCCGAGCTGAACGGGTGAACCGCCTTGTCGACTCGGCCGTTGTTGAGGTCATAGCCGAAGGCGACCGCCAGTTTTTGCGTAAGCCGCATCTGGGTCAGCTCGTCAAAGCTTCCGGTCAGCGCGGCAGGTTCCGGGCGTTCCAGAACGGCCGCACGCAAGGCCACAAGACGTGGGCGCATTTCATCAAAAATGGCCGCGATCTGAGCGCCGGTCGTATAGGGTTCATAATCCTCGACCATGGCGTCATAGACGTCTCCGCCCTGTGCCAGCGCCTCGCCTTCCTGACGCTTCAGCGATACGACCTCTTCCAGCACAGGAAGGAAGGCCGAGACATCTTCGTCCGCGCGCGCCTGTGCCCATGTTCCCTGTGCGGAGGACGTGGTCCGGGCAATCGCCGTGGCCAGATCAGCGGGCACCTTGACCGCCCGATGATAGGCGCGCCGGATTTCCCGAAGCTGCGCCTTTCCGACTTCATCCTGTGGCGCGGCCTGATCCAGCCACTCTGCCACGCGCGGATCCGATCGGCGCGCGTGCAGGACGGCCTCGATCGCCGCCATTTCCTCGGCGCGTTGAGGCGCGGCCCCGCGCGGCATGACGGTTTCCTGATCCCACCCCAATCGTCCGGCAATCTGGCCCAATGCCGAGGTTTCACGCTGAAAAGCCATCAGTTCGTCGAAAGCGGTCATGTCAATTTACTCCGCGCACAGATGTTGCGATTGGATATGCAGTCAGGAACCGCGCGCGCAGGATCAGGGTCCAGACGACAACAGCCATGAACTGGTGGAAGATGGCGATCTGCCACGGCGCTCCGTAGACGACAGTCACAATGCCGACGACTACCTGCACCGACAGGGCCGCGAAAGCCGCGTTGAAGGCGAAGCGCGTCTGAGGATGCGCGCTGGCGCCGCCGCGGCGCCAGACGACAAGCGCAAAGATGAACAACAGGTAGCCTGCGCAGCGGTGGATGAACTGCACAAGCCCCGGGCTTTCGAAGAAATTGCGCCACATCGGCTCCAACGCGTTGGCATCTGGCGGCAGCAGCTGCCCGCCGATCAGCGGCCAGTCGGTATAAGACCGACCAGCGTCGATCCCGGCGACAAGCGCGCCAATAAGTATTTGCAAAAAGGCGAAATGCATCAGGCCGGTGGACAACGAGAACAGTTTCGCTTCCTTCATGCGACGCGCCTGCATCAGGTCACGTTCTTCCCTGCCAAGCTCGAATATATACCAGGCGAGGAACCCGAGAATGACGAATGCCAGTCCCAGATGGGTGGCCAGGCGATAGCTGGCGACGGCGGTCATCCCCTCGCCCTGCGTCACACCCGAGGCGACCATCCACCAGCCGACAGCCCCCTGCACACCGCCCAGAAGGCCGGGGATCAGCAGCTTGCCGGTCCAACCCGTGGGTATCTTGCGGGTCACGAGGAAGCCCAGGAAACCGGTGGCCCAGACCAGCCCGATCACGCGGCCCAGTTGGCGATGCCCCCATTCCCACCAATAGATGGTTTTGAAGTCGCTCAGCTGCATCCACTGGTTCTGAATGCGCCACTGGTCAATCTGCTTGTACTTGTCGAACTCGGCCTGCCAGTCGGCCTCGGACATCGGCGGGATCGCCCCTGTAATCGGACGCCATTCAGTGATCGACAGCCCGCTGTCAGTCAGCCGCGTCAGACCGCCGACAGCGATCATCACCACGACCAAAGCGAACAGGATCATCAGCCAGGCACGGATTGCCTTACGCGCACCGCCACGCCCCCGGTCGATCATACCGGGTTGAACGGCCTGTTGTTTTTCGGTGTCCGAGACCTCTTCGAAGATGCTGCGCTTACCGCTCATGCTGTCCTCATGTCCTGATTTCGTCGCAAGCTAGGGCTTGGTGGAAGATAGGTCCAGCCTCAGCCTTTGTCTTTCCAGCGGACCATCTGCCGCATGATCCCATGCAGCATCTGCACGTCGGCCCGCGTCATCCGCATCCGCGACCACAGGTTGCGCAGGTTGGTTTTCATGCCCTCGGCCTTTTCAGGGGGATAGAAGAACCCGGCCTCTTCTAGCCGGTCCTCATAGTGTTCCACCAGTTTCTCAACTTCAATCCCCGTGGCCCAGTCCCCCTTGCCCAGATCGGTGGATTCATGCACCACGTCGCCGGTCTGGCGCATCCACTCATAAGCGGTCAGCAAGACGCATTGGCCCAGGTTCAGCGACGCGTATTCCGGGTTCACGGGCACCGAGATGATTGCATTTGCCTTGGCGATGTCTTCGTTCTCCAACCCCGCGCGTTCGGGGCCGAACAGAACTGCAACCTTTTCGCCCGCTGCGGCCTTTTCGGCGGCGATCTGCATGGCGCGCTCGGGGCTGTAGACGGGTTTCGTCAGGCCGCGTTGCCGTGCAGTGGTGGCGAAGACAAAAGTGCTGTCGGCCAGCGATCCGGCCAGATCGTCAAACAGCTGCGCTTCGTCCAGCAACCGGCCGGCACCGCTGGACATGGCCACCGCCTTGGGGTTTGGCCAGCCGTCGCGGGGCGCCACGATGCGCATCCGGTCCAGTCCAAAGTTCCACATCGCCCGGGCCGCGGCACCGATATTCTCACCCATCTGCGGGCGAACAAGCACGAAGGAAGGCTGGGATTTGTCGCTGGGCATGGTTCACCTTGTAAAAACTTGGCCTGCTGTAATCGGCAGGCTCTTGCAGGGCAAGGCGCTGGGGCTGGAAATTGCGTGGTCTCGGCCATAAAAGTTTGCTTCCCCGCCGCAATCCGTTAAACCGCGCCAAAGACCAAAAGCCGAAGGACGCGCCCATGGACACCCCCGAGCAGCCGCAGATTTACCTGATAACGCCTCCGACCATCGAGCTGAGCACGTTTCCGGCCAAACTGGCATCGGTTCTGGACGGGGCCGAGATCGCCTGCATCCGCCTGGCGCTGGCTGGCAACGACGAAGACACCATCGCCCGTGCCGCTGATGCCTGCCGCGAAGTGGCCCACGCCCGCGACGTGGCCATCGTAATTTCAAACCACGTGCTGCTGGCGCAACGTCTGGGGCTGGACGGGGTGCACATGGATGACGGCGCACGTTCGGTCCGTGCCGCGCGCAAGGAGCTGGGTCCGGATGCGATCGTCGGAAGCTTCTGCGGCGCGTCCAGCCATGACGGCATGACGGCAGGCGAACACGGCGCAGATTATGTGGCCTTCGGCCCCGTTGGCACCGCCACGTTGGGCGACGGAACCCGCGCCGAAAAAGATCTGTTCCAATGGTGGTCCGAGATGATCGAAGTCCCGGTCGTGGCCGAAGGCGGCCTGACGCCCGAATTGATCGGCGATCTGGCCCCCTGCACCGATTTCTTCGGCATCGGGGACGAGATCTGGGGCGATGACGACCCGCTGGGTGCGCTGAACAAGCTGCTGGCGGCAATATCTTAAGCCAGCAACCAGGGTTCAGCCATCCAATACACGCCGATCCCGGCGATCAGCATCGAGGTCAGAACCGAAATCCGGCCTCGTTTTCTGTGTGACCCGCCTGCAAGCAAAAGCGCGCAGGCAAAGGCCAGAACAGCCACAAAGACGACAGGTACTAGATTCCCGACACCAAACCCCAAAACAGCCGGAGCCAGATGATCGGGCGGCACCCCGATCTTTGTCAAATCCGAAGCCAGTGCCAATCCGTAAACACAGCCTGCGGCAAGCACGGCCAACAGGCGCCAGACCTGCAAGTGCCGGGCCACCAGGTTCCATAGCGCCAGAATGATGATCGCAGCCACCAAGGCCTGATCCTGCATGTTTTCTGGTACGTCCAGCACGCCGTACATGCCCAACCCGAGCCCGACAAAAACCCCTGCTGCCAAAAACGCCACCTGAGACATCACAGGCCGCAGGCTCAGCGTCAGCATCACGAGTGTCAGAACAAGGATGGATGGCTTAAGGAGGCTTTGAACAAATCGGCTGATCCCCTTTGCGAAATACGTCTGAAGTGTCTGCTCTGTTGTCAGCGATGCCCCGCCCTGCAACGGGATCAGTGGGCTGATTTCTCCGGCAGTCAGAAACCCTGTATACGGGGCCATCACGTTTTGCTGACGAAGAACGACTGACCCGCTGTACTGCGGCCAGGTCAGGCGCAGATTCGATGCGTGATCCGGCAAACGTGCAGTCAACAACAACTTGGAAACACGCACTTTTTCCGTGTCGCCCACCACCGGTATACGCACACCTTCATAAGACAGGTCCAGGCGATCAGGCGCTTCGACCACAAGGCTTTGCTTCCAGACCTGAACAAAGTCTCTGATCTGCGGTTCCAGTTCCGACGACACCAATCGTCGCAGAGATCGGTACTGTGAATTGCCGGAATAAGCGTCGGGTTGTGTCGGATCGGCACCGACCAGCATGGCCTCGGCGTTCAGTTTCACCTCGAGAAACAGAGTGTCATCCTTGACCCAGAAATCAATGACCGTCGGCGGGGCCGTTTGCGCCGTTACGGATCCCGGATGCAAGGTCAGAAGAACGAAAAAACTCAGGGCGCAGGTATTGAGGGCTCGGAGGATGGCACGGAAGACGGGGCCATTCATACGAAACGCTCCAACAGGAAAATCAAATCACCAATCATTGCTTTTGATTGTTCCCGCGAAGGCCACGGATCGCAAGGCCATATCGGCACAGGCCGGTCGGGAATCTCTTGTTGCGATGACGTTCCGGCTTGCACGGGCAACACCGCTGCGGCATGACGTCCCGTATGACTCAGAACACCAATATCCTGTGCATCGGCTCGGTCCTGTGGGACGTGATCGGCCGATCGGCCAGCGCCATGCGACAGGGCTCGGACGTGCCGGGCCGGATCACCCGCCTGCCCGGTGGCGTTGCGATGAACATTGCCATGACACTGGTTCGTTTCGGCATGACACCCACCCTGCTGACCGCCATTGGCCGCGATCCGGAAGGCGACGAGCTTGTCCATGCCTGTTCGCGCCTCGGCATGGTGACGGATCACATCTATCGGTCGCAGGATTTGCCGACCGACCGCTATATGGCCGTCGAAGGTGCGAACGGGTTGATCGCGGCGATTGCCGACGCGCATTCGCTGGAGGCCGCGGGCGCAAAGATACTGCACCCTTTGATGCACGGACCTCTGGGTTATGAGAACGCCCCATTTGAGGGCCCGATCGCACTGGATGGCAATCTGACACTGGACCTGCTGGAAGAAATTGCCCAAAGCCCTGCTTTTGCGCGTGCGGATCTGCGCGTGGCCCCGGCATCGCCGGGCAAGGCTGAACGTCTGCTGCCGTTCCTGAAACATGCTCGCGCCACGCTCTATGTAAACCTCGAAGAGGCCGGTATCCTGTGCCAGCGTGAATTCACCGATTCCGAATCCGCGGCCAAAGGCCTTCTGGATCGCGGCGCGCTGCGGGTGCTGGTCACCGATGGCGGCAATTCGGCAACCATCGGCAGCTCGACAGAAATCCTGACGCAAACACCCCCTGCCGTTCTGGTCACCCGCGTGACCGGTGCCGGGGATACTTTCATGGCGGCCCATATCGCCTCAGAATCCGGCGGTGCATCCAGTGACGAGGCCCTGACCCGCGCCCTGCACGCCGCTGCAACCTACGTTTCCGGAGAAACCCCACTGTGATCGACATCAAATACTCTGCCGAGGTTCGCGCCGCCAAGGACGCGGGCCTGCCCATCGTTGCGCTGGAAAGCACCATCATCACCCATGGGATGCCCTATCCGCAGAACATCGAAGTCGCGGCTCAGGTCGAACAGGACATCCGCGATGCGGGTGCGGTTCCTGCAACCATGGCCGTGATCGAAGGCAAATTGCATGTCGGGCTGGAGCAGGATCAGCTGCAATGGCTGGGTCAGGCCCAAGGCGTTGCCAAGATCTCGCGCGCGGACATGGCGGCGTGCATCTCGACCGGTGGCACCGGGGCCACCACCGTTGCCGCCACGATGATCGCCGCGCACTATGCCGGGATCGAGGTTTTTGCCACCGGCGGTATCGGCGGCGTGCATCAGGGGGCCGAGACCACCTTCGACATCTCTGCCGATCTGCACGAGCTTGGCCATACGCCCGTGACCGTCGTCGCAGCCGGGGCGAAAGCCATCCTGGACCTCGCCAAAACGCTTGAGGTTCTGGAAACGCTGGGCGTGCCTGTGATCTCACATGGCCAGGACGAGTTTCCTGCGTTCTGGTCGGCAAAGTCGCCCTTTAACGCGCCCCTGCGCATGGACAGTGCCGATGCCATCGCCAAAGCCCACACGACCCGCCGCGCGCTGGGTCTGCCCGGCGGGCAGTTGGTGGCGAACCCGATTCCAGCCGCCGATCAAATCCCGGCCGAGGAATTGGCCCCCATCATCGCCGAAGCCCAGTCAGATGCAGATGCCCATCGCATCACCGGCAAAGCCGTGACCCCCTATCTGCTGCAACGTATCTTTGAAAAGACCGAAGGCCGGTCATTGGTCGCCAACATCGCCCTTGTTCGAAACAATGCGCGTTTGGCGTCCAAGATCGCGCAAGCGCTCGTCAAACAGAGGTGACGTTAACCTATTGTACCAAGGCCGTGGATTGACTACCTAAATCCGGAAACCATTCGGAACCGCAATGAATACACCCTTCGACGAAGAGCCTCACCGCCGCCCGGGCATGCTTTCACGGCTGCGCGCGTCCTTTCTGACGGGCATCGTGGTCATTGCGCCTGTCTGGTTGACGGTCTGGCTGATCTGGTCCGTGGTCGGCTGGATAGACAGTGCGGTTCTGCCGCTGGTGCCCCAACAGTTCCAGCCCGAACAATACGTGGGCATCAACCTGCGCGGCGTGGGCGTGGTGATCTTCCTGATCTTCACCGTTCTGGTCGGCTGGATCGCTAAGGGCATTTTGGGCCGTTCCCTGATCCACTTCGCCGAAAGCGTTGTTGACCGGATGCCCGTCGTGCGCTCTGTCTATTCCGGGATCAAGCAAATTTCGGAAACGGTGTTTGCCCAGACCGAGCGTTCTTTCGAAAAAGCCTGCCTGATCCAGTACCCGCGTCGCGGGATCTGGGCCATCGGCTTTGTCTCGACCAGCGCCAAGGGGGAGGTCAGCCAACGCGCCGAAACCGGTGGCGAACTGCTGAGCGTATTCGTACCCACGACACCCAACCCGACATCGGGGTTTCTGTTGTTCTTCCCCGCAGAAGACGTGATCCTGCTGGACATGAGCATCGAAGACGCAGCCAAACTGGTGATTTCGGCGGGACTTGTCTATCCGAATGGAAAAGATCCGACACAGCCGCCCGAGTGATCAGCTGAACATCGCAGGCAGATCAATTGTGCTGGTCTGGCCCAAATCCTTCTTGTGGTTGGCAAGAAAACCGTCTGCGGCGTTCCGTCCGGCCTGTTTCAGCTTGTGCAGAATGACCGGATTGGGCACGGTTTTGGTGGCAACAGACAGGCTGTTCATCAAGTCGTTATCTGCAATCATGTGAACCAGAACGCGGCTCATCTCTCCGGCTGTCAGCTTGCCTTCTTTCAACAACCGTTGGACGAAGCTGATCGCCCGCAACTCGCGAAACAGGGATGAGTTGAAGCTGATCTCGTTGATCCGGTTCTGGATTTGCTGCGGCGTGATCGGAACTTCGTCACGCTCCAGCGGATTGATGTTCACGATCACCACGTCATCCGGCAAATCATCGTTGAACAGCGGATAGAGCGCCGGATTGCCGGTATACCCTCCGTCCCAATAGGCTTCGGTCCGGTTTGTCTTCGGGTCGAAAATCTCAACCGCCTTGAACAGGGTCGGCAAACAGGCCGAGGCCAGGATGGCGTCGGTGCTGATTTCGTCGCCGGTAAAGACGCGGATCTTGCCGCTGCGTACGCAGGTGGCACACACAAACAGTCGCGGGCCTTCATCTGCGCACACCTCGTCAAAATTGAACCTGTCCACCACCGGCTTCAAAGGGTTGCTGTAGAACGGCCCGTACGCATAGGGCGACACCATCCGCGACCAGGCATCCCCAATCGAAAACGGCACCGAATATTCCATCGCATGCGCAATGGCCGCCGGTTCAAGGCCGCGAAACCAGTTGGCAAAGCGCATGTCGCCAATAGCGCCCATGCGCTTCCACAACCCGTCCAGGCGTGCCCGCGCGCCTTCGCGCCCGGAATGAACCATACCTGATTTGTAGGCCGCACCGTTCAGCGCCCCTGCGGAAGTTCCGGTAATGGCAGCGACCTCGATGTCGTCCTCGTCCAGCAGCCGGTCGAGCACACCCCAGGTGAACGCCCCATGCGCCCCACCCCCCTGCAAAGCCAGATTGATCCGCTTCATGCCGCAACCCCTTCATCTTTTCCAAAATACTCTGGGGGTGTGGGGGCAGCTCCCCCGCAAAACCTCAAAGCGCGGTCCAGCCACCATCGACGGAAATTGTGGTTCCGGTGATCTGAGCGGCCGCGTCCGAACACAGGAAGATAGTCGTTCCACCCAGTTGTTCGACCGTGGCGAATTCCTTGGACGGTTGCCGTTCCAAAAGAACGTTCTTCACAACGTCCTCACGGCTCATGTTGTATTCTTTCATCGTGTCGGGAATCTGGGACTCGACCAGCGGCGTCAGCACATATCCCGGGCAGATGGCATTGCAGGTGATCGGTTCCTGCGCAGTTTCCAGCGCTACGGTCTTGGTCATTCCCACCACGCCGTGCTTGGCCGCAACATATGCCGCCTTGAAAGGGGATGCCGTCAGACCGTGGGCCGAGGCGATGTTCACCACACGTCCCCAACCTGCCTTGCGCATCATCGGCAACGCGGCCGCCGTGGTGTGAAAGGCCGAGTTCATGTTGATTGCGATAATCGCATCCCATTTATCAACCGGGAATTTGTCAATCGGTGAGACATGCTGAATCCCGGCATTGTTCACCAGAATGTCACAAGACCCCGCCTGTTCGATCAAGGATCGGCATTCCTCGCCCTTGGACATGTCGGCCTTGATGTAGCGCGCATTGGTTCCGGTCTCTTTCGCAATCTGCGCGGCAAGCGCGTGATCTTCATCGCGATCGGTAAAGGAATTCAGAACCACATCGGCACCGGCCTTGGCCAGCTCGCGTGCGACGCCCAGGCCAATGCCCGAATTTGATCCCGTGATGATTGCCGTTTTGCCGGACAGGCTCATGTCCATTCTCCCTCAAGCGTTGATCAGGCGCACCATGCCATGCTGCACCTGCAAAGAAAACGGGGAAACATGTGGGATTGGAATACCGGCCTGAGACTTCCACAGGCAAAAAAAACGCCCGCACGAAGCGGGCGTTAAGTTATTGAGGCAGGTTTCATACAGGCAAGAAACCTATCGAGCAGTGCAACCTTTATAAGCAATTCTGCGCCTTGGTCCAAGCTAAAAGTTTGATAATAAGAAAAATCATCACTACGGTGAATACCAACAAAATAAGGCCAGAGCAGGATTGTTTCCAAAATGAGCCCGGATTTTCTCCGTCCGTTTCGATCACTTGTGGCAGGAATCGCCACCATTTTCGTGATCTCTGTCGCCCATGCAGAATCGTCTCATGGCATAGCTATGTATGGGGACCCGGCCCTACCACCGGATTTTGTGTCCCTCCCATACGCCAACCCGGATGCGCCCAAAGGCGGCAACGCCGTGTTCGGAAACACTGGCGGCTTTAACAGCCTGAACCCGTTTTTGCAAAAAGGCACCTCGCCTTGGCAATTGCCTTTCTGGACCCATGAAAGCCTGATGGGGCGGTCATGGGACGAACCTTTCACACTTTATGGGCTGTTAGCCGAATCAGTTGAGACCGATCCAGCCCGGTCCTGGGTCGAATTCACCCTGCGGGAGGAGGCGCGGTTTTCCAACGGTAGTCCGGTCACGATCGATGATGTTATCTGGTCTTACGAAACGTTGGGCACGCAGGGGCATCTGCGCTATCGCGGTCTATGGGGCAAGATCGACAGTATCGAACAAACCGGCCCGCGTTCGGTGCGTATCACGTTCAATGAACCCGACCGAGAGCTTGCGCTGCTGGCCGGGATGCGCCCGATCCTGAAAAAAGCGCAATGGGAGGGCAAGAATTTCGCGGATGCACAACTGCATGATGTGCCGATTGGAACCGGCCCCTACGTGATTGAAAGCTACGAAGCGGGACGCTTTGTGAATCTGCGACGCAATCCGGACTATTGGGGGAACGACATCCCGTTTCGCCGCGGCACCATGAACCTTGATGAGCTGCGGATCGAATTCTACGGCGACGGCAGCGTCTTGTTCGAAGCGTTCAAAGCCGGAGAGCTTTCAGCCGTGCGTGAATTCAACGCCGACAAATGGGACACGCAATACAACTTTCCCGCCGTGCAGCGCGGCGATGTCATCAAGACCGAAATTCCGCATGGAAAACCTTCGGGAATGACCGGGTTCGTGATGAACACAAGGAAGGCTCCGTTCGACGACTGGCGCGTGCGCGAAGCGCTGACGCTTGCGTTCAACTTCGAATTCATCAACGACACGGTAACCGGTGGTGCGCAACCAAGGATCGCGTCTTATTTCTCGGGGTCCGACCTTGCCATGCAGCCCGGCCCGGCCCAGGGGCGGGTAAAAGATCTGTTGCTTCCTTATGCTGACATCCTGTTGCCCGGCACGCTGGAAGGGTATGAACTGCCGAAAGGCGACGGATCGGCCCGGAACCGGGCAAACCTCCGCAAGGCCGCGGGACTATTGGCCGAGGCAGGCTGGACCGTTCAGGAAGGCGTGCTGCGCAATGCAAATGGTGATGCCTTTCAGATGACTTTCCTGCTGCAACAGGGTGACAGCGAGATGGCAACCGTGGTCGAGATCTATTCCCGCGCGCTGGAACGTCTCGGCATCGGGGTCACGACGGAACAGGTCGACAATGCCCAATATGTCGGGCGCACGTCTGAGCTGGACTTTGACGTCACGACGTTCCGCCGGGCGCTTTCCCTGTCTCCTGGCAATGAACAGCGTCTTTATTGGGGCAGCGAAACTGCCGATGCCCCCGGCACTCGTAACCTGATGGGCGTATCTTCGCCCGCAGTTGATGCCATGATCGATGCCATGCTGGCCTCAAAAACCCGCGATGACTTTACCGCGGCCACCCGCGCGCTGGACCGGGTACTGACCGCAGGCCGCTATGTCATCCCGATCTGGAGCTTTGACATCGGGCGCATCGCGCATGTCAAAGAGCTGAAGCACCCGGAAACTCTGCCCATCTATGGCGACGGTCCGCAATACTTGCCCGAAGTCTGGTGGTACGACGCCCAGTAAAAGGCGCAAACCCAAGACCAGCCGTTGTACATGTGAATCCGGCTGGTCTTTCCAACTGAAGTTTCCGAAAGACGGAAGCTTAAAGTGCCAGCAATTTCATACAAACAGCGCTCGGGAAATTTCCGCCAATCGGCAAATTTCAGCACATTACCATCCCACACAAGATATCGTTTGGCCGCATTGGAAGCATCGTAATCAGCGTCCAGCATCGTCACATGCAAGCGATCCGGAAAGAAACACCCACAAACAATTTTACTTTTCTGGAAAATATGCATATAAATTGGGCATTTAGGCTTAATGTCGAGCTGGCGATGACCCCGCCTCTCTGCCTGCCGGGATAATATGGCGCTGCGGATTACAGAACAACCGGGCCCGCCACCACTCACACCAAATGTAGGCCCGTCGGCCCGTTGCGGAAACTTCGCAGCGGGCACAAATCCCCTTGAAAAAAGCGCGGTCCAGCGCTGCGACATTTTGTCATGTCTTACGTGGCGGCACCCTGTCCGTACTCTGGTGTGGGGGAGAGCAGTCCTAATCGTTGCTAAGGGAAGCTCATTGATGATGAACTGGACCGATCTTACAAACGACTGGAATGCGGCATGCGAACGCGCAAAGCGGCGTTTTCCGAACCTACGTGACAAGGACATGATGCGCGTGTTGAAGGATCGAAAAGGGTTTGAAGCCTATTTGGCCGAACGTCACCAACTTACGATGAATGAGGCGCATGAAGAGGTCGAAGATTTCCTGTTCACCGAAGGGCTGAACCGGGAATTCAGCAGAACCGCTTTAGGCAAGTGATGTAACCCAAAGGATCGTCGCGTCTTCGTCACTGACGGAAATCACGTTGTGGCCCATGCTGCCGTCGTAATACGCGCTGTCCCCTCTGCGCATCTCAACCGGCTCGTAAAACTCGGTGTAAAGCTTGACGACACCGGTCAGCACATACATGAATTCTTCGCCGTCATGGCGCACCCAGCCGTCAAATTCATCCATTGATCTTGCGCGGACCCGCGCACGATAGGGCAGCATCTGTTTCTTGGTCAGGGTTTCGGCCAGCAGCTCATGCTCATAGGTGGTGGTGGCATGAGCCGTGCCGTCGCCCACACGGGTGATCGCCATGCGTCCGATCACCTGATCGCGCTGGGGCGGCGTAAACAGTTGCGGAACAGAAATCTCCAGCCCGGTCGCAAGCTTCTTGAGCGCGTCGTAAGTCGGCGACATCTGCCCGTTTTCAATCTTGCTGAGGGTCGAGCGTGCCAATCCGGCCTGACTGGCGGCCTGTTCCAATGTCCATTCCCGCGCTTTGCGCAGCTCTCGCACACGGGCGCCAAGGTCCAAGGGTTCGACTTCGGTATGGTCGCCAGAATCGCGGGCAATTCGGATCAGAGATTTGGGATCTTGAGTGCTCATGACCCTTCTATAGGCCCGGCCAGCCATGCTTGCAACGCGGCAGGCGGCGCGATAGCCAGAGGCCATGTTGTCAATCTTCGATCAGGGGTCGCCCGCACCCTGCCCCACGCCATTCAATCTGGCGGCCCATGTTCTGGGCCGCGCCGATCACGCGCCGGATAAAGTGGCTTTGTCGATATTGCGCCCGAACGGCGCGCAAGACTGGACCTATCGCGATCTGAAAGCGGCTGTGCTGGGCACAGGCATGGGGTTGCTGCGGGCCGGGTTGAAACCCGGTGATATCGCGCTGATGCGGCTGGGAAACACGGTGGATTTCCCGATTGCCTATCTGGGGGCAATTGCCGTGGGCATCGTACCGGTGCCGACATCGTCACAACTGACGGAACCCGAAACCGCCAAGATGATCGACGAGCTTTCTCCGGCGGTGATTCTGCGTGATCCGGGCGTCGCCTGCGCCTCGCATTCCAAACAGATCGGGCTGGACGCGTTGAAAGCCATGCGAAACCTGCCCCCGGCAGAATTTGACATGGGCGATCCGGAACGTATGGCCTATGTCGTCTATACCTCTGGAACCTCGGGCAAGCCTCGTGCCGTGGCCCATGCCCACCGAGCAATCTGGGCGCGGCAGATGATGGTCGATGGCTGGTATGGCCTTCGCGAGACCGACCGGCTGTGTCACGCCGGAGCATTCAACTGGACCTATACGCTGGGCACCGGTCTGATGGATCCATGGACCATGGGCGCAACTGCCCTGATCCCCGCGCCCGGCACGGAAATCACGGCCCTGCCTGCCCTGCTGCGCCAGCATGGCGCAACGATCTTTGCAGCGGCCCCCGGGGTCTTTCGCAAGATGGTGCAAGGGTGCGATCGGGTGGAGCTGCCTGACCTGCGCCACGGCTTGTGCGCGGGTGAGAAACTGTCGCGCGCGCTGCACGAACAATGGCGAAAGGCCACCGGCACCGAGTTGTTCGAAGCCTATGGCATGTCCGAATGCTCTACCTTCATTTCCTCCAGCCCGGATCACCCCGCGCGCAGCGACGCATTAGGACAACCGCAACCCGGGCGTCGTGTGGCGATCCTTGGTCCGGACGGTCCGGTGCCAAAGGGCCAAGAAGGCACCATCGCCATTCACCGCTCTGACCCCGGTTTGATGCTGACCTATCTCAACGCACCCGATGAGGTTGAAACGCGGATGCAGGGAGAGTGGTTTCTGACGGGCGATCAGGGCGTCATGGCCGTGGATGGTCAGATCAGCTATCTGGGCCGCGACGACGATATGATGAACGCGGGTGGCTATCGCGTGTCCCCGGTCGAGGTCGAAGCCGCCCTGTCCCGCTTTCCGGGCATCACTCAGGTCGGCGCCGCCGCGGTCGAGGTCAAACCGGACACATTTGTGATAGCGGCCTTCTATACGGGCCCGGAAAAGCTGGACGATGCGGCCTTGCGCACCTATGTCGAAGCCAACCTGGCGCGTTACAAACAACCACGCGCCTTCATCCATCTGCCCGCCCTGCCGACCGGCGGAAACGGCAAACTCCTGCGCCGGGCGCTGCCGGCCTATTTCGAGGCACCAACAAAATGACCCAGACCGTCAAGCTCGACATCCTGTCCGATCCGATCTGCCCGTGGTGCTATATCGGCAAGACTCAACTGGACAAGGCACTGGCCAACGTACCCGACCACCCCTTTGTCATTGAATGGCATCCGTTCCAGTTGAATCCTGACATGACGGATGCGGGAATGGATCGGCGCGAGTATCTCGAGCGCAAGTTCGGCGGCAAGGACGGCGCGGTTCGCGCCTATGCGCCGGTGGTGGAACACGCCGAAAAGGCCGGTCTGAACATCAACTTCGAGGCCATGAAACGTACCCCCAACACGCTGGATGCGCATCGCCTGATCCATTGGGCTGGCATCGAAGGCAAGCAGAATGCCGTCGTCGATGCGCTGTTTGACGCCTATTTCGTGCAGGGTCGCGACATCGGCGACCACGAAGTCTTGGCCGATATCGCGGACAGCGCCGGAATGGACGCCGCCGTGGTCATGAAGCTGCTGAAATCAGACGCCGACCGCGAGGATATCCGCAATCGCGATGCTCATTCACGCAACATGGGTGTGAGCTCGGTCCCGACCTTCATTGTCGCCAATCAACATGCGGTTCCCGGCGCCCAACCTCCTGAAATGTGGGAGAAAGTGATCGCTGAAATCATGTCTCAACTTGAGGCTTCCCCTGCAGAATAGCACAGAGGTCTGTGCAAATTTCCAGTCTGGCCTATGCCGACCCGCCGTGATAGCGCGAACGGGTTAGGAGGTCTTCATGGCCAATCGCATGTCGAAGGCAGAGTTCATTGCACTGATTGCAATGATGTTCGCCACCATCGCCTTTTCGATCGATTCGATGCTGCCTGCGTTGCCCGAGATCGGTGCGCAGCTCAGCCCCGATGACGTTAACCGTGCCCAACTGATCCTGACGTCATTTGTGTTGGGCATGGGGATCGGCACGTTTTTCACCGGCCCGCTTTCGGATGCGCTGGGACGCAAGCCGGTCATTTACGGCGGCGCGGCTTTGTACATTGCGGCGTCTGCTGTCGCATGGGCCAGTTCTTCACTGGAACTGGTCTTGATTGCACGTGTGGTTCAAGGCCTGGGCGCCGCAGGTCCGCGCGTGGTGGCCATGGCGATCATCCGCGACTTGTATTCAGGCCGCGAAATGGCGCGGATCATCTCAATCGCGATGATGATTTTCACGTTGATACCCGCGGCGGCACCAATGCTGGGCGCCGGAGTAATCGCTTTGTTCGGATGGCGCGGGATCTTTGTGTCTTTCATTCTGTTTGCGTTGATCATCATTTCCTGGATGGGCGTTCGGTTACCGGAATCTCTGGCCCGGGAAAACCGTCGCCCCTTTCGCATTCCGTTGATGTTCTCGGCCACGAAGGAAATGTTCTCGCATCCGACCGTGCGCCTTTCGATCATGGTTCAGACCCTGTGCATGGGGGTGCTGTTCACCATGCTGACAATGGTTCAGCCCGTTTATGACGTTATCCATGACCGCGCCGAAAGCTTTCCGTTCTGGTTCGGGTTCGTGGCGCTGATGTCCGGGTCGGCCAGTTTGCTGAACGCGGCACTAGTGGTGCGTGTGGGCATGCGCCGGATGGTGACATGGGCGCTGGGGGGGCAAATCCTGATTACCACCTTTGTCATGACCCTGAACGCCGCGCATCTTTCGCCAGACGCCTCGTTCGCATTGTTCGTGTTCTGGCAAACCATGGTGTTTTTCATGGCCGGCGTGACGCTGGGCAACCTGAACGCCATCGCGATGGAGCCGATGGGGCATATTGCCGGAATGGCAGCCTCGGTCATCGGATCGATTTCGACGGTGCTGGCCGCTGCCATCGCCGCCCCGATCGGGCTGTTGTTCGACGGTTCGATCACGCCTTTGACCTTTGGTATCCTGAGCATGTGCATTCTGGCCTTCGGGCTTATGCTGCATATGGGCCGCGTTGAAGAACGTCTGCCAGCCTGATCTGTGCAACTCGTCAGAAACACGCTACCCTCGACGTGAACCAAGCGGAGGGCTTCTGATGCGTGAATATTATGATCTGGGCAGCTATTCCTGTCCGGTAACGACCTCCGTTCCCGAGGCTCAGCTGTGGTTCGACCGCGGCCTGAACTGGACCTATGGGTACAATCACGAAGAAGCCGTGGTTTGTTTCCAGCGCGCAGCTGAACACGACCCCCAATGCGCCATGGCATATTGGGGCGTCGCCTACGCGGCGGGGCCGAATTACAACCTGCCATGGGACTTGCAGGACGAGCGGGGACGCCGCAAGGCGCTGGCGCTGGCTTATGATGCCATGCAAAACGCCCTTCGATTGGCAGACGGCTGTACGCCCGTCGAGCAAGCTCTGATCCGAGCCCTCCCTGCGCGCTATCCGCAACGAGATCCGGCAGAGGACATGCATCGGTGGGATCACGATTTTGCCGAAGCGATGCGCGCAGCCTTCGCTGCGCACCGCGATCATGCGGACCTGCGCGCGATCTACGTCGAGGCGCTTTTGAACCTGACACCCTGGAAAATGTGGGACCTGAAAACCGGCCAACCGGCACAAGGCGCTGCAACGCTTGAAGCGCAAGAGGCGTTGGAATGGGCCATGGCCAACGATCCGGCCGCCATGTCACATCCCGGCCTGCTGCATCTTTATGTTCACCTGATGGAGATGTCGCCCACTCCGGAAAAAGCTCTGAAAGCCGGCGATGTCCTGCGCACATTGGTGCCCGATGCGGGGCACCTGGTGCATATGCCGACACATATTGACGTGCTGTGCGGCCATTATCACAATGTGGTGCAGTGGAACGAAAAAGCCTCGGATGCGGATCTGAAGTATTACGAACGCGAAGGCGCGTTCAATATCTACACCGGATACCGCCAACACAATTATCACTTCGCCATCTATGGCGCGCTGTTTCTAGGTCAGATCGAACCTGCCCTACGCGCCAATCGGGGTTTGTGGGATACAACGCCAGAGGAGATGCTGCGCATCGAAAGTCCCCCAATGGCGGATTACTTCGAAAGCTACATGTCCATGGGGCCGCACATCCTGATCCGCTTTGGCCGCTGGGAAGAGGCCAAGACGCTGGAGCTGCCCTCCGATCCGGATCTCTACCGGACCCTGACGGCCACGACCCACTACGCCCGCGCCATCGCGCATGCCGCAACGGGTGATGTTGTCCATGCCGAAGCGGAAGAGAACCTGTTTCTGGCAGCTAGGGAATGCGTTCCGGAAACACGCAGGTTGCACAACAATCGTGTGATCGACCTGCTGGAAATCGCGGGGGAGATGCTGCGCGGTGAGATCGAGTACCGAAAAGGCAATTTCGAAATCGCCTTTGCCCATCTGCGCCGCTCGGTCGAACTGGACGACACCCTGCCCTATGACGAACCCTGGGGCTGGATGCAGCCCACCCGCCACGCGCTTGGCGCATTGCTGTTCGAACAAGGTCATGCGGCAGAAGCAGAAGCCGTCTATCGCGAAGATCTTGGCCTTGGCGGCTCGCTCAGCCGCGCTTCGATCCATCCCGACAACGTCTGGAGCCTGAAGGGACTGTACGATTGTCTCAAAGCCCGCGGGGAAGATGTTGAAATGCGACAAGTCAAACAACGCCTGGATCTGGCTCTGGCCCGTGCTGATCGGGCGGTTGCAGCGTCTTGCTTCTGCGCGCAGGCTGCAATGCGAGTATAGGCGGGATCGCGCTGCCGCGCGATGCCTCCGGCGGGGATATTTTCAGCCAGATGAAGCTGGGATCCGTGACTTCATCTGGCCGCAAATATCCCGGGGGAGATGCGCGGAACGCGCAGCGGGGGCAGAGCCCCATCTTGCCCATCAGCCAGCCTTGGTCTTCTTCTTTTCCGCGACCACTTTTTCAGCAAGGTCGCGGGCAATCGCAAAGGCCCCTTTGATCTTGTCGCTGTCTTTCTTCCAATCCCGGCGCACGACGATCTTGTTATCCTTGACCTTGGCCATGCCGCGCTGGTTCTGAATGAATTCGACCAATCCCTGAGGGGATGCGAACTTGTCATTGTGGAACTGGATCGTCGCGCCTTTCGGGCCTCCGTCCAGCTTGGCGATGCCCGCCCGTTTGCACATGGCCTTGATGCGCACGACCAGCATCAGAGTATTCACCTCTTTCGGCAATTTGCCGAAACGGTCGATCAACTCTGCGGCAAAGCCTTCCAATTCGACCTTGGTCGACAGCGACGACAGGCGGCGGTAGAGGCCGAGACGAACATCCAGATCGGGCACGTAATCATCGGGTATCAGAACCGGCACGCCCAGATTGATCTGTGGGGCCCATTGGTCGTCGGCATCTGACAGCCCCTCCATCTCGCCGGCCTTGATCTTGGCAATCGCTTCTTCCAGCATGGATTGATAAAGCTCATAGCCCACATCGCGCATCTGGCCAGACTGTTCTTCGCCCAGCAGATTGCCAGCGCCCCGAATGTCGAGGTCCTGACTGGCCAAAGTAAACCCGGCGCCCAGCGTGTCCAGCGAGCCCAGAACCCGCAGGCGTTTCTCGGCAGTGGCGGTCAGTTTCTGTCGTGGCTTGGTGGTCAGATAGGCATAGGCACGGGTTTTGGACCGGCCCACCCGGCCCCGGATCTGATAAAGCTGCGCAAGACCGAACATATCGGCGCGGTGCACGACCATCGTGTTCGCCGTTGGAATGTCCAAACCACTTTCCACAATAGTTGTGGCCAACAGCACATCATACTTTCCGTCATAAAACGCGTTCATTCGGTCATCGAGTTCACCCGCCGCCATCTGGCCGTGTGCAACCACATAGGTCAGTTCGGGCAGCTGGCTTTTCAGGAACTCCTCGATCTCGGGCAGGTCCGAGATGCGCGGAACCACGTAGAAACTCTGCCCGCCGCGATAGTGTTCGCGCAGCAGCGCCTCTCGGATCGTGACCGCGTCGAATTCGCTGACATAGGTTCTGATCGCCAGACGGTCGATGGGCGGTGTGCCGATGATCGACAGATCGCGCACCCCTGTCAGTGACAATTGCAAGGTTCGCGGAATCGGGGTTGCGGTCAGGGTAAGAACATGGATGTCACTGCGTAGTTGCTTCAGCCGTTCCTTGTGTCCAACACCGAAATGCTGTTCTTCGTCGATGACCAGCAGACCCAGATTGTGAAACCGTATGTTCTTGGCCAACAGCGCATGGGTCCCGATCACGATATCGACCGTGCCCTTGGCCAGCCCGTCACGTGTCTGCTGCGCCTCTTTGGCCGAGACGAAACGCGACAATTGCCGCACTTCCAGAGGGAAGCCGCGAAACCGTTCCCTGAAGCTTGCGGCATGCTGTCGGGCAAGCAGTGTTGTCGGTGCCACCACCGCAACCTGCACGCCGGACATGGCGGCGACAAAGGCGGCGCGCATCGCCACCTCGGTCTTGCCAAAGCCGACGTCACCGCAGATCAGCCTGTCCATCGGCGCGCCCGAGTGCATATCCTCCATCACCTCGGCGATGGCGCGCAACTGATCATCGGTTTCCTGATAGGGGAAACGCGCGCTGAATTCCTCCCACGCGTGCGGCGGTGGATCCATCACGGGGGCTTTACGCAGCGCACGTTCCGCCGCGATGCGGATCAGCTTGTCCGCCATCTCGCGAATGCGCTCTTTCAGCTTGGCTTTCTTGGCCTGCCAGGCGCCACCGCCGAGTCGATCCAAAAGCCCTTCGTCATGGCCGTATTTCGACAGCAGTTCGATGTTTTCGACCGGTAGGTACAGCTTTGCCTGCTCGGCATATTCCAGCAGCAGGCATTCATGGGCGGCACCGGCGGCCGTGACGACCTCCATCCCCATATAACGACCAATGCCGTGATCCACATGCACCACCAGATCGCCGGGGCTGAGCGACTGGGTCTCGGTCAGGAAATTCTCGGCCTTGCGGCGCTTCTTGGGTTGCCGGATCAAGCGGTCGCCCAGTACGTCCTGTTCAGCGATCACCGTTAGATCAGGAGTTTCGAACCCGTGCTCCAGCGCCCAGACGGCAAGGTGCAGGCCGCGCTTTCCGATGCGCGTTCCATTGGCAATGGGAATCGCCTCGGCCAGACCTTCATCCTCGATCAGGCCAGTCAGACGTTCGCGCGCACCTTCTGAATAGGACGCGATCAGCACCGGACCTTTGTCAAGCTTGGCGCTGATGTGGCTGGCCAAAGCACCGAACAGGCTGATGCTTTCCTGCTGACGTTCCGGAGCAAAGTTGCGCCCTATCCGCCCGCCGGCATCGATGACACCCGGACCCGAGGCCTGTGGCAAGGGGCTGAACTGCATGACGCGCCGATCCGCGACAGCCGCCTCCCACGCGGCATCATCCAGATACAGCAACCCCGGAGGTGTGGGTTTATAGACCGTATCCATGCGGGATCGGTTTTCCAGCGCCAGACGCCGAGTTTCATATTGATCGGCAATCGTCTCCCATCGGGCCAGTCTGGCCGGTGTCACCTGATCATCTACGGTGATCGTGGCATCCGGCAGATAATCAAACAGTGTTTCAAGCTTGTCGTGGAAGAAGGGCAGCCAATGTTCGATACCCTGATGCTTGCGACCGGCGCTTACCGCTTCGTACAGCGGATCATCCGTGCCCGCGGCGCCGAATTCGATCCGATAGTTCTGGCGGAACCGCGTAATGGCCGCATCATCCAGAATGACCTCGGACACCGGCGCAAGTTCAACCACGTCCAGCTTTTCGGTCGTGCGCTGAGACACGGGATCAAAACGGCGCGCGCCGTCCAGTACGTCTCCGAACAGGTCCAGACGGACGGGGCCCGATTCACCCGGCGGGAAGATATCGATGATTCCGCCGCGAATGGCGTAATCGCCTGGCTCCATCACGGTGGGGCTTTGCGTGAAGCCCATGCGCACCAGGAAGTTGCGTAGCGCGGCCTCATCTATGCGCTGATCGACACGGGCGGTGAACGCAGCTTCGCGCAGCACGTCTCGCGCCGGGACGCGTTGGGTTGCCGCATTCAATGTCGTCAACAACACGAATTTCTGCGGCATCTGGTGAACCAGCGCCGCCAGCGTCGCAACGCGGGCCGCTGAAATGTCGGCATTGGGTGACACCCGGTCATAAGGCAGACAATCCCAGCCCGGAAACACGAAGACCGGCATGTCGGGGGCAAAGAAGGCCAGTGCCGCGCGCATCGCCTCCATCCGCTTGTCGTCACGTGCGACATGGGCCACCGGCCCGTTGCTGCGGGCGATTTCGTTCAGCACAAGCTGCGCGTCAAACCCTTCGGGGGCGCCGCCAACTGTCACGTGGTTCGGAGCCTTCATCGCCTCGCCTTTCAGATTTTGCTATCCCAGAACGCCAATCGAGATGTTCTGATACATGCCCCAGAACGAAGTGACCAGTATCGAGATCATGCCTATGATCTGGGTATAGAGCCGGCAGCGCGCAATGGTTTTCGAAACGGACTCGAGCGTCAGTTCCTGCCGCCGCAATCGTCGCGCATGCACGATGTTCACCACTAGAACAAGCGTCAATGGAAACAGAAGAAGGAACACGGCCTGCGCGAACTCGACACCGTAATAGAACCCAAGTGTGGCCAGACCGGTGAACAGAAAACACCCGAATGCCAACAGGATGGTGCCTGACATGTCGACGATCAACAGGATCCGGTTGGTGTGTATGCGAACGATGTCCAGTAGGTCGATCTCGACCTGCCCGCCAATGCGTCGGGCACGTACCACCAGATCGTAGGGAATGCCCATTACCCAGTGACTCGCCGAAGACCAGACAACCGCCAGCACGATCCAGAACCAGAGATTCGAAAAGCTGCGCATGTCGATGACTTCAAAGATCGAAGAGTACCAGTCCAAACCCAACCCTTTATTCAAACCACTCAGGGAGGATTGGCCACGCTGCCGCGTCCATTGATACCCTTGAGACCTTTGTGAATTCATGCCACCCAATGCACGAATGTTCAAGGAGAACGCGCCATGAAACCGACCATTGCCCCCTATCCCATGACCCGCTTTCGGCGTGCCCGTCAATCCCGGGCAATCCGCGGACTTGTGCGCGAGAACACCTTGACCACGGATGACCTGATCTGGCCCGTTTTCGTCCGCGACGGCGAAGGGGTTGAAGAACCCGTTCCCTCGATGCCGGGCGTGGTTCGCCGGTCGGTGGATCTGATTGCAAAAGCGGCCGTCGAAGCGCAAGCGCTTGGAATCCCGGCGATATGCATCTTTCCCTACACGGATTCCGCGCTCAAGACCGAGGATTGCGCCGAGGCCTGGAACCCCGACAACCTGTCGAACCGGGCGATCCGGGCGATCAAGGCGGCAGCCCCTGACATTGCGGTGATGACGGACGTGGCGCTGGACCCGTACAATATCAATGGTCATGACGGTTATGTCGTCGACGGCGAGATCGTGAATGATCAGACCATCGAAGCGTTGGTCAAGATGACCCTTGCCCAGGCCGATGCCGGTGCCGACATCATAGGACCGTCGGACATGATGGACGGCCGGATCGGGGAAATGCGCCGCGCATTGGAAGGTGCCGGGCATCACAACGTGATGATCCTCAGCTATGCCGCGAAATACGCAAGCGCTTTTTATGGGCCCTTCCGCGACGCCGTCGGCGCCTCGGGCGCGCTGACCGGTGACAAGAAAACCTATCAGATGGACCCGGCCAACTCGAACGAAGCCCTGCGCCTGATCGAACGCGATCTGACCGAAGGCGCGGACATGGTGATGATCAAACCCGGAATGCCCTATCTGGATATCTGCCGTCGTGTGAAAGACAGCTTTGGTGCGCCCACTTATGCCTATCAGGTATCGGGGGAATACGCGATGATCCAGGCGGCCGCGCAGAATGGCTGGATCGACGGAGAGAAGGCGATGCTGGAAAGCCTGCTGGCCTTCAAACGCGCCGGGTGCGACGGTATTCTGACCTATTTCTCGCCTCAGGTTGCCCGCATCCTGCAGGGCTAAAACCCCGAAGAGTCGCAACTTTTCGCCGACATCCCCCCTTGAGCGGGCAGCTTTCCCGTGACACAACGCCCTAATCGGCGTATCCTTGCCGGCAAGATCGGGATCACCCGACATATCAGGCACAGTTACAGAGAAAAAAACCATGAGCAGTTCCAACTCCCCCCGACTGAACCGTCGCGGCTTTGCCTTGGGCATGGCAGGCCTGACCCTGACCGCTGCCTGTGGCAACGGCGTCGGCAATTCAAATTCGGCCAACATCGACGCCCGCGTCGATGCCACGCTGACCGAAATGTACAGCCGGTACCCCAACACCGTGGAAATCGCGAATAAAGCCAACGGCATGTTGGTTATGCCCCTGATCACCGACGCCGGATTGATCTTCTTTGGCGGTGCCTATGGCCAAGGCGCGCTGCGCATCAACGGCGCCACGGTCGATTACTATTCTGCAATTTCCGGAACCGCTGGTCTGCAAATCGGTGCGCAGCAATATGCGCATATCCTGTTCTTCATGACCGAAGATGCGCTGAACGATTTCCGCCGTTCCAGTGGATGGACAGCCGGTGCCGATATTGGATATGTGGTTGACGCAACCGGGAATTCCTTGTCCACGGACACGACAACACTGCGTTCGCCGGTGCTGGCGGTGGTCTTTGGCCAGGCCGGTCTTAAATTCGGCGCGACCGTCGAAGGTACGAAATACACCCGCATCATTCCCTAACCCGGATTACCACTTCCCCCTCAAACGGCCCCGTCGCAGCGTAAAACTGCGGCGGGGCATTCGTTTTAACCCTTTCCACGCAGGTTCTTGCCGCGTTCCTCTTTCGGTCAGACCCACCATCCTCTAGTCTTTGTCCAACCTTCATCTGAATAAGAATCTGGGGCAGTAATGGGTCTTGTTTTCCGCTGGCTGGTGCGCATCGCGTCGGGTCTGATCATCCTGATCCTCGCCGCCATGGGCCTTGTCTATTTTCTGGCCAGCCAATCCCTGCCGGACTATGACCAAACGCTTGAGGTCGACGGTCTGACCGGCCCGGTTGAAATCGTACGCGACACCGCCAACGTGCCGCATATTCTGGGTCAGACCGATCCCGATGTGTTCTTTGGATTGGGATATGCCCATGCTCAGGACCGACTGTGGCAGATGACCGTCATGCGCCGTACCGCGCAAGGCCGACTGTCCGAGGTCTTTGGCCCGCGCACGCTTCACATCGACAAGCTGCTGCGCAGACTGGACCTTTACGGGCTGGCCCACCGCTCGGTCGAGGTGCAGGACGATTATACCAAGGCCGCCTTGCGCGCCTATTCCGCCGGGGTCAATGCCCGCCTGACCGAGGTCAACGAAGAGGCGCTGGGTCGCGGCGCACCCGAGATGTTCCTGTTCAACGCCCCGGTCTCACCCTGGCAACCGGGTGACAGTATCGCGATGATCAAGCTGATGGCGCTGCAACTGTCAGGCCACCTGACCGATGAAGTTCTGCGTGCGCGCACGTCCCTGATGCTGAACAACCCCGAGCGTCTGGCCGATATCCTGCCCGACGTTCCCGGACCCGGGATCGCGGCGTTGCCGGAATATGCCACCCTGTTCCCAAATCTTCCGCGGTATGCGGCGGGAACGGACATTCCCGACACACCTCTTTCGCCCCTTCCCAAACGTGGTTTGGCCGGAGCTTCAAACGCATGGACCGCCGCGCCGTCACGTTCTGCAAGTGGCGGAACCCTGTTGGCCAACGACCCTCATTTGGGTTTCACTGCGCCCGGGATTTGGTACCTGGCACATCTCGGATTGGAAAAAGGCGGTGTCATCGGGGCCTCGATCCCCGGTGTGCCCGCCATCATGACCGGACGCAGCGACCGGCTGGGATGGGGGCTTACATCCTCGTATCTTGACGATCAGGACGTACATATCGAGCAACTGAATCCTGACAACCCCGAGGAATACCTGACCCCGACCGGCTTCAAGGAATTCCAGACCCGCCCTTCGATCATCGAGATCAAGGGGGAAGCTCCGGTTACGCTGACCCTGCGCTGGACAGACAATGGGCCAGTGCTGCCGGGCACGGATTACAAGCTGGAAACGATCACGCCGCCGGGCCATGTGGCGTCGCTGTCCTGGACGGCGCTCAGCCCGCGGGACACGTCGATGTCGGCGTCCATGGCGCTGATGAACGCCGACAACGTGGAGCAGGCCATCGCGGTCGGTAAGCAGTTCATCGCGCCTTCTCAGAACCTGTCGCTGGTCGACAAAACGACCATCGGGATGAAGCTGATCGGCGCCATGCCTCGGCGTGATCCGCTAAACCAAAGCCGGGGGCGCATCCCCTCGCCCGGCTGGATCGAGGCCAATCGCTGGCAAGGCCGCCTGCCCTATGCCGGCAACCCGGAATTCGTGGCCCCCGTCGGCGGTGTTCTGGGCAACACGAACAACAAGATCATAGACCGCCCGTTCCCGGATCACGTCTCGTATGAATGGGGCGATACGCAGCGCGTGCATCGCTGGGAACGCCTGATGCAATCGCGCGAGGTGCATACCCGCGACAGCTTTATCGAGGCACAGCTGGACACGGTCAGCTTTACCGCACGGTCTCTGCTGCCGCTGATCGGTGCCGATCTGTGGTTCACCGGGGCTTCGGCCCCCGAAGGAACGCCGGAGCGCCAGCGCCAGATCGCGCTGTCGCTGCTTGCGGACTGGAACGGTGAGATGAACGAACACCTGCCCGAGCCGTTGATCTATGCGGCCTGGCTGCGTGCGCTGCAAATCCGGCTGATTTCGGACGAGCTTGGGCCTTTGGCCAGCGAATACAAACATGTCGAACCGCTGTTCATCGAACGAGTCTACCGCGACATTGACGGCGCGGGTGTCTGGTGCGACGTGATCCAAAGCGCACCGGTCGAGACATGCACCGAGATGGCACGGCTTGCGCTGGACGACGCACTGATCTGGATCTCTGAACGATATGGCAGCGCACTTGAATCCCTGCGTTGGGGCGACGCGCATCAGGCAACGCATGATCACCCCGTGCTGGGCTCTGTCCCGATATTGCGTTTTTTTGTGAACATTCGCCAATCGACCAGCGGCGGCGACAACACATTGCTGCGTGGCCGAACATCGGGCGAAGGGCCTGATCCGTTCCAGAATGTGCACGGCGCCGGGTATCGCGGGGTTTATGACTTTGCCGACCCCAACAGCTCGGTCTTCATTACGGCGACCGGGCAATCGGGTCATTTCCTGTCGCGTTACTATGACGATCAGGCGCAGCTGTGGCGGCGTGGAGAATACATACCCATGTCACTGGATCTTGATCTGGCCCGCGCTGCGGCTGTCGGGGTTACCAATCTGATCCCGCGATAATCCGCCTATTCGGCAAGTCCCCGCCCTGTTCGCGGGGGCATCGTGGCACCGACAGCTTTATTCGCCTAACATAACGGCACCGATCATGTGGGACCAAAAGGGGGCGAGTATGGCCAGCATTCGGGATACTCTGAATAACCTCGCGCGAGACTACGCAATAGCCTGGAGCTCGGGTGACCCCGACGCGGTTGCCGGCTTCTTCGCGTCAAACGGGCAGGTCACCATCAACCGGGGCGACCCGATCGAGGGGCGCGTGGCGATCGCCGACATGGCCCGGAGTTTTTACGCGGATTTTCCGGATCTTGAGCTGCGTTGCGACATGATGCGATGGGCCGGATCTCATGCCATATTTGTCTGGACCCGCGAAGGGCACCATTCCGTAACCGGCAATCACGTCATAGCGCGCGGCTGGGAAGAGTGGGAACTGACGTCAGATTACCTTGTACAATCATCATCGGGCTGGTTCGACGCCGATGACCATCAACGGCAGATTGACGGGGCCTGACTCAACGTCCGCAGGATGCGCGTTCTATCCTGTAGTCCCGCGGTATCCCCTGAGTGACCCGCGACCAGTCAGACGCCCGTGTCCGGGCCTGATGTGCATCGAAAGCCTGCTGATCTGCAAATACTTCTGACACGTTGAACCGACCCGGACAGGTCTGATCTTCGATCACGTCAAAGGATACGCAGCCCTGTTCAGCACGGGTCAGTTTCACATGGTCCGGCAACGCCGCGCGCACCTCTTCCAGACGGTCCACAGGCACATCGATATGGACGGTCAGGAACACTCTTTGGTCCGGCTTGTCGGACATATCAGGCCCCATCGCTAATTCTTCAGCGCCTCGAACTGAGCCGCCTGTTTATCGGTCCACAATACCGTGATGCGGAAACCGTCATCGGTCTGTTCTTCTGTGCACACCACATCCTGCCGGAACAACCAGGCCCGCTTGTCCCCGTCCGAGAAAGACAGATCCAACACCGCCTCACGCCGTGCACCTTGCAGATGCATCGCGATCTCGGACAGCAAAGGTGCGATGCCTTCCCCGGTTACAGCCGAAATCGCAAATATCTCAGGATCTCGGTCCGCCCGCGCTAATGTCGCCTCGCGTTCATCAGCGCTCAGCAGATCTATCTTGTTCCAGACCTCAAGCCGGGGCCTCTCTTCGTCGACGCCCAGCGAGGTCAGGATCGCCTCGACATCCTGCGCCTGCGCCTCGGTTTCCTCGTGGCTGATATCACGCACATGGACGATCAGGTCGGCCCCCAGGACTTCTTCCAGCGTCGCCCGGAAAGCCGCCACAAGCTCGGTCGGGAGGTTCGAGATAAAGCCCACCGTGTCCGACAGGATCACTTCGGGGCCGTCGGGCAACTGTACGCGGCGCATGGTCGGATCCAGTGTGGCGAACAGCATGTCCTTGGCCATCACTTCGGCCCCGGTCAGGTGATTGAACAGCGTCGATTTCCCTGCGTTCGTATACCCGACGAGTGCGACGATTGGATAAGGCACCTTGGCCCGGGCGGCCCGGTGCAGTGTCCGGGTCTTGACCACCTTCTGCAACTGCCGCCGCAAGCGCACCAGTTGCTCGTCAATGGCGCGGCGGTCGGCTTCGATCTGGGTTTCGCCGGGTCCGCCGACAAATCCCAAACCACCGCGCTGACGTTCAAGGTGAGTCCACGCCCGTACCAGTCGCGTCCGCTGATAGCTGAGCGCGGCCATCTCGACCTGCAATACCCCTTCCCGCGTGCGGGCGCGATCGCTGAAAATCTCAAGGATCAACCCGGTCCGATCGAGGATCTTGACCTTCCACGCCTTTTCCAGATTGCGCTGCTGCACCGGGGTCACCGGCCCGTCGATCAGAACCAGCTCAACCTCGTTGTCGCGAAAACGCGCACCAAGTTCTTCAATCTTGCCGCTGCCGAACAAATACCCGGCCTGCGCGCGTTGAAGTCGCACGACTTCTGACCCGATCACGTCCAGATCGGGCAATGCGGCAGCCAGTGCCACCGCCTCTTCCAGCGCCGGTTCGGGGACACGGCGCTGTTCGTCTGATTTGATTTCGGGATGCAGCACCCAGGCCCGGGTGCGCGCCCGCTCATGTTCCATCAAGAGGCGTCTTCGCCCTCATACAGGTTGATCGGCTGTGACGGCATGATGGTCGAAATCGCGTGTTTGTAGACCAGCTGCGACTGTCCGTCGCGGCGCAACAATACGCAGAAATTGTCGAACCAGGTGATGACACCCTGCAATTTCACACCGTTGATCAGGAAAATCGTGACCGGAACCTTAGCTTTCCGTACATTGTTCAGGAAGGCATCCTGAAGATTCTGTCTGTCCGAAGCCATATTTTTATAATCTCGCCATTGTTCTTGCTACGCGCTGCGGACCAACGCGCTCCCTCCGGCAGAGTATGGAGTGCTACGCACAGATATTCCAGATGAAAAATCAGGCGTTAGCCGCCGCACGATGTGCCCGGCTCAATCCCGCCAAAGCGACGGGGTGATCAGGGCGATGATCGCCAGCGTTTCCAGACGCCCGATGACCATGGCCGCGCACAGCGTCAGCTTGGCGCTGGCAGAAAGATCGATCAGGCGAATTGGTACGTCGGTGGCCAACTCGATCAACGGCCCCGTCGTGCTGAGCGTGGCCACGCTGAGCACCATGGCCTGTTCGAATCCGGACCCCATCGCCGCAAGCAGAAGGTTGAATACCGCAAGGGTCAGCGCAAAGAGCATCAGAAAGATCCAGGCGATGAACGCACCATCGCTTTGAATGCGGCGATTGCCCCCCCCTGCACCGCTGACGGATGAGGGATAGATCAGGCGGTCGATCTCTCGTGCGCCATTCAGATACAGCGCGAAGACCCGCAACAGCTTGACCCCTCCGGCTGTCGTCGCGACCCCGCCGCCGATCAATGCCAGCCCCATCAAAAGCAAACCGGGCGTTCCCAAACCCGACAGTTGCTGTGCGTCGTTCCAGTTCGCGCTTTCGAATCCGGCCGTCGTCAGGAAAGCCAGAACGGTGAACAGCATCCCCCAGATGACCTGCAAGGCCTGCAATGGTTCCATTTGACCACCGATTTCCGTCACGCCCGCAACAACCCGGAAGAACAACAGGATTGCGACGCCCAGGACAATCATCAGACCAATACGAAACTCGGGGTCCGTATCCAGACGGGAATAGCCTGTTGTCGCGGTATCCTTCGAAAAAGTCAGACGCGAGAGAGCAAAGAACAGGAAAAGAAACAGGATGGCTTCGCCCGTAAACCCGGCCTGCGCCCCTTCCATGCCCCCGACCGGAGAGATGCCGGACGTGGCCATCACTGCCATCGCATGGCACACCGCCGTCAGACCGACTTCACCGGCGATCAACAGAAGAACCCAGATCACGGTCGTCAGCCCGACATAGACTGGCGTCAGGGTCCTGGCGACACGGATCAGACGGCCACGCGGGTCCACGCGTTCGCTCTGCGCCACCCCTGACACCGGGCGCCCCGGCTGGCCTTTGGCAGTGACCTCGAACCCGCCAAGCGACAGCGGCGCAAGGATCGCCGCAGCGGCGATCCACATCAGCAGGCCGCCCATCCAACCGACCATGGCGCGCCACAAATGCAACGGGGCCGTCAGGCGGGCCGGATCCGGAAACAGGTCCGCCCCCGTGGTCGTCAGAGAGCTGACCATATCGAAATAGGCGTTCAGAAAGGTGGTCGTACCAAGCGCGTCGTGAAATGGGATCGCAAGAAATATGGGCAGCAGCGTGAAACAGGCCAGCATCACCGCCAGCTGCCCCAACGTGCCGCGCCGGGGTATCCGGTTGGAGGACGCCATCGCGATGGTGGCTACCAGAAACAAGCCGAGAATCCCGGAATACAGAAAGGATCGTGACGTGTCGTGATCGTCCAGAGCCAACGCATAGATCGCCGGAATCCACATGGTCAGGGATGCAATGCCCCAGATCAGCAGGAACAACGGCAACCGCCGCAACAATCCAACCTGTTGTGTCCCTGCATGCGCCATCAGAAGAAATCGATTGAAACCTGCATCAGGCGTTCAACCTCTGGCACGTCCTTGGCCATGGCAAAGATTGCGACCACATCTTTTTCATCGATCCGCAGGCTGCCTGTCGGTCGCAGAACCTCGTCTCCCTTGCGGACCGCGCCCACAAGCACCCCCTCGGGGAAGTCGATATCGCGCAGACGTTGCCCGGCCATAGGCGAGGTCGACAGAACCTCGGCCTCGATCACTTCGGCCTCGGCGTCCCCGATTGAATAGACCTGACGCACCCGTCCATGCCGGATGTGCCGCAGGATCGAGCTGACGGTCGTGGCCCGCGGGTTGATATAGGCATCGATCCCCAAAGGCCCCATCAGGGCCACCATGCTGGGATCGTTGATCAATGCAATCGCCAGAGCGCAGCCTTCGGCCTTGGCACGCACCGCAGCCAGCATGTTCGTACGGTCGTCATCCGTAACTGCCAGCATCGCATCCGCCCGCTCGATCCCCGCTTCGCTCAGCAACCCGGCATCCAGCCCGTCGCCATGCAGCACGATCGTCCGTTCCAGAGCTTCGGCGGCAAGTTCAGCGCAATGGCGGTCGCGTTCGATGATCTTGGCCCGCACGCGGCTTTCGCGTTCTTCCAGCGTTCTGGCCACTTCCAGCCCGACATTTCCGCCGCCCACGATCACCACGCGATCCTGCCGCTTCTGCGCCTTGCCGAACACCTCCATGGTGCGATCCACGTCCTTGACGTTGGTGAAGACATAGCATTCATCGCCCACGAACAGCTGATCTTCGGACTCGGGCGCAAACAGCGTGCCTTCGCGCCGCACCCCAACCACGATGGAACTGAGGGTCGAGAACAGATCCGTCAGCTGCCGCAACGGTGTATTCACGATCGGGCAATCCTCTTCCACCCGCACCCCAAGCAGCTGCGCCTTACCGTCCATGAAAATCTCGGTGTCAAAGGCGGATGGGGCGGACAGGCGGCGCATGGCGGCGGCGGCAACTTCCCGTTCGGGGCTGATCACCACATCAATCGGCAGATGATCACGACGGTACAGATCCGAGTGGATCGCCTCGAGATAGGATTTCGACCGCAGGCGCGCGATCTTGCGCTGGATCGAAAAGACCGAGTGCGCCATCTGGCAGGTGACCATGTTCACCTCATCCGAATGGGTGGCGGCAATGATCATGTCAGCGTCACGGGCCCCTGCCCGTTCCAGCACGTCCGGATAACTTGCAAACCCGGCGATCCCCTGCACATCAAGCGTTTCAGTCGCCCGCCTTACAAGGTCGGGATTGTTGTCCACGACGGTAACATCGTTCAGCTCGCCCGAAAGATGCCGCGCGATCTGCCAGCCGACCTGACCCGCACCGCAAATAATGACCTTCATGCTTCTGGCCCTTCTGCCTGAAAGGATTGAATGACAGATGCCCCCAGAGCGGTCAATTGAATTGTCATCGCAGCCCGGCTGAGGCATGATAAGCATATGAAAACGCTGTTTCCTATGCTGTTACCTTTGATGGTGCTGTCTTCTTGCGGACCACTTTCGCTGTACTACCGCGAAGGTGAAACCGTATCGCGCCTGCAAAAAGAGACAACTCAGTGCCAGCTGAAGGCGGTCAAAGAAGTGCCGGTAGCCAATCAGATCCGCCAAAGCCCGCCAACCTATTGGCCGGGGCGCACATATTGCGATGGCAGGGGTCGTTGCTATCAATCACCCGGCTGGTGGCAGCCCGGCCGTGTTTATACCGTGGATGTGAATCAGGGCCTGCGCAACTCGGTCGAAGCGCAATGCATGGCACAGAAAGGGTTTCGACCCGTAAGCCTGCCGCCGTGCAAACAGAACGTGAAATCACGCGTGCCCGCAACGCGAACAACCACTTTGCCACCGCTCAACAGCGCGTCGTGCTTTGTGAAATTCGATGACGGCTCATTTCAGATCATAACGCCTGGCCAGGCCGGCTGAGGCCGTGCGACCGGCAGATTATTCTGCCGGTTCGGGTTCATCGATTTGCGCCACGCGCGCACCGGATTTGTTCGAAGTCACCACGCCCAGCGATTTCAACTTCCGATGCAGGGCGCTGCGTTCCATGCCTACAAAGCTGGCCGTGCGGCTGATATTGCCGCCAAACCGGTTGATCTGTGTCAGCAGATACTCTCGCTCGAACGCCTCGCGGGCTTCGCGCAACGGCAAGGTGGCCAGTGCGCCAGACAATACGACACGACCTGAATCTTCTGCCTTTTCTTCTTCGTTAGGCAACTCACGCGCCTCAATCGGGCCGGAGCCATCGCCAAGGATCAGAACCCGCTCGATCAGGTTTTTGAGCTGGCGCACGTTGCCGGGCCATGTCATCGTCTGCAACAGAGCGACGGCCTCTTCCGACAATTCCCTGATCGGCAAACCCTGGGTTTCGTTGCACATCTCAATAAAGTGCTGCGCCAGAACCGGGATATCTTCGCGCCGATCTTCCAGTGACGGCACGGCAATCGGGACGACGTTCAGACGGTGGTACAGCTCTTCCCGGAACCGTTCCGCCGCGATTTCTTCGTCAAGATCCTTGCTTGTTGACGAGATCACGCGAAGGTCCACGCGCACCTTGTCACTGCCACCGACACGCTGGAACTGCTGATCCACCAGCACCCGCAGGATTTTTGACTGTGTCCCAAGGGGCATGTCGGCGACTTCGTCAAAATAGATCACGCCTCCATGCGCCTCTTCCAGCAAACCCGATTCCACGCCGCGTTCCGCCGATTCCCGGCCAAACAGCACCTCTTCCACACGTTCGGGTTCGATCCCGGCACAGTTTACCGTGACAAATGGCGCGTTGGCGCGATTTGAATGGGCATGGATATACCGTGCTGCAATTTCTTTGCCGGACCCAGCTGGGCCGCTGAGCATCACGCGGCCATTCGACTTGGTCACCTTGTCCAACTGCCCCTGCATGGCGCGGAACGCCGCGGATTTGCCAATCATGTCGGAATTATTGACTTCTTTCCGCTTCAGAGACGCATTCTCGCGACGCAGGCGAGAGGTCTCCATCGCGCGGCGGATCACCACCATCAACTGGTCTATGTTGAACGGCTTTTCGATAAAATCATAGGCGCCCTGCTTGATTGCGGCGACGGCAATTTCAATGTTGCCGTGGCCGGAAATGATCACCACCGGCACATCCGGGTTGTCGCGTTTCACCGCTTTCAGGATATCGATGCCATCCATTCGGCTGTCTTTCAGCCAGATATCCAGGATCAACAACCCCGGCGGCTCCGAGTTGATTGACGCCATGCACTCGTCCGAGTTGGCCGCCAGCCGGGTTGAATAGCCTTCGTCCTCCAGAATGTCGGACACCAGCTCGCGAATATCGCGCTCATCATCTACGATCAGAATGTCACTCATCTTTGGCCTGCTTTCAGTTTGTTGGTTCTAATTGCCTGCTTCTGTGGCGCTGCCGCTTGGGACCCAGTAATCCCCGGCAATCGGATCACGGCCATCGCGCCAAAATGGTCCTGTCCGTCAAATACGGGCGCATCCTCGAGGGTCAGCGCGCCGCCATGCTCTTCAATGATCTTCTTGACGATGGGCAGGCCCAGCCCGGTCCCTTCGTCACGTGTCGTTACATAGGGCTCAAACAGCCGTGCCCGATCTTCGGGCAGGCCGATCCCGTTGTCTGCAATGGTTATGACCGTACCCGCATCATCACTGGTGACCGCCACTTTGATCTGGGGCTGAAGGTTGTCGGGCGCCCCTTTTTCCTTAAGGGTTGCAATGGCTTCCCCGGCATTCTTGATGAGGTTGGTAAGCGCCTGGTTCAGCATGGTTGCATCCACATCGGCCATGATGGGCTGTTGCGGCAGATCGGCATCAATCTGCACATCCGGCTGCCCGGCCTGTTGCAGCAGGACAGCCTCGTGCACCAGATCAACAAGGTTTTCTTCCCTGCGTTCAGGTTCAGGCATCCGTGCAAATTTCGAGAATTCATCCACGATGCGACGCAGGTCGTTGGTCTGCCGCACAATCACGTTCGTCATCGAATCCAGGCTGCTGCTGTCTTCGTCGTCCAGTTTGCGCGAGAACTTGCGCTTGATCCGTTCCGCGCTCAGCTGGATCGGGGTCAGAGGGTTCTTGATCTCATGCGCGATGCGGCGGGCCACGTCACCCCAGGCCGCCATCCGTTGGGCGCTGACCAGATCGGTGACGTCATCGAAGGCAACCACATAACCTTCCAGGCCACCATCTTCTCCGCGACGGATGGCCATGCGGACCAACAGGTTCTCAAGCCGTCCCTTGCGGGTCACTTTGATTTCGCCCTGAACGGCCTCTTGCCCGCTGTCTTTCAGACTTTCGAACAGGGGCAGAAATTCCGGCACCGCAATGCCGATGGCCAGATGCTGCTCGCCCCCGGTCCAATCCAGCAACCGCTCGGCCGAACGGTTCACGAATGTAATGCATCCTTCCGGGTCCACTCCAACGACACCCGAAGTGACCGAACTGAGCACCGAATCGAACAGACGGCGCCGGCTTTCAATTTGCCGCGTGTTCTCCAACAGCGTATCGCGCTGTCCTTTCAACTGCCGGGTCATCTGGTTGAAATACCGGCCCAGCATCGCGATTTCGTCGTCGCTGGCTTCTTCAATAACCTGGACGCTCAGGTCACCGGCCCCAACCCTCTGTGCCGCAGTGGTCAACCGCCCCACGGGACGCGACAGCCGTTCGGCAAACCACATGCCCAGGGACATTGCCGCAAGGATCAGGATCAAGGCAAAGCCCAGATACAACAGGCCGAACTCGAACAGCACCCGGCCCCGTTCACTTTCAAGTTGTTGGTAGAACTGTGCCGTTTCCTTGGTATCGTCCAGCAGCGTCAACAACTGTCCGTCCACCTCGCGGCTGACATAGAGATAGCGATCCAGATAAGCCTTCAGAGGGACCAGCGCCCGGAACTCATTGTTGGGCCAGTCGGCGATGATCAGCAGGCCCTTGTCCGTGGCTTCTGCAATCTGCTCGGGGGTTGGGGCTTCGTAGTTGAACAGGTAGGACCGGTCCCCGCGCGACTTGATTTCGCCACCACCGTCGATGACATAGGCTTCGCGCAGCCCCCGTTGAATCTGAGCCTGCCCCTGCGCCAGAACTTCGCGCAGTTCAGCGTCCGAGATATAGAAGTCCAGCGATCGCGCATTATCCAGATATCGCGCAAGAACAGACGCGTCTTGCGTCAACCCCCGACGGTGTTCCTGTTCATACGCTTCTGCTGCCGTCAGCGAAGATCCCACAACCTGACGTACGCGGTCGGAAAACCAGCCCTCAAGGCCGATATTGACGGTCAATCCGGCAAAAATCGCCACGGTCACGGTTGGAACCAGCGCCAGCAGAGTAAACGCCCCGATCAGGCGCAAATGCAGGCGCGAACCCGCCGACTTGGCCCGACGTGCGGCAATCAAGCTGCCAACCTGCCCAAGCACAAGTGCAGCAACAACCAGAACGTATACGAGATCGGCCAACAGAATCAGCCGCAAAGTCGGTGCCGTGGCGCCAAGATCGAAAGGACCGATAACAAGGTAAGTGGCCAGCGCCAGAACAGGCCCCATGAGAACCAGGCCAAACGTGCCAAAATTGCGCAGTTTCCGTGATTTACGCCATCGACTGATCGATGGGATCATCCCGCTCTGTGCTCGGGTTGCCACTGTCTGCCCTCATCCTGATGTGCCGCTTGCGCGGCTTACCGCCATATATCGTGATCTTTTCCCAACAGATGCCGGGATGCCACGGTTTGTGTGGCGATATTACATCAGTTTGCGTCGACGTGTCACCTGAATATCGAGATCCGAAATCTTTTTTCGCAACGTATTTCGGTTGATTCCCAGCAAATCGGCACATTTCGCCTGATTTCCGCCAGTTGCATCCAGCGCGATTTCGATCAGCGGGGCCTCAACTTCCCGTAAAATGCGCTGATACAGGCCCGGGGGCGGCAGAATGTTGCCGTGCAGGTCAAAATACCTTCGTAAATGCCGCTCGACCGAAGTCGAAAGCTTTTCGCGTTCGCCGCCGCTCAGGACCGGTTCCGCCTCTGGCTGGCTGCCCAGCACCGTTTCCACTTCGGCTTTGGTGATTTCATCGGCTCGGCTGGTCAGACCCAACCGGCGCACGGCATTTTCCAGTTGCCGCACGTTCCCGGGCCAGGAATAGCGCCGCACCAGTTCCACCGCCTCGGGGCTGAGCCAGCGTTTGGTGCCGTTTTCCCGCTCTTCCCGAGCCAGAAAGTGCTCGGCCAGCAGCGGAATGTCATCCACCCTTTCACGCAGTGATGGAACGTGGATCGTCGCCCCGCACAAACGATAATAAAGGTCCTGACGGATGCGCCCGTTCTCCATCCCTTCGGTCAGGTCTGATTGGCTGGTGGCCATGAAACGGGGAACGTGATCGCCCGGAGTATCCATCATGCGGACGATGCGCGCCTGAACCTCATCTTCGATATCTGCGATTTCGTCTATCAACAGCGTGCCGCCGCGAACCCGCGCCATCACACGGGCCGGGCCTTCCAGATCGCGCAGTTCGGCAGCGGTGACAGTGACAAAGGGCAAGGTTCGACGGTCGGAAAAATCGTGAATGGCCCGCGCTATCAGTGACTTGCCCGTGCCGCTTTCACCGGAAATCATGACCGAGAGGTCCGTGTTCATCACCCGGGCGACCAACCGGTACAGAGCCTGCATCACTGGTGTTCGCCCGACCAGTGGCAGTTCTTCGGGGCGCTCGCTTGTGCCCACGGCCGGCTCTGGCTGGGCGCGTTGCTTCTGATCCAGCGCCCGCGCCGTCCGTTTCATCAGATCCGGCAGGTCGAAGGGTTTTGGCAGATAGTCGTACGCATCCGCCTCTGTCGCCTGAATCGCCGTCATGATGGTGTTTTGTGCGGAAATCACGATCACCGGCAAACCGGGGCGGTCTTCGGCAATCTTCGGCAGCATCTCAAGACCGTTTCCATCGGGCATGACCACGTCGGAAATCACCACGTCGCCTTTTCCCTCGCCGACCCAGCGCATCAACGTGGTCAGTGATGAGGTCGCATGCACCTTGCACCCGGCACGCGTCAGGGCCTGTGTCAGAACAGTGCGGATCGTGCGATCGTCGTCCGCGACCAGTACGGTGCCATCCATCAGGTGCTCTCCTTCTTGTCCTCGATTGCGTCTCGCGGCGCGCGGCGCAGCGACAGTTTGAATACCGTTCGCCCGGGCACGGATTCGGCCGAAATCCAGCCGTCATGGTCCGAGATGATCTTGCTGACCAGCGCCAGCCCCAGGCCGGTGCCGTTTTCCTTGCCGGATACGAAGGGATCAAAAATATCGCCGCGGATGTCTTCTGGCAGGCCCGGACCATCATCGATGATCTCGATCTGCAAGGGCAGCGAATGCCCTGACCCGTCACTGCGACGCAACCGGAAGGAATGTTCGAAATAGGTCCGCAGGCGGATCGTTCCGCCCTGCGGTCCTGCCGCTTCGGACGCATTCCTGAGCAGATTCAGGATCACCTGCAGAATCTGATCCGGGTCTCCGTAAGCCAGCGGCAGCGACGGGTCATAGTCTTCGACGATCGTCATGTCAGCGCCAAATCCCAACAATGCCGACCGTCTTGCGCGATCCAGCACATCGTGGATGTTGACTGGCTTGAAGTCAGGTTTCTGAAGGTTCCCGAATTGCTCGACCTGTTCCAGCAACTTCACGATCCGGCGGCTTTCGGCAACAATAAGATCCGTTAGTTCAAGATCTTGCGGCGGTATATTCATGCTGAGCAACTGCGCCGCACCAGTGATCCCGGCCAGCGGGTTCTTGATCTCGTGCGCCAGCATTTCCGCCATGCCGATGGCGGATTGTGCCGCGGATTTGACCGTATTCCCCCGCGTCATCCGACCTGCCAGTTCACGAGGCGAGATGATCATGATCATGGAGCCCGGATGCCCGACCAAAGGCGCAATCTGCAACGCGCATTGCAGCGGCGCCCGGCTACCCGACCCCACATCCACATCATTCACGAACAATGGCGTGCCCTGCCAGCGGGCGCGCTCGAACGCCTCTTCCAACGGCGCGTCGACGGCGATCTGATCCCACACCGGATGGCTGATCACCGATTTGCGCGACGCGTTCAGAAACCCCTCACCCGCAGCATTCACATCGGATATCCGATCCTGTTCATCAATAATGAACGCCGGAACCGGCAGCGAGTTCCAGATGCTGGCATCGGAATTCATGCCGCCACCTCGTCCGTGTCGCTGAGTGCATCCGCCAACAGGCGCAGAACTTCCGCCGGATCACGTGACGTCAGCACAGCCCGACGCAAGGGCGCGGGCGTTGCGGCGTCGTCCATGTACCATCCCAGATGCTTGCGGGCGACACGCAAACCCAGATCGGCGCCGTAGAAATCCAGCATCGACTGATAATGCGCGCAAACCATATCAACCAGATCATGACCGGTCGGAATCTCGGGCGCCTCGGCCCCGTACAGGTCGTGACAGATTTGCGCCAACACCCAAGGCTTGCCCTGGGCGCCACGACCGACCATCACCCCATCCGCGCCGGATTGGCGCAACGCGGATCGGGCGGCGTCAGTGTTCACGATATCTCCGTTCGCGATGACCGGGATCGATACGGCCTCTTTCACCGCCCGGATTGCCCGCCAATCGGCGTGACCCTTGTAGAACTGACAGCGTGTGCGGCCATGGATCGTGACCATCTGAATACCCGCGTCCTGAGCGCGGCGTACCACGTCGGGCGCGTTCAACAGAGTGTCGTCCCATCCCAGCCGGGTTTTCAGCGTCACCGGCAGATCGACCGCGCCCACCACGGCCTCGATCAGTGCCAGCGCGTGATCCGGTGTTTTCAGAAGGGCCGAGCCGGAATAACCGTTTGTTACCTTCTTGGCGGGGCACCCCATGTTGATGTCGATCACCCGCGCGCCACGGTCGGCCACCTGACGGGCCGCCTCGGCCATCCAATGGGCCTCACGCCCGGCCAGTTGCACGGCGGTGTTTTCCACATCCGCGGACAGTTCCGCCCGTTCCCGCACACCGGGCTTGGCCTGCACCATCTCTTGACTGGCGACCATTTCACTGACGACCATACCCGCACCGAAACGCATCACCAGATCGCGAAACGGGCGGTCGGTGATTCCGGCCATGGGGGCCAGCAAAACAGGCGGTGTTATTTCTTTGTCGGCAAGGTGCAGTGTCAACGTGCTTAATCCTTGGGCAGTTGTGGATTTGATATCGTTTTCTGCGCATATGAACAACAAATCGGCACGCAGCAAGCCCGCAAAATCATCATTTGCCTAATTATTGATCACATGACCATGGGTGATTGCCTCTGCATTCACCGCCGCCTAAACAATGCCCATCACGAGGAGAGCGCGCACATATGACAACTGCCGCCATCATAGTTGCCGCCGGTCGCGGGTCGCGCGCCGGGGGTGGCGTGCCAAAGCAATGGCGCAGCCTTGCGGGCCGGCGGGTGGCCGATTGGACGATCGAGCGCTTTCGCGGACAGGTGGATCACATTGTTCTGGTGTTGTCCGACGAAGACAGCGTCGCATGGGAAGAATTCCGTGAAACCGACCTGATCCTGGCTTCGGGCGGAACGGATCGCGCGGGATCGGTACGCAATGGATTGGCTGCACTGGCCGGCCGGAACGTACAGCGCGTTTTGATCCATGACGTTGCAAGGCCTTGCGTCACACCCCGCATCATCACCGACGTTCTGAAAGCCCTGGAAACATGTCCGGCGGCGGCGCCCGGGCTGGCGGTGACGGATGCGCTGTGGGTTGGGCATGAACAGGCCGTGACCGGCACGCAGGATCGCAGAAACCTGTTCGCCGCGCAAACTCCGCAGGGGTTTCACTATGACGCGATCATCGCCGCCCACGCCGCCCATCCGGGCGAAGCTGCGGACGATGTCGAAGTGGCCCGCGCCGCCGGACTTGATGTCTGCATCGTACCGGGCGACGCGGACAATCTGAAGATCACCCGACCCGAGGATTTTGCCCGGGCGGAACGCATAATGGGAACGGAAATGGATGTAAGGCTGGGCAACGGGTACGATGTGCACCGTTTTGGCGATGGGGATCATGTGATCCTTTGCGGTGTGAAAGTGCCGCATGACCGCGGACTGCAAGGCCATTCGGATGCCGATGTCGGAATGCACGCGGTCACCGATGCGATCTATGGCGCTCTGGCACAGGGCGATATCGGGCAGCATTTCCCGCCTTCGGACCCGCAATGGAAAGGCGCCGCCAGCGAGATTTTCCTGCGCCACGCGGTCGAGCTGGCAGGGCAGATGGGATACCGCATCTCGAATGTCGATTGCACGCTGGTCTGCGAATATCCAAAGATTGGCCCGCACGCAGTGGCCATGCGAGAAAAGATGTCTGAAATCATGGGCCTGCGTGCAGATCAAGTTTCGGTCAAGGCGACAACGTCCGAGCGATTGGGCTTCACCGGCCGCAGCGAGGGCATCGCCTCTTTGGCCACAGCCTGTCTGGTGAAAGCATGAACGCGGCACAGATGATCGGGACTGTCGGCGGCGTCGGCCATTTGCGCCCTGCCCCGGGCACCTGGGGATCGCTGGTGGCCCTGCCGATGGCCTGGGTATTGCACATGCTGGGTGGTTTCCCGTTGCTGGCCCTCGCAACGGTTGCGGTTTTTGTCGGTGGCCTCTGGGCCACACGCGTGATGACCGAAGGTCAGGATGACCACGACCCATCCGAAATCGTCATTGATGAGGTCGCAGGCCAGTTCATCGCGCTTTGGGCAATTTCCTATCCGTCCTGGGCGCATGGAATCGACATTACCGCGCTCTGGCCCGGCTGGGTTGCCGGGTTCATCCTTTTTCGTCTGTTCGACATCACCAAACCCGGCCCTGTCGGCTGGGCCGATCGGCGTGGCGATCCGATGGGCGTGATGCTGGATGACGTGATTGCAGGTATATTTGCAGCCATCGGAGTGATGGTTCTGGCAGGTATCGCACACGGAGTTCTGGGGCTATGAACGTGACAGACCTGCTGGACCGCGCCAAGGCGCAGGGCGTGATGATCGCCACCGCCGAAAGCTGCACCGGCGGCATGGTCGCTGCGGCCCTGACCGATATTCCCGGCAGCTCTGCCGTCGTGGATCGGGGTTTCGTCACCTACACCAACGAGGCCAAACAGGACATGCTGGGCGTTCAGGCCGAAACGCTGAACGCGCACGGTGCGGTTTCCGAACAGGTGGCCCGTGAAATGGCAGAAGGTGCGCTGCGCAATTCACTGGCGCAACTTGCCGTCGCGATCACCGGTATTGCCGGGCCAGGCGGGTCCGAATTCAAACCTGAAGGGCGTGTGTGTTTCGGGTTGGCCGCCGAGGGGCGGCCGACGCATGTCGAAACCATCGAATTCGGCGCACCCGGTCGCGATGCCGTGCGTCGCGCGGCGCGTGACCACGCCTTGGCCCTGCTGTATACGGCCCTTTCCGCAGGTGCCTAATCTTTCAGCACCTGCCAATAGAACCGCTGCTTTTAAAGTCAGTTGAAAAAAGGCCGCCAAAACAGGCGCTTTTTTTTGCCATGCCTCTTTTTTCTCCAACCGACGGTGGCTTGAAACAGCCCACACCGCTCACGCAGCGCCGATCCGCGCCCAGTTTCCACGGATCCGCGCACTCATTCGGAAGGGAGAATGGCCCATGAACGGAGCCGATACAGCCTGGATCATCGTTGCAACCGCGTTGGTCCTTTTCATGACAGTGCCGGGCCTCGCCCTGTTCTATGGCGGGCTCGTGCGTGCCCGAAATGTACTCAGCGTTTTCATGCATTGCTTTGCCATTGCCTGTTTGATGAGCGTCCTGTGGCTGGTCGCAGGGTATTCCATCGCGTTCGGACCCGGTGAAAGCGGGCTTTGGGGTGGTTTGGGCAAGGCCTTCCTCAACGGCGTCGATGTTGACAGCCTTGCCGGAACCCTGCCCGAGATCCTGTTCTTTGCTTTCCAGATGACCTTTGCCATCATAACCCCTGCGTTGATCGTTGGCGCTTATGTCGAACGTGTGGGCTTTGGCTTTGTCCTGACCTTTTCGGCGCTGTGGATGCTGCTGTGCTATGCGCCCGTGGTGCACTGGATCTGGGGCGGCGGGATGCTGGCTGATGGCGGCATTCTGGGCGAGATCGGCGTTCGCGACTTTGCGGGTGGCATCGTGGTGCATGAAACCGCTGGTCTGGCAGCGCTGATTGTCGCGGTCATCCTCGGGCCGCGTCGCAACCGCACCACTCCGCCGCACAACCCCGGTTACGTCATGGTCGGCGCAGCAATGCTGTGGGTCGGCTGGTTCGGTTTCAACGGTGGTTCGCAACTGGCCGCCGATGGCGGAGCGGCGATGGCCCTGACCGTCACGCACCTGTCCGCGGCTACGGCATCGCTAAGCTGGGCCCTGTGGGAGCGTATCCGCTTTGGCAAGGCCTCGATGGTCGGTCTGGTCACCGGCACAATCGCGGGTCTGGCCTCGATCACGCCTGCATCGGGTTTCGTCGGTCCGGTTCAGGCCCTGATCATTGGCGCGGTGGCCGGTGTTCTGTGTCAGGAAGCCGTCAGCGTCGTGCGTAACAAACTGAATATCGACGACACGCTGGATGTCTTCGCCGTGCATGGTGTCGGCGGTATCTTTGGCACGCTCATGATCGCCCTTTTTGGCCTTGGAACCTGGACCGCTCAGTTGGGCGGGCTGATTGTCGTGGGTGCCTTTACGGCAGTTGTCACGTTTGTGTTGGTCAAACTGGTTGCACAGATCACGCCACTTCGCGTAGACGCCGAGACCGAGACAAATGGCCTCGACCTCTCGGTACATGGCGAGCGGGCCTATGACATGAGCAGTTAAGCCCACCTTGGCTGCCCATCGCCCGTAAGGGCAAAAGCGGACCTCTTGGGGGTCCGCTTTTCTTTTGCCCAATCCCTCTCGACTCCAGCCCAAGGGTCGGGCTATCAGCCCGCAACGTGTTTTCAGCCCCGAGGTTTGCGCCATGATCCCCAGTTCTTTTCCCGACAGCACCGAAATCGCCCGCCTGACTGCACGGATGCTGCTGGAGATCAAGGCCGTGCATTTCAACTCGCGGGAACCGTTCACGCTGGCCAGCGGGTTGCCTAGCCCGACCTATATCGACTGCCGCAAACTGATCTCGTATCCGCGTATCCGCTCGACCCTGATGGATTTCCTGACCGTCACGGTGATGCGTGATGCTGGCTTTGAGGCATTCGACAACATCGCAGGCGGGGAAACGGCGGGCATCCCCTTTGCCGCTATGGTCGCCGAGCGTATGGCTCTGCCCATGACCTACGTGCGCAAGAAACCCAAGGGCTATGGCCGCAACGCCCGAATCGAGGGGGCGATGAGCGAAGGCGAGCGTGTGTTGCTGGTTGAAGACCTGACCACTGATGGTGGCTCGAAACTGTCCTTTGTCGATGCGATCCGCGAAACCGGTGCCACCTGCGGGCACACCGCCGTCATCTTCTACTACGGCATCTTCCCCGAGACCGAGAAAACGCTGGGTGATCATGGCGTCAAGCTGCACTCGCTCTGCACGTGGTGGGATGTTCTGGCCGAGGCCAAGGCACAGAAAGCCTTTGATCAGGAAACACTTGAGGCTGTCGAAGCTTTCCTGAACGACCCGCGCGGATGGCAAGAGGCCAATAAACCAGCGTAAACCTCTTGTGGAAGGATTGGGGATAAACCCGGAAGAATCGGGCAGTTCGCCACGATATATGGTGACTTTTCCGACAATTCCTACATAATAAGCGATGCATATGCAGGCATCCAAGCGGTCTGGAAAGTTATCCCTAGGCTTTACCCCAAGTTAGCCACAGGTATTTCCAGATAGCTTGCGGTGACGTTTCGCGTGTAGAACCTCGGAACGGGCAGCGGGGACAAAATGAACGAGATCAGCAGTATCGAGCAGGCAGCGGCACAGATTCAGAATGCCGAAACCATGCCGCATTCCATCGAGGCCGAGCAGCAATTGCTGGGCGCGATTCTGACCAATAACGACCTGTACGACCGGGTCGCCTCGATCATCGGGGCTGAACATTTCTATGATCCAGTCCATGCCCGGATTTACGAGGTGGCCTCGGCCCGTATTGCAAAGAACGCGCTTGCCTCGCCCGTGACGCTCAAATCATTCATGGCCGAGGATGAGGGCCTGAAAGAACTGGGCGGTCCCGCTTATCTGGTCAAACTGGCGGGCGCTTCGATCAGCGCATTCGCGGTGCACGACTATGCCCAGATGATCTATGACCTTGCCATCCGGCGCGAGCTGATCCGGCTGGGTCGCGACATCTCGGACAAGGCGGCGCGGGTCGATGTTTCGAGCGAGCCGAAAGAACAGATCGTCGAGGCCGAGCAGCAGCTTTATCAGCTGTCCGAGCAGGGCCAGACCGAGCAAGGCTTTCAGTCCTTCCTCAAGGCCGTCACCGAAGCCGTCAACGTCACCAACGAGGCCTACCAGCGCGGCGGCGGCATGGCCGGGATTTCCACCGGTCTGGCCGATCTGGACAAGCAATTGGGTGGGTTGCACCCGTCCGACCTGATCATTCTGGCCGGCCGTCCATCCATGGGTAAAACCTCGCTGGCGACCAACATCGCCTTCAACGTTGCCAAGGCCTACAAGCGTGGCACAAAGCCCGACGGCAGCGAAGGCGCGATCGATGGCGGTGTTGTAGGCTTCTTCTCACTCGAAATGAGCGCGGAACAGCTTGCGGGCCGGGTTCTGGCGGAAGCCTCGGAGATTTCCAGCCACAAAATCCGTCAGGGCGACATGACCGAGGCCGAGTTCCGTCGATTTGTGGATGCGGCCAAAGAGCTTGAGGCCTGTCCCCTGTTTATTGACGACACTCCTGCCTTGCCGATCTCGCAACTTGCCGCCCGTGCACGACGGTTGAAACGGACCCACGGGCTGGACTTGCTGGTCATCGACTATCTACAGCTCTGCCGGGGCATGGCCGACAACCGGGTGAACGAAATCGCCGAGATTTCGATGGGCATGAAAGCTATCGCAAAGGAACTGAACATCCCGGTCATTGCTCTTTCACAGCTGTCGCGCCAGGTGGAAAACCGCGACGACAAGCGCCCGCAGCTGTCCGACCTGCGTGAATCCGGCTCGATCGAGCAGGACGCCGACGTTGTGATGTTTGTGTTCCGCGAGGAATACTACAAAGAGCGCGAAAAGCCCGGCGATCACGAACTGGAAAAGATGGAAGAGTGGAAGCAGGCGATGGAACGTCTGCACGGCAAGGCCGAAGTCATCGTCGGCAAGCAACGTCACGGCCCAATCGGCACGGTCGAGTTGTCGTTCGAGGCCCAATTCACCCGCTTTGGCAATCTGGTCAAGCCTTGGCAACAGGGTGGTGAAATCGAGGGTTATTGATCGCGGGCAGAACACCTGCCCCAGATATTGAACGCCAAGTCCTTTGGTGTTTTTCCTGCCCGGTGTTAACGTGACGGTGACGTTCAACCCAACGCGCCAAACCCGCCCGGAGACCCACTGATTTGCCCGCGATCATATCGGAAATAAGATATCGCAACGGCCCGAACTTTGCTCCGGACGGAGATTTCATTGAAATCCGGGTTCCGACCGGAACCGACGTCACCGGCTTGCAGGTCGATGTTTACAACCCCAATGGCTCGGTGCGCAGTTCGACGGATGTCGACAACGGAACGATGACCACCGTGGGCGGGTTCGACTATTACGTGATTTCGGCGCGCATCAACCGGTTTGGGGCGGTTTCTCTTTCGGACAATGGTTCGGTTCTCAGCTTTGTATCCTTCGACTCGCAGGTAACTGCGACACAGGGGCCGGCCAGTGGCCAGACTTCGACCCAGATCGGCAGCAACGGCACGGACGATACCGCGTCTCTGTCATCGAAGGACGGGGTCAACTTTGTTGAGGATCCCAATCCCAGCCCCGGCGCCCCCTGTTTCGTTTCGGACACCCTGATCCTGACGGACCGTGGCGAAATCAGCGTTCAGGATATCCGCCCCGGTGACAAGGTGATGACGACCGAACGCAGCTCGGCAACCGTTCGGCTTGTTCTATCCCGGTCCCTGCGCCAGGCCGATCTGTTGAAATCACCCGAACTGCGCCCAGTCCGCATTACGGCCGGCGCCTTGGGGCACGGCCTGCCCCGCCGAGACCTGACGGTTTCGCGACAGCACAGAATGCTGGTCAGATCGGACATCGCGCAGCGCATGTTCGACACAAGAGACGTTTTGGTCTCGGCCATCCGACTAACAGACCTGCCGGGCGTTTACGTGGATTACGATGCGACGCAGGTGGTTTATCATCACGTTGTCTGTGACCGTCACGTGGTTCTTCTTGCCGAAGGCGCGCCAAGTGAAAGCCTGTTCACCGGCCCCGAAGCCCTCAAATCCCTTCCGCCCGAAGCGTTGCAAGAGCTGTTGCAGATTTTTCCGGGTCTCGACTGCAATAAGGATATGGACCCTGCCTTTTATATCCCCAGCGGCAGGCGACAGAAAAAGCTGGTGGCCCGACATGTCCGGAACAGCAAGGCGATCATAGATCAGGCCCTGTTCTAGGCTGTGGAACCAAGGCCATCGACCAAAGCGAATAAACCGATCCCGCCTACCACAGCAATGGATTGTTCAGCGCGGAAACGCATCCCGACGGGCCTTTCAGCGGTTTCAGGTCAATACCGTCTAGCGCCTGTCCCAACCAGCCGTGCGGATGGCTGAGTTTCAGCGGTGGCTGAGCAGTATCCTCGGTGATCTGCACAAAACCCGTTTTGCAATAATAGGCCGGGTCGCCATAGGTCAGTGCCACGTCCACACCTGCCGCCCGCAAGCGATCCAGACCATAGGTAATCAGCGCCTGTCCAATACCTGTTTTTTGCTTGCCCGTTTGCACGGCCATCGGCGACAGGATGAACACATTGCGCGTATCCTGCGAAAACGTCATCCGGGAAAAGATGGCACAGCCAAGCAGCTCGTGATCCTGTAGAGCCGTGCACACAAGGATATCTTCAGGCGGCGTGGTGTTGAGCAATTCACGTACGAATGCACCTATTGCCGCCCCTTCCTCTGGCCCTTCCGATGCGGAAAAAACGTCGGCAAAAAGACGGATGATCTCCGACGGGTCCCGGGTCAAACCGGTAGAAAAATCCATGGCTCCCTCATGAGTTGACGTTGCGCCCGGTCTTTACCGGAACCGAACGATCCGGCTCTCAGGATCGCTTTAACCTTGACGTGAAGACAATCCCAAAAACCTGCAACCATGGCGGAATGCTGCCATTTCTTCTGGTTTTTTGGTGTTTTCCGTAACAACAGACCAAACACCAACATAAACCGACAGGTAAATGCGCCATTCCCTCTTGACCTTAAGCGGCGCAATGTCATGAACAGTGCCATGAGTACTGCACGTTTGACGATCAATCTTCAGGCGCTCGCCAGGAATTGGCGGGCGCTCGACGCGAAAACCGGGGTCGAAACCGGCGCCGTGGTCAAGGCCGATGCCTATGGGCTGGGTGCCGGGCCCGTCAGCGATACGCTGGCCGAGGAAGGCGTTCGCAAGTTTTTTGTGGCGGCCGCAGAAGAAGGCGCCGCTGTCCGCAATGCGGTTGGCCCCGGCCCGATGATCTTTGTCTTTTCCGGCCATATGGAGGGCGACACAGACCTTCTGCGCGCCAATGATCTGACGCCGCTGATCAATTCGGGCGAGCAGTATCAGCGCCATATGGAGGCCCTGCCCGACCATCCCTTTGGCATTCAGCTGGACAGTGGCATGAACCGGCTGGGGCTGGAACCCGCCGACTGGGCCCAACTGCGCCCAAGGGCCGAGGCCCTGAACCCAGCCGTTGTCATGTCTCATCTGGCCTGCTCGGACGAGCCAGACCACCCGATGAACAGGCAGCAGCTAAAAACCTTCCGCGAGATGACCGACGGTATCGCCGCGCCGCGTTCTCTGGCTGCGACCGGCGGTTTGCTTTTGGGGCCCGAGTTCCATTTCGATTTCTGCCGCCCGGGCATCGGCCTGTATGGCGGCCTGCCCTTTGCGGATGCCAAACCCGTTGTCACGGTCGATCTGCCTGTCATCCAGGTGCGCAAGGTGGCCGTGGGCGAAACTGTTGGTTATGGCAACAGCTGGGTTGCGCGCCGGCCGTCCCGTATAGCCACAGTCGCGGCCGGGTATGCAGACGGCCTGCATCGCGCCATCGGGGGCGGCATCGACGCCTTCGCCGGCAATCAGCCCTGCCCGGTTGTTGGCCGTATCTCGATGGACCTGATCACGGTGGATGTCACGGACCTGCCCAAAGACCCGGAACGCCTGCGTATCCTGAATGGCCATCAGACCATCGATGATCTGGCTGAATCTGCCGGGACAATTGGCTATGAGATCCTCACATCAATGGGCAATCGCTACTCGCGGGGCTATGTGGAATGAACCCTCTCACCGCGCTCGAAGGTCTGGGCCGCACGGTTCTGAGCCTGCTTGCGGCCTTTGGCCGGGTGGCACTGTTCGCGCTTGATGCGATTTCGCATATTCTGCGCCCCCCCTTCTATCCGCGCGAATTTGGCATGGCCCTGCTGAACATCGGCTGGCTGTCTCTGCCGGTCGTCGGCCTGACCGCGATTTTCACCGGCGGTGCGCTGGCGTTGCAGATCTACGCCGGCGGCGCGCGTTTCAACGCCGAAGCCGTGGTGCCCCAGATCGTCGCCATCGGCATGGTGCGAGAGCTTGGCCCGGTTCTGGTCGGCCTGATGATTGCTGCGCGCGTGACCTCATCCATCGCGGCCGAAATCGCCACGATGAAAGTGACCGAACAGATCGACGCGCTGGTCACGCTGTCGACCCACCCGATGAAATACCTCACCGCCCCGCGCGTTCTGGCCGCCCTGATCACTGTGCCGGCTTTGGTGGCAGTGGGTGACATCATCGGAATTGCCGGCGGCTACACCGTCGCCACGCAAAATCTGGGCTTCAACCCGGCCGCCTATCTGAAAAACACGGTCGATTTCCTGGAAACCCGCGACATCGTCTCATCGCTGGTCAAAGGTGCAGCTTTTGGCCTGATCGCGGCCATCATGGGCTGTTACTACGGCATGAATTCCGGCCGTGGCGCACAAGGCGTCGGCCGCGCCACCAAAGGCTCCGTCGAGGCCGCCGCCGTACTGATCCTGGCCGCAAACTTCGTTCTCACAGGGGTATTCTTCTCGCTATGATCCGGATGGAGAACGTACACAAGGCCTTTGGCGACAACCACGTGCTGCAAGGCATGAACCTTGAGATCCCCAAGGGCACCTCGATGGTCATCATCGGCGGTTCGGGCACCGGCAAATCGGTCGCCCTGAAATGCATTCTGGGCCTGATCAAGCCCGACAGCGGCATGATCTATGTGGACGGCAAAGACGCCAGCAAGGGCGACCGTGATGCCTTTCTGGCCCGGTTCGGTATGCTGTTTCAGGGCGCGGCCCTGTTTGATTCACTGACCGTCTGGCAGAACGTCGCCTTCCGCCTGCTGCGCGGCTCGCTGAAACGTCCAACCGAGGAAGCCCGCGAAATCGCCATCGAAAAACTGCGCCGCGTAGGTCTGAAATCCGACGTGGCCGACCGCTTTCCGGCGGAACTGTCAGGCGGCATGCAAAAACGTGTGGGTCTTGCACGCGCCATCGCCGCCGAGCCCGAGATCATCTTTTTCGACGAACCCACCACCGGCCTCGACCCGATCATGTCCGGCGTCATCAACGATCTGATCCGCGAAATCGTGACCGAGATGGGTGCCACCGCGATGACCATCACCCACGACATGAGTTCCGTCCGCGCGATTGCCGACAACGTCGCCATGCTGCACGGAGGCGTGATCCAGTGGACCGGCCCGGTCAGCCAGATGGATGCCTCGGGTGATCCCTATGTTGAGCAGTTCATCAGCGGGAGCGCAGAGGGACCGATTGAGGCGGTGCGTTAACCTTCGCTCTTTGCCAGCCACTTTGCCGAGCGTTCGAGAACGTCCTGAGGAATAGCTTCGGCGCGCCTTGTCTGCAGGTTGAGCAAGACGCATATAAAAACCGTCGAAAATGTCGTTTCACCGTCCATCACTCGAACTAATTTGTGGCTGAAAGTCATGGACTTCGTTCCTACTTTCAGGATTTCGCTTTCCATTTGGATCGCCTCGCCAGCACTCAATTCCGCAAGGAAATTGCTTTCTGCATGGACCACCGCAAAGGATAGCTTTCTTCCTGACCGCATGTCTTCGGACGTCAGCCCCAACTCTGCCTGCAACGCAAAAACGGAATCCGAACATGCCGCAAAATACTTGGACACGTTCATATGCCCCAGAAAATCACAGTCCGATGGATCGACAATTGACTTGAAGGCCACAAAACCCGACATCATTCCTCCCCGTCTAAAAATAACTCAGTGGCGAGTGCTGGTTTAAGGTAACCATATCAAATCATCGCCGCAAATTTCGAAATCTTACCTAGACGCCCAGTCATGCCTCTCCGCCTCGCCACCCTCTCCCTCCTGATCCTCTACCCCATCGCATGGTTCGCCCCGCTAATGCGCGCGGGGTTTCTGCCGATCTTCGGCCTCAGCGAAATCAGTGTCATCACCGGCCTCCAGTCCTTATGGAAATCCGACGTTTTCCTCGCGCTGATCGTCACCATCTTCGCGCTCTTCGCCCCGTACATCAAAACCATCGGCACCGCGCTGATCCAATGGAACCTGCTGGATGCCCGCGTCCAACCTGCGCTCAATATCCTTGGCAAGCTGGCCATGGCCGACATTTTCCTGATTGCGCTTTACATCACTTTGGCCAAGGGCATCTCATACGCCACCATTGAGACGGCATGGGGTCTCTACCTGTTCACGGCCTGCATTTTGGCTTCGATCGCACTGGGTCATATTACAGAGATGACATCCACTTCACGAAAAGCTCAGACCTAATTGATTGAAAACACAAATCTAAGTATCATCTTCATATTTCGAGCAGCAGTGTTTTGTAGTTTTCGGGTCCGCAGCGGATCGTACGCAATCGTTTGATTACCTTCCGCTTCGGCCCGGTGTGTACCGGTTTGAAGAAGGAGTACGACGATCATGGCCGCCCTCCACAGTATCACATTGCAATTTCAGAATGCCTTTTTAAGACTGACTTTTTTCCTGATCTGTTTGGCGGCCTTGTTGGCCGTTTCAGCCACATTGTTATCCGCTTTGGGCGTATTGCCCTGGCTCTCGATGCAGGCCGGATTTGGCGAGGCACCGGCAAAGGATGCCGGCATGTCCATCCAGATTGGCCTGACAGCGCTGATTCTCATGCTGGCGTTTTACCTGCCGGCCAATGCCCGAATGATGGCGCTGGAAAACAACCACCGCAAATTTGCGCTCAATATGCATGACATCGCGGACGCGTATCAAATGGCCCATGCCGCCGATCGCGGCGGGCTGTTCATGATGTCGTCCGAGTTTGACGCCGTCAAGGAACGCATGGGGTTTCTGCGCCAGCACCCCGACCTGCAATCGCTCGAGCCCGAGATCCTGGAACTGGCCGCACAGATGAGCCAGATCAGCCACGAACTGGCCCGGACCTATGGCGATGCGCAGGTCGAACGCGCGCGGATGTTCCTGCAACAGCGACAGGAAGAGATCGAACTGTTTCAACAGCGTCTGGAAGAGGCGCAGGTCATCCAGAACGAATTGCGCCAATGGACGCGGGATGTGGAAATGGAAGAGACGATCGCCAGGTCGCAACTTACCCGCCTGCGGGATGAGCTGTTCGAGCTTCTGCCCGAATTGTCGACCCAACTGCACACACCGCGCAACAAGGGCGCCTCAAAGGCGTCCAGCGTGGTTGCAATGTCGCCCCTTCGACCGGCGGAATAGGCGCGTCAGCGCCCGCTGCGGACGATGGCCCAACCGGGCCTGAGGCCGCAGCGCGCCATCGGCGGTGAGGAACGCCCGCAAGGGCTTGAAGAACCGCCCAAGCTCGGGCACCAAGTGCGTCATGGCAAAGACGACATCCTTCTCCTGCTCGGCCTGCGGTGCGACGCATACACGATGGTCCGGACGCTGCGACGGTTGCGGCGAATGGAACACCATCGTTCAGGACGCGCCCATATCGACTGGCCCGGCCAGAAAATCCCTCGGCGGCAAACGCGGCCAGTCCATCGCACTCACGGATTTGTCCACCGAGGAAACACCGCCGCCCCGCACCCTCTGCGGGGTCGAGGAGTTGGACCGTGTTCTGGGCGGCGGGCTGGTCCCGGCCTCCGCCCTGTTGGTGGGAGGAGACCCCGGCATCGGGAAATCGACCCTGCTGCTGCAAGCCGCAGCGCGTTTCGCGCGTGCGGGCGTGAAAACCATCTATGTCTCGGGCGAAGAAGCCAGCGCACAGGTGCGTATGCGCGCCCGCCGTCTTGGGCTTGAGGACGCCCCCGTTCAACTTGCCGCCGAAACCAACCTGCGCGACATCCTCACGACGCTGGAAGCCGAAAAACCAGGCCTAGCCATCATCGATTCGATTCAGACGATGTGGGCAGACAATGTCGACAGCGCACCCGGTTCCGTATCACAAGTCCGGGCCGCGGCCCATGAACTGACCACGTTTGCGAAACGGCACGGTGTTTCGATCATCATGGTTGGCCACGTCACCAAGGAAGGCCAGATCGCGGGCCCTCGCGTGGTCGAACACATGGTTGATACCGTCCTTTATTTCGAGGGCGAGCGCGGCCACCAGTTCCGCATCCTGCGCGCGGTCAAGAACCGTTTTGGACCAGCGGACGAAATCGGCGTGTTCGAAATGACCGGCAAGGGTCTGGCGCAAGTGACCAACCCCTCGGCCCTGTTCCTGTCCGAACGTGGCAGGCCAAGCCCCGGCTCTGCAGTTTTTGCGGGCATTGAAGGCACCCGACCCGTGCTGGTCGAATTGCAGGCTCTGGTCGCACCCTCGCCCCACTCACAGCCCCGCCGCACCGTTGTTGGGTGGGACAGCGGGCGGTTGGCAATGATCCTTGCGGTGCTCGAGGCCCGCTGCGGCATTCCCTTTGCCGGGCTCGACGTCTATCTCAACGTTGCCGGAGGTTTGAAAGTGAGCGAACCCGCCGCCGATCTGGCTGTGGCTGCCGCCCTTCTGAGTGCCCGAGAAGACACAGCATTGCCCGCCGACACGGTCGTTTTCGGAGAAATCTCGCTGTCCGGGGCACTTAGACCGGCCCCACAGACCGAAAACAGGTTGAAAGAAGCGCAAAAACTTGGTTTCACGGCGGCAATTGCTCCGGCTGGTGGCAAAACCGGCACTGTGGCAGGTCTGACACTCACCCGACCCTCTGATTTGGTGGGGTTTGTTGGCGAAACCTTCGGAGCAGGTTAAAGTCGCGCCCCGAGGGGCAGAAAAAGAACAGGCGAGGGCCATGGAAGGTTTTACTATAATTGACGGGGTCGTCGCCCTGATCATCGTGCTGTCGGGCTTGCTGGCCTACTCACGTGGCTTCATGCGCGAAGTTCTGGCCATTGCAGGCTGGGTCGCGGCGGCCGTTCTGGCATTCATCTTTGCCCCACAGGCTGTGCCGCTGGTCAAAGAAATCCCTGTGGTCGGAGATTTCCTGCGCGACAGTTGTGAACTGTCGGTGATCACCGGCTTTGCAGCCGTCTTTGCCGTGGCTTTGATTGTGGTCAGTATCTTCACACCGCTGTTTTCATCGCTGGTGCAGCGCTCGGCATTGGGCGGTCTGGATCAGGCGCTGGGGCTGTTCTTCGGCATCGCGCGCGGCATTCTGCTGGTTGCAATCGCCTTCTTTGTCTATGATACGGTCATGACCGGCCAATCCTATACAATCGTGGACGAAAGCCGCTCGGCCAAAGTGTTCGAGCAGTTCAGCAGCCAGATTGAAGAGCAAAACCCCGAAGCCGCTCTGGGTTGGGTGACTGCACAATACGAAGAACTGGTCGCCAGCTGCACGGCAGGAAACGAACAACCCGAAACCACAGCACCAACTGACGGGTAATCTTGGGGTGCATTGCGTGATGAAAGCCCGGCACTGTCCGGGCTTTTTCGATTCAAACATACCCTTCCCCGCCACAGACCGTGCAGCGGATCGTTTTCAGCCCAAAACACCCGTCGCATCGGCTGGAGATCGGTTTGCCAAGAATATCCCGGCTTTTGACAACTTCGCCCGCCCCGTTGCAGATCTGACAGGGCGCCCGGCCCATTCCCCGGCACCTGTGGCACCGTTGTTTGATCCGGTCCTGCTTCTTTTGAGGTTTATGTTGCCACATTCCGGCCCTTTGCGTGCTTCACCCATCCTGTTTTGCACATATTAATTAGCATGACAGCACATTTGATTGCACATGTCATCTTCTTCCTGACCCTGCCCCGATCCGCGAAATCCCGACCTGCGGCAATAGGTGAGTGTGATACTTTGATGACAGCCACGCCAATAGGCATTATGTGGAGGCCAACCCGCCACGGAATCGGAGCCACCGATCTTGTTCTTTCTGTTCGAATGCGCGCTGGTCGTTGTGATGGTCGCCCTATTGGCGTCTTTGTCGCCTGCCACCAAACCGACCGCACGCGCCTTGCAGAGGATCCGATGCCGAACGGCGGTCAACCCTCAGGTCAAATCGTCATAGAAGTTGGAGCCCCTTAAATGTGTGGGATTTTGGGAATCGCAAGCCGGACACATGATGTGTTTGCCGAAATCTATGACGGGCTGCTGATGTTGCAGCACCGGGGTCAGGATGCCTCAGGGATCGTGACCTACAACGGCGAATTCTTCCGGGAAAAGAAGGCCAACGGTCTGGTAAAGGATGTGTTCAACGCCCAGGATGCAGAAACCCTGTTGGGTCGTGTGGGCATGGGGCATGTGCGCTATCCGACGGCGGGGTCCCTCAGCGCGGCCGAGGCGCAGCCCTTTTTCGTGAACGCCCCTTACGGCATCTATCTGGTTCACAACGGCAACATCACCAACACCGCCGAACAGCGCGAAAAGGTTACCGGCAAATACAGCCGTCACCTGCGCACCACGTCAGACTCTGAAATCCTTCTGAACGTGCTGGCCGACAAAGTGGCGGACGCGATCAAGGTGAATGGCAACGGCGAACCCATCCGCAATCTGTTTGCCGGTGTGAAGATGACGATGGAACGCGTTCAGGGCGCCTATTCCGTGATCTGTCTGGTCGCGGGTGTCGGTATGTTGGCCTTCCGCGATCCGTTTGGCATTCGCCCACTTTCGGTCGCCAAACGCGAAGTGGACGGAGACGGTGATGATTACGCCTTTGCCTCGGAAGACGTGGCCTTTGGCATCAACGGCTTTGAAAAGCTGCGTGATCTTCGCCCGGGTGAGGCGATCCTGATCGATCTGGACGGCAATATGCACGAGTTTCAGGCGGTCGAAGGCAAGCTGACACCCTGCATATTCGAGTATGTCTACCTGGCGCGCCCGGATTCTTTGCTGGATGGTGTTTCGGTTTACAAGACGCAGATGCGCATGGGCCAGACGCTGGCGAAACAGATTCAGGACTCGGGGCTGGAAATCGATCGGATCATCCCGGTGCCCGACAGCGCCCGCCCCGTGGCCCTGGAAGCCGCAAAGATCACCGGCATCCCCTATCGCGAAGGGCTGGTGAAAAACCGGTATGTCGGGCGTACGTTCATCATGCCGGGTCAGGCAGAGCGGCAGAAATCCGTCCGCCGCAAGCTGAATGCCGTGCCGCTGGAATTTGACGGCCACAGTGTTCTGCTGATCGACGATTCCATCGTACGGGGCAACACCATCAAGAAGATCGTTCAGATGTGCCGCGATGCCGGGGCCAAGAAGGTCTATGTCGCCAGCGCCTCGCCGCCGGTGAAATACCCCAATGTCTACGGTATAGACATGCCAACCAAGGCCGAACTGATCGCGAACGGCAAGGAAATCGAAGAGATCCGCGAAGAACTGGGTGCCGACGCCCTGTTCTATCAGCACCTGGAAGATCTGATCTGGGCCGCCAAGGAGGGCAATCCCGAGATCGAAGCCTTCGACTGTTCCTGTTTTGACGGCAAGTACATCACGGGCAGCGTCAGCGAAGGTTATCTGGACAATCTGGAGAACAGCAGCCGTGTCAGCCAGAAGCGCGCCGACATGCAGGTTCCGGGCGAGTCTTGGAACGCGGCGAAACTGGCCTCGGGCTGAGCGGACGAAACGGGACTGACACCGTCAGTTTTCCATTCTGAAAAGCGAATCAAAACGGCGGAACATCCCGGCCAACCGATAGCTGTCGACCGGCTTGATTGCTGTCATGGGATGTGAATGAGTGGAAATCTGCCACAACCAGTCGGCGAATTCCACGCAATCACAAGGGCTTTTTTCAAGGGCGCCAAATCGTGATGACACCTGTCCGTGCAGCGCTTTTGTTCGCTTGAGCGTTTTGCTATCTGGCCGCGACCACTCACTCAAAAAGGGGTCCGGGCCACAGCCCGGTCCGCGGATCATGTCAAACGCCAAAGTCCAAAGCGCGGCCACACAGCGGGGCGCGCTGAAGAAGAATTCCGTCTCGGTTCTGGGCGTATTCGGGCCGAAAGCGGATATGCGCGCCCTGATGCGCCTGTCATCAGGCCGCGTGAAAGAAGTAAAACCCGGAAGCCGCGTTGCCTCGGGCACAGTTATCGCGATTGATGAGCATGGCATAATGCTGCGACAAAGCGGCCAGACCCGGCGTATCGCCATCCCCGGCGGCTGATCACATCTTGACGCCCCGCGCGCGGGGGTTCAAACCGCAGGCATGACCGATACGACCAAAATCGCCCTGATAACCGGGGCCTCGCGCGGGCTGGGCGCTGCCCTGGCCGAAGCGCTGGCGCCCGAATACCACATTGTCGCCGTCGCCCGGACCACTGGCGGGCTGGAAGAACTGGACGATCGCATCAAGGCCAAGGGTGGCTCTGCCACGCTGGCACCGATGGACATCACTGATCCGAACGCGATGGCAACCCTGTGCCGCGGGATCCATGACCGTTGGGGCAAGGTGGATTTGTGGCTGCATACGGCCATTCACACTTCGGCGCTGACACCGGTACATTTCGTTGACCCCAAGGAATGGACCAAGGCAGTCAACACGAATGCAAACGCAACCTCGGTCCTGATCCCATATGTCGCGCCGCTGCTGGGTGAAAACGGCCACGCGGTGTTTTTCGATGACCCGAAAGCCGGTCACAAGTTCTATGGCATCTATGGTGCCACCAAGGCCGCGCAAATGGCGCTGGCCCGCAGTTGGGCGGCCGAGACCGAACGCACCGGTCCGCGCGTTTCGATCGTGGAACCAGCACCGATGCCGACCGCCGTGCGTGCCCGGTTCCACCCGGGCGAAGATCGCGATGCACTGACGAGCACCGCAGATGAAGCTGCGCGGATCCTGGCGCTGCTTTAGGAAATGGCCCTGACGGGCCATGCCTCCGGCGGGGATATTTTTAGCCAGATGAAGCTGGAATCAGGCGATATGAACGCCGTTCCGCCCGGCCAGATCGACGAAGAACTGCCACGCGACACGGCCTGAACGCGATCCGCGCGTGGCCTGCCATTCAATTGCATCGGCGCGCAGGATTTCGGCATCGACCGAAACGCCATAGGCGGCACAATAGCGGTCGATCATGGCAAGATATTCGTCCTGATCGCAGGGGTGGAATCCCAGCCACAGACCGAAGCGGTCGGACAGTGATACCTTTTCCTCGACCGCCTCTGACGGGTTGATGGCGCTGGAACGTTCATTTTCAATCATGTCCCGCGGCATCAGGTGACGGCGGTTCGAGGTCGCGTAGAACACCACGTTTTCCGGGCGACCTTCGATACCGCCATCCAGAACGGCCTTGAGCGATTTGTAATGCTGGTCATCGTGACTGAACGAAAGGTCGTCGCAAAACAGGATGAACCGATAAGGCGCCGCGCGCAGGTGGTTCAGCAGACGCGCGACCGAGGCCATATCCTCGCGCTGTAGTTCCACAAGCTTCAGGTCAGGATGATCTGCGCTCAGCGTGCCGTGGACGGCCTTTACGAGGCTGGATTTGCCCATCCCGCGCGCGCCCCACAACAGTGCATTGTTTGCCTTGTAGCCGGCCGCGAAGCGGCGGGTGTTGTCAAGTAACGTGTCGCGCGACCGATTTATGCCGACCAGCAGATCCAGATCGACGCGATTGATCTGTTCGACCGGTTCCAGGCGTTCCGGTTCCACATGCCAGACAAAGGCAGGGGCCGCATTGAAATCCGGTGTGGCCAAAGGCGCCGGCGCCATGCGCTCCAACGCGGCAGCAATACGGTTCAGGGCTTGGTCGTCCATCGGCTTCTCCGGTCAGATACGGATCGGTTCAAAGCATGTTCTGATTGGCGCAACAAGGCCCGCGAACGAAAAAGGCGCGCCCGAACGGGGCGCGCCTCGGCTGTTGTTTCAGCAGGTTACTTGTCGTCTTCGAATTCCCGCATCAGATCTTCGTCCGCTTCGGCTTCTTCATCGTCGTAGTAACCTTCAGCCCGCAACTGCTCTTCCCGCTTCCTTTCAACCCGGGCCACCAGGAAGATCGAAATCTCATAAAGGCCATAGACCACCACAAAAAGGATAATCTGCGTGATCACGTCAGGAGGCGTCACGATCGCCGCCAGCACCAGAATGCCGACCACCGCATATTTGCGCACGGCCCCCAGACCCTCAGAGCTGACCAGACCTGCCTTGCCCATGAGGGTCAGAAGAACCGGCAATTGGAAGCACAGCCCAAAGGCCACGATGAACTTGATCGTCAGGTTCAGGTATTCCTGTGCCGAACCCTGAAACACCACGCTCAGCGGTGCAGCCGTTGCGCCATCGGCCACGGCTTCGCCTTCAGCGCCGAATTGCTGGAACCCAAGGAAGAAGTCATAGGCCAGGGGCGTGACGACATAGAAAGCAAAGCTGGCGCCCAGAAGGAACATGAAGGGCGAAGCCAGCATGAAGGGCAGAAACGCATTCTTCTCTGACTTGTAGAGGCCCGGAGCCACAAAGCGCCACATCTGCATCCCGATATAGGGAAACGCCAGAATGAAGCCCCCCAAAAGCGAAACCTTGATCGCGACAAAGAACCCTTCCTGCGGCGAGATGAAGATCAGGCCGCAATCCTGTCCGCGCTCGGTCAGGACCTCACACAAAGGGTTGGTCAGAAAATTGAAGATCGGCGTGGCCACCGTAAAGCAGATGATCATCCCGACCAGAAAAGCCACGACGCAGTGGATCAACCGCGTACGCAGCTCGGCCAGGTGCTCGATCAATGGGGCCGAGGTATCTTCGATCTCGTCGGTCTTGGTCATGTTTCGCCTTCAGTCTTCAGCGCCGCTTCGGCTTCTTCGGCCTTGGCCAGTGCCTCGGCAGCTTCCTTGGCCTTGCGCTCGGCGGCAGCGCGGGCCGTTGAGGCCTGAATTTTCTTGGCCTGTTCGGCTCGCTCGGCTGCCAGTTTACCGGTTTCGCTGTCAGGATCGAACTTGGTGGGATCCATGCTTTTTGCCATATCCTGCGCGGCTTGTTTCACGCCGTCCATGGCCGAACCAACCGGATTCGCGGCGGCGTTGAGACCTTTCTTGATCTCGTTCACACCGGCCTGATCGGCGGCCTCGTTCATGGCGCTGCTGAATTCGCGTGCCATGCCACGGGCCTTGCCGACAAACCGCCCGACATTGCGGAACAAAACCGGCAGGTCCTTCGGCCCGACAACGATCAGGGCGACAATGCCGATGACCAGAAGTTCGGTCCAGCCCAGATCAAACATCTGCGCTTACGCCTTGTCTTTCTCGGTTTCAGGCGTCACGTCCTTGGCCAGTTCCGACGCGTCCTGTTCCAGTTCTTCCGAACCGTCCTTCACGCCCTTCTTGAACGCGGTGATGCCTTTGCCGACTTCGCCCATCAGCGAGCTGATCTTGCCGCGACCAAACAGAACCAGAACCACAACGGCGATCAGCAGAAGACCGGGAAGGCCAATATTGTTCAGCATCTCATTTCTCCTTTTTCATCGGCGCCCTTGTGCGCCGGGAATATGAACTGGGTCCGTGTTTACGCCCCCAGGCCCTGTCCCAAAAGGGATCCGGCACAGATTGAGGGCGAAAATTGACCTCATCTGCAAAAAACTATGGGCTCGCATTTTCCAACTGACAGGTTTATGTCAGTTGGAAGTGGCTAGAACGATGGCATCGAAACCTGGTCAACGGAGACTCACATGACCCATGTTGCTGAAATCGTCACCTTCACTCTTGCCAACGGCACCACCCCTGAAGAGTTCGTAAAGCTCAGCAAGGCATCCGAAGCCTTTGTTCGCAGCGCACCTGGCTTTGCCCATCGACAGCTCAGCCAGGGCGCAGACGGCCGCTGGACTGACTATGTCGTCTGGACGGACATGAAGGCCGCGCAGGACGCTGCGGCACAGTTCCCGCAACAGGAATGTGCAGCAGGCATGATGGCGGCCATCAACCCTGAAAGCGTTCAGATGCGCCATGAGGCTGTTTTATGGAACATGACTGCCTAGGCGCGGTCCGGACGGCGTGTCATGCGCCGAACTGACCGCCTGTTCGATATCATCCAGATCCTGCGCGACGGAAAACTGCACCGCGCGCAGGACATCGCGGACCGGCTCGAGGTGTCGGTCCGTACCATCTATCGCGACATGGACACGCTGGTCGCCTCGGGTGTTCCTGTCGAAGGAGAGCGGGGTGTGGGTTACATGGTGCGCGAGCAGATCACCCTGCCGCCGCTGAATCTGACCCCGGCCGAGCTTGAGGCCCTGAACCTCGGCATGGCGATCGTGGCCGAAGCCGCAGATCCAGACCTGAAAGCCGCCGCGAACTCTCTGGCAGACAAGATCGATGCCGTCCTGCCCACACAGGTTGTGGCCGAAGCCGAAAGCTGGAAATTCGCGGTCTACCCTTTTGCAGATGCAGCCCGCGGGCTTGCACATATGGCTCCGATCCGCGCGGCCATCAAATCACGCCAAAAGCTTCGGCTGTCCTACCGCCGCATTGACGGCGTTCTGACTGAACGCACAATCCGTCCCTTGCATATGGAATACTGGGGACGGGTCTGGACACTTACCGCATGGTGCGAATTGCGAAACGGTTTCCGTGTCTTCCGTATCGACCTGATCGAATCCGTCTCGCCGCTGCCAGAGATCTTCGCAGACGAGCCAGGAAAACGCCTGAGCGACTACGACCCAAACGCCTGACAGGCAGCCGTATTCAGAAGTGTTTCGGGCAGAGGCACAGCCCGAAACGAGCGATGTATCATTTCAGGTAGGGATCTGGATCCACTGATTCAAACCCTTTGCGCACCTCGAAATGCACATAGGCATCGTCTCCGCCCCTCAACTGCGCCAGCTTTTGTCCACGGCGTACACGATCCCCTTTCTTGACGGTGATGCCATCAACATTGGCATAGACCGTCAGCAGATCGTTTTTGTGTTTGACCACGATGATCGGAACCTGATCCGCGTCCGCGGTAATCGCCGCTACGGTTCCGGCCTCAGCCGCGGTGACGGCTGTCCCGGGGGCCGCAGCGATGTCGATACCTTCGTTCTTGCCCTTTTTATAGCCGCGGATGATGGTGCCGCTGACCGGCAGGGACAGGGCCGTAGATCGCGTGTTTGTCGGGGCTTCGGCCGTCACATCAGGGGCTTCAGCGCGCGGCGCGACCTTTTCGTCGGGCAAGGGCTGCGTGGCACTTGGAGGCGTCGGCGTCGGCGACCCCCGCCCCGGCTCCGTTACCTCGGTGGCCGCAACCGGTGCCGTTGCAGCAGCGCTTTGACGTGGCGCGGATTGGTTCTTGACCGGGATCAACAGAAACTGACCTTCACGCACGGTGAAGTCGGACCCCAGGCCGTTCCATTCCGCCAGCGATTCCACCGGAACCTGATAGAGGCGCGAAATTGTGTACGCCGTCTCGCCGCGCTTGACCTTGTGGCGGACAGGTTCCGGCCCGCTTGCGACGGGCGCCGGGGCTGGCTTGGCGGGCTCCAGCGTCGTCGTCCGGACGCCCCCCGTTTCAGGGGCCTGATCAATGGCGGCTCCGGCAACTGATGCGATATCTACGCCACTGCCTGCACCTACCGAACGCGGCAAGGCCAGAACTTCGCCCTCTCGCAGGGTATCGGTTGTCTGAAGGCCGTTGAACCGCGACAGCTCACCCTCGGGCAGGCCGACACGCGCGGCAACATCGCGCACCGTGTCGCCGCGTCGGGCCACGACAACCTGGTAGTTCGGATAGGTTATCACCCCCCGGCTGTCGGGCGACGGGCGCGACGTTGTTGCCGACTGCACTGCATCAGTGGTCGAAAATCCGCCGACCTGACCGCGCAGGTCGTAATCCAGTGGCCCCTCACACCCGGCCAGAATGGCCAGAGCGGCCACTCCGGTCGCGCAGCGACGCATAGCTGATTTGGATACTGCACTCATAATACTGTCCTCAACGCCCGCCCCTGTTGTCCGGGGTTCCGGCGACCAAATTTATCAAGCCTGTTACGCCTCGTCCTTGCCAAGCCCCTCAAGCAGGGGCACGAAACGGACCGACGTCAATTCTTCATAGTCCAGGCCGGCCTCGGTGCGCGTTACTTTGATCAACTGCTGCACCGTGTCCGACTGACCCACGGGTAATACCATAATACCCCCGATTTTCAGCTGCGCCAAGAGCGGTCCCGGAGGGTCTTCGGCTGCGGCCGTCACGATGATCCGATCAAACGGAGCCTGTTCCGGCAAGCCAAAGGATCCATCCGACAACATGGCCGTGATATTCGTAAGCCCCAGATCGGCAAAAAGCTTCCCTGTCTCGCTGACCAGCCGCCGATGGCGTTCGACCGTATAGACCCTGCGCGCCAGTTTCGACAGGATTGCGGCCTGGTAACCTGACCCGGTTCCGATCTCGAGCACGGTATCGCGCGGCCGAACGTCCAGCGCCTGCGTCATGAGACCAACGACCGACGGCTGACTGATCGTCTGACCGCAAGAGATCGGCAATGGCATGTCCTCGTAAGCGCGATCTGCGAACAGGCCGGTGACAAAGCGGCCCCGATCAACCTGTTCCATTGCCTCCAGAACGCGCGCATCCGTGACCCCCCGTTTGCGCAGGGCAAACAGGAACTGCATCACGGTTTCCGGGTCCAGTCCGCTCATTCGACCGCCTTCAATGCCTCCAGCATGTCATATGCGGTCAAGTCGGCGCGCATCGGTGTAACCGAGATATAGCCTTCGAGATTGACCGCAGCATCCGTTCCCGGCGCAGTCGGGTTATGCTGATAGCCACCCTTGATCCACAGGAACCGCCGCCCCGAGGGCGAGCTGTGCGGCTCGACCGTAAAATGCGTGTCGCGCCGGAATCCCTGCGCGGCAACGCGCGTACCGCGCACTTCATCTGCCGGAACAGGGGGGAAGTTCACGTTGTAAAACAGGCGGTAATCGCCCTGCTCGACCGGGGTTGCATCCAGAATACGCCGGACCAGATCGGCCCCGAACCGCGCGGCAGCCTCGAACGGGTCGTCCAGCCCCAGATTTTGCGGGCCGAAATACTGTGACAGAGCAATCGCAGGAACCCCCTGCAGCGCCGCTTCCATCGCGCCGCCGATAGTGCCCGAATAAAGCGTGTTCTCGGCCGAGTTGTTGCCCCGGTTCACGCCGGACAGGACCAGATCCGGCGGGCAGTCTGACATCACGTCATGCAGCCCCGCCAACACACAATCCGCAGGCGACCCTTCCGCCGCATAACGCCGTTCGCCCAACTTGGCGATCATCGTGGGATGGGTATAGCTGATGCAATGCCCAACACCCGATTGTTCAAAGGCGGGCGCGACCACCCAGACCTCACCATCCGGACCTGCCAGTTCGGCAGCGATCGCCTCCAGCGTGATCAAACCCGGAGCGTTGATCCCGTCATCATTGGTCAGAAGAATACGCATGTGCCCGATTTACCCCCGCGTTTGGCCCTTGATAGACCCAGCCCCGCGATGCGGCAAGCGACGCGACCCTGCAATCTGAGGCTTTCGCGCACCACTTGCACGGAAATCGCGAGGTTAACTCTGCGCCTCGGGGAAAACGAAACATTTGTCGCGACGAATGGTCAGCCACATGACACGGCCCGGATTGGGCACAAAGACATTGGGGACCGTCGCCCTGAGGATCGAGCCGTCGTAGTCCATGCGAAACTCGACCAGGCTTTCGTTTCCCAGAAAACGCGCGCGCTCGACCACGCCCCGCGCGGCAACGCCATCAGTTGCGGTCGGCAGCGGGCCCTTGCCGTTACGGTCGAAATCCAGTTTGACATGCTGGGGGCGAAATACGATCTCGACATCCGTTCCATCCGGAATACCCGGTGCCAGAAACTGGCCGAACGGCGTGTCTGCCAGCGCTCCGTTCACCTGCGCCCGCAACACGTTGACATCACTGAAAAAGGCCACGGCAGCCTTGTCCGCCGGCCGGGTATAGACATTGTATGGCGCGCCCTGCTGGACGATCTTGCCGCGCCGCATCAGCGCGATCTCATCCGCCATCCGCATCGCCTCTTCCGGTTCATGCGTGACCAGCAGAACGGCCGCATCCTCTTCCTTGAGAATGGACAGCGTCTCATCCCGAATACCGTCGCGCAGACGGTTGTCGAGGCCCGAAAAGGGCTCGTCCATCAGCATGATCCGGGGCCGTGGCGCCAAAGCGCGGGCCAGGGCCACACGTTGTTGCTCGCCGCCAGACAGCTGATGTGGGAACCCGTCGATGAACCGCATCAGGTCCACTTTGCGCAAAAGCTCTTCGACCCGGGCTCGTTTTTCGTCCTTGCTGCCTTTCAGGCCAAAGGCCACGTTGTTGGCCACGCTCAGATGAGGAAACAGCGCAAAGTCCTGAAACATCAACCCGATCTCGCGCCGTTCCGGGGGCACCCGAAACACGGTGTCGCAGATCAGTTTGCCATCGACGTAAATCTCGCCCGAGTCCTGCATCTCGACCCCGGCAATCATGCGCAGGGTGGTGGATTTCCCGCAACCTGACGGCCCCAGCAAACAGGTCACCTTGCCGGCCTGCACCGTCAATGACACGTCATCCACAACGACCCGCCCTTCGAACCGGCGAACAATGTTGCGAATTTCCAGACGCGGAGGAGTTGCGTTACCTGTCACCGATGGACCCCATTGCCTTTCCCGATCAAATCCATCGGGCTTGGGCGGGGATAGCAACCCCGCCCTTCAGGTGCAAGAGATCAGCAGCAACCGCCGGATGATGCGGTTTCGCCTGTTGCCTCGAACGGGCTTTCGCCGCCGCAGCCTTCGAAAATGCCGAAATGGGTGGAAAAATCGCCGATAAAGTCGAAATGGCGGGCAAACCGCGTGTCCCGCAGCATCATCCAGGTATTGCCGCAGACCGGAAAGACCTTGCCGGCTTCGATGACATGGTGATCGTCCAGAACAAACGCATGCGGCGCGTTGGGAACGGTGCCTTTGTAGACCACCGCCTGGCCGTAATCCTCGCAGGCCGGTTCCAGCTCCGGCAGCTTGAACAGACGGTAGGTCGCCGACAGGAATCTGAGCGGGGCAACACGATCCTCCAGCGCAGGATTCTCGATGGTCAGCAGGCGGTGCGTCACCCGGCGCGGATCACCGAAACCTGCCTTGCGCGCCATCGACAGAAAGTCATTCCAGTACAATGCACCCGACAGACATTCGCCATACAGAACCTCATCCGCGGCCATCGCCTGCGGGACACGGCGGTCGGCATAGACGTCCGAGAAATACATCTCGCCGCCTTCTTTCAGCAACCGATGCGCGCCGCGCAGCACGGCATCCTTGTCGGTCGCCAGGTTGATGACGCAGTTCGAGACGATGATGTCGAACGATCCGGGTTCCAGATCCAGTTCCTCCAGCGTCTCGATATAGCCGTGATGGAATTCCACATTGCTTTTGGCGTGCCCAAAGGCTTGGACGTGATAGTCCTGATGCGCGCGGGCAACGTCCAGTTGTTCGGGCGTCATGTCCACACCGACGACCCGGCCCTTTTCACCAACCATGGCAGACAGCGCATAGACGTCGCGCCCCGCCCCACAGCCAAGATCGAGGATCGACATGCCCTCGAGATCCAGAGGCGCGATCAGACCGCACCCGTAATATCGGGTCAGCACATCGTCATGAATCCTGGACAAAATCCGCTTGAGATGATCCGGCATGTCGTCCGGCGTGCAACAGGCGTTGGTCTGCAAGTCCGCACTGCTTTGCAGAACTTCACCATAATAATTTCGTACCGAATCGTGTTTCATCGCTGCTTCCCCGTCATGCTAGCCTGTACGCAGCTAGTGCAGTGGCCTTGCATTCGCAATCCGGCCACGGTCGTTCTGACGAAAGCGTGAGTGTTCCTGCACCCAACTACTCCAGCAACTCAAAGTCCACACCGGCACGGACAACGCCGTTCACCTGAACCTCAAGCCGATGCGCGCCGGGGATCAGCCTGAAGGTAGAGGCATCACCCTTCAGCCTGTGACGCTTGGCCAACGTGAGCCTGCCGTTGTTCAAAGCCGCCTGTTTCAGCTTGTACACCCTGGGTGATGTTTTTCCCGCAGGGCGCTGAAAATAAATAATATAATCCACCAGAACCGGTTGTTTCCCTGCCCCGGTCAGATCAACGGAAAACTCCAGCGCTTCGCCGATACGGGCCTCGGAACTCAGATCAATTGTCACGGCGATATCCGCATCAGGGTCATATCCCAGCATCTTCATCGCCTCAGGGTGCCCGGCCTTGACCAATCCGCGCAGCGTATGAGAGGTCATCCACTCCAGCTCTGCCGCGGTCTGTCGCGCCTCGGTGCGCCACTTGTCCAGACGCCCCAGCACCAGGCTCGGGTCTTTCTTGGTGATATCATTCAAATGGTTGGCCACCGACCGCGTCACATACCGGGTTGGATCGCCGTGCAACCTGTCCAACAGCGGCAACGGGTCCGTCAGACCCAGATCAATGCCCTGCCCCCATGGCAGACGGGGCCGCGTTCCCTCGCTGACCAATCGGCGCACGTGATAGCTGCCGTGGGTACACCAGTCCTGCATCCGCCCAAGCACCCTGTCTGGGGCATGGTTCAGGAAAGGCCGAATGGCCCATTCCATCGAAAACCGCTGCGTCAGCTCCTCCAACACATCCAGAGACAGATCGACGTGATCCAGCCCGATGGCCGCAACCCAGTCTCCCAGCGGCGCGAAAATGAAATCGCCAAAATCATCATCCAATCTGGCAGGGTCCAGCGGAGGCGGCAAAGACCGTAAAATCACCGGGGCGACTGTCGGCAAGTCGCCCGGCACGGCCTGTTGCAGGCATGTCGCGATCCAGCTCATACGCTGTTTCAGTTCCAGTTCAGGCAGGCGCGACATGACCTGTGCCTGAAACGCAGAGGCGTCGAAGCCCGGTTCAGCATCCAAGAACAAGTCGCTGAGAAAGCGGACTTTCTCAGCGTTGAACAACTGATCTTTCAACGAAAACCCCTGCGCCATGATCACATCGTCAGGTTGGTCGCACCGCCGTCCAGCAGGATATTCTGGCCAACGATGAAGCCCGCATGTTGCGAACACAGAAACGCGCAGGTCGCACCAAACTCCTGCCGCGAACCATAGCGCCTGACCGGGATCGTCGCCGCTCGGTTGGAACGCGCTTCGTCAATTGAAATACCCTGTTGCGCCGCCACACCGCTGTCCAGAGATTCCGCTCGGTCCGTGGCATGGATGCCCGGAAGCAGGTTGTTGATGATCACCCCGTGTGGCGCCACCTGACGCGAGGTTCCGGCCACATAGCCCGTCAGACCTGTACGCGCCGCGTTTGACAGGCCCAGAACCGCAATTGGCGCACGCACGGATTGCGAGGTGATATTCACCACCCGGCCCCACCCCTTTTCCATCATTCCGGGAAGCAGGGCCTTCATAAATGCAATCGGCGTCAACATGTTGGCATCCAGCGCCTTGATGAAATCATCACGCTCCCAGTCCGACCACGATCCGGGCGGCGGTCCGCCGGCATTTGTCACAAGTATATCAACGCCCTGCGCGGCCTCGATCACCTGCGCCTGACCGTCGGGCGTGGTCACGTCGCAGGCCACGGTCTGCACCTCGACGCCGTGCTCTGACCGCAGGCGTGCGGCTTCAGCCTCCAACACCTCGGGGCCGCGTGCGTTCATCACCAGATTCACGCCAGCCGCGGCAAGCGCCTCGGCGCAGCCAAGACCCAATCCTTTGCTGCTGGCACAGACCAGCGCGCGTTTTCCTTGAATTCCCAGATCCATCGGATCCTCCCTGTCAGTCATCGCCGCATGTCTAGCACCGGCCAGACAGGGAAGACCAGAAACGGATCATCGATCAATAGAAGAACTCTTCCCGGATGATCTTGCCGTCGGCAACGTGATAAACACCCACTTCGCGCATATCGAACGCTTCGCCGGTTTCCTTCACGGTGCCCTGCACTTCGAAAATCACGGCAAAACGGTCGTCGCCATGAGGAAGCGGATCGCTGACGGACGCACCAGACACTTCATGCGCGCTTTCCCACCACTCATGCTTGCCACGGATGGCGTCGATTCCTTTGGTTTCCCGACCCATTCCCTGAAAATCCTGCCCTTCGACCGACACCGCATCCGGCGCATACAGCTTGGACAGGTTTTCTTTGGCCCGGTCTTCCCGGCAACCAGCCACGAGTTCATCGGCAATCTCTTTCAAATTCATTGATCCACTCCATCATTTGTTCACTATATGTTCTTTTTGCCACAGACCCATGATTCGTACCAGACCCTTTGTCTTGCTTCGGCAGGATTCCCCGCATATACGCGCGCTCATGCTTGATACCTCGAACCAACCCATCCTGCCGCCCGAGATCGCCCGGCGCCGGACATTCGCCATCATCTCGCACCCGGATGCGGGAAAGACTACGCTGACGGAAAAGTTCCTGCTGTACGGGGGCGCGATCCAGATGGCCGGTCAGGTGCGTGCCAAGGGCGAGGCGCGGCGGACCCGGTCGGACTTCATGCAGATGGAAAAGGATCGCGGCATCTCGGTCTCGGCCTCAGCGATGTCGTTCGACTATGGGAACTTCCGGTTCAACCTGGTGGATACACCCGGCCACAGCGATTTCTCGGAAGACACCTATCGCACGCTGACAGCCGTGGACGCGGCCGTCATGGTGATCGACGGCGCGAAAGGTGTGGAAAGCCAGACGCAGAAACTGTTCGAGGTCTGCCGCCTGCGCGATCTGCCGATCCTGACCTTCTGTAACAAGATGGACCGCGAAAGCCGCGACACGTTCGAGATCATCGACGAAATTCAGGAAATGTTGGCCATCGACGTCACGCCCGCCGCCTGGCCCATCGGCGTGGGGCGCGACTTCATCGGCTGCTATGACATGCTGCGCGACCGGCTGGAACTGATGGACCGCGCCGACCGCAACAAGGTGGCCGAAAGCATCGAGATCAACGGGCTGGACGACCCCAAACTGGCCGAACACGTCCCCGAGCATCTGCTGGATAAGCTGCTGGAAGAGGTCGAGATGGCGCGCGAACTGCTGCCTGCGCTTGACCCGCAGGCGGTTCTGGAAGGCCACATGACCCCGATCTGGTTCGGCTCCGCCATCAACTCGTTCGGCGTCAAGGAACTGATGGAAGGCATCGGCGCCTATGGCCCGCAGCCACAGGTTCAATCCGCTGAACCCCGCCAGATTTCCCCAGATGAAAAGAAAGTTGCAGGCTTTGTCTTCAAGGTTCAGGCCAACATGGACCCCAAGCACCGCGACCGGGTGGCCTTTGTCCGCATGGCCAGCGGCCACTTCAAGCGCGGCATGAAGCTGACCCATGTGCGCAGCAAGAAACCGATGGCGATCTCGAACCCCGTATTGTTCCTGGCCTCTGACCGCGAGTTGGCGGAAGAGGCCTGGGCCGGTGACATCATCGGCATTCCCAACCACGGGCAGCTGCGCATCGGTGACACGCTGACCGAAGGCGAAGCGCTGCGGGTGACCGGCATTCCGTCGTTCGCGCCGGAGCTTCTGCAAGGCGTCCGCGCGGGCGACCCGATGAAAGCCAAGCATCTGGAAAAAGCCCTGATGCAATTCGCCGAGGAAGGTGCGGCCAAGGTGTTCAAGCCTTCGATCGGCTCGGGCTTTATCGTGGGGGTCGTGGGCGCGTTGCAGTTCGAAGTGCTCGCCAGCCGGATCGAGATGGAATATGGCCTGCCGGTACGGTTCGAAGCATCGCAGTTCACCTCGGCCCGCTGGGTAAGTGGTGACAAGGCCGAGGTCGAAAAGTTCGTCAACGCCAACAAGCAGCACATCGCGCATGATCATGACGGCGACATCGTCTATCTGACCCGCCTGCAATGGGATATCGATCGGGTGGTCCGTGACTATCCCGCGCTGAACCTGACCGCGACAAAAGAGATGATGACCTGAGGCAACTGTCTGATTGCACAGGCAGGTTTGGCTGTGCAATCCTGCGCGCATGAGTGACGACAAACTGACCTATTCCGGTGGCCTGCCCGACATGCTGGACAGCTATGAGAACCGGCGCAGCCCGTTTCAGTTCGGCACCCTGACCCTGCCCGAGCTTGACGTCAATCTGGAAGAACTGGCCAAGCTCACCGTGCCCAACACCGCCACCGAATTGCCGCCCGGGCGCAGCACCACCTGGGATCGCAAACGCGTTCAGATCGCGCGGGAATTCGTCGGAAAGTCAGAGCTTGCCTTCCTGAACGCCCAGCTGATCTCGAACCTCAGAAAACGCTCCTTTCCGCGTCAGGCCCCTGCGCTGTTCTGCCGGCTGTGGGACGAACAATCCGACCATCTTCTTTCCGCCCTCGACCTGCGTTGGCTGGTGTCGTCTGTTCAGACTTTTGCGGATCACGGTCAAACGCCGACACAGCGCGAGGTCGGACATGCCTTGCGCGTGTTCTTTAGCATGATGAAGCTGTATGAGTTCGAGCGGCTCTTCTCGGGGCTGGCCCCGGAAACGCCGTTTCAGTTCAAGGACAGGAACCACGTCCCGCTGCCCTATCAGATGAAAGGCTTTTCCTTTGAAAAAGGTGGGCTTGACGTCAATCTCATCGCTCCGATCTGGACCAAGGCGATGAATGATCCCACGATTGCGCCGCTGGTGGATCACCTGATGATCCAATTGAACAAGGACCCAGGTGGACTTTTTCGACGCCTGAAACGCATGCGCGACGCCCGCGCACCGCACAAATGACCACCTGGGGCATTGTGTCCATGGTCCGGGGACCAACCGAAGACGTCCTTCGGTTCGTGGCCCATCACCTCGAACTGGGGGCGGATTTCATGTATATCTACATGGACGAACCCAACCGCCCCACGTTCAGGGCTCTGAGAATGCATCCCAAGGTCCGGGTCCGTAACTGTGATGACGCCTTTTGGGAAAAACGCGGACGCGCACGACCGGAAAAGCATCAGGTGCGCCAGTCGGTTCACGCCACTTTTGCCTATCGAAACACCCAGCTGGATTGGTTGACACATATCGATGTGGATGAGTTTCTTTGGCCGGCGGCCCCCATTTCTGATGTTCTGCGCGATGTTCCAGACACGGTTCCCGCGGTGCGTGTCCGCCCGTTGGAGGCCTTGGCCGGGGGCGATGACCTGTACAAAGCTCATATCCCGCGTGGCCCGAACCGCGAAGCGCTGGTCGAGACCATTTACCCGAATTACGGCGCCTTCGTCATGGGCGGTTTCCTGAGTCACGTTCAGGGAAAGCTGTTCGTGCGCACCGGCTTGAAAAACCTAAGCATCCGCATCCACAACCTGTTTCAGAACAAGGTGCTGCTGCCCTGCAAATTCGAGCTTGCCCAGATCGATCTGTGCCATCGTCATGCGCCGGACTGGAACCACTGGATAGCACATTACCAGTTCCGTATGGATCGTGGCTCGTATCAGGCCGGCATGGCTCCGAATGTTCCGCGCGAACAGGGCGGGCTGAACAAGAATGAACTGCTCAACTGGATCGAGGCCGAACAGGGCATGGACGGGCTGCGCGCGTTCTACAATGAAATGAGCGGCGCGGACGCAGAGGTGCGCGCCAACCTGGAACGCCACGGCCTGCTGCGCCACCGCCCTTTGAACCTGGACGAAAAACTACAGAAACACTTTCCCGGAAGTTGCTGAATTGTTGCTAAATTCACCGCAGACAACAGGCAGGGACAGGTGAAATTCTCTTCATTTGACCCCGATCAACGTTTTTGTTATGTCCGCGTACAAGCCGAAATGTCGCATTATGCGCATGGCCATCCGGGCCCGGCACATCTTTGACGCGCGGGCCTGGTCAAGTGTCCGCAAAAACCGGACATACATGACAAAATTCAACGAACTGAACCTGAACCCGAAGGTCCTCAAAGCCATTGAAGAGGCCGGATACGAATCCCCCACTCCGATCCAGGAAGGCGCGATTCCGCCCGCTCTGGAAGGCCGTGATGTCTTGGGGATTGCCCAGACCGGCACTGGCAAGACCGCCAGCTTCACACTGCCGATGATCACCCTGCTGGCCCGTGGCCGCGCCCGCGCACGCATGCCGCGCTCGCTGGTCCTGTGTCCGACGCGGGAACTGGCTGCTCAGGTGGCCGAGAATTTCGACACCTATACAAAGCACCTGAAACTGACCAAGGCGTTGTTGATCGGCGGTGTCAGCTTCAAAGAGCAAGAGGCGCTGATCGACCGCGGCGTCGACGTTCTGATCGCAACTCCGGGCCGCCTGCTGGACCATTTCGAACGTGGCAAGCTGCTGCTGACCGGTGTTCAGATCATGGTGGTGGACGAAGCCGACCGGATGCTGGATATGGGCTTTATTCCTGATATCGAACGCATCTTCTCGCTGACGCCGTTCACGCGGCAGACATTGTTCTTCTCGGCGACCATGGCTTCCGAGATCGAGCGCATCACGGATACTTTCCTGTCCGCCCCTGCCCGGGTTGAAGTCGCCCGGCAAGCGACCGCATCCGAGACGATCGAACAGGGCGTTGTCATGTTCAAAGGCGGCCGTCGGGACCGTGAAGCAAGCCAGAAACGCAACGTGCTGCGCGCCTTGATCGACGCAGAGGGCGAAAAGTGCACCAATGCAATCATCTTCTGCAACCGCAAGACAGATGTCGATATCTGCGCGAAATCGCTGAAGAAATACGGCTATGACGCTGCCGCGATCCATGGCGATCTGGACCAATCGCAACGGATGAAGACGCTGGACGGGTTCCGCGACGGATCATTGCGTCTGCTGGTTGCGTCCGACGTCGCTGCGCGCGGTCTGGATGTTCCAGCCGTCAGCCACGTGTTCAATTTCGACGTCCCCGGCCACCCCGAAGATTACGTGCACCGTATCGGCCGCACCGGTCGCGCCGGGCGCGAAGGCAAGGCCATCACGATCTGCTCGGTCCGCGATGAAAAAGCCCTGGCCGCGATCGAAAAGCTGATCCAGAAGGACATCCCGCGCATCGACAATCCGGTCAAGGAAGAGCCCAAGCCTGAAAAGCCGAAGCCCGAGAAAAAAGCCCGGGACTCCGAAGCCAGGAAAGACACCCGGAAAGAGCGAGAGCCCAAAGGGCGTGGCCGTGGGCGCAAGGAAGACAATGGCCGGGCCGTGGTGGGTATGGGCGATCACCTGCCCAGCTTTATTGCCCTGAGCTTTGACGAGCGTCGTGCCGGCTAAATCGCCAGCACCAAGGCCAGTATCGAGACACCCAACAGCAACATCCCGGCGATTTCTCGCCGGGTGATCGTCTCGCGGAAAAACAGGATCGAGGCCATCAGGCTGAAGATCAGCTCTACCTGCCCCAACGCTTTGACATAGGCTGCGTTTTGCAGGGTGAAGGCCCAGAACCAACAAAACGAACCACCCAGACTGGTCAGTCCGACAAACACGCCGGTGGATCGGGTTTGCCACACCGCGCGCAGTTCGGCCCGGTCGCGCCACAACAACCACAGGCCCATGCTGACAAACTGAAACGTCACGACGGCGGCTAGGGTGATCAGTGCGCGGAACCAGGCGTCGACATCACCCAATTGCAACGAGGCCCCGCGATAGCTGACGGCGGAGAACGCAAACAAAACCCCTGATCCAAGCCCCAATTGGGACGCGCGGTTGGTCAGATGCCGCCACCAGGCGCCGCCTCCTCCGGGGGTTTTCGACAGCAAAAGCACCGCCATCAACCCCAACAGGATCGCAACCAGCGCGCCGCTGGAAACGCTGTCGCCCAAAACCAGAAAGCCGACGATCGCGGTCTGAATGACTTCAGTTTTCTTGAAGGTGATCCCGACCGCAAAGTTTCGTTGTTTGAACAACGCCACAACACAGATCGTCGCCAGGATTTGTGCCGTGCCTCCGATGACGGCGTACAGCCAGAACACTCCGCCAATCGGAGGCAAGCTGGCACCCGTCGTCAGCATCGCCACAAACAGCCCGGCAACGGCCAGCGGCATGGAATACGCAAATCGCGCAAAGGTCGCGCCGGCGGCGGACAGTTTCACGCTGCTCAAGGATTTTTGCAGCATGAACCGCACGGTCTGAAAACTGGCGGCGGCGATGGTGACAGGGATCCAAAGACTCATGTCACCCGTTGTGTCGTGAAATCAAGACTTTGGCCAGAGCGGATGCGGCACCGGGTCCTTGGCGCGCAGTAGATACTGCCGGAAAATCTGTGCATAGGAGCGGTAAACATACGCCTCATTGCAGGCCAGATACCTGTCTTTGCCATCCCGATACAACGACGGCAGCCGATACCATGGCGCGGCGGGATTCATGTGATGAACAACATGCAGGTTGTTGTTCAGAAACAGAAACGCCAACGGCCCGCTGTCTTCAATAATCACGGTCCGCGCGCGGGACTTCTCGTGCGCGCGGTGTTCCAGAAACGTGCGGATCTTCAGCAACGCCAGCCCGATATAGGCCGAAATCAGATAGGCCCAGATCGGCATGGCCGATTGTGCAACGATCCACAGCACCACAACCGCACCGGGGATATGCAATGCCCAGGCCAGCAGGATCGCCCTGTCGCCGCGCCGCAGCCCTCGCCATTCGTCGCGCAGAAACAGCACCTGCCCTATGGCCGGGCCCAGAACCATCCGCCCCAGAAGCGTGTTGTTCAGGGCCAGCAAAGCCCGCACGCCACCCGGCAGGTCCGCCCAGACGTTGGGATCCAGATAGTTGGACTCGGGGTCGTCATACGGGTCGGTCAAAGTGGCATCCTGATGATGCGCCAAATGCAGATCGCGAAAACGGTTATACGGAATGGCCAAGGTCAGCGGCAGCGCCATCAGCGCCTCATTCAGCCATTTGGCTCGGAACGGGTGCCCGTGCAGGACTTCGTGCGTCAAAGACGAATGCAGGGCCGCAACAAAGCCCAAAGCCAGCACCGCCAACCACAGTGAAATATCCGCCAGCCAGAACAGCCCGACCAGCCATGCGGCATAGCAGCCGACGATCAGGGCAAATGTACCCCATTCGGGCGACTTGGGTGTCGAGGGCTCAGCCATTGCGCCCCCACGAAACTCCGGCCCAAATTCTTTCATATACAATGTAAAACGCCAGGCCGATGGCGGTATTCACCAGCGCCAATGCCCCGCCGACGGCGGCCGACCCCGTGGCGAACAGGCCCACCAGCGTCATGGTCGCCAGCCCCATGGCATTCCACACGATTGCTTTCACGACAGATCTTCGCCGCGTTTCCATTCCGAACCCCATTCTTTTTGCTTTTACAACGGGGTTACCGTTCAGTGCACGCGCTGAAAATTCTGAATATGATTAACAAAATTCATCAGTTGTGATATTTTTCATCTTATGCAGGAAAATATAGACAAACGCGACCGCGCCGCTCAATTCCGCCAACGCCTTGCCCGCGCGATGGAGGACCGTCACGTCAGCCAAAGCGCGCTTGCGCGCCACATCGGCGTGGACCGTTCGACCGTTTCTCAGTTGTTGACCGGTCATGGCGCGCGTCTTCCCAACGCGCATGTTGTGGGTGGCTGTGCCGCGGCACTGGGTGTCTCGGCTGACTGGTTGCTGAGCCTGTCCGACAGACCGGAAAGCGCGGCAGAGATTTTGGCCAGTTCCCTGTCCTTTACGGAAGCCCCTCGCGCCCTTGTCGATGAGCGGATTTTCGACTGGCACAAAGAAGCCGCCGGGTTCAAGATCCGCTATGTTCCGGCCACCCTGCCCGACATGCTCAAGACGCGCGCGGTGCTGGAGTGGGAATATGCCCCCCATCTGGGTCGCACGGCAGATCAGGCCATCGGTGCATCCGAAGACAGGTTGACCTGGATGCGCAGTGCGCAGTCTGATTACGAAATTGCAATGCCATTGTTCGAGATTGAAAGCTTTGCAAGCGGCACGGGGTATTACCAAGGCCTTTGCCCGGCGATTCGTCAGGAGCAGATCAATCATCTGCTGGAGCTGTGTGAACAGCTTTATCCCCGAATGCGTATCTATCTGTTCGATGCCAAACGGCTTTATTCGGCCCCTGTAACGATTTTTGGGCCGCTGCTGTGCGTTTTTTACGCAGGCAGTCACTATATGGCGTTCCGTGACCGGGACCGGATCGAGACGTTTTCACGGCACTTCGACACACTTGTGCGCGAGGCCGATGTGGCCGCCCGCGATTTCCCCGACCACTTGCGACAACTCAGAACGGCAGTATCCGGCAAGAATTGATGCAGCGGCGCAAAACCTGTGCTATCGTCCCTTGGCGCGAACCAACGGGCATTCCGATCACAAACGGAGGACCACAGGAATGGACGCAATTCAAACCGCTCAATACGCGCGCGCGCTGTATGCCGCGCACGGAGACCGGGCCGAGGCGGAAGCCGCGCAGAAAATGCGCGAATGCGAAGCCGCCGGAAACCAGAAAGAGGCGCAGGATTGGCAGGCGGTCCGTCAGACCATCCGCCAGATCCGGGGACCAAATCAGGGCTGACCTACAGTTTTGGGTCGGGGTTGACCGTGTGCCCATCCACCGCAATCACCTGCCCAGACACCAGCCGTGCTGCGTCTGAAGCAAGAAAGACGGCCATATTGGCGATATCCCGCGCTTCCACAAAGCGCCCCATAGAGGTGCCCGACGCATAGCCCTGATAGACCTCATCGCGGGTCATGCCTTTCGTGGCGGCCTCTCGGGCCAAGACGCCTTCCATACGCGGGCCCTCCACGGCACCCGGGCAAATGGCGTTTGCGCGAATGCCCAGCGGCCCAAGTTCCATCGCCAGCGTTTTCATCAACCCTATGACCGCCCATTTGGCCGAGGCATAAGGCGCTCGGAACGGATAGCCGTACTGACCAGCTGTCGAAGAGGTCAGAATGATGCTGCCCGCCCGCGCCGACTTCATTATAGGGGCCGCGTGCTTGGCGGCCAGAAAGGCCCCGTCCAGATTGATCGCGACGCAGGCGCGCCATGCATCCAGATCGATATCCTCGATCGCGTTGGTCGGCCCGGCGACTCCGGCATTTGCGCACAGAACATCCAGCCCGCCGGCGGCCCCGACAGCCTGAAACACCGCGCTCATGTCGGCCTCATTTGTCACATCAGCCCTGTGCGCCACCCAATGGTCGGGCAAGATATCCAGGGCTGACTGGTCAATATCCGTTACCCAGACATCATAACCAGCAGCGTCAAACGCCGCGGCCATGGCATGACCGACACCCGATGCCCCGGCCGTTACCAATACGCGCCTGGTCACGATGGCGTCCGAATGGCAGCACCCGCCCCTTCAGGGTAAGGCAAACCGGCCTGTGCCTCGGCAATCCGCGCCATCGCGGCTTCGATCCTGGGCGACGGCGGGCTAGGACGGCGGGTTTCAAGGCTGACGTGCAGCAGAAAGCTCTCGCCCGTGGCCAACAGCTTGTCGCCTTCATACATGCTGTGAAAGACATGCAGCTTCTTGCCCTGCCCCAACAGCATCTGCGTGCGCACGTCGATCTTCGCCCCTGCATGGACCTCGTCGATGTAACGGATGTGGTTCTCGGCAGTGAAATAGCTGCCACCCGACGCGATATACTCCATATCGCAACCGATGATCTCCATGAAACGGTCCGTGGCGGCCGCAAAGGCTTCCAGATACTTGGCTTCGTTCATGTGGCCGTTGTAATCCGTCCAGTCCAATGGAATGGCGCGGGACAGGGTCAGGATCGGCTGGCTCAGATCCGCCTGATCCAGCGACGGCAGGGCACCCGGTTTCAACAGCGCATCATGCTGGTTCAGCACCGCCCCCGCACCATAATTCTGCGCCTTGAGGGCCCGCATCATGCCAACAAGATTGTTGTCGCGAATGCGTTCCAGTTCACGGATCGAATGCATTCCGGATTGCGCGTCTGACTGATCGGCGATCAGGTCGACCAGTTCATCGGTGAATTCCGGCACGTCCATCAGTTTGGTCCAGGGCCATTTCAAGGCTGGCCCGAACTGAGCCATGAAGTGCCGCATTCCCGCTTCACCTCCGGCCACGCGGTAGGTTTCGAACAATCCCATCTGTGCCCAGCGGATGCCAAAGCCCATTCGGATCGCCTCGTCGATTTCTTCGGTGGTGGCAATGCCATCCTTGACCAGCCAGAGCGCCTCGCGCCAGACGGCTTCCAGAAAGCGGTCGGCGATATGCGCGTCGATCTCTTTCTTGACATGCAGCGGAAAGAAACCAACCGAGGTCAGCAATTCCCTGGCCCGTTCAATCATCTCCGGTGGGTTTTTGTCGGTCGGCACCAGTTCGACCAGCGGCAGCAGATAGACTGGGTTGAACGGGTGCGTCACGACGATCTGTTCGGGCCGCAAAGCACCGTCCTGAAGCTCGGATGGTTTGAACCCGCTGGTCGATGACCCGATGATCGCATCTGGATCACAGTCCTCTTGCAAGCCCTTGTAAACCTTCAGCTTCAAGTCCAGCCGCTCTGGCACGCTTTCCTGGATCCACGTCGCGCCCTGTACGGCGTCGGCCATGTCGCCATGAAAGCTCAGCGCGCCCTCGGCCGGTAATGGAACGTCACTCAGCCCCGGCAGGGATCGCCGCGCATTGTCCAGCACTTCGCCTATTTTGCGTTCTGCTTCAGGGTCCGGGTCGAACACCCGAACGTCCCAGCCATTGAGCAGGAACCGTGCGGCCCATCCGCCGCCGATGACACCGCCCCCGATAATTGCTGCCGTCTTTGTCATGCTGTCCTCTAATCGATACAGATTACCTGCGCGCGCCCCGCCTCATCCAGATGCGGAATGCATCCGAATTGCGGTGTCACCGCGCTGCATTGTTTGGTGTCCGACAGGCAGAACCCTGCGCAGTCAGAGGCTTTTTCACAGGAGCTTCCAGCGTCGGGCAAAGGTTCAAAGCAGATAAACTGCCGTATCCGCCCGCCCTTCTCATAGCTTCCCCCTTTGGCTTCGCAGTCCTTGCGGGCCAAAGGGTCTTCCGCGGTCTGTGCCACCCCGACCCGGGGCAGACATACGGCCAGAACCGTCGCGCAGATTACAAGCACCGATCGCATTGCTCACTTCCTTTTGCTGGCACCCCTGCACTTACCGGTCATGGCAAGGGACGCAAACAGGTCAACCTTTGGGCGCCCGTTTGACCAGCCCCAGCTTCTCACGCACTTCCTGCGGCCCGATCACCCGCGCGCCCATGTTCTCGATGATGGTGCCTGCGCGTTCGACCAGTTGCCAGTTTTCGGCCAGCACACCCTTGTCCAGCCACAGGTTGTCCTCGAGCCCCACGCGCACATTGCCGCCCGCCAGCACCGAGGCCGCCACATAGGCCATCTGATGCCGCCCCAGCGAGAACGCGCTGAAGGTCCAGTCATCGGGCACGTTGTTTACCATCGCCATGAAGGTGTTCAGATCATCCGGCGCGCCCCACGGCACGCCCATGCACAGTTGAACCAGGGCGTTGGGTTCCAGAATTCCCTCTTTCACCAGTTGCTTGGCAAACCACAGATGGCCGGTGTCAAAGGCCTCGATCTCGGGTTTCACGCCCAAATCGGTCATCATCTGCCCCATAGCCCGCAACGCGCCGGGCGTGTTGGTCATGACGTAATCCGCCTCGGCAAAGTTCATCGTGCCGCAATCCAGCGTGCAGATTTCGGGCAGACATTCGGCCACATGCGCCACACGCTCGGTCGCGCCAACCAGATCTGTTCCTGCCTGGGCCAGTGGCAGCGGGTTTTCGATGCCGCCGAACACCATGTCTCCACCCATGCCAGCCGTAAGGTTCAGCACTGCGTCCACCTCGGCATCCCGAATCCGATCGGTCACCTCACGATACAGCGCCAGATCGCGCGACGGGGCGCCTGTTTCGGGGTCGCGCACATGGCAGTGCACCACGGCCGCACCTGCCTTCGCGGCGGCAATCGCACTGTCGGCAATTTGCTTCGGTGAACGTGGCACATGAGGGCTGCGATCCTGTGTCCCGCCCGAGCCGGTCACGGCGCAGGTGATGAAGACTTCGCGGTTCATTTCCAGAGGCATGGCGTTTTCCCCAAGTTATACCCGGTTTTGCCTTGGGTTTTCCCCAGGCTTCTCCCCGGATTCCGATTTGCGTTCTGCCCCGACTCTGGCGCAGCTTTGGGAAAACCACTTGGCAGAATGCGAATCGAACTTGATGCAATCCGCAAAAAACATACTGCAACCCGAACATCGGGCCCTGAAAACCGCCGTTCTGGTGCTGGATGAATGCAACACGCTCAGCTTCGCCTCGGCGGTCGATCCGATGCGCGCTGCCAACCGTCTGGCGGACCGGCCTGCCTTTGACTGGGATTATGTGACCGCCACAGCCGAACCCGCGATGCTGACAAGCGCCCTGCAAGTGCCCGGCATCCCGCTCTCTCGCCTGCAAGGCTGCGACCTTATGATTGTCGTCGCGGGCTTCCAACTGGCCCGCCACGCCACTCCCAGCCTGCTGGCCGGGCTGCGCCGCATTGCCGGTACCGGGGCGACGATGGCCGGGATTGACGGCGGCCCCTGGCTGCTGGCCGAGGCTGGGCTGCTGGACGGTCACCCTGCGACGACCCACTGGGAAGACCTGCAAAATTTTGCTTCCCGCTTCCCCGACGTCGACGTGCGCCCCGACCGCTTTACTGTCTCGGACGGTCGCCTGACCTCTGGCGGCGCGATTCCCGCTGTCGAGATGATGCTGCACATCATCGCCGCCCGTCATGGCGCGGGTTTCGCATCCCGTGTCTCGGGCCTGTTCCTCTATGATGGCGCGCCGGACCCGGGCACACCGCAAAGCCGCACCGGCGTACCACACCGCCACACCGCGCTGACGTCAAAGGCGAATTCGCTGATGCAGGCATCCCTGGATGACCCCCTGCCACTGGCCCATATCGCTGACCAGCTGGGCACCAGCCCGCGCACCCTGCAACAACAGTTCCGCCTTCGCCTGAACACCACGCCGCAGGATCACTATCTGCAACTGCGCCTGGCCGAGGCCCGCCGTCTGGTCACCGACACCGACCTTCCACTGATGGATGTCGCGCTGGCCACCGGTTTTTCCTCGCAATCCAGCTTTGCCCGCGCTTTCCGCACCGCCCACGGTCAATCGGCACGCGACCTCAGGCAAGAGCGCGCGCACCCCACCCATCACTGACCGGATCCAACTTCATCTGGCCAGAAATATCCCGGGGGAGGCACGCGCAGCGTGCCGGGGGCAGAGCCCCCTCGCCTCAGTACGGCATCGGGTGCGCCTTGTGGACAGCGTCCAACTCGGCCAGCACCTCGTTTGACAACGTCAAATCCGCACCGGCCAATACGTGTTCAAGCTGCGCGACCGTGGTCGCGCCAAAAATCGCCGACATCATGAATGGTCGCGAGCGGCACCAGGCCAGCGCCATATGGGTCGGATCCAGGCCATGTCGCGCGGCAACATCCATATAGGCCGCGACCGCATCAAAAACCCGGTCAGACTTGCGCCCGCCCAATTGAGGCGAAAGCGACATACGAGAGCCGTCTGGCACGGCCCCGCCCTGATATTTCCCGGTCAGCAGCCCGGTGCCCAGGGGTGAAAACGCCATCAGGCCGACATCTTCATGTACGCTCAGCTCGGCCATGTCGGTATCGAACAGACGGCACAGCAACGAATACTCATTCTGCACGGACGCCGCTCGCGGTGTGCCCGTCTGTTCGGCCAGTCTCAGCCACTGCGCCGTACCCCATGCGCTTTCATTCGACAGACCAAAAGCGCAGATGTTGCCTTTGTCCACCTGAACCTGCAAGGCCCCCAGACACTCCTGCATATTTTCCAGAACGTCCGCAGTATTGTGGCCCGAAGGTGCATAATCCCAGTTTTGACGGAACATATAGCTGCCGCGATTGGGCCAGTGGAACTGGTAGAGATCGATGTAATCCGTCTGCAAACGCCGCAAAGACGCTTCGATGGCCTCAGGAATGGTCTTGGCCGTGATCGGCGCACCGTCGCGAACATATGACAACCCCTCACCCGAATGCTTGGTCGCCAATACGAAATCCGCCCGGCGCGACGAATTTGCGGCGTTCCAGTTTCCAAGAATTTCTTCGGTACGACCAATTGTCTCTTTGGCGACAGGATTCACCGGATACATCTCGGCGGCATCCACAAAGTTGATCCCCGCGTCCAGCGCCATGTCCATCTGCCGGTGCGCATCCGATTCCGAGGTCTGCGTCCCGAACGTCATCGTCCCGAGGCAAAGATCGCTCACGACAATCCCGGTGCGGCCCAGAGGCTTTATCTGCATCCTCAAATCTCCTGATAAATGGCACAGCCCGTCAGGCTTCGGCCTTCTTTTCCCACCGCCCGGACTCCTCCGACCAGTATTGCGCGGCGCATCCGGCGCCGGTCAGCGCCTTCCACTGCCCGCGCGCGTGCTGCACGGCCATGTCGTCATTGCCGTCGAACAGAATGCAAACCCGCTCCAGAGCCGACACTTCTTCGGGTTCGACCGGCGCGCCGTCCACCGCCATGACACACACCGCGCCGTTGGGGGCCTCGGCGCTGGTGGTCAGAAGGATCGGCTGCTCGGCGTCATGCGGGCCGCCTTCGCGACCATGCGGCAGGAACCCGTCCTCGGGGCCCAGCCACAGCTTTTCATCCAGCCAGTCCATCCGTGCGGGATCGGTGCCCCGCACGGCAATCTTCCACCCGGCCTGTCGCGCCTTGTCCAGCAGCACAGGCAAGGTGTGCTCCAGCGGCTTGCGGGTCAGATGGTAGAAATAGACAGCACCCATTCGCTTACTCGAAATTGTCCCGCACGAACCGGCTCAGCGCGCGCACACCCCAGCCCGTAGCACCTTTGGGCGCATAGGATGTCTCGGACGCCACCGAGGCCACACCCGCGATATCCAGATGGATCCAGGGTGTATCCTCTTTCACGAAACGTTGCAGAAACTGCGCCGCCGTGATCGAGCCCGCCGGACGGCCACCGACGTTTTTCATGTCGGCGATGCGCGATTTGAGCAGCTTGTCATAGGCATCGCCCAACGGCATCCGCCACGCGCCTTCATCCTCGGCCCGGGCCGATTTCAAGAAGGCGTCACAGAATGTGTCATTGTTGGAAAACACACCTGCATTCTCATGACCCAGCCCGATGATGATCGCTCCGGTCAGGGTGGCCAGATCGATCATGCCCACCGGATTGAACCGCTCCTGCGCGTACCACATCAAGTCGCACAGAACCAAACGGCCTTCGGCATCGGTGTTGATGATCTCGACCGTGTCGCCTTTCATCGACTTGACCACATCGCCCGGACGGGTGGCATTGCCCGAAGGCATGTTCTCGACCAGCCCGACAAGGCCCACCACATTGGCCTTGGCCTTGCGCTTGGCCAGCGCACGCATCGTGCCCGCGACAACGCCCGCGCCGCCCATGTCCATGGTCATGTCTTCCATGCCACCGGCCGGTTTCAGCGAAATGCCACCAGTGTCAAAAACCACGCCCTTGCCCACCAGAGCCAAAGGCGCATCGTCCTTGTCGCCACCATTCCAATGCATCACGACGACTTTGGACGGGCTGGCAGAGCCCTGCCCGACGCTCAACAAAGTGCGCATGCCCAGTTCAGCCAGCTTGTCCTCTTCCAGAACTTCGACTTCCAGGCCCAGCTCCTGCATCTCGACAAGACGATCGGCAAATTCCGTGGTCGTCAGAACATTTGCAGGTTCGTTGGTCAGATCACGCGTCATCCGCACACCGTCGGCAATCGCGTATAGCGGTGCAAACTCTGCTTCGGCTTCCTTGGGTTTCGAATGTCCTATCGTAATCGAACCGCTGCCTTCGCTGTCCTTGGTTTTGTGCGCGTTGAAATCATAACTGCGCAGCACCATGCCAAGGGCCAGGTTTTCGGTCTGCGCCTGATTGCCGACCATCACCAGCATGTCCTTGCCACCCGCTGATTTGACCAACGCGGCACCAGCCTTGCGGGCCTCATCGGCTTCCGGGCGGCGCGGCAGCACCACGACGTCCAGCGCTTCGGCCGCCATCCCAGCCGGCCAGGCCATCGAGATAACATCGCCGGTCTTGGACTTTCCGAATTTCTCACTTTCGACAAGCCGCGCCACAGCGCCTTTCGTCAGGCGATTGGCCCGGCGCGCCGCAGGGTTCATTTTTCCGTCCGACGAAATGATGATGGCCACCCGCCCTTCGGCCTGCGCCATCGCATCCAAGTCAAACTCCTGAAAGCGGACCGGTATCAGACTGCTCATTGCAAACTCCTCGAATTCTGTTCCCCAAGACCTAGCCCGCGCCGCCCGACTTGACCAGATAGCAGTTTTCCCCGCGTTTCAATTGCAGTAAGGTCCCGCAAAAATAACCGGCAGGCTCGGGGGAGAAAGACGTGACACGAGAGGGCAGGCATACGCCGTCGCGCAGGAAGACATGCATGCGCGATTTCGGCCCGTTTTCCGGCGCAAAAGGCTTGGCGGGGGCAGTCTTGTGATCCTCGACCGCTATTTCGCCCGCCGCTTTCTACAAAGCTTTCTGGTCATCGGCGGTATTTTTCTGACCTTGATGATTCTCATCGATCTGATCGAACAGATCCGCCGATTTGACCAAGTCGACCTGTCCTTCGGCCAATTGTTGCACCTGACGCTTCTGAACACACCGGCCGCCATCAGTGAAATGCTGCCCCTGCTGGTCATTCTGTCCACCATTGCCTTGTTCGTCGGGCTGGCACGGACCTCTGAACTCGTGGTGACCCGCGCCACGGGTCGCTCGGGTATCCGCGCACTGGTCGCGCCAGCGGCTCTGGCCCTGATCATCGGTGCGCTTGCAGTGGCATTGCTGAACCCCATCGTGGCGGCCACATCCCAGGAATTCCAACGCCTGTCTGATTCCTATCGCAACAACGGCAGTTCAGCGCTTTCGATCAGCAGCGAAGGCCTTTGGCTGCGTCAGTCGGCGGAAAACGGTCAGGCCGTCATCCACGCCCGGGGCACCTCGAACGGGGATGCTCTTGGCCTGGACGGCGTGACCATCATCACCTTCGCGCGCGACGGCAAACCCACCCAGCAGATCGTCGCCGACAGGGCCGTGCTGGAAGACGAAAACTGGGTCTTGTCCCGGGCCAAGATCTGGAATTTGCAGAATGGGCAGAACCCCGAAACCAGCTCGGTGGAACATGAACGGCTGGAGTTGCCAACCTCGCTGACGCGGCAGCGGATTCTGGACACGCTGGGGCAACAGGATTCAGTGTCGGTTTTTGACCTGCCGCAACTGATCAAGGATCTGCGTGAAGCCGGGTTTTCGACCAAGCAATATGAAGTCTGGTTGCAGGTGCAACTGGCCAGGCCGTTCTTTCTGGTCTCGATGGTGCTGATCGGGGCTGCGTTCACCATGCGTCACGTTCGGTTCGGCGGTACCGGAATTGCCGTTCTGACGGCCGTACTGCTTGGCTTTGCCATCTATTTCGTCCGCAATTTTGCGCAAATCCTCGGGGAAAACGGACAATTGCCCATCTATATCGCGGCCTGGGCGCCGCCCTTCGCCGCCATCCTGCTGTCCCTGGGTCTGCTTCTTCACGCGGAGGACGGCTGATGCGGAACATGATTTCCCTGCTGCTGACCAGCGCAATCGCTTTGTCGGCACCGACGGTTCTGGCGGCGCAAACCACCTCGGCTGAGCCTGACCCGCAAGCTGCGCAGTCACAGGCCGAACCCGCCCTTCTGGTTGCCGACAAGGTCTTTATCACACCCGACAGAAAACTGGTGGCCGAAGGCAATGTCGAAGCCTTTCAGGGCGATACCAAGCTGTCGGCCCAACGTGTCACCTATGACCGGGAAACGGGTGAGCTGACTCTGGAGGGGCCCATTCGCATTGATCAGGGGGGGCAGTCGACCCTTCTGGCCGATTCCGGACAGCTGGACAGCGGCATCCAGAACGGTCTGTTGATCGGTGCCCGGATGGTTTTCGATCAGCAGATCCAGATTGCCTCGGTTCAGGCGAAACGGGCCGCAGGTCGCTATACGCAATTCAGCAAGGTCTCGGCCACTTCCTGCCATGTCTGCACCAACGGTAAGCCACCCCTTTGGCAGATCCGCGCCCGCAAGGTCACCCATGACCAGTTGGAACGGCAAATGTACTTTGAGGGCGCGCAGCTTCGGGTGCTTGATTATCCGGTATTCTATTTCCCCTATCTGCGCTTGCCAGATCCGACATTAGAGCGCGCAACCGGCTTTCTGGTGCCATCGATCCGCAGCACCTCGCAACTGGGAACGGGGGTACAGGTTCCCTATTTCTTCAAGCTGGGGGACCACAAGGATCTGACCTTGACGCCGTATCTGTCGGCCAAGACCACGACGCTGGGATATCGGTATCGCCAGGCGTTCGTGAATGGGCGCATTCAGCTTGAAGGGGCCTATACCCGAGATGACGTCCAGCCCGATCAGGATCGCGGTTATCTGTTCGCCGGCGGTTGGTTCAACCTGAAGAATGATTTCCGGCTGACATTCGATCTGCAAACCACCTCGGACGACGCCTATCTGGTTGACTACGGGCTGCCGGATCTGGACCGTTTGCGCAGCGAGATAGCGCTGGAACGGATCAAACGAGACACCGCATTCAAAACAAGCCTGATCCATTACAAAACTCTGCGTGAAAGTGAAAATCAGGACGAAATCCCATCCCGCGTCTTCGACCTGAACTATGAAAAGCGATTCTTTCCGGGCGCGCTTGGCGGCGAGGTTCGGCTGGCTTTTATCGGCCACGCACATGAACGCACCAGCGACGCCGATATCGTTGGCCGTGACATAGCAAGGGCAACTGTTGATGCCGAATGGTTGCGAAGCTGGACATTTGCATCGGGGCTGCGCGCGGACGCGACGCTGGGCGCATCGGTGGATACGTTCAATATACGCCATGACAGCAATTTTCCCAGCAATGTGACCCGCTCGACCCCGCGCGCGGCGTTAACGCTTCGCTATCCGATGACCCGTCGCGAAAAAACCGGCGCGGTTCAGCTTCTGGAACCGATCGCGCAGTTGGGATGGACCCATGTCTCGGACACTGATGCGCCAGATGATGAAAGCACGTTTCAGGAATTCGATCAGGGAAACCTGCTGGCCCTGTCCCGTTTCCCTGCCGAAGATCAGCGCGAAGACGGTGCCACCGGGGTCATCGGCCTGAACTGGGCGCGCTATGGTGCAGACGGACAGCAGGCGCTCGTAACGGTGGGTCAGGTGTTTCGGGCGGATGCCGACCCGAATTTCACCCTGACATCCGGGTTGCAGGGCACCACGTCCGACTTGCTGGTGGCGGGACAAGTCACCACGGCCAACGGTTGGTCGCTTGGCGGGCGCGGTCTGATCGACAGCGATTTCAGTTTCGTCAAAGCTGAATTGCGCGGGGCCTGGGCTTCTGAATTTGCCGGCCTGTCCGGAAGCTATATCTGGCAGGAACCGGATCCGGCGGAAAACATTGCGGAAGAAATTTCGGAAATCTGGCTTCTGGGCCGCTATCAGGTCGACCAGAACTGGCTTACGAATGCCGAGGCACGCTATGATCTGAACCAGTCAGAGCCAATCCGGCTTGGGCTTGGTGTAACATACCAGAATGAATGTGTTCAGGTTAACATGTCCGTAAGCAGACGCTTTACTTCAACATCCACTATTGAGCCTTCGACAGAATTCGGCTTTACCCTATCGCTGACAGGATACGCCCTTGAAGGCGGTGGTAACACATACAAGAGAAAATGCAGTTGATATCAGGTTTCTCCAGGTTTCTCCGTTCCGGTTGGCACAAACCGGTCACGCCGGCACTGGCCGCCGTTTTCCTCGCTTTATCGGCGCCGCAGGTCAGCGCCCAAAGCCTGTTCTCGCCAGCGATCCGCGTGAATCAGGACATCGTCACCTGGTACGAGCTGGAACAACGCCTGCAATTCCTGAATGTTTTGGGTTTGCCCGGCGGCAATGAGGCTGACGTCAGGGAAGCCCTGATCGAAGAAAAATTGCGCAAGCAGGCCATGCGTGAAGCGGGCGTGCAAGCTGCCCCGGAAGCCGTACAACTGGGGATCGACGAGTTCGCCTCGCGCGGGCAATTGTCCACCGAACAGTTCCTGCAACTTTTGGGTGAGGCAGGCGTCGACCCGGAAACTGTCCGTGATTATGTTGCAGATCAGCTGGCCTGGCGCGACTATATCAGCTCGCGCTACCTGTCGCAGGCCCGTCCGACCGAAGACGAGATTGATCGCGCGCTGGGACAAACCGGTGGCGGCGGCCTTCAGGTCCTGCTGTCCGAGATCATCATCCCGGTGAACCCGCAAACCGTTGCACAGACCGAATTGCTGGCGGAAGAGATTTCGCGACTTGAAACTATCGAAGCGTTTTCAGCCGCAGCGGCGCAATATTCCGGAGCGGCCACCCGCAACGAAGGCGGACGTCTGGACTGGCTGAATATCTCCAACCTGCCTCCTGCCTTGCAACCGGTTATTCTTGGGCTCCAGAACGGTGAGATCACCGATCCCATCAGCCTGCCAAACGCCGTCGCCCTGTTTCAATTGCGCGGATTGCGCGAGGTGGCGACCGCTGCGCCGGCTATCTCCAAACTTGACTATGCGGCCTATTACCTGCCGGGCGGCCGCAGCGCCGAGGCTCTGGCACAGGCTGCCGCCCTGCGGGAGGAGATCGACACCTGCGACGACTTGTACGGAATCGCCAAGGATCAACCCGTCGAAGTCCTGGACCGTATCGAAGCCAGCCCATCAGAAGTACCACGCGATTTCGCCGTGGAACTGGCCAAGCTGGATCGCTTCGAAGTGTCAACAAACCTGACCCGCAACAACGGGCAGACGCTGGTGTTCCTGATGCTGTGCAACCGCACCCGCAACCTGGGCGAAAACACCTCGCGGGCGGATGTCGCGAATGCACTGGCGCAACAGCGGCTACAGGCCTTTGCGTCCAGCCTGGTAGAGCAGCTGCGGGCTGACGCCACCATTGTTCAGGAATGACACGCCCGATCGCGCTCAGCTGCGGTGAACCGGCCGGGATCGGCCCTGAAATCGCGGCCAAAGCATGGGCAGAGCTGCGCCAAACCTGCCCGTTTTTTTTTATCGGCGATGCCAGCCACCTGCCTGCTGGCACCCCCGTTGCGAAAATCCAAACCCCTTCGGATGCCGTTGCAGTCTGTGATCAGGCCTTGCCCGTGCTGCAACTGAACTTTCCTGCTGCGAACATGCCCGGTCAGCCAGACCCGGCCAATGCCCCATCGGTGATCGATGCCATCGAAACCGGCGTCGACTTTGTGAAAGAGGGGGCAGCGGCCGCTCTGTGCACCGCGCCCATTCACAAGAAGGCCCTGATCGACGGGGCCGGGTTTACCTATCCCGGCCATACCGAGTTTCTGGCCGCGCTGTCGGGCACCCGCCGGGTTGTCATGATGCTGGCCAGCGACCAGTTGCGGGTTGTCCCGGCAACAATCCACATTCCCCTGGCGCAGGTTCCCGCCGCGCTGACGCCGGACCTGCTGCGCGAGACAATCGAAATCACCACGCGCGGTCTGCGCGACCAGTTCGGCATACAACACCCCCGCATCGCCATAACCGGCCTGAACCCCCATGCCGGCGAAGGCGGCAAAATGGGCCGCGAGGAGCTTGACTGGATCGCCCCAATGCTGGCCGATCTGAACCCGGAAGATGCGACCCTGACGGGCCCGCACCCTGCGGATACACTGTTCCATGCCGCTGCCCGCGCCCGCTATGACGCGGCGATCGCAATGTATCATGATCAGGCCCTGATCCCGATCAAGACACTGGATTTCGACCGGGGTGTGAACGTCACCCTTGGCCTGCCCTTCATCCGCACGTCGCCAGATCACGGCACTGCACTGGATATCGCCGGGAAAGGCATCGCCAATCCAACCAGCCTGATCGAAGCTCTGAAGCTTGCCCAACGCATGGCGCAAGGCTCTTGATCCTTCATCTGGCTGAAAATATCCCCGCCAGAGGCAAAAAACTTCTGGCGCTGCCCCTGCGGCCTGCGTCACGGTAATCGGATCATGAGTGCAATCGACAATCTCCCCCCTCTGCGCGAGGTCATCGCCACACATCAACTCTCGGCGCGCAAATCCCTGGGTCAGAACTTCCTGCTGGACCTCAACCTGACCGCCAAAATCGCCCGTCAGGCTGGCGATCTTGCAGACTGCGACGTACTGGAAATCGGCCCCGGTCCTGGCGGCCTCACCCGAGGGCTCCTGTCCGAAGGTGCACGCAAGGTCGTTGCGGTGGAAAAAGATACCCGCTGCATTGCCGCCCTGAACGACATCGCCGCCGCCTATCCCGGAAGGCTGGAGGTCATCAATGGTGACGCGCTCGAGATCAACCCGCTGGAACATCTGACCCCGCCAATCCGCATCGCAGCCAACCTTCCATACAACGTCGGCACCGAACTGCTTGTGCGCTGGCTGACACCCCCTGAATGGCCCCCCTTCTGGCAGAGCCTGACGCTGATGTTCCAACGCGAAGTGGCCGAACGCATCGTGGCCCAGCCCGGTAGCAAGGCGTATGGCCGCCTCGCCATCCTTGCCCAATGGCGGGCCGAGGCGCGCATCGCCATGTCCCTTCCCCCCGGCGCCTTCACCCCTCCGCCCAAAGTCTCCAGCGCGGTGGTCCACCTGACCGCCCTGCCCGAACCGCGCTATCCTGCTGACGCCGCGACCCTGTCGCGTGTGGTGGCCTCCGCCTTCAATCAACGCCGCAAAATGCTGCGGGCCTCGCTCAAAGGCGTTGCCCCGGATATCGAGGATCGCTTGCAGGCCGCAGGTATCCAGCCCACTGAACGGGCCGAGCAGGTTCCGCTTGAAGCGTTCTGTGCCTTGGCGCGCGAAATCCAGACACCCTGATCAAAAAAAGCCCCGAGGCTTGACCTCGGGGCTTTGCGGTTTCTGATGCCGGCTTTATTCAGCCGCTTCCGGTGCGTCGCCATCCGTTTTGGGCGCATCTTCAGCCACTGGCGCCGGTTTGGGCTTGCGCGCCCGCGGCTTGCGCGCAGGCTTTTCCTTCTTTTCCGGCGCCGGGGCTTCGGCCCCCTTGCTTTCCGGTGTCTCGACCAGACCGCTTTCCGGAGCAGCGTCCGGTGCGGCGAAATCCATTACGTCCGGCTGTGGGGCTTCGGCAGGATCAGCCTGCCGGGCCGCTTCACGTTCCTGGCGCTCGGCGCGCTCACGGTCACGCTCGGCCTGGCGTTCGCGGTTCTGGCGCTCCTGCTCTTCGCGGCGCGCTTCAATCTCGCGCTGCGCCTCACTCAGCATGCGCAGATAATGTTCTGCGTGCTGCTGGAAGTTTTCCGCCGCAACGCGGTCGTTTGACAGCTGAGCGTCACGCGCCAGCTGATTGTACTTATCAATGATTTGCTGCGGCGTGCCACGCACCTTGCCTTCAGGGCCCGAGCTGTCAAATACCCGGTTTACGACGTTACCGCCGGAAGGACGATTGCGGTTGTTCTTGGCCCGCGAGCGGGATTTGGAAGATCTCATTTTACTTTACGTCAGCCTTATCAATGCGCTGTCGCTCAACCCGTGTTTTGCACTGCTCTGAGGCGTTTGCCGTGACGGGATGTCGACTTTTTTGGGCTTGGCGTCAGGGGTGCGCTGCAACAGCGTCAACCTCGCCGACTAATCCTGAGTAAACATGTCCTGACCGTGCAGACAAGAGGAATCTCGAATTTTCACACGCTTTTTTACTCGGGGCAGCGTTTTTTGGCCTCAGACACCAGTTTCAACCCGGCATCTTTGCGCCGACAACCCGGTCACGCCCGTCCAGATCGGGGATTACGCGAATATCCGCCAAACCCGCCGCATCAAACAAGGCAGACACCAGATTTGCCTGTTTCGGGCCAATTTCCACAAGTAATCGCCCGCCTGGCAACAGAAAATCCGGGGCCGAGGCCGCAATCTGCCGATACGCGCCCAGCCCGTCCCCTTCATCGGTCAGCGCCATGCGCGGCTCGTGCTCCCGCACTTCGGGCGAAAGGTCCTCCATTTCGGTTACGGAAATATACGGCGGGTTGGAAACAATCAGGTCAAACCGGCCTTCAATGCCTTCAAACCAGTTTGACTGCGCAATCTCGGCTCGTCCCTGCACCTGGTGGAGCACGGCATTGGCGCTGGCCTGAAGACAGGCGGCTTCACTCAGGTCGACCCCAAGACCCGAAGCGCTGGTTCGTTCCGCAAGCAGTGTGACCAGAATACAGCCAGACCCGACCCCGAGGTCCAAAACATGGTCGAAGGGTTCGCTCAGCGCGGCCTCGATCAGGGTTTCAGTCTCGGGGCGTGGATCCAGAACATCGGAGCTGACACGAAACCTGCGCCCATAGAACTCGCGTTCGCCCAGCAGATGAGACACCGGCACCCGAATGGCACGCAAAGAAACCAACTGGTCATAGCGTTCAGCGATCTCGGGCTGCAACTCTTCCGGGGCAATCAGCGTCACTCGGCTGGCCTCTATCCGTGCGGCATGGGCCAACAACAGGCGCGCATCCCGCGCCGGGTCATCCACGCCCGCGGCCCTCAAGCGCGCGGTTGCGGCCACCATGGCCTGCGCTGCTGTTTGCAGGCCCGTCATTGCGCCATCTCGGCCAACAACCGGGCCTGATCATCCGCCGTCAGAGCGTCAATCACTTCGTCCAGATCCCCCTGCATCACCTGATCCAGTTTATAGAGCGTCAGGTTGATCCGGTGATCCGTCATCCGCCCCTGTGGGAAATTGTAGGTGCGAATGCGTTCCGAACGATCCCCTGATCCTACCTGGCTGGCCCGGTCGGCGGAACGTTCGCTGTCGATCCGCTGCCGCTCGAGGTCATAAAGCCGCGTCTTCAGCACCTGCATGGCGATCTCGCGGTTGCGATGCTGGGACTTCTCGGAACTTGTGACCACCAAGCCCGTCGGAATATGCGTGATCCGCACCGCCGAGTCAGTGGTGTTCACGTGCTGCCCGCCCGCGCCGGAACTGCGCATCGTGTCGATACGGATGTCATTGGCGTCTACCTGGATGTCGACATCCTCGGCCTCGGGCAGTACCGCCACCGTCGCCGCCGAGGTGTGGATGCGCCCGCCGCTTTCGGTTTCGGGCACGCGCTGCACACGGTGCACGCCGGATTCGTATTTCAGCCGGGCAAAGACGTTGTCGCCCTTGATATGGGCCACCACCTCTTTGATCCCGCCCAGATCGGAAGCCTGTTCTTCGATGATCTCGAACTGCCACCCGCGGGCCTCGGCATAGCGTTGATACATACGCAACAGATCGCCCGCGAACAAAGCGGCCTCGTCCCCGCCGGTACCCGGGCGAATTTCCAGCATCGCCGGACGCGCATCCGCCGCATCCTTCGGCAGCAGCGCCAGTTGCAGCGCGTGTTCCGCCTCGGGGATGCGCGATTGCAGGTCCGGAATTTCTTCTTCGGCCAACTCCTTCATATCCGGGTCGGCCAGCATCGCCTCGGCCTCAGCCAGGTCTGCCACCAGCTGGCGCCAGGCCATGATCTGATCGACCACGGGTTTGAGGTCGGAATATTCCTTGGCCAACGCCGCAATATCGCCGCCCGATGCGCCATCCGCCATGGCTGCTTCGAGGTATTGGAAACGCTGGGTGATCTGTTCAAGACGTTCTTCGGGGATCATCCCGGCGGTGTCTATCATCCGGGGGCTTTGGTCAAGGGCCACGTCGTGCTAAGCTTGCTGTCATGAAACGGTTTTTGCTTGCCCTTTTGCTGACGTCCACGCCGGTTTACGCCGATTACGTCGGCCCTGACGGCAAGACCCGCGATTGCTATTGCACCGACACGTCCGGGTCCCGCATCGAACTGGGTGAGATGATCTGCCTGCAAGTCGACGGCCGCATGTTCACGGCACAATGCCAGATGTCCCTGAACGTGCCCATGTGGCGCGAGGTGCAGGAAGGGTGTTTATCGTCCGGGTTGCAGAGCGATCCAGTTGATCACTTTGAACAGGATGAGGCGTCCTGAGCGTCGGTAGAACAGTTACATCTGCTCTAACCACCCATCAACCCGTGCCTTGTTCGCACCGAAATCCCTGCGACCGAACCGCAAACGGCCATGGATGCGCAGCGTGTCGCCGTCCTGCTGAACAGTGGTATAGTCGGGGAAACCAATCCATTTCGTGCGGGTGACATAGGTGATCATGCCCTCATCGACCGAACCTGCCAAAACCGAGGTGCGCGGCGTGGCGCGGGCGATCCGATCGAGGTTCTCCAACCCTTCCGGGCCGGTTGCAACAACGCGCAGAACGCCACCCGGCAAGTCCTGATCAACCTCTGCAACCGGTGCAATATGCCATTGCGCCAGAGCTGACGGGGCCAACCGGACGTAAGCGACCAGCCCAAGCACCAGCGCGATCACTGCCCACAAAACCATCTTTTTCATCCCGCTTTGCCCTCTTGCAGAAACCCTATGCGGATCAGGCGCCGGGGCAAGCCGTTCCGGGCCGGTTTACCGCGACGTCACACCCGGCAGGATACACAGCATCTCGTAGATCAGGTTGGCTGCCGTCAGGGCCGTGTTGCCGGATGGGTCATACGGAGGTGAAACCTCGACCAGATCACACCCCACCACATTCACACCTTGCAACGCGTGGATCAGTTGCAGCGCCTGCGGCGTGGTCAGCCCGGCAATCTCTGGTGTACCCGTGCCCGGTGCAAAGGCCGGGTCCAGGCTGTCGATGTCATAGGTGACATAGACCGGATGATCCCCGATGATCTTGCGGATCTGAGAGCCGATCTGCGTCAGGTTCTGCTGCCACAACTCCCAGGCCGGGAACTGGCGGAAGCCCCAATCCCTGGCTTCGGTGAAATCCGAAGCCGCATAGCCCGATCCGCGAATGCCGATCTGAAAGGTCTTGTCGGGGACAATCAGCCCCTCTTCATAGGCGCGGCGGAAGACGGTTCCGTGGGTCTCTTTCTCGCCGAACATCTCGTCATTCACATCCGCATGGGCATCCACATGCACCAGAGCCACCGGCCCATACTTTGCCGCAATGGCCCGCAGGATCGGCAGGGTGATCGAATGATCACCCCCCATCGCCACCGGGGTCACGTTCTTTGCCAGGATCGCGTCATAGCTTTCCCTGATGATCCTCAGGCTGTCCGCAAGCGAGAAGGTGTTGATCGCCAGATCCCCGATGTCGGCGATTTGCAAGCTGTCGAACGGAGCCGCCGAAGTAGCCATGTTGTAGGGCCTTATCATCGCGCTTTCGCTGCGGATCTGTTTGGGTCCGAACCGGGTGCCCGATCGCCACGAGGTGCCGATATCCATCGGAATCCCCAAAACCGCCACATCCAGCCCCGCCAGCGAGGCTGCCTGGGACAGGCGCATAAACGTATTCGGCCCCGAAAACCGCGCCAGATCATTACCGCTGATGGGTTGGTTGAATTGTGTCATATTCTTTCTCGACAAGCCCCAGAGTATTTTGCTTTACGAACTGTTTCGAAGTTCGCGCAAATTTTCCGAAACATCATCATTAATTGGATAAGAAACACTTAATGACGTCTCAAAATCTGCGTCCGATGAAAAACGGGTGTACGTCGCACCCCAGCGCCTATCATCCCCTCGGGGATGGCTTTCCTATACGAGAAACGCATCCCAAGTGTCCAATCCGTGATTGTTTTCGGGCCTCAGTGCAGGCAATTCTCTTTCGATCACCCCGATGACACCTGTGTCCAGTGCGTGGCGTTCGCTTGCGTTCATCGGTCGCAAGGCATCAGAAACAGAGCAGCTTCTATCACTATATCGAAGCATCATTACTGTTTCGGAATCAACCCAAGCCAGCCCGTCAGCCCGCTCGAGGCGCACTAGACGTTTTTCTGGAGCAACGACCTGACCGTCGGCAAATGGTACGCAGTATGTCTCAAACAAAGTCATTGCTGAATGCTCGCGAGCAGTTGGCTGATGCAGGCGATCACGCGCAAAATGCCCGAGCGGCAACCCAAGGAGAACAATGCACGCCCAGATCAGAGCTTTTCGTTTAGTCATGCGAGTTTATTCCACCCCAACAGGCAGACGATCTGCGTCGCCACATGCGCCCCCGCAATCGCCGTCGCGCCGGATGTATCGAACGGCGGAGACACTTCGACCACGTCGCCGCCCTTGATGTTGATCCCCGCGATGTCGCGCAGGATGATCTGCGCCTGAATGGAACTCAAACCACCCCAGACCGGTGTCCCCGTACCCGGTGCAAAGGCCGGGTCCAGACCGTCGATATCAAAGCTTAGGTAGACCGGGCTGTCGCCCAGAATGCCCTTGATCTTCTGCGCCACGGCGGCGGGGCCAGATTCGTAGACCTCGCGCGCGTCGATGATGTTGACGCCCAGCGTGTCCTCGTTGGTGGTGCGGATCCCCACCTGAACCGAACGTTTCGGATCCACGATCCCCGACTTCACCGCCTTGTAGAACATGGTGCCGTGGTCCACCCGGCTCATGTCGTCATCGGCCCAGGTGTCGGTATGGGCGTCGAACTGCAACAGCGACATCGGCCCGTATTTCTCGGCATAGGCCTTGAGGATCGGAAAGCTGATATAGTGGTCGCCCCCCAGCGCGACCGAGGCCACATCCGCCGTCAGAATGGTGCGGATATGGTCGGTCAGCGTGTCGGGAAAGGCGGGAATGTTGGCATAGTCATAGGCCATATCGCCGTAGTCGATGATAGCCAGCTCGCTGAGCGCATCGAAGGGCCAGCCATAAGGTGCATCGGGCGATTGCAGCGCGCTGGCCTCGCGGATTGCACGCGGGCCAAGGCGGGTGCCCGGGCGGTTGGTCACCGCCTGATCAAACGGCACGCCGGTCACGGCGATGTCGACGCCGGTCAGGTTCTTGGTATACAGCCGCCGCAGAAACGAGGTCGCCCCGCCAAAGGTGTTTTCATAGGACAGGCCTTTGAGATCCGGGTTGGTGAATGCCTCGTCCACCTGGTTTTTTGCGTCTTCCAGTGCCATTTCGCTCCCCCATCAGCCCAACGGCTGCGCCTTTTCCACGATCCGTGCGAAGAACGATGCCCCCACCGGCGCGATATCATCATTGAAGTTGTATTTCGGATGATGCAGCCCGGCACCATCACCCTGCCCAAGGAACAGATAAGCCCCTGGTCGCGACTGAAGCATGTACGAAAAGTCCTCGGCCCCCATGTCGCGCCCCATTGTGTCGATCACCCGTTCAGCCCCCGACACTTCGCGTGCGACGGCCGCGGCAAAGGCTGCCTTTTCAGCATCGTTGATCGTCGCCGGGTATCCCACCTGATATTCAAGCCGTGCCTCGACACCGTAAGACGCGGCCTGCCCCTGAACGATCTGCTCCATCCGGTCCATCACCATTTTCTGCACAGAAGGATCGAATGTACGAACCGTGCCGTTCAGATAGGCGGTGTCCGGGATCACGTTGTTCACCGTTCCGGCGTGGATCTGAGTGACCGAAACAACCAGGTCTTCCACTGCATAGTGGTTGCGGCTGACGATGGTCTGGATCGCCTGTGCAATGCCGCAGGCCGCCATGACCGGGTCGCGGGTCTGATGCGGCATGGCGCCATGGCCGCCGACGCCTTGGATATGAATATCGAACGTATCGACCGCCGCCATGATCGGCCCCGGCGTTGTATGGAACGTACCTTCCGGGTTTCCCGGATCGTTGTGTATTCCATAGACCTCAGAGATATCGAACCGCTCCATGATGCCTTCTTCGACCATGACACCCGCACCGCCACCTTCTTCCTCGGCCGGTTGAAAGATCAGGGCCACACGGCCGCGGAAATTTCGCGTCTCGGCCAGATACCGCGCCGCGCCCAGCAGCATTGTGGTGTGCCCGTCATGCCCGCAGGCATGCATCTTTCCAGGATTCTTCGATGCATAGTCGACGCCTGTTTCTTCGGTGATCGGCAATGCATCCATATCGGCGCGCAGGCCAATGGTCGGGCCGTCGCCCTGCCCGTTGATGATCGCGACCATCCCGGTCTTTGCGATCCCTTCATGCAATTCATCAACCCCGAATTCACGCAGACGCTCGGCCACAAAAGCGGCAGTCTCGAAGCACTCGAATTCCAACTCGGGTATCGTATGCAGATATTGGCGCCATCTGGTCATATCGGCAGAGAAATCGGCAATTCGGTTGACGACGGGCATCTGGGGTGGACTCCTGATCGGGACTGCGGAATGGATGCATCTGACACCGGAATGAAAGGGTTCGCAATGGCCGATAATCCTCTGATCCATGACAGTGACGCAGGGATCGAACGCCTGCTGGAAATCATGCGCCGCCTGCGTGATCCGCAAACCGGCTGCCCGTGGGATATCGAACAGGATTTCGCCACCATCGCGCCCTATACGATCGAAGAGGCCTATGAGGTCGCCGACGCCATCGAGCGTGAGGCCTGGGACGAGCTGAAGGGCGAGCTGGGCGATCTGCTGTTCCAATCCGTCTTCCACGCTCAAATGGCGGAAGAAGCGGGATATTTCACCTTTCAGGACGTGGTTCGCACCATGTCCGACAAGATGGTGGCCCGGCATCCGCATGTCTTCGGTGACGAATCCCGCGATAAATCCGCCGAACAGCAGACCAAGGACTGGGAAGCCATCAAGGCCGCCGAACGTGCGGGCAAGGAACAGAAAGGCGCGCTGGACGGGGTGGCCGCCAACCTGCCAGCCCTGCTGCGGGCGCATAAGCTGCAAAAACGGGCCGCGCACGTAGGGTTCGACTGGCCCGACGCCAGCCACGTTCTGGCCAAGATCACCGAAGAAGCCACCGAACTGGAAGAGGCGCGTGACAAGATGGACGCGGACGCGCTTGAGGATGAGTTTGGCGATCTGCTGTTCGTGATGGTCAATCTGGGTCGTCATCTTGGCATCGAACCGGAGGCCGCGTTGCGCCGCACCAATGCCAAGTTCACCCGTCGCTTTGAACAGGTCGAGACCCGGCTGGCCGAACGGGGAAAGACCCCCTCGCAAAGCGATCTGGCCGAGATGGATGCGCTGTGGGACGAGGTCAAAACCGAAGAGCATCGCGCCAACGGCAAACTCCCGCCGGTTGAAGTCATGGCCGCACCCAGAAACGGGTAGACAAGGCACCCGACACTTGCGAGTGTCCCACCTTCACGACCACCGGAGACGCCCATGCCCCCTCGCAAGATCATCATCGACACCGATCCCGGACAGGACGATGCCGTCGCCATCCTGCTGGCGCTGGCCAGCCCGGAGGACATCGAGGTTCTTGGCATCACGGCGGTCGCAGGCAACGTGCCCCTGGAATTGACCGCCAAGAACGCTCGGATCGTGTGCGAACTGGCGGGCCGGACCGACATACCTGTTTATGCGGGCTGCGACAGACCGTTGAACCGCCCGCTGGTCACGGCCGAGCATGTGCATGGCAAGACAGGTCTGGATGGCCCGGACCTGCCCGATCCGCAGATGCCGCTGACCGAAGGGCATGCGGTGGATTTCATCATCGACACCCTGCGTTCTGAAGAACCGGGCACAGTAACCCTTTGCCCGCTGGGGCCACTGACAAATATCGCGACCGCGTTCAGCAAGGCTCCGGACATTGTGGACCGGGTACAGGAAATCGTTCTGATGGGCGGAGCGTATTTCGAGGTCGGCAACATCACCCCGACAGCTGAGTTCAACATTCACGTCGATCCAGAAGCTGCTGATATCGTTTTAAAATACGGCAGACCAATCGTGGTCATGTCGCTGGATGTCACGCACAAGGCGCTGGTCACCAAACCCCGCAATGATGCGTTCCGTGCGCTGGGAAACAAAGTCGGAATCGCCGTCGCCGAGATGACCGATTTCTTCGAAAGGTTCGACAAGGAAAAATACGGCAGCGCAGGTGCGCCTTTGCACGACCCTTGCGTGACCGCCTATCTGATCCGGCCCGAGCTGTTTTCGGGCCGTCATGTGAATGTCGAGATTGAAACCCAGTCCGAGCTGACAATGGGCATGACGGTCGCCGATTGGTGGGGCGTAACCGACCGCGCGCCCAATGCGCTGTTCATGGGGGAAATCGACGCCGACGGCTTCTTCAATCTTTTGACGGAAAGGCTGGCCAGATTATGAGCGCCGCCCTGCGCCTGGCGCGCCCCGAGGACCTGGATCGTCTGATGGCACTGGTCACCGCCTTCCATACCGAGGCCGGATTGACGCAAGACCCGGACCAGACCCGAAACGCTCTGACACCCCTGCTCGAGGGTATTCCCCATGGCTGTGTCTATCTGATCGGCCCCGGACGCGCGCCGTTGGGCTACATCATCCTGACCTTCGGCTGGTCCGTCGAATTCGGCGGCATGGACGGTTTCGTGGACGAAATCTATATCCGGCCCGCTGTTCGCGGCCGCGGCATCGCAACCGAAGTTCTACTGGCGCTGCCCAAAGCTTTGTCCGAAGCGGGGCTGACTGCCCTTCATCTGGAAGTCGACCGGCACAACGAGGCCGCTCAGAAGATCTATCTGCGCACCGGGTTCAAACCACGCGACAGATATATGCTGATGAGCAAGTCGCTTTAACGAGACTCGCCGCGGAAGATATTGGCCGGGTTCATGTCCTGTACCGGGTCATTCGACGAAACTTCTTCTCCGGTTATCGGATACGTTCCCGGACCCGCGCAGGCAGACAATACTGTGATGGACGCTGTGACGATTATCAGAAGGAATTTGGATACAGACATCGTGGTCTCCTTTCTGCAATGAAGAAAGACTACGGCATTTGGAGTGAACGTGATAAGTAACAAGTTCACACATAAGAATAATTAAGCCACTTAAATATTATCAAATTTCCACGTCTAAGACGACCATGCCCCTGAGAATTTTATCTTTTTTCTGGCACGCCAATGTCTTCTTCAAAAAGCGGCATCTCGAAAAAAAGCAGGTGATCGCGTGCGATTTCAGGAGTTTCGTAATAGGCGTCGCGCAGGTGAAAGCCCAAAGACAGGTATAACCGAGTCGCCACTTCCAGGGGTTTGCCGGTGTCCATTCGAATATAGTCGAACCCAAGATCTCGGCACATTTCGATCAGCGAAAGCATGATGGCACAGCCTGCGCCGGTCCCCCTTGCTGCGTCGGTTACAAATACGCGTTTGATTTCAGCCACACCGGGCTCGTAGGTGTGAAACATGCCGCAGCCGACCGGTTCCCCATGCAGCAATGCCAGTTTGATCCCACCGTTCGGCGGTGCGTGTTCCGCGTCAATGTTGTCCATTACACGGGCGTATTTTTCGCTTGGGTAGAAAGCCTGCACAATCTGGGCGGTTCTTTCATCCAGTGCCAGCAGGAAATCCCTGTAATCCCAACACAAACGCCGAACCGCTTCAAACTGGTCCGGCGTTTCCGGTTCGATGATGTTCAGCACAATGCGACCCCCGGATTAAACCCGGGGATCAGCCTAGCACCAAGTGCGTTATTTGCGAAGGATCGACGCGCCTGCGTATTCGGCCACTTCCCCCAGCGACTCCTCGATGCGGATCAGCTGGTTGTATTTCGCCAACCGGTCCGATCGCGCCAATGAGCCGGTTTTGATCTGACCACAATTCGTCGCCACGGCCAGATCGGCAATGGTCGCGTCCTCGGTCTCGCCCGAACGGTGCGACATCACGTTGGTGTACCGCGCGCGGTGCGCCATATCGACGGCGCGCAGGGTTTCGGTCAGCGAACCGATCTGGTTCACCTTGACCAGCATCGAGTTCGCACAGCCACGTTCGATCCCTTCGGCCAGACGTTCCGGGTTGGTCACGAACAGGTCATCACCAACCAGTTGCACCTTGTCGCCGATGGCATCGGTCAGGGCCTTCCAGCCATCCCAGTCATCTTCAGACATGCCATCTTCGATCGAGATGATCGGATAGTCATTGACCAGAGCAGCCAGATAGGCTGCGTTTTCCTCGGATGTCAGGGTGATCCCCTCGCCCGCCAGAACGTATTTGCCGTCTTTGAAATACTCGGTCGCCGCGCAATCCAAGGCCAAGTGGATTTCTTCGCCCGGCTTGTAGCCCGCCTTTTCGATGGATTTCAGGATGAAATCCAGCGCCTCGCGTGTGCTGGCAATGTTGGGGGCAAAACCGCCCTCGTCGCCCACTCCCGTGGCCAGACCCGCGGAAGACAGTTCTTTCTTCAGTGTATGGAACACCTCGGACCCCATGCGCACCGCTTCGCGAATGTTCGCGGCGGCGGTCGGCATGATCATGAATTCCTGAATGTCGATCGGGTTGTCGGCATGTTCGCCACCATTGATAATGTTCATCATCGGAACCGGTAGAACCCGCGCCGAGGTGCCGCCCACATAGCGATAGAGCGGCTGGGTGGTGAAATCCGCCGCCGCCTTCGCCGTGGCCAGCGAGACACCCAGGATAGCGTTCGCACCCAGACGGCCTTTGTTCTCGGTGCCGTCCAGCTCGATCATGGCCTGGTCAATGGCCACCTGCTCGGTCGCGTCAAAGCCCACCAGTTCTTCGGCAATCTCGCCGTTCACGGCGGCGACGGCTTCCAGAACGCCTTTGCCCATATAGCGCGCCTTGTCGCCATCGCGTTTTTCAACCGCCTCATAGGCACCGGTGGACGCGCCCGAGGGTACGGCAGCGCGACCCATGGTGCCGTCTTCCAGAATCACGTCAACTTCGACTGTCGGATTGCCCCGGCTGTCCAGAATTTCGCGTGCGTGGATGTCGATGATGGTGCTCATTAAGCCTGTCCCTGTGACTGCGGTCGGTTGCACGCGTCATAGCAGCAACCGGCCAAAAGTAAACCGGTTCCGTTAACGCTAACACGCATATTCCCGGACATTTAGGGCTAACAATTCGCTGTTTGCGCCAACAGGGTCAGGCAGGTGCCAATTCCCGCGCCAGACGCCGTTCGCGGACAAAGGTATAAAGACCCGAGCCGATGATCAGGGTCGCCCCCGCCATTGTCAGCGCATCAGGGCGTTCACCGAACATCAGCATTCCTGCAAGGATCGAGAACACAAGGCGCGTGTACCGGAACGGCATCAGGGCCGAGGCTTCGCCCACCCTCATCGCAGTGACAATGCCGTAATAGCCCAGCACGCCAAATCCGATCGCCCCCGCATAAGGGCCCGTTTGACCGGCTTGAACCGGCACGAAGGATGCCCCGGACATGATCATCAGAACCAGGCCGGCCACAGCCACCGCAATATAGGCCTGCATCGCAACGACGGATGAGGGCACGCGTGGGTCCAGCTTGCGGGTGATCAGATCGCGCGCCGCAATGGCGACCACGGACAACACCACAAACAGGGATTCCGGCCGAAAGCCCTCCACCCCCGGACGGATGATCATCAGAACACCGACAAAGCCGACACCGATCGCGCTCCAGCGACGCCAGCCGACCTGCTCTCCAAGGAACAGGGCCGCACCCATGGTGACGACCAGCGGCATGGCCTGAAACACGGCCGCAACGGTGGACAGGTCGATCAGCGACAACGCCGTCACGAAGGCCACCGCGCCAAAGCCTTCGGTCGCAGCGCGGATCAATGGCAGGGCTTTCCATGCCACGGGGTCAAAGATCCGCTTTCGGGTGACCACTGACATCGCGGCAAACACGAGCCCGCAAAACACGCCCAGAAACACCATGATCTGCCCTGTCGGCACAGAGCCGGACAGGAGCTTGATGAACATGTCCTCAAGTGCAAAGGCCGCCATCGACCCGATAAGCAGCAGGATGCCGTTTACGTTGTTCATTTGCGCGTCCGTTGGAAAGGGCACATCTGGTGCCTGTAGATGCACAACAACCTCAACCAACGGCATCTGGCAAGACAATTCCCGTCACGCCTGATGAATTAACGTGAGGCGATCAATCGCGTTTCGTGATGGGTCAGTCCTTTTCCAGCGGGACGCCGTACAGCTCCAACCGGTGCCCTTTCAGCTTATACCCAAGCTTGGCGGCGATTCTTTCCTGTAGGGCTTCGATCTCGGGGTCGACGAATTCGATAACCTCTCCTGACTGCATGTCGATCAGGTGGTCGTGGTGATCGCGCTCGGCGTCCTCGTACCGGGCCCGTCCGTCGCCGAACTCAAGACGTTCCAGAATACCAGCCTCTTCGAACAGTTTGACCGTGCGATAGACCGTTGCAATGGAAATGCCTTTGTCCGCAGCAGACGCCCGCGCATAGAGTTCCTCGACATCCGGGTGGTCGTCGCTCTGTTCCAGTACCTGCGCGATGACCCTTCTTTGACCGGTCATGCGCAGCCCTTTGGCTTCACAACGCCCAATAATCGTTTCCGACATGATGCCCCTCAGACTTGCTCGGGTGTCTGTCTTAATATGTCTGCGCAGGTTTCGCTACAGGGATTTCACCTTTTGCGACCTTCTGATCTGGCGCGCGTCAGATCGGCCCAGACCGGCAGGTGATCAGATGCGATATGCGCGGGACGTGTGTCGTGAACACCGTGCGCCACGGCCTGTATTCCGCTGCCCAGCGCGATCCGATCCAGCGCGCCCAGGGGCTGCGCGGCGGGAAAACTTGGTCTGGGAGGCAGAAACCGCATTTCGGGGACCAGGTGATCCAGTACTGGCTGACGTGACCACTCGTTGAAGTCACCGGCCCAAACAGTCGGCATCTGGTCCATGTCCCAGTCGTTCCGCCGAATGTGCAAAATCTGCTGTCGCCGCGACGCTGGCAACAGTCCAAGATGCATACCCATCACGCGCAATGGTCCGATATGGGTGTCGAACTCGACACGCACCGCACCGCGCGGCTCCAGCCCCGGCAACTCGTGATGCCCTTTTCGGCGGACCGAGATACCCTCTCCGCGCCAGATCACCGCGTTGCCGTGCCAGCCCAGACTTCCCGCGCCGCCCAGATCTACGATCTGCCATCCCGCCTCGTCCAACATAAAATGCGGCAGCGCGGCCGGACGGGGCGGCAGGCGCTTGTCGGCCTCCTGCAACACCACGATATCCGCTTTCATGTTTTCGATGACTTGCAGAATACGTTGGGGTTGGCGCCGGAAATCCAACCCGACGCATTTCTGAATGTTGTAGCTTGCGATACGCAGCGTGGAGGAAGTTGGCATGAGGGCGTGACCAAATGAATTGCCCTAAAGTGCCATGCCTGACGTGAGGCGCAACCCCTCTGCTTGGTTTCCTGCTGCGACAATTCCGATACGGCATCCGCCCCCAACAATCTGCCTGCTATTTCGGCGATTGAAACCTGGCTGATATCAAAGCGAAGGTTCCGCTTGATCCCCGGCCCTGCAACGCTCTATCCCGATGCGGTGACGACAACGCATCGCAGCCAAAGCGGGGCCCGCATGAGCCTGAGCCAGACCCAACCCGACAACAGCACCCGGGCCAGTATCGTTTTGGTGACAGGCGGCGCGCTATGGGGCCTTTATTGGATTCCGGTGCGGTTTTTCTTTGATCAGGGCCTGACCGGCCCCTGGTCAGGGATCGCGATGTACTGCGCGGCCCTGATTGCGTTGCTCCCCTTCGTCTGGTCCGACAGGCGCATGCTGGCCCGGCAATGGCGCGATTTGATGCTCAGCGGAATGTTCACAGGGGCTGCATTCGGCCTGTATTCAATCAGCCTTGTCTACACCGACGTCGTCCGCTCGATCCTGTTGTTCTATCTCACCCCGATCTGGGGCACGATTCTGGGCGTCGTATTTCTGAAAGAACGCCTGAGCCTGATGCGCCTTGCGGGTCTGATCTGCGGGCTTGGCGGGCTGTTTGTCGTGCTCGGAGGCGCCGGGTTCGTGCCATGGCCGCAGAACTTGGGTGACTGGCTGGCACTGGCATCGGGCATATGCTGGGCATTGGGTACACTGGGCCTGTACAAGGCTGGCAGCATGACCATCTCGGGTCAGGTCTTTGCCTTTGTGATTGGCGCGTTGTTGCTGTCGCTTGTCAGCCTGCTGATGCTTGGGGGCCAAACCCTGCCGAACACCACAGGCGAAGAGTCGATCCGCATTGCGGGATATGCAATGCTGTCCGCCTTTTATGTCCTGCCCATGATCTACATGACCATCTGGCCAGCAACCAAGCTTCCCCCCGCAAAGGTCGGCCTGCTGCTGATGAGCGAGGTTGTCGTTGGCATCGCTTCAGCCGCCGCCCTGTCAGGAGAACCATTTGGCCTGCGTGAGTTTCTGGGCGCCATCCTGATCGTCAGCGCCGCGGTGGTGGAAATCCTGCGGAAATAGATGCAGGCCTCGCGTCACGTCCCGCAGAATGTTGCATGGACCACCTCATTTTCGGCCGGAGGACGCCTCAGGTCTTCCGCATCCCCCTGATCCTCGTACGGTCGCGCCAACACAGCGTTCAGCCGGTCGAAGGGCGCGTAATCACCCTGCACCGCCGACTGGATCATCTGTTCGATCCGGTGATTGCGCGGAATGAATGCGGGGTTTGCGGCGGTCATCACCTCCAGTGGCGCCGCTTCGTGCGCCAACCGTGCACGCCAGTCTTTTTCCCAAGCGTCAAACGCTGCCGGGTCAAGGAACTGATCCCGCGCCGTGCCACCGCCCAGCGCCCGGAAGGTATTGGTGAAATCCGCCTGCCCCCCGGCCATGCGCTTCAGAAGGTCGGTGATCAGTTCCTGATCGCCCTCGTCCGCGGTTGCCAGTCCGATCTTTGCCCGGAACCGGGACAACCAGTTCTGTTGCAACAGGTCCGGCATCGTGTGGACGATCTCGGTCGCCTCTTCCACGGCGGCCTCTTTGTCGTCCATCTGCTGGATCAAGGCCGTTGCCAACTGCGCGAGGTTCCACACCGCGATATCAGGCTGGTTCGAATAGGCATAACGACCCATCCGGTCAATCGAGCTGTAGACGGTGTTGGGGTGATACGTGTCCATGAACGCACATGGGCCGTAGTCAATGGTCTCACCCGCGATCGAGCAGTTATCGGTATTCATCACCCCATGGATGAACCCCACGCTCATCCATCGTGCAATCAAACCGGCCTGCGCATCGCGCACCGAACGTAACAGGCCCATCGGCCCATCTGCCTTTGGGTAATGCCGCGCAATGGCATAGTCCGTCAGGCGCTTCAGGCTGTCCATCTGCCCACGCGCTGCAAAAACCTGAAAGGTCCCCACCCGCAGATGACTGGATGCAACCCGGGTCAGAACAGCTCCGGGCATCGGAGCTTCACGAAAGACGGTCTCGCCGGTTTCCACGGCTACCAAGGCGCGTGTGGTCGGAATGCCCAGGGCATGCATCGCCTCGGACACCACATATTCCCGCAGCACCGGCCCCAGCCAGGCCCGGCCATCGCCCCGGCGGGAAAACGGCGTAGGACCCGAACCTTTCAACTGGATGTCCCGGCGCACCCCGTCCGTTCCAACCGTCTCGCCCAACAGCACCGCACGCCCGTCGCCCAGCTGCGGGTTGTATTGCCCGAACTGATGCCCGGAATAAAGCTGTGCGATGGGCTCGGCACCTTCGGGAATACTGTTTCCCGCAAAGGCTTCGGCCATGTCCTCGACGTCTCCGGGCGATATCCGCAGCAACCTGGCCAGATCATCGTTGAACGCAATCATCCTTGGCGCGCGCACGGGAACCGGTGACTGCCGTGCAAAGAACGCATTCGGCAGACGGGCATAGGAGTTATCGAAGGGGATTTTCAGGGTCATGCCGTAAACATATCCCTCGGACGCATGAATACCATAGCGGATCACACCGGCCCGTGCATAATCGCACCCAAACACGAGGAACCACATGACCGCACAAGAGATTATCGACCGCCTGAACCTGCAACGCCATCCCGAAGGTGGTTGGTATGCCGAGACATGGCGCGCCGAAAACGAAGGTCGCCCCACCGGCACCTGCATCTACTTCCTGTTGCAGAAAGGCGAAAGCAGCCACTGGCACCGTGTCGATGCGACCGAGATCTGGCTGTACCATGCCGGCGCGCCGCTTGTCCTGTCGCTCAGCGCAACCGACCAAGGCCCCGCCACCGAACATGTGCTGACACACGACCTTTCCGCTGGCGCACCACAATTGATCGTCCCGGAAGGCCATTGGCAAGCCGCCCGCAGCACGGGTGATTACACGCTGGTCAGTTGCACAGTCTCGCCCGGCTTCCAATTTGAAGGATTTGAATTGGCCCCCCCGGGCTTTGATATCCCAAAGGCGTAAGCCGACGTTCAACGATCTCGGAAAAGGAGAGTTTACAGACGGTTGCCCATTGATCATTCTGTACACGCAGCCACAGGCGACGGAGTAACGAGTGAGTATGAAGCAGGTCCTGCTGACTGTCTTGTTCTTGTGTCAAAGCGCAGCATTCGCCAGCGCAGAGCCCGCTTGCGCCGAGGCCCGTCTTGCATCCGATCTGACTGCGCCAGAACTGAACGGGGAAGAAACGGCTGAAGATGCTGACCCGATGGTGACAGCCGAACCTGCGGTGCTGGTTTCCAGGCGTCCTGCCCTGCGACCCTGCAAGTTTCGGAAATTCGAAGTGGGCCGTGAACGAATGCAGGAACGGGGCGCCGTGTGCGGCGACTGGACAATTCTGGGTGAAACTCGCAAGCCCGTCGCCGGAAAGGCCCGCGGATGCGGGATCACGAACCCGGTTCGGGTTTACAAAATATCAGATATCGCTCTCAGCCAGTTCTCATTGATGGACTGCCAGACAGCGGTCACGCTGAAAACGTGGATCGAAAACACGGCCAAGCCAGCCTTTGCCGATATGGGCGGCGGGCTGAAGGGGATGCGGATCGTTGGCCACTATGCCTGCAAGACCCAGAACAACCAGCCGCGCTCACGCATCTCGGAACACGCGCGCGGAAAGGCGATCGACATATCGACCTTCGTTCTACAGGACGGAACACAGATCACGGTCCGGGACGGATGGAACAACGCGCAGGGCACTGTTTTGAGAGAGTTGCACGAAGGCGCCTGCGGCATATTCGGAACCGTGCTTGGCCCGGACGCCGACCGCCATCACGTCGGGCATTTCCATTTTGACACGGCCCGCCGCAAGGGCGCTCCGGTGTGTCGATGAACCTTCGGGTTGCGTCTCTATTTGTCGCTTCGGCTTTTGATCAACAAATTGATCAGCGGTACCAGCAGCGTCGCTGCCGATCCCAAAGGGTTCGATCCAATGCTCTTGACCGCCTGCACGACCTCTTTGGCCTCTGCGGTCATCTCCTCCAATTCGTCTTCAATATCCGCTATGGCCATATCGCGCACCTCGACGGCCGGTGCGACTTCGTCGTCGATATTTCGGCGTCTTGCAATCAGCACAATAAGCCCGGCGAAAACGATGTTTCCAAAGGCCAACAGCGCCGCCGCCGATGCTGGTGACATCGCGCTCTGAAGCGCCAAGAAAAAAGAGACATTCAAAAGCACCACCGCCGACAATGCCGCGATGCCCGCGATGCCCATCAGTATGGTCTGTTGCTGAACCACCCCAAGACGGCGGCGTGCAATCAAACGTTCGGTCCGATAGATCGTAACCAGGTTCTTGCTCAGTCTGCTCATAACCCGCCTCCTAGCCCTGCGCGCGCCCGACGACGTACCCCAGCGAAAACGCAATCAGCAACGCCGTGATCGGATAGTCTTTCTGAAGCCGACCGAACTCCTCGACAACGTCATGTCCCAAGGACTGAACCTGGCTCAGGTCGATCCCGTGGTCTTCCAGCAGCTGCCGGATTTCATCCGACGATTTGGCGCCCTCAGGCGGATCATCGGAACCCGATTCCTTTTCGGCCTGCGCCTCCAACGTCGCATTCCGCTTCCGCAACTTCTCCAACTCGGCCTCAAGCTCTGCCTTGGTCGCCATACTGCCATGCCCCTGATCCATCGGTCCGGGCAATCGTCGCACAAAGAGTTGTTTTTTTGAACTGTTTTCCGGATCGGGTTATCCGACCGGGTCCATCGACACCGTACTGACGACCCCGCCACCGACAAGCGCCTTGACGCCGGTGGTTCCGGGACAAGAGGTCGGCAGCCCCCGCGCGACACGCACCGCCAGATAGGCAAACGCCTGCGCCTCAAGCATGTCGCCGTCCAGCCCCACCGCCTCAACCGGTTCGACCGGGCAATCCAGCGACACGCGCAACATCTCCATCAGCACCGGGTTGCGTCTGCCGCCCCCGGTGACCAACACACAAGACGGAGGTTTCGGACAATGCTCCATCCCCTGCACTACAGCTGCGGCGCACATACCGGTCAGGGTCGCCACCGCGTCAGCGTCATCCAGTTCCTTGACCAAACCGATCATTTCCGAAAAATCGTTCCGGTCCAAAGATTTCGGCGGCATGCGAGAAAAATACGGCTCGGCCAGAAACAGCTCCAGCGCGCCCATTTCCACCGTTCCATCGCGCGCAAGCGCCCCGTCGCGGTCCATCGGAAGCCCCAGCCGGGCCTGCATCAGATCATCGACCGGCGCATTGGCCGGGCCTGTATCAAAGGCCAGCAACGCACCGGGCGCTTCGGGGCCCTCGAACGCCGGGTCCACATAGGTCAGGTTGCCGACCCCGCCCAGGTTCAGGAAACACAGCGGCCGGTCTGCGCCGAACCATTTGGCACAGGCGAAATGAAAGAATGGCGCAAGCGGAGCCCCCTCGCCCCCCATCGCCACATCGTCGCTGCGGAAATCCCAGACCACCGGGCGCCCGAGGGCCTGCGCCAGCCCCAGCCCGTCACCGACCTGCAAGGTCCCGCGTCCGCGCGGCTCATGCGCCAGCGTCTGTCCGTGAAAGCCGATCAGATCCACATCCTCGAACTCGGACAGTGCTTCGGCATGGGCGATTGTCACCATCTCTGCCGCCGCATCGACCTGGGGACCATGCCACTGGCCCAGCGCGGCGCGCAACACGTCGCGTTCCGCATCCGAATACGCGCGGTATCCGCTTTGCCCAAACCCGTAAATCAAATGCCCGTCGGTTTCCACCACCGCGGCATCAACCCCGTCCATCGAAGTGCCGGACATTGCGCCCAAAGCCCGGAGCTTTCCGTGTTTCGCGATGGTCTGGCCCAAGCCTGCCTCCTGAATTGGCTGTGTCATTCGCCGCCTCCGGGTCCGGGATTTCACCTTTGGGTTGCAGCCCGGTCAACGTGCCTTCTGTTGGGGCGCAAAGGCAAGCGTTCCGGACCGGCCCGGCAATTTTTTTCTCAGCGCGCGTGTCTGGATCGACACCCTCGACCACACCCCGCGCCCGAGGTGAAAAGGTGGCTTTTCCTCCCACGCGCTGCCGCCTATACAGTGCCCCGCAACATTAACCCAAAGGGCACGATATGACCTACCACCCCAAATCGGATTTCATCGCCACGATGATCGAGCGCGGCTTTCTCGCCGACTGCACCGATTATCAGGGCCTTGACGACGCGCTGATCAGTGGGGTGCAAACAGCGTATATCGGCTATGACGCCACGGCGCAGTCGCTGCATGTGGGTCATTTGATGAACATCATGGTACTGCGCTGGCTGCAAAAGACCGGCCACAAACCGATCACGCTGATGGGCGGTGGTACCACCAAGGTGGGTGATCCTTCGTTCCGATCGGATGAACGCCCCCTGCTGGGCCCTGAACAGATCGACGCCAATATTGCGGGCATGAAGCAGGTCTTCGCCAAGTACCTGTCCTATGATGACAGCGAAACCGGCGCGCTGATGCTGAACAATGCCGAATGGCTGGACAGCCTGAACTACCTCGATTTCCTGCGCGATATCGGGCGGCATTTCTCGGTCAACCGGATGCTGTCATTTGAGTCCGTGAAATCTCGGCTGGATCGCGAGCAATCGCTGAGCTTCCTCGAGTTCAACTACATGATCCTGCAGGCCTATGACTTCCTCGAGCTGAACCGCCGCTATGGCTGCGTTCTGCAGATGGGTGGTTCAGACCAGTGGGGCAATATCGTCAACGGGATCGACCTGACCCGCCGCGTGCTGGATCACGAGATCTATGGCCTGACCACCCCCCTGCTGACCACCAGCGATGGCCGCAAGATGGGCAAGTCGCAAGGCGGCGCGGTCTGGCTGAACGGCGACATGCTGAGCGCCTACGAGTTCTGGCAGTTCTGGCGCAACACCACAGACGCAGATGTTGGCCGGTTCCTGAAAATCTTCACGGAACTGCCGGTCGACGAATGCGACCGTCTTGCAGCGCTTGAGGGTTCAGAGATCAACGAGGCTAAGATCCGTCTTGCCAATGAGGTAACCACCCTGCTGCACGGGGCCGAAGCGGCGGCAAACGCCGAGGCCACTGCACGCGAGGTCTTTGAAAAGGGCGGAGTTGGGGACGATTTGCCATCGTTTATACTCGAAACGAGTTCATTGAAACTTATGCCCGGAGTCGCATTGGGCAAAGGTAACGAAGAAATGTACTGCTCTGCCGCCACCCTATTTGTTGAAGCCAAGCTCGCTAAGTCCGGAAAGGACGCTAAACGCTTGATCTCAGAAAAGGGCGCTCTGGTAAATGATGTTGCAGTAAACACAGACTTCCCGTTTGTCTCCGTGTCAGAGTTGAAGAAACCTACAAAACTGAGCGCAGGCAAAAAGCGCCACGCGCTGGTTCAACTGGGCTGACCCGGCAAGGCTGAAAGACACGAAATCGAAACGGCCACCCAAACGGGTGGCCGCTTTTCATTCGGTAAGCCGTGCTTATCTGCGTTCTTTTCCGCCGCCACGACCGGGCCGGTCGCCACTTTCGTCATTGTTGGCGTTATGACCGCGGCCCGGGCTGCTGCCTTCACCGCCATTGCCATGGCCGTTGTTGCCCTTGCCACCACCTTTGCCCTTGCCGCCTTTACCTTCGCCTTCGCCTTTGCCTTCACCGCCGCCGCCGGGTTCACCGCCGCCGCCAGATTCACCTCCGTCGCCGGATTCACCACCGCCACCGGACTCACCACCGCCGGACTCACCACCACCGCCAGTTTCACCGCCACCGCCGGATTCACCTCCAGCGCCAGTTTCACCGCCACCGGTTTCACTACCGCCACCGCCGGATTCGCTTCCTCCACCGCCGGACTGGCCACCTCCATTGTTATCGCTTTCTTCAGACGCGCCGCTGGGGCCACTTTCACCGCCTCCGACAGCTCCACCAGCATCGGCGAATCCAGACCCACCGGGTTCAGATCCGCGGCTTTCACCCCGGTTTTCCGCCGAACCAGACAGGTTTGCCGTCGGCAAATCCGTCAGCAACGCGGCCAGCCCCGGGCATTGCGCTCCGGTTACAGTCAAAGTTGTTTCAAAGTCGGCACGCTTTTGAAGCCTGTCCAGAAAACTCGGGGTTACTTGCACACAATCGCACAACCCGGCATAGTCCCCCGCGTTGGCAAGAGTCCGAGCCGTTTTCCAGTTGCAGGTTTCCGGTGCGGCAGCGGCATCGCCAACCATCACCATTCCAAAAACGGGCACAGCGACAACTGCACCCAGTATGTGTTTCGTACTTATTACCATAACAGATCCTCCTGACGGAAAAACACACAAAGGCGCCGAGTTCTTCGCTCACGAACAGGCGCGTTTTCGTGAAGTCGGCATTAAGTATTGTTGAGGATCGGCCGAAAAATCGGGGCCAAGGACCCTACCCGCCAACCAAGTTCCTGCCTTCTCAAATATGTGGACTCTGGCCCCAAAATGCAGTTATTGAACAAGTGTTCATATCCTTGGGAGGAGTTCACCATGCACCTGTCCACCACTGCCGCCCTCATTACCGGAGGCGCATCCGGTCTTGGCGAAGCCACGGCACGCCACTTCGCCTCGGAAGGCGCGCAGGTCACCATTCTGGATCGTGATGCGGATCGTGGCGCACAGGTCGCCGCCGAGATTGGCGGGCATTTCGCGCAAACGGATGTAACCGACCAAGAGTCGGTGGCCGCAGCCGTGCGCCACGGCATGGACAAGATGGGCAAGATCACGGCCACGGTGAATTGCGCCGGTATCGCCTATGGTATCAAGACCGTCGGCAAGGATGGCCCTCACCCTCTGGATGCTTTCCAGCGTACGATCGACATCAATCTGGTTGGCACCTTCAACGTGTCCCGGCTGGCCGCTGCCGAAATGGCAAAGAATGAACCCGAACCAGATGGGGCACGCGGGGTGATCATCAACACCGCCTCGATCGCTGCGTATGACGGGCAAAAGGGTCAGGCGGCCTATGCGGCCTCGAAGGGCGGCGTCGTGGGCATGACGCTGCCGATGGCCCGCGACCTGGCCTCGACCGGCATTCGCGTCATGACCATCGCGCCGGGCATTTTCATGACCCCGATGCTGGCGGGCCTGCCCGAAGAGGTGCAACAACAGCTTGCCGCCGACGTCCCGAACCCTGCCCGCCTTGGCGATCCGCAGGAATACGGACGACTGGCCGGCTTTATCGTCGAGATGGGCTATCTGAACGGTGAGGTCATCCGCATCGACGGTGCCCTGCGTATGCGCTAAACCGGGGCTCATGACCGAGCGGCAGAAAATGGAAGCGGGTGAATGGTATTGCTGCCTTGACCCGGAATTGGATGCGCTTCGCGCCGAAGCGCGCCGGGCCGTTCATGCCCATAACACATGCCCGCCGGATGCCCGTGGGGCCATCGCGCCGGAACTGGCAGCCCTGTTCGCGGGCTTTGGTCAGGATAGCTTTCTCGAGGCTCCGTTTCACTGTGCCTACGGAATAAACCTGTCGTTGGGAGACCGCGTGTTTTTCAACGCAGGCTGTGTCGTGCTCGACACCGCGCCGGTGACGATTGGGAATGACACGATGCTTGGACCTGCGGTGCAGATCTATTGCGCCGAACACGCGAAAGATCCTGCCTTGCGCGCTCAGGGCCTCGAAGTTGCCCACCCTGTCAGGGTCGGCGACAACGTCTGGATCGGCGGGGCCGCGATCATCATGCCGGGCGTTACGATCGGCAACCATGCCATCATCGGAGCGGGCAGCGTGGTGACAAAAGACGTTCCCGCCGGCGAGACCGTGGTTGGCAACCCTGCCCGGCCGATACGCGCCCGCCGATAACCCTGCTCTTCCGCCAACCCACCAGGGCCTTGTTCGCGGGGCGTAGCGCCTGTTTTTTTTGATCAGGCCGCGCCGGGTCAACGTGTCCCCAAGGAGGGGCGCCCGGGCAAGGTGGATTTCGACTGCGCCGAACTCGAAAGAGACATCGCCTACGCCGAAGAAGAATGCACACAAAACGACCCGCATGTGGTTGCGACATATCCCGGTGTCGTTGCCTTCCATGCAATTTGGAACAGCCGCGAACCGTCGCAGACGCATTTGAACGCGCTTCATCTCGCCACTTGCATGAAAACGATCGACGGGGTCGCAGCCGAATCAAGCTGAACGAAATGGCGCTGATCGGCTGGCCCGATCCCCAGCAAAACCGAAGCAGCAGGCGAAACTCGGCTTTCAGCAACTTTTAAACGCCGCCTGATAAGGCGCGCGCAGTTGGCGTCTACTCAGCCTGGGCTTTCTCTTCCAGTGTCAGCCATTCCTCTTCGGCCGCCGACAACTTGTCTTGCCGTTCGACAAGCGCCTCGGACGCTTTCTGGAACTTGACCGGCTCGCGGGTAAACAGCTCGGGGTCGGACATCAATTCTTCGAGCTTTGCAATCTCGGCCTCCAGCCGTTCAATCTCGGCCGGCAGCTTTTCCAGACGGTGCTTCTCGGAAAAGGATAATCCCGATCTGGCTTTTGCTTCCTGCTTCACCTTCGGCTTGGAAAGCTTTGTCTTGATGTCTTTTTTCTCGGAAACTTCGCCCCGCTGCGCAATATAGTCGGACCAGCCGCCGGCATAGACGGTCGCCCGCCCGTTGCCTTCCATCGCGATGGTCGTCGTTGCAACGCGGTCCAGAAAATCCCGGTCGTGGCTGACCAGCAGAACCGTTCCATCGTAGTCGTCCAGCAGTTCCTGCAATAGATCCAGCGTTTCGACATCCAGATCGTTGGTCGGTTCGTCCAGCACCAGAAGATTGGAAGATTTCGCCATCAACTTGGCCAGCAGCAACCGAGCCTTTTCCCCACCCGACAAGGATTTGACAGCCGCCCTTGCCTGCCGCTCGTCAAACAGGAATTCCTTGAGATAGCCCACGACATGTTTGGGCTGCCCCCCAACCATCACCTGATCGGCCTTGCCGGAAACCCGCATATCCGGGTCGCCGGTCAGGCTGTCCCACAAGCTCATCTCGGGGTCCAGTTGCGCACGGGTCTGATCGAACACCGCAACCTCAAGATTGGTACCCAGTGACACCGAGCCTTCGTCCGGCTCCACCTGCCCAAGAAGCATCTTCAGCAAGGTCGTCTTGCCGACCCCGTTCGGCCCGACAAAGGCCACACGATCACCGCGCTGCACCAGCAGATCAAAATTCCGAACGATCTGCTTGTCGCCGAACCCTTTGGCCAGCCCTTTGGCCTCGATCACCTTGCGGCCCGATTTTGGCCCGGCCTCCAGCGTCATCGCAGCGGAACCCTGACGCTTGATCTGTGCCGCCTTTTCGGCCCGCAGCGCCTGTAGGGCCCGCACCCGGCCCTGATTGCGTTTGCGTCGGGCGCTAATGCCCTCAACCGCCCATTTGGCCTCGGACTTGATCAGACGGTTCAGCTTGTGACGCTGCTGGTCTTCTTCTTCCCAGATCTTGTCCCGCCAAGCTTCGAACGCGTCAAAACCTTGCTCCTGCCGTCGGACAGCGCCCCGATCAATCCAAAGTGTCGCCCGCGTCAGTGCCCGTAAAAAGGCCCGGTCGTGCGAGATCAGCACAAACGCTGCACGTGTCGAGCCAAGCTCGCGCTCCAGCCACGCGATGGCTTCGATATCCAGATGGTTGGTCGGTTCGTCCAGCAGCATCAGGTCCGGTGCCTCGGCCATCAGCTTGGCCAATGCCGCCCGCCGCCTTTCACCGCCCGAAGCAGTCTCAACGGCGCGCGCAGGATCGAATTTCAGCCCCGCACCCGCCCGTTCAACCTTGTAGAGCTCCCCCGGCTCCAAACCGCTCGACGCATAGTCGCCCAGGGTGGCAAAGCCCTCCATCGTCGGGTCCTGCTCCATATAGCCCACGGATTTTCCGGGCGGCACGACAATTTCACCGCGGTCAGCCTCGACCAGGCCGGCCATCACTTTCATCAGCGTGGATTTGCCCGACCCGTTGCGCCCAACCAGCGCCACGCGGTCACCGGGCTGTACCACCAGATCCAGTTCGGAAAACACCGGTTCGCCCCCGAAAGTCAGGGATATGCCGGACATCTGCAACAAAGGAATTCTCGCCATGCCCGCCAGCTAAACCGGCGGCCACACTGCGTCAACGCCCTGTTTTCACCTTTTCGGAAATACTCACCTTAAACGGCCAATGCCCGAAACAGGCGTCTTCGGGCCGGCGGGATCGCCCCGATTTCAAGCCCGGTAAACACATGCAACGTGTTCATGTGACGATCCACAACCGCGTGATCACTCACCCACCCCCCCATCATCAGATAGGTTCGCAACAGGGGCGGCATGCGCGACATGGCCTTTTTCGCATCCGGCCGGCGCCGCAGACGTGCGGCAAAGCGGAACACGTCCGGAGCCTTGACCCGCGGCAACCACCGTTTCGGGGCCAGGTGGCGATGTTTGAGCATCGCAAAGGCATCAAGGTATCGCCCGGTTTCGGTCCCGGCAAAGGACGAACATCCAAACAGCATCTGAACATTGTGTTGATCGACATAGGACGTCATTGCACCCCAGGCGACACGCAGAATGTCAGGATCGTTCAGGCCCGGATGAACGCAAAACCTGCCCATCTCGACCATGCGGCCACTGAACCCTGCCAACGAGCTCAGGTCGTAGAACTTTGCTGAATAGCTGCGTCCGATTTCACCGCCATGTTCCATTGTCAGCATCCGAAAGCAGCAGACCAACTGCCCGGCGGATCGCATATCTTCAACCAGGACATGGCTGCATTGCGCGTCAAAAGCGTCAATGTCCGGTTGCCGGGTGCCGAATGCCAATGTCCGCAGGCTTTGTGCGGCCCTGATATCCTCGGCCGATTCCGCCATACGGGCGCGATAGCGCCCCTTGCTTAACATAACTGCCGCCGCCACGGTCGCGTCCTCCATGGGTGCCGACCCACGAGTGTCGGCACGACACCGTTAACACAAGACATGTGACCGCCTTGTGACCAACGCAAGGTTCCGCCGCGATCAGTTGGCGCCAGGAATATTGGCCGGGTTGAAGTTGCCGATATTGCCCAACAGCTGACGCAGGAAGCCTTTGTCCTGAACGTTGGAATCGGTCACACGGCGTTCCAGCGGAATCACGATGCCGTCTTCCAAGCCAAAACGCTCGATGTTTCTGACCACTCCACGCTGATCAAAGCTGATGGCGACCAGTTCGCGCGCCACCACTTCGGGCCGTTTCGGGCCGTAATGGCGGACCCGCGAGCGGACATAGTAATAGCCCGTATCCCGCACAACCCCGGACGCACCCGGTGCGCCGATGGCTTCTTCCACGCTGTCGCGCGTATCCACGCCCACTTTGATTTCGGCCAGTTCCTCGGCCGGAGGCACATAGCCGTGATTCTTGTAGATCGGCGTACAGGCCCCGGCCGCAGCCAGACAGGCAACAAACACAAGCGATTTCGTCGCTGGTTTCAACCGGTTCACTACCTTCAACATGCACACCCTCTTGCCTTGGCCTCTTGCGGCTTCTATCCGATTACAGAAACCGCTGCCACGGTTCAACACATAGAAAGGCTCACGAATGGGCAACCTTACATCATTTCGGGTGGCTGACCTGCCCCAGAACGCCCCGACACCCTTTGAACTGCGCCCCGCAAGCGCCGAATTGGATGAGATCAGGCAAGATCTGGGGCTGCTGGGGCTGCGCAAACTCAGCTTTTCCGGCGAGCTTCGCGCACAGGGCAAGCGCGACTGGGTTCTCAACGGCAAACTCGGTGCAACCGTGATCCAACCCTGTGTCGTGACGCTTGAGCCGGTCACGACCCGGATCGACATTCCCGTGCATCGCACCTTTCTGGCCGATTGGACCGACCCCGATGAACCCGAGTTCGAAATTCCGCAGGATGACGAATCCGAGCCCTTGGGCCCGGAAATCGACCCCGCATTGGTGATGGTCGAGGCGCTGTCGCTGGCCCTGCCACAATACCCGCGCAAGGAGGGTGCGGAACTGGGTCAGGCAGACTATACCGAACCCGGAAAACAGGCGATGACCGACGAAGACGCCAAACCTTTCGCCGGATTGGCAGGATTGCGCGATACGCTCAAAAAAGACGAGTGACAGAACGCAGATTTCCTGTCATAGCAGGCGGTCAGAAAAATCGCTTGAACATACCGAGAATCGCAGTATTTTCGCGCGCTCATCGGATTTATGGTTGGACATTGCGGGGCCCGTCGCCTAAACGCGCGTCAAACCACGATAAACGAACTACGAAACCCGGGTCGGCAGCGAATCTGCGACCCCCAGTCAGACAAAGGTTGAGACCATGGCCGTCCAACAGAACAAAGTTTCCAAGTCGCGTCGCAACAACCGCCGCGCACACGACGCTCTGGTTGCTGCAAACCCGAACGAATGCCCGAACTGCGGCGAGCTGAAGCGCCCGCACCACGTTTGCGCATCCTGCGGCCACTATGATGATCGCGAAGTCGTCGCTCAGGCCGATGAAATCGATCTGGACGAAGACGCAGCCTAAGCCTGATCGAGCGCAGACCAAGGCATGACTGAACAGCCCACGCACGCCGGACGGATAACCATCTCGGTCGACGCTATGGGTGGGGACGCAGGTCCCTCTGTCGTTGTTGCCGGTCTTGCGAAATCGGCCGACAAGAACCCGAACATCAGGTTCTTGCTGCACGGGCCCGAACAGGTATTGCGCAAGCTTGTCACCAAACGGCGTGTCCTTGAGGGGCGCGTCGTTTTTCGTGATTGCTCGGGCGTGGTCACGATGGAGGACAAACCCAGTCAGGTCGTGCGCAACGGCAAAGAGACCTCGATGTGGTCCACGCTGGAAGCGGTACGCCAGGGCGAAGCCCATGGCGCGGTGTCCTGCGGCAATACCGGTGCGCTGATGGCCCTGTCGATGATGCGCCTGCGCAAACTGCCGGGCGTGAACCGACCGGCCATCGCGATACTGTGGCCCTCGCGCAACCCTCAGGGGTTCAACGTGATGCTGGATGTCGGCGCAGATGTGCGCGCCGACGCCAAGGACTTGCTGCAATACGCCCTGATGGGCGCCTCTTACGCGCGCAACGGTTTGGCCCTGAACCGCCCTCGGATCGGGCTGCTGAATGTCGGAACTGAAGAACACAAGGGACGCGCCGAACTGAAAGAAGCGCACTTGATGATCGCGGGCTTCGCGGAACAGGCGAATTTCGATTTCGTGGGTTTCGTCGAAGGCAGCGACATCCCCGGTGACAAGGCGGATGTCATTGTAACCGATGGCTTTACCGGCAACGTCGCGATCAAGACCGGCGAAGGTACGGCAAGCCTGATCGGCGACCTGCTGCGGCAAGCGTTCAAATACTCCCCGCTATCCCGATTGGCCTCGATTCTGGCTATCACGTCGCTGAACCGTTTGAAGAAACGGATCGACCCGCGACGCGTGAATGGTGGTGTGTTTCTGGGGCTGAACGGCACCGTGGTGAAATCCCACGGCGGCGCTGACGCGACAGGCGTGTCAGCTGCAATCAAACTGGCCTTCACTTTGGCGCAGTCCGGCTTTTCCGAAAAATTGGCTGCGCGGGTTGCATCCACTGCCCAGCTTGCACAAGATGCCGCGCAATCAGCGCCGCAAACAGATAAATAACAAAAAAGGCAGTACCGGAAAATGGCAGGCCGTTCAGTTGTAGTAGGTGTCGGGCATTATTTGCCTGAGCGCGTTGTCCCCAATTCCGAGTTTGAAAAAACCCTGGACACAACCGACGAATGGATAAAGACCCGCTCGGGGATCGAACGCCGCCATTTTGCAGCCGAGGACGAGACGACATCCGATCTGGCCACCAATGCCGCCCAAGCTGCGCTGGCCGACGCAGGCCTGACGGCGGATGATATTGACGCAATCGTACTGGCGACTTCAACGGCGGATCTGACCTTTCCTTCGGCCGCCACCATGGTTCAGGCACGGCTGGGCATGACCAAGGGTTTTGCCTTTGACGTGCAGGCTGTTTGCGCCGGATTCGTTTTTGCACTGTCCAACGCAAATGCGTTGATTGTTTCAGGTCAGGCCAAACGCGTGCTGGTGATCGGGGCCGAGACTTTCTCACGGATCATGGATTGGACCGATCGGTCCACCTGCGTTCTTTTCGGCGATGGCGCCGGTGCAGTGGTGCTGGAGGCCCAAGAGGGCAAAGGCACCGCCGAGGACCGCGGTATTCTGGCAACCGACCTGAATTCGGACGGGCGCTACAAGGATCTTCTCTATGTCGATGGCGGCGTTTCGACACAATCCACCGGGCATCTGCGTATGCAGGGCAATCAGGTTTTCCGCCATGCCGTTGAAAAGCTTACAAAAACAGCGGAAACAGCGTTGGAACGAGCGGGGCTGGGCAATTCCGACGTGGATTGGATCGTGCCGCATCAGGCCAACATCCGCATCATTCAGGGCACCGCCAAAAAAATGAACCTGCCGATGGAAAACGTGGTTGTGACCGTTCAGGATCACGGAAACACCTCGGCCGCATCCATCCCATTGGCCCTGTCCGTGGGCAAGCAGCGCGGACAGATCAAGCCGGGTGATCTGATCGTGACCGAAGCCATTGGCGGCGGTCTGGCCTGGGGCGCAGTGGTTCTGCGCTGGTAACCGGCGCAAACCGGCTTACACAGCCGCCCGCAATTCATTGATATTGACAGCGAATTTGCCATACCCATATGCTTCAATAGCAACAGGGGAATTAGCATGGGCGACAAAACACTGACTCGAATGGACCTGAGCGAAGCCGTCTTTCGTGAAGTAGGTCTGTCACGAAACGAAAGTGCGCAGCTGGTTGAAAGCGTTCTGAACCACATGTCCGACGCCTTGGTGCGTGGTGAACAGGTGAAGATCTCGTCTTTCGGCACATTCAGTGTTCGCGACAAGACCGCCCGTGTCGGTCGCAACCCCAAAACCGGCGAAGAAGTCCCGATTCAGCCGCGCCGTGTGCTGACTTTCCGCCCGTCGCATCTGATGAAAGATCGCGTCGCAGCCGGGAACCGCAAGTAAGTTCAGGACGTCCAGGTTATGAGTAAGTCCCCCGATGCCTTTCGCACCATAAGCGAAGTTGCGGACTGGCTCGGTGTTCAGGCTCATGTTTTGCGTTTCTGGGAAAGCCGGTTCACGCAGGTAAAGCCCGTCAAACGCGCAGGTGGGCGCAGATATTATCGCCCAAATGATATGCGTCTTTTGGGCGGGATCAAAAAACTGCTCCACGAAGACGGAATCACGATCAAAGGTGTCCAGCGTATCCTGCGCGAACAAGGCGTCGCACATGTCGCGGCGCTGTCCCCTTCCCTGGACGATCCCGGCCCAGCCCCGATTGCGCCTGCCCAGGACACCGTGGTGCCGTTCGAACCAAAGCCCGCCGCCGCCACGGAACAGGTTCGCATGGATCTGCGCGACCCGATCCAGCCAACCGGTAAGGACGATGCGCAGACAAACGCACGCGCCTCTGACGCGTCACAGCCGGAGCCAGAGCCCGAACTGGATGCCGCGCCCTTGATGGGTGGAATCGCGTCGCTTGCGTGGAAACAGACAGATTTTGATGACGACCTGCTGCGGCGCATCGCACCGATTGCAAAAGATCTGCGCCGCTGGCTGGACCGGGTTGAAACACAGGCGACGGGTTAGGACAAAAGGCATTGATTTCCTCTTGCCCCTGCCGGGAAAATCTTTATGAACACCCCAACGTCGGGCTATGGCGCAGCCTGGTAGCGCGTCCGTCTGGGGGACGGAAGGTCGCAGGTTCGAGTCCTGCTAGCCCGACCAAATTACACCGACGTTTATGGCATACAGGCCAGATCCCGCTCTGGCACCAGGGGGGATCGAGATGACAGGTGTTTGCCCAAACCAACAGCTAGAGGCGATGATCGCGCGCGGTGAGATCACCGCCGACCCAGAGGTTCTGCCTGCCCAGATTCAACCTGCCAGCCTTGATTTACGACTGGGAACAGTGGCTTACCGTGTACGCGCCTCGTTTCTTGCGGGCGAAGGCCGGACTGTCACGGATCGCTTGACCGAGTTTGAGATGCACCGCATCGATATCTCGGATGGCGCGGTTCTGGAAAAGGGCTGCGTCTATCTGGTGCCCCTGATGGAATCGCTTGCCCTGCCCGACAGCATGAGCGCCGTGGCCAACGCCAAAAGCTCGACCGGGCGGCTGGACCTTCTGACGCGGACGATCACTGATGGCGGCACCGAGTTCGACCGCGTGCCCGCAGGTTACACAGGCCCACTTTATGCCGAAATCTGCCCGCGCTCGTTCTCGGTTCTGGTTCGTCCCGGGATGCGTCTGAATCAGATTCGTTTCCGCCAGGGTCAGGCCGTATTGTCCGATGCGGAACTGAGGTCCTTGCATACCGAATCTCCGCTTGTGGACGGACCTGCCGTCATTCAGGACGGTCTGGGCTTTTCGGTCGACCTGCAACTGCCCGAGACCGATCTGGTGGGCTATCGCGCCAAACCTCATACCGGGGTGATCGATCTGGATCGAATCGGTGAATACGATCCGCAAGACTATTGGGAAGAGGTGCGCACCAAAGATGGTTGCATCATCCTGGACCCCGGCGCGTTCTATATCCTTGTCAGCCGCGAGGCGGTGCACATACCACCGATGTTCGCGGCTGAAATGGCGCCCTATCTGGCGATGGTTGGTGAGTTCAGAGTGCACTATGCAGGGTTCTTCGATCCCGGTTTTGGCCATGCCGCTGCCGGAGGGGCCGGTTCCCGTGGCGTGCTTGAGGTGCGCTGCCACGAAGCGCCATTCGTGCTGGAACACGGACAGGTCGTCGGGCGTCTGGTCTATGAGAAAATGGCTGAAATGCCGACGCAGCTTTATGGTGCGGGCATTGCCTCGAACTATCAGGGTCAGGGCCTGAAACTGTCAAAGCACTTCAAAGCCGCAAGCTGACCCCTAGAACTTCATGAACCGGCGCATTTGACGGGTCACGCGCTGTGCGTGCCTGAGGTTCTGCGCATGTCGCGGTGCACTGGTTTTTCCGGGCCCATTCGATGTGCCGGATCCGCCGCCCTTTCGGCTGGCCAGATCGATACCCTTGTTCACACCTTTGTTGACCAGACGGCGCATGACCTGGCGCACAATCATGTCGATGATCCGGTTTGCATTCATCGCTCAACTCCGTGTCCGCACGCACAAAGATAGACGCTTTATGCGGCAACAAAAGGGCTGTTCGATCAATCTTCTTCGAACAACTCGCTCTGGTCTTCATCAACTTCGTCCTCGCGCCCTTCGCCCAAGGGGATCGCACCCGGAGGAGGCCGATTCTCCAACAATCCCGCGGCGCGCAGTTCTTTCAGGCCTGGCAGGTCGCGCGCGTTCTCCAGGCCAAAATGATCCAGAAACTCAGGCGTCACCACAAACGTCACCGGACGACCCGGCGTCATGCGGCGGCGGCCCAGCTTGATCCACTCCATCTCAAGCAACTGATCGATGGTCCCGCGCGAGACCGACACGCCCCGGATTTCCTCGATCTCGGCCCGTGTGCAGGGTTGGTGATAGGCCACGATGGCCAGAGTTTCGATCGCAGCGCGGCTGAGCTTGCGCGTCTCGACCGTTTCCTTCTGCATCAGAAAGCCCAGATCAGGGGCCGTGCGGATGGCCCAGGCATCCCCTACACGCACAACGCGCACGCCACGCCCCTCATACCGTTTCTGAAGCAATTCAACCGCTTGCGCCGCGTCGCTGCCATGGGGCATCCGCGCCTCAAGATCCGCAATCGTCACCGGCTCGGCGCTGGCGAACAGAACGGCTTCGACCATACGCTCCTGCTCTGCCAGCGGAGGCGCCTCGAACAGCGTACCGGTCTCTTCAGGGGCATCAGTCACGTGTTTCGGTCCTCTTGCGCAATTGGATCGGAGCGAATGTCTCGCTCTGCTTGATTTCCATATGTCCTTCTTTCACCAGTTCCAACGAGGCCGCAAAGGTCGCCGCCGTTGCCGACCTGCGCCGTACCGGGTCGGAATCCCAGCCGTCGGGCAGGTAAGTTTCCATGTCGGTCCATGTCCCGGCAAACCCGATCAGCGGGCGCATCCGTTCCAGTGCCTGTTCCATGGTGAATACCGAATCGCGGTCCATCACAAACGGGCGGAATTCATCACGGGTGCGGATGCGGGCATAGCCCTGCATCAGATCCAGCAGCGTGGCGGAATAGGTGACGGTGCGGATCCGGGTGATATCTTCGCCCTGCCCGCGTTTGAAGAAATCCCGTCCCAGCTGATCGCGCGCCATCAACCGCGCAGCCGCATCGCGCATCGCCTGCAAACGTTCCAATTGAAACGCCAGATGTGCGGCCAGTTCCTCACCCGATGGTCCTTCGTCATCCGGATCTGGCGGCAACAGCAGGCGGGATTTCAAAAAGGCCAGCCAGGCCGCCATCACCAGATAGTCGGCGGCCAGTTCGATCCGCAGCGCCCGCGCCTTTTCGACAAAGGCAAGGTATTGCTGCGCCAGCGCCAGAACCGAGATTTTCCGAAGGTCGACCTTCTGCGTGCGCGACAGGGTCAGAAGAACGTCCAGCGGGCCTTCGAACCCATCGACATCAACGATCAGCGCTTCGGCCGCAAGACGATCTGCGACCGAGACAGGGTCTTCGCTGAAAAGATTATCGTTCATATACCTGCCCGCCCATTAGGGCAGATAGTTCCGCCTCGGCGGCAGGGATGTCAAGTTCCTGCGGAGCTTTGCGCATCGCCAGCGCCCGTTCTGCGCGGGCTTGTGCCACATCGGACATTTCCCCGGCAGCTTCCAGCACCTCGGCGCGCTCGGCAAAGCTTCCGTTGCAGTGTAGAACGACGTCACAGCCCGCGCTTATGGCTTGCCGCGACACCTCAGCGGGCGTTCCGCTGAGCGCCTTCATCCCGATGTCATCGGTCATGATCAGCCCGCCGAAGCCAATCCTGTCGCGGATCACATCCATCATGGTTGCCGAGATGGTGGCAGGTTGCGGGTCAATCCGGTCATAGACCAAATGCGCAGTCATCCCCATCGGCAGGTCGTTCAAGGCCCGGAACGGCACGAAATCGCTGCGCTCAAGCTCATCCAGGGGCAGATCCACATGCGGCAAGTCATGGTGGCTGTCCAACGTGGCGCGTCCATGGCCCGGAATGTGTTTGAGCACCGGCAACACACCGCCATCCAGATGACCCTGCGCCACGGCTTTGCCAATTCTGGAAACGCGTTCAGGATCAGCGTCATAACAGCGGTTCTTCAGAAACTTGTGCGTCTCGGGACGCGCGACATCCACCATGGGCGCACAGTTGCTGTCGATGCCCAGACCAAACAATTCATCGGCAATCAGGCGGTACCTCAGATACATGGCGCGCTCGGCCTGCTCGGCGGCATTGGCCACGTGATCCAACGGAGGCAGCCATTCGCGGGCCAGCGGCGCCCGCAGGCGCTGCACGCGGCCGCCTTCCTGATCGATGGTGATCGGGCAATTGCGCCCGACAGCCTCGCGGAAATCATCACACAAGGCGCGCACCTGATCCGCGTGGTCGATGTTGCGGGCAAAAAGAATGAACCCGAACGGGTTCATTTGCCGAAACAAGTCTTTTTCCTTTTGCGTCAGGCGCAGGCCCTCTGCATCGGTGATCGCGGCACCGTACTTCACCTGACGGCCACCGGGATACAATCAGCCCCTTGCGCAACAAGCGCGGCACAAAACTGGCGCGAGTCGCTCAGGTCTTCAAAGCCCAGCACGCGCAGGCGGTAAAAGGTGCGCCCACCGCTTGAGGTCTTCTGGATAACACGCTGTTTTCCGGCCATATATTCGCTGAACTTCCCGTTCAGGCGATCCCATTCCGTTTGGGCAACCTGAACGCTGTCATAGGCCCCAAGCTGCGCCAGACGCGTGCCTTTCGCCAGCGTATCAGGATCAACATCCAACCCAACCGCAGCCTTCACCGCAGCATTGATAGCGTCTTCGGAATTCTCACTTGGCGACACCCGGCTGCGTGAGGCGCGTGCCGGGCGGGTCAAGGGGCGCAAGGACCGGCGCACGCCCGGCAGCGCGGCAATGGCCGGGTCCGGCAAGGCGGCTGCGAAATCGGCCGGGTCAATTGCGGGTTCTTCCTCGGGGGTGGTCAGCGATGCCACCTGCACGCCATCCTCAGCGTTTTGCTGCGTTTTGGCTGCTTCACCAGCCAATTCCGCAACCAGCGCATCCACTGCGTTCTGGCGCATTCGGGCGGCTTCCTGGGTTGAAATCGGCTTTTCCACGACATGCAGCGCTGGTGTCGGCTTCAGATCAGCGGCAGGTACGTCTTCATCCGTCAACGAGACCGGCCGCGGCGCAAGGATCAGACGATCCGCCGGGGCGGCAGCACTGCCCTTGGCGGCCACGGCATTGACGGCCAAGCCCTGATGATCGGCCGGTGTTCCGCCCGGGTTTTCGGGCTGCACCCGCATCGGCCCTTCGGCCGCACGCACGACCGGCACGCCGCTGACATCCCGCATGACAAGCTTGTATCCCCAGATACCGACGCCGGCGACCAGTGCCAACGATGCGACAGCCCCCAGGAAATTGACCGCCCGCCCCAGTCCGAACGCGCCGCGCGGCGCGTCGTAATCCTGCATCTCGTCGGGATAGTCATACGCATCCTCGAAATGCGCTTGATTCGGGTAATCATTCTGCCCGGGGCTTTGGTGCCCCGAGAAATCGTAACTCGCCATGTCCGCCTCACTGCCCGCTTCGCGCCCGAAAATAAGGCGCGCGGGTCATTTCTTGCCTACCTCGTACCGGCGGTTCGGGCGATATTTGTTACCGCATCTCCTGCGCCGGGGTGACGCCAAGAATACCCAAGCCCGCTGAAATCACAACAGAAACGGCCCTGGCCAGCGCAATTTTCGACTGGCTTGTGGCAACATCGCCATCCTGAATGAAACGCAACTGGGTTTCATCATTGCCCTTGTTCCACAGAGCGTGAAAATCCCCTGCAAGTTCATACAGATAGAAGGCGACGCGGTGCGGTTCGTTGGTCCGCGCAGCGATCTCGACCAGGCGTGGCCATTCCGCCAGCTTCTTGGCAACCGTCAGTTCGGCGGGGTGGTCCAGCGACGCCAGATCGGCCCCTCGCAAGGTGTCGTCGGTGGCGTCGATCCCCGCCTCGGCGGCACGGCGCAGCACGCTCATCACCCGGGCATGGGCGTATTGAACGTAGAACACGGGGTTCTCGCGGCTCTGTTCCAATACCTTGTCGAAATCGAAATCCAGCGGCGCGTCGTTCTTGCGGGTCAGCATCACGAAACGGGTCACGTCGGGACCAACCTGATCGACCACATCCCGCAGGGTGACAAAGTTCCCGGCCCGTTTCGACATCTTGAACGGTTCGCCATTTTTCCACAGTTTCACCAACTGCGTCAGCTTGATATCCAGCGGCACATTGCCATCGGACAAGGCCGACACGGCCGCCTTCATCCGCTTGACATAGCCGCCATGATCCGCCCCGAACACGTCGATCAACGCGTCAAAGCCACGGCTCACCTTGTCATAGTGATAGGCGATATCGGGGGCGAAATAGGTCCAGCTGCCATCCGACTTCTTGACCGGGCGGTCGACGTCATCACCATGTTCGGTGGATTTGAACAAGGTCTGTTCGCGCGGCTCCCAATCTTCGGGCTTTTTGCCCTTGGGCGGCTCCAGCACGCCTTCATAGATCAGGCCCTTTTCGGTCAGCGATTGCAGCGCGGCCTCGATCCGGCCCGTGCCATAGAGCGATTTCTCCGAGAAGAACACATCCATCTCGACGCCCAGCGCCTTCAGGTCGGCGCGGATCAGGTCCATCATCGCGTCGGTCGAAAACTCGCGCAGCTCTTCCAGCCATTCGCTTTCCGGCTTGTCGATCAGGCTGTCGCCATATTTCTCTTTCAGCGCCTCGCCGATCGGGATCAGATAGTCGCCGGGATACAGCCCTTCGGCAATCTCGGGGCTGAGGCCATTGGCCTCGCGATAACGTTCGTAGGCCGACCGCGCCAGCACATCCACCTGCGCGCCGCCGTCGTTGATATAGTATTCACGGGTCACGTCATGGCCCGAATAGGCCAGCAGGCTTGCCAACGCATCCCCGAACACCGCGCCGCGTGTGTGCCCGACATGCAGCGGACCGGTCGGGTTGGCCGAGACATATTCGACATTGACCTTCTGACCCTGCCCCATGGTCGAGCGCCCGAAATCGGTGCCGTTTTCCAGAACCGCCGCCAACACACCTTGCCAAACGGACGGCGCAAGACGCAGGTTCAGGAAACCGGGCCCTGCCACTTCTGCGCTTGTGATCCGGTCATCCGCCGCCAGTTTCCCGGCCAGAACATCCGCAATGTCGCGCGGCTTCATCCTGGCTGGTTTCGCCAGCACCATCGCGGCGTTGGTTGCCATGTCCCCATGGGCCGCATCGCGCGGCGGCTCGACCGCCACGTTGTCAAAGCTCAGCCCCTCGGGCAATGCGCCTTCGGACTGCATCTGCGCCAGCGCGTCCAGTACAAGGCCGCGGATCTCGGAAAACAGGTTCATTTCGGATGTCCTTTTGCTTGTCGCGGGGTTTACCACGCAAACCGGCAAGGTCAATGGACGCCTAATGTTTAAGCTTGGTTTGGCGAAACATCTCGCTAATCTTGGGCCTGTACGCCGCTACCGGAGACCGTTGATGCACCGCGCCTTGTCCTTTGCCTTGCTTTTGTCCACCGCCTTGCCTGCGCTGGCCGACCTGCCACAGCCCAAAGGCCATGTGCTGCTGACGCTGGGCGGCAAGGTCAGTGAAACAAACCTGCCTGCGCGAGGTGAGAATGACGGCGGTCTGCTGGGCTATCTGGAGGTCACGCATGACGGCGCGGCAGGGTTTGACGCAGCCATGCTGGACGGGCTGGAGCAGTTCGAGATCACAATCCCCTATGGTCCTCCGGGCAATGAGCGGGATTACAGGTTTTCGGGCCCGCTTTTGGCAGACGTCATGACACTGGCGGGGGCCGAGGGGAAAACCGCTTTTCCCATGGCGCTGGATGGGTATCAGGCTGAAATCGAGTGGGACAGTATCGCAACGCACAAACCGATCGTTGCAACGCATGCTGATGGCGCACCGATGGGGATCGGAGGCTATGGCCCGACAATGATCGTGTTCCCACCGACAAAGAACGCCGATCAGTCTGCGAAACAAGCGGCTCAGCAAGTCTGGGCCATCGCTTACATAGCCGTGGAGTGATCAGCCCGTCAGCCGCGCATGGTCCTGCAAGGCAAATCGGTCGGTCATGCCCGCAATGTAATCGGAAACGATGCGGGCCAAGGCTGTGTCGTCCCTGGCAGCTTCAATGTCATCGTGCCAGCGCACAGGCATTTGCCTGGGATCGTTCATGTAGATCGGAAACAGATCTTCCACGATCTTTGCCACCTCTGCCCGCACTGACATCACCCTGGGTGCGCGATACATACGTGTGAACAGAAACGCACGGATTTCACGCAGTTGCGCCCAAACCTCATCCGAGAACTGGATGACAGGATACCCAAGATGTCGGATTTCTTCGACGGACTGCGCGCCAGAAACGGCAATGAGATCGTTCGAAGTGTTGATGACATCCCCCACCATGACCCCGAAAACCCGCCTTAGCGCTTCGTGACGCCGGCGATAGGAATCCAGCCCTGGGTATCTGGCATCCACCTCGGCGTAACACACCCCGACAATCGGCAGGTCCTGCAAATCGTCATCCGTGAACAAGCCTGCGCGCAATCCGTCCAGAAGATCGTGATTGTTGTACGCTATGTCATCAGAAAGGGCCGCAACTTGCGCTTCCGCGCTGGCATGGGTGTGCAGTTCAAGATCGAATTCCTGATTGCACTCGGCCAATGCCCAGGGCAGATCGCCCTCAACCGGGCCATTGTGCTTGGCTATTCCTTCCAGACATTCCCAGGTCAGGTTGCACCCATCGAATTCTGCATAGTGGCGCTCCAGCTTTGTGACGATCCGAATGGCCTGCGCGTTGTGATCAAAACCACCAAAGGGTTTCATCAACGCGTGCAACGCGTCTTCGCCGGTATGTCCAAAGGGCGTGTGCCCCAGATCATGCGCCAGGGCCACGGCTTCGGTCAGCTCTGGGTTCAGGCCCAGAGCACCGGCAATGGTCCGGGCCACCTGCGCCACCTCGATGGAATGGGTCAGGCGGGTGCGGTAGCTATCGCCCTCATGCTCAACGAAAACTTGCGTCTTGTGTTTGAGGCGCCGAAAGGCACTGGCGTGAATGATCCTGTCCCGGTCGCGCTGAAAGCATGATCGGAAACTGCTTTCCTCCTCGGCTACGAGCCGTCCCCTGGTGCGGTCCGGATCCGAGGCAAAACTAGCTCTGTCCAAATGGCCCGTCCTTGTCGCCTGTCCTTGCACTTTCTATATTGTATGGCGTAACGGAAGGAAACCTTTGGAGACCGGCATGAATCTGCCCCCAACAGTCACGGATCGCGCCTTTGAACGCCTCGCAGAAATCGGCGCGGCGGATCAGGGTCAGGCACTGCGCGTCGCAGTGGAAGGCGGCGGTTGCTCGGGGTTTCAATACGAAATCGCTTTGGATACGCCGAAAGAAGATGATCTGGTCCTTGAAGGCAAAGGGCAAAAAGTCATTGTCGACGCCATTTCGCTGCCCTTCCTGGAAAACGCGGTTATCGACTTCACCCAGGAACTGATCGGTGCGCGATTTGTAATCGACAACCCCAACGCCACCTCTTCCTGCGGTTGTGGCACATCTTTTTCGATGTAACCGTGGGGGCTTTGCCCCCACACCCCCAGGATATTTTCAGCCAGATGAAGCAGAGGTCCGCCCTCTGACCGAAAGACCAGAGGGCTTCACCTGGCGCTGTCATCGGCGTCCCCGCCTGTACCGCCACTTCAGCTTGAAGAAATTCGGTTAATAATCCGTTTCTTCATCTGGCCAAAAATATCCCGGAGCGCGAGGCAGAGCCTCGCAAATACGATCTCCGCCTTGCCGTTGGGCCCGTTCTGCGCGATAGGTTGCACCAAGTCTTCGGAGGATCGCGCATGAAAATCGCCACGTTCAACATCAACGGCATCAAAGCGCGGGTCGAAGCCCTGCCCCGTTGGCTGGACGAAGCGCAGCCGGACGTTGTGCTGTTGCAAGAGATCAAGTCGGTCGATGAAAACTTCCCGCGCGAGATATTCGAAGAGCGTGGGTTCAACGTGGAAACCCATGGACAAAAAAGCTTCAACGGCGTTGCAATCTTGTCGAAGCTTCCCCTCGAGGATGTATCCCGCGGCCTTCCCGGCGATGACGCGGATGAGCAGGCCCGTTGGATAGAAGCCACCGTCGTTGGTAAAAAGGCTCTTCGGATCTGTGGATTGTACCTGCCCAATGGCAATCCGGCGCCCGGCCCGAAATACGATTACAAACTGGCATGGATGGAGCGGCTTTATCACCGTGCCCGTGATTTGCTGGCAACCGAAGAACCTGCGTTGATGGCGGGGGATTACAACATCATCCCGCAGGTGGAGGACGCCAAACGCCCCGAAGCATGGCGCGACGATGCATTGTTCCGCCCCGAAAGCCGCGCCTCATTTCGCAAAATCCTGAATCTGGGCTTCACCGAAGCGTTCCGGGCCACCACCCAAAGCGCGGGGCACTATTCATTCTGGGACTACCAGGCCGGGGCCTGGAACCGGAACGACGGAATTCGGATCGATCACTTTCTGCTGACCCCACAAGCGGCAGATCTAATGCGGGATTGCCAGATTGATGCAACCGTGCGCGGGCATGAAAAACCTTCGGATCACGTGCCTGTCTGGGTCGATCTTGATATTTAGCGGTTCAGGCCGTGACGTCGTAGCTGTAGATCCATTCGTAGCGGCGCGACAATTTCCGTCCGATGGCCATAAGCGCACATTGGGCCGCCAGACGGGCGGGGCCTGACAAGTGGAAATTGCGTGCGTTCGACCCGGCAGCGGCAACCACGCTTTCTGCCCTTGGCCGGCGCGTTTTCTCGTAGGCGGCAAGCGCGCTGGTGACACCCGAGTGTTCGTCGAAAGATCGTGCAAGCGTCCAGGCATCTTCCAGCGCCAGGCAAGCGCCTTGCGCCATGAACGGCAAGGTCGGATGCGCCGCGTCCCCCAGCAATGCCAAACGACCGTTCTGCCATTTTTCTGCGACCGGGCGCAGGAACAGGGCCCACAGATTCACATCCGAGACCTTTGACAGAATCTCACCTACCGGACCGCCGAACCCTGAAAAACGTGCACGCAATTCATCCGGATCGCCGTTCAGCTTCCATCCCTCTTCCCTCCAGTCCGAGCGTTCCTCGACCGCAACGATGTTCATCATGCTTTGATCGCGCAAAGGATAGGTTACGACATGCCGACCCGGCCCCATGGTCAGGGATGCCGTCACCACGCCTGAATCCGGTCGCCAGGGAATGGTGGCGCGCCAGGCGACCTGGTGCGTGAACTCGGGTGTCTCGGGCCCGTTCAGAGCCGGGCGAATCGCGCTTCGGCCACCGTCGGCCGCGATGACGCATTCGGCGCGCAGCCGTTCGCCGCTCGCCAACAGAATTTCGGCTTCGTTGGGGTGTTTGTGCACGTTGGAAACCTTGGCCCCCAGACGGACATCCACGCCGGCCTTGCGGGCCGCAGAATGCAGCAGATTCAACAGATCGGCGCGGTGAAAATAATAGGTCGGGCCAGCCGAAGGACCGGGCAGCCGGCTGACAACGCGGCCTTTGCGGTAATCGCGCAAGATCGTACCGTGCGACTTCTGGCCCGCAGACAGATCCGCCACCCCAAGCGCGCGCAACACGCACAACCCGTTTTCACTGATCTGCAGACCGGCGCCAACCTCGGTTAATGCCGGGGCTTGCTCTAGCAGGGTGATCTGCGCCCCGAGTTGCCGCAGCGCCAACGCAGCCGCCAGACCGCCGATGCCGCCACCAATTACACAGAAATTCAACCGATTGATCTTCATGCCCCCCGCATAACGCAAAAACGCCAGAGCCACAGGCCCCGGCGTTCGAAATTTTCCAGTTTCACCCGGCGATCAATCGTCGCGATGGACCTTTTCGCGGCGCTCGTGGCGCTCTTGCGCCTCCAGCGTCATGGTCGCAATCGGACGTGCATCCAGGCGTTTCAGCGAAATCGGATCGCCGGTCTTTTCGCAGTAGCCGTATTCACCTTCTTCGATCCGGCGCAGGGCTGCGTCGATCTTGGCAACCAGCTTGCGCTGGCGGTCGCGTGTCCGCAGCTCCAGAGCGCGATCGGTCTCCTCGCTCGCGCGGTCTGCGACATCCGGGATGTTTCGGGTGTTGTCCTGCAGCCCTTCGATCGTATCGCGGCTGCCCGCCAAAAGCTCATTCTTCCAATCCAACAGCTTGCGGCGGAAATATTCAAGCTGACGTTCATTCATGAAAGGTTCATCTTCGGCCGGGCGGTAATCCTCCGGCAGAAAAACTTCCTGTTTCATATTTGCTCCCTCGGTATGGCCAGAAACGTCGGTCGCGGATGTTTCACCTGACATTTGGCACCCCCTTCTGCGCAGCGTTTAGCCGACGGGCGTGGGATTGTCACTACACAAACGTTGCTTCAGCACGCCCTCGCGCTGTTTTGTCTAAATATGAGACAAACAACAACAAAACCCTGTTTTTCTATGAAATTTAGCAGGCCTTTTTGAGGCAGGTGTCAATTTGCAGGGTACATTCGCGCGCACGAATCAACCAAAAGGGCTTGGAGTTCCTGCAAAAATCGCCTCAACCGACGCAGGGACGCGGGTTGTCAAAATCATTGACCGTCTGTAACCCGGACAACACAACCTGCCCACGGATCACGAAAAACCACACGAGAGGCCCATGACCGCACGCTTTCAAGGTACAGCCGAATATGTCGCCACTGACGATCTGACGATTGCCGTGAACGCCGCCGTCACACTTGAACGCCCATTGCTGGTCAAGGGCGAACCCGGCACCGGCAAGACAGAACTTGCCAAACAGGTGGCCGGCGCACTGGGGCTGAGGATGATTGAATGGAACGTGAAATCCACCACCCGCGCGCAGCAGGGCCTGTATGAATATGACGCGGTCAGCCGCCTGCGGGACAGCCAGTTGGGTGAGGAACGCGTGCATGACGTGTCGAACTATATCCGCAAGGGCAAGCTGTGGCAGGCCTTCGAGGCCGACGAAAAGGTCGTTCTGCTGATCGATGAGATCGACAAGGCGGATATCGAGTTTCCAAACGACCTTTTGCAGGAACTCGACAAGATGGAGTTCCATGTCTACGAGACAGGGGAAACCATCCGGGCCAAAAACCGCCCGATCGTCATCATCACCTCGAACAATGAAAAGGAATTGCCGGACGCGTTTCTGCGCCGCTGCTTCTTCCACTACATCCGCTTCCCGGACGAGGCCACGATGCGCCGCATCGTCGAGGTTCATCACCCCGGCATCAAGGATGCGCTGCTGACCACCGCCCTGACCCAGTTCTATGAAATCCGCGAGACGCAGGGGCTCAAGAAAAAGCCGTCAACATCGGAAGTGCTGGATTGGCTGAAGCTGCTGCTGGCCGAGGACCTGAGCGCCGAAGACCTCAAACGCGGCGGCACAGATGCGCTTCCGAAACTGCATGGCGCGTTGCTGAAGAATGAACAGGATGTGCATCTGTTCGAACGTTTGGCCTTTATGGCACGCGGCAAACGATAGCCGGACGGTGACCAGACGGTGATCATGGCTTGCCTTGCGGCGGCCCGGATGCCAGCATCGGCCCATCTGGCGAAACAGAGCTTCGCCGCCCACAGAATTGGATGACTCGCGTGGCGAACGCACTGACAATCCGCACCCTGCGTGCCGAGGACAAAAGCCAATGGGCCGACATGTGGCGGGACTATCTGGCATTTTATGAAACCGCCCTGCCCGATGATGTATACGAAACAACCTTTTCCAGGCTGCTGGGCGACGACCCGCAGGATTTTTCCTGTTTCGTTGCCGAGCAGAATGGCGCCCTTGTCGGACTGACACACTATCTTTTTCATCGCCACGCCTGGAAGGTGGAATTGGTCTGCTACCTGCAAGACCTGTTCGCGCGACCCAAGGCACGAGGGGCAGGCGTTGGCCGGGCCTTGATCCAGGCGGTCTATGACGAGGCCGATCGTCAGGGCGCGCCGTCGGTCTATTGGCTGACCCAGGATTTTAACCACACTGCGCGGAAACTGTATGATCGCATCGGCACACTGACACCGTTCATCAAGTACGCCCGCTCATGAAGCGATTGAGTGCCCTTTTTCTGGCACTGGTTGTTGCCGGCTGCGCGACGGTTGAAACGATCGAGCTGCCCGATCAGGTCGCGCCCATCGAAGCAAGCCTGCCGCCTGCCAAGTCTTTTTCAACGGCACGTCCTTCGCCGCCTGCTCGATCGAACAAGAACATCGCCTCGGATTTCTTGTCCCTGCATTTTGAACTGGAAAGCGGCGCCGCCCTGCCCGTTTTCACGCGATTTGAGACCCCGGTCACAGTCCGCCTGGCCGGATCGCCGACCGCAAGCATGCAGCAAGATCTGACCCGGTTGCTCAACCGCCTGAGGCGTGAAGCCGGAATCAACATCCGACAGATCGACGAAGGTCAGGCGAATATCACCATCGAAGCCGTCAGCCAGAAAGACATTCTGCGCATTCTGCCCAACGCGGCCTGTTTCGTCGTCCCCAACTCCTCCAGCCTTGAAGAATATCGCCGTGACCGCCGAAAGATAAAAAGCAGCTGGACAGAACTGCACAAACGCGAACGGCTTGGGATTTTCATCCCATACGACGTCAGTCCGCAGGAAATACGTGATTGCCTGCATGAAGAACTGGCGCAAGCGCTTGGTCCGCTGAACGATCTGTATCACCTGCCGGATTCGGTGTTCAACGACGACAATATCCATACGGTTCTGACCGGGTTCGACATGTTGATCCTGCGGGCTGCCTATGCGCCGGAACTGCGCACCGGCATGACCCGCGATCAGGTTGCCGCGGTCATCCCGGGGGTTCTGAGCCGGATGAACCCGCGCGGGGACAGGGTGCCCGTTCAACCCTTTACGGATACACCGCGCGAATGGATTGACGCGATCCAGAAATCACTGGGACCGGGCGCGGGGTCGCCCAGACAGCTGCGCGCTGCCCGAAAGGCGGCACGGATCGGTCAGCAGCAGGGATGGACGGATCACCGCCGCGCCTATCCTCATTACCTGATGGGCCGGATGGAACAATTCCGGGACCCCATCGAAGCCCAACGCCAGTTTCAGATTGCGCAGCAATTTCTGAAGGCCACGCCCGGCACAGAGGTGCATCAGGCCTATGTCACCACGCAAACCGCGGCATTCGCGCTGGCACAGGAAAAGGGACCCAGTGTTCTGCCCGAGCTGAACAGGGCCATCGATGTCATGACACGGGCAGAAAATGCGTCTTTGCTGGCCACGTTGCTGTTGCTGAAATCAGAAGCGCTGAAACAGGCGGGGCAGATACAGCAGGCACGTGCCGTCAGGCTGGACAGCCTGGGATGGGCGCGGTACGGGTTTGGCTCGGATCTGGTGGCCCAGTCATTGTCGCGGGGCAATGGCCGAAGAAACACGGATGGCACGAAAGACGGATGACGCACATATGTTGGTAGTTCTGGGAATGGCGGCACTGGGTGCAACCTTGGGCGCCCTGACCGCGAAAAAGCGCAGCGGTAATCGGGCCGACATGGCGCAATATGCCGCCGGATACGGCATTGCCTTTGCGCTGGTGGGTCTGGTGATCTCGTTGATTCTGGTGCGTTTGGTGGCCTGACACGATGTTCCTGCCCTTTTTCGAAAACCTTCGCAAAGCTGGCATCCCGGTATCGCTGCGGGAGTATCTGACTTTTCTGGAAGGCATGAAAAAGGGTCTGGCCACCTATGATATCGAGGCGTTCTACTATCTCGCGCGCGTGTCGATGGTGAAGGACGAACGCAACATCGACAAGTTCGACCGCGCCTTTGCCGCCAGTTTCGAAGGACTGAATGAGATCAGCTTCGATCAGGTTCTGGAAGCCGTTGACATCCCCGGCGACTGGCTGGCCAAAATGGCCGAAAAGCACCTGTCTGATGAAGAAAAAGCCGAGATCGAGGCGCTTGGCGGTTTCGACAAGCTGATGGAAACGCTGCGCGAGCGTCTCAAGGAACAACAAGGCCGCCATCAGGGCGGCAACAAGTGGATCGGCACGGCCGGGACCTCTCCTTTCGGGGCCTATGGCTACAATCCCGAAGGCGTGCGCATCGGCCAAAAGGAAAGCCGCCACCAGCGCGCGGTCAAGGTTTGGGACAAGCGCGAATTCAGAAACCTGGACGACACGGTTGAACTGGGCACCCGCAACATCAAGGTTGCCCTGAAACGCCTGCGCCGCTGGGCGCGCGAAGGTGCTGCGGAAGAACTGGATCTGGACGGCACCATTCGCGCTACGGCCGAGCACGGCTATTTGGATGTCAAAACCCGACCCGAACGTCACAACGCGGTCAAGGTTCTGCTGTTTCTGGACGTTGGCGGATCAATGGACCCGCATATCAAAGTGGTGGAAGAGCTGTTTTCAGCCGCACGGTCCGAGTTCAAGCATCTGGAATATTTTTATTTCCACAATTGCCTTTACGAGGGCGTCTGGCGTGACAATCGCCGCCGCTGGGACCAGCAGACGCCCACGCATGAAGTGTTGCGCACCTATGGGCCCGACTACAAATGCATCTTCGTCGGCGACGCCTCGATGAGCCCGTATGAGATCGCCTATCCCGGCGGCGCCAACGAGCATTGGAACGCAGAGGCCGGGCAGGTCTGGCTGCAACGCGCGCGGGATCAATGGGCGTCGAACCTGTGGATCAATCCCGTGCCCGAGAAGTATTGGGAATACACCCACTCCATCAGCATGATTCAGGAGATCTTCGAAGGCCACATGGTGCCGATGACCCTGGCCGGGCTGGAACAGGGCATGAAAGCGCTGACCCGTTGAGGTCAGCGCCAGAGTTTACCCGGCAATTCCCTGAATCCCAAGAAACAGGATCGCTGCCAGCATTGCAGCGGCGGGAACCGTGATAACCCACGCAGCAACGATGGTCAGGAAATGCGACCGACGAACCAGCTTGCGGCGGCGGCGTTCTTCCGGCGCGACGCGGGGGCGTTCAGGGAAAGCCCGGCTGGCGCGTCTCAGCCGTCGCTCGGCATCCCATTCCCGAAAGAACCCGACACCGAAGACAGCGCCAACCGCGATGTGGGTGGAACTGACAGGCAGGCCCAGCCAGCTTGCAACGATCACCGTGATTGCGGCCGACAGGGCGACGCAATAGGCCCGCATCGGGTTGAGCTTGGTGATCTGGCTGCCGACCATACGGATCAGTTTCGGACCAAACAGGAACAGGCCGAACGATATCCCGAACGCACCGATGACCATGACCCAATAGGGAATGCTGACGGCATGAGTGAAGTCGCCCGAGGCAGAAGCCTGCACAATCGCTGCCAACGGTCCCACCGCGTTGGCAACGTCATTTGCACCATGCGCAAAACTCAGCAGTGCCGCAGACACGATCAGCGGAATTCCAAACAGAATTTTCAGCGACTTGTTGCGGTTTTCAAGCCCCTCGGACTGGCGGCGGATCACCGGGATCATCACTGCCCAGATCAGCCCGCCACACGCCGCACCGATCAGCAACGCTGTCCCGAGATCAATCTTGATGATTTTCTTGAGACCCTTGAGCGCCAGATAAGATGCAAAGGCGCCCGCCATGATCCCGACCAGCATCGGCACCCATTTGCGGGCCGCGGCGATCTTGTCTTCCTGATAGATGATCCTGGCCTTGATGAACCACAGGAAACCGGCTGCGACCAAGCCTCCCAGAAGTGGCGAGATCACCCAGCTGGCAGCGATCTTGCTCATGGTGCCCCAGCTTACGGCGCCGAACCCAGCCGCAGCGATCCCTGCCCCCATTACACCGCCCACGACCGAATGCGTGGTGGAAACCGGCGCGCCGATCCAAGTCGCCAGATTGACCCAAAGCGCCGAGGACAGCAGCGCCGCCATCATCGCCCATATGAAGACGTCGGCCGTTCCCATGCTTTCCGGCGCGATGATTCCCTTGGCGATGGTCGACACGACATCGCCCCCGGCAATGAGCGCCCCGGCACTTTCAAAAACAACGGCAATCGCGATGGCACCGCCCATCGTCAGCGCATTCGCCCCCACTGCGGGACCCATGTTGTTGGCGACGTCATTGGCCCCGATATTCAGCGCCATATAGGCCCCGAACATCGCCGCGATCACGACGACAAGTGAATTGTTGCCCTGCCCGAACAGGAAAGCGGCCACAAGGCCTGCGACGACAATGAATGCCAGGGCGATCCCTGAGCCCACAAAGGGTCGTCCAGCCTGTGCGGTCGCCATTTCGAGGCGTGAAAAGCGCCGCAAATCCCGGTCGAGTGTTTCCAGGTGACGCGCTTCATAGTTCTTGTCGGTCATGGGTCCCCCATCGATAGCGCCCTGTCGGTTAAGTGGGATCGTTGAAATAATCAACAGCTCATATCGCAAGATCACAACTTATCGAAGGTTGTGCCGATTTCGGCGCACGAAAAAAGGTTATGCCGATTTCGGCGCACGAAAAAAGATTATGCGGGTCCCGACGCACATCCCGCAGGTGTGACTTGCGCAAAGCCCATGTTCGGACCATATCTTTGACATGCTTCGATTGACCCCGATCCTGCTGGCAATTGGCTATGCCATCGTGATGTACCGCATTTCGGTCTGGCGCACCCATCGTGAGTTGGACGCAAAATCGACCGAACTGGCCGACCCGGTGCTGAAACGTATGACGGACCGGCTGGCCGCAGCTTTGGAAATCGATCGGGTCCCCGTCTATATCTACGAGATTGACCCGGTGAACGGGCTGGCTGCTCCGGATGGTCGGATTTTCATCACGCGCGGGTTTTACCGAAAATTCCGCAACGGAGAGGTGTCGGCCGAGGAAATGGCCAGCGTGATCGCACATGAGCTGGGACATGTAGCCTTGGGTCACGCAAAGCGACGGATGATTGATTTTTCAGGCCAAAACGCGATGCGGACGGCGCTGATCATGGTGCTGAACCGGTTTATTCCGTTTATCGGAGCGATGATTGCGAATGCCTTGACATCATTACTGGCCTCGCGCCTGTCACGACAGGATGAGTATGAGGCGGACGAATATGCCGCCGCCTTGCTGACCAAGGCCGGAATCGGGATCGGGCCGCAGAAATCCTTGTTTCACAAGCTGGAAGACCTGACGCAACAACGGGCGGGCGTTGCCCCGGCATGGTTGATGAGCCACCCGAAAACGGGTGAGCGCATTGCGGCACTGGAGGCCCTTGAGCAGCGTTGGGCGCGTGGCTGAGGGTGCGCAGCGAGAGGCCAGCCTCTCGCGCTCTCCGGGATATTTTTAGCCAGATGAAGTGGGATCCAGTTTATTGGGTGAGCGCCTTGCCAAGGCGTGGAAGGCGGGCCTTTTTCATCAGCGCCCGCAGGGTCCATTGGTGGCCGGAAAGGCGGATGGCTTCACTCAGAACGCGATCGGCGATGGTCGCCAGGCCGTCAGGGTCAGATAGCCAGAGACCATGCAGCAAGCCGTCGGGATCTCGGCGGTCGAGCCCCTCCTCTGCCAAAATATTTCTGGGGAAATCCTTGGCGTTGACGGTCACGATGACGTCGGCCGAGGCGGTGATGGCCGTCGCCAGAACGTGGATATCGGCTGCGTCGGGCAGCCAGAGGCGCTGCTCCAGCCCCGGGACCGGCGCGTGTTCGGCCCTTGGCCACTGCGCTTGCGCCAAGGCAATTTCGGCGCGGGCTTGCGCCTCGCCCGTCGGGCCCAGCTTGCGCGCGGCGCGGGCCCATTCTTCGAGGATGCGGGCAGACCAGATCGGAGTGAAATGGCCAAGGCGGGCCGCGCCCAGCAGCATCTCGCGCATCACCGTGGGATAGATGACGCAGGTGTCGAGAACGGCCTTCACAGGCGGTAGAACACTGCTTTGAGGTAGCCGCTTTCCGCCAGTTGCGGCAGTTGCGGGTGATCGGGACCCGCAAACCCGGTGTGGATCAATTGCGCCTGACGCCCGGCGCGCCCGATCCCACGGGAGGACGCATCGCGGAACCGGCTCAGGTCAGCCGCGTGCGAACACGAACACAGCCCCAGATAACCACTGGGTTTGACCAGAGGCGCCGCCAGTCGTGCGATACGTTCATAGGCGCGCAGCCCCGCATCCAGCGCTTGCCTGGACGGCGCAAACGCGGGCGGATCGCAGATCACCACGTCAAATCGCGCGCCTTCTTCGCCCAGTTGAGTCAGAACCTCGAACGCGTCGCCCTGTCGGGTCTGGAACTTTTCAGCAAGGCCCGACGCCTCGGCCCCTTTTTTCGCCAGGTCGAGCGCGGCGGCTGAGCCATCGACGGACAATGCCTGCCCCGCACCGCCTGCAAGCATCGCCAGACCGAAGCCGCCCACATGGCTGAACACGTCCAGCACCTGCGCATCGGGATGAATCAGGCGCGCGGCAAAGGCGTGGTTGGGGCGCTGGTCGTAAAACAGCCCGGTCTTCTGACCGCCTGTCAGATCCGCCATGTAGGTGGCGCCATTCATCGGTACCGGCAGGGGCGCATCGGGCGCGGTTCCGCGCAATACCTGGTTGACGTCGTCCAACCCCTCCAGCCCGCGTGTACGGCCCGAGGCGTTCTTCAGCACCGTGGTCACGCCAGTGACTTTGACCAGAGCTTGGGTCAGCACATCCAGGCGCGCCTCGGCCCAGGCCGCGTTCGGCTGAATGACGCAGGCCTCGCCAAAGCGGTCGATGATGACGCCGGGGAAGCCATCCGCTTCGGCATGGATCAGGCGATAATACGGGGCGTCGAACAGGCTTTCCCGCAGATCAAGGGCGCGCTGCAAACGGCTCTCGAACCACGTCGCGTCAAGCTGTGCGTCGATATCACGGTCCAGAACCCGGCACATGATCTTGGACGCGGGGTTGACCGCGACCAGCGCGACGGGCGCCCGTTTGTCATCTTCGAGCACGGCCAGAGCGCCCGCCGGAATTTTTCGGGTACGGCGGTCGGTGACGATGTCATTGGCGTAGACCCAGGGGAAACCATGGCGCAGGCCGCGCGCATTGGCTTTGGGTTTCAGGCGGATACGGGGACGGTCGGCAGATTGGGTCATGGCGCCCTCATAGTCCTGAACGCGCCGGTGGGAAAGCCCTAGCGGTTACGGGATCGCCAACCGCCGCGGCGTTTTGGGGCCTTTGCCGTCTGAAGGCCTTCGGTCAGAACCTGTGTCATCGGATGATCGGGGTTCTGCTCGGCATAGCCCGCGTGCAGCTCGGCCAGCGCCGTGTTCTGGTCGCGATCTGCGGGAAGGCTCAGCGCCCAGTCCAAAAAAATGCTGCGACACTCTGGCAGGGTGATGCCGTCGATTCGATAGGCTTCCCGGATCAGACCTTTGTGGTCGTTGGGATCACTGCTGCGCGCCATCTTCTTCCCCCTTGATCACGCCGCCGATCAGATCGGCCGCGGTCGTGTAACATTCCTGCAATGCCGCCTGCAAAGCCTCGACCTGTTCGAACCCGGTGGCGCGGCACAAAAATGCCGTACCGCCTTCGCCGATCTTGTCGGCTTCGATTGTCTTGCCCGACAGCAACCGCGCGGCGCATTGCACCGACCAAAATAGGTCATAGCAGTCTTTCAGAGATTGCGCCTGCGCGACATCCAGCAACCCGGCTGCGACGGCGCCATCCAGACCCGACGCGACATCGCGCTGCGCGGACCCCGCCAGCAAAGCACCGGTTTCCGCCATCAATTCGATATCCATCAGCCGGCCGGGGCCGTTCTTGGCGTCCCAGATGCCGGCGGGCGCCTTGGCCGCCGCCAGGCGCGACCGCATCTCGGCCACTTCGCGCAGAACCTTCCCCTGCTCTCGCGGGTGCGACAGAAACTCGGTGCGGAAGGCTTCGATTTCCTCGGCCAGTCCGGCATCCCCGGCAACAACATGCGCGCGTGTCAGGGCCAGATGCTCCCACACCCAGGCTTCGTTCCGCTGGTAATTGACAAAGCTGGCCCAACTGGTTGCGACCGGCCCCTGATTGCCCGAGGGACGCAATCGCATATCGACCTCATACAAGCGTCCCTGCGACATCGGAGCGGACAATGCCGTGATCAGGGCCTGCGTGAACCGCGCATAATACGTGCGCGTGGCCAAAGGGCGCGGACCGTCAGACATGTCCTGATCCAAAGGATCGTAGATGACGATCATGTCCAGATCGGATTGCGAGTTTATCCGGCCTGCCCCCAGCGACCCCATCCCAAGCACGGCAGCGCCACGCCCCGGTGCAGCGCCGTGTTTGCGGGCGAAATTCTCGGTGACATGCGGCAGGATGGCCGCGATGACCGACTGCGCAAGATCGGCATATTGCCGACCTGCCCGCACCCCGTCGATCAGGCCGCGCAGGTGATGCACGCCGACCCGGAAATGCCATTCCTTGCACCAGCGTCGGGCAAGATCAAGCTGGGTTTCATAATCCGTTTCTTCCGACAAAGCCTGCGTCAATTCCGCTTGCAACGCCTCTTGCCCGGGCCAATCCGCAAAGAAACTGCCCCCGATCACCGCATCGAACACCGACGCGTTGCGGGACAGGTGCGATGCCAGAGCATGCGAGGTTCCGACGATATCGATCAACAAGTCGATCAGTTGCGGATTCGCCTCGAACAGCGAAAACAGCTGCACCCCGGCGGGCAGGCCCGCCAGGAACCCGTCCAAAGCCATCAATGCTTCGTCGGGCTTGGCGGTTTTGGCCAGACGTGACAGCAATTCGGGGCGCAGACGTTCGAAAATCCGCGCGCCGCGCTGGGACCTGAGGGCCGGATATGTCGTCCATCGGGCCAGAACGTTCTTGTCGAACTCCACATCCTGTACATGGGCGGGCGCCGCACCAGGTCCGGGGGCAAAGAACCCTTCGGTCAGCTCATGCACTTCGGTCAGGCGGTTTTTCAGGTCCTGCGTCAACTCGGCGCTGCTGATCCCCATCAGGCAGGCGACGCGTTCGATCCCGTCGGGTGAGTTCGGCACCTTGTGGGTCTGCGCATCATGAATCATCTGGATGCGATGTTCGACTTCGCGGTGCGCGCGGTAATGATCTGTCAGCTTGTCCGCCACATCCTGTGGCACCCAGCCTTTTGCTGCCAGCGCCGCCAGCCCGGGAACCGTGCCTCGTACCCGCAGGTCAGCGTCCCGCCCGCCCGCGATCAATTGGCGGGTTTGCGTGAAAAACTCGATCTCGCGGATACCGCCCTGCCCCAGTTTCATGTCGTGACCGGGGATCGACAAAGACCCGCCCGTCCCTTTGTTTTCCCGGATGCGCAGGCGCATGTCATGGGCATCCTGAATGGCAGCAAAGTCCAGATGGCGGCGCCAGACAAAGGGGCGCAAGCCGTCAAGGAAACGCTGCCCCGCATCCAGATCCCCGGCGCAGGGCCGCGCCTTGATGTAAGCCGCGCGCTCCCACGTACGACCGAGGCTTTCGTAATACCGCTCGGCGGCCTCCATCGCCATGCAAACCGGTGTCACGGCCGGGTCGGGGCGCAGCCTCAGATCCGTTCGGAACACATAGCCATCCGCCGTCTTCTCGCTCAACGTCGCACAGAAGTTGCGCGTGGCCCGAACCATGCCCTGCCGGGCCTCGTAAAAGTCATCGGGGTCAAAGCGCGTTTCATCAAACAGGACGATCAGATCGATATCCGAGCTGTAGTTCAGCTCATGCGCGCCCATCTTTCCCATCGCCAGTATGACCAGGCCGGCTGCGGTTTCGACATCATCCTCGGTCATGCCCGGCAGCTTCTTGCGCCGGATCAGTGTCGCGATCTCGGCCTTGGCGGCAACATCCGCGGCCAGCGCACCGAAATCGGTCAGGGCCGCCGTGACCTTCTCCAATGGCCACGCACCTGCAATATCGGCCAACGCCGTAAGCAGAGCCATTCGCCGCTTGGCCTGCCGCAATCCGGGTTTCAACTGATCCGGCGGCAGATCACGCGCAGCAGCCATGACGTCAGCCAATGCCTGATCCGGGTGCATCAGAGCCTCGGGCAGCCAACCCTTCTCTTGTTCGATCAGACTTTTCAGATAGGGGCTGGAACCGGCGGTGCCCGCCACCAATTCCGCCATCCCGGCCGGCAAATCAGGCATCAGGGCCCGCGCTTCGGCCCCCAGGGATGGATCGAAAGCGCGCGGAAGTCGTGAAATGGCTAAAACGTCTGTCATGGGCGCAAACTGCGCATCGCGGCGCGTGATCGTCAATGGGGCATTCTGATCAGGTGTTCTGAACCGGCGTGTCCTGACTGAAACTGTTGACCCAAACGTCGTCTCTGCGTTCCCATAACGACGAAATCAGCATCGCCTCGCGCGTTGTCGCACCCGGGCGCAGGTAATCGGCCTTGTAGGACAGCAAGACGATATCCGGTGTCAGAACACGCAGTCTTTCGCCGCTCAGTTCGAACTCGGCCATCGTCGGTGCGTCTGCAAATTGACCGACATGATCGTCACGATTGGCAAATCCCGTCGGATAGACCCCAAGAAAATCCGCGCTCAGCAACGCCCGGTCCGCGCTTGCGTTGCCCTCGACCAGCGCCATCCAGACCTGCTTTTCCAAATTCAGAATTTCATCCAGCGCAGGTGCCGTTTTGTGTTCTGTCAAATCCATTTCCGCAATCTGCGGCTGATGGCGCTCACCGTCAACAGAATTGCTGAATGTAAATCTTTTTTACATTACCCCCTTGCAACCCCCGCCCACGACCCCATCTAATCAATGTGAAAAGAGTTTACATCAACCCTGGAGAGCTCAAATGACCGCATTGTCCGACCCCGCCGTCCCCGCGAATCCGGGATGGCTTTATCGAATCGAGGCCTGGCTGGATGACAAAGGCAAAGGGGCCTGGATTGCCGCCATGGTCCTTGGTTTCATCTTCTTCTGGCCGGTTGGCCTGGCCCTTCTGGCTTACATGATCTGGAGCAAACGCATGTTCAGCAAATCCTGCAGCCGCCGCAAATCCTGGCACAGCCACATGAGCGCGATGAAACCATCCGGCAACAGCGCATTTGACGCCTACAAGGCAGATACACTGGCCCGCCTTGAACGCGAACAGCAGGACTTCGAGGCGTTCCTGCGCCGCCTGCGCGATGCCAAGGACAAGGCCGAATTCGACGAGTTCATGGACGAACGCGCCCGCGAGAACCATGAAGACGACGGAAATGCCAAGCCGGCCTGATTGACCTTGCCCTGTCCCGGCAATCCGGGACAGGGTACCCTGACCCATTTTTTCGGACCTGACGAATGAACCACCTGCCTGACCCGGATACCCAACCTGATTTCTACCGCTCGGTGACAAGCAAACGCTTTGTCGCTTGGTTGTTTGATATCGCCTTCATCTCGCTGCTCTGCACGGTGGCGATCCTGTTGAGCGCAGGCCTCGGTCTGTTTTTTCTGGCAGTGATTTATGCCGTGATCAGCTTTGTCTATCGCGTAGTAACCATCACCAACGGCTCGGCCACACTGGGCATGCGGTTCATGGGAATCGAATTGCGCGACGCATTCGGAGAACGAATGGATATGGGCAAGGCCATCGCCCACACTGCCGGCTATTTCGTCAGCATGGCGTTTGCGGTGATCCAGATCATCTCGGTGATCATGATGTTGACCAGCGCCCGCGGCCAGGGTCTGACCGACAGTTTTCTGGGCACGGTCATGATCAATCGACGGGCCTGACACGCGGTTGCGCGAAACACTTGGCGGCCTCGGGAACGGTTGCTATCATCCCTCCCGAGGCTATCTGGGAACTTCATGCGACACACGCTGCCAATTGCGCCACAATTCTATGTCACGGCCCCGCAACCCTGCCCCTATCTCGATGGCAGGATGGAGCGTAAGCTGTTCACCGCGCTTCAGGGCGAAGGTGCGGAACAGTTGAACAATTCCCTGTCGCAGCAGGGGTTTCGCCGGTCGCAGAATGTGCTCTACCGCCCTTCCTGCACAGATTGCGCAGCCTGCCTGTCCGCCCGGATCGACGTCTCGGCTTTCCGCCGGACAAAAAGCCAGAAACGCGCTGTGAAACGCAATGGATATCTGCAACGCCGCGCCACATCGCCCTGGGCCACGGACGAGCAGTATGAGCTGTTCCGCCGCTATCTTGACACCCGGCACGCCGATGGCGGCATGGCCGACATGGACGTGTTCGAATTTGCGGCAATGATCGAAGAAACCCCGATTCGAAGCCGAGTGGTGGAGTATGCAGATCCTGAGACCGGCGACCTGATCGCTGTCAGCCTGACCGACGTGCTCGATGATGGGCTGAGCATGGTCTACTCTTTCTACGATCCGAACCTGCCTCAGAATTCTCTGGGCACCTATATGATCCTGGACCACATCGAGATCGCGCGCGAAGCTGGCCTGCCCTATATCTACCTGGGCTATTGGGTCCCCGGCAGCCCCAAGATGGGTTACAAGGCAAAATTCTCCGGGCTTGAAGCCTATGTTCAGGGCGAATGGCAAAAGATCACAGATCCTGATACCTTCTGCGCTTCCTCACGGCACCCCCTGTCCACCGCTCCGATTGCCGAGCAAGTGGCCAATATCCAGCTTCCAGACCGCCACCCCACCAAGGGCTGACCATCCGATGAAACAGAAGCTGCACGCCGTCACCATCGTGGTGCCGGATTACGATGACGCACTTGCGTTTTATACGGAAAGACTTGGCTTCCAGCTCTTGAAGGACATCGATCTCGGAGGCGGAAAACGCTGGGTCCTGATCACACCGCCGGGTTCAGACGGCGGCGCCCTTCTTCTGGCCAAAGCCGACGGGCCCGAACAACGCGCCGCCATCGGCAACCAGACCGGCGGCCGTGTGGGCTTTTTCCTTCAAACCGATGATTTCCAACGCGACTACACACAGATGCGTGCCAATGGGGTCCATTTCGAAGAACCCCCCCGCGTCGAAACCTATGGCACAGTCGCCGTCTGGTGCGATCCTTATGACAACCGCTGGGATCTGATCCAATTCACCTGATCCGCTTCTTCATCTGGCCGAAAATATCCCGGGGATGAATTGGCAGCAGGGCAAGAAGGGGCTGGCCCCTTCTCAGCAACAAACAAAAAAAAAAGGGGGCCTTCGGGCCCCCTTTTGCATTTTGATGATCCGGATCAGTTCGGGATCAGGTCCGGTACGATCGTGACAATCGCCGGGAAGAACCACAGAATTGCGATCCCTACCACCTGGATCAGAACAAACGGAATGATCCCGCGATAGATATGGCCAGTCGTCACTTCCTTCGGCGCAACCCCTCGCAAGTAGAACAACGCGAACCCGAACGGGGGTGTCAGGAAGGATGTTTGCAGGTTCACCGCCACCATGATCGTCACCCATTTCGGGTCGAACGACCCGCCATAGATCACCGGCCCAACGATCGGGATCACGATGTAGATGATCTCGAGGAAATCCAGCACGAAGCCCAGTATGAACAAAACCAGCATCACGATCAGGAAGACCGTGAACTCGTTGTCAAAACTCTTCAGGAATTGCTGGATATAGTGCTCCCCTCCGAACGAGATCACCACCAGGTTCAGCAATTGGGATCCGATCAGGATGGTAAACACCATCGAGGTCACCTTGGCCGTCTCGCGCACCACCGGGGTCAGAACTCCGCTGGAGTACAGCACCCAGCACCCGAACAGCAGCCCGAACAAGGCGTACAGATAGGCCGCATACGCGATGATGAAGGCGATCCAGGTCTCCAACGTCACATTGCCCTGATTGACCCGCAGGTCAAAGTTCACCCCCATCAGCAAGGCGATGATCACGGCAAAGGTCGACCAGATGATCACCTTGCCCGATCGCCCCTGATCCTGCAGCTTGCGATAGGCCGCCAGCATGATCGCGCCACCCGCACCCAGCGCCGCCGCCGGCGTCGGGTTGGTCACTCCCCCCAGGATCGACCCCAGAACAGCGATGATCAGAACCAGTGGCGGGAAAACCACCCGGATCAGGTCATTGGTCGCACATCGCGCTGCGGCTTCCTTGCAACCATACATGGCCAGCGCAAATGGCAACGCGAGCAACAGGAACGTCGCCCCCGAAGATGTCGTGGGCGAAATCAGCAAGATATCGACCAACACCATAAGAAGCAGACCAATCGCACCAACGATAAGCGGCTGTGGCGTACGCGAGGGGGCGATGCCACGACCCAGAACCAGAGTAAGGCCCAACAGCACGACCGTGATCGCGACACCCGTTCCAATTGGTGCGGCTGATGCAATCATTTCCTGTTGTGCGGCGGCCAGTTCTTCTTCTGTCAGGCGCTGAGACTCAGCTGCACCGCCAGCGGCGTCAATGGCGTCCTGCTCGGCGACGGCCTGATCCCAGGCGGCCTGACCATGAAGATCGATCATCGATACCTTGCATTCTTCCGACACGTTGGTTCGCAACGATGCGCCCTGTCCGATGTCCGAGAAAGCCGAGACCGAAATGTTCTGGCTGCCGATCAGGCCGACATTGCCCAGCAACACGGTGCCGACAATCAGCGCAACCGGTGCCCCCAGCAGCCAAGTCAGACCTTCGGACCGGGTGATCGGCTCACCCGACCCGCCTGACAGCGCCACGGCAGGTGCCTTATGGGGATTCAGCAATGCATAACCAAACGCATACAACGCATAAAGCAAAGCCAGAAGGATCCCCGGCAAAAGAGCCGCCTGGAACAAGGTTCCGACCGAGACAACCGCGGGTTCCCCCAGATAGGTCAACGCATCGGTACATCCCGCCTCAACGGCCCGCGTCTCCTGCGCTGTCGAATACAGATCGCCCGCCAATGTGCCAAGCAGAACGATCACGATCGAGGGCGGAATAATCTGCCCCAGCGTACCCGAGGCCGCGATCACACCCGTTGCGAGTTCCGGCGAATAATTGTTCCGCAACATGGTTGGCAGCGCCAGCAGGCCCATGGTCACCACGGTCGCGCCAACGATGCCGGTAGAGGCCGCAAGAAATGCCCCCACAACCACGATGGACACGGCCAGACCACCCGGCAGCGGTCCAAAGACGCGCGCCATCGTCGTCAGCAGGTCGTTCGCGATTTTTGAACGCTCCAGCGTGATACCCATCAGAACGAACATCAGCACGGCCAGCAATGTCTCGATGGACTGACCGGCCAGAACCCGTTCGTTCATGCGATTGACGATGAACGACACGTTGCGGTCCAGCGCGGTTTCCCAACCTTGCACAAAAACCGGCTCGGCGATCCTCGGTAACTCCGGGTATCGGAACACGGAAATGACATCCGCTTTGACCCCGGAATTCACCAGATCCCGATAAGCTTGTGAGCCTGTGTCGATTGCCTGGTGGACCAACAGCCCTGCGCTGTCCAGTGCGGCAATGATCCCGAAGGAAATCACCCCGGCGCCACCGATGGCAAAGGCCACCGGGAAGCCGGAAAGGATGCCCCCAAAGAGGCAGAAGAATACGATAATGAGGCCTATCTCGACGCCATCAAGTCCGAATAGCATTGTCTTGGTCTCCGTCCTTAATGCGCGCCTTCATAGGCTTCTTCGCCCTCACCAAGGCTGTCCTTGTCGAGGTATTTTCCAGTGCTTTCCGGCCCTTCCACATACTCAAGATACGAGCGGTACAGGAATGCGATTGCGTGCAAGAACACCATCGCGGCAAAAGCCACCAGCAAGATCTTGAACAGGAAGTATCCGTTGAACCCGTTTGGGCTGAACCCGATGGTTTCCACGTTCCAGCGCAGGGCGCGGGACTTGGCCACCAGTCGGTCCAGCGTGTCACTGGCCGAAGGCTTCGGCACGATCAGGTGCCGCCACATGAAGTACCAGCCATACATCCAGGTCAGCACCGCCATGGGCATCATGAACAAAACCGCACCGCACATATCAACCACCCGTTTGGCACGGTGGCTGATGCCGGCATAAATGAGGTCAACGCGCACATGCCCACCCTGCACGAATGTGTAGGTACAGCACAGGCAGACAACCATCGCATTATACAGCTTCAGTTCTTCCGCGAACCAACTGATATCCATCTGGAACGGGATACCCAAACCAAAGGACATATCGGGTCTGGTAAATACCCGCTGCATGAAAACGATCACGATCTGCTGGATCACCATCAAAAGGCCCGCCCAGGCAAAGAAACGCCCGGTGGTATTGGCGAACCCCTCAAGGCCCCGCACGATGGCCCACATGAAGTTCCGGTAGTACAGCCCGATGGCCGTCAGAACCAGAAAGAACGTGAACACCACAAAGAAGAACTCGACCGAACCGCCGTAATAGACAAAGCGCATGATCGACGCCTTGTCGGACCAGTCCAGCCAGAGTTGCGGATGCGTGATGGCGTATCCGAAATTATAGAAGGCTTCGGCAATGTTCTGAATGAACCAGACCAGTCCATTCCACAGGGCGCCGAAGAACGAGATACCGTTTTCGTCCTGCATGTTGTCCCCAGGTCGTCTCAGTTGTGCATGGGATTATTGTTGCTTGCCCAAACCCCTTAGCGCAACGGGAAAGGCTCCCCCGCGCCGCGGGGGAACCGGTTTTTCTTGGATCAGAATGGCTTAGCCGCGAACACGGTCGCGCTGAGCGGTGTAAACACCCGATGACAGGTTGTTCCAAGCAGACGATGCTGCCATCGACGTCATCGCGCTGTCGTGGATCTTCTTGAACAGCTCATCGCCCATGTTCTCGTCCAGAACTTCCTGGCTGGCCTGACCAAACGCGTCCCAGACACTGTCCGGGAATTCCAGGACCTTGACGCCACCCGCCTGCAGACGCTGCAGCGCTGCGCCGTTGTTGGCCAGGAACTGTGCCAGGTTCCACTGGTGCGCTTCGGCGGCAGCGATCTCGATGATCTTCTGCTGTGCCGGGGTCAGTTCATTGAACACGTCGCGGTTGGTTGCCAGCGACAGACCTGCGCCCGGCTCGTGGAAGCCCGCAGTGTAGTAGGTCTTGGTGATTTCCTGGAAGCCGGCCTTTTCGTCGGCCCATGGACCGATCCACTCGGTACCGTCGATCGCGCCGGACGACAGCGCCTGATACACTTCCGAGCCCGGAATGTTCTGGACCGATGCGCCCAGTTTACCCAGTGCCTTGCCGCCCAGACCCGGCATACGGAACTTCAGACCGTTGAAGTCTTCGGGGCTGTTGATCTCTTTCGAGTACCAGCCACCCGCCTGCGCACCGGTGTTGCCGGCCAGGAAGGACTTCAGGCCAAAGATTTCGCCCAGCTCGTCATGCAGCTCCATACCGCCGTCATGATAGTACCAGTTCACCAGTTCCTGCGCCGTCATGCCGAAAGGAACGGCCGTGAAGAACGCATAACCCGGGTGCTGACCCACAAAGTAATAGTCAGCGGCATGGTACATGTCGGCCTGACCCGACGACACCGCGTCAAATACTTCGAAGGCGCCAACCAGCTCGCCCGCTGCCTTGATTTCAACATTCAGGCTGCCATCCGACATGGCGTTGATGCTGTCGGCACAACGCTGCGCGCTGTCAAACACGCCCGCCAGACCACGACCCCACGAGGTCACCATGGTCAGAGTACGCTGTCCCTGCGCATAAGCCGGTGCTGCCAGAGCAGTTGCAGCAGCAGCCGAACCGCCCAGCGCGGATTTTTTCAGAAATGAACGACGATCCATATGAGTGTTCCTCCCCTTCATAGTCACGGTCCGGCAGAACCGGACCTGTCGCATTCAGTGCGCGTCAGCCTAATGTGGCCGAAGTGAAAGGGAATACCTACTACTGCGTAGAGAATCGATTTCTTTGCTTTTTTCGACCAGAAATCGGGCGGTGAAGCCCAGCAGTTAAGATGATCATCATCGTATTTGCCGGACAAAGCCCAATCTTTTTGCATTTTCGCCGCCGCTTGCGTATCGATTCGTCCATGCAAAGACTCCGACATCTGGTCTCGCTGACCTATGCGCAGAAATTGTCACTGGTTGCGGCAATCCCGCTGGTCGTGGCCGTGGCGGCAATTGCCGTGCTTGTGGCATACGAGGCCCGCGCGACCGCCGAGCGTGAGATCGAAGCGCTGGAACGCAGCCTGGTCGAAGCCAAGAAGGAAGAGTTGCGCAACTACGTAACACAGGCGCGCAACGGGTTCGCCTATATCTACGGCCGGGCCGAGCCTGATGATGAGGTCGCGAAAAACCTCGTGTCCCAAATCCTGTCGGCAATGATCTATGGCCAGGATGGGTTCTTCTTTGTCTACGATTATGACGGCAACAACCTGGTCAGCCCCCGCCAGACGCAGTTCATCAACCGAAACTGGGAAGGGCTGACGGACAGCGACGGCACTCCGATCGTTGACGAGTTTATCCGCCTCGCCCGCCAGGGGGCCGGTTGGCACAGCTTCATGTGGCAAAAGCCCTCGACCGGAGAGGAAGCACAGATGATCGCCTATGTCGTCGGGCTTCAGGACTGGCGCTGGGTCGTGGGAACCGGGGTCTTCATCGACGACATCGTTGCAACGGTCGCCAACGCCAGGGCCGAGGTCGAGGCCCGCGTTCAGCGCACCTTCATGTATATCGGCGCGATCGTTGTGGCGGCGGTGCTCATCGTCTTTGCATCCGGCATGTTGCTGAACATCCGCGAGCGCAGACTTGCAGACGCCAAGCTGAAGGAACTGACCCAGCGCGTCTTCGATGCCCAGGAAGAGGAACGTGGCCGCGTTGCCCGCGAACTGCATGACGGCATCAGCCAGATACTGGTCGGTGTACGCTATGCGCTGGACAACGCGCGGCGCCGCCTGTCCCGCGGCGATGACGCGGGCGCACGCGATCCGCTGGACAAAGGGATTGACCATCTTGGCACCGCCATCACCGAGGTCCGCCGCATCAGTCGCGACCTGCGTCCCGGCGTGCTGGACGATCTGGGTCTTGGGCCAGCGCTGAAAGCTCTGACCGACGATTTCCGGGACCGCACCGGGATCGAGACGGAATTCTCGACCGTGGTGTTCCGCAACCGGCTGGATCAGGACAGCAAGATTGCCCTGTATCGCATCGCGCAAGAGGCGCTGACCAATATCGAGCGCCACTCTGGCGCCACGCATGTTACGATAGACCTGCGCGGGCACAAGAAAGGTGCAACCATGCGGATCACGGACAATGGCCGGGGCATGCGGACCGATCCCAGCACCCCCAGCACCGGGATCGGGTTGCGCAACATGCAAGAACGCATCGAACAGCTTGACGGGTCCCTGCGCATTCTGTCATCACGCGGACCGCGTGGCGGCACTGTCATCGAAGTCAGTCTGCCGCTGAGCCACCTTCTGCCGCCGCAGGAAGACGCAACTCCGAACCGAAAGGCCGGCACATGAGCGCCGAAAGCATCCGAGTTCTTATCGTCGACGACCATCCAATGGTGGCCGAGGGCATCCAGTCCATCCTCGAAAGCTATGATGAGATCCAAGTTGTCGGTACGCTTGGCAGCGGACAGGCGGCAGTGGATCAGGCTGTTGACCTTGCCCCGGATGTGATCCTGATGGATCTGAACATGCCCGGCCTCGGCGGTCTCAGCGCCACGGAAATCATCCTGGAACGATTGCCGGAAACGCGCATCCTGATCCTGTCGATGCATGACAGCCCGGAATATATCTCGACCGCGCTCAGCCACGGTGCCAAAGGTTACGTGCTCAAGGACGTTCCCACTGAAGAGATCAAGCAGGCCATTGATGCGGTGATGCGGGGTGAACGGTATCTGTGCACCGGCGCCAGCGGATCGCTCAAGCCCAAGGGCGACAACGTGCGCGAAGCGCTGACCGGACGTGAACAGACCATTCTGCTTGAACTGGCGCAGGGCAAATCCAACAAGGAAGTTGCGCAAACGCTGGATATTTCCGTGCGGACGGTCGAAACGCACCGCAAGAATATAAAGCGCAAACTCGGCATATCCTCAACCGCCGGGCTGACACGCTACGCTTTGGAACATGGCGTACTGCAAGGGACCGGCGTCGGATTCTGATCTGCACGCGCCCGCAGCGCGCAGCGCTGCCCGGCCCAACCAGAGGATACACGCCGCAGGCGTGTTGACGATGGGCGGGAGCGGTACCCGCCGGGTCAAAGACCTTCTCCGAAAAAAACCAGTGTCCCGTCTTCGTCCAGAACGTGGAATTCACGCTGATTATAGGGCTGATTGAACGGCGGCCTGACACGGCCTTCGGGCAGATCGGCCAATCGGTCACGCAGGCTGTCATAAAGCCCATCAATATCTTCAACATCGATATAGAAGGAGTGTTCATCACCCAATGGCTTGCCGTCATCCCGCGGCGGGCACTCCAAAAGGCGGATCGCAACAGGACCACGTTTCAAAAAGGCATAATTGTCTTGCGTGAACCCACAGGTGAACCCAAGGCGATCACAATAGAAGTCGATCTGGTCCTTCAGGGACGAGCACAACACAAATGGTGTAAGCTGCAAAATCTTGGGCATCTGACTCTCCGGACAGGAAACAGATGCATTGTACCGAGGTTGACCACTCAATCCAGCAATTGATCCTTTCGCAGCCCCGCGCGCTTGTAGTGATGCGGCAAAACGCGGCCATACAATTGCTGCGTCCGTTCCACACCGCCACACATGCCTTCAGCCTCGACAAAGGAAAATATGCCGACATAACGACGGCACATGCCGCTGACCGGAGCAACCCGGTGCAGTGAATACCGGCCCTTGAAGATCTGCAAATCCCCCGGCTGCAGTTCCAGTCGGCGAACCCGCCCCATGTTCCCATCGAGAACCGAGGCTACCAGATCAAAGTTTTCATTTTCCGCCGTCCGCAGATTGGGCGCGTACTCGAACGCGCCGCCCGTCTCACCGTTCTGGATGGCCAGCGTCACGGTGTAGTTGTTGGTGTCGAAATGCCAGGGAAAGCCCTGCCCTTCTTCCACGACATTGATGATCACGTCCGCCAATGGGTCATCGTAGCGAAAAAAGCGGTCTTCGGGTTCATTCAGGGCATCGCGGACAAAGGGAAGAAAGCCGTCGAACTCGTAAATGCGCCGCAGCGGGCCGGATTTCGCAAGATTGTCGGCCGGAACAAAGGCGTTCGAACGATCATAGAACCGGCGGATCGGATGGGCGATGCCAAGCCTTGGGTCGTCCTTCGTGAAATAGGCGTTGGTTCTGTTGAAGGACCGGTGCGCCTTGGGCGCCACCCCCTCGGCTTCTTGCACCAGAAGTTTGACCCCTGCCTCGTGCACGAAACCCGGCAGAATAGCACATCCATCCTGTTCCAACTCGCGTCTCAAATCCTCGATCAGCTGATCATAAGCCGGTGAATCCGGACGATCGATTGGATAGCGGCCAAGATCAACCAGGTCCTGCAACATTTCAAGCCTCCGGGTTTTGCCCCCTGCACGTTCAGCGTGGCGCAGAAAAAAGTAATGATCATGCCCGTTTCGGACATCGGCCTGACGCTTTCAGACCGCCTTATCCGCACACAAAACGGCCAATTTTCACGTCGAATTCCCGGAAATTCCCGACATGCGGCAATCTGCGCAATAAAATGTCGCAAAATACCGCCGCTGAGATAGAAAATTGGTGCAATTGTCTGTTGACGCCCCTTCCCCCCGACCATAATGTCGCCCCCAAGCAAAAAGGAGCCTCTGGCGATGAGAACGCTAGTCGTAATCGTAGGAACCACGCGCATGGGCCGGTAACGGTAAACCATAATCGAACCCATGCGCCTCCGAAAAATCGGGGGCTTTTTTTTGTCGAACGCAAGACACATGTCGCGAACGGAGCAAAGCAGATGACACGTGAGATGACCGGCGCAAAGATGGTGGTTCAGGCCCTCAAGGATCAGGGCGTGGACACGGTATTCGGATACCCCGGTGGCGCCGTGCTACCGATCTATGATGAGATCTTTCTGCAAAACGACATTCGCCACATTCTGGTGCGTCACGAACAGGGCGCGATCCACGCGGCCGAAGGTTATGCCCGATCGACGGGAAAACCGGGCGTTGCGCTTGTCACGTCCGGCCCCGGTGCCACCAATGCAGTCACCGGTCTGACCGATGCGTTGCTGGATTCGATCCCCATCGTTGTTCTGACCGGGCAAGTCCCGACCTTCATGATCGGATCGGATGCCTTTCAAGAGGCCGACACCGTTGGTATCACCCGCCCCTGCACCAAACATAACTGGCTGGTAAAGGACACGAATTCGCTGGCCGAAACGTTGCACGAGGCTTTCCATGTGGCCAAGTCGGGCCGTCCCGGACCGGTACTGATCGACATTCCCAAGGATGTTCAGTTTGCCACGGGTGAATACAACAGTCCGAAACCTTCGACCTCGCACTACCAGCCTGTGCTGAAAGGCGATTTGGAGGAAATCAACGAGCTTGTTGCAGCCATTGAAAAAGCCAAGAAGCCGGTTTTCTATACGGGTGGTGGCGTCATCAACTCTGGCCCCGCAGCCAGCCAGTTGCTGCGCGAATTGGTGGATTCCACCGGCTTCCCGATCACATCTACCCTGATGGGTCTGGGTGCCTATCCGGCATCGGGCGAAAACTGGTTGGGTATGCTGGGGATGCACGGCCTTTACGAGGCGAACCTTGCGATGCATGGCTGTGACCTGATGATCAACATCGGTGCACGGTTCGACGACCGGATCACGGGGCGCATCGACGCGTTCTCTCCAAAGTCGAAGAAAGCCCATATCGACATTGATCCGTCTTCGATCAACAAGGTCATCCGCGTTGACATCCCGATTGTCGGCGACGTGGCGCATGTACTGGAAGACATTCTGAAGGTGTGGAAGTCACGCGGGCGCAAGACGGATGCGGCAGCCGTCAAGAAATGGCAGGCGCAGATCGCCGAATGGCGCAAGATCAACTGCCTGGCCTTCACCAACAGCGAAAAGTCGATCAAACCGCAATACGCTCTGCAACGGCTTGAAGAACTGACAAAAAAGCATGATCGCTACATCACCACCGAGGTGGGTCAGCATCAGATGTGGGCGGCGCAGTACCTTGGGTTCGAAGACCCCAACCGCTGGATGACATCGGGCGGGTTGGGCACGATGGGCTATGGCTTCCCCGCCTCCATCGGTGTGCAGATGGCACATCCGGACGCGCTGGTGATCAACGTCGCCGGTGAAGCATCATGGCTGATGAACATGCAGGAAATGGGCACCGCCGTTCAGTACCGCCTGCCGGTCAAGCAGTTCATCCTGAACAACGAACGCCTTGGCATGGTCCGCCAGTGGCAGGAACTGCTGCATGGCGAGCGGTATTCGCACAGCTGGTCCGAAGCCCTGCCCGATTTCGTGAAACTCGCCGAGGCGTTCGGCGCCAAAGGTATCCTGTGTTCCGACCCCGCCGATCTGGACGACGCGATCATGGAAATGATCAACTATGACGGTCCGGTGATCTTTGACTGTCTGGTGGAAAAGCACGAAAACTGCTTCCCCATGATCCCGTCGGGCAAAGCCCATAACGAGATGCTGTTGGGCGAGGCGGAAACGCAGGGCGTGATCGACAGCAAAGGCTCGGTTCTGGTTTAACAAAATTCGACGGATTTGGTTGAGCGCCGCGCTGCGCTCAACCTGTCAAGGATGATGAAAGGGACATAAATGTCTGCCCTACATATCAAAAAAGGCGCTACCCGCCATTCGGCCTACAACCTACGACCTACCTTCTCGGACGTGCAGGAACGCCATACCATTGCCGTGCTGGTCGAGAACGAGCCCGGTGTCCTGGCCCGTGTGATCGGACTGTTCTCGGGGCGCGGCTATAACATCGAAAGCCTTACCGTAGCCGAGGTAGATCACACAGGACACCTGAGCCGCATCACCATTGTCACCACAGGCACACCGCAGGTGATCGAACAGATCAAGGCGCAGCTGGGCCGGATCGTGACTGTCCATGACGTGCATGACCTGACGGTCGAAGGTCCTTCGGTTGAACGCGAACTGGCCATTATCAAAGTCGTCGGCGAAGGCGACAAGCGGGTCGAAGCCCTGCGTCTGGCCGATATCTTCCGCGCCAATGTGGTTGACAGCACCCTGAACTCCTTCATCTTCGAAATCACCGGTGCGCCCGACAAGATCGACGCTTTTGCTGACCTGATGCGCCCGCTGGGCCTGATGGAAATCGCGCGTACCGGCGTGGCGGCCCTGCTGCGCGGCGATTGACCAACCTGTCCCGCCTTGGCACTTGTCTTGCAGCCAAGGCGGGAACACTTTTTAAGGTGGCCGGCGATTTGCAATTCAACTCTGGCGATCTGAATGCGCTAAAATTGCCATAGGGTCGGCTTTTCCGGAAAAAGATCAGGCATTTTCAGATAAAGCCTATTGCCTTTACACATGAGAACGTTAGCCTTGTCGCCGCAACGCGACGTGGGGATACGTTGCTTGGGGTCATTCTGTACGATTTTTGAATATGCACCGGGCTTCGGCGTCGGTGCGTTGTCGGTTTCTTCCGGAAACTTAGCAAGACGTGGACACCCATGACTGACGATATTCGTAGTCCAGCCGAGATTCGCGCAATGTTTGGTGCGAACCTTCGGCAATTGGCAAAGCGATATCGCTCGGTCTCGGCGCTGTGCCGCCAACTTGGCGTAAACCGTACCCAGTTCAACAGATATCTTTCCGGTGAAAGCGTTCCCAGACCGGATGTGCTGGACCGTATATGCCGGTTCTTCGATGTGGATGCCCGCATTCTTCTGAAACCGCTGGACGAGATCGAAAAGATCGAAGAACACCCCGCAACTCCGGCCCTGACAGAGTTTTTGGGTTCTGGTGCGGATGCGATCGAGAAATCCCCGTTTTCACCCGGGTTCTACGCGGTAATCGAAAGCCTTTCGGCTGAACACCGGATGACCCTGCTGCACGCCCGACCCTTGGCCCAATGTACGTTGATCCGTGGCTACGTGTCGCGCGCGGCAATGCCCGAGGCAACACCGAAAGCGCGGGAAATACAGGGGATAGCAGCCTCAAGCGGTGACACTGTCTATATGCTGACCTCCCAGCGGGAAGGTCAGAACAGCCGGGTCTATCTGATCTCTCCGGACCCTACGGGAACGGCAGTTCATTGGCGTGGGTCGGTCATCAGCCCGACAAATGCGACAACGCCCGAACCCGTTGTGCTGAAATACCTTGGGCACGACTCGACGGCCATTTTTGCTGCTGCGCGCTTGTCGACGAACAACGTGGCTCAGAACCTGTAACCTTCCGTCTCAGGTTGGTGTTTCCTCTTCATCGTTCTGCGTGATCTGCCGGTAAAGATGCCAACTGGCATGTCCCAGCAACGGCAGAACCACCAGCAACCCCAGAAACCAGGGCACCATCGCCAGAAATGTCAGCACCGCGATGAAGGCACCCCAGGCCAGCATCACCGGAAAGTTCTCTGACACGTAGGTAAAGCTGGTGATCATGGCCGTTACAAAATCCAGCTCGCGGTCCAGCAGCAGAGGGATCGACAGAACGGTGATCATGTACAGAATGGTTGCAAAAACCGCCCCGACGGCCGTGCCGACGGCCAGCATTGTCAGGCCATTCAATGTCAGAAACACCTCAAGCGAGGTCGACACGTTGGTCATCGTCGCCAACCCCATGAACAGGGCAAAGATCATGTGCCCCAGAAAAAACCAGAAAAGAAACACGACAACTATGATCGCGCAGATCGAGGGCAATTGTCTGCGGCTTTGCTGCATCACGACCCCGAAGATCGCGCCAAAATCGAGCGGCTCTCCTTGTTCCAGCCTGTGCGATACCTCGTACAGACCAACAGCGGCGAACGGACCGATCAGCGGAAACCCGATGGCCGCCAGCACCAGCCAGAAGGTTGTTCCGGTTTGAATTGTCACCCACGCCATCGCCCACCCGGAAAGTACGTAAAACCCCGCAAAAATCAGGCCGAACAGCGGTGCGCGGCGAAAGTCGGCCCAGGCGCGCTGCAATGCAGTACGCAGCATGGCGGTATCGACCGGTCGCATATCCGGAACACCAAAGGGTTTTTCCATGTTGTCTTCCTCCTCCCTGACCGGCGTTATGGCATCGCCGGCCTCTTGTTTGGCCAATTGGTTTCGGCGTGGTAAGCCGCTCCGACTGACAACAGTTTCCGGTCCGATCCTTTGGGCCCGAACAATTGAAACCCCATCGGCAGCCCCTGCGTGCCAAACCCCGCGGTCGCAGCAAGGCATGGCAGGCCGATCAGGCTGACCGGTATCGTGACATGCATCCATCGGTGATAGGTATCCATGGCCCGGCCCGCGATCTCTGTCGGGTAAGACAAATCAACCGAAAACGGCCAGATCTGAGCAGACGGCAGAACCAACGCGTCAAACTGTTCGAACAGCTTCGCTGCGCAGCGGAACCATTCCGAGCGGATGACACTGGCGTGGTGCACCTCCATTGCACTCAGTGCCAGACCCCGATCCAGTTCCCATTGTGCCGTGTCTTTCAAGTCTTCCTTTTGCGATGCCAAGGGTTCCAGCCCGGCGGCCACGCTGAACGACCGCAAGGTGATCCAGCTGATCCAGAGTTTTTCGGCATCGAAAGGCGGGGCGATGTCCTCAACCCGCGCGCCACGCGTTTCGAACACGCCCATCGCGTCTTTGCAGATGTCAAGAATACCGGGATCGGTCGGAAAAGCGCCGCCCCAGTCGCCAAGCCACCCGATCCGCAGCCCTTGCAGCTCTGCGGCGGTCACTGGCGACACCGGCGCACTTTCAACGGCCAGCGGCAAGCGCGGGTCCGGACCCGAGATGACATCAAGCAGAACACCCAGATCTTCGGGGCAGCGCGCCATGGGGCCCAGTGTCGACAACTGATGCAAAAAGCTGTCCCCCACGGGATCGGAAGGCACCCTGCCCCAGCTTGGCCGAAAGCCATAAACGTTGTTCCAGGCAGCAGGGTTGCGCAAGCTGCCCATCATGTCTGAGCCATCGGCCAAAGCAACCATGCCCGTCGCCAAGGCAACCGCCGCCCCGCCGGATGAGCCACCGCAGGTACGATTGGCATCATAAGGGTTGCACGTTGCCCCATAGACCGGATTGAACGTGTGCGATCCCAGCCCAAATTCCGGCGTATTGGTCTTTCCGATCAGGATGGCACCGGCTTGCCGCATCCGCGCGGCGATCAGATCGTCGCTGGCTGGCACGTGGTCTTGAAAAACAGGTGATCCTTGCGACGAGACGACACCCGCCACGTTCACAAGATCCTTGACTGCGATTGGAAGACCGTGCAGCGGGCCGGTGATCGGGCCGTCGTCACAGGCCTTCGCCTCGGCCATCAAACCATCTGAATCCCTTAATGCGACGATGGCATTCACATCACCATTGACCTTGGCGATGCGATCCAGCGTGGCCTGCATCACGTCCGAGGCTGAAACCTGCCGGTTGGCCAACTGTTTCAAAAGGTCTGTAGCCGATATCCGGGTCAGGTCCATGACGCGCCAATCCATTGTCGTTTCCGGCAGCCTAGCGGGCAGCTCGGATCATTTAAACCCACTGTTTAAATGTATCTTTTCAGTGAAGTCTCAGACGGCAATGTCAGCGCGCTGATCTGCTAAAATGCAGGTTGCTGTCAGCCCCAAGCCAGTAGCGCAGGCAAAGAACGATCACGATGCAGCTGAGCACCAGCCAGATCCCGCCCCACAACATGGCAGAGCCACCGAATTCCTCGGCCAGCATGAATGCATCCGACCGCGCGCCGGACCGTCGGATCGTGTCATCGAAGATGTCGAAAGGGACATAGATCATGCTGGTCAATCCGATCACGCGCAGCACCAGATCGCTTACATCCGGGCGCAGATACCACGCCGCAGCAATCATCGCAGCCCCGGTTCCGATGCTGAAAACAAGGGCGAACGGGTCGCGGATATACAGCACCGCCACCAGACACATGACGCCGCCAAAACCCGCCAGAACGGCGCGGTCGGCCCGTGTTCGCAAGGCAAGGATCAAAAGGGCCATGCCCAGCGCGAGGGAACCAAGATACCCGGCAGACAGGCTGAGGAAGCGATTGCCGCCCCGGCCGACGACAACGCCGCCCTGTTGTGGTGAGATCGAAAAGCTCTCGACCGAGCCGCCCGTCATCAGGATCGTCACCGCATGAGACAACTCATGCAGAAAGACGACCAGTATCTTCAGTGGAACCGCAACCGGTGTATTCCAAAGCAGAAACACCAGGGCCGTGATGAGGATAAGCTGCCAATGCCCTTTCAGAACGTTCAGGAAAGGGCTGTTACGCTTCACCTCAGCTGTCGCCCTGGGCCTCGGAGCGGCTCTTGCCCGCCACGTTCATGGCCAGTGTGGCCGCCATGAAGCCGTCCAGATCGCCGTCCAGAACACCCTTGGTATCCGAGGTCTCGTAATTTGTCCGCAGGTCTTTGACCATCTGGTAGGGCTGCAAAACATATGACCGGATCTGGTTGCCCCAGCCCGCATCACCCTTGGCCTCATGTGCCGCGTTGATGTCGGCGTTCCGGCGGTCCAGTTCCTGCTGGTACAGGCGCGATTTCAGGGCTTTCATGGCAATATCGCGGTTCTGGTGCTGCGACTTTTCCGAGCTGGTTACAACAATCCCGGTCGGGATGTGCGTGATCCGAACAGCCGAGTCCGTGGTGTTCACGTGCTGACCACCGGCACCCGATGACCGGTAGGTGTCGATGCGGATATCGGCGGGGTTCACCTCGATCTCGATATTGTCGTCGACCACGGGATAGACCCAGACCGAACAGAACGAGGTGTGCCGCTTGGCCGCCGAGTCAAAAGGCGAAATCCGCACCAGCCGGTGCACGCCGCTTTCGGATTTCAGCCAGCCATAAGCGTTGTGCCCCGAAATCTTGTACGCAGCGGATTTGATCCCTGCCTCTTCGCCCGGGGTTTCGGACTGAAGCTCGACCGTATAGCCTTTTTTTTCGGCCCAGCGCACGTACATCCGCGCCAACATCGACGCCCAGTCACAGCTTTCGGTTCCGCCCGCGCCCGAATTGATTTCGAGGAAGGTGTCGTTGCTGTCGGCCTCACCGTCCAGCAACGCCTCAAGCTCTTTCTTCGCGGCCTTGGTTTTTAGCGTCCTGATCGCGGCTTCGGCATCCTGAACGACTTCTTGGTCTTCCTCCATCTCGCCCAGCTCAATCAGCTCGATATTGTCGCTGAGATCGGTTTTGATGGACTCGTAGGTTTCGATCGCGTCGACCAGCATCTGCCGTTCGCGCATCAGTTTCTGCGCCTTTTCGGGATTGTCCCACAGGTTGGGATCTTCGACGCGCGCATTGAATTCCTCAAGGCGATGCGGCGCGGTCTCATAGTCCATGCGCTGCGCCAGCAGCTCCAGCGACTTTTCGATTTCCGCCACAGTGTTCTGGGTTTCGGCGCGCATGGTCTTGTCCCAACTTGCTCAATCAGGCCTGCGTGATAGCAAGAGGTGCGAGGCACCACAAGACGGGCTGGGCGTGAATGCAAGGCCCATTCAAAGAGTTTCTGGACCGATGGGAATTGCATCAGCCGGAACTGGTTACCGAGACAGCCCACTCCGGTGCCCCTGCACGGGGATCTTCACCCGGACAACATTATTCTAACCCACAATGGCCCGCGGGTTTTCGATGCCAAAGGATATGCAGGTGATCCGGCCTTTGAGCTGGCAAATGCACTGCGGCACCCAAAAGGCATGACCGATTTGGTGCGCAATCCCCGGCAGATCGAAACCTGCCTGTCGCTCTATTCCGAAGCCATGAAGGTTTCAGAAAAACGGCTGGCCCAATGGGCAACCGCCAAATGCGCCTTGTCCATCTGCTGGCGATCCGGCGGTGCCATCGAAAACGACCCGGAAGCCGACCTTTTGCGCCTTTTTCTGGACGCGACCGATCAGTAAAGACCGCCGGTACTCAGATCGCCTTGCGTAGCCTTGGGGCCGACCGTGATGGTTTGACCGGTGGAGGTTTGAACCTGCACACCTGCGCGCTGCGCTTCCTCGAACAAGGGCAGGTCGGAGCCAATCGCAAAACCACCATCATAAACACGGTCGATGAACCCATCGACACCGTCGCGGAAGAATTCGGCCACGACATAGTCACCGGTGGCGTCATCCGGCAGGCGGGCGCCGCTGAAACGGTCGATTTTGATAAAGTGACCACCTTCTGGAACCTTGAATGGCCCGCCGCCATACTTTTCGACGGCTTTTTCCATGAAGCTTTGGAACACCGGGCCGCACAAGGTACCACCATAAGCCCCCCGCCCCATCGGGCGCGGTCGATCATAGCCGATGTAGCAACCCGCCACGATGTTCGACGTAAAGCCGATGAACCACGCATCCTTGGATTCGTTGGTGGTTCCGGTCTTGCCTGCTGTTGGCACGGGCAGATTCACAACTCTGGATGCCGTCCCGCGGTCGACCACACCCTTCATCATCGATGTCAGCTGATAGGCGGTGATCGCATCCATGACCTGCGCGCGGTCTGTGACAAGGGTCGGCGATTCATCCGGTTCCAGCCAGGTCGAGTTACAGTCCAGACACTGACGGTCATCGTGGCGATAGATGGTCTTGCCGAACCGGTCCTGAATGCGGTCGACCAGAGTCGGCTCCACACGCTGGCCGCCGTTGGCGAACATCGCATATGCCGCGACCATCTTGTAGAGCGTGGTTTCCTCGGCCCCCAGCGAGTTGGCCAAAAACGCGCCCATCCGGTCATAGACACCGAACCGCTCCGCATAGCCGGCAACGACGGGCATTGTAACTTCCTGCGCCAGACGGATGGTCATCAGGTTCCGCGACTGCTCGATCCCGGTGCGCAAAGGCGTCGGCCCGTAGAACTTGTTCGACGAGTTCTTGGGCCGCCACAAGCCCTGTGGCGTGTTCACCTCGATCGGTGCGTCCACAACGATAGTTGCGGGGCTGTATCCGCTGTCCAGCGCAGCGGCATAGACAAAGGGTTTGAAGCTGGATCCCGGCTGGCGCTGTGCCTGCGTGGCGCGGTTGAAAACGGTGTCCTGATAAGAAAACCCGCCCTGCATCGCCAGAACGCGGCCCGAGTTCACATCCATCGCCACAAAGGCGCCCTGAACTTCGGGCACCTGACGGGCAGACCACTGCCCCTCTTCGCCCTCGACAACAAGGATCACATCACCGCGTTTGAAGTTCGCCGCAAAATCACCCTGCATCCACTTGATATCGGACCGCGGAATGGTGCCATTCGCAGGGCCGTCTTCGATCCCGACGGTAAGTTGCTGATCCGAGACATTCAGAACCACGGCGGGATACCAGCGGGTCGGCAGCACCACATCACGCGGAATTTCCAGAAGCGACAGCGCCTGTCGCCACTGCGCCTCATCCGCCAGTTTTTCTTCCGGGATCACTTCGCCTGTGCCACGCCATTTCCCGCGCGACCGGTCATATTTTTGCAACGCCGTGCGCAGGGCCTTTGCGGCCTCGACCTGCATTTCCTCGTCCACCGACGCACGAACCGTGAAGCCGCCGGTAAAGAACTCACCTTCACCAAAGTCCTCGCTCAGTTGACGTCGGATTTCATCGGTGAAGTAGTCTCGCGGCGGCAATGCGGTGCGGAAGCTTTCGAAATCGCCGTTCTGAACCGAGCGCAGCGGCATCTCGACCTCGGACTCATAGGTCGCCTGATCGATGTAACCGTTCTGGTACATCTCGCGCAGCACATAGTTTCGGCGGGCCAGCAGGCGTTCCTTTTCCCGGACCGGGTGGTAATCCGACGGCGCCTTGGGCATCGCGGCCAGCATCGCGGCCTCGTGCGGGGCAAGTTCCTGCAAGGTCTTGTTGAAATAGGTCTGCGCGGCGGCCGTCACACCGTACGAGTTCTGACCCAGAAAGATCTCGTTCAGGTACAGTTCAAGGATCTGCTCCTTGTCCAGGGTATCCTCGAGCCGTGTGGCGAGGATGATTTCCTTGATCTTGCGTTCTGCCCGGCGGTCGCCCGACAACAGGAAGTTCTTCATCACCTGCTGCGTAATGGTCGACGCCCCCCGCACGGTCCCGCCTTTGGTGCGCACAGCTTCGACACCTGCCGCGACAATGCCGCGTGGGTCGTACCCCTGATGGGTATAGAAATTCTTGTCTTCCGCCGAAATAAACGCCTGCTTCACCAGATCGGGAATTTCCGCGGACGGCGTGAACAGGCGGCGTTCCTGCGCGAATTCGTCGATCAACTGGCCTTCGCCCGAATAGATCCGGCTGATCGTCGGGGGCTTGTACTGGGCCAGGGATTCGTGGCTGGGCAGGTCCCGGCCATACATCCAGAACACCGCACCGATCACCAGTGCGACCATGAAAATACCCAAGGTAACGATACTGAAGATCGCCCCGAAAAACGAAAGAATGAACCGGATCACGTTACTGCCTTTTTCTCGCGGTGGTGCCTATATAGTGTTGCACCGCCCAAGGGTCAAAACACCAAGCGTATTCTAGCCGTTTTGCGTCGCAAGGTCACTGGCCAATCAGGGATTTGCGGATCACATCCTGCTGACGCCAGTCTTCGATCCCCTGAAAGATCCCCAAGGCCATTTTCGCCCGCCACTTCGAATCCCTTAGGTTTTCCCGATCTCTGGGGCTGGACAGAAATCCAAGTTCGACCAAAACAGACGGAATATCCGCCGCCTTGAGAACCGAGAACGAAGCGGTCCGCAGCGGTTTGCGGTTCATCGGCCCGCCTTGCTGGGCCATCCCGTTGGCAATCGCGCTGGCCAGTGACCTGGTCCGCGGCATCGTTTCCTGGCGCGCCAGATCAAGTAGAACATCGGCCACCTGATCATCGGCACCATTCAGATCGATACCCGAGATCAAATCCCCACGATCATGCCGCTCGGCCAGTTTTGAACTGGCCACATCCGAAGCATCGGCAGACAAGGTATAGACGGCAGCCCCGTGGGCCTGACCTTCCGACAGGGAATCCGCATGCAACGAAATGAACAGATCCGCGCCAGCCCGATGCGCCAGGGCAATCCGGCGCTCCAACGAGACGAACTGGTCGTCAACGCGGGTCAGGACCACCTCATAACCTTCTGATCGCAAGAGAACTTCGCGCAGTTCGCGGGCAAAGGTCAGCATCAGGTTTTTTTCATCAACGCCATCGATTTCGGCACCCGGATCGATCCCGCCATGCCCCGGATCGAGCATTACGCGCAACGGCCTGTCTGCCGAGCGCGCCGATGCCTGCGGCACATCAGCCCGCTCCGGCAAGTCCCATCCCGGGTTGCGCGGCGCACCTGCGGTTGCGTTGAACGTATCAAAATCCGTGCCCTTGAGGTTCAGAGACAGCAGAGCCGCCCCCGAATCCTCGGCAACCGTCAACTCGGCAGTGTCTACGGCCATCGGAGCGCCCAGTTCCAACACCAACCGCGACCAACCCGGAACATAGGCCCCGAATTGCACGCCGCTGACGCGTTCGGATTGCAGGAAATCCGTTCGGTTCAGCCCGGTCCAGTCCACTTCGTTGAAGTCCAGAACCATCCGGTACGGATCCTGCAAGGTGAAGATCCGGTACGGCACCCCCTGGCTCAGGCCGATATCCACGCGAACGCCGGTTCGCCCCACATCCGTGATGCGGCTCTGGTCGGGCTGAACGCGTGCCAGCGCGCTGAAATCCTGCGCGACGGCACTGCCGTACAACGCCCAGATCAGGGCGATGCAAATGAAGATCCTGCTCATGGCCTCAAGTTTTCCCGAGATCGTTTGCCGGGCAGCCTATACCACAAGGGCTGATTTGTGAACGGCTCAGGCAGGTTCCCCGATCACCTTCCGCTGGGTCATGAACAAGCGCAACCGTTCCAGCCCGTCCTGAATGTCGGCCGTCGAACGCGCATAGGAAAAACGCAACGTCGTATGGCCGCGTTGCGGATCGAAATCCAGACCCGGCGTGACCGCGACACCGGCCTTGTCCAGAATCTCGGCCGCAAATGCGCGGCTGTCATCGGTCAGGTCAGACACGTCGGCATAGACATAGAAAGCCCCGTCCGGAGGCGCGATTTTCGTAAAGCCCGCCTTGGGCAGCCCGTCCAGCATCAGGGCGCGGTTTCGGCGGTACACGTCCAGATTGGCTTGCAGCTCGTCCTCGCAATCCATCGCGGCCAGTGCGGCAACCTGACTGGCGTGCGGCGCGCAAATGAACATGTTCTGGGCTATCCGCTCGACAACGCGCACCTGATCCTCGGGCACGACCATCCAGCCCACGCGCCAACCGGTCATCGAAAAATACTTGGAAAACGAGTTGATCACATAGCACTCATCCGTCAGTTCCAGTGCGGTCACGGCCTTGGCCTCGTATTCCAGACCATGATAGATTTCGTCGCTGATGAAGGATGCCCCCTGCCCGTGTGCGGCTTCGATCAGCGACCCCATGGCGGCGTGATCCAGCATCGTGCCGGTAGGATTCGCCGGAGACGCCACCATCAGCCCCTTCAGGCCCATTCCCTGAATATCCGCTGCCACGGGTTGCAGACGGTTTTCAGGCGCGGTCGGCAGATCGACCGGCACCAATCCAAGTGCCCTGAGAATCTGGCGATAAGACGGATACCCCGGCGCACCGATTCCGACGCGATCCCCGCTGTCGAACAATGCCGTGAAAGCCAGCAGAAACCCGCCGGACGATCCGGGCGTGATGACCACGCGCTCCGGGTTCAGGTCCACGTCGTACCACTCACCATAAAGCTGCGCGACACGCTTTCGCAGCGCAGGCAAGCCCAGAGACACCGTATAGCCCAACGGGCTTTGATCCATCGCCTTCGCCAGCGCCTCGGTCGCGCCCTTGGGGGCGCCGGTTCCGGGCTGGCCAACCTCCATGTGAATCACATGGCGGCCCGCTTCTTCCGCACGGCGCGCGGCTTCCATCACGTCCATCACGATGAAGGGATCGACCCCGGACCGGGTTGAGTTTCTCATGCCCATCTCCCATGTTGCAGCCATGGCTTTTGAACGCGTATCCCTGCTGACGTCAATCCCGGCTCTGATCCTGTCGGTTGGTGTCTGGCTGGCGGCGGCAGCGCAATCCCATGGGCAAAGCCTGATCCGCGACCCCGATATCGAGCGTGGCCTGCGCGAGCTGGCCTTTCCGGTTCTGCGCGCCGCCGGCCTGAACACCAATCGGGTTCAAATCCTTGTGGTCAATGACAACACGTTCAATGCATTCGTCATCGACTACAACGCCATCTATTTAAATTACGGGCTGATCCTTACGGTCGAAAGCCCCGAAATGCTGCAAGCGGTGATCGCGCATGAGGCCGCGCATATCGCGAATGGCCATCTGGCCCGCCGCGCCGAAAACCTGAAGGCGGCGCGGCGCAATGCGGGCCTTGGTACCGCTTTGGCCCTGCTTGCGGCTGCGGCCGGAGGGGGTGAAGCCGCCATTGGCATCGCCGCAGGCACCCAAGGCGCCGCAATCCGCAGCTTTCTGGGCCATACCCGCGCCGAAGAGGCCTCGGCCGACCGAAGCGCTGCAAGCTATCTGCGATGGGCTCAGATTTCCCCCAGCGGCATGGTTGATCTGCACAGGAAATTCGCGGGTCAGGAGTTGCTGAGCGTCGCCAATCAGGACCCGTACATGCGGTCGCATCCCACCAGTCGTGAACGGTTGCGCGCCGCCGAAGCGTTTCTGGATGAGTTCGGCGACAAGGCCGTTCCGAATGCCAATGCCGACTACTGGTTCGCCCGCGTCAAAGGCAAATTGTCGGCCTTTTTACGCTCACCCAGTTGGACATTACGGCGCGCCAAAGAAGAAACCGCCCAGGACATCCGCCTGATGCGCGAGGCTTCGGCTTATCATCAGAACCGTGATTTGGATCGCGCGCGCCGTGCCATCGACAAGGCCCTGACTCTGCGCCCGAACGACCCCTACTATTATGACCTGAAAGGGCAAATTCTGCTGGAAAACAGGCAAATAGGCGCGGCTGTTGAAGCGTATGGCAACGCTGTTGAAATGGCTCCGAACGATGCGCTGATCCTGGCTGGCTACGGGCGGGCGTTGCTGGCGCAGGGCCAAACCAAACAGGCCCTGAGCGTGCTGGAAAAAGCCCGCGCCCGGGACTACCGGAACGCCAGGCTGTTGCAGGATCTGGGTGTTGCCTATGCTCAGGTCGGCAATGATGGTATGGCGTCGACCGTGACGGCAGAGCGTTATGCGCTGCAAGGGCGGTTGAAAGATGCCGGAATTCACGCAAAACGCGCCGTGGCACGTCTGCCCGAAGGCTCACCGGGTTGGCAAAGGGCACAAGACGTGTTGATTGCATCGGAACGACTCGACAAAGACAAAAGGAAACGGAAATGATCCTCAGACATGCTGCACCCGCCCTTCTGGGGCTTTCCTTGGCGGCGACCTCGGCGCAGGCGCTGGACTTGAACGCGATGAACGATGCCGAGAAGGCGGAATTTGGTGCCCAGGTGCGCGAATACCTGCTGGAAAACCCCGAAGTGATCATCGAAGCCATCAACATTCTGGAAGAGCGCAATGCCGTCGCCGAAGCCGCGGCGGACAAAGAACTGGTCGCCGCCAATGCGGATGAACTGTTTGATGACGGGTACAGCTGGGTTGGCGGCAACCCGGATGGCGACATCACGCTGGTCGAGTTCATGGACTACCGGTGTGGCTATTGCCGCCGTGCCGTTCCCGAAGTTACCAGCCTGCTGGCAGAAGACGGCAACATCCGCCTTGTGATCAAGGAATTCCCCATCCTGGGTGATGCGTCTGTGCTGTCCTCACGTTTTGCCGTGGCCACCAAACACGTGGCGGGCGACGACGCATACAAGCAGGTCCATGATGCTCTGCTGGAATTCACCGGCGAGCCAAGCGAAGTTGCCCTACGCCGCATCTCGGACGGTTTGGGGCTGAACAGCGACGAGATCATCGCGGCGATGGACAGCGATCGCGTCACGGATGAGATTGCGCGCACCCGTGCTCTGGCCCAGCGGATGCAGATCTCGGGCACACCTTCGTTTGTGTTGGGCACAGAGATGCTGCGTGGCTATTTGCCGGCCGATCAGATGCAGCAGATCGTTAACGGTATACGTGCCGAACGCGGCTAAGGCCGGATCTGTCGGCAACGTGCCATGAAGCGGCGGGAATTTCTGGTGGCCGGAGGAGCCTTGGGTATGACGGGTTTCTCTGGCCAGTCAATTGCGCAGCCCGCGACCGGCTTCCACGTGCCGGCCGAAGACGCCCGGCATCATCGCACTTTCATGCAATGGCCGGTCAGCCGAACCGTCTATCGCGATCCCGTTTTTCTGGAAATGGTACAGGGGACCATTGCGGAAATCGCAAACACGATCTCTGCTTTTGAACTCGTCACAATGCTCGCCGGATCGGAACATCACGCAGATATCAGCAAACGGCTTTCTGCGGCGGTCGAGATCTGGGATGTCCCGACCGAAGATCTGTGGTGCCGGGACGCAGGCCCGGTCTTTGCGATCAACGACCGTGGCGCGCTTGCGGTCCAGCAGATCCAGTTCAATGGGTGGGGAGGAAAACAGGTTCACGCACATGATGCGAAAATTGCCGGCAGAGTTGCCGAAAGGCTGGGTCTGCCCCTGTTGCCGACCGGGCTGATCGGCGAAGCCGGTGGCGTCGAGCAGGATGGGCATGGGACGCTAATGGCGCATGAAAGCTCGTGGGTGAATGACAACCGCAATCCCGGCCTCACCCGGGACGAGATCGAAGCCCGGTTGTTGGCGGCCTATGGGGCCAAACGCATGATCTGGTCCGAAGGTGTCTGGGGCGAAGATATCACCGACTATCACATTGACAGTTTGGCCCGCTTTACCGGCCCCGGTCGCGGCATCATCAACCTGCCGGATGAGCCGGACAAATATGACCCTTTCAACATGGCCGCGTTGGACACCCATGATCGTCTCATTGCCGCGGGCATCGACATGGACGTGATACCCGAGCCGCATATCCGCCGGGTCGAAAACCTGGATTTCGTGGCCTCTTATGCCAATTACTACGTCTGCAATGGCGGTGTGATTGCGGCCCGGTTCGGAGACTCGGAAACAGACAGGATCGCGTCGGAAACGCTTGCAAAACACCACCCCGGGCGTGAAGTCGTGACGATTGACGTGGATGTGCTGGGAGAGCTGGGTGGCGGCATCCATTGCGCTACACAACAGATGCCCGGTTTTTAAATGTCGTGAAGAAACAGGCTATTCAGCCGCTTCAGCCGCCGAATCCAGTTCAGCCGCCTTTTTCTCGACCTCTTCCACGATGTGATCGATCATCTGGTCGTTCGACATTTTGTGGCTGGCTTTGCCGGCCAGATAGACCATGCCGGACCCTGCACCGCCGCCGGTGAAACCAACATCGGTCATCAGCGCTTCGCCCGGGCCGTTGACCACGCAGCCGATGATCGACAGGGACATCGGCGTCTTGATGTGTTCAAGGCGATGTTCCAGCGCCTCGACGGTTTTGATGACATCAAAACCCTGTCGCGCGCAGGATGGGCACGAGATGATATTGACACCCCGATGACGCAGGCCAAGGGATTTGAGGATTTCAAACCCGACCTTGACCTCCTCCACCGGGTCAGCAGACAGGCTGACGCGGATCGTGTCGCCAATCCCCATCCACAGCAGGTTGCCTAGCCCGATGGCCGATTTGATCGTGCCGCTGACCAGCCCTCCGGCCTCGGTAATGCCCAGATGGATGGGGGCATCCGTCGCCTCGGCAATGCCCTGATAGGCCGCGGCCGACAGGAACACGTCGCTGGCCTTTACGCTGATCTTGAACTCGTGAAAATCATTGTCCTGTAGGATGCGGATATGTTCCAGCCCGCTTTCGACCATCGCTTTGGGGCACGGCTCGCCATATTTCTCAAGCAGGTGCTTTTCCAGGCTGCCCGCGTTCACGCCGATGCGGATCGAGCAGTTGTGGTCGCGCGCCGCCTGGATGACTTCTTTTACACGGGTTTCGTCTCCGATATTGCCGGGATTGATGCGCAGACAGGCAGCGCCTGCTTCGGCGGCCTCGATCCCGCGCCGATAGTGGAAATGAATATCCGCAACGATGGGCACCGGGCTTTCGCGCACGATCTCTTTCAATGCCTTGGACGACGCCTCATCAGGAACCGAAACGCGAACGATGTCAGCGCCAGCCTCGGCCGCCGCCTGTACCTGCGCCACGGTCGCCGCCACATCGGTGGTCAGCGTGTTGGTCATGGTTTGAACGGCAATGGGTGCATCGCCACCGACGGGGACGTTGCCGACCATGATTTGACGGGATTTACGACGATAGATGTCGCGCCATGGGCGCACGTGATTGAGGGACATAAGGACGGATCCGCGTCTGCCTGAGTTGCGACTGTAGATAGTTCGGCAACAGGGTTATCGCAATGGCTAGATCACTCGGCGGGCGTTTCTGTCGCCTCGGTTTGCAGTTCCGCCACCAGTTGCTTGAGCGCACTGTTCTGTTCCGCCTCCAGATCGGCGACGGCATAGGCCTCGGACACGGCGTCTTTCGACAGAACGACACCCTTGGCGACCGTTCCCGGAGCACCCGCCGGGCCGTAATGTTCACCGTTCATCGCGAAATATACCGATCCCGACGCGCCCGCACGCAATGTCGGCGGTTCTTCCGTCAGGGGCACTTCGAATACACTGCCCTGCTCGACGGTTCCCAGTGTACCTTCGAAAATGACGCTGCCATCCGCAGCCGTCACGCGCATCCATGCCGGATCAACCGCCACGATCTTTAGCGTGGTATCGATCTGTTCGACCACTTGCGGCAAGGCCGGTTTTTCGACCGTGTGCAGTTCAGCCACTTCGAACTGCGGCAATTCGGGCGGGCGGAAGGTTCCAACCTCGCGCGGATCAAGCGTGGAGATCGGAGCATCCCGCGCAACCAGCACCGGAACATCCAGCGCCTGCGGACGATAGAGACGGTCCAATGCTTCGGCGCTTGCCACTTCCGCAACATGATCTGACACGTTGCTGCGCGCCGCATCCAGCGGATCCAGATCAGACAGAACCACCGGTGCCTGTTCAACCGGGCTGACCTGAACTTGCTGAATCTTGTTCAAAACAGACCAACCGCCATAGCCGATGCCACCGATCACCGCGATCAAAACCAGCGACGAGCCGATTGCGCGAGGTTCAATCTGGCTGACCAGAGACTCCTTGCCCGGAATATAGGGCGTATTGGGCGAAATGAACGGATCCCGCCCCATCGGGCCGCGCGCAGGCAGAGCCCCCGAAGGTTTCCGCACCACCGAGGCCTCTGCGGACATGCCATGCGCAACCTCAAATCCGCTTTCCTTGCAGAAAGACGCGAAGGTCTCATCAGGGTTCATACCCAGATAGCGCGCATAGGAACGCACATACCCGGCGATAAAGCCGGGTGTATCAAACGCATCAGGGTCAGCGTTCTCAATTGCAGCGATATAGTTGGCTTTAATCCGCAGCTCGCGCTGAACATCCAGAAGAGATTTGCCCATCGTTGCGCGTTCACCGCGCATCTTGTCGCCTAGGCGAACTTCGTAGTCGTCAAACCCTTTTGGTCTGACATCTACGTCCTCTTCGGATTCGCGCTGAGATCTGCGCCCAATCATCCCTGCTGCCCCATTCTGCCTGTCGCGTATTTCGCGTAAGTGGCGAATCATTCCCAGAATGATTCGTCTACTCGTTTTGTTAGCGTAAGCTTAACACGCGGCAAACTCGTTGCACACTTTGGCGTTAGGTTATCCGGCAAGTTCGGCGCGATTTAGCGCACAATGTGACCAAAGTTCGTCCATCGCCTGCACCAGACGGTTCATTTCGTCGGGTCCATGCACCGGAGACGGGGTAAAACGCAGACGCTCGGTTCCGCGCGGGACGGTCGGGAAATTGATCGGTTGCACGTAAATGCCATAATCGTCCAGCAGCATATCGCTGAGCTTCTTGGTGTGCACCGGATTGCCGACGATCACAGGCACGATATGGCTGCCGTGGTCGATCAGCGGAAGGCCCATTCCCTTCAGCCGCAGCTTGAGGATCTTCGCCTGAGTCTGGTGCTGCTCGCGCAGCTCAGACGCGGTTTTCAGGTGCGCAACGGATGCAGCAGCTCCTGCGGCAACTGCCGGCGGCAACGATGTCGTAAAGATAAAGCCCGGCGCATAAGACCGCACGGCATCGCACATCTTTGCGCTGGCGGCGATATAGCCCCCCATGACGCCATAGGCCTTGGCCAGAGTGCCATTAATGATGTCGATCCGATGTGCCAGCCGGTCACGCTCGGTCACGCCGCCACCGCGCGGGCCATACATGCCCACCGCGTGCACTTCGTCGATATAGGTCAGCGCGCCGAATTCATCTGCCAGATCGCAGATTTCTTCGATCGGACCAAAATCACCGTCCATCGAATAGACAGATTCAAAGGCGATCAGCTTGGGTGCGGCGGGATCGTCCGCCTCAAGCAATTCGCGCAGATGCGCCACGTCGTTATGACGGAAGATGCGCTTGGCCCCGCCGTTTCGGCGCACCCCTTCTATCATCGAAGCATGGTTCAGCGCGTCAGAATAGATGATCAGCCCCGGAAACAGCTTGGGCAGCGTGCTGAGCGTGGCGTCGTTGGCGATATACGCGCTGGTGAACAAAAGCGCGGCTTCCTTGCCATGCAGATCTGCCAGCTCGGCCTCGAGCCGTTTGTGATAGACCGTTGTCCCCGAGATGTTGCGCGTACCGCCCGACCCGGCACCTGCGGCTTCGACCGCCTCGTGCATTGCGTTCAGAACAACAGGGTGCTGGCCCATGCCCAGATAGTCATTGCCGCACCATACGGTGATGTTCTGCTGCGAGCCGTCCGGGCGCGTGCGCACCGCGTGCGGAAAATGACCGTTGCGACGTTCGATATCGATAAAGGTCCGGTAACGTCCTTCGTCATGCAGCCTGGCAATCGCTGAATCGAGCTGAGCAGTATAGTCCAACGGACCCTCCTTGAATGCCCGTTTCCGGTTTCCCTTGGGCAATTAGTCTGCCACATCCCACAGCTTAACCTGTATCAGCAGCTTTGTGTTACTTTATTCAGCTGGTTACAGCCGAACAGGTGAACCCAACTTTGATTTGCATCAAATATAAGTTTGCAATGCTCACGGCAAGTAGAGTTCCGGCTATCGGACGCGTGGAAACGACGCAGCCCGCGCAACGTCATTCGCGGGCTTGTGATTGCATGAACAATTCAGATCAACCGCTCTGGACGGCGCTGTCAACGCTGCTAGGGTTCGCCCGAACACTGACAAGCAGGAGATCCCCATGTCGCTAGACACCGTGCTGAACCGGATTGACGAAGATCTGCAAACCTCGATCGACCGCCTGATGGAGCTGCTGCGCATCCCTTCGATCTCAACCGATCCCGCGTACAAGGCCGACGTCAGCCGTGCAGCCGACTGGCTGGTTGCCGACCTCAACAGTATCGGAATTGCCGCAGAACAACGGGAAACTCCGGGGCACCCGATGGTCGTAGGCCATGTGGGCGAGGACTCGGATGCACCCCATATCCTGTTTTATGGCCATTATGATGTGCAACCTGTCGATCCGTTGAACCTTTGGACGCGCGACCCGTTCGACCCCGCAATCGAAGATACCGAGCACGGCCCCGTTATCCGCGGGCGCGGCGCATCGGACGACAAAGGTCAGTTGATGACATTCGTCGAAGCCTGCCGCGCCTGGAAAGCGGTGCACGGATCCCTGCCCTGCCGCATCACCTTCTTCTTTGAAGGCGAAGAGGAATCCGGCTCACCCTCTCTGGTCCCCTTCCTCGAAGAAAACGCGGCCGAACTCAAAGCGGATCTGGCGCTGGTTTGCGATACATCCATGGTATCGCGAGGTGTTCCGTCGATTGCCGCGCAGCTGCGCGGCATGCTGAAGGACGAGTTCACCATCATCGGGCCCCGCATCGATCTGCACTCCGGCCATTACGGTGGCCCGGGGCTGAACCCGCTGCGCGAGCTGTCGAAAATCGTTGCCTCATTCTATGATGACGAAACCGGGCGTGTCGCGGTCGATGGTTTCTATGAAGGCGTTCATGAAGTGCCCCAGGACCAGCTGCGCCAGTGGCAGAATTGCGGCTTCGACGAAGCGGATTATCTGAATTCGGTCGGCTATACCCAGCCGCACGGCGAAAAAGCCTATTCGACGCTCGAACAGCAATGGGCGCGCCCGACACTTGAGGTGAACGGGCTCTGGGGCGGATACAATGGCGCAGGCTCAAAAACCGTTATCCCTTCGGAAGCGCATTGTAAAATCACGTGCCGACTGGTGGGCGATATGGACCCCGACGCGCTGCGCAGCAAGATCCGCAAACATGTCGAGGATCGCCTGTCCCCGGATGCAAAAGTTGTCTGGGACAACGATCTGGAAGGTTCGCCCGCTTCGGTCATGAATATCGATCGCCCGGAATTCGAAGCCGCGCGCAAAGCACTGTCGGACGAGTGGGACCGCGAAGCGGTGTTTACCGGTATGGGCGGCTCGATCCCCGTCGTCGGGTACTTCAATACCGTTCTGGGGCTGGATTCGATGCTGGTCGGCTATGCCAACGAGGACGACGCCATCCATTCGCCGAATGAGAAATACGACGTCAAGAGCTTTCACAAGGGCATCCGTTCGTGGGCCCGCATTCTGGATGCTTTGAACCAGTAACGGATTTCAGCGAGGCTCTGCCTCGCGCTCCGGGATATTTGCCGCCAGATGAATAAAGGATCCCTTGTTCATCTGGCACAAAATATCCCGGGGGAGCCGCGCGCAGCAAGGCGGGGGCAGAGCCCCCTGCCCGACTGCAACACGCGTATGACGTTACATATGGATCACGCGACCATACGCATCCAACACGCTTTCATGCATCATTTCTGACAGAGTCGGGTGCGGGAAGACCGTGTTCATCAGGTCTTCTTCGGTGGTCTCCAGCTGCCGCCCAACCACATAGCCCTGAATCAGTTCCGTGACTTCCGCGCCGATCATATGGGCCCCCAGCAATTCGCCTGTCTTGGCGTCGAACACGGTTTTGATCAGACCTTCCGGTTCGCCCAGAGCAATGGCCTTACCGTTGCCGATGAAGGGGAAGCGACCGACTTTGACGTCGTAACCCAGCTCTTTGGCCTTGGCTTCGGTATATCCCACCGAGGCCACCTGCGGCTGACAATAGGTACATCCGGCGATGCTTTCGGGCTTGACCGGATGCGCATGCTGGCCCGCGATCAGATCGGCAACCATGACACCTTCGTGGCTGGCTTTATGTGCAAGCCAGGGCGCGCCCGCGATGTCACCGATCGCATAAAGGCCATCGACGCCGGTGCGGCAATATTCATCCGTCACCACATGCGTGCGGTCGATCTTGACGCCCAGTGCCTCGAGCCCGAGGTTTTCGACATTCCCAACAATCCCGACAGCCGAGATAACGGTGTCGAACTCGTGCTTTTCAACCTTGCCCTTGACCTCGATATGAGCGGTGACCTTGCCCTTGCCGCGATCCAACTGCTTGACCATGGCTTTTTCCATGATGGTCATGCCTTGCTTGATGAAGGCTTTCTTGGCCAAGGCACTGATTTCCGCATCCTCCACGGGCAACACGCGGTCCATCACCTCGACCACCGTCGTGTCGGCCCCCAGCGTGTTGTAGAAACTCGCAAATTCGATGCCGATCGCGCCCGAGCCGATGACCAGCAGTTTCTTTGGCATCCGGGGCGGTTGCAGCGCGTGCTTGTACGTCCAGACCAGATCGCCGTCAGCCTCGAGACCGGGCAGTTCGCGGGCCCGTGCGCCGGTTGCAAGAATGATGTTCTTGGCCGTCAGTTCTTCGGTGCCCTTGTCGGTCTTGACGCTGACCTTGCCTTTTGCGGGGATTGTTGCCTCACCCATCACCACGGCGACTTTGTTCTTTTTCAGCAGATGGCCGATGCCGCCCGAAAGCTGCCCGGCAACACCACGGGACCTCTTGACGACCGCGTCCAGATCGTAACCGATCTTGTCGGCCTTCAATCCGAAATCCTTGGCGCGTTCCATCAGATGGAACACTTCGGAGGACCGCAGCAATGCCTTGGTGGGAATGCACCCCCAGTTCAGGCAGATGCCACCAAGGTGCTCGCGCTCGACCACGACGGTTTTCAGACCAAGCTGGGCCGCACGGATGGCGGCGACATAGCCACCGGGGCCAGCTCCGATTACGATCAGATCATAGGATTGTGCAGCCATGTGTTCCTCTCGGCGCAGGTGGTGAAAATTTAGTTTACCATTAAACTATTTCCAGAAACGCATCAACACGCCTTCCCGCGACAAATGAGACGCAAGGTAAACCATGCCTGAATGTGCGGATTTCAGCCTATACCCCGGCCCGCGCTATGGCTAGAACGGAACTGCCGACGCCGCTCGGACATTCGTGAAGACATTGAATTCAAGGGGTTTACCATGGCCAAAACACTGAAAGATCTGGCGCTTGCTCTGCTTAACGCAACTTTGATACTTGTGGCGCTTTGCTTGTTTTTAGGCTGGAAGCTGGCATCGAAAGTCGAAAGCGTCTCGGCAGAATTCTCAACGGCCGTACAGGTTCTTGCCCCTTTTCGGGATGAGGCGAAGGGCATTCGGGGCGAACTTTCCGCGTTGCGTGACGATTTGGCGACGCTGATGAAGGAAAATCAGGTTACGGACAGTCAAACCGCTCAAAATATCCAGGCAACATTGCGCCGCCTGAACGCGGTTGAACAAAAGCTGCAATCTGCGCAGGAGCGATTCACAGAACTTGCAGAGACACCAGAGGTTCTGATCGCCCAAGCCATACAGACCGGAGCAGACATCGCATCCGAACGCGTCCTGGCGTTCAAAGGATGTGAGCCGGGATCCTGAAGCGCCCCGCGCGAACAACCGAGGCGCACAACATGTATCTGCGATCTCAGGCCATCGCTTGCAGTTGTCGTACGGTGCTGCCATAGCCGCCCATGTCGACGTAAGCCACTTCATGGGGGGTTGAGCTGCGCGACAGTGCTTTGTTCCGGTAAGGGAAACGACCGAACTTGCGGATCACTTCACGATGCGCACGGGCGTGCAGCAGATTGCTTGTATCGCCGCTTAGGTTCTGACAGATCAGACGCACGCAGCGTTCCTGATCACACAGATTTTCCGAATGCATCATCGGCAGGTAAAAGAACTGCCGGGCCGGTTCATCGATCTTCTTGTCCCAACCTCTGTCCACCGCGCATTTCGCAGCCGCCAGGGCCGCTCGGTCCGTCGCGAAAGCACACGCTTGCCCGCGGAACATGTTGCGTGGAAATTGGTCCGTCAAAATTATGTAAGCCAGTGACCCGCTGGGATAGGTCAGCCAGAGCGAAAACTTGCCCTCGGCCGCAGCCTCCCACGTTGATTGAAAACGTGCGCGGATTTCTGAATCCAGCGCTTCATCCTCACTGTACCAGCCCTTTGGACCCACCTCATCTAACCAAAAACTCAATACTTCTTCAGGCGTTACCATTGCCTTAAACTCCGTCTTGTGCCCGTAGTCTGGACGTAACGTCATTTAAGGCCGTTTTGCAGAACTGTTACAGTAACATATTGCAACACTTGCGACATAATCCTGTGTCCTAGGCATCTTCCTGCTCAGCCTGTTCGGCCTCGGCGGCTTCGATGGCGACTTCCTGTGCCACTTCAAACGCAACTGGCGAAGCTGTTGGATACAGCGTCGACATTGTGCCGGTTTCGTCCACGGGTATCGATGCCCGCTGCGTCGTCCGATACAGGGCGTAAAGTGCCATTGCGAGTAACAGTGCCGCAATAAAGAGAAAAAAGCCCGGTGGCCCGAATACGGCATCCCCCATCAGCCATCCGGTGATCACCGGCCCAGCAATCGCGCCCAGACCGTTGATGAATACCAGCCCACCGGATGCGGCCGCCATGTCCTCGTGATCCAAAAAGTCATTCGCATGCGCAATCAGCAAGGAGTAAAGCGGGTTGGACATACCGCCGATCAGGAAAGCCGAAGCAAGCAGAATTGGAAACGATCCGCCCATCATCATAGCGATCGTTGCGCCACCGGCGCCGGCGAGCGCTACAAGCAGGATCAGAAAGCGGCGATCCATACGATCAGAAAACCAGCCCAAAGGGTATTGCAGGACCACCGCACCAACATAAAACGCTGCAACGAAGGTCGAAATTTCAACTAGCGACAACCCTGCCCGGGCGCCATACACCGCCGCCATGCCGAACTGCGCCGAAAACACGCCCCCCAGAAGAAACATGCCCACGCAGCCCAGAGGCGAGGTTTCCAGTAGTTTCTTCAGGGTCATCGGTTTGGTGGTATCAAAGGCCGGTGTGGGCGAGATTGACAGCAAAATCGGTGCGAAGGACACTGAAACTAGGATCGAGGCGATCACAAAGGTCTCGTAACCGGCCGGGTCACCAACAAGAACAAGCGCCTGCGCACTGATGATCCCCGTCATCTGGACGATCATATAGAGCGACAGCGCCTGCCCGCGATTTTCGTTGCTGGCCGCATTGTTGAGCCAGCTTTCGGCGGTGACATAGACGCCCGAAAAACAGAACCCGATCACCACCCGGCCCAGAATCCATGCGATCGGGTTTGTCAGCATGGGATACATAATCATCACGGCTGAAATGAACGACGCAAGGGCCGCAAAGACCCGCACGTGGCCAACACGCCGGATCATCTCGGGCGCAAGGCGTGAGCCGCCCAGAAAGCCCAGGAAATAAGCCGACATGACAAAAGACATCTCGAAGGTCGAAAAGCCTTCGATCTCACCCCGCACACCCAGAATCGTGCCCTGAAGGCCGTTTCCGACCATCAGCAACCCCATGCCGAGCAGCAGCGCCCATGCGCTGGAAAGGACCTGAATCATTGGGGCCTCCGACTAATGCCAACCTGTTTTTAATGTCGTTCTGCGATCAAAGACCGCCTGCGTCGCGCTTGTCTACGACATTCCCGATCCGTGATACTGTTTCCGCGCCTCTCAAGGGAACAAAAGCGACGCGTCGCCATAGGAAAAGAACCGGTATTTCCGGGCGATGGCATGCGCGTAGACATCGCGCATCCGATCCTGTCCCATCAGTGCCGAAACCAGCATGAGCAACGTGGATTTCGGCAGATGAAAATTGGTCATCAATGCGTCAGTGACATGGAATTCAAAACCGGGATAGATGAAGATATCCGTTTCGCCTTCCCAGGGTTCAATCTTTCCTGACCTTGCCGCACTTTCGATCAGGCGCAAAGCCGTTGTCCCTACCGGGATCACCCGCCCGCCGGCGACCTTGGTTGCCTGTATCTCGGCGGCGGCGCCGGGGCTTACCTGCCCCCATTCAGCATGCATCTTGTGTGTTGTGACATCCTCAACCTTGACCGGAAGAAAAGTCCCTGCCCCCACATGAAGCGTCACATGCGTAAAGCTTACCCCCCGTTTTGCCAGCGCCCGCATCAGCGCCTCATCGAAATGCAACGATGCGGTCGGGGCGGCCACGGCGCCTGAATGATTTGCCCAGATGGTCTGATAGTCCGTCTTGTCCCGTTCATCAGCCGGACGTTTGGCTGCGATGTAGGGCGGCAAAGGCATTGCTCCGGCCTGATCCAGCGCCGCGTCGAAATCCTCGCCGCTGAGATTGAAGCGCAGATGCGCCTGGCCATCCGCAACCCTGTCCAGCGTGGCGCTGAGATCGTTCGAGAAGACAATCTCTTCCCCAAGCTTCACCTTCTTGAGCGGCTTGATCAACGCAGACCACGTGCCATCGGCCTGTGGATCCAGCAAAGTGGCCTCGATCCCTGCGGAAACCGGCCCCTGCGCGCTGTCTCGGTGACGCCGGCCGTTCAGTCGCGCCGGAATAACCCGTGTGTCATTCAACACCAGCCGGTCGCCGGGCCGCAAGAAATCGGGCAGGTCGAAAACATGGCTGTCCGTGATTGCATCCCCCTGCGCCACCAGCAAACGCGCAGAGGAACGCGGGCTGGCCGGCCGCGTGGCGATCAGGTCTTCGGGCAGATGGAAATCAAAATCGCTGAGTTTCATGCCCGCGCCTTACAACCCTGCATCAGATTCGGCCATATCCTGTCAGCGGTCACTTGGGGATGAGCCGAATGTGCGTTTGGGTTCATCCGGCTTCTGCGGCACTGCGTTCGGACCATCCTGAACTTTGGGGGCCGGGGCGCGCATCAGGTCGCGCAGGAACAGAGGTGCGAGACCGGACAACGGATTTACCGACACTTTGGGCGAGGCAAGCGGGCCGGTCAGAGTGTAGTTGAAGCCAAAAACGCCTTCACCCTTGCGCGTAAACACGCTGCCAACTGCGTTGAGCAGGTATATGGGCGAGATCGCACCGCGCAGGTTCAGCAATCCGTTCACCGTGTCGATGGTGCCATCAAAAGACAGGCCCATCGACGGGCCGACGGCACTGCCGCTGAGCACTTTGATGTCTGTGGGGGTGACACGCATCCGGCTATCGATTGCTGCAAAAAAGATACCCTGCCCCGCCATTTCATCCAACAACCCCACAAGACTGATGGCATTCAGCAAGGCCGCCATGGCCGGGGCGTCGGTGATCCGTGTGTTGGTGATTCTCAGTATCACGTCATAGCTGCCGGCTGCGGCCACAGGTTCGAGCTTGAGGGTCATTTCTCCGCCCCGCGCCTGTGTCAGAACTCCGGCCGATCGCAGCACGGACCCCGCATCTTGCGACGTCAGGTCAACGGCACTTCGGTTCCCTCTGGGGCTGACCTGCCCTCGGACCGGCGCGCCACCATTGACCTGCGCGGTGAAGTTCCCTTGTATTCCGCCGGTCGTCTGAAAGGCACCCTGGAACCCGGTCAGCGCGACGGTTTCCGTAACCTGAAGGCGATCCAGCGTCACGTCCAGTTTCGGCCCGGCACCGCCCCCGCCGCCCGATCCGCCGCTTTCGCCGAAATTCGCGCGGCCCATATCAAGGACGCCGCCAAGCACACGGATATCCGGCATGGCGTTTCCGCGCCCGATCAGCTCTGCCGGGACCGCCAGCCAATCGCCCAGGTCAAAAGAGGTGAAGCGAACCCGGTCATATTCGCCGTTTTCACGAAACGTGATGGAGGCTGTTGTACGCAAACCCGCTGCATTTATGCGCAGGCTATCCACCTTCAACTGCGACCCCAAAGTCGCTTCGGCCGTCAGAGAGCCGGTCGAATTGGCCCCCTTTCTCCAACCAAGTTCGGGTATGGCCAGCGCGACACCCTGCAAATCGGACGTGACGGACAATTTCGGGGCAACCCCGGCGCCGAGCCCCAACGTGATATCTGCAATCCCTTTGCCGGTCAGCATCCCCGGAGGCAGACCGGCGCCGATCTCATCCATCAATCGCGGCGACAGCTCGATCTGACCGGTCAGGGTGCTTCGCTGTTCAGACTTGCCGTCTATCGGCTGCCGCCAGAGCGCCGTCAGCGGTACGTCCCCGAACTGCCCCTGCCCCTGAATCTGAACGCCGGACTGATCACCAGAAAGGGCCAGAAGATCAGCACTGATGTCAAATCCGGGCACCAAGCGGTCACTGAACAGGTTGGCCAACCTTCCGTCGAAATGGAACTCGGTCTCGTCAAACTTGAGACCCTTTTTCAAGGGCAGGGAAAGGGTTCCCGCAAGCGACACCGTTCCTTTTGCTACATCAACGGGTAACCCCGCCTTGCTGAGCAATTCCAGCGGAGGCCGGTCCAACAAAGACAACGCGGCCGTCACGCTGCCTTTGGCCTGAATGCGCGCAATCGCCGGCGCGGATTTCTTGATATCCGTATCGGGTATGATGAAGGACGTCCCCGACGCATCAACAGCACCGCCGTCATCCGCAATCACAACGCCCTGCTGCGCAGTGACGGTAAAGCGTTGATTGAGCAAGCTGGCCTGACCCTGAGCGTTTTCGATCGGCGGCAGGGTTTTGACAAATCGGACCTTCGCCTTTTCAAACCCGAAATCCAGATAGAGATCGGGTTTGGATCCGGGCAGCAGGCGCAGGGCAAAATCCATATCCGACAGAACCCCTTCGTACAGGTTTTCGGTCACCCACTCTCGCGGTTTCGGGGCCAGACGTTCGGGCCAGTAACTGAGCACCTTGTCTGAGGTCATCTGATCCAAATGGGCATCCAGCTTGACGGCCCAACCATCCGGCCGCCCGGTCAGGACACCAAAGGCACGCACCGTGTGACCCGGATCTTCTATGGTCATCTGACCCAGATTCAGTTGGAACGGATTGAGGGCCATCTTGAAATCCAGGCTGGCCCGCGAAAGCTGAATAGGCTGCGGGAACAGGTTTGCCGGGTTTACGTTGATACCGGACAGCCGCAACTGTGCAGACAGGCTGTCCAGCACGCCATCTTCCACACCTTCCAGAAACGCCTTTCCGTCAGCCTGTACTTCACCCCAGGCCGAGACCACCGAAACTTCGTTGAAATTCAGGATCTGGCCTTCGGGATCATAGGTGAAATAGGTGCGCGCTGCTTCGAAAGGAACCGGGCGTGTTTCCGGGTTTGGCTGCACCGCCCCCGCCCCCAGATTCAGCGTGGCGTACAAGGTTCCTATCGCGCCGTTTTCATCGACACCACCGCGCAAGGCACCCGAGATCGGGGCCCGCAGAACCTGCAACCAGGCAAGTGCGGGCGTTTGGCCCGCGATGTCCTCGGCCGGAAGATCGGTGACCGAGATTCCGAAATGTGCGGCAGGTGTGCCCAGAACGCTTGTATAATTGGCCTCGATGGCACTGACATAGTCACGCCCCGCCAGAACCGAAAACCCGGTTGCCAAGCGCACTTCGTTGCCGGCTCGGTTGGCTTGAATATGCCCACCGTCCAGAATCCAGGACCGCTCCTGCCGAAGATCACGATAATCCAGTGTGATCGCATCAAGCTCGACCGAGGTCAGCGCCGACAGGGCCGGAGACAGGAAGACCTGATCCGAAGCCTCGATAAGTTGTGCCAGGTTCGGGGCCTCCTGCACCGGTGCGCTGCCGGACCCGACCGTAAGGCTCAGCGCCCCGTCCTTGTCCCGGGTCACGGCGACCTGCGCACCCCTCAGAATTATCCTTTTGGGACGAACGTGCCCCCGCAACAAGGGGCGCATCGCCAGACTGGCGCGCATGTCGGACACCTGCGCAATTTGCCGACCCTCAGCGTCGCTGATGGCCACATCGGTCAGACGCAGACGGGGTCGCCATCCCTCGTGAATGATGAAACTCACGTCGCCAAACCGGATTTGCAGCCCGCCCAATGCCTGTTCAAGCCGCGCCTCGACCCTGTCCCGCAGCCAGACGGGTGCGTGCATTCTTTGCCCGACAACCATGAAACCGGTGAACAGCGCCAGCAACACCAGCACGAAAGTGCCGCGCATGGCCCACAGACCAGCGGCCCGACGGCGAGACCGACGGCGCGCGGGCTTATCCGGCTGTGCTCCGTCACCGTCTTCGTGCTGCTTCAAATTGCTATCCACGCCTTCCAACCCGCACGCGTTGCCCTATGATATCAGGCAGCCTTTAAAAACCTTTAGCGGAGTTTCCAATGCCCGACGTTTCAGACATCGCCCCTGACTTCACTTTGCCGCGCGACGGCGGCGGCGAGGTGACGCTTTCGGCGTTGCGCGGTAGCACCGTGGTTCTGTTTTTCTACCCCCGCGATGATACGCCGGGCTGCACCAAGGAATCCATCGGTTTCTCGGAACAACTTCAGGCCTTTGCCGATGCGGGCGCACAAGTTTTTGGCATCTCGCGCGACAGCGTCGCCAAACATGACAAGTTCGTCGCCAAGCATGGGCTGACCACACCGCTGTTGTCGGATGAGAGCTCGACCGTCTGTGAAGACTACGGCGTGTGGGTCGAAAAAAACATGTACGGGCGCAAATCGATGGGGATCGAGCGTTCGACTTTTATCATCGATCCCGAAGGCAAAATTGCCCGCGTTTGGCGCAAGGTCAAAGTTCCCGGCCACGTGGACGAGGTGCTGGAAGCCGTGCGCGCGCTGTAACGTCCTCGACCACGGTCGCCATCCGGTTTAAGAGCCACAGGACCAACCAGGCGGAGAATAATGGTGTCCAAATCGCTGACTCAGATGGCGACCGAAGTTCTTGCAACGGCGGAAGGTCGGGAAAAGACCGCCCTGTCCAAACAGCACGCCGCAGCGTGGTTTGCCTCGCGCAAGGGCGACGCGCCCCCGATCGAGATCGGTACGGCATCTCCCCCATTGCGACCCGCGCGCCCGGAACGGCCCGAACTCCTGTCTCCGCGCGAGGTGCCAAAGCGCAAACCGGGCACCGAGGCGGGCCGCATCGCCCTTTTGCACGCCGTGGCGCATATCGAACTGAACGCCGTCGATCTGCATTGGGATATCATTGCCCGCTTTGGCCATGTGCCGATGCCGATCGGGTTTTATGACGATTGGGTAAAATGCGCCGAAGAGGAATCGCGCCATTTCGAGATGGTCTGCGATTGCCTGGAACAGATGGGCAGCCATTATGGCGCCTTGCCCGCCCATGCGGGCATGTGGCGCGCGGCCGAAGACACCGCAAACGACCTGATGGGACGGCTTGCGGTCGTGCCGATGGTGCTCGAAGCGCGTGGTCTGGATGTGACCCCCGGCATGATCGAGATTTTTCGCAAGGCCAAGTCTGAACAGGCCATCGCGGCGCTTGAGGTGATCTATGCCGAAGAAGTCGGCCATGTCGCTTATGGGTCCAAGTGGTTTCACTTCCTGTGCGGCCGTGAAAACACGGACCCCAAGGATGTGTTTCACGCATTGGTACGCCGGTATTTCCACGGCGTCCTCAAACCACCCTTCAACGAGGAAAAACGGGCCGAGGCCGGGTTGCCGCCCGATTTCTACTGGCCGCTGACCGAAGACCTGCCCACGCCCGGCGGAATCCCAAACTGACGCCTCAAGATTGTTTTCGGCAATTTCCCGCCGATCTTTGGGGGGATTTCTACGCAGTTGGCGCCGGACTGATCAACAAACTTGCCCGAACGCTGCCTGCCCTTTATGCAGTCGGCCCAAGGAGCGGCCGGCACCCACAACCGGTCCCGATCTTGGGGATGAGAGGTAGGACGCGTGCGAACACGTCTGGCAATAAAAATACACTCCGCATTTGAACGGTACTTTCCGGAACGCCGGGTTTTTCTGAAGTCTGACAAAGATACACGTTTTATCCGTCTCAGCTCTGAAACGCAGGTGGTCGCGGTGGCCGGTGTTGCCGTCATGGTCGGATGGACCGCGGTAGCAACTGCCATTCTGCTGATGGACAGCATCGGTTCGGGCAACTTCCGGGAACAGGCGAAACGCGACCAGGCAACCTATCAGGAACGATTGAATGTCCTGTCCGCAGAACGCGACGCCCGTGCGCAGGAAGCGCTCGCCGCTCAGGATCGTTTCAATGCCGCGCTGGAACAGATATCCGCCATGCAGTCCGAACTGCTGGCTTCGGAAAACCGCCGTCGCGAACTTGAGACGGGGATCGAAGTCATTCAGACCACGCTGCGCACCACCATGAAACAGCGCGAAGATGCGCGGAAGGAACTGGCGGCGCTGAAGCAGGAAAACAGCAAGGCTGACATGTACGTAACGGCCTCCAGCGCGCCGGTACAGATGGCCTTCATGACGGATGCTCTGGCGCGCACGGCCGAGGAACGCGATCAGATCGCCGCCGACGCCCGAGAGGCACTGGACCAGCGCGATGATCTTGAGCTGGAAATCCGCCTTATGCAGGAACGCAGCGACGAGATTTTCCGACAGCTGGAAGAGGCCATGGTGATCTCGGTCGAGCCGCTGGACAAGATGTTCCGTCAGGCGGGAATGCCAACAGACCGCATCATCGAAGAGGTCCGGCGCGGATATAGCGGTATGGGCGGTCCGCTGACCCCTTTATCCCTTAGCACGCGCGGTGAGGTGGACGAGTTGTCCGCCGAGGAAGCCCGCGCGAATACATTGCTGAAACAGATGGATCAGCTGAACCTTTACCGACTTGCTGCGGAAAAGGCCCCCTTTGCCAATCCCGTACATTCGGCCGTGCGTTTTACCAGCGGCTATGGCAGCCGGCGCGACCCCAAAACCGGTGGTCGCCGGATGCATAACGGGGTCGATTTTGCCGGGCCGCAAGGCACGGATATCTTTGCGACCGCAGACGGCGTCGTTACCCACGCAGGCTGGCAATCCGGTTTCGGACGGCTTGTGAAAATCAAGCACGCATTCGGAATTGAGACACTTTACGCTCATAACACCAAGATCAACGTGAAGGTTGGTCAAAGGGTCTCGCGCGGGGATCATATTGCTGATATGGGTAGCACCGGACGGTCGACCGGCACGCATCTGCACTATGAGGTGCGCGTGAACGGAAAACCCGTAAACCCAATGACTTACATCAAGGCTGCGAGAAATGTTTTCTAAAAGCAAAATCAACGAGCCCGCATCCAAGGCACCCGAGGCGGCCAAACCAGCCGCTCCGGCGACCCCAGCGGCCCCTGCACCGACCGAGTCGAAACCTGCCACTGCACCCAAGCCCAAACCGCCTGCGTCGGTTTTGTCTTCGGATCTGCACATCACTGGCAATATCAAAACCTCTGGTGACATACAGGTGGAAGGCACAGTCGAAGGCGACATCCGCGCTCACCTTCTGACCATTGGTGAGTCGGCAACGATCAAAGGTGAAGTCACCGCAGATGACGTCGTGATCAACGGACGTATCGTGGGTCGCGTACGTGGTCTCAAGGTGCGTCTGACATCGACCGCACGTGTCGAAGGCGACATCATCCACAAGACCATCGCCATCGAAAGCGGAGCGCATTTCGAAGGATCCGTACAGCGGCAGGACGATCCGCTGAATCCAGGCCGCAGCGCCAAAGCCGGATCGAACCCGGCAGCAGACGTCAAGCAGTAATTCGACCCATCAGGTCAGATCGGAAACGCCGCGGGGAGACCCGCGGCGTTTCTTTTTTGCACCGCAGCCTGTATCCGGGAAACCTGTTTTGATCCCGCCGGGATCACGTTAGGGTCGGGCCATGTTGATTTTTCTGACACTTGTTGCGGTGGTCGCCACAGGTCTGGCCTTTTACTTCTGGTCCAAACGACAGGCGCGCCACGCCCTGTTGGCCGCGCCGTTGACTGACAAGCAACGGCAGCTTGTCGACGCTCAGGTCCCGATCTTGCGGAAACTGCCGCAAGGCCTGCGCGCAAAGCTGGAGGGCAAGATCAACCTGTTCCTGGATCAGGTTGAATTCATCGGGTGTGACGGTCTGGACGTTTCCGAAGACATGCAACTGTCCATCGCCGCGCAAGCCTGTCTGCTGGTTGTGAATACCGATCTCTGGTATGACAATCTGACCACCATCCTGATCTATCCCAGCGCATTCAAATCCAGACAGAGCCGGCACAGCGGCTATGTCGTCACCGAGAGGGAAATCGTGCGCACAGGGGAAAGCTGGAACCGCGGCCCGGTGATCCTGTCCTGGGCGCATAGCCAGCGCGGGGCCATGAACGATCATGACGGCCAAAACGTTGTGTTTCACGAATTTGCACACCAGATCGACGATCTGACAGGGTCGGCCAACGGAGTGCCCGTACTTAGCGACGACCAAAGCTTTTCAGAATGGGAATCCGCATTCCTGACAGCCTATGACGCGCATGTACGCGCCGTTGAATCCGGGCAGCCAACCGTAATCGACCCTTATGGCGCGGAAGGGCACGAGGAGTTTTTCGCCGTTTCGGTTGAAGTGTTCTTTGAGCGGCCAAAGGCCCTGCGCAGGTCGGACCCGGAGGTTTACAAGCAACTGTCCAAGCTGTTTCACCTGGATCCTTCTCAATGGCACTAAGGCTTTGCGACCCCTGGTGCGCGGGTGCCGGGAAAATTCCCCGTTCGGCTCAATTTAACAAAAGTTAATTTATGAATTACACTTAAGCTCATTGCATTGTGGAGGAAATTTCATGTCATCAAAACTACTGGCCGAGTTCTTCGGCACCTTCTGGCTGGTTCTCGGAGGTTGCGGCAGTGCCGTATTGGCAGCGGGCGTTGCAGATGTCGGCATTGGGTGGCTTGGCGTTTCCTTCGCCTTCGGCCTGACGGTTCTGACAATGGCTTACACGGTTGGCCATATCTCGGGCGGGCACTTCAATCCGGCGGTCAGCCTTGGTCTGATGATCGGCGGGCGGTTTCCGGCAAAGGATCTGCTGCCCTACTGGATCGCTCAGGTCATCGGCGCCATAGCCGCCGCAGTGGTTCTGTATCTGATCGTCAGCGGTGCGCCCGACTTCGCCGGCGTCGGGGGATTTGCGTCCAACGGATATGGTGAGGCCTCACCCGGCGGATACTCTCTGATGTCCGCTCTGGTGATCGAGATCGTGATGACCGCTTTCTTCATCCTTATCATCCTGGGTGCAACCTCGGACAAGGCGCCGACCGGTTTCGCCCCCATCGCAATTGGTCTGGCCTTGACCCTGATCCACCTGGTGTCAATTCCGGTCACCAACACTTCGGTCAACCCGGCCCGGTCCACAGGCGTCGCCCTGTTTGCCGACGGCCCTGCCCTGTCACAGCTGTGGCTGTTCTGGGTGGCCCCGCTGATCGGCGGAGCAATCGGTGCGGTCATCTGGAAAGCGATGTCAAAAGACGATTGAGTTTCGTTCAATCGACCGTAAGAAACAGCCCGGCGCTTTTTGGAACGCCGGGCTGTTTCGGTTCATTCGGTGACGGTGACTTTTTTCATCATGTCGGGCTGTCCCGTAACCGCTCCGGTCTGGGAATGCCCCCGTTTGATCGCATCCACCACGTCCATACCATCGGTCACCTGACCGACCACGGTATATTGGCCATCCAGAAACGGGCCGGGTTCGAACATGATAAAGAACTGCGAATTGGCTGAATCCGGGTTCTGCGATCGGGCCATGCCGACCACGCCACGATCAAAGGTCAGATCAGAAAACTCAGCCGGCAGATCCGGGCGGTCTGACCCGCCACGCCCGGCATACCGCATGTCAAAGCCGTTCGCGGTGGAATTGCCGTATTGAACATCGCCGGTCTGGGCCATGAAACCTTCGATCACGCGGTGGAACACCACACCATCGTACTTGCCGTCCGCAGCCAATGCCGTGATCTGTTCCACGTGCTTCGGCGCGACATCTTCGAACAGGTCGATGGAGATCGTGCCATTGGCCCCTTCCCCTTCGACCTCGATCTGCAAACCGCTGGCCAGCGCCGGGCTTGCCAGCAGGGCAAAGGCGGCGGCAAGCTTATACATCTGCGGCCACCTTGACGCTGATCATGCGGTCGGGGTTCGCAGGCGGCTCGCCACGTACGATCGCGTCCACATGCTCCATGCCTTCGATGACGCGGCCATAAACGGTGTACTGACCGTTCAGGAAGTGGTTGTCCTTGAAGTTGATGAAGAATTGAGAGTTGGCCGAATCCGGGTTCTGCGACCGGGCCGCGCCCAGCGTACCGCGATCATGGGGCAGCTTGGAAAACTCTGCCGGCACGTTCGGCAGCGACGAACCGCCGGTCCCCGCCATACGCAGGTTGAACCCATCTTCCATGTCGCCGTGCTGCACGTCACCGGTTTGGGCCATGAAGCCGTCGATCACTCGGTGAAAGGCCACGTTGTCGTATTCTCCGCTGCGGGCCAGTTCTTTCATCCGCGCGCTGTGCAAAGGCGCTACATCCGGCAGCAGCTCGATGACGACATTGCCGTCTTTCAGCTCGATGATGATCGTGTTTTCGGGATCCTTGATCTCGGCCATGAGGCCCTCCTGTCGTTTATCTTGCGCAAATACCTATGACGCACGCGTACGAATGCCAAGTGACGCATTGACCTGAGGGCAAATTGCAGGAAAAGAACCGCCTAAATCATTTGCCAATGACAAGGATCGCACAATGGGCTGGAAAACACTGGACGATATGGACCTGAACGGCAAACGCGTGCTGGTGCGTGTGGATATCAACGTGCCCGTGGTTGACGGTGTTGTGACCGACGCCACCCGCATTCAAAGGATCGTCCCCTCGGTGCGCGATATTCTGGCCGCTGGTGGAAAACCGATCCTTCTGGCTCATTTTGGCCGTCCCGGTGGCGAACGGCGTGAAAGCCTGTCGCTGAAACAACTGGTCCCGACATTGGAAAGCGCTTTTGGCGCAAAGGTGCTGTTTGCTGCCGATTGCGTCGGGGCCGAGGCGGAACTGGCCGCCGGTGCCTTGCAGCCCGGCCAGGTGCTGTTGCTCGAGAACACGCGTTTTCACGCGGCGGAAACCAAGAACGATGCCGATCTGGCCGCAGGTATGGCCAGGCTGGGTGACGTGTACTGCAACGACGCGTTTTCAGCGGCGCATCGGGCCCACAGCTCGACCGAGGCCATCGCGCGCCTGCTGCCTGCCTGTGCGGGCCGTTTGATGCAGGCCGAGTTGCAGGCACTGGAAAGCGCGTTGGGCGCGCCCAAACGCCCGGTAACAGCGGTTGTGGGCGGGGCCAAGGTCTCGACCAAGCTGGAACTGCTGGGCAATCTGATCGACAAGGTCGATTATCTGGTGATCGGTGGCGGCATGGCCAATACGTTCCTCGTCGCGCAAGGTGTCAGTGTCGGAAAATCGCTGGCCGAAACTGCGATGAAAGACACCGCTGCCGAAATTCTGGCCAAGGCCGAAAGCACCGGCTGCCAGATCGTTCTGCCACGTGACGTCGTGGTTGCCAAAAAGTTTGAAGCCAATGCCCCTCATCAGGTTTTGCCCGCGGATCAATGCCCCGAGGATGGCATGATCCTGGATGCTGGCCCCGAAAGCGTGGCCGCGATCATCGAGATATTCGACAAAAGCAAAACCCTGATCTGGAACGGTCCGCTGGGCGCATTCGAACTGGAACCGTTCGACGCCGCCACCAATGCCGCCGCCTTGAAGGCGGCCGCGCTCAGCCGTTCGGGTCAGCTGATCTCGGTCGCCGGAGGTGGAGACACGGTTGCTGCCCTGAACGCCTCGGGTGCCGCCAAGGACTTCACCTATATCTCAACCGCGGGTGGCGCGTTTCTGGAATGGATGGAAGGCAAAACGCTGCCCGGTGTCGCAGCGCTGGATCAGTAAGCACTGCTTGCCGCCTTTGATCGCCTGACATGGTCCATGGTATTATCCCCTTTTGAACGGGGGATATTACCGTGAAGCCAATTTATTTTCTTGTCCTAATGATGCTGCCCTGCTCTGCCGCCGCTCAATCCAGTTGCGGCGGCCAAACCCAGCTTGACGCCAATTTCTGCGCCAAGGAACAATGGGAGGCCGCAGATCGCGAACTCAACCGGCTGTGGGCACAGATCAAACCCGCAGCCGATGCGCGCGGCGACGGCGATGCTCTTCTGGCCGAACAACGCGTCTGGCTGAAGGTCCGAGACGCAACCTGCGACAAGGAATTATCAGGCGGCGGCAGCGCTGCGCCGATGTTCTACTGGACCTGCATGAAAGAACAGACCGTCGCGCGAAATCAGGCGCTGGAATCCTGGCGCTGACGAGGATCAGGACGCGCTTAAATTACTGATGAAAAAATCGAAACAGGGGATTCACAACCCGAATCACCTGTGACATAGTGTGTTCAGATGCTCGCAAAGGGCACGTTTTTGAGGCTAGTTTTCATACGGCGGTAAACAGAGTGTCCCGTTCCCATCGGCCCGGCTTGGGCTCAATCATCTTTTTCTCGGTGGCTTTCATGCTTGGTGTGTATTTCACCTTTGCCGCCGTACAAGGTGACTATGGCCTGTTTCGGCGGGTCGAAATTGCTGCGGAACGGGACGCCCTGTCACAGGACCTGGAAAAGCTGAACGCCCAAATCGCCGAATTGGAGAACCTGACCCGGCGCCTGTCCGACACCTATCTGGATCTTGACCTGCTCGATCAGCAAGCGCGTTCGGTTCTTGGTATGATCCGAGCGGATGAAATCGTGATCCGCTGATCCTGTTTGGGCTGCCGGATACTGTCGGACCATGGTCACACCGCTTTACCCGTCGGCTGCGCCGCGCCCGTTCGGACGCTGCGTCACATTTCCCCTCGCCAGAAAGCCCCAAATGCTTTATGAGATAGTTTAACGCTAAACTATCTTGCCGAAAGGGGGAGATCGCCACTATGGCTGCGCGAAAAACCACAAAGAAACCAAATGTTTCTGCGGAAGAACTCAAGACATACTACCGCGAGATGCTTCTGATCCGTCGATTCGAAGAAAAGGCGGGTCAGCTTTATGGCATGGGTCTGATCGGCGGGTTCTGCCACCTGTACATCGGTCAAGAGGCGGTTGTTGTCGGGCTCGAAGCGGCCGCACAGGACGGCGACAAGCGGATCACCTCGTATCGTGACCACGGCCATATGCTGGCCTGTGGCATGGACCCGGGCGGCGTGATGGCCGAACTGACCGGGCGCGAAGGCGGCCTGTCCAAGGGCAAGGGCGGTTCGATGCACATGTTCTCGAAAGAAAAGCATTTCTATGGGGGCCATGGCATCGTCGGCGCGCAGGTGCCTTTGGGTGCAGGTCTGGCCTTTGCCGACAAGTACAAGGAAAATGGCGGCGTGACCTTTACCTATTTCGGCGATGGTGCCGCAAACCAGGGCCAGGTCTATGAGACGTTCAACATGGCCGCTCTGTGGGATCTTCCCGTGGTTTTCGTGATCGAGAACAACCAATACGCCATGGGCACAGCCCAGGCGCGTTCGACCTCGTCACCCGATATTTATGTACGCGGCGAAGCCTTCGGCATCCCCGGCGAGATCGTCAACGGAATGGATGTGCTGGCCGTCAAAGCCGCTGGTGAAAAGGCCGTTGCCCACTGCCGCGCCGGCAAGGGCCCATACATTCTTGAGGTAAAGACCTACCGATATCGCGGCCACTCGATGTCCGACCCGGCCAAGTACCGCACCCGCGAAGAGGTTCAGAAAGTCCGCGAACAAAGCGACCCGATCGAACATGTGCGCGAGCTGCTGCTGACCGGCAAACACGCGACCGAGGATGACCTGAAGGCGATCGACAAGGAAATCAAAGAGATCGTGAACCAAGCCGCCGAATTCTCGAAAGAAAGCCCCGAGCCCGCCGTTGAAGAGCTCTGGACCGACATTTACGCCTGAGAGGACGAATAAGACATGGCAACCGAAATTCTCATGCCCGCCCTTTCGCCCACGATGGAAGAGGGCACGCTGGCCAAATGGCTGGTCAAGGAAGGCGACACCGTATCCAGCGGTGACATCCTGGCCGAAATCGAGACCGACAAGGCGACAATGGAATTTGAAGCTGTCGACGAGGGCATCGTCGGCAAGATCCTGATCGCCGAAGGCAGTGAAGGGGTCAAAGTGAACACCCCGATTGCGGTTCTGGTCGAGGAAGGCGAAGACGCCTCGGCCGTGACCGCGGCTGCACCGGCAGCCGCAGCGGTGACCGAAGCCGCCCCGGCAGCGGTCGAGGCCCCCGCTCCTGCCGCTGCGGCCCCCGCTGCGCCGGTGGTCGACCTGTCGCCCGACTGGCCGGCAGATGCCGAGATGAAATCCGAAACCGTTCGCGAAGCTCTGCGTGACGCGATGGCCGAAGAAATGCGCAACGACGAAGACGTCTATCTGATGGGCGAGGAAGTCGCGGAATATCAGGGCGCATACAAGATTTCCCAGGGTCTGCTGGACGAATTCGGCCCCAAGCGCGTGATCGACACACCGATCACCGAGCACGGCTTTGCCGGCATCGCCGTGGGTTCGGCCTTTGGCGGTCTGAAGCCGATCGTCGAGTTCATGACGTTCAACTTCGCGATGCAGGCGATCGACCAGATCATCAACTCGGCCGCCAAGACGCTGTACATGTCCGGCGGTCAGATGGGTTGTCCGATCGTGTTCCGCGGCCCCAACGGCGCCGCCGCGCGCGTGGCTGCCCAGCACAGCCAGGACTATGCCGCCTGGTACATGCAGATCCCCGGCCTGAAGGTCGTCATGCCCTATTCGGCAGCCGACGCCAAAGGTCTGCTGAAATCGGCCATCCGCGACCCCAACCCGGTGATCTTCCTGGAAAACGAAATCCTCTATGGTCGCACTTTCGACATGCCGCAGGTCGATGACCTGACCGTGCCGCTGGGCAAGGCGCGCATCTGGCGCGAAGGCTCGGACGTGACCATCGTCAGCTTCGGCATCGGCATGCAATACGCACTGGAAGCCGCAGACAAGCTGGCCGAAGACGGCATCAGCGCCGAGGTCATCGATCTGCGCACCATCCGTCCGATGGATACCGGTGCGATCATAAACTCGGTGATGAAGACCAACCGTCTGGTGACTGTGGAAGAAGGCTGGCCGCAAGGTTCGGTGGGCAGCTATATCAGCTCGGTCGTGATGCAGGAGGCGTTTGATTACCTCGACGCGCCGGTCATCAATTGCACTGGCAAGGACGTGCCGATGCCCTATGCCGCCAATCTCGAAAAGCTGGCCCTGATCACCACCGATGAGGTGATCGCCGCCGTCAAACAAGTGACCTACCGGTAAGGAGCGACAGACAGATGCCTACAGAAATTCTGATGCCCGCCCTGTCCCCGACGATGGAGGAAGGTACGCTTGCAAAATGGCTGGTTAAGGAAGGCGATACCGTCTCCTCCGGTGATCTGCTGGCCGAGATCGAAACCGACAAGGCCACGATGGAGTTCGAGGCCGTTGACGAAGGCACCATCGGCAAGATTCTGATCCCCGAAGGCACCGAAGGGGTCAAGGTCAACACCGCTATCGCGATTTTGCTGGAAGATGGCGAAAGCGCAGATGATATCGCGGCGACACCTGCCAAGGCCCCCGAGGCGGCACCAGCCGCCGCGGGCAACGAGGCTGCCGCGCCAGCGGCACCCGAGGCACCCGCCCCTGCCCCGGCCGCTCCGGCCAAGGCTGATGGTGGTCGGATTTTTGCCTCGCCTCTGGCCCGCCGGATTGCTGCACAAAAAGGTCTCGACCTGACGCAGATTGCCGGTTCCGGCCCGCACGGTCGCATTGTCAAGGTCGATGTCGAAGGCGCAACTGCCACGGCTCCGGCAGCAGCTCCTGCCACAGCTCCCGCCGCCACGCCCGCAGCTGCCCCTGCAGCTCCGTCTGGTCCATCGGCGGATATGGTCGCGCGGATGTACGAAGGCCGCCCGTACGAGGAAATCAAGCTCGACGGTATGCGCAAAACCATTGCCGCACGCCTAGGCGAGGCCAAACAGACCATCCCGCATTTCTACCTGCGCCGCGACATCAAACTGGACGCGCTGCTGAAGTTCCGCAGCCAGTTGAACAAGCAGTTGGAAGGCCGTGGCGTGAAGCTGAGCGTCAACGACTTCATCATCAAGGCCGTCGCCAACGCGCTTCAGCAGGTTCCAGCCTGCAACGCCGTCTGGGCGGGCGACCGCGTGTTGCAACTCAAGCCGTCGGACGTGGCCGTAGCGGTCGCGATCGAGGGCGGGTTGTTCACCCCGGTTCTTCAGGACGCCGACATGAAATCTCTGTCGGCACTTTCGACCGAGATGAAGGATCTTGCCGCCCGTGCCCGCGAGCGCAAGCTGGCACCGCACGAGTATCAGGGTGGCACGTTTGCCATCTCGAACCTCGGCATGTTCGGCATCGACAATTTCGACGCCATCGTGAACCCGCCTCATGCCGGCATTCTGGCGGTGGGTACCGGCGTGAAAAAGCCCGTTGTCGGGGATGATGGAGAACTGACGGTGGCGACCGTAATGTCCGTTACCATGTCCGTCGATCACCGCGTCATCGACGGCGCGCTGGGGGCAGAACTGCTCAAGGCTATTGTCGACAACCTGGAAAACCCGATGGTCATGCTGGCTTGACGACCCGAATAATGCCCGTGCCCCGGACAGCCGGAGCGCGGGCAGCCTCAAGTGTTTTCACTGAGTTGAACTTGCGTGATCGGGGCATCGATTGCCCGATGCATCAAGACGCCCCACTTCCTTCCATTGGAAGCAGACGGAAGGCAGGTGCGCGATGCTCTCAAAAAATCTCATTCTCAGCCTGACTGTTTCGGCGTTTCCGGCAGCCATGTCACCTGACTTTGCCTTGGCAAAGCCCAACGGCTATCCGGGTGAGCATTCAAAGTTCAAGCCAAACGATCCGGCCGCGATTGCCCGGCAGAAAGCCGCACAGGACACACGGCAAGAGCTTCGCAAACAAAAACGGGAAGAACGGCGGCGCAAGCGGTTGGACAAACGCGCCAACCGCTCTCGCTGAGCTGCTACTGATCCTTGCCCAGCATATGATCCATCGAGATCGAAGGCTGGTCGCACCCGGCTTCCCCCACGATCTTGGCGGGGATACCGGCGACGGTCTTGCAGGGCGGCACCTCTTGCAACACCACCGAACCGGCAGCGATGCGGCTGCAATGCCCAATGGTGATGTTGCCCAGCACCTTGGCCCCGGCCCCGATCAGAACACCGTCTCCGATTTTTGGATGACGGTCTTCTTCTTCCTTGCCCGTTCCGCCCAGTGTCACCGAGTGCAGCATCGACACGTTGTCGCCCACCACTGCCGTCTCGCCAATCACGATGGAATGGGCATGGTCGATCATGATGCCCTTTCCGATTTTGGCTGCCGGGTGAATGTCGATCCCGAAAATCTCGGACGAACGCATCTGGAAGAAATAGGCCAAATCATAGCGCCCCTTGCGCCACAACCAATGGGCCACGCGATATGCCTGCATGGCCTGATACCCTTTGAAATACAGGATCGGCTGCAACAGCCGATGGCAGGCCGGGTCACGTTCGTAAACGGCCATAAGGTCCGCCCGAGCAGCTTCGAGCAAACCCGGATCGTCGGCATATGCCTCATCCACGATTTCACGCAGAACCATCATCGACATTTCGTTCGAACACAGCTTGGCCGCCACCCGATATGAAAGCGCGCGTTCAAGGCTGCGGTGATGCAGGATACAGGCGTGCACGAGCCCCCCCATGAGGGGCTCTTTCTCGACGGCCGCTTGGGCTTCGGATGTGATACGGGTCCAGACCGGATCAACCGGTGTCACATGGCTGCGCTTTTCGAACATGGCTTTGATCCTTTGCTGCGCCTAGAATGCCATTTAGTGGCAAAAAGACCAAACGCAAACCCATGATCGGTCATGTAACGAAAATGAATGAGTCAGAGCGCACCCATTTCGAAACACGAATTCGCGAGCGATTGGTGGAATTGCAGCAGATGTCAGCGTCGGGGCAGCAGGCTCAGGCCGTTGTCGAACTGGATCAACAGGCCGTTGGACGGCTGAGCCGCATGGATGCGCTGCAAAATCAGGCCATGGCCAAGGCACAGCAGGCCAATCGCGATGTGGAAACACGCCGGCTTCTGGCAGCGTTGGACCGGCTTGACGACGGCGAGTTCGGATATTGCGAAGACTGCGGCGAGCGCATTCCGGATGGGCGTCTGAATCTGGATCTGGCCGCCAGCAAATGCGTCAGCTGCGCGTCCGGCTAGCCTGAAATCTGGCAAGCTGGTGCAGAACCATCTCAAAACACTGGCAATATTGCAGATCGTCAAACCCGGGTTCATCGGCCAGGGCCCTGTTTCGCGCAACGGCCATGAGAGAACCATTGCCGTAAACCGGGTGGAGCTTGCCCGTGCGCTCCAAATGCCTGTCGGCCAATTCCGCCTCGTGGATCATCCGCACACACAAATCCCCCCTGTCCGGCTGCGGCACGGCCAGCAAGGCGCGCGCCGCAGCACTGACATCCCCATGCAGAACCGGCCGCATCAGGCAGCGTGCCCAACCGCAAGACGCGACCAGGCACCCGGTCCGAATACAGCAGATACCTGGGCCACTTCGACCTCATAGCCCCCGGACAGACCATCCGCCGCTTTCATGGCCGTCGAATAGGTCCACCTTGGTTCGGATGTCAGTTCTTCGCGCAGAACGGTTCCACTCGCAATGACACGGACCAGGTAGGATTCGCTTTCTTCGCCCAAGGGAATCTCCAGCCCCGACCAGTCATCCGCATCCGTTCGGGCACGTCGGATCCACGTAAGCTCATCCCCGGCGGTACCAGACCGAACCCGCATGTGCACAGGCGCATAGGGGCGCAATCCGTTGCCTGCAAACGAGGCAATCAGGTGTTGATAGGACGGATCATCATAGCCGCGGGTCGCAGGCCCAATGCGATAGTGTTTGGCAAGACGCCTTTCGTTTCGCAGCAGGCTGATCTGTTGCACCCTGTCATTCAGCAGCACGAATACTGATCCATCCGGCCAGACATCAGGCATCAAAGCGTCTGTTCCCAGTTGACCCCTGAGCCGCCCGGACAACGCGTATACATCCGGGGCCTCGAGCGCCGCGTCAGCGAACTGAAAAACCTCCCAGTTACCCGGTGTTCCGTCACCGATTGCAGCCAGATTGACGCCATTCATCACCGAGCTGCGCGGACGGGATTCCAACTGACCCGTAAGCAGTTTGACCTTCAAGGCAGGGCCCTCATCCCAGACACCGACACTGGCGCGCCTCAGCGGTGTTTCGGTCACGCCGACCACTGCCCACTGAGCAATGACGTCGCTCAGGCGATAGCCATCATCACTGGACGAGGAATAGACCGTTGCCGCCCCGGGCCATGGATCCCCGGTAACGGCCAGATAGGGCGCATGAGGGGCCTCGGCGCCCGTGATCAAGGGCAGATCCAGAAAAACCGGCAGCACGGGGACCGGCGCCGCATATGGTTTGACCGTTGCCGGGTCGTCATTCAATTCGGACGCCTTGTACACGCCCTGTTCGATCCGGACCGCTTCAACCAGTTGCAGGTCAGCGGATTCCAACCGGTCGATCCGGTACACCGGCCCGGTTTCAGCGTCTGTCAAACGAACCAGATCCCCTGCCCCCAGGTGCATTTGAGACGGCGGAAGCGCAAACCGAACCGTATCGCGGGAAACTCTGGCTTCGCTCAACCAGCGTTCGGCCGTTTGCCGCCCTTCGGTGCGGGTCATGGACAGAGGCATCTCATTCACCGATACGGAATGGGTGCGATCATCGGGCAAAACCGCCTCCTCCGCGACGACGTCATGATCCGCGTCCGACTGAACAAAGCGCAGACGAACGCGCCCGGTCATTTCGGCCTCGGCCTCGCGCCGGTGTTCGACCGTGCCCTCAAGATCGCTGCTGATCGCCAGATGGTCGGGGTTCAAGGCAACTGCGCCGTACCCGTCGCGCATCTGGAACTTCAACACTCCATCCCTTTCGATCGCATCAAACCCATAGCGCAGCATCAGCGGCTGCAAGGCGGAACGGGCGTTCGTCACGTCTTCGATGACATACCCGCGAACCACACCGTACAGACCAGAGACGTCTATATCCGTGACACCTGCACCGTGGCAGATTTCGGTCACCACGGAGGCCAACGTACGAGACCCGGACCGACCGTTCAGCCAGTGCCCTCTGGGATAGTTCTCGCCATCGTCCCACTGGCTTTTCAGGTTCGGAAAGGTCGGAAACGGACGGGTATCCCATGCCCAGACATACACGTTTGCCATGTCCAGCATCGGCGCGCCGTAGATGTCCGAGATCGGATTGACCTTCGGATCGCTCCAATAGCCAAGCATCGCCGTCAGATACTGAACCTGAATGAAGTCGTCGCGCAGCCCGTTTGAATACGCGGGCAACAGCGATTCCGATGACTTCGGGTCCAGGAATTTGTTCGGCTGGTTCGTGCCCTTGTCGATTGCCGCACACCCCAACTCGGTGAACCAGATCGGTTTCGATGCGGGCACCCAATCGGTCGGATTGGATTGACGCACACCTCCGATCCGTTCGTGATGCGGATTCGACCACCAGTTGCGCAGGTCCTTGTATCTCCAGATCCACGGCTCGTCATGCCCCTGATCTTCGATCGGAGTCCTGATCTGCGCTTCCGCCTCTTCCGGAGAGGCGTAGTACCAGTCATACCCTTCACCGCCTTCGATATTGCTGCGAAGGTACCCCAGGTCGTAAATCGAAGGCGCGCCGGCCTCGGCGTCCAGATGGTGTTCACCGTCACGCCAATCGGACAACGGCATGTAGTTGTCGATGCCGATGAAATCGATGTTGTCGTCCGCCCAAAGAGGGTCGAGGTGAAAATACCTGTCGCTGGTGCCCTTTGGCTGGTATCCGAAATACTCGCTCCAATCCGCTGCATAGCCGATTTTCGTGTCCGGCCCCAGAATCTGACGCACCTCGGCCGCCAAGGCGCGAAGCTGCGCAACGGCCGGAAAGCCCGAAGCCCCCCTGATCTGGGTCAGGCCACGCATCTCCGACGAGATGCAGAATGACGAAACGCCGCCGGCAGCCTTGCACAGCATGGCATAGTGCAGAATGAAACGCCGCAGGCTCCATTCCTGAGGGCCGGAATATTTGATGATTTCTTTGGCCGTGACGCCGCTGTCCCCCAGCAGCCCGCCAAAGGTACCGCCCCCGGAGACCCAAGTTAAACCGGTATCCCCTCTGTCGTCAGGTCGACCACCCGGTCTGGGCCTGACCAGACCACCCGAGCCACCGCCGGTGCCGCCCGATCCGTTCGTATCCTGGTTGATCGCAAAATCCTGCGCACGTGCTGTTCCGAAGAACGCGGCGACCTGTGCATCGGCCGATGCCGTCTGGTCCGCGGAACCGGGACGCCCCGGCGCCACATCCAGGGTGATCCGCCCACGCCATGGCAGGTGAGGCTGACTTGACGCATCCGACCAGGGATCAGGCAGCCCGTTCCCCGGCAATTGCTCCATCAGGATAAAGGGGTAGAACATTACCCGCTTGCCGGATTGGTTCAGATGGCGGATCGCCTCGACCACGGCCACATCGGCCGGTGTCCCCCCATAGACCGGGCGGCCGTTCTGTCGCACCACAAGCCCGGCGTCGCTTCGGGCCTGATCAGATACGATCCAGGGCATGTCGCTGCTGTCGATCTCACGCTGTTCGATCTTTGGCCGGATCTTGCAGTGTCCGCATCTCAGGTCATCGCCGAACCACGACACCACCAAAGATGCGGCATCGCAATTGGGCAACTCGCTTTCCAGCGCTCGGGTCGAGGAGACAAGATCCGAGGTGCCGGACGCGGAATGTGCGTTGGCAGGCCAGCTCTTGCCAGATTGTGAATAATTCACCTGAGAGCTGGCCAGAGCGTATTCCCCGGTCCCCGGTATCATGGCAACCCCGCGCACGATCTGAGGCAATGCACTGTCGTGATCGGGCATGTCCCGCTGCGTGGGGCGCACAACTTCAAATGAAAACTGCGGCACCCGATTGCCAAAAGCGCCGAGCGGGAAGTCCTCGATCACGACATAGGCGGTTCCGCGATAAGCCGGAACCGTTCCGGCGCCTTCAATCGCCTCGATCAGCGGGTCCGGCAACTGATCCCACGTGCCATGGTAAACCCGCATATTGAGGCTGGATCGATCTTGTTCTTCTCCATCCGCCCAAATGCGCGCGACATCGGCGATCTCACCGGCGCCAACCGCAATCGCCAGTGAAATCGAGTAACTGTACGTGACGGTAGTCACCTCAGGGGTCTTGGGTTTCCCCTTGCCCCCGCCGCCGCCACCTTCTGTGGTCGTTGCCTGGGTCTCCAGAAAGTCCGAAGCCCAAATGACCTGACCGCCCACACGCATACGGCCAAACACGGTGGTCACCGGGGCACCTTCGCCGGTTTCCGTCAACCGAAACCGATCCATGCGACCGGTTTCGACGACTTCACTGCCACTGCCCATAACGGACTGGTTAAAGAACTTCTGATCAAGGATCCGCCCGACCGTCGCACCAACAGCCCGACCGATAATTGCGGTTGAAAGGCCCGCAACCGTGCCCCCGATCGAACCGCCCAGCGCGGCCCCGGCTGCAGAAAGAAGAATAGTGGCCATCAATGCATCTCCATCGGGAATTCGAAACAGGAAACGATACGGCGGCACCAAGGCCTGCTCAGTGCGTTTTCCACCACGCCGTGGCCGGAATACGCGTGAATAAAGCGGGGTTCGGGGTGCGTGGTACTGACGATGCCCAGATGCTTGGCGACGCTTGCGTCGCGCATCCGAAACAGCAGAACATCCCCCGATGCCATCTTGCCTATTGGTTTTTCGACCAGATGCCGCCTGGCAGCCACCCACATCCGTTCCTCGCCCTGCGGTTCGGACCAGTCCATGCTGTAGGCCGGAACAGATTCAGGTTCCCGCCCGATCACGGCGCGCCAAACGCCGCGCAACAGGCCCAGACAATCCGCACCGGCACCTTTGACCGAGGCCTGATGCACATAAGGCGTTCCAAGCCAATTGCGCGCCTCTGTCACAATAACCTCTCTACGTATCGTCACCGTAAGCTGCCTCCGCTATTGGTTTTGCTTTTCTTGGGAACAGCCATGACCCAGTCTTCGCCTGGAAGATCTGGAAACCCTTGAAAATTTAAAAAGTTGTTGAACTTGAACTGGCAGGTTTTCATGCGCTTGTCGCATCCGGCCCGCAGTTTCACGCTGTCGCCAATCGCCAGGCTGGCCCCGAAACCGGACCAAAGGGTGATTTCCCGCCCGGTTGCCGCCTGCCTGTCGTTCTTGATCGAAGACCACAACCCCTTGGCAGAACCGGACAAAACGTCCACGCGCCCCCGTTCGAACCAGCCTTCTTCAATGGTCTGACCTCCTGCAACATGCAAAAGGGTGCCGCCATCGAAACCCGAGATCACACCGTTGAACCAATACCCCGGCGTGTCGGTGTTGAACCGGCAGGCCCGATCCCCCAACACAGCCGTGCACGGCTTTTGGTAAACACGCCCCAAAGGGCGGTTCAGCAAGTCGGTCAGGCCACGCAATTCCGCATGGAACGCGCCGCCAGAGCGGCGCAACTCACCGATTGAACCACGGAACTGAAGGATGCGCTGATCCAGATCTGCCCAATTGACCAGCCAGGCGCGCACTTCGGCCCCGTCAAAACGCCCCGCTTCGATATCCTCGTCGCGAATGGCCGCGTCAGACAGTGCGCCCATCGCTTCTGTGTTGTCGATGGACAGGCCCGTGGCCTGCACGATGGCGGCGGCCGTCAGGCCGGTACTTGCCTTGAAGGTCAACCCGTCAAAACTCAGCTCCCTGTCGTGGTCGGTGAAACCGTATTCCTGACCGTCCGTGCGCTTGATCGCCCAACAGCGGCAGACCGTTGTCAACCCGCTTTGCAGATGCGCGTGCAGGCCCTTGATATCTTCAGCCATCAGATGCGCACCTCGATCACGGGAACGTTCGGTACGTCGCCGGCCTGAAAACTGGCAACACTGGTCTGGATTTTGTCAGTGTCAAAACGCACCGGCACGTCGAATTCAAAACCCGCGGTGATATCGACCTCTTCCAGCGGCGGGTCCGCAAACGTGACCTTGCCCGTCGTCAGATCAACGTCAAAATCCACGCCCTCACGGACCTCATCCTGATCCAGCCCCAGACGCACCGTCCCCAGTACCGGTTTTACGATGGGGCGCGCATAGCTTACTCCGCCCGATTGGTATGTCTTGATCAACTGGAATTCGGTGCGTGTTCCGTCGCCTTTGGCGATCACCTGATCTCCGAAACTGGTGTCCGCCGTGGCCTTGCCGGATTTGAAATCCGACCAGTCTTTCCAGCGAAAGCCGAACATCTGGCCCTGTCGTGCTTCGAAGAACGAAATCAATGTCTCGATATCGTCCAGCGACCGCATCCCTAACCCCGCATCATATCGGCGGCGCGAATGGGCCCAGGGCGTGTTGCGCTCTTCAAATCCATTGGCCAGCGTCACGATGTCCGTGCGCCGTTCCGGCCCCCCGACCGAGCCAAAGCTCAGGCTGGCGGGAAATCTTACCTCGTGGAAATTCATCAGCTGCTCCCTGATTTACCTGTTGCGATTGCCGCGCCCCAGCGCGCGACTCATCTGGGCCGCAATCTGCCCCTGAGAGCGGCGGAACCCCTGCACGTCAGGTGTCGAAATGTTCATCACCACATTCACGGCACGCCCGGCGCCTTGCGTCCGCACGCCCAGCTTGCCATCGGCCCCGCGCGCAAGCGGCATGATCGCCTCTGGCCCGGCTTCTCCCATCAGCCCGGTGCCGCCGCGCATGGGAAACATGGTCGGGCCGCTGACCACACCACCATTGGCGAAGGGCATCACCCGGCCCTGGCTGAAGCTTCCGCCATCGGCAAAGGGCAGAATTCCCTTCACCAACCCGCCGACCGTGTTGGCCAGCATGCCGCCAAAGTGGTCCGTCACCGGCTTGATCGCAGCCGCATAAGCCGTTTGGATCAAAGAGTTCTTCAGGATATCCAACGCACCGGAAAGGCTCATCCCATCCAGAACGACACCATCGAAGGCCTTGCGCAATCCGCTGGACATGCCGCGCTCCAGCGTCGCGACATCCTTGCCGGTCTCTTCAAATGCGGCGCTGATGCGCTTCATCTGGCTGTCAAACGCCGCCGCCATAGTCGCAGCATCGCCGAGGGAATCGCCCAACGCTTCGCCTCGTTCTTGCAGGTCATCAAACCCGTCACGATCTGTCATCACGCTCTCCTTGTGTCTTGTCCGGATAGGCCGCCTGCAAAGCGTCCAACCCCGCCCGGTTCATTGCGGGCGCTCCGGAACCCTGCCCAAGCATCAGCCGCAGCTCTGCCGGGGTCAGACGCCAGAATTGATCCGGCGTCAGTCGCAGCCCCAGAAATCCGGCCCGCATCAGGACAGGCCAGTCGAACCCGCTCATGCGCCCTCCGGCACCATGAAGGCGCGCGCCAACAATTCGGCTGCGGTTCTGGCGGCAGCCATGGGGCCGCCTTCGATCTCGGCATGCATAAGGTCGATCCGGGCAATGTGGCAGCCACCGCCCCGCAAACCGGCAACGATCAGCGCCAGAACATCCGCACTGGAATACGCACCGCCCTCAAACCGTTGCACCAGTTCAACCAGCGACCCAGCATTCAGCTCCTGCTCCAACTCCGCCAAAGCACCAAGCGTCAGTTTGAGCACCCGCTGCTCGCCATCGATGGTCAGCGCCACCTCGCCTGTCCACGGATTGGCCATCGGATCAAAGCGCCGTGAAGGTCAGAGCACCGGCACTGGCCATGCTCATCTCATAGGTCGCCTCACCGTTGTGCGAGCCCGCGTACTCGATGCTGGTCACCTGGAACGGGCCTTCTACAATCCCGAAATCAGGGATGATGACCTGAAAGGCTGGAGTTTCGCCATCAAAGAACAACTGCCGCGCGCGTTCATCCGTGCCAGCATCCTTGAACACGCCCGAGCCAGAGATCGAAGCCGATTTGACCCCCGCCCCGGACAAAAGCTCGCGCCATCCACCCTGGCTTTCCAGACTGGTGACATCCACACTTTCAGCATTGAAACTTATGCGCGTGGCCCGCAGCCCCGCGATGGTCTGGAACAGGCCGGTACCGTTCATATCCATTTTGACCAACAGGTCTTTTCCGTTCTGGGCAGCCATGTGCTCTCTCCGTTGATTGCTTAGTCATCTTCCACGCGGGCGCGGAACTTCAGGTCGATCTGGCGGATGGTGCTGCCGGTCCCGGTGCGCCGGGCCGAGGCCCGCTCGAACCACAGCCCCACCAAACGCCCGCGACCCAGGTTGAGTGGCGCGTTTTCCAGCGCGTCACACACCGCGCCGGCCAGTGTTTTGGCAGCACCGAACCCTGCCTCCTGGGACACCACCGAAACGGTGAAGCGGTGTATCGCGCCCGCGCCTGTTCGGTCCGACGCGTCCCGCACCTCTTCGGGGCCCAGCGTCACATAGGTCTGCGGCACGGTTCCTGCGGGTACGGCATCATAGATCGCGCCCCCCGATTGGCTGCTGACTGCTGCGTCCGCTGAAAGCTGTTGATACACGGCCGCCTGCAAAGCAGCGGAAACGCCATAGCTCATGCCGCCACCTCTTCATCTGCGAAACAGGTCAGGAACTTGCCGCGCGGGTCATGCTCGGCCACTGCCCGGATTACGAAACAGCGATTTCCCTCGCGAAACCGCTGATCTGGCGCGGGGCGCATCGAAGATCCCATGGGCGCTCCGCGTACCACGATGCGGTACCCGACACGCGACACAGACGCTCCGGCGATCTGCCGTTCGGACCCACTGCGCGCCGTCACCTCGGCCCACAGTGTCCCTATCGCAGCCCATGTTTCGGTATAGCCTCCCGCCCCATCAGCACTTCGCATGGGCGCCTCCAGCACCAACTTACGGTTCGGATGCGGCGTATTCATTGCGATACCCCCGCCCCGAAACGCACCATGCGATAGCGCTGGATCAGGCTGGTGACACCAAAGGGCATACATCCAGCGCCCAATGAGGTTTCATCCCGGTATTCATGGTAATGCGCCGCCAGCAGCAGCACGGCTTGCCCAAGATCGGCAGGCAACCCGACCCAATCCTGCGCCATCCCCGCGACAAACGAAATCTTTATGGAACCACCCGTTTCGATGGCAGGCAGGCTGAATCCCAATGGGCGGATCCGGGGCCGCTGACTATCATGCTCCAGCCGATAGGTCGCGGCGTCCTCAACTGTTTCAGCTCCTTGTTTGTCAGTCAGCGTCACGGCCTGCACTGAAACCACCGGGGCCACAGGCAGCACTTCGCCCGACGGGTCGCGCCACCTGTTCAAACTCCACGAGAAATCCCGTGTGATCAGAACCGTGCCAGTACGCGCCTCGATCGCCGCGATGGCGGCCCGCAGGAACCCCTTCAACACTTCATTCTGCACATCATCCTCGGCAAAGCCCGTGCCCAACCTCAGATGCGCCTTGAATTGTTGCACCGGCAGCGCCGCATCCGCGATGGCGGTCTCTTCGATCAACATCATCCACTCACTCCGCAATCTCGGACCCCTCCAGGGCCCCATCCTTGGAAAATGGCGGGCACGCGCCGCCCCACGTTGCTCGGACGGAGGGGAACAGCTAGACAACGCAGAGGATCTCACTCCGGCCCGCGCCCGCCGTCCGAGGGGCCAGGGCCCCCCGGATTCAGCCCGCGTTAAGCGGTGCCGAATTTCACCAGCTTGATCGCAGCAAAATCGCTGACATCGCCGCCGACGCGCTTGGTCGCATAGAACAGGACATGTGGCTTGGCGCTGAACGGGTCGCGCAGCACGCGCAGATCAGGACGTTCGGCAATGGTGTAACCAGCCTGGAAGTCACCAAAGGCTATCGAGAAACTGTCGGTTGCCAAATCCGGCATGTCCTCGGCGATCAGAACCGGATACCCCATCAGACGCGCCGGCTCACCTGCGGCCAAACCATCGGACCACAAGAAACGGCCATCGCTGTCCTTCAGCTTGCGGATCACACCTGCGGTCTTCGAATTCATCACGAAGGTCCCGTTGACCCGGTACTGCGCGCCCAGCGCATAAACCACATCGACGATCGCATCCGCATCAATACCCGCATCAATACCGGTCGCGACATAGCCAAGGCTGCCCCACGACCAGCCATCATTCGGCACCGCTCGGTGGATCATCAACCCCTTGGGCTTGTCGACGCCATCGCCGTTGATGAATGCCGCCGCCTCGGCGCGTGCAAACTTGTCGGCAATGCGCCCGGCCAGCCAGCCCTCGACGTCGAAGGCGCTGTCATCCAGCAGGCGCTGCGACGCTTTGGGCAGCGCGCTCAGCTCGTGCAGCGGGATCGAGATGCGATCGATCGACGGTGTTCCGGTCTCCGCTGTGGCCGAGTTTTCGTCAGCCCAGCCCGCACCTACATCGGTGTGATCGATCAGCACGTCGAACGAATTTGCCTCGACATTCACGACCGATGCAATCGAACGGATCGAGGCGGTCGAGTTCAAAACCGACTTGATCGTCTCGGCAGTCTGCGGGTCAACCAGATAGCCACCGTCGCTGTTGACCGCTGTTGACAGGGACTTGCCCTCCATCTCGAGGCCACGCAGCCCGTCATCTTCGCCGGACCGCACATAGGCGTCAAATGCCTTCTGATGCGGGGCTCCGTCTTCGATCGAAGCGGCAAGATGCGGGCGTGCCGCGATTGTTGATTTACGATCCAGCATGGTCAGTCGCTCTTCTGTCTGTTGCAGTTTTGTATTAACTTCGGCTTTCAGGCCCTTGAATTCATTCACGAAGCCAGCCATCGCCCGCTTCACCTCCTGAACCAGGGGCGCACCCTCTCCGGTCAAGGCCGGGGTTTTGGTCTTGCTCATCAGCATGTCCTGTTCCGAGTGGTTTTGAGGCGCGCTAGGTCCGCGCCAGCTCCTGCCGGGCATCGTTGAATACGTCGGCAATACAGCGCAGGGCTTCCTCGGCGTCAGGTGTCCTTCCCTTCGCCGCCACCCGCGCACTGGGCAGCATCGGGAAGGTCACCAATGACACCTCCCACAGCTCCAGTTCGGTCAGGACCCGCTGGCCCTTGTCATTCTTCACGGCCCGTTTGGTGCGGTAGCCGATCGACAGACCATCCATCGCACCTGCCCGGATCAATTCTGCCGCCTCGCGGCCCTTCTGCGTGCTCTCCAGCAAACGCCCCTTGACCCACAGGCCCTTGTCGTCCTCGCGCACTTCGTCCCACACGCCGATGGGCTGGGCCGGATCATGCTGCCACAGCATCTTGACGCGCTGACCCGCTCTGGCCAGCCTGTCAAGCGAGCCGCGATAGGCGCCACGCTGCACCACGTCACTGCCCTGATCGACCTGCCCAAACAGGCTGGCATAGCCCTCGATTGCCGCGTCATCCGTAACCGACAAACCGTCGCCGAACCGTGCGAATTTATGCTCTAAATCCATGAACTTCTCCATGTAACCCATTGAACTTATGGCGCGACCACCAAGAGGGATTGAAACGCCTGTGCCAGGATCACCGCCGCCACGCCATAGACCGTCAGCCACAGCCGGCGCTCCAGCCGCTCCATCATCTCTTCGATCTGATCCAGACGCCGACACAGATGTGCATGCTGGATCTCGGCCACCCGTTCATGCGCGGCCAGACGCAGACCTGGCGCGCACTCGAACGAGGGATACCCCTCACCCATCTGCACGCTCCGGCAGCCCCAGCAACGCGCGCTTTTCCGCATCCGTCAGAAAATCGGCCCCGTTGACCCGCGCCCATTGCGCGTCGCGTTCTGCCGACAGCGCGGGCACCTGATCCAGGTCAGGCTTCAACACCAGTTTCTCGCCGGTAAAGCCCGCCAGCCAGTCCGACACCGCCGCCGCCACCCGCGTCACCAGGGGCAGCACGGTCAGGCGATAAAACGCCCGGTTGGCCTCCTGATAGTTTGAATAGGTCGCGTCACCCTGGATCCCCAGCAGCATTGGCGGGACACCGAAGGCCAGCGCGATCTCGCGGGCGGCGGCTTCCTTGGTCTTTTGAAACTCCATATCGGACGGAGAGAACCCCATCGGCTTCCAATCCAGTCCCCCTTCCAGAACCATCGGTCGCCCGGCATTCCGCGCCCCGCGATAGTTCTGCTCAATCTCATCCGACAGACGCCGGAACTGATCCTCGGCCATCACCCCGTGGCCATCACCTTTCCACACCAGCGCCCCCGAAGGCCGCGCCGCATTATCCAGCAGCGATTTCGACCAGCGCGACGCGCTGTTATGCACATCAATCGCCATCGCGGCCGCCTGCATTGGCGAGAACCCATAATGATCATCCTGCGGGTGGAACGACTTGATATGGCAGATGTTTTCCGCCGCAAACCGATGCTTCTTGCCACCGACCGCGTAATCATACGCCTTGGGCCACCCATCCGCCCCCGGCACCACGCTCATCCGGTCCGAGCGCAACACATGCAGCTCAACCGGCAGCCCTTCTTCGGCCTGAACCGCCTCGACATAGGCGTTCCCCGACAGCAGCAACTGCCCGAACAGCGCCTCCATCAACTCCGCCCGCCCCTGCGCCGCATTCGGACGGCGCATCAGCGACAGGATCGGATGGGTATCAAACCGCTGCGCCTGATCCTGCAGCACCAAAGGCAGTGCCGCCGCCGCCTCGGCAATCAACTTGACCGAGCGGAACCCCACCGGGTTCCCCGAAAACCCCGTCCGCGTCAGCGACACCGCGTCCCGAGGGCTCCACGCCACGCGCCCGCCGCTCTGCCACGCCACCACAGGCCCCGTCGCGCTCGCCTTCGCCTCTGGCGCTGCCTCAGCCGATCCACGACGCAAGAAATCGAATACCATCTGTGCTCCTTTCTGCCGCCGCTCTGCCCGGCTTGTTGAAAGGAGTTATGACGGAAAGAAGTTTAAACCTCGGGAATGGGGCGTACGGGGGGTGGGCAACGGGTGGATATCTGTCAAGGAAATGCGCAGAACACTAAAGGCATATCCGCCAAGGCTAGTCGTCGTCTCGCATACCTACAAAATAGTGCCTTGTAAGACCTGCGATTATCAATGCTGTAACCAGCGAAGTTCCCATTCTGTGCTTCCCGCTGAAGCCGGGCTGATCAAAGTACCAAAGCGTGCCAAAACACCCAAGAAGCGCCAAAGCAACAAGTAAGAAATAAGTTTTTTTGCAGGACATTTTCAACACCTTAAGATTGCAGGCCCCAAACCCTTTACAACTTGGCGTATTGGTGTCAATCGAGGACCATACTCGAATTATCCCGCGCTTCCGCCAACGTATGTAAGGATCTGCGTCGTTGACAGTAAATTACGTCAGAATGGTCTCAATCCTATTTTCTCTGTTGCCCTTAGATTGCAACATGGCGCTTGCCAAAGACGCGCGATTATCTCTCGCTCATGAGATTCAAAAGGTGTCCGAGACCCGACAGGTTTCAGGAGGAAACAAGGTTGGCAACCACTGGTTTCCAGAAATACGTGTCAAACAGCAAATCAAGGTGGCAGGTTGCGACGCAACTGTTGAAATCGAAGAAACCAGAAAGCAAGGGACGCGCATATACGGCCTGACGTTTGATTTGGCTCGGACTCAGGTTCCTGACCCCCATAACACTGACAGCGCACTTTGGAGGTTCGTAGAACTAGAGAGTTCCGTCAAATTCGCAGACATGATTTTCTTGTTTACAGATCCCTACACGCCTACTCCGCATGGTAACCCTCACATCCCCATTCCTAATGCACCAGTAAAGTACTACCCGTTTGGCATGGCTGAATTGCAAGATGACGAACGGCCTCGTCGTCTACTGACCCTGCTGCGCAAATATCAAGAAGAATATTGCACTTTTACCGGGTGATCATAGCCACAAGAGAACAAGGCCTTCACAGACTCCGCACCCGAGGCCGCCGATACACCCCCGCAGGCCCCACAACCAACTCATGCAACGCCCAGACCAGAGCATCGACCCGGTCGGGTGAGCCCTGCCCTTCGAACCCCCTCGCGGTCATCTGGCACATCTGCTCCTCCAGCGCGTCCAACCCGGCAACATGCGACACCCGTCCCTGCTCATACAGGGCCGCCACAGGCTCTGCCCGCGCGACCTTGCCACGTGACGCACGCACCGGCCGGAACGGGACCAGAGGGTCCACCTGCCGCACGACCTCTTCCACCAACTGCCCACCCTGATTGACCTCGGCCACCAGCCGCTCGGCCCCGAACTCATCCATCGCGTCAATCGCCGCCTGCGCCCAGCCCGCCGGGCCAACGCCCTGCACCGTCCGGTCAGCCAGCACATAGGCGCGCCACGCCTCGGGCGGGCCTTGCACTTGCGCGCCAACCACCACGATCCCGCAGGCATCCGCGCCTGACCCGGACGTCACCGCCGGGTCCAGCGCCACCACGATGCGATCCAATTCGGGCACTTGTGCGCAGCGCGCCGCCTCAAGCATCGAACCCGTCCACAGCGCGCCGTCCGCATCCGACAGCAACACCCCGTCCAGCTCCTGCCGCCCCAGCCGCGTGCCGGCATAGCGCGCGCGCACTTCCTCCAGAAACGACGCCGCCAGATTGGCTCTGTTCGCCTCGGTCGGTGCATGGGTCTGCACCGTGGAGGGCGACGCCAGCAGATCCTTCAGCACCTTCACATTGCGCGGCGTCGTGGTCACGCAGACCCGGGGCCTCTCGCCCAAACGCAGCGCAAATTGCAGCATGTCCCAGGTATCGCCCGCTTTCTTCCACTTGGCCAGCTCATCCACCCAGGCCGCATCGAACTGCGGCCCGCGCAGCCCTTCGGGATCATGTGCCGAAAACGCCTGAGCCTCGGCCCCGTTGGGCCAGATCAGCTTGCGCTCAGATGCCTTCCACGTGGGTCGCCGATCCGGGGGCGAACATTGCAATATCCCGCTGTCGCCAAAGATCATCACATCGCGTACCTGATCGAAGGTCTCACCAACCAAAGCCACCCGACAGGCCTGCCCCTTATCCAATGGCAAAGACCCCTCGACCATCGACCGCACCCACTCGGCCCCGGCGCGCGTCTTGCCCGCACCGCGCCCGCCCATGATCACCCAGGACCGCCAGTCACCCTCGGGTGGCAGCTGATGCGGCATCGCCCAGAATTCGAACAGGAAAGGGAGGGCACACAGCCCTCCCTCCCCGATCTCACTCAGAAATCTGTCCTGCACCGCAACAGGCGCGGAGGCGAGCCAGCCTGCACCCGACTTCAAACCGAGCTCGGTCAAGATCGAGCGCGTACCCTCCTTGGGCAATTCCGGCTTGTCTGTGATGTTGTTCGACAAAGCTTGTCTCCACTTTCTGACAACTTCGGATCAGCCCCTCTAACTGCCCGAGTTGCTTGGCTGAACCAGCAAGATCTGCATCCTCCCCGGCTCCGATCTGTTTGCGCAGTTCTTCCGCCGCTTGCCGCAGATCGCGAATGGACCTCTCAAGCGACTGCAACAATTCAGCCGTCTGGGAAATCCGCTCTTCCGGGGTAATCAAAGTCATGTTTGCCTGTGACCTCATGCGTGAGTTTTCTCCGCACGAGAGAAGCAAAAAAACGGCCACCGGGTCGCCCCGGGGCCGCTGCCCACTTCTTCTAGCATGTCACAAGATATATAGGATTAAGTCCGCAAAGTCAATGCGTTACGCAACGCCGAGGCAACACGCAGCGATCGCTGTTTTGGGTTTTTCTTTACCTCTTACTCTCAGCGCTGGCCTGTCAAATCCTGCGCCAGCATCAGCGCATTCCTATCCGGATCATAAAACGTTGCCGTGCTGACCATCCCCTCAATCGTGTCCGTTTCACCGTCAAATTCCACGCCTGCAAGTTCCAACTTTCCACGCGCCTCCGCGATATCCGCGACTTCGAAGACAGGCACGCAATTCCCCGGAGAGGCTTCGGCCTGTTCGCCCAGTCCCAAAGTGACTCGGTCGACATTGGTTCGCAATTCGCTCCATCCTGCTTCATCAATGTGGTGGATAAGCTCGAATCCCAGCTTGGCGGCGTACCATTCCGCACTGGCATGTCGATCCCGAACGGACATCGCAAGTGTGATGGTGTTCTTCAATGAAACGAGCGACATAAGGCTTTTCCTTTTTGAAAAATATATTTACTATACTTTATGGACATAGATACACTTGTCAAGCTGACGTCGCGGGCTTGGTCCCTGAAAATTCTTGCGCTGCTGCACGCCAAAGTTCCGGGCCGACAAGCCCCGCTTCTGGCAGCGACCGACGCAAGCCGAACCGCCTTTGCAGCCAGTCTTGCTCATCTTATTGAACTTGGAATGATCGAAAGAAATCCCGGCCATGGGCACCCTCTACGTCCAGAATTTCGACTAACGCCATGCGGGACCGAGGCTGCCGCGATCGCCAGCAAGATAATTACCACCGCCCGCTCTGAGGATGAAATCAGACTTCTGCGAAAATCCTGGACTGTGCCAGTTCTGGCGTTGGCAAGCACCCCTCATCGTTTCTCGGCCATCAAATCAGGTCTTTCGGTCATTACAGATCGGGCGTTGTCCTCATCCCTTCACCAATTGGAAGCACAAAACTGGATCCGACGCGACATTCACACTGCCGAGAGGATGCCATTTCCAACCTATCAGGCCGTGAATACTGGAATGGCGATCAACAGGGCCGTTGGTTTAACACTGTAATTCAATGGCAGTCTGGTGCCGCGAACAGTGCCTTATTCGACTCAGAAGACCACCAGAAGGCTTGCCAGCGCTTGACATTCCATGGCGGAACCCTCATGTGCCCCACATCACAGCGCTGATGCGTGAGCCCAAGCGGACCTCGTCCGCCCCACAGCGCCAACTCATCATTCCGGTTCCCCATCACGCAGGGTTCTTGACGCGACGGCCGGATGGCGCAGGATACGCCTGCTCGTCCCGAGGTCTCGCACAACCCCTGCCGGTCGCCAACGCGCGACCCTTCATGACCTGTCCGCGGGCAAACGCTCCGGGCTGCAAAAGGATAGTTATTTGTTCGACTTTGATATGCTGGGCCTTGCCCCGGCACTAAACGAGGCACTCAAACGTGCCAATTTCACTCAACCCACCCCGATCCAGAACCAGGCGATTCCGCTTGCTCTGAATGGTCACGACATTCTGGGACTGGCGCAAACCGGCACCGGAAAGACCTTGGCTTTTGGCCTGCCTCTGATCGATCACCTTCTGGCCCAACCCGGCAAGCCCGACCCGAAAACCGCTAAAGCGCTGATCCTGGCGCCCACCCGGGAACTTGTGAATCAAATCGCCGACAGCCTCCGCACCTTGACGAAAGGCACCAAGCTGCGTGTGGCCACCGTCGTCGGCGGCCAATCGATCAACAAGCAGATAATGTTCCTTTCCCGTGGCACCGATATTCTGGTCGCCACACCGGGCCGCCTGATAGATCTGATGGAGCGGGGCGCGGTAAACCTCGGAGCGGTACGCCATCTGGTGCTGGACGAAGCAGACCAGATGCTTGACCTGGGCTTTATCCATGCACTGCGAAAAATCGCTCCGGCACTGGGCACCCCACGCCAAACCATGTTGTTTTCGGCCACCATGCCGAAGCAGATGGAAGAGCTCAGCCGTGCTTACCTGACCAACCCGCAGCGAGTGCAGGTCTCGCCTCCGGGCAAAGCCGCCGACAAGATTACGCAGTCTCTGCACTTCGTTTCCAAGCCCGGGAAACCAGCCAAGCTGCGTGAAATCCTGTCAAAAGATGTGGACGCTCTGACACTGGTCTTTACCCGCACCAAACATGGCGCGGAACGGCTGATGAAAGGGCTTGTGGCCGATGGCTACAACGCCGCATCCATCCACGGCAACAAAAGCCAGGGTCAGCGCGATCGTGCCATCAAGGCGTTTCGCGCGGGCGAAATCAACATACTGGTCGCCACCGACGTTGCCGCCCGGGGCATCGACATCCCGGGCGTCGCCTACGTGATCAACTTCGACTTGCCCGAGGTGCCTGACAACTACGTCCACCGTATCGGGCGCACTGCCCGCGCAGGGCGCGAGGGCGAAGCCATCGCCTTCTGTTCACCGGAAGAAGTTGATCTGCTGCGCCAGATTCAAAAGCTGATGAAGATCGAGATTCCAGTTGCCAGTGGCGCGATGCCCGAAGCCGTGCAACCTGAAAAACCGGCGCGCCGCCCGAACAACCGTCGCCGGGGGTTCAAACCCAAGCCCGCCAACGGGGAAGGAAAACCCGCAGCAAACAAACGGCGTCGTCCACGCAGCAAACGTCCGGCGGCCTAAGATCGGAACACAAAAAAGCCAACGCCGGTTCAATGACCGGCGTTGGCGCAACACGATGAACGAAACCATTTTTCGTTCAGATCAATTTCCCGAATTCTGCTCTGCCTCAATCTCGCGCCATTTGGCGACATTGCGATTGTGCTCCTGCAAAGTTTCGGCAAATGCATGGCCACCCGTGCCATCGGCAACGAAGAACACGAAATCCGTGTCATCCGGCGCAACAGCAGCTTCAAGGCTGGCCAAGCCCGGATTGGCAATCGGCGTCGGCGGCAAACCGTCTATCTGATAGGTGTTCCATGGGGTTGGTCGGTTCAGCTCGCTGCGGCGCAGCCCGCGCCCCAACGTGCCTTGCCCTTTGGTGACGCCATAGATGACGGTCGGGTCCGTCTGCAACCGCATCCCCTGTTTCAGCCGGTTCACAAAAACACTGGCCACTTGCCCGCGCTCTTCCGGAACTCCGGTTTCCTTTTCGATGATCGACGCAAGGATCAGCATTTCTTCGGGACTTTGCAGCGGTAACCCGTCCTGACGGTTTTCCCAAACGGCGTTGATCCGCAATTGTTGCTTGTCCTGCATCGCCTGCAAAATGTCCTTACGGTCCTGGCCCGCCACAACATCGTAACTGTCAGGCGCCAGCATCCCTTCGGCCGGGATCTCGGTCACCTCACCTGTCAATGCGTCGAACGCCTTCAACGCCTGGACCACCTGCCACGAGGTCACACCTTCGGCCAGCGACACGCGGTAACGGGTGTCCGCCTCGTTGCGTTTCTCGGTATAGGCCTCAGGCACCTCTTCTTCCGACGGATCAAACGACGCGATTTCGACGAAATCCAGGGTCGCTGGGTTCAACTCGCGCACACGGGTCTGAGCACGCGTCACACCGATACGATACTCAATCTCGGATCCACAGGTGCTGGCACCGCTGCTGGTAATTTCGTCGATGATCTGCTCCATCGACGCGCCTTCCCGCACAAGAAAGCTGCCGGCTTTCAACTGCTGCGCCCGATCCGTGTAATCGGCGGCCATCCGAAAGATCGTGGCACTGCGGATCGCGCCCTGCTCTTCCAGTTCCTGACTGACACGTGTCATGTTCGATCCGCTTCTGACCTGAAGACAGATTGCGGTTTCAAGCGGGCCTTCGGCCTTGTACTGGGTCTGACCCCAAAGGATCAGTCCTCCCATCAGAAACAGGCCGACCACCAGAATGGTCAGCGCGTTCGAAGCAATGGCCCGCCACATTTAGTTGACCTTTCCGAAGATCACGCTGGCATTGGTGCCGCCAAACCCGAACGAGTTCGACAGGGCCACGTTGATCTCGCGCTCACGCTTGGCGTTCGGGGCCAGATCAATCGGTGTCTCCACCGCGGGGTTGTCCAGGTTGATCGTCGGAGGTGCGACCTGATCGCGGATCGCCAGAATCGAGAAGATTGCCTCGATCGCCCCCGCTGCACCCAAAAGGTGACCGGTTGCCGATTTGGTCGACGTCATGGTGGCGTTCGCGGCGTGGTCTCCCAGCAGACGTTCGACCGCACCCAGTTCGATCGTATCCGCCATGGTCGAGGTGCCATGGGCGTTGATGTAGTCCAGGTCCTTCGGCTCCAGCCCCGCGCTGCGCAACGCGGCTTTCATCGAACGTTCTGCCCCGTCACCGTCCTCGGACGGTGCCGTGATGTGATATGCGTCGCCCGACATGCCATAGCCCAGCACCTCGGCGTAAATCTTCGCACCGCGGGCCTTCGCGTGTTCATACTCTTCCAGGATGACGATGCCCGCACCTTCGCCCATGACGAATCCGTCGCGGTCAACGTCATAGGGTCGGCTGGCCGCCTTTGGATTATCCGCATATTTGGTCGACAACGCCTTGCATGCGTTGAACCCGGCGATGCCGATCTCGCAGATGCAGCCTTCGCCGCCACCAGCGACCATGACGTCTGCGTCCCCTGCCCGAATGATACGGCTGGCGTCACCGATTGCATGGGCACCGGTGGAACACGCCGTCACGACCGAATGGTTCGGCCCCTTGAAGCCATGCCGGATCGACACCTGACCTGATGCCAGGTTGATCAGAGCACCCGGAATAAAGAACGGTGAAACCCGACGCGGGCCTTTGTCGCGGATCAGATTGGCGGTATTCGCGATCGAACCCAACCCCCCGATGCCAGAACCGATCAGAACACCTGTTCGCAGGCGGTCCTCTTCATCTTCCGGCAACCAGTTCGCATCCTTGCACGCCATTTCAGCGGCTGCGATGGAATACAGGATAAAGTCCTCGATCTTGCGCTGCTCTTTCGGCGGCATCCAGTCATCGGGATTGAAGGTCCCGTTGGTTCCGTCCCCGCGGGGCACCTCACAGGCGTAGGTCGTGGTGACACCACTGCCTTCCGCATCAAAATGCGTGATGGGACCAGCGCCGGACTCTCCGTCCAGCAGCCGCGACCAGGTTTCCTCGACCCCGCTGGCCAAAGGAGTGACCAATCCAAGACCGGTTACAACGACTCTGCGCATGAAGTGCCTCTTGCCTGCTTCCTGTTATGAGAACCGCTCTTACCCCGGCCCGGGGTCCGGGGGCAAGAGCAACGGCGATTTCATGCGGGCTTCCCACCGCCGGGTAACCGAAGCAGTACCGCTTTGGGTTACGGAAATCGGCGCCGCCCTTTCACGATTCCGGTTGAAAGGGCGAAGCGTATTTATTGGAACTGTGCCACCGGCTCATGCGCCGATTTTGCCATTTCCAGAGCATCCGTCAGGTCAAGTGTCTTGCGAAACAATGCACGCCCCACGATCGCACCCGAGATATTGGGAATATACGCCAGCCGCGAGATGTCATCCGCGGTACGTACAACCCCGCTTGCTATCACCGGGGTGCGCGACTGACTGGCGATCCCCGAGATCAAACCAAGTTGAGCTTCGACGTCCTCCATATCGCTGTCGATATCGGTCACCACGATAGCAGCAAACGGCGCCCCCTCGAACGCGTCGATAAACGCTTCGGGCGTGAATACGCTTTGGCTGCGCCAGCCATCCGTCATTACGAAACCTTGCCAGACATCGACCGACAGCACGATTTGATCCGGGTAGAGCGTGGCCAATTCCTTGACCAGCTTCGGCTCGCGCGCTGCCAGCGTCCCTATCACGACGCGACCGACGCCCTTGTCGATCCAGCGCTCGACCTGTTCGCGCGTCCGCATGCCACCTGCCAACTGAACCGGGATTTCGGCCGCGCGGATAATCTCTTCAATCAATTCGACGTTGGTATCTTTTCCCTCTATCGCATCGAAATCAGTCAGGTGCATCCATTCGGCACCCGCTTCGGCCCAGCTTCGCGCCGTTTCAACCGGGTTTACGTGCCAAATCATAGCGTTGTCCAAACGACCTTTGTCCAACGTGACACACCGGCCGTTCTGCAACTCCATAGTGGGGTATATCCTCATGAGCTCGGTCCTCCGCTCAATCGCTCTGAAAATCCCCGGCAGCATACACCTGGAACGCCCTCCCAATATCACCGGGATCGGCACAGTTTGGCCATTTTGCGGCATAGTGTCGAAGTGGCAGATTTACGCGAGCGCAGGTGGCCCGTTGCGCCGAAGCAAATGCACCGGGGTTTCATTATACACCCCTTCCCGCATCAATACATAGCCCAGCTTTTTGGCAAGCTTCTGCGACGAGGCGTTGGACGCATTCACCATCGCAACCAAAGGCCCGGGAATCACCCGGTCAAACCAGTCATGCGCTGCCTTGGCCGCCTCATACCCCAGGCCCTGCCCCTGCGCCTCGGGCGCCAGAACCCAACCCGCCTCGGGAAACCCGTCGAAATCCTCGCCCATCCGGCGGTTTCCGTAAAAGAAACCGGCCTGTCCGATCAGCTTTCGATCCGATTGTTGCAGCACACCCCATTGTCCAAACCCGGCCATGTGCCAATGCCCGGCATTGCGCAAAAAGGAATCCCATGCTTCTCCGCGCGATCGGGGTGAGCCGCCAATATGCTGAACGACGCACGGATCTCTCCAGATCTCGGCGAACCGGTCAAAGTCCTCCGGGCGCATGGCACACAGCGTCAAACGCGCGGTATTTATCATGGGAGTGGATCTTATCATGCCCTGTCCACTTGGAATTTTGCCTCAATGGAAACAGTGCGCATCCAAAAATGACCGCGCAAGCCTGAATTTTGAACAGGCATAAAAAAACGGCGCCTCCGTTGCCCGGAAGCGCCGCATTTGATCAGAGGGAAACGCTTAGGACGCTTCGCTGATGAACTTTACGGCGTCGCCGAAGGTCTGGATGGTCTCGGCAGCGTCATCGGGGATTTCGATGCCGAACTCTTCTTCGAAGGCCATGACCAGTTCAACGGTGTCCAGGCTGTCTGCGCCCAGATCATCGATGAAGGACGCGTTTTCCGCGACTTTATCTTCTTCAACACCCAGGTGCTCAACAACGATCTTCTTAACGCGATCTGCGACGTCGCTCATGTCTGTTCCTCATTTCTTTACAGGGCGGTCTGCCCGATTCTGCCCTTGCCCGCACGGGTTGGCTTTGATTTGCCCGTTTCGGGCGGTTTGGGTCCCGGCGAACCGGGAAGTCGAAGGCCGACCTGAACAACCGGCCCCGCATAGATGCGCCGCCTATAGCATAGTCGACGCAAGAGGCAAACGCTTTCGCGCTGCCCCTGTGGCGATCACAACATGGCCATGCCGCCGTTCACATGCAAGGTGCTTCCGGTAACATAACCCGCTTCGGGGCTGGCAAGATACAGAACGGCCGCTGCGATTTCTTCGGGATCGCCCATGCGACCCGCCGGAACCTTGAGCAACAGACCCTTTTTCTGCTCCTCGGTCAGCTTCTCGGTCATTGCCGTGGTGATAAAGCCCGGAGCCACGGCATTCACGGTAATTCCGCGCGTTGCCACTTCGTGAGCCAAAGCCTTGGAAAACCCTATCATCCCGGCTTTTGACGCAGCATAGTTGGCCTGCCCCGGGTTGCCAATCGCGGCAACCACGGACGAGACATTCACGATCCGGCCCCAGCGTGACTTCATCATGCCGCGGATCACACCTTTGCACAGTTTCATCGTCGAGGTCATGTTCACGTCAATAACGCTCTGCCATTCCTCATCGGACATGCGCATGAACAGGTTGTCGCGCGTGATACCCGCATTGTTCACCAGGATATCCACCGATCCCATCGCCTCGGCCGCTTGCTTTGGCAACGCTTCGACGGCCTCCGGATCGCTCAAATTGCAAGGCAACACATGCGCGCGTTCGCCCAGTTCGTCTGCCAGAGCCTGCAATGGCTCGACACGTGTACCGGACAATCCGACCGCTGCGCCAGCACCGTGCAACGCACGTGCAATGTCGCCTCCGATACCGCCCGAAGCACCGGTGATCAGCGCATTCTTACCTGTCAAATCAAACATTCGGTTTTCCTCTTGGTGCGTCGGCCATGACGCTTTTTGAGCTTACGATTCGGCCTGAATGGCCTTTTGAACATCTTCCGGTGTGCCCACTGCCTTGCCTGCAATGGCACGATCGATCTTGCGGATCATGCCGGACAACGCTTTGCCAGCACCGATTTCCCACGTTTCAGTCACGCCCTGCGCGGCCATGAACTGAACGCTTTCCCGCCAGCGAACCGAACCGGTCACCTGTTCCACCAGCAACTGACGTATCAGATCCGGATCACTGACGGCTTCGGCGCGCACATTGGCCACCAAAGGCACGGAAGGCGCCTTTATCTCGACGGCAGCAAGCGCTTCCGCCATGACATCTGCCGCAGGCTGCATCAGCGCACAGTGAAATGGAGCACTTACAGGCAACATAACAGCACGTTTTGCGCCTTTTTCCTTGGCAATCTCGGCGGCACGCTCGACAGCGGCCTTGGAACCGGACACAACGACCTGGGTTGGATCGTTGTCATTGGCAGCCTGACAGACCTGTCCCTGCGCGGCTTCTTCTGCAACGGCGCGCACCGCCTCCAGGTCCAATCCAAGAATGGCCGCCATTGCGCCCTCGCCCACCGGTACGGCACTTTGCATCGCAAGACCGCGGGTGCGCAGCAAGCGCGCGGTGTCCGCAACCGACAGAGCCCCCGCTGCCGCAAGGGCCGAGTATTCACCCAAGGAATGACCCGCCACGAAAGCCGCCTGACCAACCGAAACGCCTTCGGCTTCCAGCGCACGCATTGCCGCCATGGATGTCGCCATAAGAGCAGGCTGGGCGTTCTGAGTCAGCGTCAAGTCGGCGATGTCGCCTTCCCAGATCAATCTGCTCAGCTTCTCTCCCAGTGCCTCGTCCACCTCATCGAAGACGGCCTGCGCCGCCGGATAGGCATCGGCCAGTGCTTTGCCCATACCGATGGTCTGGGCGCCCTGCCCCGGAAAAACGAACGCGAGTGTCATTGCAACCTCATGGATGATGTCAGGTTGCGGCGGGGTGTAAACTGACTGAACGTCTGGCACAAGCACTGCCTGTGTTCTGCATTCTGGCACCTTGGCTGTGCACAAGCGCTTACTTGTGCCGACTTCCGATAACCTTAACTTGGGCGCAGCACAGAATCTCGGAGCGTTGCACCCATGGCCTCGACCAATTCCTTTTCAAGCTACGGAAGTGTCGCAAAGACGTTTCACTGGCTCACCGCGTTGCTGATCTTCACGGCCCTGCCGCTCGGCTGGATCGCGGACAACCTGGCCCATGCTGTCTTGCATGCCTCCACAGCCCCAAGCGAGGCCGAAATCGCACGCGCGGCGCGCATGTTCTCATTGCACAAAACCATAGGCGTCACCGTGTTCTTCGTTGCTTTGGCTCGGATAGTGTGGGCCTTCACGCAAACCAAGCCCGGCCTGCTGAATGCCGACAACAAGCCCGAGGCTTTTGCCGCCGAAACCGTCCACTGGCTTCTTTATGGGTCACTGGTGCTTGTGCCACTGACCGGTTGGGTGCACCACGCCGCAACCGAAGGGTTTGCTCCAATCCTCTGGCCCTTCGGCCAAAATCTGCCTTTTGTAGCGAAATCAACCATTGTGGCCGAGGTGACAGGCGTTCTGCATTGGCTGTTCATGTGGACGCTCGTCGGCGCGCTGGTCCTGCATGTTGCCGGAGCGTTGAAGCATCACGTCATAGACAAAGACAGCACGTTGCGCAGGATGTTGCCGGGTGGGTCGGACGCACCGGAGCCTCCACACCAGCATCATTCCCTTGTGCCCGCCGTCGCCGCGGTGGCCGTTTGGGCGCTTGTCCTCACCGGCGGCTGGGTCTCTGGCGAATTTGCGCGTGAGGCCGACGATGATGACGCCGACGTCCAACTGGCCGAGGTGCAATCAGACTGGCAGGTTCAGAACGGCACCCTGTCCATCACGATTTCCCAATTGGGCAGCCCGGTCACCGGCTCGTTTTCCGACTGGACAGCCGCAATTGCTTTTGACGACCCTGCCGAGCCTGGCCCGGCCGGGTCCGTCGAGGTCACGATCGCAATAGGGTCTCTCAGCCTCGGAACCGTAACCGAACAGGCCATGGGTGCGGATTTCTTCAACAACGCCCAGTTTCCGACGGCCCAGTTCACGGCTGACCTTTTCAAAACCGAAAGCGGATATGAGGCACGCGGACCACTGACAATCCGCGACAAGACGATCGATATCATACTCCCGTTTTCACTGGACCTTCAGGACGACACCGCGACCATGACAGGCTCGGTTGATCTGAACAGGTTGGATTTCGGCATCGGCGCATCGCAGCCCACCGAAGATTCGCTCGGCTTCACCGTCACCGTCGCTGTGGAACTCGCCGCGTCCCGCAGTCAGTGATGCCAAAAAATATCGCCGGTGACAGGATCACCGGCGGTTTTCGTGTTCGGTGTCTTGCGCTTATTCGGCTTTTTGCGCTTCGACCGAGATCTGCACCTGCACTTCGTCACTTACAAACGGTGCGAACTGGCCCAGATCAAATTCACTGCGGACAAGGGTCGTGGTGGCGTTGAAACCGGCCCATGGCTTGTTTGCCATCGGGTGGGTGTCAACCTTGTTCAGTTTGGCATCCAGAACAACGGATTTGGTCACGCCGTTCATGGTGAGGTCGCCGGTGATCTTCGCAGTGTCTTCACCGGTCACTTCGATACCCGTCGAGGTAAAGGTGATCAGATCGCCCTCGGTCGCACCAAAGAAATCCTCGGTCATGAAGTGATCTTCACGTGGCTTCCAACCGGTGAGCATCTCCAATACCGGCATCGACACGCTCACGCTGGAGGCGGCGGGATTTTCCTGATCGAACATGATCTCGCCCTCAAAGCCCGAGAACATGCCGGTTGTGGTTGAAAAGCCCAGGTGGTCATAGCTGAAGACAACCTGGCTGTGGCTCGGGTCCAGCACGTATTTCTCGGCGCTGGCGAATGCCGTGGTCGCCGATACGGCCAGTGCAGCAGCAAGAAGGGTGGATTTCATAACAATCTCCGCGTTTTTGTGAATGCAAACCGTCTGGGTTGCTCACAAACAAAATGTGCCGCCTGTCGGCGGCACACAACCTTTTTCGAGTCACAACATCTGTTCCTTTTTGAACAGAATAAAGTTCAGCCGAAAATTGTTACGCTCTTGCTCAGTTGCCCTTTCAACGCTCGGCTGACATCCGCCGATTCAAGGGGCAGCTTCATCAAAAGGCTCCCATCCACATCAAACAAGTGGACTTCGTTTTCTTCAAAACGCGCACCACCCAGCGATTCATAGCTGCGGCGCAGCACCGTCTGAGGGCGTCCGTCTTCGTTCTTTTGCAGAACACGGACTTCGCGGCGGATCGGATCGAAATAGGCATCCGGGCGCTGATCAAGAACTTCGATCGTCAGCAAACTGACACCGACGATCAGAAACAGCATGGATGCCACCATCTTGATCGGCCAGACATCTGCGCCCACGATCGAACCCGGCATCAGCCACATCGAAAACGCCGAAAAGATCAGGAACGCTCCGACCAACCGCGCCAGGATCAAACGGGCCTTCCAGTTTGGCGCGAAGGCAATCATTACCGGCACCGAATGCTCAAAGCGTGAGCCTGCCGCCTCTTCCCGGTATGTGTTTGTATTGGTCGCGGTCATAACACTTCACCTTTTATCAGGTTACTGTCGATTTTCTGTTTGGTCCGGGTAACGTCCGGTATGCAAAACAACTTTGAGCCGAAAAGCGTCAGCATTTGGGCGGCCCAAAGGAAATTGGGCGGCGTCTCAAAGGCATATGTGGCGGGGCTTGCTCCTGCGGTTCAAACGTGTATACGGGGCCATCCTTCGCAATCAGATGAATCGCGCAGCCTCTCGTGGCAGGGTCGCGAAGGACCGGATGGCCCCGCCTATGAAATGCGCCTTGACATAAACAGGAGTGCACATGCCACTGTATGAGCATGTAATGATCGCGCGTCAGGATCTGTCCAACGCGCAGGCGGAAAGCCTCGTCGAACATTTCGGCACCGTTCTGGCTGACAACGGCGGCAAGCTGGTTGATAGCGAGTACTGGGGCGTCAAGACGATGGCCTACAAGATCAACAAGAACCGCAAGGGCCACTATGCCTTTCTGAAAACCGATGCCCCCTCGGGCGCGGTGCAGGAAATGGAACGCCTGATGCGCCTGCATGATGACGTCATGCGCGTTCTGACCATCAAGGTTGACGGTCACGAAGACGGCCCGTCGGTTCAGATGCAGAAGCGTGACGAACGTGGCGACCGCCGCGAGCGTCGTTGATCACCGCCTGAGGAAAGGACACTAAACCATGGCCGCAAAACCATTTTTCCGCCGCCGCAAGGTCTGCCCGTTCTCGGGTGAGAACGCGCCGAAAATCGACTACAAAGACACCCGTCTGCTGCAGCGCTACATCTCTGAGCGTGGCAAGATCGTACCTTCGCGCATCACCGCCGTTTCGGCGAAAAAGCAGCGTGAACTGGCCCGTGCTATCAAGCGCGCCCGCTTCCTCGCCCTGCTGCCCTACGCCGTGAAGTAAGGAGAGACTGACATGCAAGTTATCCTTCTGGAACGCGTTGCGAAACTGGGTCAGATGGGCGACGTCGTTGACGTCAAGCCCGGCTACGCCCGCAACTTCCTGCTGCCCCAGGGCAAAGCCCTGAGCGCGTCCGATGCCAACATCGCGTCGTTCGAAGCCCAGAAAGCGCAGCTTGAGGCCCGCAACCTGGAAACCAAGAAAGAAGCTGAAGCACTGGCTGAAAAGCTGGACGGACAGCAGTTCATCGTGATTCGCTCGGCATCGGATGCTGGCGCTCTGTACGGCTCGGTCACCCCGCGTGACGCCGCTGACGCCGCAACCGAAGCTGGTTTCACTGTCGACAAAAAGCAGGTTGTTCTGGTCAATCCGATCAAGGAACTGGGCCTGCACTCGGTTGCAGTCAAGCTGCACCCCGAAGTCGAAGTTGAAATCAAGATGAACGTGGCGCGTTCGGAAGAAGAAGCCGAGCTTCAGGCCTCGGGCAAATCGATCCAAGAACTGGCCGCCGAAGAAGAAGCAGCCGCTGAATTCGAGATCGCCGAACTGTTCGACGACATCGGCTCGGCCGCATCCGAGGACGAAGAGCTGGCTCCGGAAGCCGCTCCTGCCGAGGAAGACGAAGCCAAAGCCTGATCCGGCAAGGTTTCGAACACAACAAAGGCCGTGCTTCAGCGCGGCCTTTTTTCTTGTCTACGAGACAAACCAGCAAATTTCAGCCCAACTCCATCCATAATCTTGCAGCCAAATACTCAGGCCATATCATTGCCACTCGAAACCCCGGAGAAACTCATGCCCCCGTTCACCCGTCGCAATCTCTTGGCACTCTTACTGACAGCCCCGTTGGTTGCCTGCGGTGCAGGAGAAGTCTCCAAGGCCGAAACATCACAGTTCAACCCTATGCTCTATCCAAACGAAACGCCGGAACTTCGCGCGTCGATCAACAAATGGGCGGACCATTACGAGCTTCCGCGAGAGCTTGTTCACAAGCTTGCCATTCGTGAAAGCACGCATCGCCCCTGGGCAGTCAACCGACCCTATTATGGACTGCTGCAAATCCTTCCGGCCACCGCGCGATCCATGGGGTACACCGGAAACGCCAAAGGCTTGTTGGACGCGGACACCAACCTTGAATTTGCAGGGAAATACCTTCGCGGTGCCTGGCTTCTGTCTGATGGCAACCAGGATCGGGCGATATTTCTTTATGCCAAGGGCTTTTACCCCGAAGCCAAAGCGCGCGGATTGCTGGTGGAAACTGGGCTAAAACCCGCCAACTGACGGTGATTAGCGTCAGAAAGCTGCGTGAAATTAGCACTTTTTGCCGAATAGTGACAAAAATGTTCTATTGAGTGTCTCATTATTTGGAATTGCGCAGACAATTAGTACCTCGCCTTGTCATGTTTAGGAAATTATGGTGTTCTGGCTCGGTGAGGTAAACGGGTTCCACTCTGTGTTATATGCATGCTCGACGACACCATCGGGCTGTAAGATGGGCCGCAGCTGGTAGGCACCACATGGAAATTGTCGATCTGAGCACTCTGCCGGATTCAGAAGTTCGATACACCGAATTTCTAAGGCAAATCTGTGAGAAGCATGATATGGATCATGCTGCATATGCTGGCATGAACCCGGCCGCCGGTACGGTGGCTGGCTTTGTGACCTATGACGACGCCTGGAACAAGCACTACCAGAACCAGGGTCTGATCATGATCGACCCGACCATCCACATGGCCCGCCGCAGCATCGCGCCCGTGGATTGGAGCCGCCTCGAGCGCAGCCCCGATTTCCAGCGTGTATTCCGGGATGCCCACGATTTTGGATTGCCGAACCAAGGCGTTACGATTCCCGTGCGCGGCCCCTATGGGGATATCGGCCTGCTGAGCGCAACGCGCAATTGCAGCAAAGAGGAATGGCGCAAGCTTTATACGCATGTCATCAGTGACTTGCAGTCGATGGCAGTACACATCCATGACAACGTGGTTTCATCAGACGAATTGACCAGCGCGCTGTATCATCCAACGCTCTCCAGACGTGAGACAGAGATATTGCAGTGGGTTGCAGCGGGGAAATCGCAACAGGATATCGGCGATATTCTGTCCATTTCGCACCGAACCGTAGAAGTGCACTTGCGTTCCAGCCGAGAAAAGCTTAGTGCGCTGACCACCCCTCAGGCCGTTGGCCGCGCGATTGCAATTGGGCTTATTACCCCAAGTTAAACAAAAAAATCGCCAAATTTCGCCAAAATACGGGAAACCCCCAATAGAAAATCTCCCCGGGCCCGGTAACTTCTATTTTACCGAACAACCACTCGAAGGGGGAAGAAATGATCATCGTGGTAGATGGCCTGAACAGACATATGTTCAGCGAAGTTCTTGACGAAATGTTCGAGCTGAGAGCACGTGTTTTTGGTGGGCGCCTGGGATGGGACGTCAACATTCAAGACGGAAAAGAAATCGACGAGTTCGATCAACTGGACCCGGCATATGTAATCGGACTCGACGATGAGGGGAATGTCGTCGCCGCCGTGCGTGCCCTACAGACCACCGGACCACACATGTTGTCGGATGTCTTCTCGGCGATCCTTTGCGGCGAAGCACCTCTTCGCAGCGCAACCATGTGGGAATCCACCCGTTTCTGCGTAGACACCCAACGCCTCACGCGTGGCAAGGAAAAGAACTCAGTCTCCTACGCGACTTGCGAGTTGATGATCGGTTCTTTGGAATATGCGAAAAACGCAGGTATTCAGGACATCATCACCGTGATCGATCCGGTCATGGATCGGGTGCTGAAGCGTTCGAATTGCGCGCCTTATGACTATGTCGGCAAGACGGTTCCAATGGGCAAGGTTCACGCATTGGCTGCTTTGTTGGACTGCACCGAAGAACGTATCGCCGGTCTGCGTGAATTTGCGGACATTCACAATGACGTCTTCATGGGCGACGAAGAAGCGCTGGCCCTGTTTGCCGCGAAGAAAGCCGCAGCCAAGAATCCTGCGAATCAGGATCACAAACCACTCACCGATCTAGAGAAGTACTTTGTGGAACAGATGAGCGCCGCAAAAACCGAAGCTGAACGGAAAGATGTCCTCAAGCTGATCGAAGCGCTTACGGATACCTTCACGCCAGAACAAAAAACCGCTCTTTTGGAAACCCCCCGTGCTTTTGCTCATGAGGCCTGACCCCCTCACCTCATAGATACAAAAGCCACCCATGCGGAGCCGTCTGATTGCAGGCGGCTCCGTTTTTTTGTCCCTTCTTCCGATGAAGGGAAGGAAGAGGATTACTCCTCTTCCAGTGCCTCAACGGCTTTCTTAAGGTCGTCTTTGCTGACTTCCTTGTCAGTGACCTGAGCCAGCTCCAAAACGTAGTCCACAACCTTGTCTTCAAAGATCGGCGCACGCAGCTGTTGTTGCATCTGTGCGTTCTGCTGAACGAACTCAAAGAACTGACGTTCCTGACCCGGGTACTGACGTGCCTGGTTCATGATTGCCTGTGTCATCTCAGCGTCGGTGACTTCAACCTCGGCCTTCTGGCCCAGTTCAGCCAGCAACAGGCCCAGGCGCACGCGGCGCTCGGCCAGCTTGGTGTGCTCGTCCGTGGGCTCGATCGGGTCATGATCGTGGCCTTCGACTTCTGGGTTTTCTTCGTGCCACAGTTGATGCGCAATCTGCTTGGCCTCGGCTTCAACCAGCGACGGCGGCAGATCGAACGACACCTTCTCGTCCAGCGCATCCAGCAAAGCGCGCTTGGTCACGGCGCGAGATGCACCTGCATATTCAGCTTCCAGGCGCTCTGCGATCTGGCTTTTCAGGGCTTCAAGATCTTCGGCGCCGAATTTTTTGGCCAGTTCGTCGTTCACTTCCGCAGCAACCGGTTCTTTGACTTCCTTGATTGTGCAGGTGAACACGGCGTCTTTTCCGGCCAGATGCTCAGCGCCGTACTCTTCAGGGAACGTAACGTTGACGTCCTTTACTTCTTCGGCTTTCACGCCAATCAGTTGATCTTCGAAGCCGGGGATGAAGCTGTTCGAGCCCAGAACCAGCGGGTAATCCTCTGCCGAACCACCTTCAAATTCTTCGCCGTCAACCTTGCCAACGAAATCGAACACGATCTGGTCGCCGTCCTTGGCTTTTGACCCCTTGCGGCGCGCTTTGAAGTCCTGAGCGGTTTCCGCCAAATTGTTTAGCGCCTCTTCGACGGCGGCGTCATCGGCCTTGACGATCAGCTTTTCCAACTCGACCGATTTCAGGTCAACTTCCGGGATCGCTGGTAGCGCCTCGTAGGACATGGCGACTTCCACGTCATCGCCTTCTTTCCAGTCCTCATTGGTCATCTTGACCTCGGGCTGAAGCGCGGGGCGATCACCGCTGTCTTCGAAATGCTTGTTCATGGCGCCGTCGATAGTTTCCTGCATCGCCTCGCCCAACAGGCGCTGGCCAAACTGCTTTTTCAGCAGCGCCATTGGCACCTTGCCTTTGCGGAAACCTTTCATTTCGATTTCCGGCTGCGCCTCGGTCAGTTTTTCATTGACCTTCTCGTCCAGCTCGGCTGCTGACACAACGATGTTGTAGCCACGTTTCAGACCTTCGTTCAGCGTCTCGGTAACCTGCATTATGGTAGTCCCCATAGGATTCGGGGCGCGCAAAAAGGGCGCGCCGGGCAAATTTGAAGCCTTCTATTTGCCCAGCCGCCCACGTGCAAGGGGCAAAGGCTGAATCCAGTGGTATTTGATCGCCAAAACCGAAAAAAAGAACGCCCCGGAAACCGGGGCGTTCGCGCTTGTTCCAGCCGGGCAATCAGAACTTCCAGCGTGCGCCCAGAACCCATGCCTCGTTGTTGTCAAAGGATGTGCCGTCATCGAAATCGTGGTTGCGGTATTTCAGATAGACATCCGTGTTGATCGGTTCGACTTTCTGCACGACCGCGATACCCCAGGCTTTGGTGTCAGAACCGTTGCTCTGGAAATCCGAGCCATCATAATAGTCGATACCGACGCCAGTCTTGCCCCAGGACACCCAGTTGCCTTCGTACGAGATCTTACCGTACCAATAGTTCGGATCCGTGGCACCGGCCTGATCATCGTCGCGCGTACCGCCCGCAATCGTAAAGCCCAGGCCACTGGGAAGCAGGACAGAAGCAGAACCGATCGTATCTTTGCGATCCCCCGAATTGTTATCCCGGTCTCTTACCGAATAGGCAACGGCTGCAGCGAACTCCACACCACCGGCAAAAGTGTTTTCGTAAAACAGACCGACGTCATAATAGTCGTCGTCGTCGCTGCTGGACAAAATGTTCTGACCGTAAGCGAATCCGGCGGAGAACCCATTGAACGACGGCGTATCATACCGCACACGACCACGCCGCGCGCCGTCAAAGTTGCTGGAACTGTCACCCACCGTAATACCGCTCAGCATTCCGGTCGTGTCGCGATAGAAGAACCCTGCATTTTCATCGTTGGTAAACGAATACAGCGCGGTTCCGACATATGACAGATCAACCTCTGCGGCGCCATCGGCGACCATGCTGCCCTGACCTGCCGAAAACTTGCCGTAGCCACCTTTCAACGAGAAGTCCACATGGCGAATGTCTTCGCGATTCCATCCATCTGCGTTGGTTCCGAATTGATCGGCAGACGCCGAACCCGGCAGGCCAAGGCCTGTTTCGAACCAAAACTGGAATTCGTTGCTTCCATATGGCTGCACAAGACGCAGGCCAACACGGCTGTTTGACAGATCGTTGTCGAGAACACGGGTCTCGGTATCCTGTCCGTCATCCACCGAGATCAAGGCGGGGTGCAGCTGTCCATACAACAGTACATATCCGCCACTATTGTTTTCGTACTTCATTTCCGCCACAGCCGGGATGGCGGTCGTCGCAGTCAGAACAGCGGCTATTGATATCGGTTTGATGTTAAGGGTCATTTCACTCACCATGAAAGGTTCGGGTTTCAGGTACTGTCCAATTGCTTACGAAATGCGAGCGTTCCAGTGGCCCGCATTCACTCCCTCGCAAGCATTGCAAATTCGCAACATGGCATATCGAAAAATTGGTTATTTTTCATTTTATTTCATACGGTTACAAATCCATTCGAAGATCCAAAGCACAGTGTGCAAATAAATTGTGACGTCCAGCTATGCATCTGGCAAACATTCGGTCTGCATTGATGTGAACCTTGACGGCGGATTTCCGCCGACTCGCCGTGAATTGAGCCGTTCCACGCCCAACAAACTCAAATATTCAACTTTCTGAAAACCTCCGGCACCTGTTCCGGCAAATCTTCCGCGATCAAACCCGGCCCGAACTGGCGCGCACATTCCACATGCAGCCACGCCGCAGTTTCCGCCGACCGCATTGGTGGCAAACCTCGCGCCAACAAACCTGCGATGAACCCTGCCAGCACATCACCGGACCCGGCCGTCGCCAACCATGGGGCCGCTCTTTCGTATACGGCCAAGTTGACCACGCACCGGCCATCCGGCACAGCGATCACCGTGTCCGGGCCCTTGAACAGAACTACGCACCCAGCCCGTTTTGCAGCAGCACGCGTTGCGTCCACCTTGGAAAACGCCGGGCCTTTGGCCGGTTGCGCGTTCATCTGCGCGGCAATGTCCGGGAATACCCGTGCAAATTCCCCGCCATGCGGTGTCAGTACGCATTTGTCGTGCAATCGCGCGATCAGGGCGCCGGGATCCTCGGCAAAAGCTGACAAAGCATCCGCATCCAACACGGTCGCCCGCCGCGCAGCCAAGGCCATCGGCACCAGTGCCCGCGCCCGCTCGAATCCCAGCGCAGGCCCCAGGCAGAGCGCATTCAGGCGCGTATCCTCAAGTATTTCAGACAATCCATCAGCCCCATCAACCCGCTGCAACATGAGGGCCGTGATCTGGCTGGCAACCTCCATCTGCGCAGACGGCGGCACACCCAGCGTCACCAACCCCGCTCCAACCCGCAAAGCCCCCCGCGCCGCCAAACGCGCGGCCCCTGTTTTGCCCGCCCCCCCGGACAGGATCAAAGCATGACCGTGTGAGTATTTGTGGCCAACCGAAACTTTCGAAAGCTTCACCCCGTCAGCCTCGGTCGTGTGAACGATCTGACCGTCTTCCAGTGGTTCAAGCCCGATCGACTTGGTTCGGACCGTCCCGCAGGTCACCGGACCATCGCCCAGAACATGCCCAAGCTTTTTACTGTGAAACGTCACCGTCATGTCTGCAACTATCGCCTGACCAAGAATGCGACCACTGTCGGCGCACAAGCCGCTCGGCGCGTCAATTGAAACGACCTTTACGCCTAGATCTCGCAGCAGGTCTCTGACCGGCGCATTGGCCAACATGGAAAACGCCCCTGAAAATGGCCGGGTGAGACCCGTGCCAAAAGCCCCGTCGACAACCAGATCAATGCTCTTTGGAAACCCAAGAAAATCGTCCGCCAACGGGGCGGAGTCGACAGCGAAGACGCGAACCTCGTTCTTTGCCCCCCATCTCTCATAATTCACCCGCGCATCCGGAGGCAGCTTTTCCGGGTCTCCATACAGGAACACCTCAACCGCCCACCCCTGCTTCTGCAAAAGCCGCGCCACGACAAACCCGTCACCCCCATTGTTGCCCGGTCCGCACAGCACCACTGCGCGCAGCGGATCCTCTTCATCTGGCCCTAAATATCCCGGGGAGCGCGAGGGGCTGGCCCCTCGCCTGTCCAACATGGGCCATTCTTCGAAAATCGCGTCAACAACACCCTGGCCGGCCCGCTCCATCAGTTCCAGACCGGTCACGTCACCAGACTTGATGGCGGCCTGCTCAATGGCCCGCATCTGTGCCGCTGTCAGCAATTCCATCCTTTCACCCCGCGCCTGATTCAGTTTTGATTACTTTTTGTGCAAGTCGCTCAAAAATTAGCACCCGACCGTTTTTCCAAGCATCCCGACCTGCACGATATCGCAATCACATTGCCGCCCGATCTTAGACGTGATCACTGCCCCTGAGACAACCATTCAAGGTGAACCGGGATGAAAAAGATCGAAGCGATCATCAAGCCGTTCAAACTGGACGAAGTAAAAGAGGCCTTGCAGGATGTGGGCGTCCAGGGCCTCAGCGTCATCGAGGTCAAAGGCTTCGGTCGCCAGAAAGGCCATACCGAACTGTATCGCGGCGCCGAGTATGTCGTCGATTTTCTGCCCAAAGTTAAAGTCGAGGTCGTATTGGACGACGACCAGGTCGACGCCGCGATCGAAGCCATCGTGTCGGCCGCCAAAACCGACAAGATCGGAGACGGCAAGATTTTCGTCTCGCCCGTCGACCAGGCCATTCGCATCCGGACCGGTGAGACCGGCTCGGAAGCGCTCTAACTCACACGATTACTGACACATCTATCAAAAGGACAAAGGGAATGAGCGTAGACGCAGTTCTCAATACAATCCGCGAAGAAGACGTCGCCTATGTCGACATCCGCTTCACCGACGTGCGCGGCAAGCTGCAACACGTCACGGTGGACGTCGATCTGGTCGACGAAGACTTCCTGGAAGAAGGCTTCATGTTTGACGGCTCGTCCATTGCGGGCTGGAAGTCGATCGAAAACTCGGACATGAAACTGATCGCCGACACGACCTCGGCTTACATCGACCCGTTTTATGCGGAAAAGACACTGTGTCTGCACTGCTCGATCGTTGAGCCCGACACCGGTGAAGCCTATGGCCGCGACCCGCGCGGAACCGCGCAGAAAGCCGAAGCCTACCTGAAGTCCAGCGGTATCGGTGACGTTGCCTATATGGGTCCCGAAGCTGAATTCTTCCTGTTCGATGACGTTCGTTTTTCCAACAGCATCAACAAGGTATCCTTCGAAGTTGATGCAACGGATGCGTCGTGGAACACCGACACCGAATATGAGATGGGCAACATGGGCCATCGCCCGGGCGTCAAGGGCGGCTACTTCCCGGTCAACCCCATCGACGAAGCCCAGGACCTGCGCTCGGAAATGCTGTCGACCATGAAACGTCTGGGCATGAAGGTCGACAAGCACCACCACGAGGTTGCATCCTGTCAGCACGAGCTGGGCCTGATCTTCGACAGCCTGACCAAGCAGGCCGACGAGCTGCAAAAATACAAGTACGTCATCCACAACGTGGCACACGCCTACGGCAAGTCGGCCACTTTCATGCCCAAGCCGATCGCGGGTGACAACGGCACCGGCATGCATGTGAACATGTCGATCTGGAAAGATGGCAAGCCCCTGTTCGCCGGCGACAAGTATGCCGACCTGTCGGACGAGGCGCTGTACTTCATCGGCGGCATTCTGAAACACGCCAAGACCCTGAACGCCTTCACCAACCCGGCAACCAACAGCTACAAGCGTCTGATCCCAGGTTTCGAAGCCCCCGTTCTGCGGGCCTATTCGGCACGTAACCGTTCGGGTTGTGTGCGTATCCCATGGACTGAAAGCCCCAAAGCCAAACGTGTCGAGGCGCGCTTCCCCGATCCGGCCGCCAACCCCTATCTGGCGTTTGCCGCCCTGCTCATGGCTGGTCTTGATGGCATCAAGAACAAGATCAACCCCGGCGAGGCGATGGACAAGAACCTGTACGACTTGCCCGCCGAGGAACTGGCCGACATCCCGACCGTCTGCGGCAGCCTGCGTGAGGCTCTGGAAGCTCTGGCATCCGATCACGACTTCCTGCTTCAGGGCGATGTGTTCACCAAAGACCAGATTGACGGCTACATCGCGCTCAAGATGGAAGAGGTGGAAACCTACGAGCACACGCCGCACCCGGTGGAGTACGGCATGTACTACAGCTGCTAAGCTGAGTACGGAAACGATTTCGCAGGGCGCCCCTTCGGGCGCCCTCGTCATGTCTGCCCACACGGTTTGACGCGCCGCCGTTGATCCAACAAACTGGTGAGAACACTCCCGACCGGAGACGACAGTATGCCTTGCGATACCTCACCTTTCTCGAAATTCTCAAACCTTGTGACATCCGAACAGGAGCTGAGGAGGATCTCTGGCCATCCGCTGCCGCAGATCACCGCCAAGGAGGTGTCCTCTCTCGATCAGATGTGTCGCGATTTCATAGCGACCTCGCCATTTTGCCTGATCGCTTCGGCCAACACGGATGGGCATCTTGATGTGTCACCCCGTGGCGACCCGCCCGGCTTTGTTCAGGTGCTGTCCGATACCCTGATCGCGATCCCGGATCGGCCGGGAAACAAACGCGTGGATACGTTTCACAATGTTCTCAAGGATCCGCGCGTCAGCGTCCTGTTCTTTGTTCCGGGCAAGATGGAAACGCTCCGCATTCGCGGCACAGCCCGTATCTGTGCTGACACCCGTTTGCTTGAAACCATGGCCATTGACGGGCACCCGCCCAAACTGGCGCTGCTCATCCATGTCGCGACAGCATTTGCACACTGTCCCAAATGTGTAATCCGCGCACATCTGTGGCAACCCAAAGACTGGCCGGATTCGACCCATCTGCCAAATATGAATGCGATGATGGTGAAACACGCCCGCATCAATGCCACTCCAGAGGAATGGTTCGAAACGCTCAGAAAAAAGGGCGAGCTGGACCTTTATTAACCGCTTTGCCCAAGACGCAGCCCACGCTAGGCTAACCGCAGATTTCAATTCCATCGGATTACGCCCATGTTTCGACTTGCCACCATTCTTGCCCTTTCCCTGACGTCCCCGGTTCTGGCCGCACCCTGTGGCAACACCAGCGCTGGATTTGAGGCATGGAAGGCCGATTTTGCCAAACAGGCACGCAAGGCGGGGGTGAAAAAGAAAGGTCTGCAAGCGCTGTCCCAGACACAATATGCCACGCGCACCATCGCCGCAGACCGCAATCAAAAAAGCTTCAAATACTCGCTGGACAAGTTCTTGCGAGTCCGAGGCGCTGATACAATCGTCGCACAGGGGCGCAAACGCAAAGCCGCCAACCCGAACTATTATGCCGCCTTTGAGCGGCAATATGGTGTTCCTGCGGGCGTTTTGATCGCCATTCACGGCATGGAAACCGGCTTTGGCAATTTCATGGGCGACAGTCAGGTTGTTTCCGCAATCACAACATTGGCCTATGATTGTCGCCGGTCAGAGTTCTTTATTCCCCACGCAATTGGGGCACTGAAACTGGTCGACATGGGCAGTATCACAATGTCGACAAAAGGGGCAAAACATGGCGAACTGGGCCACACGCAATTCCTGCCAGGCAACGCCCTGACCTATGGTGTCGATGCTACGGGCGACCGGCGCGTGGACTTCTACAACATGACGGATGCATTGGCCTCAACCGCCAATTTCCTTCGCCAGAAAGGGTGGAAACCGGGACGCGGCTATCAACCCGGAGAACCAAATTTTCGCGTCTTGCAGCAGTGGAATGCAGCCTCTGTCTATCAGCAATCCATCGCAATAATGGCTGCCCGAATCGACAATTAGCCCCGCCGCACCGACAACACGCGCTGCGCCCAATTTCGCCACATTTCCGCCACAGTGACAAACAAAAGCCTTTGGTTGCTTGGTTTCCAAAGCGTAACCAATCGCCGGTAAATTTCACTTTTTTGCATTTTTTGCCAAATTCTCTGCAAGAAGGGGTGCTAACCTTTGGCTGACAGAATGTAAAAAAGGACAGGGCAGTGGCTCGGAAGCACAGCTACCATGGCGGCCTGCAATTTGATGGCGACGCAACTGGCGCGATAGAGCGCTTTGGAACGATCGTCGCCACGACGCTGGAAGACTACGGTCATCTGGTCGAGCGCAAGGCCCTGCTCAGCGCGACCGAGGCCAGCATCGTCTCGAGCCAGTATCTTGTGCGGATGACTCTGGATACAGGCACCTCCGGACAGCAGGACCGATACGAGCGCATGGATCGCGCTGCGGGGTTGAAAACCATAACAAAGCCCCGCGTGTCACATCCACAAAACAGGTTGGTACTGACAATAACGCCAGTCTCGCCACTTTTGGACGACGCCGAGATTTCGGAACTGATGCTGGTAGTCACTCTGTATCGCATGGTCGATATCTGTTCGACCCGGCGGGTTGAATGGTTGTCGCCACACACGGTTCTTACTGTCGAGCACTTCATGAGCGCCTTTGACACCCTGACACCAAGCCGAACAAGCCGGGATCGAAAGCAGATCTTTCAATCACTGACCGGACAGTTCGCCGGGATGCAGCAGTCTGAACAGGATGACACGATCACTGCCTTACACACTCCTGCCGCGCGTCCAATTCAACTGACGGACGAACAATTGCTCAGCATCGCGTTCCGAAGCGACGAGGCAGACCTGCCCACCCGGAAGGACGCAGGCGCTTCCATCGCGGATGATGACAAGCCAAGCGACATCCTGCGGCTCAGCAGTTGGTGCTTGACCGGAGTTCTGGCCAGCATTTCAGCGCCAATTGCCGTATCGATGGCCGCAGTCAATCTGATCCGGGGCGAAGATTTCCGCCTGAACACACAGGTGCTTGTATTCACATTTGCCATTGTCGCACTGAACGCCAGCAACGCGTTGGCCGATGTAGCGGGCGCCTTGGGCATGTAAAGGAATTATCGAAGACCCTCCTAGGAGGCCCCGCCATCAGGCGGGGTTTTCCGTTTTTGGGATCGCGTTTGCGGCCAGAACGTATGTGTGGATGGAAAACACGACCGCGTTGGTTTTCGGCAAACGCAATAGCGTCTGCCGCTCGCTTCGCAGATAAGACGCTTGACGCCGGTCCCGTATTTTGCGCGGCTCACTTGCACTGCGAGGCTGGAACAGCTCCGGGTCTTCGTACCACAGGGCGTTGAAGCGCCACAGCGGGCGACCGGGTTGAATACCGTCGAATAGCCTCTGCACCCGTTTCGCGACATTGGCGTCATAGCTTTCCACGGGCACGTGGATATCAATCAACGGTCGCATGAATTTCTCGGACAGGCGCCAACTGGCAGGGAAACACAGGATGGCACCCGTCAGAACATGCTCATTTCCCCGTTTCTGAAGGATGCAGAAGTCCTCTTGTACCAGCCTGCACAGCGTATCAAGCGGACAATCCCGATCGATCGCGACGGATACGCCATCCGGCCTTGCGGCCTCTGCCCCGGCCGTGGGATATGTCTGTGTCAACACCAGATCCAGCAACTCTTGCGCGGCAGGTTTGGCCCCAGGATCAAGCGCAAGAACATCGTCGCGCCGCTCAGCCAGAATTTCTTCGCGGCGCCGCATTTGGTCGGCAAAAGCCTCATCCTGATCTAGCCAGCTTTCCATGGTTGCCGGTTGAATACCCGGCAAAGCGCGTGGGCTTTCGACATCATACGGAATCTTGTTTTGCAGAATACGAGTCATGCTGGAGGCTTAGCATGCGCAACTTTTCTTGTCGGTCGAAAACGACAACCTCGCCGTCGCATTTTTCTCAGACGATTGGTTGTGGCGGATGAATTGTAATTGGAACAAGCAATGAGGCCAGCCATGAACCAGCACTATCGAGACACGCGCAAGATTGACCCCAGCCGCGGCACGACATTGGGCGATGGTACGCCGAACGAAAATGACCGGATCGAGATTGGGCCGACGCAGCTTGCGTTTGACGAGTGGGCCGCTGCGGGGCTGGAACTTCCCAATCTGGCACGGATGCGGGAACACCGCTGGAAGAGGCTGACACAGGCCATCGTGGACCGCGGCTATGGCGGCTTGCTGATTTTTGACCCGCTGAATATCCGCTATGCCACCGACAGCACGAATATGCAGCTGTGGAACACCCACAATCCGTTTCGGGCGGTTCTGCTGTGTGCGGATGGCTATATGGTGATCTGGGATTACAAGAACTCCCCCTTCCTCAGCACCTTCAACCCGCTTGTGCGCGAGCAGCGCTCGGGCGCTGACCTGTTCTACTTCGACCGGGGCGACAAGGTTGACGTGGCCGCAGATGTGTTCTCGAACGAAGTACGCGTACTGATCGAAGAACACGGCGGCGGCAACATGCGCCTGGCCGTCGACAAGATCATGCTGCACGGATTGCGCGCGCTCGAGGCGCAGGGGTTCGACATCATGGAAGGCGAAGAGCTGACCGAGAAGACCCGCGCCGTCAAAGGGCCCGACGAAATCCTGGCCATGCGCTGCGCCAGCCATGCCTGCGAAACTGCGGTTGCCGAAATGGAACGGTTTGCCCGTGCCAATGTCGGCGACGGCAAGACCTCGGAAGATGATATCTGGGCTGTTCTTCACGCCGAAAACATCAGGCGTGGCGGTGAGTGGATCGAAACCCGTCTGCTGGCTTCGGGCCAGCGGACCAACCCGTGGTTTCAGGAATGCGGCCCGCGGATCACCCAGCAGAACGAGATCATCTCGTTCGACACTGACCTGATTGGTTCTTACGGGATTTGCATCGATATTTCCCGCAGTTGGTGGATCGGCGATCAGAAGCCGCGCGAGGACATGATCTATGCCATGCAGCACGCCCATGAACACATCATGACCAATATGGAGATGCTCAAGCCCGGCGTGATGATCCCTGAACTGACCGCAAATTCCCACCGGCTGGACAAGAAGTTCCAGGCGCAGAAATATGGCTGCCTGATGCACGGCGTCGGCCTTTGCGATGAATGGCCGTTGGTTGCTTATCCGGACAAGGCGGTTGAAGGGGCCTACGATTATCCGCTGGAACCCGGAATGGTCTTGTGTGTCGAAGCCTGCGTGGGCGAAGTGGGTGGCGATTTCAGCATCAAGCTGGAGGATCAGGTTCTCATAACCGAAGACGGATATGAGAACCTGACGAAATACCCCTTCGATGCCCGGTTGATGGGGCTCGAGTGAGGCCGGCGCCTCATTCTGACCAATGAGACCGGCGCACGTTGCCGTGCCAGTCTTCGACAGTTGGACTTACCTGAGCCTGCGGCCCGCTGAAAACTGCGGGCCGGGATTGCCCGACGGCAAAACCCACGAGGCCAGCCAGAACAATCGCCATGACTGTACTGGGTAGTATCTTTGGAAGATGTGCGGCAACGTCTGCATGTGCCATCTGCGTCTCCTTTATCAATTGCTGTAGGCCGTAGATGGGCTTGATTGCAGCATAAGTGAAACGAATGTTTGTTTTACATCTTATCACAAACACTGATGAAGCGCCGACCACCCCCAAAATAGCGGCCGCGCCTGTCACCGCCCGGGGCATCTTTCGGATTGCAAGGTGCTCGCTTGGTTCTCACCTTCCCGTGACGCGTTTGACATAAGGGTTGTGACCCGGCGGGCTTGACCACAGTATTGGGGATGTTTCCCCGAACCGTTCAAGGAGCCGACATGCCCACGGAACGCATCACTTTTGCCGGACATGACGGCAGCCAATTGGCCGCGCGGCTGGATTTGCCGGATGGTCCGGTCCTTGCGACGGCCCTGTTTGCCCATTGCTTCACCTGTTCCAAGGACATACCTGCGGCCCGGCGCATTTCGGCCCGCCTGGCGGCCATGGGAATTGCAGTGCTTCGGTTCGACTTTACCGGCCTGGGTCATTCCGAAGGAGAATTCGCCAACACAACCTTCACGTCGAATGTCGAGGACCTGATCTCGGCCGCGCAATATCTGGCCGGACGAAACATGGCCCCTGCCCTGCTGATCGGTCACTCGCTTGGCGGCGCGGCGGTTTTGCGGGCGCGTGCCGGAATTCCGACGGTCAAGGCCGTGGTCACCTTGGGCGCACCGGCGGATCCCGGCCACGTGTCCCATCATTTCGAGGATGCCCTGCCCCAGATCGAACAGCAGGGCAGCGCCGAGGTCACCTTGGGCGGGCGCCCGTTTCGAATTGGCAAAGCGTTTGTGGACGACATTGCGGGGTCGGCCCTGTCTGCCTCGATCGCTGATCTCAAGGCCGCTTTGCTGATCCTGCACGCTCCTCGGGACGAAACGGTCAGTATCGACAACGCAAGCACCATCTTTCTGGCTGCAAAGCACCCAAAAAGCTTCGTCACCCTCGACGATGCCGATCACCTGATCACACGGGCCTCTGATGCTGAATATGCCGCGGATGTCATCTCGGCTTGGGTTTCGCGCTATCTGAAACTTTGCCCACCCGCGCCGCCCCCGGGTGCGCCGGAAGGTGTCGTTCGCGTAACAGAAGCGGATCCGAATGGCTTCATGCAGGATATTCAGGCAGGCCCGCACCATCATGCCGTTGCAGATGAGCCAGCCTCTTATGGCGGCACGGATAAGGGCATGTCGCCTTATGGATTTGTCTCATCCGGCCTCGGCGCCTGCACGTCCATGACGATAAGGATGTATGCGCGCCGCAAAAAATGGCCGCTGACCAGTGTCAGCGTCGATGTCTGCCATGACAAAGTTCATGCTCAGGATGCCGGTTTGGCGAATGAAGGCAAAGTGGATCAGTTCCGCCGCAAAATCCGCCTGAGCGGCCCGCTTGATCAGGAACAAAAACAGCGCCTGCTGGAAATCGCAGACAAATGCCCGGTTCACCGGACACTTGAAGGCTCGGCGCATATCACGACCGAACTTCTTACCTGAGAGAAGGCCGCCGGACAGGCGGCCTTTTGATTATCTGCGGCGTGGTGCCGGACGATGGATCGGTGGCCGCGCGGCAGGTGGCCGGGCCACCGGGGGTCGCGGCCGCGCAGGAGGTTTGGCAACCGGTGGATTCGGGCGCTCGGGACGCACGGGCCGATCAGGTCGATCTGGGCGGTCCGGGCGGTTGATATCAACATTCACATCGACATCGCGATAGTAGTCGTTCCACAGCATCGAGTCATAGAACGGGTCATACCCGTATCCGACGCCGACCGTTACGCCGTCACAGGCCGACAACGTCAAAGTCGCGGCCCCCAGCCCCAATGCGAGGGAAATCCGTTTAATCAGTCCAATGCGCATCTTGCCCCCCTCACAGAAGCGACCGGAACGACGCGAAAACGGCGTTCAAGTCTTCGGCGAAATCCGGGTCTGCCCCATCCCGCAGGATGGCAACAGCTATGGCGACACGGTTGCGCGGCAAGTCAATGACAGTGGCCGTGAAGTTCACCCCCTTGCCATCGCGGCGCCCTGTCCCCCGAAAGACACGGGCGGGCAACCCGCCGATGCGGATGTCGCTGGTGCTGGTAAGGGTCGGGTCTTTGACCAGAAACTTGTCGATATCCTGCAAGTAGCGGACCCCATCCTGAATGGTCGCAACCCCTGAAGGTGAAACAAACCCCATCCAGACGTTGTCGTCCGTTACGGGACGCAGCCCCATGACCCGAGCCACCGCACGCGGATCATCCAACCCGGTGTCTTCGATCTCACGCGGGCCGCCAGTGCGCAGCACCCAGAAATCTGGAACGTCGAACCGAAACAGGGCGCGACCATCCTCGGTATATGTCACCGGTGTGTCGGCCAATGCTGATCCTGCCCCACCCAGCCAGACAGCGGCGCAAGCGGCAAGAATTTGAGATGATAATAAACGCATATTTCAATAACCTGATGATTTCTTCACCCTCAGCTTGACCGCTGAAAGCGCGACTTGTCCAGCACTGCGTTGCAAAGACCCAGAAAAACCGCGTTCCGGTATTTCCCTTCCCCGCACGTGTCATCTGCCTCTTGCAAGCATCACGCCCCAGTTTTTCAGACAAATACATGAAATCTATTGCGCATAGACCCCGACGGTCTGGCCGCCCGCATCATCAACGAAACGGATCGCGTCCCCATTTCGCCAGACGTCGTAGCAGGCCCACAAATCGGCAGGTGGCCATGTCGAGCAGTATTGATCCCCTCTCACCGCCCAGCGCCCGACACTGGGCCCGCCCGAGAAATACTGCGTGGTCATGCTGGCTTCGAAAACTTGCCAAACACCCGCGCCGTATTCCAGCTTCTTGCCCGCCAAGGCTGACAGGATTTCCTCTCCGGACAGTTTCTGGAAGTCTCCGGCCGTCAAAACACCCGGCCAAAGGGCGAAAATCAGGGCAAACCGTCTCATACCTGCTCTCACATCTTGTTCCCTTGCGCACAGGCGGCTAAACCCCGCGCCAACGCCTCATCCCAATCACATAAAGGTGCTGCCGCCAATGATTCCCCGTTATTCCCGCCCTGACATGGTTGCCATTTGGTCGCCCGAAACCAAGTTTCGCATCTGGTACGAAATCGAGGCGCATGCCTGCGATGCCATGGCCGATCTGGGCGTGATCCCGCGCGAGAATGCAGAAGCCGTTTGGAAAGCCAAGGACGTGGAATTCGACGTCGCCCGTATCGACGAGATCGAAGCCGTAACCAAGCATGACGTCATCGCCTTTCTGACCCATCTCGCCGAACATGTCGGCAGTGAAGAGGCCCGGTTCGTGCACCAGGGCATGACCAGTTCAGACGTGTTGGACACCTGCTTCAACGTCCAGCTGACGCGCGCGGCGGACCTTCTGATCGCCGATCTCGAAGGGCTTTTGGCAGCGCTCAAGCGCCGTGCGTTTGAACACAAGGACACCGTTCGCATCGGCCGCAGCCACGGTATCCACGCAGAGCCTACGACAATGGGCCTGACCTTTGCCCGGTTCTATGCCGAGATGGACCGCAACCTGTCCCGTATGCGCGACGCCCGCGCAGAAATCGCAACCGGGGCCATCAGCGGCGCCGTCGGCACATTCGCCAATATCGATCCCGCCGTCGAGGAACATGTCTGTGACAAACTGGGCCTTGTGCCCGAACCGATCAGCACCCAAGTGATCCCGCGTGATCGCCATGCGGCCTTCTTTGCGACGCTTGGCGTCATCGCCAGCAGCATCGAAAACATCGCCATCGAAATCCGCCACATGCAGCGGACCGAGGTTTTGGAAGGCGCAGAATTCTTCTCGATGGGCCAGAAAGGCTCGTCGGCCATGCCGCACAAGAAAAACCCGGTGCTGACCGAGAACCTGACCGGGCTGGCCCGCATGGTACGCGCGGCAGTGATCCCGGCAATGGAGAATGTCGCGCTCTGGCATGAACGCGACATCTCGCATTCCTCGGTCGAGCGCATGATCGGACCGGATGCCACGATTACACTGGATTTTGCGCTGGCCCGTCTGACCGGTGTGATCGACAAGATGCTGATCTTCCCCGAAAACATGCTGGAAAACATGAACAAATTCCCCGGTCTTGTCATGAGCCAGCGTGTTCTTCTGGCCTTGACCCAGGCAGGGGTCAGCCGTGAGGACGCCTATGCCATGGTCCAGCGCAACGCGCTGAAGGTTTGGGAACACCGCACCGATTTCAAACAGGAACTGCTGGCGGATGCCGATGTAACGGCCGCGCTCAGTCCCGAAGAAATCGAAGAGAAATTCGACCTCGGCTATCACACCAAACACGTTGATACGATCTTCGCCCGGGTATTTGGCGAATAAGGTACGTCTCGACGCCGCCTTCACACGGCCCGGTCTGCAATGCGCAGGCCGGGCCTTGTTTTTTGCCAGACTGCCCGAAATCGGTTATTCTGCGAATGATTTTTGGGGAGAGGCACCATGATCCGTACCGTTCTTTGCTCACTTGCACTTGTTTGTGTGGCATCTGCCGGCCTTGCATGCAGCGGGCATTCCAAACAGACGCAATCCTGCGCACCCGGCACAACCTGGGACACTGAAACGCAAAGCTGCACGAAATCGGTCAACAGCTGACGAATTTCTGTCCGACTTGTGAATAAAAGCAACCGTTCCACTGTTAGCTTTTTTGTAGATCGCACTATGATTTTGTGAGCAGCCCCGAGAACGGAGTAAGAATATGCGCCTTTTGTTAGCTTCAGCCCTCGCTTTGCAGGCCTTCGCCTTTGCCCCGGTGGTCCACGCCGCAGGCGGCGACAGCAGCAGCCCGCCGAAACCGACGAATACGACCAAGAAATGTTTGTTCGGTCGGGTCTATGACGAAGCCAGAGGCCGGTGCGTCAAACCCAACAAAACCAACCTGTCGGAAGATCAGCTTTACGACGCCGTCCGCGAACTGGCCTATGACGGGCAATACGGGCACGCGCAGGATATCCTGCGGATCATGGATCAGGACGACGACCGTGTGCAGACCTATTGGGGCTTTACCTACCGCAAGATGGGCGAGCTGGAGCTGGCGAACGTCTTTTACCAGAATGCCATCAATGCCAATCCCGACAATCTTCTGGCGCGCAGCTACATGGCGCAAGGCTTTGTAACCGAAGGAAAAACCGATCTGGCAATCGAGCAATGGCGTGAGATCAAAGCCCGCGGCGGCGAAGGGACCTGGGCCGAGACGTCTCTGCGCGAGGCTATCCGTACAGGGTTTACCTACAGCTACTGAGCTTCAGGGTTATTTAACCCGACTCCCGTTAATCTGCCCGTGGTTCGGAAAATTTGGCACTACGGGCAGATGCAGGACACAAACGCTTTGATACAAATGGCAAATGGGGGGTCTGCCCCACTTGCCGCGGGGGATGAACACGCGCCGCAAGTTGTTCCGCGCACGTTGACCGGTCAGCAAAAAGCGGCCGTTGTCGTGCGCCTTCTGTTGAACGAGGGCGCCGATATTCCACTTGAGGAACTGCCTGACGACCTGCAAGAGACATTGACCCATCAACTTGGGCAAATGGGCCTTGTGGATCGTGTAACCCTGGGCGCAGTGGCCCGGGAATTCAGCGACGCTCTGGACAATGTCGGGCTGGCTTTTCCACATGGGCTTGCAGGTGCATTGGATGCGGTGAACGGAAAGATCGCACCATCGACGGCCGCGCGCCTGCGCAAGCTAGCCGGGGTGCGCCAGATCGGCGACCCATGGCAACGCCTGCGTGACGTACCCGTTGAGGATCTTGCCAAAATGGCTCAGGCGGAAAGCACCGAGGTGGCGGCTGTCATGCTTTCAAAGATGGATACCGCACAGGCGGCGCAGATGCTGGCCCATATGCCGGGCCCGGTTGCGCGGCGCATTACCTATGCCATCTCGAAAACAACAAATGTCACCCCCGAAGCGGTTGAACGTATTGGCTGGTCGCTGGCCGCGCAACTGGATCAGCGGCCTGCTCAGGCTTTCGACAATGGTCCGGGCGCACGCGTGGGCGCGATCCTGAACCAGTCGGCGGCCGCGACACGCGATGACTTGTTGAACGCATTGGACGAGGACGACGCCGAATTTGCGGATCTGGTACGCCAGTCGATCTTTACCTTTGCCCATATCCCAAGCCGTATCACGGCCCGCGATGTTCCCGCCATCCTGCGTGAAGTGGAACAGCCGGTTCTTGTCACCGCACTGGCAGGTGCCGCCGCGGATGATGACAAGGCATCCGTTGAATTCATTCTGTCAAACATTTCGTCCCGCATGGCCGACAATCTGCGCGAGGAAATGGCCGAACGTGGGCGCGTCAAACAATCGGAAGCCGAAGATGCCATGACACAGGTGGTGGCCGCCATTCGCGTTCTGGTCGATGCCGGTTCCATTGTTCTGATCGAAAACGATGACGAGGAAGATGCAGCCTGACCCCGCGAACCCGCAGGTATTGCGCGATCCGGCCACCTGCTGCGGGTTCAGGTTTTCCGCCCGTCTGAGCGCTTGAGCTTGCAGGCATCGGGCTGTATGTCTTTCTCAGCAATTCGCAACACGCGGTGAGACACCTCCATGCCCGTTGAAAAGTCGGAGCTCAGCCGGTTTGAGCTTGGGAAATACTATGTCGCCAACCTGTTTCTTCAGGGGGTCATCCGCGTTATGCGCATGCTTCCCTATGAGCGGCGTATTGCAACGATGGGGGCTATCGTGCGGTTTCTGGCACCTGTTGTCGGGTTTCGCAAACGTGTCCGTCGGAATCTGAAGCTGACTTGCCCGGACTTGCCTGAAGCCGAAGTCAGGCAGATCTGCCGCGATGTGCCGGACAATGCCGGTCGTGCGATCATGGAACATTTTTCTCCGGAAGACTTTATCGAACGGCAGAGCAAGGCCAAGATTTCTGGGCCAGGTATCGCTGCATTTGACGCGGCTGTTGCCGAGGGGCGCCCGGTCATGATGATTACGGCGCATTTCGGTCACTACCTTGCAGCGCGCATCGCCTTGCAGACATACAGCGGTCAGCCCATCGGCTGCCTGTATCGGCGGATGGCCAACCCGTATTTCAACGACGCTTATGTCGAAGCTTTCTACAAGACAGGCGCCCCGATGTTCGAACAGGGGCGGCGCGGTATGGTCGAGATGGTGCGCTCGTTGAAAAAGGGTGGGATCATTGCCATCGTTTCAGATCTTCACGCAATGGGCGGTGAAGAATTGATGTTTTTCGGTAAACCTGCAGTGACATCCGTGCTGAACGCCGAGTTGGCCATCAAGTACAATGCCGAGCTGATTCCGTGTTACGCGGTACGTCAGCCCAACGGTCTTGATTTTGAGATCGTTCTGCACGAACCGGTTCCGCACACCGACCCAAAAACCATGACCCAGTTCACCAATGACGATCTGGAAAAGATGGTGCGGCAGCATATGGGGCAATGGTTCTGGATTCACCGCCGCTGGAAACACTGGAACGGGTTGGGCATCAAGCCGGAAGAGATGCCCTGATCACCTGACCCGGGTGGCGGCAACAATCGGCCCTTCCCCGGCCCTTTGAACCAGAACGACAGCCGGCAGGTCCAAACCAAGCTGAACCGTGAATGATTGCGGCGCAGTTCCATCCCACTGCCCTGCAATCTGCCAGGCCTCAACGACATTGGCATAGTCCAGCTCGTGCCCGGCCAGCTCTCCACGACGGATCGAAGCGTGCCGCATGGGCGAATACTGAACCACATGCACGTCATAGGTATCGCCTTTCGGCAACTCGACGGGCGTCACATCCACTGTCACTTCATCGGCTGAGCGCACGGCCGTCACAAGCGCTTCGGGCGCTGCTTTCAGATGCGCTTCGATCAATCGATCAAGTTCACGGGATTGCGCTCCGACGATGTCGTGCTGCCCGTTGATCACCATCTGCGGGGTGTAGATCATGGAACGCCCCCCCTCGCGGGCATAAGCCCGCTGCCGGAGCGTATGATCGGGGTCTGCGTATTCGTCCTTCCACCCGATATAGTCCCAGTAATCGACATGCAAAGCCAGCCCTATGACGTCGTCGCGCTTGGCCAGATCATGCATGATCCGATCTGCCGGCGGGCAGGATGAACACCCCTGAGACGTGAACAGCTCAACCACAACCGGGTCTTCCTCGGCCGCGACCTGTACGGCCACAAGGCAGGAAAACACGGTGGTCAAGGCAATGGATCTGAACATGAGAACTCTCGGGTTGAGCGGTTGGATCTCAGGGATAGCTGCTTTGACACTCAACAGCCAATCAAGGTTTCTTGAGGCTTTGACGCATTCCCTCCGCGAAAAGTGTACAATAGTATACAAATTTCCCTCTCGGCGCGTGTTCAGCCTTGAACACGGGGGCTTGGTGATGCAGATAACACTCAGCAAATCCCAATATCCAAGTCATTTGAGAGGGAGGCCAAAGATGCCCATCAAAGTCGGACAGGATAACGCCAAAACGCGCCGCAGTCTGAGCGTGAATGGTAAATCCATTTCCTATTATTCGATCCCTGCCGCGCAAGAGGCCGGTCTGGGCGATTTCTCGAAACTGCCTGCCGCACTCAAGGTGGTTCTGGAAAACATGTTGCGGTTCGAGGATGACGGGTTTTCGGTCTCGGTCGATGACATCAAGGCTTTTGCCGAATGGGGCGCCAACGGTGGCAAAAACCCTCGTGAAATCGCCTATCGCCCTGCCCGGGTACTGATGCAGGATTTCACCGGCGTTCCCGCTGTGGTGGATCTGGCCGCGATGCGGGACGGCATCAAGGCGTTGGGCGGCGACGCGCAAAAGATCAACCCGCTGAACCCTGTCGATCTGGTCATCGACCATTCGGTGATGATCGACGAATTCGGCAACCCGCGCGCGTTCCAGATGAATGTGGACCGTGAATACGAACGCAACATGGAACGGTACCAGTTCCTGAAATGGGGTCAGGGTGCATTCAACAACTTCCGCGTTGTCCCCCCCGGCACCGGCATCTGCCACCAGGTGAACCTTGAATATTTGGCCCAGACCGTCTGGACCGACACCGACCAGAACGGTGAAGAAGTCGCCTATCCCGACACGCTGGTCGGCACCGACAGTCACACCACCATGGTCAACGGCATGGCCGTGCTGGGCTGGGGTGTCGGCGGGATCGAGGCCGAGGCCGCGATGCTGGGTCAACCGATCTCGATGCTGATCCCCGAGGTCGTGGGCTTTGAGCTGACCGGTGATCTGGTCGAAGGCACCACCGGCACCGACCTGGTTCTGAAGGTCGTGGAAATGCTGCGCGAAAAAGGCGTTGTCGGCAAGTTCGTCGAATTCTACGGCGAAGGCCTGGATCGTCTGCCGCTGGCCGACCGTGCGACCATCGCCAACATGGCCCCGGAATACGGCGCGACATGCGGCTTTTTCCCGATTGACGGCGAAACGCTGCGCTACATGCGCAACACCGGCCGCGACGAGGATCGCATCGCGCTGGTTGAAGCCTACGCCAAGGAAAACGGTTTCTGGCGCGATGAAAACTATGCGCCGATCTACACCGACACCCTGACCCTGGATATGGGCACGATTGTTCCGGCAATCTCGGGGCCCAAACGCCCGCAGGATTATGTTGCGCTGACTGACGCCAAGGCCGCATTCGCCAAGGAAATGGCCGAGACCTTCAATCGCCCGATGGGCAAACAGGTCGAGGTCAAAGGCGAAAACTATGGCATGGAATCGGGCAAGGTCGTGATCGCCTCGATCACGTCCTGCACCAACACGTCGAACCCTTACGTGATGATCGGAGCGGGCCTCGTGGCGCGTAAGGCAGCCGCGCTGGGGCTGGATCGCAAGCCTTGGGTCAAAACCTCACTGGCACCGGGGTCGCAGGTTGTGTCCGCTTACCTCGAGGCCGCGGGCCTTCAGGAGGATCTGGACAAGATCGGCTTCAACCTCGTCGGATACGGCTGCACCACATGTATCGGCAACTCGGGGCCGATTCAGAAAGAAATCTCGGAGGCCATTGCGGAAGGCGATCTGGTCGCCACTTCGGTCTTGTCCGGCAACCGCAACTTCGAAGGCCGCATCTCGCCCGACGTGCGCGCAAACTATCTGGCTTCGCCGCCTCTGGTCGTCGTGTACGCCCTGGCAGGCACCATGGACATTGACCTGACATCCGAACCGATCGGTCAGGACAAGGACGGCAACGACGTCTATATGAAAGACCTCTGGCCAACGCAGCAGGAGGTCGCGGAACTGGTCGAACAGACTGTCACGCGCGAAGCGTTCCAGTCGAAATACGCCGACGTCTTCAAAGGGGACGAGAAATGGCAGTCGGTCGAAACCACCGATGCGGAAACCTATGACTGGCCGCCGACATCGACCTATATCCAGAACCCGCCCTATTTCCAGGGCATGGGCCCCGAACCGGGCACGATTTCCAACATCGAAGGCGCCAAGGTTCTGGCCATTCTGGGTGACATGGTCACGACCGACCACATCTCACCTGCTGGGTCATTCGCAACGACCTCGCCCGCAGGCCAGTACCTGATCGAACGTCAGGTTCAGCCGCGTGAATTCAATTCATATGGTTCACGCCGCGGCAACCACGAGGTGATGATGCGCGGAACTTTCGCCAACATCCGCATCAAGAACGAGATGCTGGACGGCGTCGAAGGCGGTTACACCAAAGGCCCGGACGGTGAACAGACGTCAATTTATGACGCCTCGATGGCCTATCAGGCGAACGGCACCCCGCTGGTGGTATTCGGTGGCGAGCAATATGGCGCGGGCTCAAGCCGCGACTGGGCGGCCAAGGGCACGGCGCTGCTGGGCGTCAAGGCCGTTATCGCCGAGAGCTTTGAGCGTATCCACCGTTCAAACCTTGTTGGCATGGGGGTCATTCCGTTCGAGTTTACAGGTGGCGACACCCGCAAAACCCTGGGGCTGAAAGGGGATGAAACCGTTTCGATTCACGGGCTGGATACGATCGAGCCGCTACAGGAAGTCCCGTGCACCATCGTTTATGGCGATGGAACCGAAAAGACCATCACCCTGAAATGCCGTATCGATACCGCGCCCGAGATTGAATACATCGAAAACGGTGGCGTGTTGCATTACGTCCTGCGCAATCTTGCGAAGGCATCATAACCGATACCAAAGCGTGCAATTCAAACCCCCGGCCACCCGCCGGGGGTTTTTTGTTTTCTGGTCATTTATTCGAAAACCTGAAACTGTTGGGCAAGGTCGTCAACGGAAAACCATTCGCCATGAAGAAACCCAACGCCCTGCTGGTATGTTCGCTCAGCGTAATTGCCGTGATCGGGATATGGGGTGTCGTAGACATTCAAAGTCTGGTGACCTGGGCAAGCGGCATCGTCCAGCAGACCTTCCACAGCCGCGGCTGGTTCGTGATGCTCGCCGCTTCGGGTATGTTGATCGGATGCCTGTTTCTGGCGTTTTCACCCTATGGAAATATTCGCCTTGGCCGGGATGACGAGGAGCCAGAGTTTTCCACCCCCACATGGATTTCAATGCTGTTCTCCGCCGGTATGGGCGTCGGCCTGTTGTTTTGGGCGGTGGCGGAACCGCTGACCCATTTCAACTTCATCTCCGGCATGGCGCCGGATTTCATCGCGGCGCAGCAGGCGATGCTGGCGACAAATTTCCATTGGGGGCTGCATGCCTGGGCGATTTATGGCTCCACCGCGCTGACCATTGCCTATTTCAGCTTTCGGCGCGGTACGGGGATGATGGTCAGTGCGCCGATCAAAAACCTGTTTCCCGGCAAACGCTGGGCTGAACGTGTCGGGTGGCTTTCGGACTTCATGGCGATCATCGCCATTGCCATTGGTGTCGGTGGCTCCATGGCCATGGGCGTGTTTCAGGTGGCAGACGGCATCGCAGTGCTGGGCGGTCGGGAAACGGTCGGCGCCCTTTTGATTGGTGTCGTGTTTCTGGCAATGGTTGCTGCGTATATCCCGGCACTCTTGATCGATCTGGGCCAAGGCATGGCGCGCCTGTCCAATGCCGCCATGCTGATCGCAATCGGCCTTGTTGCCTACACGGTGGTCCTTGGCCCCACCGAATACCTTCTGAATACCATCGTTCAGGGGTTCGGCGACTATGTCACCAATGTCATCCCCAGGGGATTTCAGACCTTTACGTTCTTCGGCGATGACGTCACCAGATGGTTCAGCGACTGGACCCTTACCTACATGGTCTGGTGGATTGCCTGGGGCCCGTTCGTGGGCGTCTTTGTCGCGCGTATCTCTCGCGGTCGCACGATACGGGAATTCGTGATCGGCGTCCTGTTCGCCCCCACGCTGTTTTCAATCCTCTGGTTCGGTGCCTTTGGTGGCATTGGCCTGTTCGAGGCACTTAATGGTGCGGGCGAACTGCTGGCCTATACGCAGACAAATATCGAACGCGTGACCTTCGCCCTGCTCGACCGACTTCCACTTTCCGTGATCACCACGCTTGCAACGGTACTGGCCGCCTTTCTGTTCATCGTGACCAGCGTCGTAAGCGCAGCCTTTGTTCTGGGCACCTTCTCGACGGGCGGGGACGAGAACCCACCGCCGCGTGTGCGTCTGATCTGGGGAGGATTGCTGGGACTGCTGAGCGTTGCAATGATCCTTTCGGGATCCGTGGACTCGGTGAAGATCCTCATCTCGCTTGGCGCATTGCCCTTTGTCTTCATTTCGGTCCTGCTGATGGTTTGCCTGTTCCGCGGGCTCAGAGAGGAGGGCCAACGCAATGCTGATCGGTGATCTCACGGACACATTGATGAACCTTGTCACCTTCGCGTTCATCGCGGCAATGCTCTGGATATTGCTGCGCAAGTGACCGCATTCCGGCAGCGCAAAAATCAACGTTGAATCCCGGGCGCTTTGCCGGTCATCTGAGTTCATGGAAAAAGTAGCACTGATAACCGGTGGTGCCCGTGGAATTGGGCGGGCAATAGTCGAAGACCTGCGCGGTGATCACCATGTCGCCTTCACCTGGTTGGCCAGCCACCCCGATTCAGAATTGCTGAAAGGCGACGTTCTGACGATTCAGTCTGACCTTACAAAAGACAACCAACCCACCCGGGTGGTCGAAAAGGTCATTGATCACTTCGGGCGACTGGACGTGATCGTAAACAATGCCGGTCTTGTTCGCTCCACTCCGAAACAACAGTTTCAGGCCGCGGACCATCGCGCCATTCTTGACCTCAACGTGCTGGCCCCCGCCGCGTTGCTTGCTGCGGCATTGCCGCATCTGAAACGCGGCGCTTCGATCGTCAGCATCTCATCGATGAACGCAACATTGCCACCGCGGGACGCCGCGACCTACGGGGCAAGCAAAGCCGCGCTGAACCTCTGGACGCGCGCCATGGCAAAAGAGCTTGGCCCGGACGGAATCCGCGTCAACGCGGTTGCACCGGGTGCCATCAACATCCCCGAAGCCCCCCGCCCTGACGATCTGACATCGCTATTCGTCAGGGAAACGGCGCTGGGCCGGATAGGAACTCCGGAAGACATCGCCAGGGTCGTTCGGTTTCTGATCTCGGACGCGGCGGGATTCGTAACCGGAGAGGTCCTGGGCGTGACCGGAGGCTATCGCTTGTAAGGCGGCTTAAACCTCGTTTTCCAAATTGCTCAACCGCCCGCAGCCTTTTCCAACGCCGGACGCAGAGTGTTTTCAATCACCCGCTGCGTAATCGGGCCGGCAAAGCGCAAAATGATCGTGCCGTCACCATCAACCACATAGGTTTCGGGAACGCCGTAAAGGCCCCAATCCAATGCCATGCGACCTTTCTCATCACGTCCAATCGCGGCGTAGGGATCGCCAAGCTCGGTCAAAAAGGCTTGGGCGTTGTCCAACTGGTCTTTGTAGTTGACGCCATAGACCGGGATGCCTTCGGCGGCCAGAGCCTCCAGATTGGGATGCTCGGCACGGCATGGCGCGCACCAGCTGGCCCAGTAGTTGACCAGCTTGACCTCTCCATCCCGCAGCGTGGCATCATCAAACAGCTTCTTTTCCGGGAACTCGCTCAGAACCACGGGCGGAGCCGGTTGGCCTTCGCGGGCAGAGGGCAACGCGTTGGGGTCTTCACGGAACATACCGATCCCGGCCAACACGGCGAAAGCGCCAAAAATCAAAGGCGGCGCGATCATCAGGGGCGATATCTTAGCCATTTCGCGAAATCCTTTGTTCGATCTTTTCCATTTCAGTGCGTACCTTTCGCCCTCGCATTACGCTGAACACGATCAATGCCACCAGCAGTATGATGGACACGGCATAAGACGACAAAACCGCGTCAGCATATTTTCCAAGATCGGGGATCATCCGCCCACCCTTTCCCGCGCCTGCAACGCCTTGATGCGCCGCGCGCGGATTTCAGTTCCGGTGCGGTACAGCACCAAAGCGATGAACAGCAGTACAAATCCGATGATGCACAGCAACAGCGGATAGAAGTAGATATTGCTGACTTTCTCTTCCGTATCGGCCCCGGTCACGGCTGCCGCGCGCATGACCGATGCGCCCTGATGCAAGCCCTGGTTCCAGAAGTTGACCGCATATCGGCTGAGCAGCGCGAACACGGATCCGACCAGACACAGAACCGAGGTCAGGTCCGCCGCAGTGTCCGGATCCTCGATGGCTTCCCACAATGCGACATAGCCAAGATAGAACAGGAACAGGATCAGAAACGACGTCAGACGCGGATCCCACGCCCACCAGGTGCCCCACATGGGCTGTCCCCAGATCGCCCCGGTCAGCAACGCAATCAAGGTCATCACGATCCCGATCGGCGCAGCCGCCCGTGCCGCCAGCGCGCTGACATGATGACGTCGAACCAGCCAGACCAGAGAAGTTGCCAACATCATCAGCCAGCAATTGATCGCCATCAGTGCCGCCGGGACGTGCAGATAGATGATCTTGACCGTCGACCCTTGTTTATAGTCGTCCGGCGTGAAGAAGAACCCCCAGACCAGCCCGACGACGATGCAGAAGATCGAGACGATCCAGAAAAACGGCAGGACACGTTCACTGGTCGCAAGAAACTTGCGCGGGTTGGCGTATTCCCAGAGGGCATTGGCTTTGGCTGCTATCGACATGGGCCCTATCTAGTCCGAGTTGGGGGTATTCTCAATTGACATCAGTCAAAGTTGGGGCGGTTCACCGCAGATTGATACGTAACACAGCCGCGCTGGCAAAGGGCAACAACGCGATGGTGGCCGCCGTGATCCCCGCCAGCATCAACAAAGACGTCTGCACGTCCATCCCCGTTGCCCCACGCCGGGCGACCTCGGCCCCGAAAATCAGGGTGGGGACGTAAAGCGGCAGCACCAAGAGCGACAACAGCAACCCGCCGCGCTTGAGACCGACGGTCAGGGCAGCACCGAATGTTCCGATCACGCTCATGGCCGGGGTGCCGATCAGCAGCGAGATGACAAGCCAGAAGAACCCCTGCGCAGGCAGGTTCAGCAGGACCCCCAGAAAAGGTGCGGCCAGAACCAAAGGCAGGCCTGTGGTCAGCCAGTGGGCCAGCGCCTTAATGGTCACGACTGATTCCAGCGGCAGCGGCGCCGTGGCCAGCAGGTCCAGCGATCCGTCCTCCCAGTCCAGCGCCAGAAGACGGTCAAGAGACAGCAGGCAGGCCAGCAACGCCCCCAGCCAGAGCACACCCGGCGCGATGGTGGTCAGCAGTGACGATTGTGGCCCCACTGCAAACGGCACCATCACGGTCACGATCAGGAAAAAGGCCAATCCCAAACCAAACCCGCCACCCGCTCGGAAGGCCAGTTTCAGGTCGCGCAGCAGAAGGGCGATCACAGGAAACCTCCGTCGAAATCGTCAATGGGTTTGGGTTTGGCCTTGTTCGGGCCGACGTCCAGAACCTCGCCATCCAGACCAAGGTCGATATGGGTCGCGATCAGGGCTGACCCACCCTGCCCCAGATGCGCGCGGACTGCATCGGCGAACATTTGCACCGCATTTCTGTCCAGCGAAACGGTCGGCTCGTCCAGCATCCAGATCGGCCGCCCGGTGACCAGCATGCGTGCCAGCCCCAGCCGCCGTTTCTGACCGGCCGACAGGTACCCCGCATGGCGATCCGACAGCTCGTTCAACTGGAACGCGTCCAGCGCCGTCTGGATGCCGTTGGTGCCAAAGACAGAAGCCCAGAACGTCAGGTTCTCGGATACAGTCAGCGTCGGTTTCAGCCCGTCCGAATGGGACGCATATGCAATCTGGTCTTCCGCGCCCTGGATCTGACCCTTCAGCGGCGGCTGCAACCCGGCCAATGTGCGCAGAAGGGTCGTTTTGCCGATCCCGTTCGGCCCACGCAGAATCAGCGCTTTGCCCGGAGGCAGCTGAAAGCTGAGATGCTCCAGGACGGGAATGCCACCACGGGTGATCGACAGGTCGGTTACAATCAGAGTCATGAGACCCGCTTATCGGAATGTCATCAGAGGCAAAAGGTGGGATTTGCCGCAGTTCGGCTGTGGGAGCTTTGAGCAGAGAGGTCCGAGTGAGGGGCCAGCCCCTCACACACCCCGGGATATTTTCGGCCAGATGAAGGGATCCCATCAGACCGGGATCAGAGCAAGCGCTATTCGGCGACCTTCTGAGAGCAAGACATTGTAGGTGCGGCACGCAGCCGGAGAATTCATGATTTCGACGCCGACACCGGCACTCTCCAACCGGGTGCGCAAAGACTGGGGAATGTGGGCCATGTCTTTGCCAGTGCCGACAAGCAGAACGTCAATTTCATCAGCCAGTTCCAGAAGTGGTTGCGCATCTTCATAACCGCCCCAGATGGCAGGTCCTGCGGGGCCGGTCAGAACTGCGCCTTCGAACACATCACCGCCAATGCGGAAAAAACCGGGGCCGTAGCCATCAACCGGCTTGGCATCCGAAAACGTAACTTGGTTGAGGCGCATTCCTTCCCTCCTTCAATCCAGGATCGGCAAACCGGACACGACTGCTATCAGAATGACCGAATAAGCCGCAGTGCGATAGATCCGTTCGAGCTTTGGATCGAACAGAGCCTTGCCGATCAGTGTCGTGGTCAGATAGGGCAAGCCCAGCAGCAGGACAATCCAAAGGATCGACAGATCCGCAGCGCCTCCGATCAGGATGCTGAAGACTATGGCCACGTCCAGCAAAGCCAGAAAGATGATCGTGTTGGCACGAATCTTGCGCACATCTGAAGAGCTGGCCAGATAGAATACGATAACGACCGGGCCGGTCAGTCCGGTCATGCCACCGATCACGCCTGCGCTGCCTCCGATGGCCAGCCGTCCGGGCACACCCAGCCGTCCCTGCCAGCGCCAGCCAGTGACGATCGCCAACAGGGTCACGCCGGTGATACCGCAGGCAATCCAGCGCAGAACGACCGTGTCGGCCTGTGCCATGACCCAAAGGCCAAGCGGCACGGTCAATGCCGCTGCAACGCCCAAAGTGCTGATTTCGGTCTTGTCGCATTCACGCCATGCCTGCGGCGCCAGCGCAAAAGTCGATACGATCCCGGTGGCTGCCATCAGAAAGACGACATCGGCAATCGGCAGAAATTGAGTGGCCACCGGAACAAAGATCATCGCGGTGCCAAAACCAGTGAAGCCGCGGACAAGTCCCGCGGCTCCGATGGTAAGAACCAACCAACCCAGCCCCGGCAGGGACAAGGCCTGTTGCAACGCCTCAGGCATCAATATTGGCAAACTGGTTGCCCGCCGTGTTCGACGGCTTGGACCAGTCGCGCTTGACCCCCAGCCACAGCAGGATGGTCGAGGCGACGAAGACCGATGAATAAGTGCCCACGATCACGCCCCAGATCATCGCGAAAACGAAGCCGCGGATCACATCGCCGCCCAGAACATAAAGCGAGATCAACGCCAGCAACGTGGTGACCGAGGTCATGACGGTCCGGCTGAGGGTCTCGTTGATCGAAATGTTCAGCACCTCTTTGAGGTCTTTCTTTTTGTACTTCCGCAGATTCTCTCGCACCCGGTCGAAAACGACCACGGTATCGTTCAGCGAATAACCGACGATGGTCAGAAGGGCCGCGATAATGGCCAGATCAAACCGGATTTGCAGTTCCGAGAAGATGCCGATGGTCAGGATCACATCGTGAACCAGTGCCGCCACGGCCCCCAGCGCAAACTGCCATTCGAACCGTAGCCAGATATAGACAAGCACCGCGCCAATCGCCAAAGCCACCGCGATGACGGCGGTCTGGATCAACTCGCCCGAGACCTTGGGGCCGACGGATTCTACAGAGACGAACTGAATATCAGGTATTACCTGCTGCAACGCGTCCTCTACGGCGGTGATGGTCGCTGCTTCGACAGCCTCGGCATCTTCCTGCGCCTGGATGCGGATCATCGCAACGTTTTCGTCATCCGCAAAGGTTGGATCGAAAATCTCGGTGATGGTCACATCGCCCAGTTCCAGCGGGGCGATGGCATCTCGGTATGTGCCCACATCGATCTCTACCGCGCTTTGCGTCCGGATCGTCGTGCCACCCCGGAAATCAATACCGAAATTCAGCCCTTGCAGCATGAACGAGGTGAAGGCAATCACCATCATCAGGCCGGAAATGCCCAACCAGACCTTCCAGCGGTTGAAGAAATCGAACGAGGTGTTCTGGGGTACGAGTTTCAGTCTCATGTCAAACCTCGATCGTTTTCGGACGGCGGCGTTCGAACCACATCACGACCATCAGGCGCGTCACGAAGATCGCGGTGAAGACCGAGGTCAGAATGCCGAGGCCCAGAGTGATTGCAAAGCCGCGCACCGGGCCACTGCCCATGGCAAACAGGATCACGGCGGTGATGAATGTGGTCACGTTCGCATCCAGAATGGCAGACAGCGCCTTTTCATAGCCCAGTTCGATTGCGCGCGCCGGACCTTTGGCGGATTTCAATTCCTCGCGGATACGTTCAAAGATCAGCACGTTGGCGTCCACCGCCATACCGACAGTCAATACGATCCCCGCGATACCCGGCAGGGTCAAGGTTGCTCCGATCATGGACAGCAGACCGAACAACAGGCCCACATTGATGATCAGCGCGATGTTGGCGAAGATCCCGAACAGACCATAGCTGAGCGCCATGAAAACCAGTACTGCCACAAAGGCCACGATTGTGGCGACTTTGCCCGCGTCGATACTGTCCTGCCCCAACTCGGGTCCGATGGTACGTTCTTCGAGGAACTCCAGGCCGGCAGGCAGTGCGCCCGCTCGCAGCAGGACGGCCAGATTGGTGCTTTCCTCAACCGTAAAGTTGCCGGTGATGATGCCTGAACCGCCCGGAATATGACTTTGGATCACGGGGGCCGAAATTACCTCGTCGTCCAGAACGATGGCAAAGGGGGCTCCGATATTGTCGCGGGTATAATCCCCGAATTTGCGCGCACCAGACGTGTTGAACCGGAAATTGACCGCAGGGCGACCGTTTTGGTCGAATGCGGGCTGCGCATCGACCAGTTCCTCTCCGGTAACGACCGGAGCGGATTCAATTGTGTAGTAAACACCGCTTTCGTCAATCGACGGCACAATTTCTTCGCCGATGCCTGCAACGGCATCCGGATTGGTGCCGCGTCCGGCGACCGGGTTAAAGGTCAGTTGCGCCGTCGTGCCGATGATCTCTTTCAACTCACCCGCGCTGCCGATGCCAGGCACCTGAATCAGGATACGATCGGCACCCTGACGCTGAATGGTCGGCTCTCGGGTGCCAACTTCGTCGATCCGGCGGCGGATGATTTCCAACGATTGACGCACTGTGCGGTCGTCTGAGGCCAGTTTTTCTGCCTCGGACAACTGAACGACAATCGTGTCGCCTTCGGCACGTGCCTCGATATCCGTTGCCCCGACACCGGTCAGGGTCTGCACTTGACGGGCAAGACCGCGCACGACCTCCAGTGCCCGCGCCATGCCCTCAGGCTGGCTGATGCGCACGCGAATCTCATCTGGGGCCGATTCCTGACGGCGGACCGTCCCGACGGTCGAGCGCTCATCGCGCAGGGCGTCACGGATATCTGGCCACATCGCCTCCATCCGGGATTCGTAGACGTCCTGCACCTGAACTTCGGCCAACAGATGTGCACCGCCGCGCAGGTCAAGGCCCAGATTGACCAGCGACGAGGGCAGCCAGTTCGGCCATTGCCCCGCCTCGACCTGCAACTCGGGCGTATCCACGCCCAGCTCGATCGCGGCTTTGGCGTCGTTTGATTGCTCGACCCGTGTGTAAAACGCATTTGGCAGGGCCATGATCAGGCCAGTCACGCAGACCAGCCAGATCAGAACCCGCTTCCAGGTATCAATGTGCAGCATTACCCTGCCTTTTCAAGGATTTGTAAGGTGGTGTTATTTCGCGGGTTCGGTTTTGTTCAGAACCTGGGCGATGGTCGATTTGACCACACGCACTTTGACACCTTCGGCGATCTCGACTTCGATCTCGTTATCGCCTTCCTTGACCTTCGACACTTTGCCGATCAGCCCGCCCTGGGTGACAACCTGATCCCCCCGACGCACGGCATCGACCATGGCCTGATGTTCCTTCATTTTCTTCTGCTGCGGACGGATCAGCAGGAAATACATGATCGCAAAGATCAGGATCAGCGGGAGAAACTGGGCGATTGCGCCACCTTCCATGGGATATTCCTTTGTTCAGATCTTGCGGCACCGTTCCGCAAATTTTGCCGGAACCTATGCTTTGAAATGCGTGTTTGCAAGCAAAGGTGGTCATGTGATCGGCCGCAACCTGAGAAAGGTGCCACACGAACCGGTAAATCGTTGCAGATATGTCCTATGCAGGTATTTCAAATTGGCTATAGTCGAACATCAGGGGGGGCAATGAGAGCTAGATACAAACCATTCCAATCGTTGACGCTTTTGCTGTCCTTGCTGAGCTTGATCCTGTGTCTGGCCGCGCCGGTGAAGGCCCAGGAATTGCCTGCCGAAGCCACCGAACCCGAGGCGGAAGAAACCGAAAGTTTCAAGGCGCCCGTCATCGTGGACGGCGACATGTTGTTCTTCCTGCGCGGCTCCAGCGCTCTGCCCGCGCCGGAACGTGCCGAAAGCGTGCAGAACAAGATTATTGAGGTGGCCGAAGCCTCTGAAAGCCCCACCGTCGACATCACCTTTGAAGAAACCGACCTAGGCATACGCATTCGCGCCGACGGTGAAATCGTATCGATCGTGACGCTTGCAGACGCCGAACTGGATCAGATGGAGCTGGACGTCCTCGGCTTACTGCATGGTCAGGCCATCGAAGAGGCCATCCTTGCCTACCGCTCCAACCGTACAGATCAAGCCCGGGTATCCGGAGCGATTGAGGCCGCTGGATGGACCTTAGGCTTTGTCGTCTTCGTGCTGGTTATCCTTTGGCTTCACCGGCGGATCAGGCGGCGCACTCTGAAACTGGTAAAGCGTTATTTGAAGGATGTCGAAACGGCGACGGCCAAAAGCGTTCAGGCCGAAGCAATCGCCGCCCTGATCCGATACGGGCTGAATTTTGCCCTGTTGGTCATCTTCTTTCTCGGCTTCTACTACTACCTGTCCTTCGTTCTACTGGCCTTTGCGGAAACACGCTATTTCGCGCAACTGCTGCTGACCTATCTGACAGAACCGGTACTGCTGATATTCAAGGGAATACTCAGCTATATCCCAAACCTGATTATGCTCAGCCTGATCGCATGGGTCACGTTGTACATAATCAAGGGCATGCGCGTGTTCTTCGACGCGGTCGAAGCCGGTTCGTTCGAAATGGGCGATTTTGAAAAACATTGGGTCAATCCGACGTTCAACATCGCTCGGGTTATCGTGATTCTGATCGCGCTCGTCTTTGCCGTTCCCTACATTCCCGGTTCGGATTCGGCCGCCTTCCAGGGTCTGACCATTCTGGTCGGCGCCATGCTGTCGCTGGGTGCCAACTCGGTCGTGTCCAACATGCTGGCGGGGCTTTTCGTGATCTATCGCCGCTCCACGTCAATTGGCGACCGCATTCAGATCGGGGACCATATCGGCGACGTGGTTCAGATCAAACTGATGGAGACGCATCTGAAATCCATCAAGAACGAGCTGATTTCGATCCCGAACGCTCAATTGATGAATTCGGACGTTGTGAATTTCTCGAAGAAAACCGATGGCAGTGGGTTGCTGCTGCACACGACGGTTGGCATCGGATATGAAGAACCGCCCGAAAAGGTCGAAGCAATGCTGATCGAGGCGGCCAACCGCACCAAGGGCATCAAGGCCAAACCTGAACCTTTCGTACTGTGGACGGCGCTGGCCGACTACGCCATCAATTATCAGATCAACGGTTACACCACCCGCGGCAGCATCATTCCCAAAATCCGCTCGGACCTGCATCGCAATATTGTCGCCGTTTTCAACGAGAACAAAGTGCAGATCATGACGCCATCTTACATGGCTGATCCGCCAGAACCAAAAATCCCGGCGGATGAATGGGATGGACATCTGGCACATGAATCGCACGAGGAAGCGGATAAGTCGTAACCGGCGCTACACCCTGCCCCACAGATGGTGCATAAGCGGTTTCAGTGATTCACGCATTCAAGGATCTGAGACATGCACGACATCCGCGCCATTCGCGAAAACCCTGCCGCTTTCGACGCCGCTTTAGCGCGCCGTGGGGACGCGCCGGTGTCGTCAGATGTGCTCAGGCTGGACGAAAGCCGCCGCGCCAAGATTCTGGCGGCCGAAACAGCGCAAGCCGAACAGAACAAGGCGTCCAAGGAAGTCGGGGCTGCCAAAGCTCGAGGCGACGAAGCCGAATTCGAACGCCTGCGCGCGCTGGTCGCCGAGAAAAAGGCCGAAATCGCGCGGATGCAGACCGAGGCCAAGGATCTGGATGCCCTGCTAACGGATCAGTTGATCCGGATCGCAAATCTGCCCGCCGAGGATGTGCCGGATGGCGTGGATGAAAACGACAATGTCGAGATCAGCCGCTGGGGCACACCGCTTGAGTTGGATTTTGCGCCCAAGGAACACTTCGAGATCGAAGCCGTTCAGCACGGCATGGATTTCGAAACCGCAGCCAAACTCTCGGGTTCGCGATTTGTGCTGCTGTCCGGCGGCGTCGCCCGTATTCATCGCGCTTTGGCGCAGTTCATGCTGGATACGCATATCACCGAAAACGGGCTGACCGAGGTGAATGGCCCGGTTCTGGTTCTGTCCGAGATGATGCAGGGCACCGGCCAATTGCCGAAATTTGGCGAAGACAGCTATCAGACCCGCGAAGGCTGGTGGCTTATCCCGACCTCCGAAGTGTCGCTGACCAATATCGTAAACGACAGTTTGATCGAGGAAAGCTATCTGCCCCGCCGCTACACCGCGCATTCCCTGTGCTTCCGGTCCGAGGCCGGATCCGCGGGCAAAGACACCCGCGGGATGTTGCGGCAGCACCAGTTCGAAAAGGTCGAGATGGTTTCGATCACGCATCCGGACAAATCGGATGAAGAACAAAAGCGCATGCTGCGCTGCGCCGAGGGCATTCTGGAAAAGCTGGGCATTCCTTACCGCACTGTCATCCTGTGTACCGGTGACATGGGCTTTGGCGCCCGCCGTACCTATGATATCGAGGCCTGGTTGCCCGGTCAGGACACCTATCGCGAGATCAGCTCGGTTTCGACCTGTGGTGATTTCCAGGCCCGCCGCATGAACGCTAGGTTCCGCCCCGAAGGTGGCGGCAAGCCGGAATACGTCCATACGCTGAACGGTTCAGGTTTGGCTGTTGGGCGTTGCCTGATTGCCGTGCTGGAAAATGGCCAGAACGCGGACGGCACCGTGACCCTGCCCGAAGTCCTGAGCCCCTATCTGGGCGGCAAACTGACCCTGCAACTGGACGGCACACTAGCCTGAAAAACGAAACCGGCACCATGAGGCGCCGGTTCACAATGCAAGACGGGGCGAAGGAATTTATTTCTTCGCCTTTTTCTTGTCCTTCTTGCTATCTTTCTTCTTGTCACTTTTTTTCTTGCCTTTCTCGGCGTCTTTTTTGCCCTTCTTGGCGTCTTTTTTCTTTTCGTCCTTTTTCGATTTTTTGTCCTTCTTGGACTTTGCTTTCACCTTATCCTTGGCTTTGGAAAACGCTGCTTCCATTTCTTTGCGTTTCTTGGCGGCTTTTTCAGCTTTCGCCTTGGCCTTGGCCTTTTTCTTGGCTGCGGCTTCGGCTTTTTCGGCCGCCGCTTGTTCTTCTGCCGCTTTGCGTGCAGCTTCTTCCGCCCGTTTTTCTGCCGCTACAGCGGCCACGGTCTTGCGCGGGGCGGTTTTTCGTGTCGCCGGCTTTCGGGCGGCTGGTTTTGCGGTTGCTGGTTTCCGTGCCGCTGGCTTTCGTGCCGGCGCCTTGCGCGCGCCAGACTTACCGGCGGCAAGCGTTGCGGCTATTGCCGCTTTTGCGGCTTCGATCAATAGGGCGGCGCGGCTCTCACCGACCCGAGGAACCTTGACCAGATCTGCGGGTGACGCCTTCGCTATCGCTTCTGCGGTCTTAAAGCCATTGGCTGCAAGGGCTTTTTTCAGCGCCTCTCCCACACCTTTTACGTCGGTCACTACAGTCATCCAAAGGTCCTTTCTCCATCGCCCTGCCTCATCGCATATACACTGGATATGCATATCCGCAAGTTCAGCACTTGCCTTCTCGGAACCAATGGATCAGCTATGCGCCAGCCCAGCGGTTCGGTCATTTTTCGGGAATGGCACGAGGCGTTTCGCATCCTCATCCCAAAGCTTGAGGTTCAAAGCCGCTACAGCCTCGGGGAACTTGATCCGACGAGGCGTGAATTCAGGCGGCAGATTATAGTGGCAGGCCCGCAACCGGTACGATGGGATACGCGCGTTGTAATGGTGGATGTCATGTAACGTGATACAGGCGACGGCGGTATCGAACCACCATCCGAAATCCAGTGCGGAAGATCCATGCAACGCTGCGGTCTGCGGGTTCAGGTCAGGACGGCGATCCCAATAGGTATCTTCAAAATTGTGTTGCAGATACACGAGAAACACACCCAGCATTCCGCCCAGAAACGAAAACACCAGCCAGACCAGAATACCGGTCATGCCCGCCACCAGGTACAACAGGCCCAAAAATACGATGATCGATGCATTGTGCAGCAAGACGCCTGCGACACCGAAACGAACAGTGTTCTTGGGCCAGCGATAGCGAATGAAATATGTGAACAGCGCACCGACCGGCACCAGGATGAAAGGGTTTCGATACAACCTGTAAAACAAACGGGTTTTCCAGTCCGCGTCCTGCCATTCCCGCAATGTCATCGTGTGAATTTCACCGGTCTCACGATGCTCGAGGTTTCCGATCCCCGCGTGGTGCAGATTGTGGTTCTGTTTCATCACCTCGAACGGTGCAAAGGTGAATGGCGAAAGACCATGCCCTGCCCATTCGTTCTGCATTCGCGTTTCAAACAGAGAATGGTGCCCGCAATCATGTTGCAGCACATAAAGGCGTACCGCCGAAAAGGCGAAGACGATCCCGGCCGGGATCATGATGTACCAGCGGTCCACGAACACGATCGCCAGAGACAGCGATGCGAAATACACCGCGAACGTGCCAAAATAGCTCAGTGCAGCCAATCTGTTGTCCTGAACTGCGTAGTGTCTTGTGTATTCCCTCAGATCCATCCAGTCCGCTCCCCACGATGGCCCTGTTTTAATCTGTTAAAAATCCAGGCGCGGCTTGACCGCGTGCAGGCAATGCATGTGCTGACAGATGCACACACGTGAATGCTAGCGCGCAGAACAGGGGCTGTCACGCCCTCAGAGCGAAAACGCTGAAAATTGGCGCAGTTACGCGCTTGCGTGACGATCACCAGCGCCGAATAACGCGCCCTGGCAAGTGGGAAGCGCCCGGGAAAACAGCCCCGCAATGTCGCGGAACGCTTCAGCAGTATTCGAAAACCTCCCTTTGAGTTGACGCTTGGGAAACTTCCAGTCAGAGTAAGAAGCAGTGTTTTAAGGCATGTTGATTGACTTATTCGAAAAATATATTGCCATTGGCGCCATTGTTCTGCGCCTCGCTTGCTGGGTGCTCTTATAACGGTTTCGGCACTTCGTCTTCAGCCGCCATCGTGACTGGCAATGCAATTGTGCACGAGCTACGCGGTCGCGGGCTGCATGTTGCTACGATGCGCGGCACGGCAATCTTCAGCTTGGGCATCTATCACGAGGTTCTGGTTTTTGCCGGAAATTGCGAAGAAGGCCCGGCAAGGCTGACAGACCGTCAGGCACTGATCAAAAACCAAACTCTTGCAGCATCCGTGACAGACACGACAGGGCTGGAGATCGCCCTTGGCCGCAGATGGAGCGGCCTGACTCTTGGCCGCCATCAGGCCGCTGTTCTGGTGGATGTGCCACAGGGCGCCGAAATCTCCCGCAGCCTGCATCTGGATCTGACTGACCCGTCGGCAACCAGCGTTGATCAACAGGATGACACTCTGTGCATGAAGGAGACGGGGACGTGAAAAAATTATTTATTTTTTTTGGGTTAAGCAGTGTTTGGGGATGTGGCGATACGCTTTATGTCGCGCATGATACAGTTGTCGGTATCAATGCCGCCGTCAGCGCCAATCGGCAGCAAGGCCAGGTTGTGATCGGTTATGACAGAGATTTCGCTGCCGTGGTTCCCGTGATTGAACCAGGCAAGGTCGGTCCCGACGGCACATCGCGCACAGATCGCGAGGCTATGGCCGTATTCGGCTGCACACGGATGGAAACCAAGAGCATTTTCTTGACCCGATACTCAGACGTTATTTCCACCGGAGACGCCGCAAACAAACTTGCAAAGACGCTTGGAACAAAAAACCGAACCGATGGTGCCGCGAGACTGGTCACCTGCGGTGAAGACAAAGAGGGAAAAGACAAGGACACCGGCAATGAACAGGGCAATGACAACCAATCGACCGGAGGAAATGGCAATGGCTGACAACCCAAGACTTTCTTGGATCATCCTCCTGGCAATCGGGGGCTTTGGCCTTGTCGGCTGCACCTCGATTCAGGATCGCAGTTTGGTCTATGGGGAACGCAGCGGCGTGAACATCGCCTTGCGCTCTGATCCCGCCAAGGCGCTGCCTGTCGAGGTCAATGCAGGTGTACAGCGCCGCGTGACAACGCTGGTTCCGCCCATATCGCGCGATCAAAACAAACGACCCAATGATGAGGCGGTCAGTTTGGTTTCGACATTTGACCTGACCTATGACAATGCCGACGCTTCCAAAGGTCTTTTCGGAGGTCGGACGCGAATTGCATCGATCTTTACGACAGGTTCAGCCGCGACCGAGCTGGCGACGGCCATTGAACAGGGCAATGGGACGTCAGAGGGTATCGCCAATGCCGCAGAAGCGAACCGCGCATTCGTACTTGGGCACGATTGAGTCAGTCCGCCTGTGTCATCAAAGCCCTGATTCTGGTGCGTAGCTTACCCGCGCCCCTTCAGATGCTTGGCCAATGCGCCCGCGTTTTTCTTGCGCCGACCCTTGTAGGGGTTCTTGTCCCCCTGCCCGCGCAGCGTCAGGCGGATCGGTGTTCCGGGCATGTCGAAATCCTGCCGTAAACCGTTCACCAAGTAACGGGTATAGCTTTCAGGCATTTTGTCGGGATGCGAACACATCACCACAAACCCCGGAGGTCGGGTCTTGGCCTGCGTCATGTAGCGCAGTTTGATCCGGCGTCCCTGTGGGGCTGGCGGCGGGTGTTGTTCCAGCATGGCCGTCAGCCAGCGGTTCAGAGCGGCAGTCGGCACCCGGCGGTTCCAGACGTCATGGGCGCGCAGGATCGCGTCGCGCAAACGCTCCAGTCCCCGGCCCGTCTTGGCGGAAACCGTGATCAGCGGCGCGCCGCGAAGTTGCGGCAGCAGCCGGTCAAACGACTCTTTCAACTCGCGCAGCTTTTCCTGCTTGTTGTCTTCGATGTCCCATTTGTTGACGGCGACGACAACGGCCCGGCCTTCACGCTCGGCCAAATCGGCAATCCGCAGATCTTGCTGTTCAAACGGGATCGCGGCGTCCAGCAACACAACGACGATCTCGGCAAATTTTACCGCGCGCAGGCCGTCGGACACGGAAAGCTTTTCCAGCTTTTCCTGTACTTTTGCTTTCTTGCGCATCCCTGCGGTGTCAAAGATCCGCATCGGCGTGCTTTGGCCGTCCGGGTCAGCCCAGTCGATTCGCAAGCTGATTGCGTCACGCGTGATCCCGGCCTCTGGCCCGGTCAACAGACGGTCTTCGCCGATGATCTTGTTGATCAAGGTGGATTTGCCCGCATTTGGACGCCCCACCACCGCAACCTGCAAGGGCTTGGCTGCGGTGATCAGCGGCGTCTCGCCCTCACCGTCTTCGTCCAGTTCAATGTCCGTTTGCGGGGCTTCCTCGACTTGTTTTTCCTCTGCCGCGTCTGCCAGAGGCATCAGCTGCGCATAAAGGTCTGTCATCCCTTCACCATGTTCGCCCGACAAGCGGACCGGTTCACCCAGACCAAGGTTGTAAGCTTCCAGAACACCCGCATCCGCAGCATTGCCTTCGGCCTTGTTGGCCGCAAGTATCACGTGCTTGGACCGTTTGCGCAGGATCTCTGCGAACATTTCATCCGTTGGTGTCACACCCACGCGCGCGTCGATCATGAACAGGCAGACATCAGCCATGTCCACGGCACGTTCCGTCAGACGGCGCATCCGCCCCTGAAGGCTGTCATCCGTCGCGTCCTCAAGACCCGCCGTATCAATCACGGTAAAGCGCAGATCGCCCAGACGCCCTTCGCCTTCGCGCAGGTCACGCGTCACGCCGGGCTGGTCGTCGACCAGGGCCAGACGTTTGCCCACAAGGCGGTTGAACAGGGTGGATTTGCCCACATTCGGGCGCCCCACGATGGCGAGGGTCAGCGACATGATACTCAACTTTCAAGACTCAAGAAGCGCCCTTTAGCGCATCTTGCCGTCAACGGAAAGCGTGTAGATCCCCCTTGGAGGAAACGACATACAGCGTTTGCCCGGCAACAACCGGAGCCGTAGTTGCACCTCCGGGAACTTCGACCTGGTGAACCAGTGCCCCGTTAACCGGATTGAAGAAGCGCAGATAGCCATCATTGGACGCAATCACAATACGGCCTCCGGCCAGGATCGGACCGTAATGTGCAAAGATCGGACCGCGGCGGCCTCGCTTGTCCTTGACAAAGCTTGGCAGATCCTGCGCCCAGATGACCGAGCCATCGGCCGCATTCAAGCGCACCAGCTGACTGCGGTCACTGATCAGGAAGATGCTGTTGCCTGCAGGCCAGACAGTGTCAACCGCTCCTTCATCGGCGGTCCAGCGGCGTTCACCGGTGGCGGCGTCAAAGGCAACGGTCCGGCCAGAATGGTTGCCGATATAGATTGTGTTTCCGACAACCATCGGACTGCCGGTCACGTCAACGATCTGCGCGGCGGCCCGTCCCCGCCGCCCGCCTGCGACCGACGCATTCCAGCGACGGATGCCCCCACGGCGGAAGGTGGCCGCAACATCGCCGGACCCGAATGCAAACACTGCCAGGTCCGAGGCAATCACCGGTGCCGGTGCGCCCAGAACGTTACCGACGCTGGGCGTGCCTTCGATTTGCCAGGCGATACGCCCGTCCTTGGTGTTGATGGTCCACCCGGTTTCGTCCCCCGCGACAAGGTACAACAACCCGTCATTGACCATCGGAGAGCCGCTTCCGGTTGCGTCCAATCGCTTCTGCCACCGCACGGCGCCCGTTTTTGCATCCAATGCGGTCAGTCGCCCGAACCCGGACGACACGTAGAGAACGCCGTTCGAATAGGCCAGGCCGCCACCGGTGGCGTCTGCATCACCGTCGCTTGGCGGAACCAGATCGGTATCCCAGGCCAACTGACCCTGCGGCGTGACCGCTGACACCGTCGCCCCCGCATCCAGTGTATAAATCAACCCGCCCGCAACCACCGGTTCGGCGGTGATACGTTGCTTGCGCGAGTCGCCCTGCCCGATCGACACAGACCAGACCCGCTGTGGCGTGCCACGCAGTGCTGCGTTCGTGGTTCGGTAAGCAGCCGTCCCCGGGCTTTGCGGCCAGCTGGCATTCGCTTTTTGAGCTGGCAGGCTGATGGGCTGAGAGCCGCTCTTTTCCACTGTTTCCAGATCAGACGCCGGACGGATGTCTTCACGTTCTCCGGGCAAGATCGCTTCAGGGGGTTCACAGGCGGTCAATGCGGTCAAAGCCAGTGCCGCAACCGGCAATCCCGCGCGGGAAATTAGTCTTGTTACCATGATGTTCCGAACTCGCCTGTCATTAAGTCTTTTGTCCCGCCTGGTCAGCCCTGCTGTGCCACCAATGGCTCGGGTTCGCCGCCCAATGCAACTATCAGTTGGGCCGCACGTTGTTGCAGATCAATACCGACCTCGGCGTCCTGACGCAGCGCCTGCAAGCGGTCCAGTGCCGCATCGACATTGCCCTCGGACACGTCGATCAGGGCCAGTTGCTCCTCGGCCAGCAGTCGAAGGGGCGCACCCGGCGCCGCCAGCGCTTCGAACTGCTGTCGACGGTCAGCGGCGGGCAAGGTGTCGCTTTGCAACAACAGCGCCTTGAAGCTTGCGATCGCGCGATAGATCTCGGGCAAATCCCCCTGCACGGCAACCGCGTTCAGACTGTTGACCGCCTCTTCGCGCGATCCCGCTTCAAGCTGAGACGCAGACAGCAGCATGTTCAGAACAGCATTCCCGCCCGGCGACTGCGCCTCGGTTTCCCGCAAACCGGCCGCCCGTGCATCAGAATCGTTTTCCGACAGAGCCGCCAGAATCGAGTCACCCAGATCCTGCGCCTGCGCCGTATCGCGGGATTTGCTGTATTCATTGAACGCCGCCCCGCCGACAATCAGCGCGACCGCCGCCACACCAACCCAACCCCAGCGGCGCAGCAGCAGATACATCCGATCACGGCGTACCTCTTCCGTGACCTCATCAATGAAACTGTCGGTGTCGCTCATTCCTGCCCCCTGGGCTGTGTGTCTTGCATAAGTGCGCCATGTCATACCCCGGCACCAACGCCAAGCCAAGGGTCCGATTTTGCGCATTTTCACCGCTTGGCTTCTCACTTGCGAAAAAAACTAAACCGAACTATTCAGTTTAGTGTAGAAATTACACAGCCGACGCCCCATTTCATACCAAGACGGCCCCGCTTTTGTTGGCACCGAATTCTAGGAGAAACACTGAATGCGTTTGATTTCTTTCATCAACGCCCTTCTGGTTATTGTTGCGTTGTATTTTCTTGTTTTTGAGCGCGACTCTTTGTTTGCTTTCGCCGGACGTGGCGAAGCAGAAGAAGCGGTACAGACCGAAGCCGTCGAATCCGACGAGACCGATATTGATGCCGTTGGCGTGGTCGCCCTGCGTTCGCAGGCGCGCGAAATTGACAGTGCGGTTCTGCTGCGAGGACAAACCAAGGCGAACCGGCAGGTCGAGGTTTTGTCTGAAACCACATCCACGGTGATCTCGGAACCCAAGCGCAAAGGTGCCTTTGTCGAGGCCGGGGATGTTCTGTGTGAACTCGACCCCGGCACGCGTCCGGCGCAACTGGCCGAGGCGCTGGCCGGAAAACTCGAAGCCGAAAGCCGCATTCCCGAGGCTGAAGCCCGCTTGCAAGAGGCGCATGCCCGTGTGGCCGAGGCCGAAATCAATCTGACGGCTTCGCGCAAACTGGCGGAGACCGGGTTTGCTTCGGAAACCCGCCGAATTTCCAGCGAGGCTGCGATGAGCGCTGCCAAAGCAGGTATAAAATCCGCCGAAGCCGAGCTGGAGGCGACCCGGGCCGGAATCGAAGCAGCCGCAGCCGCAGTTGAAGCCGCGCAGCGAGAGGTCGGACGCCTGACCATCAAAGCCCCGTTCAAGGGCCTGCTGGAAAGCGACACCGCAGAATTGGGCAGCCTGATGCAGCCCGGATCGCTGTGCGCAACCGTGATTCAGCTTGATCCGATCAAACTGGTCGGGTTCGTGCCGGAAACCGAAGTCAACCGTGTTCAGGTGGGGTCCGAGGCATCGGCAACGCTGGTCACCGGTCGGCAGCTTGGCGGCCGCGTCACGTTCCTCAGCCGGTCGGCTGATGAAACAACGCGCACGTTCGAAGTTGAAATCACGGTTCCGAACCCGGATCTGACCATTCGCGACGGTCAGACCGCGACCATCAGCATCGCAGCCGAAGGCACAAAGGCACATCTGCTGCCGCAATCCGCCCTGACCCTAAGCAACGAGGGTCAATTGGGTGTCCGTACTGTCGGCACCGGCAATGTGGTGGATTTCCTGCCTGTCCGCATTCTGCGTGACACGGCCGAGGGGGTCTGGGTCGACGGTATCCCCGAAACAGCCGACATAATCATTGTCGGACAAGAGTTTGTGACACGCGGTGTGACCGTAGCGCCGACTTATCGGGAAGCGTCACAATGACCGGTGTTGTCGCATGGGCCGCTGATCGAGCCCGCATGGTGTTGGCATTTATCGCGATTTCGCTGGTTATCGGCGGATTTGCCTATGTCTCGCTTCCGAAAGAAGGCGAGCCGGATATCGAAATCCCTGCCCTGTTTGTATCCGTGCAGTTTCCCGGGATTTCCGCAGAGGATTCCGAAAACCTGCTGATCAAGCCGATGGAGACCGAACTGGCGGATCTCGACGGGCTCAAGGAAATGACATCGACCGCTGCCGAAAACTATGCGGGGGTCGCGCTGGAATTTGACTTCGGTTGGGACAAGACCGCGATCATGGCCGATGTGCGTGACGCGATGAACACAGCTCAGGCGGACTTTCCCGAAGGCGCAGAACAATATTCCCTGACCGAGATCAACTTTTCCGAATTCCCGATCGTCATCGTGAACCTGACCGGTCCCGTTCCCGAACGCACGATGGCCCGTGTCGCCAAGGATCTACAGGACGATCTTGAGGCTCTGGATTCCGTTCTCGAAGCCGGTATCGCAGGCAATCGCGACGAGATGCTCGAGGTTGTGATCGATCCGCTTCGGCTTGAAGCGTACAACGTGACGGCGGACGAGCTGATCAACGTGGTACGGAACAACAACCAGTTGATTGCAGCCGGTGAAGTTGAAACCGCGCAGGGCACCTTCTCGGTCAAGATACCGTCGTCGTTCAAAACCGCACAGGATGTTTACGGCCTGCCCATCAAGGTCAACGGTGATCGGGTCGTCACCTTGGGGGAACTGGCACAGATCAACTACACTTTCGAAGACCGCGAAGGGACGGCCCGTTTCAACGGTGAACCGACCGTCGCATTGCAGGTGGTCAAGCGCAAGGGCTATAACCTGATCGACACCGTCGCGCAGGTGAAGGAAACCATTGCGCATGCAAAGACCAAGTGGCCGCCCGAGCTTCAGGCGGCGGTTGATCTGGGTACATCGAACGACCAGAGCCGCATCGTCGGCTCGATGGTCAGCCAGCTTGAAGGCTCGGTATTGACCGCGATTGCGCTGGTGATGATCGTGGTTCTTGCCTCGTTGGGTACGCGGGCCGCCCTGCTGGTCGGTTTTGCGATCCCGACCTCGTTCCTGCTGTGTTTTGCGTTTCTGGCGGTCATGGGTGTCAGCATCTCGAACATCGTGATGTTCGGCCTCATCCTGGCGGTGGGGATGCTGGTGGATGGCGCCATCGTCGTGGTGGAATACGCAGACAAACGCATCAAGGAAGGCGTGGGCCCGATGCACGCCTATGTCGAGGCCGCCCAGCGCATGTTCTGGCCCATCGTGTCCTCGACCGCGACGACGCTGTGTGCGTTCCTGCCCATGTTGTTCTGGCCCGGTATTCCCGGTGAGTTCATGGGAATGCTGCCGGTCACGCTGATCTTCGTTCTGTCGGCGTCGCTGATCGTGGCGCTGATCTATCTGCCGGTCATGGGCGGTGTGTCCGGCCGCCTGAGCCGCCTCTTCGATCGGTCTTCGACCTGGTTGCGGGCGCGCACGCCATGGTGGGTCCGGGTGCTGATGGTGCCGCCGTCGCTGTACATGATCTTTCTGGGTGCGATGCAGGTTCTGAACCCCAACTACCTGCTGCCCGGTGGCTCGATCGCCGGGGCGCTGCTGTTCCTGTTCGGGGCGTTTGCCGGGTCCGTAACCCTGAGCGCGGCCAAAATGGAACGCGCCGAAGAGGACCACGTTCATACAGCGGACGAACACACTTTTTTTGGCCATGTCGTTCGGTTCCTTGTCGGCAATCCGATCATGCCGATCGTTTCCCTGCTGACGGTTTTCACGGCGGTGTATTTCGTGGCCTTCGTCTGGTTTCCTCAGGAATCCCGTGGGGTTGAATTCTTCGTGGAAAGCGAACCTGAACAGGCCACCGCATATGTGCGTGCCCGCGGGAACCTTTCCCTGGCGGAAAAAGACGCGATGGTTCTTGCCGCCGAAGAAATCATTGGAACCCACCCTGCGGTCATCAACGTCTTTGCCTTTGCGGGCGAAGGTGGCCTGAACCAGAACAACGGTGGCGCTCAGGCGCCGGCCGATACAGTGGGCCGGGTTCAGTTCGAGATCATCCCCTGGGAAGACCGCCCCAACGTTTCGGAATCGGCCCTGTGGGGCCTGTTCGAACGGCACTTCGTGGCGCCCGAATATGATGGCGACTTCGTGATTGATGAGCTGAATGCCCAACTTGCAACGATCCCCGGCATCATCGTCGAGATTTTGCCGTTGGAGCAAGGCCCTGCTTCGGCCAAGCCTGTGCATCTGCGCATCAAGGGTGACGGGTGGGAAGACCTGACCTCGGCAGCGATCACCGCCCGCGAGGTTTTCGACACCACGCCGGGCCTGATCAAGACCGAAGACACCCTGCCCCTGCCCGGCATCGACTGGCAGATTGACGTGGATGTCGCCAAGGCCGGTCGGTTCGGAGCCGACGTGGCAACCGTCGGCGCCATGGTCCAGTTGGTCACGCGCGGTATATTGCTGGGCGAGATGCGCCCGGACAGCAATGACGAAGAGATCGAAATTCGCGTTCGCCTGCCCGAAGAAGACCGCGTTTTGTCGACACTGGATACACTCAAGGTCCGTACCCCGGACGGTTTGGTGCCCTTGTCGAACTTCGTAACGCGCAAACCCGTGGCCAAGCTGGCCGAGATCAACCGCGTCGACCAGCAGCGATACTACGACGTCAAAGCGGATGTCGAACCGGGGCTGAGCAAGGTTGTGACCGAAGGCCCCGATGGAAAACAGGTGCGGCTGGCCGTCATGCGTGAAGTGACGGAAGGCTACACACCGACCGGCACCGTTCTGAATGGTACGGGTGGAAAGTCGTATGAACTGGTTCAACTGACCGGCGCAGAAAGTGTCGACCAGCTGCGCAGCGCAATCGAAGACGGGGATGCTCAGTTTGCGCTGATCAACCCGAACGAGCGTATTGCGGTGCTGACGGAATGGCTGGAAACCGGCCCGTTCGCCAACGCGATCAGCTGGGAATGGACTGGTGATCAGGAAGAGCAGGAAGAATCCGGCGCCTTCCTGGTGAACGCGTTCATGGGCGCCCTGGGGCTTATGTTCGTGATCCTGCTGGCGCAGTTCAACTCGTTCTACAATTCAGTTCTCGTGCTGCTGGCGGTGGTTCTGTCCACCACCGGGGTTCTGATCGGCATGATCGTGATGGAACAGCCCTTCTCGATCATCATGACCGGGACCGGCATCGTGGCCCTGGCCGGTATCGTGGTGAACAACAATATCGTTCTGATCGACACCTATCAGGAATACAGCAGCTATATGCCGAGAATCGAGGCGATCATCCGCACCGCGGAATCCCGTATCCGCCCGGTTCTGCTGACCACGCTGACAACGATGGCCGGTCTGACGCCGATGATGTTCGGCCTGTCGCTGGACTTCATCAATGGCGGCTATTCCATCGACAGCCCCACCGCACTGTGGTGGAAACAGCTGGCCACAGCGGTGGTCTTTGGCCTGGGCATTGCAACTGTTCTGACGCTGATCGTCACCCCATCGCTTCTGGCCTTGCGGGTCTGGGTGACAACCTATGCGATCTGGCTCAGCCGAGTTCTGGCCCGTGTAACGGCAGGCCGGTCCAGCCAGATCGCGCAGGACATGGCGATAGGGCGCTCTGCCCGGCAGATGCAGGCCACTGAAATTGTGTGGGAGGACGACTCGCGTTTTGAAGGATCAGAACAGGACAGTCGATCAGATCAGTCTGGTCGCCCCTCTGGCCCGCCGCTGAAAGCTGCTGAATAAACGAAAAGGACCGGAACTCCCGGTCCTTATTCATTTGGCCATCATCACAACCGGGACCACGTCTGATGCGCGCAAATCGCATGTTCGCATCCTTTGACCAGCAGCTTGTCCCCCTGCAACGTCATCTGTGGCACCGCATCCACGTTGATCAACGGGACCCAGAATTCGCCGCCGCCGTATTTTCCTCCGCCTTCACCGGCCACGTCCCAGAACAGTTTCTTACCGATATTCGGTGTTTGGACTTCCTTGCCTGAAGAGTCATAGGCCGACAGGATCCGACCGCAGAACTTATCCCCACACGCCGTGATTTTGATGTGCGAAATCAGGTTCTTGCGATCAGGTTCAGTCTTCCAGACACCCACGATGGGATCGGCCGCCACAATGACCGGCAGACTAATCGCGATCGCAATAGACGATAGTCGTGACTTCAATCGCTTCATCATGACAGGCACCCTTCTGGTTTTTTGTATTCTACCCTGTTTCGCTCCATGTTTGGATCTTCAGGCCGCTTCCCCGTCCGATTGCTGCCGGTTCCACAATTGGGCATACCGCCCCGACCGCGCCAGCAACTCGTCATGCGTGCCCTGTTCAATGACCTCGCCCGCTTCCAGAACCACGATCCGGTCCGCTTCGGCAATGGTGCTGAGGCGATGGGCAATGGTGATAACCGTACGACCCTCTCCTGCGCGCGCCAGCGCATCCTTGATGTCCTGCTCGGTATCCGTGTCCAAGGCCGAGGTCGCCTCGTCCAGCAACAGGATCGGCGGGTTCTTGAGCAAAGTCCGCGCGATGCCGACTCTTTGTTTTTCACCACCTGACAGTTTGAGCCCCCGTTCACCGACCATAGTGTCATAGCCTTCGGGCAGCGAGGTGATGAAATCGTGAATTTGCGCAGCTCGGGCCGCGGCCTCGACCTCCTCCGGGGTGGCGTCGTCACGGCCATAGGCAATGTTGTACCGGATGCTGTCGTTGAACAATACCGTGTCCTGCGGCACAACGCCGATGGCCGCGTGCAAGCTGGACTGCGTCACATCCCGCACATCCTGTCCATCGATCTTCAAGGATCCTTTGGTCACATCGTAGAACCGGAACAGCAGCCGCCCGATGGTTGATTTGCCAGACCCGGTTGCCCCCACGATGGCCACGGTCTGCCCGGCAGGAACGGTCAACGAAACACCTTTGAGGATCTCCCTTTCAGGGTCATAGCCGAAATGCACATCGTCCAGCGTGACTTCGCCGCCATTCACCTTGAGGTTGGGCGCACAGGGTTTGTCGGTGACTTCGGCGGGCTGTTCAAGCAGATCGAACATCTGGCCCATATCGACCAACGATTGCCGGATTTCCCGGTAGACCGTCCCCAGAAAGTTCAGCGGTACGGTGATCTGGATCATGTAAGCGTTGACCATGACGAAATCGCCCACTGTAAGGTTTCCGCTCTGAACCCCGATGGCAGCCAGAACCATCACACCGATCAAACCACAAGTGATCAGGAATGACTGGCCAAAATTCAGAAATGCCAGCGAATATGCCGTTTTCAGCGCCGCCCCGGCATAGGCTTTCATCGACACATCATATCGCTCAGCTTCGCGCGCTTCGGCATTGAAATACTTGACAGTTTCAAAATTCAGCAGGCTGTCGATGGCGCGCTGATTGGCTTCGGTGTCCTGATCGTTCATCTCGCGCCGAAGCTTCACCCGCCATTCGGTCACGGCAAATGTGAACCAGATATACAGACCGATTGTGACGGCGACGACCACCAGATACCAGACATCGAACAGCCACATCAGGATGATCGCCACCAGCAGCAGTTCCAGGATCAGCGGCCCGATCGAGAACAGCAGAAAGCGCAACAGGAACTCGACGCCCTTGACACCCCGTTCGATGATGCGGCTCAGCCCTCCGGTACGGCGGGACACGTGGTAACGCATCGAGAGGTTGTGAATGTGCCGAAAGGTCTCAAGCGCCAACGCCCGCAGAGCCCTTTGCCCTACGGGCGCAAAGGCCGCATCCCTCAGTTGTTGGAATCCCACGGTCAGCATCCGCGCCACGCCATAGGCGACCGTCAGCCCGACCGCGCCCAGCGCCACCGGCGGCACGCCCTCACCTGCCAGCGCGTCAACGGCACCTTTGTAAAGGATTGGCGTATAGACCGCGATCAGCTTGGCCAGAACCAGCATGACCATGGCAATCACCACGCGGCGCTTTACCCATGGTTCATCCTGTGGCCAAAGATAGGGTGCCACTTTGCGGATCGTGCGCCAGCCCGAGCTTCGCTCGTCACGCGGCACCGTATCGTCCGGGGTCGTAGTAGGTGTTCGTCTCATCACGTACCTTAACTGCGGTCAGAGATTGACCCCGGCCCGCTTGGGCCAGAGGCGATGCTTATTCAGGTATGGTGAAGACCTGCCCCGGATAGATCAGATCCGGATCGCGGATCAGGTCGCGATTGGCTTCGAACAGCCGTACATACAGGACCCCGTCGCCAAACCGGTCGCGCGAGATGGCCCACAGCGTGTCGCCCCGTTGAACCGTAACCGAACGGATGGCAGCTGCTTCGCCCTGCGCGTTGGCCTGACTTGCCGCGACGGCGGCATCCAGTACTTCAACCGGCTCTCGCTTGAACGGGGTTTCGACCCGGCTGAGCACCGTCCCGTCCGTATTCACCGCGTCCACGCGCAGCGTGTAGACACCCGGATCAATCCCCTCCAGATCGCTGCGCCAGGATCCATCCTCTTTCGGGTCGAGATCGGCGATCAGGCGATTGTTCAGGTACAGTCGAACGGCTGCACCGTCCTGCACACGCCCCGTCAGCTGGACATTGCCGGTATCAGAGTACCCGATGGTATCCAGTGCGATCTGATCAGGGGGCGTATCCCGCACCACAGGCGGCTGCACCAGTTCAACCCCTTCTTCGCCGGACCGCAGCACCGCAATCTGCTGATCCGGTTCGGGTGTCTGCGGCGGCGAGTCGGCGGTTTGCGTTTCCTCGGCCTCCGGCACGGTGGTTTCGGTTCCGGTCACATCAGTTTCTGGCGCTGGAACTTCGGTCGCCGTTTCGGGCTCAACGTCTGCATCGGCTGTCGCGATCGTGCCGTCTTCGGCGTCGGCCGTCGTGTCCGGATCGGATGCTGGCGATTCTTCAGTTACAGGCGCTTCTTCGACCGGCTTTGGCAATGCCGCAATCAGATAGTCGTCGGACTGTGTGATCCGTTCGCCATCCTTGCTTTGCAGGACCAACCCCTGAGCCGCGTCGCTGAACGGGATCGAAACAAATTCGGCAAACTGGCCGCTGCCGTCCACGGTAAAGCTGTGCAGGGTTTCGCCGTTCAGCAGCACCTCGATCCGGCTGCCGGGCTCGGCATCGCCGGACAACAGCGCCGTGCCATCTGGCTCAACAAAAATCTGATCCAGGGCCGGAGGGGCCGCTGGCTGGGGCGCGATATCTTCCGTCTTGGCAACGGCGGTGTCCGCGTCAGAGGCGTCAGCCGTTTCACTAGTGTCCTCGGCAGGCTCGGTCGTGGGCCCTTCATCCGCAGGAGCCGCCTGTTCAGCCACTTCCGGTTCCGAAACCTGCGCATCCTGCCCTACAGGTTCCGGGGCTACGGCAGAGGCGGCTTCCTGCGGGGCTCTCGGCTCGGGCGTTTTGGTGAAGACGCCGGACAGATACAATCCACCCGCGCCCAATATCGCAACAAGACCCGCAATCACCCCCCAGATGAAATTGCCCGAGCTTCCGTTTCCCGATTTGGCGTCCATTATTTTCCTTTCACTCCGCCGGGCAAAAGCTATGCGTTGAAAAGCTTTCCGACGGACAGTTGAGCCAATCTATCAATCCCGCTATCACGGGTCAAAACCCCTGACACAACCCCGGAGCCCCCCTTTGATGTCTCAGAAATCAGTCTGTGTGTACTGCGGGTCACGCAATGGAGCCGAGAAGGCTTATTCTGAAACTGCACGGCAGTTTGGCAGCCTGCTGGCGCAGGAAGGCTGGCGGCTGGTCTACGGAGCCGGAGATGTCGGTTTGATGGGTGAAGTGGCCCGCGCCGCGCAGAATGCCGGTGGTGAAACCTTCGGCGTCATTCCGGTGCATCTGGTCAAGCGCGAGGTCGGAAAAACGGATCTGACCCACTTCGTGATCACCGAGACAATGCACGAGCGCAAGAAAGTCATGATCATGAACGCCGACGCCGTCGTGGTCCTGCCGGGCGGTCCGGGGTCGCTGGACGAGCTGTTCGAAGCGCTGACATGGCGCCAGCTTGGCCTGCATGACAAGCCGATCGTCGTGGTCAATGTGAACGGCTATTGGGACGCGTTGCACACATTGTTGGATCAGGTGATCGGGCAAGGCTTTGCCGACACGTCTTTGGCGGATTTCATCACCTGGGTCGAAGACGCCGATACAGCCATGATCGCCCTGCGGGACAAGCTGACCTGAGGATGGGAAACCGTGCGGGCGGTTGAACCGCCCGCCGTATTCATCAGGCAAGTCTGGCTTTGGGTTGCAGACTGAGGCGCACCACCTGCTCGACCTTGTGCAAAGGATGATTGGTCAGGGTCTTGTTGACCTCGGCCACGACCTTTCCCAGCACCTCGCTGTGTAACCGACGCCGCAACAGACCCAGAACATGGGGGCTGGCCACCAGAACCAGCCGATCATAGGCGCCTTTCAGCCCCTTGCGATTCAACAGGTTCGCCAGATCCTGCACGAACAGAGATTTTGCGTGCGCCTTCCACGTGGGTTCTTCAATTGCCGATTTCTGTTTTGGTCCGCCGTCGTTGCGACGACCTGCGCGGTCCGTCGGTTTTCCGGTCGGGCCGTCTTGTTCTTCGACAGCGACGACGACAAAATTGGGATCGTCGGCATCGGTGATATTCTCCATCACCAGCGCTTTCTCTCCATCTGCAACAATAACCCAAGTTCCCTGTGTAAGTGCGACCATTGCGATCTCCTGATTAGGTTGTGTTCTGGGTATCCCTCGACCTGCTGGACATGCGGGTTCGTTGACGCACGAACAGTGCGCAGCCCGATCATTGTTTGAATTGATATGCAGTTTCTCCCTCTACCCTACAGAGATGTGTACTGGAAAACAGCAAACAAGATACCGTCACGCAGAAAGGGCACGTATCGGCGGGTTTTCACCGGCTGGTCATCAACCCTTTAGGCGGACATCTCGACAACGGTGATTTCGGGCGTCACGCCCAGACGAACCGGCAGGATCGAACAGCCGATACCGCCCGAAACGACCAGATCGCGCCCATTTTCGCGTACATGGCCATAGGCATAGCGATTGCCGAATTTCGATGGCACCACGGGCGACCAGCCGAACAGGCGCACTTGGCCACCATGTGTGTGCCCTGAAAGGGTCAAGGCCACCCGCCCGGGCACAGTGGGAAACACATCGGGCTCATGCGCCATCATCACAACCGGAGCGTCATCGGTGATCTGCGCCAGAGTACCTTCCAGATCGTCCAATCCTTGCGGCTTGCCGTTGCGCCAGATCGCCAGCTGATCCTCGAGACCGGCCAGCCAGATGCCCTGAGTTTCGAGTTTGATCGCGGCATTGGACAACACCGAAATTCCGTTCTGTTCCAGAATTTCGGCATAGCGATTGGGCCCGGACCCGCGCCGCTGTGCCGACCTGTCATCCCACCAGTCGTGATTGCCCAGAACGGCAAAGACACCATTCTTCGCCTCAAGCCCGGCAAGCACAGGGGCCAGGTCCTGCATCTTGACCGTGTCCGAGACACCTTTGTGGCTTGCAAAGAAATCACCCAACAGCAGGATCACGTCCGGAGCCAGCGCATTGGTTCGGCGGACCACCTGCCTTACGCGGTTCAGGCCGACATAGGGCTCGCCCACATGCATATCGGACAGTACGGCGATTCTGAGCGGCGGCGCTGTCCAGTCGTCCCGCTGAATGCGCCATTTGCGCACGCGCAGCCGAACTGCGGGTTCAATGATGAACCCGTAGGCGGCCGTGACAAGGCCTGCCAGCGTCGCCGCCAGCAGGCCCTTTATGAACCGACGTCGGTTCAATACGTTACATCCGCGATGCGACGTTTTCCCAGTTCACCAGATTGTCGAGGAAGTTCGACAGGTAGGCCGGGCGCTTGTTGCGGAAATCGATGTAGTAGGAGTGCTCCCAAACATCGCAACCCAGCAGCGCGGTTTGACCAAAGCACAGTGGGTTCACGCCATTCTCGGTTTTTGTGACGGCCAGCGAGCCATCGGCGTTCTTGACCAGCCACGCCCAGCCCGAACCGAACTGACCCGCACCGGCGGCACTGAATTGCGACTTGAATTCATCCACCGAACCGAAGCTTTCGGTCAGCGCCTTTTCCAGCTCGCCCGGCATCTTGGACTCGCCCGGCCCCATCATTTCCCAGAACTGGTTGTGGTTCCACAACTGGCTGATGTTGTTGAAGATACCGTTTTGTGCCACGGCGTTTGCGTCGTATGTACCAACGATGATCTCTTCCAGCGACTTGCCGTCCCATTCGGTGCCGGCGATCAGCTTGTTGCCGTTGTCGACATAGGCCTTGTGGTGCAGGTCGTGGTGATATTCCAACGTTTCCGCGGACATACCCTTGGCTGCCAGCGCGTCATGTGCATAAGGAAGATCAGGAAGTTCAAAAGCCATGTCGGCCCCCTGTTTAAATGTAAGTTGCGGTTCCCAAGGTTAAATGCTTTGGCAACCGCCGCAGGTCAAGGGGCGTGGCAAGAAAACCCGGAGGCAGGCGATGCTGACACAGGCGCGCAAGATGTTCTATCGCGCCCGCGGATATTATGCGGGCAATCTGAACGGCAAGCCGTTTCGTCTGGACCCGTACCATTCGAAATTCTGGCGCAAGGCCACTGCGGGCGCTTGGGAGCCTGAAACATTTGCAGTTCTTGACCGGTTCCTGTCCCCTCAAAGCGACTATCTGGACATCGGCGCGTGGATTGGCCCGACGGTGCTGTACGGTGCGCGAAGGGCACGGCATGTCTGGTGTTTTGAGCCTGACCCGACCGCGTTTCGGCATCTGGCATGGAATCTTGATCTGAACGGTATTCAGAACGTTTCGGCATTCGGGGTCGCCCTGTCAGATCGATTTGGCGTGGCACGCATGGCCTCTGTGCGCGGTGAACCCGGGGATTCCACCAGTTCGCTTCTGCACGACGGGGCGCATGGGTCTGATGCGCTGACAATCGCCTGGGACCAATTTGAGAAAACAAACGACCTGTCAAGGGTTTCGCTGGTCAAAATGGACATCGAGGGCGCGGAATTCATTGTTGCCCCAACTTTGTCCGCGTGGCTGAAGGAACGCCGCCCCGCCCTTCTTCTGTCTCTTCACGCACCTCTGCTTCCGGAAGACCAGAGGCACGAACGTGTCAGCGCATTGATGGATGAACTGGGTTATTACGCAAACCTGTCGGATGACAAGTCACAGCCTGTAGAGATTTCGGACTTGCTGACCGAAGATGGCCTGAGCCGTTTTCACACCGTTCTCTTGCATGGGTAGAACGTCTGGCATTTTTTTCTTCGTTCACGCGAGGTCCCGCTTGCGGCATTGAGGTGTATCAGTTTGATTGCACACACCAAGAATCATGCCCAAGTGGATAAAATGAAAAGACTTTTACCGATTGCAGTCGCCGCATTTCTTGCACATACCGCTGCGGCAGAAACGGTTACCTATCATTGCAAGATGACCAAACAGGACGCCCATGGCTGGATTGCGCCAGAGTATGCGTTCCGGATCGACCCCGCCGCATCTTCGGCGATGGCCGCCACTTCGTACCAGGATTGGGCCAAGGCAAAATTCAAAGACCGCGGCGCCAAGGGATATCGTATTATCTGGAATCTCGATCAGAAAATGGTTGCCGGCGGCAATGTCCGCGTTCGATATCAGGCGAACCTGAAAACAACCGACAATACGGTCGCCGTCCGCATGGCATTCGTTCAGGGAAATTTCGCGAACAAACCTTTCGGAGTCGGGACCTGTTCGACAGTCAAGTAAGAAAAAGCCCCGGATGAACCGGGGCTTTTTTTGTTCAGTAGATCCCAACCTCACTGCCGGGCTGTGCTGCCACCTTGAGCAGTTTGAACACGTAATCCGCAGCGGAACGGAAGCAGACCACGCGGAAGGTCTGTTCATCATCCATCCAAAAAGCACCAGCCACCTGCGCCAGACGCGTGCGGCGAATCTGGCCGGGCTGGAATGCATCCGCCGACAGATCGACGGGCGCGACCTTGCCCAGCACCTCTCTTGCGCTGGCACCAGAGACGCTGAAGACGGCGCGGGCATCCGAGACATTGACCGCCAAAGCATGGGTGCCGCTCAGGGCACCGACCATGTCGGCCAGTTTGGCTTCGACCTCGGCATAAGGCACCAGAACCAGCAACTCGTCGGTCGACATCCAAGCCACGCCGGTATCGCCGGTCACAAGCACCTCGCGCTGACCCGGCACTTTCTGACCGGTTGCATCCTTGACAGCCTTGGCCAGCACCTTGTCGGACAGGTCGCCGCGCAGGGTTATCATGCCTTGCAGGCCGCATTCCTGGACCTTGGCGATGCCGTCATAGCTGGCGTGGTTCAATGCGCTGATGGGTTCAGACATTCTGCTTCTCCCCGTCCTTGTCATAAAAGATCGGGTCCACGATCTTGGCTTTGTAGGTTTTGCCGTCCGTGCCCGGGAACTCGACGATCTCGCCCATGCGGTCGGGGCCGTGCTTGATCAGCCCCATGGCGATCCCTTTGCCCAGATTGGCCGAGTAATATGTCGACGTCACACGGCCGATCATGTTGCGCTGACCGTTGGCATTGACGCCCTCGCCCACCGCGTAAGCACCATCCGGCAGAACCGATCCGTCCACAGTCTCGAGACCGACCAGTTTCCAGCGCTCGGGATCCGCCATGTGGGTCCGCGAATGGGCGCGTTTGCCCAGATAATCCTCTTTCTTCTTGGACAGCGCCCAGTGCAGCCCCAGATCCTGCGGGATCACGGTGCCGTCGGTCTCGTCCCCGATCATGATAAAGCCCTTCTCGGCCCGCAGGATGTGCAGACATTCGGTTCCGTAAGGCATCACGCCGAACTCTTTGCCTGCTTCCATCAAGGCATCCCAGAACGCCTGCCCCTGGCTGGCCGGAACGGCGATTTCATAAGACAGCTCGCCTGAGAACGAAATGCGGTAGGCCCGGCAATCGAAGCCTCCGATCTTGCCATCGCGCCATTCCATGAAGGGCAGCGCCTCTTTGCTGACATCCATGCCGCCCAGCTTTTCAAGCACCTTGCGGGCATTGGGGCCGACCACGGCGACCTGCGCGTATTGCTCGGTCACGTTGGCGACATAGACTTTCCAGTCCCACCATTCGGTCTGAAGCCATTCTTCCATGTGACCATGGATACGCTCGGCCCCGCCGGTGGTGGTGTGGCACAGCCAGGTGTCTTCATCGATGCGGGCGACAACGCCGTCGTCGATCAGAAAGCCGTTTTCCGAACACATCAGGCCATAGCGGCATTTGCCGACCTTCAGCGTGGACATCATGTTGGTGTACAACATGTCCAGAAACTTGCTGGCATCCGGGCCTTTGACGATCAACTTGCCCAGCGTCGAGGCATCCAGCAGGCCGAGGTTCTCGCGGGTGTTTTTCACCTCGCGATTCACCGCGTCATGCACGGATTCGCCGGGGCGGACATAGGCATAGGTCCGGCGCCAGTGGCCGACCGGCTCCCAATCGGCGCCGTTCCTGTCGTGCCAGTTGTGCATCGGTGTCCGACGGATCGGCTGAAAGACCTCACCCCGTGCCTCACCACCGATCGCACCCATCGAGATGGGCGTATAGGGCGGACGGAAAGTGGTTGTCCCAACCTTGGGAATTTCGGATTCCAGAGCATCAGCAAGGATCGCCAATCCGTTGATGTTGCTCAACTTACCCTGATCGGTCGCCATGCCCAGCGTGGTATAGCGCTTGGTGTGTTCGACGCTTTCATACCCTTCGCGCGCGGCCAGTTGGACGTCTGAAACCTTGACGTCGTTCTGGAAATCCAGCCAGGATTTCATACGCAATTGGACTTCTGCATTTGCCGGCATCAGCCAGACCGCTTCCATCGGCGCTTCGGCGGTTGTGTCCCCTGCGGGCGCCTTGGTGTTCTTGGGCTTGAAGCCAGCCGCCTTGGCGGCCGCCTTACCGGCCGCATGGGCGTCTGTCAGAACATCCTGCAACGCCAGAGGGCCGTTGGACGCGCCAGCAGCAACAACGAACCCTTTGCCGTCCACCCCCAGCGGCGGACGCTCGGGATCCGGCCGGAAATGCGCGTTCGCCTCATCCCAGATCAGCTTGCCCCCGCAATGGGACCACATGTGCACGACCGGAGACCAGCCGCCGGACATGGCGACTGCATCCGCCTCAACTTCTTCACGCGCGCCGCCGACGCCTTCCTGATTGCAGATGGCTACCTTTTTGACGCGCTTGCCGCCTTTGACCTTGGCAATGGCTTTGCCCGGATCGACGCGGATACCCAACTGGCGGGCTTCTTCCGCCAAAGGTCCGGCCGTTGCCCGGGCGTCAACAATGCGCAAAACATCCACACCTGCCTGTTTCAGGATAATCGCGGTACGATAGGCGTCGTCATTGTTGGTGGCGACGATGACACGTTCGCCCGGGGTAACCCCCCAGTTCACGACATAGTCGCGCATGGCCGATGCCAGCATCACGCCCGGAACATCGTTGCCAGCAAAGGACAATGGTCTTTCAATTGCACCCGTTGCCGTTACAATTTGCTTGGCGCGAATGCGCCACAAACGATGGCGCGGGCCCTGCACGCCCGGCGTGTGGTCCGTCAGACGTTCGTATCCCAGCACATAACCATGGTCATAAACACCCGCTCCCATGCAGCGCGTGCGCATGATGACGTTGTCCATTGTTTCGAGTTCGGAAACCAATTGTTCCACGAACTTATCCACAGGCTCACCATCCACGGTGCCGCCGTCTACCGGCGCGCGACCTCCCCAATGCGCGGTCTGCTCGATCAGCAGGACCTTGGCACCGGATTGTGCCGCCGCCTTGGCTGTCTGCAAACCAGCCACACCGCCGCCGATCACCAGAACATCGGTAAAGGCGTAGAAATGTTCATAAGTGTCGGCATCCCGGTTGTCTTTGTCGGGCGCCTTGCCCAATCCCGCCGACTGCCGGATGAACGGTTCGTAGACGTGTTTCCAGAAGGGTTTGGGGTGGATGAACGTCTTGTAGTAGAAGCCGGCCGGCAAAAACCGGGCAAAGGCCGTGTTCACCGCACCGATATCATATTCAAGGCTTGGCCAATGGTTCTGTGAAATCGCGGTCAAGCCGTTGAACACCTCGGTCGTCGTGGCGCGCTGGTTCGGCTCGAACCGGTTGCCCTGCCCCAGGCCGACAAGCGCGTTCGGCTCTTCCGCGCCGCTGGCGACAACGCCGCGGGGACGGTGGTATTTGAACGACCGGCCAACCATCATCTGGTCATTGGCCAACAGGGCCGAGGCAAGCGTATCCCCCTCATAGCCCTGCATCGAGGTTCCGTTGAAGGTGAATGTGACCTTTTTCGACCGGTCAATCAGCCGGCCTTGTTTTGCGAGACGGGTGCTCATTGTGCGGACCTTTCGCATGTGGAGGCGTCAAAGCCTCCGGCGGGAGTATTATTGAAAAGATGAAGCATCAGGAGAACTCTCTCCACGTCCAGCCGGGCCGTTTGGCAGTGATGGCATCCTTGATGTCTTGCGGCGGTTCGGAGGTCTGAGCCGTGTAGGTTCCGAACACTTCGAGTGTCTGCGTGCAGCGCGCGGCGTGGAACCACTTGCCGCAACCATTGGCGTGTCGCCAGCGCTCGAAATGAACACCTTTCGGGTTTTCACGCATGAACAGATAGTCGTGGAATTCGTCATCCGACGAGCCCGGGCCGAAACGCTTCAGATGCGCTTCGCCACCGGCGGCCAGTTCGGATTCTTCGGCGTCTACGCCGCAATAGGGGCAATTCAGGATTAGCATGTTGTCATCCTTTTGGCGGTCGGTCAGCGCGGGGGCCGACCTGAATTCTGTTTTCTGGCACCTTCGGGAATCTCCCTAGTGCGCCACCCCGGCGGCCACGCTTTCGTCTATGAAGCGGCCTTCTTTGAAGCGGTCCATCGAGAAGGCTTCGGTCAGCGGTGAATGGCCCGTCGCCATCAACTGCGCCATCCCCCAGCCCGAGCCCGGAATCGCCTTGAAACCACCGGTGCCCCAGCCGCCATTGATAAAGCAGCCCTGCAACGGTGTTTTCGACAGGATGGGCGAGCGGTCACCGGTCATGTCCACGATCCCGCCCCACTGGCGCAGCATTTTCAGGCGCGAAATCATCGGGAAGGTTTCGACCAGCGCCCGCACCGTTTCCTCGATATGATGGAACGACCCGCGCTGCGTGAAGTTGTTGAACCCGTCGGTCCCCCCGCCGATCACCATTTCGCCCTTGTCGGATTGCGACATGTAGCCGTGCACGGTGTTGGCCATCACGACCACATCCATGCAGGGTTTGATGGGCTCGGACACCAGCGCCTGCAACGCGACGGCTTCCAGCGGCAGGCGGAAGCCCGCCATCTCGGCCAACTGACCCGAATGGCCGGCGACGACGATGCCCAGCTTGTCACAATCAATGGCACCCTTGGTGGTATCGACCCCGACAACGCGCCCGTTGTCCGAGCGCACACCGGTGACTTCGCATTGCTGGATGATATCCATCCCCATCGCCGAACAGGCACGCGCATAGCCCCACGCCACCGCATCATGGCGCGCAGTGCCCCCGCGTTCCTGCCAAAGGCCGCCCAGAACCGGATACCGGGGACCATCCAGATTGATGATTGGCACCAGTTGCTTGACGCGTTCGGGGCCGATCCATTCCGTCTTCACACCTTGCAGCGCGTTGGCATGGGCCGTGCGCTGATAGCCGCGGATCTCGTGCTGGGTCTGCGCCAGCATGATGACACCGCGCGGGCTGAACATGATGTTGTAGTTCAGTTCTTGGCTCAGGTCCTCGTAGAGGCTGCGCGCTTTCTCGTAGATCGCCGCCGACGGGTCTTGCAGATAGTTCGAACGGATGATCGTCGTGTTGCGACCGGTATTGCCGCCGCCCAGCCAGCCTTTTTCGATAACCGCGACATTCTGGATGCCATAGTTCTTGCCAAGGTAATACGCGGTCGCCAGACCATGACCGCCAGCACCAACGATGATGACGTCATAGCGCTTCTTGGGTTCGGGTGAGCGCCAGGCGCGCTCCCATCCGGTGTGATAGCGCAGAGCTTCCCGCGCCACAGCAAAGGCTGAATAGTGTTTCATGTGCGAATCCATCCGGTTCGGTGATTGGGCGCAGATATGCCGTGTGACGGCATTTTAACCCTGCCGTGCAACGCCGCAATATCGCACTATTGCGACATGTCGCTCATTCGCGGCCATTTGTCCCTTTTGTCGGACGCCTCACAGGTCTAAGTCAGGGCAGCATCCTCGGAGGGACCATGACGTTCTGGGTTCTGATTTTTCTTGTCGCGCTGCTGATCGCAGCTTTTCTCAGCTTTACCCTGCTGCGCAAACGCCGTGGGGATGAACCCGCGGCGGCATACGATCTGCGGGTTTATCGCGAACAGTTGGCCGGTGTGGACCGGGATCTGGCGCGCGGGGTCATTGGCGAGGCCGACGCCGAACGGGTGCGCACGGAAATTTCCCGTCGCATTCTGGCCGCAGATGATCAAATGAAGAAAGAGGGTGCCGGCGCCGGGCCATCTCGTGCGGTTTCGGTGTTGTCGATCCTGGCAATCTCGTTGCTTCTGATCGGTGGAGCGTTGGCGATGTATCATCGCACCGGGGCCGTGGGTTTGCCTGACATGCCGCTGACCGCACGGCTTGAACTGGCCAAGGAAGTGCGCGCCAACCGGCCATCCCAAAGCGCCGCGGAAGAACTGGCGACCCCACCTCGACCTGCGCAGCTGGAAGAAAGCTATGCCAACCTGCTGAAGCAGTTGCGGGAAACCGTTGCGAGCCGGCCGGACGATTTGCAGGGTCAGATGTTGCTGGCGCAACACGAGACGAATGCGGGCAACTTCAAGGATGGGTACACCGCGCAGCAAAAGGTGATCGAGCTGTCCGAAGACAGCGCCACGGCTGATACCTATGCGGACCTGGCTGAAATGATGATTCTGGCCGCAGGTGGGTATGTCTCACCCGAAGCGGAACAGGCGCTGATCGAAGCGCTGAACCGTGACCCCCGTCACGGCCCGGCGCGCTATTATTGGGGGCAGATGCTGGCTCAGATCGGGCGGCCGGACCTTGCCTATCGCATGTGGGTCGAAACGTTGCAGGATTCCCCCGCAGGTGCGCCCTGGGCCGAAGCAATTCGGGCTCAGATCGATGAACTGGCCTTTAGGGCCGGCGTTTTCAATGCACCGGATTTGAGCACCGCACCCGGCCCCAGCCAGGAAGACATGGCCGCCGCCGCAGAGCTGAGCCCCGAAGAGCGGCAGCAGATGATTCAGGGCATGGTGGACCAGCTGTCTGATCGGCTGGCGGCAGAGGGCGGATCCCCCGAGGAATGGGCCCGCCTGATCGCGGCCTTGGGCGTTCTTGGCCAGGGTCAGCGCGCCATCGATATTCGCGATGAGGCCATGGAAGTCTTTGCCGGCGATTCAGAGGCGTTGCAGATCATCGATGCGGCGGCCCTTCAAGCCGGGATCGCTCAATGATCCATGACGCTATCGAAGAATTTGCAGCAGCCTTGCAACCGATGAGTGCCCTGATGGGGCTGGACCTTGGGGAAAAGACAATCGGCGTCGCCGTGTCCGACCGGATGCGCGGTGTCGCCAGCCCGCTGGAAACGGTACGGCGCAAGAAATTCACGCTCGATTCCGCGCGCCTGATCGAAATTGTCACCGATCGCGAGATCGGGGGCATCTTGCTGGGCCTGCCCAAGAACATGGATGGCAGCGAAGGGCCAAGATGCCAGTCAACGCGGGCATTTGCGCGCAATTTGTCCCGCCTGACCGATCTGCCCATCGGGTTTTGGGACGAACGGCTCAGTACCGTTGCGGCAGAAAAAGCACTACTTGAGGCGGATACGACACGAAAACGTCGCGGACAGGTTATTGATCACGTTGCGGCCAGCTATATTTTGCAAGGGGCGCTGGACAGGCTGCGCTTTTTGTAACGGGTCGGAGACCAGTGATGACGAATATGGTTTGGAAAAGGAATGAGGTCGAAAGCCCTTGTGTCCAGATCTGTGTCGTTCACCCGACTGAACGCATCTGTACCGGCTGCTATCGCACGATTGACGAAATCACCCGTTGGTCCAAGATGGACAGCAGCGAACGCGCCGAAATCATGGAAGATCTACCAACCAGAAAGCCGCGCCTCAGCAAACGCCGAGGCGGGCGTGCAGCGCGCATAAACGGTTCCTGAAGTCAGCCAGCCTGCTTTGGGGACGTATCCCTGTGGTCATTGGATTCGTCGCGGGCCGACCTGTTTGTGTCTTGCCCGCGCAGCTCTGACTCGAACAGAGCTGCGATTTCGGATCTGCTTGTTTTTGCAGTCCCGTATTTTTTCGCTGCACGTCGGACACGCTTCGTGCCGGTCTTGTCCGCCTTGAATACTGGCGTCTTGCGTGCCGCAAATCTTTCCATCAATAACCTAAGTGTCATCGCAAACTTCCCGCTTCCAATAACTGTGCCGCCGCGGGCCGAGTTCGAGCTCCTAAAAGGGGCCAGCTCATGAACGCATCTGTTCAACGTGAGTGGAGGCCCGCAGCGACACGGCGTAGGTAAGGGCATTTCCGGTCAAATTTAGGGGGAAAACACGCGGTTTTTGGTCCGTGTTGACCTTAAGGTCAGAAATTCCACAGAAAAACCCACCAGTTCCCTTACGTCACAATTCTTGACCGGCACGGTATCAAGACCGGTTTCAAGACATGTGATGCGTGTCGTTCCGCGAAATAAGCCAATCAGATTTGGTCAATTCGCGCTCAAGGGTGCTTTGTTCTGACCAGAGAACAAAGCACGCAAGCCGCCTGTTGGCAGCAAGATCACAAGATGCAGGTTGGCACGCAGAGCAGATCCTTACCCGGCAGCCAGCCAAGTTTTGGCGTTTTCGATTTCCTCGGACGGAAAGAACTGAGTCCGTGTGCCCAATACATGACTGGCGACACGTTGTGCCATGTGCTGCCAGCTTTTGTCCCCGACGATGGCCGCGCGATCCAGTTGTCCGATGTGGCGGCTGGCCAGACGAAAATGTGCTGCAAGAGCGGACAACCCCTGCCAGCCGTCGAATTCCCGCAGGTCGATCAGCAACCGAAATCCGGATCGATCATGCAACAAAGCGTCCAGGTCGCGTTCGGCTTGCTTGTACTCCTCGGGGTCCAGTTTTCCCAAAAGGCTGATCTGCACACATGGGCCCTCAAGATCGGTCACGTGAATGGATCCCAGCGACTCGCGCATCCAGCGCCGGGCGGCCTCAAGCTCGGCCAATTCAAAGACCTGAACGGGGCATGGCAGGATCGGGGCGGCCAATCGGATGCTGGTTTGCACCCAGCCCTGATCGGCAACAACCGCGATCCGGTCAAACCCCCGCCAGTGGCTGAGCCCCAGCTTGGTGTCGGACCAGGCCGCGCCCAAATCATACCCCTTGAACTCGGGCTGCACGATGGCCAAAAGCCGAACGGAATCATGTTCGGTCAGCGCTGCTTCGATTGCAGGAACCAGGACATCGGCATAGTCGGCGCTGGTGACTTGCCCCGACAACTCCACTTCTATCAACGCACCATCAGAATTCGTATGGACCGTAATCATCGGTCAAAACCTCCAAAGCCAAACAATGACAGGAGGTTAAGTGGATTCGATCCATTCCGCCACACCCCCGACGCATTCCGGGCGGAAATAGGCGATCATCCGTCCATCCGGCCCTGCGCTTGCCGTTTCCGCCCAGGGGGCAACCCCGTGCAGGCAGTGGCGGTGCAGCACGTAAGCCTCGCCCGGTTTTGCAGGCAATTCGATTCGCGGGCAGGTTTCGAAAACCTCGCGACGGACGGATTGGTAGATATCCGTAACGTCGACTTCATGCAGGCGCTCTTGTGGCGTCCCCGCAAGGGCGCGCCTGAAAGCCGCACCCAGGATATGATGGCTGCCTTCCCACAACACCATGGGCGACGCATCCGGGCTGGCCTCGGTCAGCGGTATGCCCAAAACCCACGCATGCGGTTCATCCACCCGGCGGCGACGATCCGGCCCCATCGGGCGCAAACCGTCCACATGGGCCGCGTCCCGATTTCTGCGATACCGCGCGGCGGCTTCGTTTTCCCCCCGACGCGGGCGTGGATACCCAGGATGCGTGACCGAGACTTGGCCTTTGTGAAGCGGCAACTGCTCGTAACGCCCTGCAATGAATGACATGGCGGTTCCGGCCAAAGGCCCCGATTGGCCAACCCTGCCCTGCGCGTCATTGGGCAACGCGTCAACACCGATGAACCACGTCCCGTCACAATCCAGCCAGTCAGCATGGGCCGGGTCCGTTACCGCGGCCCGTGCGGCAGGCAGCGCATGTCCCACCCAGGCCGCAAGCACTGGATCATACGGGAATTTCACCCACCCCCTGACGTCAAAATCCTTCACAAACCCACCGCCTTGCGCAGCATATTGAGCGCCACCAGCGTAAGGAACACTGCGAATACGCGCTTCAAGGGTTTCGGATCCATCGCATGGGCCAGCTTCACCCCCCAGGGCGCGGTGATCATCGTCATTGCCACGACGATACCGAAGGCCACCAGATTGACCGCCCCAATGGTCAGCGGAGGCCGGTGTTCCGGTGCGATATCCAGAAACAAAAACCCGATGACCGAGGGCACGGCGATAATCACACCAAACCCGGCGGCGGTTGCGACGGCACGATGGATCGGCGTGTTGTAGAGGCTCATCAGCGGCACACCAAAACTGCCGCCGCCGATTCCCATCAGAACCGAAAGAAACCCGACCGCAGGAGACAGGATGGCCCGCTTTATTCCACCGGGCATGACATCACCCAGCCGCCATTCCGAACGACCCAGCCCCAGATAGGCCCCGATCACCATTCCCAATATGCCGAACAGCGCCTGCAAGGCTTCGGTCCGCAGGGCCGAGGCAACCAGAACTCCGATGATCGCACCGACGACGATCCCCGGCCCCCAACCGCGCAGGATATCCCAAGCCACCGCACCCTTTTTGTTGTGCGCAAGAACGGATCGGACCGATGTCACGATGATCGTGGCCAGCGACGTGGCCAGACACAGCTGCATCAACTGCGGGCCGCCATAGCCAAGAGTTTGAAACGCATAGAAAAAGGCAGGCACCAAGACGATTCCACCGCCGACCCCCAGCAATCCGGCAAGCACGCCGGCCAGCGCTCCGATCGCAAGCAAAAGGCCCAGCATCTGGGCCAGCAACATCGTCTCGGGCATAGTTCCCCCTGCCGCTTAAACTTCTGCCATGGGCGCCACATGATCCAGCGCCCGCAGCATCACCTCGGGTCCGGCCCCATCCTGCACAGCCCCTTCCGACAAGGCGCGCCGCCATGCGCGGGCTCCGGGACGACCTGCGAAAAGGCCCAACATATGACGCGTGATCTGGTGCAGACGCCCGCCATTGGCAAGGTGCCGTTCCACATAAGGTACCATATGTTGAACGATCGCGAACGGATCACGCGTCGTTCCGGTACCAAAGATGCGTCGGTCAGCATCCGACAGGACATCGCCCGGCTGATGATAAGCGGCCCGGCCGATCATCACCCCATCCAGACCGGCTTCCAGATGTGCGGCTGCCTCGTCCAGCGTGTTGATGCCGCCATTGATCGATATGTGAAGATCCGAAAACTCGTCCTTCATCCGATTCACAAGGTCATAGTCCAAAGGTGGGATATCCCGGTTTTCCTTTGGGCTCAGCCCTTGCAGCCACGCCTTGCGGGCATGGATTGTCACCCTTTGGCAACCTGCCGCGCTGATGTGCTCAAGAAACGCGGGCAATACATCTTCGGGCTCCTGATCATCGACTCCGATGCGGCATTTAACGGTGACATCCACATTCACCGCTTCGCGCATGGCAGTCACGCAGTCGGCAACGCGGGCCGGGTCTTTCATCAAGACCGCGCCAAAAGTGCCGGATTGCACCCGATCCGACGGACAGCCGCAGTTCAGATTGATCTCATCATACCCGGCCTCAGCCCCCAGTCTCGCGGCCTGCGCCAGTTCTTCCGGGTCGGAGCCGCCGAGTTGCAAAGCAACCGGGTGTTCCTCGGGAGAGTAGTCCAACAGATGCAACGCCCCGCCCCGCACGAGCGCCGGCGCCGTCACCATCTCGGTATACAGCAACGTTTCCGCGCTGAGGAGCCGATGAAAATAGCGGCAGTGGCGGTCTGTCCAATCCATCATGGGTGCCACGCTTAAACGCGCAGCCTGTGTTGCCTTGCATGTCACAGCAACGCCTCCGTCCTGCTATGCTTCGAAATCCGATGGACTGTCAGTGGCTTTGCCCACCCGAATCAAGTCGAAAAGCCCTAACACATTCCTCTGACGCCGTCCCGACTGCGACCATCATCAGTGAGTTGCTATCGATTAGACACCATATCGGCTCATCACCATCTGGACACTGCTTTCGATCGTTTCCGTCATCTCGGCTTCGCTGAGCGCCCCACCCGTAAACAGCAGTGGCCAGAAGGCGCGCGCCTTGATCAGGCCGATGAATTCGCGCCCGGCCCGTTCCGGATCATCGATCCGAAGCTGCCCATCCTCTGCCGCATCTTTGAGCATGGCAATGAATGTCGCTGTCTTGTCCAGCTTGCCCTGCGCTTCCGCCGCAAGCGTCGGGTTGCGCAAGGTTTCGCTGATCACCATCCGGGCCATCGCGATAACATCGGGCCGCATCAGAATGCGCCCTTCGGCCCAGGCCAGTTCAGTCAGTTGCGTACGAATATCGCGACCTTTTTCATACCGAATTTCCAGCACTTCAGCAAAGCGGCTGGACAATTCGACCACGATGGAGCGGAACAGGTTTTCTTTACTTTCAAAGTACTTGTACAGCGTACGCTTGGACACTTCGGCCCTTGCTGAAATGCGATCCATACTGGCCGCGGCAAAGCCCTTTTCCTGGAACTCGGCCACGGCAGCTTCGATGATCTGTGCGCGCTTGGACGCATTCTGTGCGCTGCATTCGTTCATGTCAGAGCTATAGACCTATTGACGTGCCCTGGTCAAACACTAGGTAAACGCAGGAGTTTACAGAGGCAAAACCATATGCCATAAGTAAACCTGCGAGTTTACCAGTTACGGAAACCAGCACCAACAGGAGACCCCCTCATCATGGCTCTTAAATTGAACCTGAACGGCACGACCCTCGAGGTTGATGCCGAACCCGGAACGCCTCTTCTCTGGGTGATCCGAGACGAACTGAAACTGACCGGCACAAAATTCGGCTGCGGCGTGGCATCCTGCGGGGCCTGCACCGTGCACGTGAATGGTGAGCCCGTCCGTTCCTGTCAGACATTCATTGAAGACGTCGAAGACGCCGAAGTCACGACTATCGAAGCTGTCGGTGACGACAAGATCGGTGCTGCCGTACAACAGGCCTGGGTCGAACTGGATGTCGTCCAGTGCGGCTATTGCCAGTCGGGTCAGGTGATGTCGGCTGTCGGGCTGTTGTCCGAGAACCCGAAGCCGTCGGTCCAGGAGATTGACGAGTACATGTCCGGCAATGCCTGCCGCTGCGCCACCTATCAACGCATCCGCGCCGGCATCCAACGCGCGTCTGAAATTCTGGAGGCCTGATCCATGACCATCAACACCTCTCGCCGTTGGTTTCTGAAAGGCGCCGCCGCTGCCGGTGCCGTCCTGCTGGTTGGCGCCCGCCCTGATGGTGTGCTGGCCGCGGCCTCGTCCGAGACCGCGCAGTTCAATCCATTTGTGAAGATCGATGCCGATGGCACCGTGACCGCCATCGTCAAACATTTTGAAAAAGGTCAGGGCCCGGCGACCGGACTGCCGACGCTGATTGCCGAAGAAATCGGCCTGACCATGGATCAGATCGAGTACGAGTTCGCCCCCTCGGATCCGAATGTCTACAACAACCTGCTGTTCGGCCCGTTCCAGGGCACCGGCGGTTCGACCGCGATGGCGAATTCGTGGCTGCAATACCGTCAGGCCGGTGCTGCCGCGCGCGAAATGCTGATCAACGCCGCCGCGCAAAGCTGGGGCGTGGATTCATCTGGCATCACCATCGAAGACGGCATCGTGAAGGCAGGCGACAAGTCGGCTCCGATCGCTGAATTTGTGTCTGCTGCGTCGCAACTGGACGCTCCGGCAGAGCCACGCCTGAAGGACCCGTCCGAATTCCGTCTGATCGGAAATGAAACGGTGCGCCGCAAGGATACGGCAATCAAAAGCAACGGCCAGGCGATGTTTGCCATGGACGTTCACCTGCCCAACCAGATGATCGCCATGATCAAACGCCCCGAAGCGAAGGGCGGCATCGCGCTGGGCTTTGATGACAGCGCATCGAAAGAGGTCAAAGGCTATATCAGCGCCGCTGTTCTGCCCAATCAGGCGGGCGTCGCGGTGTACGCCGAGAACACCTGGGCCGCGATTCAGGCACGCGATGCGCTTGAGGTCGAATGGGACATGTCCGGCGCGGAAACCCGCAACTCGGACCAGATCAAGGCCGAGATCATGGACGCGCTGGAGGCTGAGCCCACGTATAATGTCAACAAGGCGGATTTTGCCGCTGTGGCAGCCGCCATCGACGGAGCGGACAAGGTCGTCGAAAAAACGTTCTACTTCCCACTGCTGGCCCATGCCCCGATGGAACCGCTGAACTGCACCATCGAGCAGACCGCAGACGGAGACATCGTTCTGCATGACGGGGCACAGATGCCGACGGGTCCTCATATGGCCTACCAGCAAATCTTTGGCCTGCCCGCCGAGAAGATCCACATCAAAACCATGCTGGCAGGCGGGTCTTTCGGGCGCCGCGCCACCCCGGATGCGGATTATCAGGTCGAGGCCGCCCTGGCCTTTGTCGTCACTGACCGCTCTCGCCCGGTGAAACTGGTCTGGACGCGCGAAGACGACATTCGCAGCGGGTATTACCGACCGGCCTTTGGCCACAAGGTTCGTGTGGGTCTGGACGCCGAAGGCAACATCGTCGGGTGGCAGCACCAGATTGCCGGCCAATCCGTGATCAAGGGCACCCCGTTCGAGGCTGTTCTGGTTCATGACGGCATCGACCACAGCTCGGTCGAAGGCGTTTCGGACAGCCCCTACAGCATCCCCGGCATGGCGGTGGGTCTGACCGACACGCCAAAGGCGACGACGGTTCTGTGGTGGCGCTCGGTCGGGCACACCCACACCGCCTATACGATGGAAACCATGATGGATCTGGTGGCCGAGGCCGCCGGTCGTGATCCGGTGGAATTCCGTCTGGCCCATCTTTCCGACAGCAGCAACCTGGACCAGCAGCGCAAAGCAGCTGTTTTGAAGCTGGCGGCCGAAAAGGCAAACTGGGGCAATGCGCCAGAGGGCCGGTCGCAGGGGATTGCCGTTCACAAGTCCTTTGGGTCTTACGCGGCTGAAGTGGTCGAAATCTCGGGCGATCCGGAAAATGGCATCAGGATTGAAAAGGTCACTTGTGCCGCGGATTGCGGTATCGCCGTGAACCCCGATATCGTGCGGGCCCAGATGGAAGGCGGCATCGGCTATGGCATTGGCCATGTGATGCGTGACCAGATCACCCTGACAAGTGGGGCGGTGGATCAATACAACTTCCCGGATTACGAACCGCTGCGCATCGGGGATATTGCCGCAATCGACGTGCATATCGTGCCATCGGCCGAAGCACCGACCGGCGTCGGAGAACCCGGCACGCCACCGTCAGCACCGGCTTTGGCCAATGCGATCAAAGCCCTGTCAGGTTTGCATGTGGCGCAATTGCCCATGGAAGAACATGGCGTAAGCTTTGCCTGAAAACAGCTCTCCGCGCCGGTCTGTACCGGCGCGGGGCGTTCCTTGAAAACCCAAGCCAAAATTTGATCAAATTTGGTGACAAAGCACATCCATTGAAGTAAATCACTGGGGAGTTTCACCGACGGAGCCCCCAATGGATCTGAGAGCCCTGCACAATTTTCGCGTCGCCGCATGTGACCTGAACGGTCAAATGCGTGGCAAACGCGTGCCCCCTGGCTATGCCGACAAACTGGGAAAAGGCGCCGTGCGAATGCCGTTTTCGGCACTGAACGTAGACTTGTGGGGCGCTGATATCGAAGGAAGCCCGCTGGTCTTTGAAACCGGCGACGCAGATGGGGTGCTGCGCCCGACCGAACGCGGCCCGGTCCCCGTGCCCTGGCTGGATACGGAAACAGCGCTGGTTCCGATGTGTCTGTATGATGATGACGGCGTGCCCTTCCCGGGCGACCCGCGGCATGCCCTGTCCGCCATACTCGACCGCTATGCGCAACGCGGCTGGTCCGTTGTTGCCGCGACAGAGTTGGAGTTCACACTCGTTGACGCTTCTGGCGCGCAGCCGCAACCACCGGTGAATCCGATCACAGGGCGGCGCCTTGCGGATGAGGCCGTTCTGTCGGTTGCCGAAATGGACGCGTTCGAGGCGTTCTTTACCGACCTGTACGATGGCTGCGCCGCAATGGGCATCCCCGCGCAGACGGCGATTTCCGAAAGCGGCATCGGCCAGTTCGAGATCAACCTGAACCATCAGGGCGCCATGCGCTGTGCCGATGATACGTGGCTTTTCAAGGCATTGACGCGTGGGTTGGCGCGCAGGCACGGATTTGCGGCCACCTTCATGTCCAAACCTTATGCCGATGACGCAGGCAACGGAATGCATGTGCATTTCTCGGTGGTGGACCAGAACGGGCACAATGTGTTCGACAACAACGGGCCGGAAGGCACCGAGATATTGCGGTCTGCCGTAGCTGGCTGTGTCGCGGCCATGCCGGGCAGTACGCTTATATTTGCACCCCACGGCAACTCCTACACACGGCTCATACCGGGTGCACATGCGCCCACGGGCGCCTGCTGGGCGTATGAAAACCGAACCGCTGCCATTCGCATCCCGGGCGGGGCCCCGGCCGCACGGCGCATCGAACACCGTGTCGCCGGCGGGGACATAAACCCGTATCTGATGTTGACCGCGGTTCTGGGCGCGGCACTTGTCGGCATCGAGGACGGCTTGATCCCCCCTGCCCCGATTACGGGGAACGCCTATGACATCGCGGACCTGCCTCAACTGATGCCGGATTGGTCGTGCGCGATTGACAGGTTCTCCACGGATCCTTTGGTGGCCCGGCTGTTCCCCGCTGACCTGATCCGCTATCTGACCATGACCAAACGTCAAGAGATCACCCGATTTGCGAACATCCCACCCGAGGATCACTGGTTGAGCTACCTCGAGACGGTTTGACCCCCTTGCCGCGTCAACCAGTCTCGGCTAGGATTAATTTGATCAAATTTGGTGACACATGAAAATCGGTATCCTACAAACCGGCCACACCCCCGAAGTGCTACAGGAAGAATTCGGGGATTATGACGAACTTTTCCCCGCGTTGCTGCGTGACAACGGGTTCGAGTTCGTAACCTTCGCCGTCGTGGACGGCACCTTCCCCGATGGTGCGGATGATGCGAATGGATGGATCATTACCGGATCGCGCCACGGGGTTTACGAGGACCTTCCCTGGATCGCCCCGCTGGAAGCGTTGGTGCGCGAGATCTGGGAAAGTGGAAAACCCCTGATCGGCGTTTGCTTTGGCCATCAGATCATTGCTCAGGCACTGGGTGGCAAGGTCGAGAAATTCTCGAAAGGATGGGCCGTAGGTCGTACGGAATACGAATATGACGGCAACAGACTATGGCTGAATGCCTGGCACCAGGATCAGGTTGTCGAATTGCCGAAAGAAGCGCGGGTTCTGGGCCGGAATGCCTTCTGCAAAAACGCGATGCTGGCTTATGGGGATACAATCTGGACAGTTCAGGCCCACCCGGAATTCACCAACGGATTCGTGACAGGCCTGATGCGGACACGGGGCAAGGGCGTGGTACCCGAAGACCTGATGCGCGAAGCCGCAAATCGCGAGACGGCCCCGGACGACAACGCCAAAATTGCGCGCCACATGGCCGAGTTTCTAAAGAAAGAGAGAGCCTGATGGCTGATTGGACTGATAAACTGCCGGAAGCCGCAAAGGCATATTTCCATGGGCAACGACTGGACGAAGTTGAATGCATCATTTCGGACCTGCCGGGTATTGCGCGCGGCAAGGCGGTGCCTGCATCAAAATTCGCAAAGCAATCCTATTTCCACCTGCCCGACAGCATCTTCTACCAGACCATCACAGGGGGCTGGGGCGAAGCTGCCGGCGATGACGGGTTCATCGAAAAGGATATGATCCTGAAGCCCGATTTCTCGACCACTTCCGCTGCGCCGTGGACGGGGGATTGGACATTGCAGGTGATCCACGACGCCTACGACCGGGATGACAATCCGATCCCTTACAGCCCGCGCAACGTGCTCAAGCGTGTTGTCCAGCTTTATCATGACAAGGGGTGGAAGCCGGTTGTTGCACCAGAGATGGAGTTCTTTCTGGTTGCCCCCAACGTGGACCCGGCGCAGGGCATCAAACCCATGATGGGGCGTTCCGGCCGTCCGGCCGCAGCGCGACAGGCCTATTCCATGACGGCCGTGGACGAGTTTGGCCCGGTGATCGACGACATCTATGATTTCGCCGAGCATCAGGGGTTCGAGATCGACGGCATCACCCAGGAAGGCGGCGCCGGGCAGTTGGAAATCAACCTGCGTCACGGCAATCCGGTGAAACTGGCCGATGAAGTCTTCTATTTCAAACGCCTGATCCGCGAGGCCGCGCTGCGCCACAATTGTTTTGCCACCTTCATGGCAAAACCGATCGAGGAAGAGCCGGGCTCGGCCATGCATATCCATCACTCGATCATCGACATGGAAACCGGCCAGAACATCTTCTCTGGTCCTCAAGGGGGTGAGACGGACGCGTTTTACCACTTTATCGCCGGTTTGCAGAACCACCTGCCCTCCGGTCTGGCGGTCATGGCGCCTTATGTGAATTCCTACCGGCGCTATGTGAAGGATCACGCGGCACCAATCAACCTGGAATGGGCCCGTGACAACCGCACCACCGGCATTCGCGTGCCCCTGTCCGGCCCGGAATCGCGGCGCGTCGAGAACCGCATCGCCGGGATGGATTGCAACCCGTATCTGGGCATCGCGTTGTCGCTGGCCTGCGGCTATCTTGGCCTGGTCGAGCAGGAACGCCCACGTCGTCAGTTCTATGGCGACGCTTATGAAGGCGAGGGCGATATCCCGCAGGTCATGGGCGAAGCGCTGGATCTGTTCGACGAAGCCACCGCCCTGCACGAGGTTCTGGGCCCCGAATTCGCCCGCGTTTACGGCATCGTCAAACGGGCCGAGTATGAGGAGTTCCTACAGGTCATCTCTCCGTGGGAACGTGAACATCTGCTGATCAACGTCTGAGACCTTCCGTGAACCTGCTCTATTCCAATGACCGCAAGGGCGAGTACCCTGACAGCTGGTATGCCGCGACGGCACATACGATGGATCGCTTTCCCGCGTTGTCAGAAGACACCAGGGCGGATGTATGCGTTGTCGGTGGCGGCTATACGGGGCTGTCCGCGGCCCTTCATCTGGCCGAAGCCGGGTTCGACGTCGCGCTGCTTGAAGCGCACCGCGTCGGCTTTGGCGCGTCGGGCCGAAACGGCGGGCAGTTGGGCAGCGCGCAGCGGGTGGACCAGGAAGACCTCGAGCGTCTTGTAGGCGATGCCGACGCCGCCAGGCTTTGGGAACTGGCTGAAGACGCCAAGGATCTGGTCAAATCCCTGATTGCAAAACACCAGATCGCCTGTGACCTGAAACCCGGTGTCGCCGTTCTGGGCCTGAGCAAATCCGAGCAAAAAGAACTGCATGACCACGCCGGCCATCTTTCCGAGCGGTACGGATACGACCAGATCGAGCTGTTGGACGAAAACGCGGGTCATTCGCTGTGCCCGTCACCAGCCTATCAAGGGGGGTATCTGGATATGGGTGCGGCGCATCTGCACCCTCTGAACTTTGCGTTGGGATTGGCGCAAGCCGCGGCCAAAGCGGGCGTTCGCGTCCATGAAAGCACCGAAGTGACCGGGATTGACGAGGGCCAGACGGCTGTGATCCGAACTGCACACGGCAACGTTCGGGCCGAGCACGTCATTCTGGCCTGCAACGGGTATTTGGGCGACCTCAATCGTTCCGTCGCCGCCAGGGTCATGCCCATCAACAATTTCATTGCGGCCACCGAACCCCTTGGAGAGGACACCGCCCAGGTTTTGACCCGGGATGTTGCGGTGGCGGACACGAAATTCGTGGTGAACTATTTTCGCCTCAGCGCCGATGGTCGCCTCTTGTTCGGAGGCGGCGAAAGCTATGGCTATCGCTTTCCATCAGATGTCGCCGCCAAGGTCCGCAAACCCATGACCGAGATTTTCCCGCATTTGCGGGATGTGAAGATCGACTATGCCTGGGGCGGAACGCTGGCCATCACCATGCGGCGGATGCCGTATCTGGCCCGTGTCGCACCTAATATTCTTTCGGCTTCGGGATATTCCGGTCACGGTGTCGGCACTGCGACCCATGCCGGACAACTCATGGCGATGGCGATTCAGGGTCAGGCCGAAGGGTTTGACACGATGGCACGGGTGCCCGCGCTGTCTTTTCCAGGCGGCCCTGCCCTGCGCAGCCCGCTTCTGGTGCTGGCCATGACATGGTTCGCACTGCGCGACCGGCTTGGGGTCTGATCCACGTAAATTGCGACAGATTGGTAAATTTTTGCCTGCCCGGCGATTAGGGGCTTGGATTGCCTCCTGATTATCTTTATCTTTCCCAAAGATAGAATTCGGGAATTCCAAATATGACGCTGCCCCCCAACGTTCACGACGCCGAACCCATCCCTGCCGCCGCCAAGGACGCGATCGAGGCCCTGATGCAATCAGGTGACCTGTTCCGCTATACCGCACCGCAGGATGCCCCGGTGGCCCTGCTGGAAGCCGAGTTCGCGGAATTGTTGGGCACGAAATACGCTTTGGCGGTATCGTCCTGCTCGGCCGCGCTGTTTCTGTCGCTCAAAGCACTGGGCCTGCCCCGCGATGCGCGTGTTCTGATCCCCGGCTTCACCTTCGCGGCCGTGCCGTCGTCGGTCGTCCACGCCGACTGCATTCCGGTTCTGTGCGAAGTGGGTGAAAACTATCGCATCGACATGGCCGATTTCGAGGCCAAGCTGGACAACGTTCAGGCAGTCATCATCAGCCACATGCGCGGGCATACATCCGACATGGATGCGATCATGGCCTTGTGCGACGCACGAAACATTCCGGTGATCGAGGATGCCGCGCATTCGCTGGGCACCACATGGCATGGCCGCAATATCGGTACGATCGGAAAGGTCGGATGTTTCTCGTTCCAATCCTACAAGATGATCAATGCCGGCGAAGGTGGCACCCTGATCACGAATGATGCAGATCTTGTCGCGCGTGCCGTCATCATGTCGGGCGCGTATGAACACAATTGGAAGAAGCACAAAGGTCCGCAGGGCGACAACTCACCCGAACTGGAAGAGGCCTTTGCCCGCTGGCAGAACAAGCTGCCGCTGTACAACCTTCGCCTAAGCAACCTCAGCGCCGCCGTGATCCGCCCTCAACTTCCGGAACTGGCACGCCGTGTCCGCGATGGCCTGGCAAACCACGATTACGTGGCCGGTCGCCTGAACACCTCGTCTCATATCGAAGTTCCCGCCCCCCTGCCCCCCGAGCAGCGTGCGCCGGATTCAATCCAGTTCAATCTTGTCGGAATGCAGGAACATGAGATCCGCGCCTTTGCCGCAGCGTCCGAAGCACGCGGCGTCAAGGTTCAGGTTTTTGGTCTGAGCGAAGACAACGCCCGCGCTTTCTGGAACTGGCAATTCCTTCCGGAAACTTTCGACCTGCCCAAGACGCGCGACATGCTGATGAAGGCCTGTGACGTGCGCCTGCCAGTCCGCCTGACCCGCGAAGAGCTGGACGTGATTGCAGACATCCTGCTGGCATCGGTTGGCGAAGTGACCGGTCCGATGCCGGTTTATGGCACTTAAGACAGCGGCACTTTGAACAAGAAAGGCCCGCACGATGCGGGCCTGATTCTTTGTTCGGAACGGATCAGTTCAGCTTGGACAGTTTTTGCTGCAACTCGGCCAGCTGTTTCTTGATGTCGTCCAGATCCTCTTTCGGTTCGGACTTGTCCTCTTCCTTTTCCGGGCTGGACCATCCGCTGGACAGCCCGCTGGTCATCGCCTTCAGGAAAGCCTGTTGCTGCGCCTGCAACGCGTCAAAACCCGGCATCTGAGACATCGGATTCATCGCGCTCATATTTTCCATCATCTTGTTTTGGCTTTCGCGCAGCATCTCGAACGAGCTTTGCAGAAACTGGGGCATCACCCCCCCGCCCGGCAGCATGTAACTGCGCACCAGATCATTCAGTACATTCACCGGCAGCACATTTTCACCCCGGCTTTCATGTTCGGCAATGATTTGCAGAAGATACTGGCGAGTCAGGTCATCGCCGGTTTTCAGATCAATGATCTGCACTTCTCGCCCGTCGCGGATGAAGCCCGCGATATCTTCGAGCGTCACGTAATCGCTGGTCTCGGTATTGTATAGTCGACGGCTGGCATAGCGCTTGATAAGCAGCGGTTTTTCTTGGTCCGACACCGGGTTCCCTCCCCAAGGATGATGCGTTGCAGCACAGGTTATGCGAGTGCAGCACAAAAAGAAAGGGCAGGTCAATGGACCTGCCCAACGCGATTGCACCTAATGGGAGGGTTGGGTGCGCTTCGCGGACGTTTCTTACTTTGCAGTTGCAGCTTTCTTGGCTGCGGTGGTGACCTCGTTGGTCGCCTTTTTGACGGCAGCGGTTGCTTCTTCCGCGGCGTCTTTGCCGGCAGCCATCAGCAGCTCGACGGTTTCGGTCTGAACTTTTTTCGCGATTTCAGCGAAAGCGGCCAGGTTTTCAGCTGCAACTTCAGCCGACGCGCTTGCGAAGTCGGTTGCGGCTTTTGCGTAGTCAGCAGGCTCTGCCTTGGCTTTCGACATCTCGCTCAGCTTGGCCAGGGTGTCCTTGGTCCATTTGTTCGAGATCTCGGCCGATTTCTCAGCAGCGTCCAGAGCAACGCCCGACAGCTTCTCGTTCAGCGAAGCGGTCGATTTGAATGCGCCTTCCATTGCGGTGGTGTCCACCGGAAATGCACCCATCATGTCTTTCATGATCGCGGTAAAGTCTTGGGTCTTTGCCATTGTCCTAATCCTTTTAGCCGGTCCGGGCCCACCCCGGGTTTCATCAGCTTGAGGACAATATGATTGCTGCACCGCAGCATTGCAAGTTTTTTCTTGCTGCGTCGCAGAATTTTTAAGTTTCAAAATGAAATCAGTCGTTTGGTTTCGCCACAACGTAAGTCCCGGGTGCGGATGCAAGGCTTGGGTGCTTCGAATCACCCGGCTCACGGGCCGGAACCTGCTTGCCAGACCGCTTCTTCAACCACGCGTCCCACATGGGCCACCAGGATCCTTCGTGAAAATCAGCTTCTTTCAGCCAGGTGCTGGCATCCGACTTCATATCCGGGTTGGTGTAGTGGCCATATTTCTTCTTGCTGGGCGGGTTCACGATACCCGCAATATGACCCGATTCTGAAACCACGAAGGTTTTGGACCGCGAGCCCATTTTCTGCACGCCGCGGTAACAGTCTTTCCATGCCGCGATGTGATCGGTTTCGCAGGTTATGGCCATCAGCGGCACATCCACGTCTTCGAGTTTCAACTTGTGCCCCATCAACTCGAAACCGTCGGTCGCGAACTCGTTGCGCTGGCAGAGGCCTCGCAGATATTCCACGGCCATTTTTGCTGGCAGGTTTGCACCATCGCCGTTCCAGTAAAGCAGATCAAAGGCCGGAGGCACTTCCCCCATCATATAGCTGCGAATGGCCGGACCATAAATCAGGTCGCGTGATCGCAGGAACGACATGGTGCGCGCCATGATCCACGATCGCAGAACGCCTTCCTTTTTTACTTCCTCTTCGATTCCGTCGATGAAGTCGTTTTGCAGGAATGGCGTAAACTCACCCTGATCGGAAAAATCCGTCAGTGCCGTGAACAGCGTTGCGGATTTGACCGATTTGTCGCCACGCTGTTTCAGCAAGGACAGGGTCAGACTCAGCGTCGTGCCCGCGATGCAATAACCCACAGCGTTGACCTGTTTGACCTTGCAGATCTTCTTGGCCGTTTCGATTGCGGTCAGGAAACCGTCCTGAATATAGTCTTCCATGCCGGTTTCGGCATAGCTTTCATCCGGGTTCACCCAGCTTACGACAAACAGGGTATAGCCCTGTTCGGTGATCCATTTGATCATGCTGTTCTGGGCTTTCAGATCCAGAATATAGAACTTGTTGATCCAGGGCGGGAACAGAACGATGGGCGTCTCATAAACCGTTTCAGTCACCGGCTTGTATTGGATCAGCTCCATCATCCGGTTGCGATATATGACTTCTCCCGGCGTTGTCGCCAGGTTTCCACCAACCTCGAACGCGCTTTCATCCGCCAGTTTGACGACCAACTCGCCATCATTGGCCTCAAGGTCTGAAACAAGGTTCTCCAACCCTTTTATCAGTGACTGACCTTCGGTCTCGACCGCCTTTTGCAGGGCATCCGGGTTAGTCGCCAGAAAATTCGTGGGCGCCATCATGTCGATGATCTGCTGCGAGAAATACTGTAGGCGTCGTTTGTCTTTGGCATCCAGATCATCAACCGACGAGACAGCCTGCGCAATCGCTTCCGCGTTCGTCAGGTATTGCTGCCGGATCAGTCGGAAATAAGGGTTTGTCTCCCAAAGGGGATTGGAAAAACGCTTGTCACCGGGCTTGGTTTCCTCGGTTTCCACCTCTCCGGTCGTCAGCGCTTTCTGCGCTTCGGCAAAGTTGAGAACCGACTTGCCCCAGAATTCTATCTGTTGCTCCAACAACTTGGCGGGATTTTGCCATGCCTCGGCCCAATAGGCTGTTGCTGCTCGTGCAAAAAGCTCTTGATTCGGGCCGTCCAGCGCGGGCGTGTGCGACTTTTTTGACGCCATGATCTCGACCAGGCGCTTCGCGAGCTGCTCGACCCTTTCCATATTTTCTTTAATGCGTTCAATATGTTCTTCGGACACGTTTGGCATTTGGTCTTCACTTGTTGTCATTTTAACAATTCCACCCTAACCTCGCTGCCATGCAGAATAACGTCGTGGGTGCTGGGGGGCAAAGCGGCGAATGGTCCGAACTCTCAGGCTGACACTCAGGAGGCCCCATTTATGCGCTACATGATGACCTACGACCTTATGGAGTCCATGCGTAACACCAACCAATGGCTTGGTGCAACCGCAAGCGCGATGGCGTCCTACCCCCTGTTTTCCATGACACCTAACCCGGCGTTCAGCTGGATGGCCGCATGGGGTGAAGTCACCGAACGGACCTTCCAGCGAATGGTCGTCAAACCTGACTGGGGCATTCGAACCTTCACCTGCGAGGACGGCAAAGACCATCTGGTCGAGATTACGACCGTTCTGGAACGCCCCTTCGGCGATCTGGTTCATTTCCGTGTCAACGGCCGGGAAGAACAACCGCGCAAGGTCCTGCTGGTTGCGCCCATGTCCGGCCATTACGCCACGCTGCTGCGTTCGACTGTCAAAAGCCTGCTGGTCAATTGCGAAGTTTACATCACCGATTGGCATAATGCGCGCGATATTCCTGTGTCTGCCGGCAAGTTCGATGTCGAAGACTACACGCTCTACCTTGTAGATTTCATGAAGGAACTGGGGCCGGACACGCATGTCGTGGCGGTGTGTCAGCCGGCCCCGCTGACATTGGCAGCGACCGCCTATCTGGCCGAAGTCGAACCCAAGGCTCAACCCAGCACTCTGACACTGATTGGCGGGCCGGTGGACCCGGACGCGACCCCGACCGACGTCACCGACTTTGGACGACGTGTTACGATGGGTCAGCTGGAAGAAACCATGATTCAACGGGTCGGATTCAAGTACAAAGGTGTCGGGCGTATGGTCTATCCCGGCCTGCTGCAACTGGCGTCGTTCATGTCGATGAACGCCGATCGCCACTCCAAGGCGTTTTCCGATCAGATTCAGCGTGTTATCCGCAACGAAGCCTCGGACCTGGATGCCCATAACCGTTTCTATGACGAATATCTTGCGGTGATGGACATGACGGCCGAGTTCTATCTGTCGACGGTCGAACGCGTGTTCAAGAACCGCGAGATCGCACGCAACGAATTTGTTGTCGCCGGCCACAAGGTGGATATCGGCAAAATCACCGATGTTGCCGTGAAATCGGTCGAAGGTGCGAATGACGATATCTCGGCGCCCGGACAATGTATTGCTGCACTGGACCTGTGCACCGGTTTGCCAGACAGCAAAAAGGCCAGCCACGTAGAACCCGGCGCGGGCCACTATGGCATTTTCGCGGGCCGCAGCTGGCGCGATAACATTCGCCCGCTTGTGATTGATTTCATGAACGAAAACAGCCGCAAGAAACGTCGCCGCGCTGCGAACACCAACAAGGTAGCCTGATGAACATGGGCGGGCCATTACATGGTGGCCTCGCCTTTTCCTGCTGTTGCGGCCAGTTGAAGGGTCAAATCTCGGACCGGGGCGTTCGGCTTGGAACCCATGTCGAGTGTTTTTGTCATGACTGCCGTGCGGCGCAACTGTATTTCGGGCAGCCCGACCCGGCGCCCGGCCCGGTGGACATTTTCCAGATGGCACCGGATGAAATCGAAATCACCGCCGGAAGCCAATTCCTTTCGGCCATGAAACTCAGCCCAAATGGTATGCTGCGATGGTATGCCAGCTGCTGCAACGCCCCGCTGGCGACAACGCCACAGACTGCACGTTTGCCCTTTGCAGGGTTTATCGTCGGCAGGATTACCGGTGATGTTTCCGCATTGGGGCCGGTGACGACCCGTGGGTTTGTCCCTCGACCCGATGGAAAACAAAAACACGAAAAGGTCAGGTTTGCGGCGTTTGGCCTTTTGCGCCGCGCCCTGCAATCGCGCCTGTCAGGACGCTGGATGAATACGCCGTTTTTCGACCCCGAGACCGGCGATCCTGCGGTCGTACCGAATGTCATTTCGAAAGACGCGCGGGCGGCGCTTTACCCCTAGACAAACTTTTGCGGGATATTCAGCCAGGTTTCCAAGGCTTTGTTGACGGCATCGGGCGCTTCAAGCGGCAGCAGATGTCCGGCATTTTCGACGATCTCCAATGCGGCCTCTGGTATCAGGTCAGACATGAAAGAGTGCCGTTTGACCGGGGTTAGCGTGTCATGGGCGCCGCACATGATCAAAGTGGGAACCTTGATGCGGCGCAACGTTCCCTGTTGGTCGGGCCGGCGCTGCAAGGCACGCATTTGACGCACGAATGCCTCGGCGCCCAGATCATTCGCCATTGCCAAAAGATCATTCAGAATGGGGATTCGCCGGGGCCCCGGCGCCAAAGTATCGGTGCCGACCAGTTGGCGCATGACCTCTTCCAGCCGCCCGCCCAGGGCCCCAATGATCAGGTCCTCGCGACTGGCCGCGATTTGAGGTGTATCCGCCAGTGCGTCCGTCGACATCAGACACAGGCGCGTCACCCGTTCCGGTGCCCGCCGGGTCAGTTCCAACCCCACCACACCGCCCATGCTCAGGCCCACCAATGCAAACCGATGTGGCAACTGATCCAACAGCCCAGAGGCGATCTCTTCAATGCGCTCGCCTCCGGAAACAGGTGCAACAGTGACAGGCCGTGACCGTGACAACACCTCGATCTGAGGTCGAAACAGCCGGGCATCACACATCAACCCAGGCAATAAAACCAGCGGTTCCTTCACGCGGGGGCTCCATCTGCTCGGTTTGTCCGAGTCCTTCCAGTTGTTGTCAGGATGAGAGTTTTGCCACAGCCGGGCAAGGAAAACTTCACGGGTAGGCGATGGCCCGAAACGCCGGGAAATCGGCGTAACGGGATTGCCGGGCCGCAAGGTCTTCACCGGGCTCAGCGCCGGGCCTCAACAGACACCCACGCGGAGCAATATAGCTGTCGATCCGGCGTTGCGGCCTGGGCCGCCACACAAGGTTGAACGCACAGAGCTTGGGAAAGAACCAGATTTCGGAATACTCCAGATAATCGTGCATCCACCACGCCAGATCCCGCCAGTCCCTGCCCTGCGCATATTGATCCGCGAACCACGGGATGACGATGGATGCCCCGGCGATCCGCGCATCCCCTTCCCCGCGATCCCAGATGTGGCATTCCAGCGGGTGATCGTTTCGGGCGCAGTTCAGCTTGTTTTCATTGCCAAACCGGTTCAAGGACGATGAACGATAACCCGACCTGACCGCGACCCGGCCAAATGTCTCCTCCAAAGGGTCAAGAAGAGTTTCGCAAAAGGCGCGGCCTGTTTCGATCGCCAGATCCGGGTTGTCCGGAATATTCTGCTTTTGGTGGAAGTTGCCGATTTCCGAATACATAAAATCGCGCATGAAGAAGTGCCGGGACAAGCGGACACGACCCAAGGTCTCAAGGCTCCACATACTGCCCGGCTTACGCATCTTGCATCCTTTTTTCCGATCAGGGTTTATTCCACCCCCAAGCCCTTGAGCCACTCCAGAATACCAGCAACGGTGGCATCGGTTTGACCCGGCGACATCAACCGCCCCGCGATAACATGTGAAGACGGATCGTCACCCGGCCCCATCGTCACCAGCCTGACCGTTGCCGGAGCGCCCCAGGCCTCGGCAACCTTGCGCGTCCGGTCCGGCCGCACAACCTGATCATCATCCGAAAACCAGAACAAGGCGGGTATTAGGGCGTCAGAGAAATCCAGCGCATAGACCGTATCCACCAGCACGGACATCGGCACGACGGCTTCCCACGGGTAGACCGACGTCCAGTACCTGTTCTTCTCGGGGTCCGGCCCTGACACATCGCGTTCCGGCCCCATGAGAACGGGCAACCAACTTCTTGCCCAAGGCAACGAAGGCACCGACGCCGCGACGGTATTCACACCAAAGTTCGGCGAGACAAAAACCATGCCGACCACATCCTGGCTGAGGTCGGCATCCAACGCAGCGGCCGCCGCCAGCGTTCCTCCGGTCGAGGTGGAAATGACGATCACCTTTTCCCCGACCGCACGCGCCGCTGCCAGCCCTTCGGCGGTGTCCTGCATCCAGCCCGAGGCCGTACCCTCGGCCATCGCCGGCCCATCCCGACCGTGACCCTGCAACCGCGTGTAGACCAGATTGGCGCCCAAAGCGTCAGCCACCAGATCAGGAACAGGGCGGATTTCCTCGGAACTTGCTGAAAAACCGTGGATGTACAGAACAGAATACGGCGTGCGCTGTTCCTTGAACCCGTCCTGCCAGATCACGCGCTTTTCGACACCCGGAACGATGTCATCATAGGCAGACTCGGTACTTTCAAAAAAAACCTGAACACCTTCACCAAATTTCCGAGGATCAAAGGTCGGGTGCAGGTTCACTTCCTCGCGCGGGCCGAACCAGTAGACCAGGCCGCCAAGAACAACCAGCGCCAGAAGAGCGCGCCCCAGAAACCAACCAAAGCGCCGCATCAGGCTTCTCCCAACACTTCAAGAACCGCGGTCTCGATCAAACCCAGGCACATCTCGTCCGAGAAGCGATGATCAGCCCCCTTGACCAACAACAGCCGCATGTCAGGACCCGCAGCATGTTCCAGCAGCCGCACGGCTGTTTCGGTCGAAACCGCCGTGTCTGCGGTACCTTGCAGGAAACGAACCGGGAACGGCAGATCCAGAGCGTCCCGCAGAACCAAATTCTGGCGTCCGTCTTCGATCATGCGCTTGGTGATGATATAGGGTTCCATATAGTCGGACGGCAGCTCGACATGGCCGACAGAGTCCAGCGCAGCTTTTTGTTCGTCGCTGAACGAAGCCCAGTACCCGTCCTCGGTGAAATCCGGCGCGGCGGCGATTGTGACCATGCCCGCAATTCGCTCGGGCATGACCTTGGCCAGCAGCAATGCCTGCCATCCTCCCATTGATGAGCCAACCACGATCAAAGGTCCGTCCGTCAATGCCTTTACCGCAGCCAATGTGTCCTGATGCCAGTCACCGATACAGCCCTCGGTGAACGCGCCCGAGCTTTCCCCGTGGCCGGAATAATCGAACCGCAAGAACGATTGCCCCCGCGCCTGTACCCAGGCTTCCAGATGCACGGCCTTGGTGCCTTCCATGTCCGATTTGAGCCCGCCCAGAAAAACGATGGTCGGTCCTGCCCCTTCGGTCTTGTGATAAGCCAGTCGCCGCCCCTGCGGCGTCTCCAGAAAATCCGTCGCTGCCATGAAACCCTCTTTCCTTTTCCAGCATCATGCACGCCCCACCCCCGAGTGCAATTCCGCCCACTTCATCTTATTCCAATTACTCCGGGGAGCGCGAGGGGCTGGCCCCTCGCCCCACTCTTGACACAGGCCCATCCACCTGCCACATGGGCCGAACACACATAACCCGCAACCGGGCGTTCAGTGGGCGCCAAACCGACGAGGAGAGCCGATATGGCCCTGGATTCTCAATCCGTCTCTCTCACCTTTCCCGATGGCAATGCACGCACCTTCGCCGCAGGCGTCACGCCCGCGCAGGTGGCTGCCGACATCTCAACCTCGCTGGCCAAAAAGGCCATCTCGGCCACCGTTGACGGCCAGCACTGGGACCTGCAATGGCCCATCGAATCCGACGCACAGATCGCTATCCACACTATGAAGGATGAGGCCCAGGCCAATGAGCTGATCCGCCACGATCTGGCCCATATCATGGCGCGCGCGGTTCAGGAGATCTGGCCCGCCACCAAGGTCACCATCGGCCCCGTCATCGAAAACGGCTGGTATTATGACTTCGACCGCGAAGAGCCGTTCACGCCCGAAGATCTCGGCCTCATCGAGAAAAAGATGAAAGAGATCATCAACAAGCGTGATCCCGTCACCACCGAGGTCTGGGACCGCGAGCGCGCGATCGAGTTCTACAAGGCCAATAACGAGCCCTACAAGGTCGAGCTGATCGAGGCTATTCCCGGCGACGAGCCGCTGCGCATGTACTGGCACGGCCATTGGCAGGATCTTTGCCGAGGTCCGCACCTGCAACATACCGGGCAGGTTCCGGGGGATGCGTTCAAGCTGATGTCCATCGCGGGTGCCTATTGGCGCGGCGACAGCGATCGCGCGATGTTGCAGCGCATCTACGGCGTGGCCTTTACCGGCAAGGAAAAGTTGAAAGCCTACCTGCATATGCTGGAAGAAGCCGCCAAACGCGACCACCGCAAGCTGGGCCGCGAGATGGACCTGTTCCACATGCAGGAGGAAGCGCCCGGTCAGATCTTCTGGCATCCCAACGGCTGGACCATCTACACCCTGCTGCAGGACTACATGCGCCGACAGCAGCGCAAGGGCGGTTATGTCGAGGTGAACACGCCGCAGGTCGTTGACCGCAAGCTGTGGGAACGGTCCGGCCACTGGGACAAGTATCAGGAGAATATGTTCATCGTCGAAGTGGACGAAGAACATGCCCGCGAGAAAGCCGTTAACGCGCTCAAGCCGATGAACTGCCCCTGCCATGTTGAAATCTTCAAACAGGGCCTGAAATCCTATCGCGATCTGCCGTTGCGTATGGCCGAATTCGGGTCGTGCAACCGGTACGAACCCTCGGGCGCATTGCACGGCATCATGCGCGTGCGCGGTTTTACGCAAGACGACGCCCACATCTTTTCGACCGAGGAACAGATCGAGGCCGAAACCGCCGAGTTCATCCGTTTCCTCAGCGTGATCTACAAGGATCTGGGATTCGAAAAGTTTGCGGTGAAATTCTCGGACCGTCCTGAAACGCGGGCTGGTTCAGATGAGGTCTGGGACAAGGCAGAATCCGCCCTGCTCTCTGCAACCCGAGCAGCCGGGATCGAACCCGAACTGAACCCGGGTGAAGGCGCCTTCTACGGTCCAAAGCTGGAGTTCGTCCTGACAGATGCCATCGGTCGCGACTGGCAGTGCGGCACCTTCCAGGTGGACTTCGTTCTGCCTGAACGCCTGGACGCCACCTATATTGGCGCCGACGGCGGCAAACACCGCCCCGTCATGCTGCACCGCGCGACGCTGGGATCCTTCGAACGGTTCATCGGTATCCTGATCGAAGAACACGCGGGCAAACTGCCGTTCTGGCTGGCCCCGCGTCAGGTCGTCGTGGCCTCGATCACCTCCGAAGCGGATGAGTATGTTCTGGAAGTGGTTGAAACGCTCAAAGCTGCGGGTGTCCGCGCCGAGGCGGATATCCGCAACGAGAAGATCAACTACAAGGTCCGCGAGCATTCGGTCGGCAAGGTGCCGGTCATTCTGGCCGTCGGCCACCGCGAGGTTGAAGAGCGCACCGTCAGCGTCCGACGTCTGGGTGAAAAACAGACGCAGGTTCAACCGCTTGACGTTGTAACAAACGAGCTGTCGCAGGCAGCCACCCCACCGGATTTGCTGTAACAATCGGCAGCATATTGCTGGGAATCTGGCCCCCGAATTGGGGCCAGATTGAAACAATTCACTCTTTCTTCATCAAAAACAATGCTTTACGCTGCAAGAGGGCGCGCCGCCCTTTGACGTGCTTGTGAGACACGGGCTCGTGAATTCAACTCTGTCTACCAAGCTACTACCTTTGTCATTGTCACAAGCAGACATACCCAGTCATCAAGAGGATTACCGAGATGTCGAACACAGCCAAGTCCCTGGTTATCGCAACCGCAGTCGCAGCCGCCGTATCGGGCGCCGCAACCACTGCATCCGCTCAGGCAAAGGAAAAATGCTATGGCGTATCGCTGGCCGGTCAGAACGACTGCGCCGCGGGCCCCGGCACCACCTGCGCGGGCACCTCGACCGTTGATTATCAGGGCAATGCATGGACCCTGGTTGACGCAGGCACCTGCGCGGATATCGAACTGCCCGCGCAGGCAGACGGCAGCCCGCGCAAAGGCTCGCTGGAAGCCCTGGATCGCGATCTGCCCGCATAAGAATGGCCTGACGAATTCAGGGGCGGGCACCATCGCCCGCCCCTTCCCTTTCGTGATCAAGGAACTGACCCATGCTGGATGATGCCCACCGGTCGAACCGTCTGCCCGCAGCGCCGGGCGTTGGTTACAAGCCGCAACACTTCGCTCAGATACTTGAACACGCACAGCCCGTCGCATGGTTGGAAATCCATGCCGAGAACTACATGGGCGACGGCGGGCGGCCTCTGGCGCAGCTGCGCCACCTTTCCGAACAATTCCCGATCTCGGTCCATGGCGTTGGCCTGTCCATCGGCGGCGAAGGCGCGCTGGACCCTGATCACCTGGCCCGGCTGAAACATCTGGTGGGCTGGCTGAATCCCGCCAGCTTTTCCGAGCACCTGGCCTGGTCCACACATGACACCCATTTCTACAACGACCTGCTGCCCTTGCCCTATACCGACGCAACACTGGCGCGCGTTTGCGATCATATCGATCAGGTTCAGGACACCGTCGGACGGCAGATGCTGTTGGAAAACCCCTCAAGCTATTTGGCTTTTGACGAAAGCACCTGGTCCGAGCCGGACTTTCTGCGCGAAATTGCACGTCGCACCGGATGTGGCTTGTTGCTGGATGTCAATAACGTCTTTGTCTCTGCCACCAATCTGGATTTCTCTCCTCAGGGTTACATCGATGCCTATCCACTTGAAAAAGTTTGGGAAATTCACCTTGGAGGCCATGACGAGGATGAAGACGATCACGGCCACCCGCTGCTGATCGACAGCCACGGGCGTGAAGTCGTCGATCCGGTCTGGGCGCTGTTGGATTACGTGCTGGAACGTACGGGGCCGAAACCCGTCCTGATCGAGTGGGATACCGACGTACCGGACTGGTCCATTTTGCGGGAAGAAGCCGTTCGCGCGCAGACCGCCCTGGAACGGATCCCGGCATGAGCGTTTCGCAATCCGAATTTCGCGCGGCCATGATGGATGCGTCAGCCCCTGTCCCCGAAGGTTTGCTGGACGCTCAGGCGCAGCCAGCCGGTCGTCGGTTCAGCGTCTATCGCAACAATGTCGCCGTGTCCTTGACCGAAGCGATGCATCAGGCGTTCCCAGTCATCACCAAGTTGCTGGGGCCACAGAACATGGACGGGCTGGCCGGGATATTTCTGCGCCAGCACCCGCCATCATCATCGCTGATGATGTTCTACGGTGAAGCCTTTCCCGAATTTCTGGCCGGAATGCAGCAGCTTTCCCATCTTGGTTACCTGCCGGATGTGGCGCGGCTGGAACTTGCGTTGCGCAAGTCGTACCACGCCGCCGACAGCCAACCCGCCCCGGCAGACGCGCTGGCCGTAGACCCCGAACAGGTCATGCGAGCCCGGCTGCGTTTTGCCCCGGCCATGCGGGTGGTACGCTCGGACTGGCCCATTCACGCGATCTGGCGTTTCAACACCGAAACCAACGCGCCGAAACCAGATGCGCGAGCTGAGGATGTTTTGATCACACGCCCGGAATTCGACCCGGTTGCCCAGTTGCTGCCAGCCGGCGGCGCCGATTGGATCGCTAATATGCAAGGCGGCGACATGATCGGCGAAGCGTTTGAAAAAACCGCTGCGGCGCAACCTGAATTTGACCTTGGAACCACTCTGGCACTGCTTTTGCAGGGCGGTGCAATAACTTCTGTGACTATCGAAAGGCTGGAGACATGACTGCCCTGATCTCACTTCACAACAACGTTCTGGGAAAAGTGGACCTGGCGTCCAACTGGCTTACACCCACGCTGGCGCGACTGGTCTTTGTCGCGGTTCTTCTGGTCTACTACTGGAACTCGGCGATGTTGAAGATCGACGGCTCGATCTTTTCACCTTCGGCCGGTGCATTCGGTCAGATTTTTCCCAAAGCCGCCGAAGCCGTCCTTTACGACGTATCCCAAATGACGCTCTTTCAACGGGTGGTCATTTTCTTTGGCACGGTTGCAGAATTCGTCCTTCCCGCGCTGCTGCTGGTCGGTCTGTTCACCCGCCTGGCGGCCTTGGGTATGATCGGTTTCATCTGGGTGCAGACCCTGGTCGATGTCACCGGCCATGGCGTGAAACTGGGCAGCCTGTTCGACGCGGCGCCATCCATTATGGATCAGCGCACGATGTGGACGTTCCTGATGCTGGTGATCGTAATCAACGGTGCGGGCCCCATCTCACTTGATCGGATCCTGCGCCTGAAGTGACCTAGAAATGCGCTTTGGGCTGGTCCGGTTTACCTGCTGCCAGCCCAAGCACCCCGGCAACCCCGGCAAACGCGATCGGGAACATGGTGAACACACCAAATCCGAATGCGTAATACATCGCCCCCGCTGAAATCAGCAGCAGAATCCCGGCAACAAGGGCGCGCGCGGGCGCCATCGCGCCCCCGGCAATGGCCAACAAAGGCGCAATGATCGACACAGTCTGAATCAAATCAGGGTTGTCTACCTGCCTCAGAACGCCGTCTATCTCGCCGACGTGATCGATGACGACCACCTTCGCATACCCGAAAAACCCGACGATCATCCCGATCAGCCCGGCAATCACGCCCAAGATCATGGCGGCATTACGCATTGAACGTCCTCACTGTTGCTTGCAGGCACATAAGCATTCCTTAAGAAATACCAAGCTGCGTGCGAGTTTCCGCGGTCCAGCCAAGAAACAGCTCTCCGTCTTTCTCGATCAACGGGCGCTTCATCAGGGTGGGATGCTGTTTCAAAAGCTCTAAAGGTGCTTTCGCGCGCTGGTTGTCATCCAATCCGCGCCATGTCGTTGACCTGGTGTTGAGCAAAGCCTCGCCGAAGCCAGCAAGAGCCTGCGACAGCACAGCATCCGGCACGCCATCACTGCGGACATCCACAAACTCTGCGTCTGGTAACGTTTTCAATGCTTTGCGACAGGTGTCACAGGTTTTCAATCCATAAAGGCGCATGTTTTTACTGCTCCTGCATTTGATTGCATTTTAGGCAAACTTGCCAGTTTCCGGCGGTTATTCTTGATTTTTTACTTCACCGTGCAATGTTGAAAAAGGCGAAACACACGAAACGGACTGTTCAGAAAGTGCCAAACAGTCTTTTTTGTGGCGACGCTGAACACAGCCCCACCAATTTGTGGGACAATGCGCAAGTAGAAGGAGACACGGGACATGCCAACCGGCACCGTGAAATGGTTCAATACCACTAAAGGTTATGGTTTTATTGCCCCTGATGAAGGGGGCAAAGATGTGTTTGTACATATCTCGGCCGTAGAACGGTCCGGCCTCACCGGACTCGCAGACAATCAGAAAGTCTCGTACGAGTTGCAGGACGGGCGCGACGGCCGACAAATGGCTGCGGAATTGAAGCCGTTGTAACGACATCCCCGCTGATTGCGGGATGAATCCATTAAGGTTGGCGGCCAATTTCCGGCCGTCAACCACCCCCTACCGGGCCTGTTCCATTACCCGCGCGCGGATTTTTCATTTGCGCGGCGTCAATGGTGTATATCCGTTGCAGTGGTGTCGGATACCCCGGTTTCCCGCAACCAGATCCCAGCCCCGCCCGCAAACCGGACTTCCCAGGCTTTCATTGTGCGCTCGGGGCGACGCTGGCACGTTGCGACGCCCTTCGTTCCGGTTTCAGGTCATCGTGCATGCGTCGCAAAAGCCCACACTCTGCTTAGGCGATGGATCGCTTGGCATGACAATCCGAAAAAATCGGCGCGCGGTAATTCGAATTCTATTTGCGAATGATCTCTTCGAACTCGCGCCACTCCCGAGCCGTCATGCCCGAGCTTTCCTGCGTGACGTCCTCACCCGTCAGCATGCGGCGCAGGCTTTCAACCATCTGAGCCGACAGGTTGACGGCCCCAAGACGGTAATCCTCGAAGGCTTTATAGGCAAAGGGCACCCAGTCGGCGACGATCTTGCACATCGTATCAGCGTAGACGCGGATCTCATATTGAGCATGAGGGTCAGCGCGCAGCCGCAGAAAATGGAACAGGTTGTGCAGGTCGACCTTCCAATACCACTGCGTATAGATGTTTGCGGGCAGGTTCATCCGGGCCAATTCTCGTGCCAGCCCCTGTTGCCCGTCCTGGCTGATCATCGACTCGTAATTGTCATAGCACCGGGCGCTGTCAGCCTTGAGGATGTCCAGAACACGCGCGGCCTCTTCACCTTCCAGAGCAGAACCACGACCTTGATTGTTCACCTCTGATTGGGCGGCCACATGTTCGGGTGCGGGAATATAGAATTCACGATCCAGAATCGAATATCGCGCCGAGTATTCATTCACATTGGCCGTACGGTGCCGAATCCACTGCCGCGCCACGAAGACCGGCAGCTTTACATGCAGTTTGACCTCGCACATTTCGAAAGGGGTCGAATGCCAGTGCCGCATCAGGTACCGGATCAGACCTTCGTCATTCTGAACCGATTTGGTTCCTTTGCCGTAGGACACACGCGCGGCCTGACAGATGGCCGCATCATCGCCCATGTAATCAATCACGCGGACAAAGCCGTGATCCAGAACCTGATGCGCGGTGTACAGGTGATCTTCCATTCCCGCTGAAACGACGCGACGAGTGGGATGCGATTGCGCACGTTGCGCTTCGATCTCGGCCTGTTGGTCAGCGGACAGCGGCATCAGGTTTTCCTTTCTGGCAATGAGTCGCCCCCTACTATATCTCGCCAGCCGCAACATCGAAACCGCGATATATGCCGCAACCCACGCAAATTTCAATTCGCCAGACCCGGCGGTCTCGACACATTAGGTCGGCGCGCTAAGCTCAATGCAAACTGAGTCGAAAAGGATGGCCAAAATGGCGCTGACATATCTTCACACCATGGTCCGCGTGAAGGATCTGGAAAAATCCATGGCGTTTTACAAGCTTCTGGGCTTGAAGGAAACACGCCGCTATGACAGCGACGCCGGGCGGTTTTCACTGATTTTCATGGCCCCTCCGGGGCAGGAGGATGCGCCGATCGAGCTGACCTACAACTGGGACGGTGATGACGGCCTTCCCAGCGACAGCCGCCATTTCGGTCACCTCGCATATGGCGTCGACAACATCTACGAGGTTTGCCAGCACCTTCAGGATAATGGTGTCACGATCAATCGCCCTCCGCGTGATGGTCGCATGGCATTTGTACGCTCACCCGACAATATCTCGATCGAGCTTTTGCAAAACGGCGATGCTCTGGAGCCGAAGGAGCCCTGGGCCAGCATGGAAAGCGTTGGCCACTGGTGATCCGGTGGGTCATAACGCTTGGGCTGGCCGTGCTGGCCAGCCCGATCAAGGCCGAAACGTGTCGTTTGGCCCTTGCATTGGCCATGGACATTTCAGTGTCGGTCGATGAGGCCGAGGACGTGCTGCAACGGCAGGGTTTGGCGGCTGCGCTGATCGCACCCGAAGTGCAGGAGGCCTTTTTTTCCTCTCCCATGCCGGTTGCATTGGCTGTTTACGAATGGAGCGGTCGTTCCACCCAGCACGTCATTTTGAATTGGATGCTGATAGAAGATGTTGCCGACCTACTTTTCGCCTCCGGTCAGATAAGTGCCTCTGTGAGATCAGATACCGGATCAGCGACCGCCATGGGCTATGCCCTGGCTTACGGGTCAACCTTGATGAACCAGGCACCCGACTGCTTGTTTCAAACGATTGACCTGTCCGGAGATGGTTCCAACAATGATGGCTACGGACCACGGATAGCCTATCGGCACTTCGCTTTTCAGAATGTGGTGGTCAATGGCCTCGTAATCAACGCGGCGGATTTTGAAGGCGAACTTTTTCTGATCCCGTTTTTTGAAAACAACGTCCTGCATGGTCCCGGTGCCTTTTTGGAGGTCGCTCAGGGGTTCGAAGATTTCGAACGGGCCATGCGGAAAAAGCTGAAACGGGAATTGAGCGGTTTGCAGATTGGTGCGCTTGATGAAGACCCGCAATAAATCCGCGCCTGAGTGCTGCTTTTGCGGGCCTGCTCTCTGGACCCGCATTTGAACAAGGCCGCCAGGCCTGTGCATCAGTGCAGGACGGATTTGGTTCTGCGCGACGCACAGCTGCGGTCAGTAGATGTATCGGATCTGGTCGGTCCAATATCGCTCCACCCGGCGCAGCGACGTGGTGATGTCTTCGATACCTTCCAACTCCAACACGCCTCTGCTTTGCAATCCTTCGGCGTGACGCGCAAACAGGTCGGACACGATATTGCGGATTTCCCCGCCTCGTGGAGTCAGACGCACGCGGACAGAGCGGCGGTCAATCTCGCATCTCTGGTGGTGCATATACCCCATCTCAACCAGCTTCTTGAGGTTGTAGCTGACATTGCTGCCCTGATAGTAGCCGCGGCTTTTCAGCTCACCCGCCGTCACTTCGTGATCGCCGATATTGAACAGCAGCAACGCCTGAACCGCGTTGATTTCCAGCACGCCAACACGCTCGAATTCATCCTTGATGACGTCCAGCAGCAACCGGTGCAGCCGCTCCACCAGGGCCAGCGCCTCAAGATAGCTGGTCATGAACCCCTTGGCTCCCAGCCCGGAGACCTGCATTTCGATACTCATCCGAACCTCCGATTCAGTCGTGCTGTTTGAGACACGATGACCTGAAAGTCCGAAAAATCGGTTAAGCCGGTATTGTCTTATTTCTGAAAGGTCTGCGCTATGTTTGAAATCAAACTGGCAAACTGCGCCGGCGGCTGCACCTGACCTGTGACCCATTGATACAGGTCCTGATCGTTTTCGTGCAGCAGCGCGTCAAAGACATCCAGCCCGGCGGCATCCATATCGGCCAGGTTGCGATCGGCATAAGCGGAAAGGATGATGTCCATCTCTTTGATCCCGCGCCGCATGGATCGCATTTTCATTCGCTTGATGCGTACGTCCCGGGGTTCACTCAATTCTTCTGCTCCAGCATCAGACGCATTTTCTTTTCCAGTCGCGCCGCACGTTCAGCGCAAACCCGCATCTCTCCTCGGATGGCGCGCAATTCGGCCACCGCGGTCGACAGTTCCATTCCACCTTCGCCCTCTTCCACCGGGGCATCCATGCCTTCGCCCTCACCGGTCAGCAGCCACATGATCGAGACATTGACCAGCCCCGCCATCATCGACAACCGGTTCGCACGCGGCTCGGACAGATCGTTTTCCCAATCGACAATCGTCGTCTTCTTGACGCCAAGGCGGCGCGCCAGCTCTGCCTGGGTCATTCCGGCCGCTTCGCGCGCGCCTGCCAAACGGTCCCCGAATGTCGCAGACTCAGGTCCATACCAGTCTTTTTCATCATTCATCGGGGTCTCCAATTCGCATTGTCCATTCGGCTTGATCGTCATTCCGGCGCACCCTATGACAGTCGGGTTGAACATACAAACCGAGGCCATCCATGAGTTTCCTGTCTGCGACACTGTCACGCGTCAAACCATCGCCCACAATCGCCATGACAGCCAAGGCCGCCGAGCTTAAAGCCGCCGGGCGCGATGTCATCGGCCTGAGCGCGGGTGAGCCGGATTTCGACACCCCGCAAAACATCAAGGACGCCGCTGTTGCAGCGATTGCAGCCGGAAAAACCAAGTACACCGCACCGGACGGCATTCCGGAACTGAAGCAGGCGGTTTGCGCCAAGATGAAGCGCGATCATGGGCTTGACTACACGCCCGCGCAGATCTCGGTTGGAACGGGCGGCAAGCAGACGTTGTACAACGCCTTGATGGCAACAATGAATGACGGTGACGAGGTGATCATCCCCGCGCCATATTGGGTAAGTTACCCCGACATGGTTTTGCTGGCAGGCGGGACGCCGGTTGTTGTTGAAACAACGCTGGCCAACAACTTCAAGCTGACGGCAGAACAACTGGAAGCCGCCATCACCCCAAGGACAAAGTGGTTCATCTTCAACTCGCCCTCGAACCCGACAGGCGCAGGGTACAGCCGGGATGAGCTCAAGGCCCTCACCGATGTTCTGATGCGCCATCCGCATGTCTGGATCATGTCGGACGACATGTATGAACACCTGGCCTATAACGGATTTGAATTCTGCACGCCTGCCGAGGTGGAGCCCGGCCTGTATGACAGGACGCTTACCTGCAACGGTGTTTCGAAAGCCTACGCCATGACCGGCTGGCGCATCGGTTATGCTGCCGGTCCGGTCGAACTTATCTCGGCGATGCGCAAGATCCAGTCGCAATCCACCTCGAACCCCTGCTCGATCAGCCAGTGGGCGGCGGTGGAAGCGCTGAACGGAACACAGGATTTTCTGGCCCCGAACAATGAAACGTTCAAACGCCGCCGTGATCTGGTGGTGCGCATGTTGGACGAGATTGACGGTATAACCTGCCCGACACCCGAGGGCGCGTTTTATGTCTACCCCTCGATCGCCGGGCTGATTGGCAAAACGACACCCGCGGGAACTGTCATCGAAAACGATGAAGCCTTTGCCAGGGCCCTGCTGGAAGAGGCGGATGTCGCCGTCGTGTTTGGCGCGGCCTTTGGCCTGTCACCCAACTTCCGGGTCAGCTATGCGACGTCCGACGCAGCCCTGACCGAAGCCTGCGCTCGTATACAGCGCTTTTGTGCATCTCTGAGGTAAACATGTCTGCCGACCTGCCCGAATACTATTTTCGCATCCGTGAAAACGGGGCCGCGGTGTTTCGGATCGATACGGAAAACCGCCAGCGCCGGATCGAGATGGACCAGATCGCCGTCATCAACATCCGCAACGGTGAGGTCAAGCCACACGGGCAACGGGTTTTGTCCGAACGGGATCAGGCAGAGATCGCCCAATGGATGAACGAGCGCCGGGCCATACTGGCCCAGCGCGACATTGACGACATTCACCGCGCTGTCGACTATCTGAATCTGACAACGCAATGGGCGCAGTCCAAGGCAAGCGACGAACAGCTTGAGGAAGTAACCGACAGGTTGCTGATGGCGATGCACGATCTGCGCACGGTTCTGGTTCGGAAAAAGGCCGACCGGTTGAGCAAAGACTAGGCCGGTTCCGCCGGCGCCTGCATCTGCCGCACCGAATGCATCCAGAACCGGGCCATCAGCAGCACCGCCGCGAAAGCCAGGCCAAGCACCAGCCCCAGCCAGACACCGATGCCGTCCATCTGACGGACGAAGCCGAAATAGTAGGACGCCGGAATTCCCACCACCCAATAGCTGAGCGCCGCCATAACCATCGGTATCTTGGCATCCTGCAAACCACGCAGCAGTCCCAGCGCAATCACCTGCGCCCCGTCGACCAGTTGGAACAGGGCAGCCATGGCCAGCAATCCTGTCCCGATAGCCAGAATTTGTCCGCGCTGCGGATCATCGGCCTCCATGAACAGGGAAATCAGCGGCTCGGCATATGTCAGGAACAGGATGACGGTCACGACGGACATGACCAGCGACATGCCTGTCACGGCAATCGCACCTTTCTCCAGATGCGCCTTGTCACGGCGGCCCAACGCGTTGCCGGCCCGGATGGTGGCCGCATTTGACAGCCCCAGATGCACCATGAATGTGGCCGACGCCAAATTCAGGGCGATCCCGTGCGCGGCCAGCGGGACCTGACCCAGCCAGCCCATCATCACGGCGGATGTTGCAAACAGCGACACCTCGGCCAGGGTTGTCAGGCCAATGGGCACGCCCAGTTTCCACACGCTGATGAACATTTCCCAATCCGGACGCCAGAAGCGCTGGAACAGGCTGTGTTCCGGCAAGGTCCGGACGACATAGACGACAACCGCGACCAGTGAAACGACCTGTGTCGCGATCGAAGCGATCGCAGCGCCCATCACACCCAGTTCCGGCGCGCCCCAGTTGCCAAAGATCAGCGCATAGTTGGTAAACCCGTTCACAACCGCCGCCGTAACCGTGATCCACAGCACGATCTGGGTTCGCTCCAGGGCCGCAAGGTAGGATTTCAACACCATAACGATGAGAGCCGGAAACAATCCCCAACCGGCAATGCGCAAATATTCCGACGCGGTTTCAGCGATATGCGGCTCTTGTTTCATGGCGATCAGGATCGGATAGGACCACCACAACAACGGCATGACCACCGCAGCGTATAGCAGTGACAACCACAGCCCCATGCGGGTCGAGCGGCGAATGCTGGTTTCGTCCCCTTCTGCCGCTGCGGTGGCAACCATCGGCATGACAGCCCAGCCAAACCCCGCACCAAACAAAAACAGAACGAAATAATAGCTGCTGGCCAGGGTAACCGCTGCCAGCGCCTCGACCCCGTACCAGCCCAGCATGACGGTGTCGGTCAGGCCGATGGCAAACTGCGCCAGATGGCCGCCGATCAACGGCAGGCCAAGCACGGCAATTGCCCGAAAGTGGGCCGGATATGTCATCACTTTTGTCATCGCACCAGCCATATGCGCGGGCTTGGCGCGAGACAAGAGATGATCGCTAAAATGTCAACATGATACCTCGGTGCCCGCTTGCACGGTCCAGGCGGGCACCGGCGTGATTAACGAGCGTCCGGATGCAGTGTCGTACCCAGAATATGCTCGGAGCGGTGAATCACGTGATGCGCCTGCCCCACGATCAACGGATCGGGTTCACCCACAATGTCGTGATCCTTGCCCGGATAGTCCAGCGTCGACAGGAAATGGCGCATACAATTCAGCCGCGCGCGTTTTTTGTCATTCGACTTGATGATCGTCCACGGCGCGTCCGCGGTATCGGTGTAAAAGAACATGGCCTCTTTAGCTTCGGTGTAATCGTCCCACTTGCTGAGGCTGGCCTTGTCAATCGGTGACAATTTCCACTGTTTCAGAGGATCCGTCTCGCGACTTTTGAAACGACGCTGCTGTTCTTCCTGCGTGACCGAGAACCAGTATTTGTAAAGCTGGATGCCCGAACGTACCAGCATCCGCTCCAACTCTGGCGTCTGCCGCATGAACTCCAGATATTCATTGGGAGAGCAGAAGCCCATCACCCGCTCGACACCCGCGCGGTTGTACCAGGACCGGTCGTAGAACACCATTTCGCCAACTGTTGGCAGTTCCTGAATATAGCGCTGGTAATACCACTGCCCCTTTTCCTCCCAAGTGGGTTTATTCAAGGCCACGACCCTGGCCTGACGCGGATTGAGGTGCTCCATGAAGCGCTTTATCGTACCGCCCTTGCCGGCAGCATCGCGCCCTTCGAACAGCAGAACGAAACGCTGCCCGGTTTCCTGCGCCCACAACTGAACCTTCAGCAACTCTGCCTGAAGCTTGGCCTTCTGTTCTTCGTACACCGACCGCGCCATCTTGCGGCCATAGGGGTACTTGCCGCTTTCAAACGCCTGCCGGATCTTTTCAGGGCTGGGCTCTGCGACGTCTGCAACCGGCGTCGGCCCGGTCTTGACCTGAGTTGAATTTGTTTCGACCCGAGCAATGGCTTCCATGAAATCTTTCCTTTTCTGTTGTCCCGGAAAGGAGCTAGCAGAGAGGCCATGGATGCGCTTTGATTGGGGTCAAATTGATGCCTCAAAAACCCACAAATTCCGCACTGGATACAAGGGTCCGATACAAACGTCGTTTTTCAAGCTATGCCCGAGCGGCCCTTGCCTGAATCCTCAATTGGATCGTCTAATCGACCTCGGCCAACATGGCCAAAGCTGGCGCCCGTTTGGCGCACCGGATCGCTGATCCCCTTGTTTCAGGCTTCATCTATGCCCCCAATCGTCAGGGTTGTCAGAGTTGTTGGGCGACAGACCCAATTCGTCGCCTTCCGTCGAACATCCCAGCCCCAGAACCGTGCGGTTCGCATAAGAGAAGTAGGAACAGACCTGATTGATCTCGAGGATTTCTCCATCATCCCACCCTGCCGTGCGCAGCGCCGTCACATCCGCTTCGACCAGATCGCCCGGATCCTCGGTCAGTTTGCGCGCATAGGTCATGGCCGCCACCTGCGCTGCATCCAATGGCGCGGCGGCCGGATCGCGAGCTTCGATCGCCGCCCGGATCGCGTTTCCCCGTTCTTCGTTGGCCAGCAACCGCTGCAACCCTGCGAAATGGTGTTCGACGCAATATCCGCATCGGTTCAGAGAGCTGACCCACACGCCCAGCACCTCAAGAAACCATTTCGGTGTCTTGTTGCCCGAGTGATGCAGCACCGCCTTGTAGATCGCCATGTGCCCTTCCATCGAATGCGGGCGCAACGAATGCGCCATCATGATATTGTCCACATTGTTGCCCGGGCCCGTGACGCGGTCATAGAGTTTCTTAAGCCTGCCTGTGGCTTGCTCGAAGGGGATGGTTCTGATCCAGCTCATTTGGCTTCCTGTTGACGTAATTGCCTGTCGTTCAGAGACTAAAAGCGCTTTGAGCCCGAGGCGAGACGAATTCGACACCCCGTCAGAAAGAACCCGAACCAGCGCAGACCGCAATTTGAACATCGGCCCGGTTTTCCGAAACACCTGCACGGCCTGTCCAGTCAAAGCCGTCCGAGCATTCGTCCTCAACCACCAGCTGTTCGGCAACCCGGTCAGATTGGGCTAGACGCCCTCTATCTCCATGGTGCGGAACTCATTCTTCAGCCAATTGTGCCGGGCACACATCGGTCTTGTGAAATGCTGACGTATCAATTTGCTCATGGCCTTCTGGATCAGCTCCGACGTCGTTGCCGGGTATACTTCGGTTGTAAACAGCGACACTGTGCGAACGAAGTTGCTGCCGGGAAAGGGCATGGCCTTTACGCTGTTGTGAAACCTCTGCGTTCGGTGAAAGCACGCCGCGGTCGTGATTGCCCAGCCACTGCCCTGCGCGACCAGGCCGATGATGGATTGGTTGCACTCCAGTTCAAACCGGTTGGGCAGGCTGAACTTGCTTCGGGCCAGTTGAGTTTCAATCTGCTTGCCGATCACATAGTCACGCGAATACCTCAACAATGGCAAATCGGCATCCGGGTTGAACAGCTCGTCCGGGGATCCTTCGAACTTGTTGGGAACCACGACGATGAAGGGGTCTCTCATCAACGGGTATTCGATCAGCCCCTCGGTACGACCCAGCGGTCGTGTGGCGACGCCCACGTCAAGCTTGTGTTCCTGAAGTTTGGCAAGAATTTCGTGGCTTGGGCGCGTGAAATGGCGGAAATTGCACCGCGGCAGAGCCTGCGCCAGAAAACGAACAAGGTCGGGCGCGATCTGGTTGTCGAAGTCATCGATCAAAGCCAGCCGCAGATCCGTCGCATGCTGCCAGTTTCCCGTTCGTATCTCAGCCTCACCGCGCTTCAGCACAGTCAGACCCTCACGCACATAGCGGGCAAACACCTCGCCCGCCGGCGTCAGGCCCATCGGGCGACGCCCATGGTCGACCAATTCAATCCCCAACGCGCGTTCAAGGCTGCGCAGGTGGTTCGAAACCGTGCTGATTGACAAGTCTGTTTCTGATGCGACTTGCTGAATCGATCCGGATTTGGCGATCAACTGAAACACTTCCAGCCATCGAAGACTCAGAGATTTGGACACGGCAACCGACCATTGTTTCGATTTGTTCGAAACTAGCGAAGCAAAGTTTTGCCCATGCGGCAATGAAGAAGTTGATCAAAACGGTCGATTCTAGGCTTTCATTCGCATAAAATCCGGGTCGTACGGGCTTGGGCTGATAACCGTCGCACCAATCCGTTTCCCGCAGCTGTCCAGCTCCATTTCGCGGCCAAGCTGCGCCAGGGATGGATGAATGAAAGCGTGCGCCAGATTCAGCTCCGTGCGATACCCCCATCCGCCCGACGTGATGGTGCCAACGACAGTATCATCCTGCATCAGTGATGCGCCGGGATGCGCCGGGCCAAGGGTTGAATCGATGCGCAAGGGGACCAGCTTGCGTCGTTGTCCTTCGGACTTCCGTCTCAACAGGGCATCACGCCCCACGAAGACGCCCTTGTCCAGTCGGACAAACCGATCCAGCCCGGTTTCAAAAGGATCAAATTCGGTGATCAGATCGGCTTTCCAGTGCAAAAAGCTCTTCTCCATGCGCATGGATTCAACGGCCCTGGCACCGAACAGTTTCAACCCGTACGTTTCGCCGACCTCGCGCAAGGCAAGATAGGCCGCATAGAGCGAGGCATTTGGAACATGGATTTCATAGGCCAGCTCGCCCGAGTAACTCAGGTTCATGACCGTCGCCGGAGCAATACCGACAAAGCACTCGCGCACGCTGAGCCACGGGAACGCATCTGCCGACCAATCTCCTCTGGCGCAGGCTGACAAGACAGAACGCGACTTCGGGCCAGCCAGAACCAGAATGGTTTGATCATTTGTCAGACTGCGCAACTGAACGTCCTCATCGCTGCGCAGATGCAGGCGCAACCAATCCATGTCGTGAAACTCGCTTGCCGCCGCGGAACCATACCAAACGCGGGCCGGACCCCTGTGGCTGGCGGGCAGATTGGCAATCGTCGCTTCTGCCTTGATCATACCATGGTCGTTCAACAGGTATCCCAACCCGACACGCCCCTCACGCCGAGGAACAAGCCCGCAAAACAACCGATCCAGGAATGCGTGCCTGTCCAGTCCCGTGATCTCGATACGGTTGAACCCGTTTACCTCTGCAAGCCCGACGCCGGTTCGAATGCTTTCGACTTCGGCGGCCACCAAATCGAAGGTTTCGTCAAAATCGAAACTGAGCGTTGGCGAGAAATCGGGATCGGGTTTGAAATAGTCCACCCTTTCCCATCCGTTGACCACAGTGAACTCGGCCCCTTCGGATGCCAGAACAGGCGTCAGAGGGGTCGTTTTGGCGGGTCGGCCCGCGGGGCGATGTTCATGCGGAAAGTGGAACCTGAATTCGTTCTGATAATCTTCAATCGCCTTGAGCGCGGTGAGTTCCACATTGGCATGACCCGAAAACCTCCGCGGGTCGAGGCACCATGTGTCATAACATGCATCGCCATGCACGATCTGCTGTGCCAGCAACCACCCGTGACCGCCACCTTCACCCAGCCCGGCCCGCAGTCCAATGATGCAGTACGCGTTGCGCTTGCCCGGAATCGGACCGACCAATGGGGCACCATCAATGGTATAGGTGATCGGTCCGTTGACCACGGTGTGAATACCAACTTCCATCAAGGCGGGCATGCGCGCAAAGGCCCCTTCCAGCACATCGGTCACGCGGTCCAGATCATCCGGGCACAATGCGTTCACGAAGTTCGGATCAATCCCGTCCATACCCCAGGTTTTGCACCCCTGCTCGTAGAACCCTAGCAACAGGCCGTTCTTTTCCTGCCGGCAATAGTAATCGCTGATCGGGCAGCGCAGCAGCGGCATCCGGTGTCCGGCATCCCGGATGGCCTCGATTTCTTCGGTCAGGAAATACTGATGTTCCATGGACGACACGGGATGATGAACACCCATCATGGCGCCGACCTCGTTGACCCTGTAGCCGCAGGCGTTGACGACGACATCACAGTCGATATCCCCGTGCTCGGTATGCACGGTCCAGGTGTCATCGCTGTGCTGTGTCAGCGCGGTCACCGGCGTATTTCGATACACCTCGGCGCCCGCCTTGCGTGCCCGGCGCGCAAGGGACTGGCACAATTGCGCCGGATCGATGTCGCCGTCCAGCGGATCCCAAAGCCCACCGATGAGATTGTCGGTCGAAATCAACGGGTGTCTCCGGGCACATTCATCCGCGTCTATCACCTCGAAATGTACGTCCATCCCCCGCGCCATGGACGCAAAGTGACGATAGCCCTGCATCTGCCCTTCGGTGTTGGCCAGACGGATCCCACCGTCTGCGTGATGATAGTTGATCGGGTAATCCGGATCGTCAGCCAGCTCCTTGTACAGACGGATCGAATGCGATTTCAGGCCGACCATCGTCTGGTTCATGCCGAAATTGGTGACCTGCGCCGCCGAATGCCAAGTCGTGCCCGAGGTCAGTTCATTCCGTTCGACCAAAACCACGTCGGTCCACCCTTCCCGGGTCAGGTGGTAGAGCGTCGAACATCCGGCGATCCCGCCCCCTATCACAACGGCTCTGGTACGCGACTTCATGGCATTGCTCCTTCAACTTCGGCACCAGTCTTGCTGAATAACGGGATGCGCAGACAACAGGGCAGATACGGGTGCCGGAAAATCGAAACCGCGATTTCGGATTCTGAAAACGGCACTTCTTCTTTGATACCGGGACAACTTGGGTCCTACGGTGCAGGAAAACGCTAGGTGACGAAAACACATGCCATCCGACAGCATCAAACGAAGCGGACGCAAAGCACGGCATGCACAGCGTGCGGCCAAGCCCGTCATTGATCCTTGCCCCCCCGGTCAGAAAGGCGGGGCATTCAAGCCCTTGAGCATATCGGAAATCGAGAAGATCTATGACACGGCGCTGCGTTTGCTGGAAAAGCTGGGGATGGGAGACGTGCCGGACAGGCTGGCGATCGACCTCAGGGCGGCGGGTGCCCAGGATCGGGAACAGAACCGGCTGGTTTTTCCCCGTTCAATGGTCAAACAGGCCATCGCCTCGGCCGCGAAGAGCTTTACCTTTCATGGCCGGGATGAAAAACGATCCATCGAGGTGGGTGGCGACCGCGTGTATTTTGGCACCGGCGGTGCTGCGGTTCAGACCCTTGATATCAACAGTGGGCTTTATCGCCCCTCCACCCTGGCCGATCTGCATGATTTCACCCGGCTACAGGACACGCTGGCCAATGTCAGTTGGTTCACCCGATGCTGCGTGGCAACCGATGTCCCGGATGTGTTCGATCTGGACGTCAACACCGTTTACGCTTTGGTACGCAACACAACCAAGCCAATGGCAACGTCTTTCACGTTGGCGGAACATGTCGGCCCGATCGTCAAGATGCTGGACATCGTCGCCGGAGGGGTCGGGGAATTCGCCAAACGCCCCTTCCTGAAAGCGCATATAAGTCCGATCATTTCGCCAATGCGATACGGCGAGGATGCAGTGGATGTGGTTTATGAATGCATCGGCCATAACATTCCGATGTCCTGCATCACGGCCGCGCAGGCGGGCGCAACCGCCCCGGCAACTCTGGCCGGATTTCTGGCGCAGTCACTGGCCGAAACGCTGGCCAGTCTCGTGATGGTCAATGCGATCAAACCCGGCTTTCCGATGATCTTTTCCAACTGGCCCTTCATCGTAGATCTCAGGACCGGCTCTTTCGCAGGGGGCAGCGGTGAGACCGCAATCCTGAATGCGGCGTCGGCGCAAATCACGAACTGGCTGGGTTTGCCGTCGGGTGTGGCCGCCTCGATGGCGGATGCCAAGGCCATCGACGCCCAGCATGGGGCAGAAAAAGGCATCACATCGCTGGCGGCAGCGCTGGCAGGAGGCAATCTGATCTATGAAAGCTCGGGCATGACCGCATCTCTGCTCGGGGTCAGCTTCGAGGCCTTCGTTCTCGACAACGAAATGCACTCGCACACGTATCGCGTGTTGCGCGGGATCGAGGTCACCGAAGCCAATCTTGGCTTTGACGCCATATGCCATTCGGTTTTGGGCGATGGGCATTTTCTGGGCAGCGAGCAAACCTATGAAGCCATGGAACGAGACTATTTCTATCCGAAACTCGCCGATCGTCAGGAGCCCCGCACCTGGCAAACCGATGGCGCGATGGATGCGTGGTCATCCGCACGGCGCGCCGCTCAAGAGGTGTTGCGCACGCATTACCCCGAATATCTCACCCCGGAACAAGACGCCGAAATCCGCCGGCGTTTTCATATCCTGTCTTGAAGAGCCGCGGGCATTTCCTGCCTGGTCCTGAACCGTTAGGGTCGCTGAGGAAACTTGCAGAGGATGGGGCATCATGGCCGATTCATTTTTTCAACCGGTATCCGCCATGGAACTGGCCCGATTTGCCGGCATACCCGCATTCATGCGCCTGCCCATGTTGGATCTGGCGCACGAACGTATCTCGGAAGTCGAACTGGGCATCGTCGGTATCCCTTGGGACGGCGGAACCACCAATCGCCCCGGCGCCCGGCATGGTCCGCGGCAATTAAGGGATTATTCCACGATGATCAGGGCGATGAACCCGGTTACGGGTGTGGCACCGTTTTCAATGGTGAACTGCGCAGATCTAGGAGACGTCGCCCCCAATCCCGTCGACATAGAAGACACGCTGGATCGGGTCACGCGTTTCTACACTGATCTTCGAACCCGCAACATCACACCATTGACCGCCGGAGGGGATCACCTGACCACCCTGCCCGTCCTGCGTGCCCTGGCCGCTTCGGGTCCGGTTGGCCTGATCCAGTTCGACAGTCACACGGACTTGTTCGACACTTATTTCGGAGGTCACAAATTCACCCACGGCACCCCGTTCCGCCGCGCGGTCGAGGAAGGGTTGGTGGACCCAAAGCGTTTTGTACAAGTTGGAATCCGCGGCACGGCCTACAACACTGTAGATATCGAATGGGGCGAGGCGCAGGGCATCCGCATCATTCGCGTCGAAGAGCTGTTCGACCGGGGCATAGACGACGTCATGAACGAGGTACGCGATATCGTTGGCATGCAGCCGACCTATTGCACCTATGACATCGACTTTGTCGATCCAACTTACGCCCCCGGCACGGGAACACCTGAAATCGGCGGGCCCAACAGCTTTCAGGCCCAGCAGGTCATTCGCAGGATGTCCGGCCTGAACCTTGTTGGCGCCGATCTTGTCGAAGTGTCGCCGCCATTCGACCCCCAAGGTGGAACGGCGTGGCTTGGCATCTCGCTGATGTTCGAGCTGCTTTGCGTTCTGGCACAGGCGATCGACGCGCGGCGCTAGGCCCGCGCGACGTTCTCGGCAATCATCGAAATCATCTCGAACATCACGGCCGCCGTCGTCAGCGCGGTGATGTTGTTGGGGTTGTCCTTGGTGGGCATCATGCAGACGACATCGCCGCCGATGATGTTCAAACCGCGCGCCGCACGCAGGATGCCGACCGCCTCATCGATGTCAAACCCCTTCTCACCCGGTTCCAGATTTGACACGGCCGGCGCGACGGTTGGGTCAAGACAATCCAGATCGAAGGTGATGTAAACCGGGCGGTCACCCAAAACCTCTTTGGTCTGCGCCACGACGTCCTGCAATCCGCGCTGTCGGAACTCTCGCATGGTGACGATATTGTACCCGTAATCGTAAGACGGTTGCAGCCAGTCCAGACTGCGTGGATGGCCGCGCAGACCGATCTGCATCGACCGGGTTGGATCCACCTGCCCCTGATCAGCCAGATAGGCCCCCCAGTGAGCCGCGGATTTCTTGGCCCCCAGAAAGTGATCAACCTTGGTGAAGACGTCCGTATGCGCGTCCAGATGCAGAAAGCTGACCGGCTGCCCGCCTGCAAGCTTGCCGCAACCCAGGGCCTGAACAATGCCACCGGTGATGGAATGGTCGCCTCCGACTGAAACGGGGCGCGCTCCGGCCGTGTCTATGGTCTTGTAGAATTCAGTGATGCGTTCGATGCAATCTTCGTTGTCGTTGGCCTTTGGAAAAGGCACATCACCAACATCCGCGATCCGCGCACTCTGCCAGGGATCAATTTCAAAGACCGAATGCACCCTGCGTTGTACTGCCGAGACATGCCGCAACGCGCGTGGTCCCAGGTGCTGGTCCCTTTCGGTCGTGCCGTTGCCCGTCGAATGCGGCACGCCCGCCAGTGCGATATCCTGCCCTTCGGGCCCGACATTGGGACACCGGAACAGTGTGGGCACGCCCCACCAATACAGGTTGTCCATCATCGATTGTTCATACGGATCTGTCATGGTTTCCTCGGATCAAAGAAAAGCGCCCCCGATCAGAACCGGGGGCGTTTGCGTTCAGAGTTTTTCGTCTTCTCGTCGGAACGCGCCCTGCACGATCCGGTCCATGACCATGGCAAGGAACAGGATCGCAAAGCCCCCCAGCAGGCCCGGCCCCTTGGCCGCGTATTGCAGCGCCTCGAGGATTTCCTTGCCCAAACCGCCCCCGCCAATCAGTGAGATGATCACGACCATGGACAGGCACATCAGGATCGTCTGGTTCACACCGGTCATGATCGATGGCAGCGCCAGCGGGATTTCAACATCCTTCAACAGTTGCCATTTCGACGCGCCAAAGGCGACGGCAGCTTCTTTGATGCTTTCAGGCACGCCCCGCATTCCCAGTGCCGTCAGGCGGATCACCGGCGGCATGCCAAAGATGATGGTGGCCAGAATCCCCGGCGGGTTGCCGGTGCCGAAGAAGGCGATGATCGGGATCAGGTAGACGAAGGCGGGAAGCGTCTGCATCAGGTCCAGGACCGGTTCCGCCGCGCGATACGCGCGCTGCGATTTGCCGAACCAGATACCCAGTGGAATGCCGAAAACGACGCAAAGCAGCACCGCCGCACCGACCAGAGCAACCGTTTCCATCGCCACGTCCCAATACCCCAGCAATGCGATATAAGCCAGAGAAGACGCGGTGAAGATGGCAACCCTTGGTCCTGCCGCACGCCAGGCCGTCACACAGATGACCAGCATGACCACCGGCCAGGGCGACCCGATCAGTGCAATCGTCAGCGCATCAAGCACCGATCGCACGCCCGCCACGATCCCGTCAAAGATGTCGCCGCCTGCCGCCGCCGCGGCATCAATCCTGGCCTCCATCCAGTTTGCCAGGCTCGAAAACAGCGTGCCGTTGCCTTCGCCAAGAAATATCGCAGACACTTGCTGTTCCGGGAACGCGTCCAACAATGGAAGGGATGCGTTCACGGTGAACTTGTACACAATCAAAGGTCCGATTGCTGCGACAAGGATCGCACCCATGACAATATTACGGGTCGAACGCCCGCTTTCCGTGCTGTCCGGATCGATACGCCAGTTCGAGTACTGTTTTTCATAGACGCGGTCGGCATAGAACCCTTGAACCAATTTGAATACCAGCAACATCAACAACCCGGTAATCAGGATTCCTGCCGCCTCGGACTGAGCAGCGGCGGCCCTTTCCAGACTTGTGGCCGCTGCTTTTTGTATGTTCTCGGCCAGTTTGGTGAAACGATCGATATCGGCCTGTTCCGTGGCATCCGCTGCGCGCGCCAACAGTTCGGCCGCACGTTCCTGCTGACGCGCAGCGCGCTCGGCGAAATCCGCGCCGGGATTGCCCCACGCGCCCCTGCCGATCTGGACCCACGCGATGATCTCAAGGATCAGAAAGGTCCAGAACATGCCCCAAATGGCGCGTGACGCAGACCAGAATGGCCCCAGCACCGCGGCCCACGTGTTGAACGTGTTGGGAATCGCGCTGGTTGCATCATGAATCTTGTGGAACGCATTGACATAGTAGTCACCGTTCGGACCCGCGAACTCTTTGATGGAAAGGTCCAAGGCCTCGCGATCGACCTCGATATCAGAGGCGGCCGTTACTTTCATCTCTGTTGCAGCATCAGTCATTTTTGCCCCCCTGGATACCGCGCAACAGGCGCGGCTTGGTCACGACACCCACATCGATACCCGCATCCGTGATGACGACCGGAAGATCAGAATTCACGGCTAGGTCGATCAGCTGATCCAGATCCGCGCCCTCGTCGGCTCGGGGCGCACCGTCAAGTGGCCCTGAATAACTGTCCAAAGGCTCCATGATGGAATGCGCCTTGACCAGTTTGAGTTTTGAGATGCCCTGAACAAATTCGCGCACGTAATCGTCGGACGGGTTCATGACGATGTCTTCGGGGGTTCCGATCTGTACGATGACGCCATCCTTCATGATCGCAATCCGGTGGCCGATCCGAATGGCCTCGTCCAGATCGTGGGTGATGAACAGCGTGGTCTTTTTGAGCTGCGCCACAAGTGCTTTGAACTGGTCCTGCAATTGCAGGCGGATCAGCGGATCCAGAGCAGAGAAAGGTTCATCCATCAACAGGATTTCCGGGTCCGAAGCCAGCGCCCGCGCGATCCCCACGCGTTGCTGCATCCCGCCCGAAAGCTCTTTGGGCAGGCGGTCCTCGTAACCTGTCAGATTCACCAGGCTCAGCGCGTGATCCGAGACGGCCCAGCGCTTTGACTTGGACACCTTTCGGATCTCCAATGGATAGGCCACGTTATCGCGCACGGAACGATGCGGCATCAGCGCCATATGCTGAAAGACCATACCGATTTGCTGGGCACGAATGCGCCGCAACTCGGATTCCGACAGTTTCGAAACATTGTGACCCAGAATTTCGATCCGGCCCGCCGTCGGTTCGATCAATCGATTCACGTGTCGCACCAATGTGGACTTGCCCGAGCCGGACAGCCCCATGATACAGAAAATCTCACCCCTCGGCACTTCGAACGTGGCGCCCTGAACGCCGACAACACAGTTGAACCGCTCCAGAACCTCCGGCTTGCCTATGCCTTCGTTTCTGACCGCTTCCATTGCCTCTTCGGCACGCGAGCCGAAGATCTTCCAAACGTTTTCTAATTTTACGACAGGTTCGTCCATTTATCTCCCACAGGGCGATGCCCTGCCCGACAGAAAAAGGCCGCCGCGGTTTTGCGCGACGGCCCAAAGAGTGGTGATTTAGTTGGTCAGCCAGCCGATGACGGTGTCTTCATTCGCAGCCACCCATTCCTTGGCGAAATCCGCAGCTTCGATGTTGTCGACGGCCAGCGCCTTACCCATCGCGCTCAGATCGTCGCCTGTCATCTGGTAGTTGTTGAACAGGGCGGCCACTTCGGGATAGCTCTCTTCCAGTTCCTTGGCGTAGTGCAAGTGAAGCGTTGCTCCGTTCCAGGCCGAGGACGCCTCGGACTTGGACAACCAATCCGGATCATCCGTGGGCTGAACGATTGTCCAGGTGGCCGGATCATGAGGCGGTTCTTCCAGAACCGTCAAATCCTGTGTCACGAAGATATAGTGGGGGCTGTAGCAAAACCCGATCCACGGGTCGCCCGCTTTGGTCGCATTTGCCAGATTGGCATAGGCGATGGTTTCCTCGTATTCCGTCAAATCGAAGATCTGGTCATAGCCATAGGACTTGGCCCGGATCTTCTCGACAACGGTCGACGCCCAACCCGGCGCACCGATCCATACCTCGGGTGTTCCGTTGCCATCGGTATCGAAAATCGCAACCTTGTCGGGGTCGCTCAGGTCATCGATCGATTTGATGTCGTACTGTTCCGCGATATAGGTCGGCACGCACATGCCCTGTTCCGCCTGAACCGGGTTTTGGTTCATGACGACGGTGCCGTTTTCCTTGACATAGGTATCGTGAAGGTTTTGCTGATTGGGCATCCACACTTCCGGATGGACATGCATCGAACCGCTGTCCATGGCCTCGAAGACAATCGGGTTGGTGCCGTTTTGCAATTCCACGTCCAGGCCGAGGTTCTCTTCGATCACGACCTCAAGAATATGTGCCGTGGCGTTCACCGAGGCCCAGTTGGGCACACCGATCACGATATCCGCGGCCATGACCGGCCCGGCAATCGCGAAAGACGCGCTTCCAAGTAGCGTTGCAGTTTTTTTCATCTGATATCTCCGTGTTGGGTCGTTTCCGCGCTTGTTTTTCTCACCCTCTCGGGTAGTGGTGCGCTAAGTTTTTTTGTGTGGAAAGGCCGTGCCTTTCGGGTTTTTTTGGGCCAGCAAAATCACAGGCTTACATGGCTCCAAAAGTGAAGCATGCGGATGCGCTGCCCTTCAAGGAATACGTTTTTATACCTCTTGAATGCGGTATTTTCGCAAGTTTGTTTCGACTTCCTGCAATTCAACATTGCCCCTCCGAAACCTCAGAATCCGAAAATACCCGCTGGTTTCTTGAGCACCGAAATGCCCCGTGCAGAAGGCACAACCAGTTTCGAAACGGGTGGTGAAGCTGTCCTTTCGCACGAAGCAATTGATATCATTCAGATACTTAATGCGCCTGATCTTGCGTATCGCACCCGCCCCCAAAAAAGGCGTGGCACTTCTTCCCGGCAATTGCGTCACCTAACCGTGGAACCAAGCCACACTGACAAGAAACCGTTCAACACTCTGTGTAAGGTGTCGCCTATACCAACATTTCAGTTGGCATTTGCCTACCTACTGGTAGATAGTCATCCTTGCTGCAACCAAGGAAGAGAACTGACCCCATGGAAATCAATTCGGACTTCTCTGACCGCGTTGTCGTTCACTCGGACCAGCTGGAATGGCAGGCCTCACCCATGAAGGGTGTGGATCGCAGGATGCTGGACAGGATCGGAGGCGAGGTCGCACGGGCCACCACTATCGTACGTTATGCGCCGGGCAGTCATTTCTCTGCCCATACCCATACGGGTGGCGAGGAGTTCATTGTCCTTGACGGTGTATTTCAGGATGAACATGGTGACTATCCGGCGGGGACCTATGTGCGCAACCCGCCAACCTCGCAACACACACCGGGGTCGGAACCGGGATGCACGATCTTCGTCAAGCTTTGGCAGTTCGACCTGAACGACCGAACCCAGTTTCGCAAAAACATGGTGGATGAGCTGCGCGCACCCGCAAACGGTATCGCCACCGCAGTCCTGCATGAGGATGCGCGCGAGATCGTGACCTACGCCCATCTGGACGCGGGCGCGACGCTGCGCTCGGACGCCCCCGGCGGGATCGAGGTTCTGATCATCGACGGGTCGGTCACCGAAGGCGGGGACGAACTGGTCAAAAACGATTGGCTGCGCCTGCCTGAAGGCCACAGCCTGACGGCCGTTGCTGGGGCGGACGGGGCCAAGGTCTGGATGAAGACAGGCCACCTGCCTTACGCCCAACCGCCGGCGGTGTAACCGATGTCTGAACAAAACCCTGGCGCAACAACCCCGGTCGAGTTGGGCCCAAAAGCTGGACCTGCGTCCTTCAACTGAGGGGGTTTGACCCATGCGCACTGATACGCTCATCATCGGTGGCGGACTTTCAGGGCTTGGCCTGGCGACACAGCTTGTGGATCAGGGTCAGGAGGTGCTGGTTGCTGAGGCGCGCAGCCGTCTGGGCGGGCGCATTCTAACCGAGCTTCAGGGGCGCGCCCATCTGGACATGGGTCCGGCTTGGTTCTGGCCCGGGCAGCCACGTATCGCAGCGCTGACAGACCGACTGGGCCTGCACCGGTTTGACCAATTCAGTTCCGGCGCGCTGAGCTTCGAAGATGAACAGGGCCGTGTTGTGCGGGGCCGCGGGTTTTCATCCATGGAAGGGTCTTATCGTCTGGTCGGGGGGCTCGCTGCTTTGACGGATGCGCTGTCGGCACGGTTGCCGGATGGAGCAATTCACCTGTCCACACAGATCACCGCCTTGGCCCGCACCAAAGGCGGAGTTCGGGTCACCTCGCAATCTGGACAGCATATTTGGGCAAGCCGTGTGGTACTTGCCATGCCCCCACGTATCGCGGCCGAGTTGACCTATGAGCCCGCCCTGCCCGATGGCACGTTGTCAGCCATGCGGCACATCGCGACCTGGATGGCCGGTCAGGCCAAAGCAGTTGCGGTCTATGACACTCCGTTCTGGCGCAAAGACGGATTGTCAGGGGATGCTATGAGCCGGCGCGGTCCCATGGTGGAAATCCACGACGCGTCGCCTGCCAGCGGTGGTCCCTTCGCGCTGTTCGGTTTCATCGGCATCCCTGCGCAAGCTCGCCGGGATGAAGGGGCGTTGCGGCAGCAGGTTCTGGCTCAGCTGGGGCGATTGTTCGGGCGCAAGGCGACCAGCCCCAATGCGCTTTTGTTAAAAGACTGGGCGTTTGATCGCTTCACAGCAACCAACCTGGATCTTCAGCCCGTACATGCCCATCCGCAATACGGCATGCCCAAGGCCATGACGCGGATCTGGGAAGACCGGATCATCTTCAGTGGCACCGAAACAGCCGCGCAATTTGGGGGATATCTGGAAGGTGCATTGGAAGCGGCAGAAAACACCGCGGCATTGTTGAGCGCAAATAGGATGAACGTGGCATGGAAATAGACACAAAAACCGCTTTGCTGAATTCTGCCGAATTTGCCGTACGCAGCAAAGGCTTCGACGGCTTCAGCTATGCCGACCTTGCCAATGATGTGGGCATCCGCAAGGCATCGATCCACTATCACTTCCCGACCAAAGCCGCGCTTTCTGCAGCTTTGATGACACGCTACCATACCGAGCTTACCGGACGCTGCGTCGAGATCGAGGAAACTTGCGAAACGGCGGGCGCGCGCATGCGTGCACTGATCGCGCTGTATCGCGCGGCTTTGAACGACGGAAAAACCCTATGCTTATGTGTGTCGCTGATCATCAGCCGGGAAAGCTTGTCAAATGAGGTCACCGACAAAATCCGCGAGTTCCGGCGCATGTTGACCCGGTGGATCGAGAATGTCTTTGCGCTTGGCAAAACAGATCATTCGATCACGGGCGTTGAGGATCCGAAAGCAGAAGCACGCGCGGCATTGGCCTTGCTGGAAGGCGCTCATCTGACGGCTCGGGTCGAGAAGAGCACCCAAACCTTTGACGACGCCGTGGAGGTTCTAACTGCGCGATGTTTGTGACACGGCCCAAGCTTGCGCATACAGAATGGCCGCGTCGATTGTTGAGGCGCCTGCCCGCCTCCCCTGCCCCAGCCCCATTTCGGGTGATCATTCGGGGCGGTCTTTGTAGATGTCGATATTGCCTGCGATACAGCGCAGCAAGCGAATTGGCCGAGGCTGGATGTACTGACCACCAGATTGCGTCCACCACAGGTCACAAAGAAATTTCTCCATGGCTCAAGAACACTCGAAAGGTGCCGGCGAAAAGCGACTCGCAAAGCATGCTCAGACCAAGCGGGGACTAGAACACGAACCAGACATGGGAATTTTCTGAAGAAACCGTAGGTTCGTAAAATACGGGACGTGGTCAGCGTGTGGTCGGATTTGCCATTTTTGTGGCGGGGAGACAGGGATTCGAACCCTGGGGACGCTCTCACGCCCAACGGTTTTCAAGACCGCCGCATTCGACCACTCTGCCACCTCCCCGTCGAAAGCAGGGTCTAAGGCGAAGTTCGACCAGAGGCAAGTCGAAATCGGGAAATCTTGCCGAAGCCTGTGCAGCGGTCTTTCCATGACACTTCAGCCACGTTATGATCCGCAGGAAAGACCGCAACAGGCTGGCATCCAGAACCAGCAGACCGGCAGTGGGGTTCGGAAAACGAAACCCCTTCAGGCAAGGGAAAAGCAGATGAAGCGAGCGATCGAGACACGCCCGGGGCCTAAACGGCTGGCGTATCTGGCGTTGACTTTGACGATACTGGCCGGATGCGAAGAGGTTTTGTCAACTTCTGACTCGGCTGAAAAACCGGAAGACAATTCGGGCAAGACGGAACTCCTGCCCGAGGTGGCCACCGGCTCTCAGCGTGATATCGAGGCCCCTGAGGTTTTTCAGACAACCGAAGCAGGGCTTTGGGATGGCCGGCCGTCTCTTGGCGGGATATGGGTTGCGCACCCGGATGCGTCCCAACCTGAACGTGTCGTGATCAAAAACACGTCCAACAACAAATCGGTGACCGGCGCCCTGTTCCGGCGCGAGCGCAACCTGCCCGGGCCTGCGCTTCAGGTCTCGTCCGCTGCCGCGAAAGAGCTGGGAATGCTTGCGGGGGCGCCGACAAAAGTCAGTGTCGTCGCACTGCGCCGGGAAAAGCTGGAAGAACCGTCGTCGGAAGATGCGCCAGAAGCAGAAGAATCGGCCGCCGAAACCACGGCTGCGGTTGCTGATGGAGCTTCCGACACGCAAGCGTCCGCAGAGCCGGAAAAACCGGTCAAACGGAAGTGGTGGCAGAAAAAGGAACCAGCCGCCGCCGCGGCTGGTACGACTGCGGTTGCAGCCGGTGCAGCCAGTTCATCCGATGAAACGGCTGAGGACGTCGAGCCCGCAAGCGAAGATGCCGAGACGCCTACATCAGCCGACGATCAGGTCGAAGCACCTGCCGATAAACCCGCCAAGCGGAAATGGTGGCAGAAGAAAGCCCCCACAGCTGCGGCTGCGGGAACTGCCGTGGCCGCGGCAGATACAGCGACCGACAGCGCAGACGTAGCCGCCGAAGCCGCTGCGGCCGTGGCGTCGCCCTCTTTGTCGGATGCACCGGTCACACCCCCTGCCGAAAAACCTGCCAAGCGGAAATGGTGGCAAAAGAAAGACCCTGCCGCGATCACCGAAACACCGCTGGACCCGGTAGAAGGGGCCGCAGCAGCAATAGATGCGTCAGACGCCACGCCTGTTGCCGCCGCCGCGACATCGACGACGTCTTTGAGCAAGCCGTATGTACAGATTGGAACCTTCAGCGTTGAGGCAAACGCCAAGTCAGCAGCCCAAAAGGCGCGTCGCAACGGAATGCCTACGGTTGTTCGAGAACTGAAAACAGCGAATAGTACAGTGTGGCGCGTGCTGGTAGGCCCCGCCGCAACAAGGGCCGAGCGCAAAGCCTTTCAAAAGGACGTGAAAGACCTTGGCTTCAAAGATGCGTTCACGGTAACCGACTAATTCAGGGAGGCTTAACATGCTGTCCTCAATACGAACATCTGTTCTGGCTCTTGGGCTTGCCGTTCTGGCGATACCGGCCCAGGCTTTTGATACATCCGCCCACGCGGCTTACGTGATCGACCAAACCACCGGTACCGTGCTGCTGTCGAAAGAAGCCGACCAACCGTTGCCGCCTGCGTCGATGTCCAAGCTCATGACGCTTTATGTTGCGTTCGAAGCATTGCGGGACGGGCGCTTGACGCTGGACGAAACTCTACCTGTTTCGGAACACGCGATGAGCTATGGCGGCTCGACGATGTTCCTGAATACGCAGGATCGCGTACGTGTCGAAGATCTGCTGCGCGGCATTATCGTTTTGTCGGGCAATGACGCCTGCGTCGTCATTGCCGAAGCGCTCAGCCCGGATGGCACCGAAGCAGGGTTTGCGCGATACATGACCCAGCGGGCCAAGCAGATGGGCATGAACAATTCGAACTTCGCAAATTCAAACGGCTGGCCCGCCGCCGGGCATATGATGTCAGTTCATGATCTGGCCGTTCTTGCAGACCGGCTGATCACTGACTTTCCGGAATACTATCCCCTTTTCGCCGAAGAAGTTTTCGAATTCGATGGCCGCGCGCCTTCGAACGCCCGCAACCGCAACCCGTTGCTGCGGCTGGATATCGGCGCAGATGGCCTGAAAACCGGCCACACGCAAGAAGCGGGCTATGGCCTTGTCGGGTCCGCCAAACAAGGCGACAGGCGTGTGATCTTTGTGCTGACGGGGCTTGACAGCACCGGCCAACGGGCAGAGGAGGCTGAGGCCGTGGTTAACTGGTCGTTTCGAAATTTTGTCGAGAGGACAGTTGCCACTGCGGAAACGCCGATAGCCGAAGCCAAACTGTGGATGGGCGAGAAAAAGACCGTGGGCCTTGTTCCCGAAGGTGATCTGAATGTGCTGTTCCCGGTTCTGGGCACTCAGAATGTCGAGGCCGAAGTGGTCTATGACGGCCCGATCAACGCGCCCGTCAAAAAAGGTCAGCAGCTGGCCGAACTGGTTATCAAGCCCGAAGGGCTGCCGGAAATCCGGCGCCCGCTGGTGGCAGCCGAAGATGTTGCGATTGGCGGGTTTGTGGTGCGCATGCTGACCGTCGGCGGTATCGTATTGAAAGACGTGATCAACAACCCGCTGGAGTCGATGTGACGAAAGCGGGGTTATTTCTGACCTTCGAAGGCATTGACGGTTCAGGCAAGTCAACACAGGCACGGATGCTGGCGGAACATCTGCGCGCGCAGGGTCACGAGGTGGTACTGACGCGCGAACCCGGCGGTTCCGCGGGGGCCGAGGAAATTCGCAGTTTGGTTTTGGAGGGCGACCCGGATCGCTGGTCGGCCGAGACCGAGATTCTGCTGTTCACAGCAGCCCGCCGCGACCATTTGGAGCGTACAATCGAGCCGGCTCTGGAGGCAGGGAAGGTTGTGATCTGCGACCGCTTTGCTGACAGCACACGTATGTATCAGGGCTTGTCCCGGGGTGACCTGCGAAATCTGGTGGATCAGTTGCACAGCCTGATGATCGGGCGCGAACCGGACATGACGCTGCTGATCGACATGGACCCCGAAACGGGCCTGGCACGCGCCAAGGGGCGACAAGGCACCGAAGAACGTTTCGAGGACTTTGGCCCGGATTTACAAAAGAAAATGCGTGCCGGTTTTCTGGCGCTGGCCGATGAGTTCCCCGACAGGTTTCACATCGTGGATGGCAACAGGGACATGGACAGCGTTGCGCAGGATGTGACAGAAATCGTCCAGGCAGCACTGCGGTAGACGATGAGCGACGATATCCCTTCTCCGGATCAGGTGCAGGGCGCACCACATCCGCGCGAAACCGTTCGGCTTTTTGGCCAGGACGCGGCTGAACAGGCATTCCTGACCGCCTACACCTCGGACCGTTTGCATCACGGTTGGCTGCTGACAGGGCCACGCGGTGTCGGCAAGGCGACCCTTGCCTGGCGAATTGCAAGATTTCTGCTTTCCACTCCGCCGACCGAGGATGGCGGGTTGTTCGGCGCGCCGCCTCCGCCCGAGACGCTCGATATCGATCCCGATCACCCGGTGGCCCATCGCATTCAGGCCGGGGCGGAACCGGGTTTGGCGGCAATAACCCGGTCACTGAACGATCAGGGACGGCTGCGCGGTGAGATCGTCGTGGATGACATCCGCAAGCTTGGAAAGTTTTTTGGCCTGTCCTCCGCGGACGGCGGCCGCCGCGTCGTGATCGTGGATTCAGCAGACGAAATGAACGTCAGCGCCGCCAACGCGTTGCTGAAAATGCTGGAAGAGCCGCCTGCCCGCACCACCCTTTTGCTGGTATCGCATCAACCCTCGCGCCTGTTGCCAACCATCCGTTCACGCTGTCGCACGCTGCGCCTCGGCCCGCTGAACGCGCAAGACATGCAAGCCGCCCTGTCACAAACGGAAACCGAAATTCCCGCGCAGACAGAACACCTTGCCGCGCTTGCAGCGGGTTCAGTCGGAGACGCCGTGCGTTTGATCAATCTGGGTGGTCTGGACATCTATACCGAACTGATCGCCATTCTGGGAACCCTGCCCCGCATGGATCGCCAGCGCGCGCTGGCCCTGGCCGAAGCGGCAGCACAGCGCGGTGCGGCGGACCGGTTCGAACTTTTGCTTACCCTGATCGACATCGCTCTGTCACGGCTGGCACTGACCGGGGCAACGGGCACGCCCCCGCTGCCTGAAGCCGCCCCCAACGAGGGTGAAACACTGGCGCGTCTGTCAGCATCGCCAAATCAAGCCCGTCGCTGGGCCGAGGTCGCCGCAACGATCACAGCCCGAGCGCGACATGGTCAGGCAGTCAACCTTGACCCTGCCGCTCTGGTCCTAGATACGGTGTTCAAGATACAGGAAACTGCCGGTCAGAACAGATGAGCGACACCCCCCAGATTACCGACAGCCATTGCCATCTGGACTTCCCGGATTTCGAAGGCCAGTTGGACGACATCATCGCGCGTGCTGCCCAGGCTGGCGTGACCCGGATGGTGACGATCTGCACCAAACTGCGCAACGAACCCGCCGTCCGTGCGATTGCCGAAGCCCACGCGCCGGTCTTCTATGCCGCCGGCACACATCCGATGAGCGCCGCGGACGAGCCATTGGCCTCGGTCGATGATCTGGTCGCCCTGACACGGCATCCCAAATTCGTCGGTATCGGTGAAACCGGCTTGGACTACCACTATACCGCCGACAGTGCCGAAGTGCAGAAACAGTCACTGCGCATCCATATCGAAGCGGCCCAGCGCACCGGGCTGCCCCTGATCATTCACGCCCGCGCAGCTGATGAAGATATGGCCCGCATTCTGGCTGAAGAATATCGCAACGCACCCTATTCCTGCGTCATGCACTGCTTCTCATCGTCTGCTCAATTGGCCAAGGCCGCGCTGGAGCTGGGGTTTTATCTGTCCATGTCCGGCATCGCAGCCTTTCCCAAAAGCCAGGAGTTGCGCGATATCTTCGCAAACGCCCCGGTGGACCGCATTCTGGTGGAAACTGACGCGCCCTATCTGGCCCCGCCGCCCTATCGCGGCAAACGAAACGAGCCGGCCTATACTGTGCACACGGCCCAAAAGGGGGCTGAAATCTTTGGCATGGACTATGCCGCCTTTGCTGACCAGACACAGGCGAACTTCGACCGGCTGTTTACCAAAGCGACATCAGACAAGGCCGCCGCATGACCGGCTTCCGATTTACAATTCTGGGCTGCGGGTCCTCTGGCGGCGTGCCGCGGCTGGGCGGTCAGTGGGGCGATTGTGACCCTGCGAACCCCAAGAACATCCGGCGCCGCTGTTCGATGCTGGTCGAACGCGACGGGCCAGATGGGACAACCTCGGTTCTGATCGACACAACGCCAGATATGCGCAGCCAGTTGCTGGATACAGGTACAGGGCGGTTGGACGGGGTCGTCTATACGCACTCTCACGCAGACCATGTGCATGGAATCGATGACTTGCGCATGATCGTGTTCAACATGAAAACCCGCGTTCCCGTTTGGGCGGATGGCGACACCCAGAACGCCTTGTTGGGGCGGTTTGGATACGCGTTCATTCAGCCGGAAGGCTCCCCTTATCCTCCAATACTGGAGCTCAAGTCTATCGACGGTCCATTTGAAATCGACGGCCCCGGCGGCCCGATTCCGTTGCGTCCTTTCAAAGTGAATCACGGTTCGATCGATTCCCTTGGATTCCGCATAGGGCAACTCGCCTATCTTCCGGATGTCGCCGAGATCTACGACGACGCCTGGCCCGAAATGAAAGGGCTGGACTGCCTTGTCATCGATGCCCTGCGCCGCTCGCCTCATCCAACGCATGCGCATCTGGAAAAGACGCTTGGGTGGATCGAAGAACTCCAACCGAAGCGCGCGGTTCTGACCAACATGCATATCGATCTCGATTATGCCACCGTCGATGCTGAAACCCCCGACCACATCACCCCCGCCTTCGACGGGATGGTGATCCATCAGTCGCAGTAGGCCGCTGCCCGTCGCCCGCATGATATCGCAGCAGGCCCGTCGCACGGGGGCCACATGCTGCAAAGCCTGATCGACGTCATTCTTCCGGTTTTCCTTGTAATCGGGGCCGGGTATACGGCAACACGCACGGGGTACTTCAAAGAAGCGCATGTCGATGGGCTGATGAAGTTCACCCAAGGCTTTGCGATTCCCTGCCTTTTGTTCCTGGCCATCGCGCATCTGGACCTCAGCGCCAGTTTCGACCCCCGGCTTTTGGCCAGTTTCTATTCCGCTGCCGCCCTGTGTTTCACAGCAGGTCTGTTCGGCGCACGCATCATTTTCGGGCGCGATTGGGAAGATTGCGTTGCCATCGGGTTTTGTTGCCTGTTCTCAAACTCTGTCCTGTTGGGTTTGCCGATAACCGAACGCGCATATGGGCCCGAGAACCTGACCGGCAACTACGCGATCATCGCCTTCCATTCTCCGTTTTGTTACGGCGTCGGGATCACGGTGATGGAGGTCGTGCGAAATCGCGGTCATGGTGGCATGCGCATGGCACGGTCTGTATTGTCTGCAATGTTCAAGAACGCGCTGATCCTTGGTATCGCCCTTGGGTTTCTAGTCAACCTGTCCGGCCTGGCAATCCCTGCGGTGGTCGACGAAGCACTGGGGTTGATCACCCGTGCTGCCCTGCCCGGGGCGTTGTTTGCGTTGGGCGGTGTGCTGGTCAAATACAAGCCCGAGGGCGACCTGCGCACCATTGCGTATGTTTGCTGTATCTCTTTGATGCTGCATCCCAGCCTGGTGTGGGTGTTCGGCAAATCCACGGGCCTGCCGCAGGATCTGTTTCGGTCGGGGGTTTTGAATGCCGCCATGGCTCCGGGTTTCAACGCCTATATCTTCGCCAACATGTATGGTCGCGCAAAACGGGTCGCAGCGTCGGCGGTACTTATCGGAACGGCCTCGTCCATTCTGACCGTCTGGCTATGGCTGACACTTCTGGGCTAACTGAGGTGTTGACTTCAGGTTAATGTGAAACACCTATCGCGCAACGCAGCAGGAGATCCGCATGTCACATGCCATAATTGTCGCTCATGGCCAACCGTCAGACCCGGAACCGGCCGAAGCTGCACTTGCGGCATTCGCCGCCAAGGTCAACGCGCTTATCGGGCATATAGCAGTGGATTCGGCCACTCTGGCAGCGCCGGGTGCGTTGGAGGCGAAGCTTGACCGCGCGCCCGAAAACTCGGTCATCTATCCACTTTTCATGGCAAAAGGGTGGTTTGTCACCAGCGCTCTACCCAAACGGCTTGGGCACCATCCGGCACGGATTTTGGACCCGCTTGGAATTGACCCGGACCTGCCGGCCCTGACCGCAGAGGCCCTGCGATCGAAATTGTCCGACAAACACTGGGCCGCTCGGTCCACCGATCTGGTCATTGCCGCGCATGGTTCCGGGCGCAGCCGGAACCCGTCGACCGTGGCGTTGCAGTTTGCGAAACAGCTTGCGGGACTGGTGGCGTTCAAATCCGTTCGCGTCGGTTTCGTCGAAGAGCCACCTTCCATATCTGACGCTGCAAACGGTACCGAAGATCAGGCGCTGTGCCTTCCGTTCTTTGCTTGTGCCGGAGGGCATGTGCAGGAAGACGTCCCGCAAGAGCTGGATCGCGCGGGGTTTTCAGGCGTGGTCCTGCCGGTGGTGGGAGAGTTGCCTCCGATCCGGCAACAGATTGCGAAAAATATAAATGCGGCATTCGATTCAGCCTGAAGCCCCGATACGTGCCCATCGTGTTTTCTGAACGAATTCAGGTTTGCGCCTTGCTCAACGCTGAATACATGCGATGGCAAGACCGGCCGTCGCGCTTGGCCTGATAAAGGGCCAAGTCTGCTGCGTGAAGAATGTCGGCGGCGTTGGGGCAGTCGAACTGCGTGGACAAGGCAATGCCAATACTGGCCGAGATCGAACAACTCTGATTCTGAAACGTCATCGGTTCATTCAACCTTGATATCAGACGCCCAGCAATGCAGGCCAGAGTATCTTCCCGAGTCAGATCCTTAAAAACAATGACGAATTCATCCCCGCCGACCCGGGCCACAGTGTCGTTGCTTCGTGTCTCCTGTTGCATGATGCGGGCGGCCTGCTGCAAGACGAAATCACCCGCGGCATGGCCCAGCTTGTCATTTACAGATTTGAAAAAATCCAGATCCAGATGCATGAGCGCGAAGGTGGAATTTCCCGAAATCAAATGCTCGAGCAAGTGATCCATCGCCCTGCGGTTCTTCAGTCCGGTCAATGTGTCGGTAAAGGCCTGCTCTTCGGCTGCAAGCATCGCACCCTGCAGCCGAAGGTTGAGAGAGCGGGATGCCTCCATCGCGGCGGATTTGGCTTCGACCAGATACAACAGCTCAATCGCCAGATCCGTGCCCGAGAAATCCGCACTTGTCAGCGCATAGTCCCGCACCGCATCCAAAATCGAGATGCCAAATGACAGATTGATGACCGCACCACCGGAATGCGGCAAAGGAGCGACCAAGCCTTTCAGGGTTGTGCGGGGTTCATCATGAAACCTCAGATGCAGCTTCGCCCCCGCCATTGACATCAGGGCGGGAATGGTGGTGATCGTTCTGGGGCGGATCAGTTCAAACACATCCAGAAATCCCTGCCCCACCAGCGGCAGTTCAGGTCGCAACTTTTGCAGGGTCGGACCTGCCTGCCGAATATGCCCATTTTGGTCCACCAACAGGAACATCGGGCAAAGCGTTTCCAGTAGACCAGCCAGTTCTTGGGTGTCTGTCATCCGTTCCGAGCCCCCAGATCAAAATGCCGCCCCTCGGCAAAAGCGCTTTCAACCAACATGATGGAAATGACATCACTGCCTTGCTGCTGCCCCTCGTGTGACAGCATCACCAGCGCACCATAGTCATCCGCCATTGCGCGCAGGACCCCAACCATGACATTGGAATACCCTGGCAGGCCTGGAGAGCAACTCAGCTGAAATTCCGTGGCTGACAGCTCTCTCAATTCCAAGGCCGGCAGGGTCAAATCAGACACGGCCAGCCGCACGCGGTCCGCCAGATCGTCGAGCGAATGAAGAAATTCCACGTAGCTGACACCGCCGAACCTGAGAAGGCGGCGCAGCCCTTCCATATTCGGATGAGATACGAGGTACGTTCCCAGGTCCTCAAAGACTTCGGCTGGCGGTCGATCAAGGTCTGCGCTCAGCGCCTCCATTACCTTGGACGTCATGTCATCGTCATAGACGAGCATGGCCTCGAACTCGACAAACCCCAGCCGCGCGGCTTCGGTCACGCGCAACCAGCAGGATCGCCCGTAGGTCGCACAGACAAAGGACTGTATCGCCCGATTGATCAGACCATGCATCAGATGCCCCAGTTTGGTGTCCTGTGCACTGTGGCCGGAAAAACCTTAACAAATAGCCAAAATCCACCCTGAGTTATAGCGAATTCAACCGAGTATCAGCTCGAGACCACCTGTCCGATCAGAAATCCGTGGGCGCGCCGCCTTCCGCTTTGCGGCGTTCGACAAAAGCGGCCAGTTCCTCGCGAATGCCTTCATCGATCGGGGGGGCGTCAAAGCTCGAGATAATCTCCTTGAACATGTGATGCGCGCGTTCTGCCGTCCAGATGCCGCCGGCGACCTCCCATCCTTCATAGTTTTTCCAATCACTCAAGAAGGGTTGATAGAAGGCCGTGGTATAGCGATCCTGCGTATGCTGAATGCCAAAGAAATGACCGTCATTGCCGACTGCCCGGATCGCATCCAGTGCAATCTCGTCCGGCCCTGTGGCGGTCAACTCGGGGTTCATATAGCGTTGAATTTGCTGTAGGATTTCGCAATCCATGATAAACTTTTCCGGGCTGGCGATCAGACCGCCCTCAAGCCAACCGGCTGCGTGGTAGACCATATTGGTGCCCGATTGCACGGCGGCCCAAAGCGAGTTCGAAGTCTCCCACACAGACTGCCCGTCCGGCACATTTGCCGCACAAACACCCGAAGACCGCATGGGCAAACCATAGAACCGCGCCATCTGGCCGGTCATCTGGGTCGAACGCATGTATTCCGGTGTTCCAAAGGCGGGCGCGCCGGATTTCATATCCACATTCGACGTGAATGTACCGATCACACAGGGAATACTGGGGCGCACGTATTGGAACAGCGCAATGGCGCACAGCGCCTCGGCCAAGGATTGCGCCACGGCGCCTGCCATGGTTACGGGGGCCATCGCACCCGCCAGCGTAAAGGGCGTGACAACAATCGCTTGACCGCGCCGCGCCAGGCGCAGACACCCGTCGATCATCGGGTGATCGTGTTTCAGCGGCGAGGTAGAGTTGATATTGGTATACATGCGCGGCGCGGCCTCGAACTCCTCATGGCTCAACCCTCCTGCGATGCGCACCATTTCCATGACATCTTCGACGCGTTCCTTGCCCAGTGAATAGGCGTGCATGGCCTTGTCGGTCAGGGTCAGCTTGTCGTACAGTACATCCAGATGGCGAACGCTGGCGTGGATATCGACCGGCTCGACCGGGTATCCGCCCGCGAAATGGATGCAATTGAAGTATTGCGTCAGCTTCAGAAGGTTCCGGCACATCTCGCGATTGCCCGGAACTTTTTTCCCGATCTCCATGTCCCAGTAATTCGGCGGGGAAGAGACGTTGCCGAACAGGATGTTCTTCCCGCCGATTTCGATCTTGCGATCCGGATTGCGAGGGGTGATCGAAAACCGGCTGGGAGCCTTGGCGATCATCTCCATGACAAAGTCCCGCCCCATGCGGACATTGTCGCCGTTGATGGTGCAACCGGCTTCGCGCAGGATGCCTATTGCCTCTTCGTTGTAAAACTCGATCCCGATCTCTTCGAGGATGCGCATCGCCCCTTCATGGATCGCTTCGATGCCGGCCTGATCCAAAGGTTCTGTGGGTCGATCGATGTTGACCGGCGGATCCCAGGGCATCTGGTCAATCGCTGCACTGCCCCTGCGCGCAGCCGCCCCTGCGCGCCCTCCTCCGCGGCGCTTACGTGTTTTGGTCTCGGCCATCGGTGCCTCCTGTTCTTGCTTTCGTCAAGCAAGCCCCGAAGAGACGCCTATGGCCGCTCCGTATGCGACAGAATATGTCGGTTTTTCATTCCGTTTTGTCGAATCCCGGATTTGAAAATCAGATTTTGGCCAACCATTCGGGAATATGTCCGATATCAGGCAAAATCACATCCGCCATCGGAGCCAAAGCATCGGCCTCGGCCAAACCGGTCAAAACACCGATCGTGGTCATCCCCGCCGCGCGCCCGGCCTGCAAGTCATGAAGACTGTCACCCACCATCGCGATACGAGATGGCTCGACCCCGATATGGGCGGCAAAGGCCAGCAACTGGCCCGGTCCCGGCTTGAACCCGTGACCACTGTCATACCCGGCGACGAAATCGAAATGCCCCCTTATCCCGACAGATTCGAGATGCTGCAAAGCGGGATGTTCGCTGTCATTCGTCGCAACGCCCAGCTTGATTCCGGCATCTTGCAGACCTTCCAGGAAAGGAACCAATGGCACGGCGGGCACCTGCGGGGCCGAGGCGGCCTCAGAGTTCATCAAATCGATGATCTCATGTAAGGTCACGCCATCGACATGGGCAATCAAGACTTCTGCGATTTCCTCGACCGTGGCGGCGATTACAATGCTGTCTTCGGTATATCTCCCTTGCTCGAAATCATATCCGATGACACGGCCAAGCTCGGTGGCGCGATCTTCGTCCCCGTTGGACAGGCGCAACAGCATGGAGCGCCCGAACCCTCCCCACGTATTTGCAAAGTCAAACAGCGTGCCATCTTTGTCAAAGATGATCGCATCTATCGGCATCCGGTGCTCCTGCGGAAAATATGGCTATGTCCAGTGTATCTCAGCGCCGCCAGACAATACCGCCCTTGCCTGGGCGGGAAGATCATAGGCGAGTGAATTGGCGTCACAAAACGCCATGACCCACGAATCGTCAAGCACCAGAAAATCAAGAACCGACGCCAGAAACTCGGGATCGCTTGCCCGATCGCGGACATCCTCGATCGATGCGCCCGTAGAGCCCAGAAAAACAGGCAAAAGCTCGTCATTGCTGACCAGCCAGGCCAGGGCCGTCAGCGCAAGAGTTTGGGCGGAATCAGAGGATATCGGCATAAACTTGGGTCAGATCCGGTCTTGGAAAGGGTTTGTTAACCAGAGTCATAAACACTTTGTTCACGCATGCAATCAACGGTGAACAACTATGTCTGTGCAGGGAACCATCCTTGTCCTCGACGGGGTATCGACCAATCGCATCATGCTGAAGGTACAGCTGACGGCGGCCTGGTATCACGTGGTGCAGGGCGAAAAGCTTGAAGGGTTGCCCGCGCTCGTGCGGCGTACGCAACCGGATCTGGTTCTGACGGCTCAGACGTTGCCGGATGGAACGGCTGCGGATGTGAAGAAGGCGATTGTGAAGGAACCCGGCCTTGACGACGTTCCGGTCGTGGCGATTGCCGCGCAAAATGACCGGGACGCCCGGCTGCGGGCGTTAAAGGACGGGCTGGATGATGTTCTGACGCACCCGTTCAAAGACACCTTATTATTGGCGCGCATTCGCAGCCTTTTGCGTGCTCGTGCGGCCACTCAGGATTTGCAGGTCAGCAACGGATCGCAATCGATTGGCTTCGCAGAGCCGGTCCAACCCATAATCAGACCGTCCAAAGCAGCGCGGGTTGATATCCTGACCCACACGGCCCGAAACGGCACGCTTTGGCAAAAGGCTCTGGAAGATCAACGTCAATTTGATTTGAACTGGCATCTTCAGTCGAACCTGCGAAGTGTTTTGTCCGGCTCTGTTCCCGATGCGATCGTGGTTGAACTGGGCTCGAACCCTGCCGGCCTCAATATCCTTGCCGATCTCAGATCACGCGGCGTGACCCGGCACACGGTTTTGATCGGGGTGCTGAAAGACGAAGACGCCGGACAGGCTTCGGAAGCTCTGGACCGAGGGGCCGATGCTGTCTGTCTGGGCGGGTTCTGCGCACAGGAGATCCTGCTGCGGCTTGAAAACCAGATTGCCCGCAAAGCGCGACTGGATCAGATGCGGGTCTCTCTCAAAAGAGGCATCGCGGAATCCTGGATCGATCCGTTGACTGGGCTGCACAATCGCCGCTACGCCATGCGCGCGCTGGATCAAATCGCGCGCCAATCCGCCAGAACGGGGCGCAGTTTTGCGATCATGCTGGCCGATCTGGATCACTTCAAGGCAATCAATGATGGCCATGGCCATGCAAGCGGCGATTATGTTTTGACGCAAGCGGCGGAACGTATGCAACATGCCTTGGGATCCCGTGGCTTTGTCGCCCGCATCGGGGGGGAAGAGTTCATGATCGGCGTGCCCGATGTATCGCCCAAACAGGCGTTGAACCTGGCCGAAACCGTTTGTGACAGCATCTGTCAGTCCCCGTTCCTGTTACCGGACCATGGGGCACAAGTTGATGTGACGGTCAGTATCGGGTTGAAGTTGTCTCAGGTCAGTTTCGCCCGGCAAGACTATGCGGCTGAAAGCGTGGAAAACCTGATCAAATCCGCGGATAAAGCGCTGTATGCTGCGAAGAAGGCAGGGCGCAATCAGGTGAGTATCAGGCAAAGTGCGGCCTGATCTGTTCAGTCTCTTTTCTTGTGCCCATGCGGCCCGCGTTTGACGACCTCCTGCAATCGGTCTGCATAGGCCTGCCGTTCATCATTGCTCATGGCGGTCACACGTGCCAGCCATTGCGTTTGCAAGGCATGCTGCAAATCGGCGGTGGCCTGAGCTTGTTGTTGCAACAGAACCTGAACGGCGACCGGGTCGAAGGGCGTTGCGCGCAATGCCTGACTGAGCGCTTCAAAATCCTGAGCACGACCCTTGGATCCTTTTTTGTGCAGGCCCGTCAACTCGCCCCGCATCGCCTTTCGATCATCCTTGGGCAGGGCCCGGTACAACGCGGGGCCGAAGCCGGGCGGTGATTTGGCATGATCCCCACCTCTCAGGCGCAATACGGTGCCCACAGCGACACCGACAACCAGCAGGTTCAGCGCCAGTGACAAGGCCAGGACGACAGGCACCCACTTGCGTTTGGGCTTGGGATCAGCGTTCATTCCGTGCTCTCCAGAAAACTCGAGTCAAATCCAAGGTCAGCCACGAGGAAGGATGTCTCCTCTGACGTCAACAGGCTGGCCGGGTCCGGCAGAAAGGCCGGTGCGGAAAACCCGATCCAGACCCCGGCAGCGCTTGCGGCAACAAGCCCGCCAAGGCCCTGCCATCCTCCTACATTGCTAATCAACCTGTTCCATATCGAAGGCATCGGCTCCGGTGCAGGCGCAAGACGACCGAGGCGAACAGTTTCAGCATCCGTCTGGATGCGCACGGCAAGATCGTCCGGCAGTGCCGGTCGCTGCCGCTGTGCCTGTGCAAACAAATGATCAAGTTCCAGGTCTTCATCCGCCATTGTCATACCCCAGTTCTTCGCGTCGTCCAGCCAAGATCGCGGTCAGGCTGCGCTTGCCTCTTGCGGTCAGGCTTTCAACTGCTTCTACCGAAATGCCCATTATCCCGGCAATCTCGGGGTTGGGCAGCTCTTCAATATGGCGCAGCACGACCGCTTGTCGCTGCCGCTCGGGCAGCTCAGCCAAAGCCAACTGCAAGGCATCCTTGCGCGCCTCGTCCTGCATGCGGTCAACAACGCTGGCCTTGCCATCTTCGGGTTCGGGAACGTCCGACAACCTGTCGGGTGTCTTCTTGCGCCTGATGTCCACGCACAGGTTCAGCGTCACCCGATACAGCCAGGTCGATACCTTGGCCTGACCCGAAACCCAATTCGGCGCCATCTGCCACAACCGCATCATCGCATCCTGCGTCACGTCTTCCGCCTCGGCCCGATTGCCCAACATGCGCAAAGCAACCGAGTAACAGCGTGGCCCCAAACGATCGGTCAGGATCCGTGCCGCCCCCGCCTCACCATCAGCGAATTGCCTCAGCAACGCATCGTCGCTGAGTGTGTTCGCGGCGCAATCCGCGCCGCGAACATCTTGTGGGTGGGAGGTCAGATCCTCCATCCTGCATCAGTTATCGCTTGTATCCGATTTTTGATGCTTTTTCTTATGGTGCCGTCCCATCCGATCTTTGGCATCGGCAAATTCCTGTTCCGAGATTCCGCCACTGTTGTCCGCATCCATCCGATCAAACATCTTGTCAGCCCGGCGCGGTTTCGGCAACTCATCCTGGCTGAGGAAGCCATCTTTGTTCGCGTCGTTGTTTTCGAACATCCTGGCAACCCGATCACTGGCTTTCTTCTGGGCGGCAGCCTGCATTTCTTCCTGGCTCAGCTTTCCATCCCCATTGGTGTCCGCCTCGGTGAAACGAGCGGTTCGGTGCGCCTCCATCTCTTGTTGCGTCACCTGACCATCCCCATCGGCGTCCAATTCCTGAAAGGACACCGGCTCGCGGCCACCCGAGCCAGCGGCCAAAACAGAAGTACCGGTAATCGCAACCGCCGACATGACAATGGCCGAGATGAATGTAACGTTTTTCATTTCCGTTTCCTTTTGTTGACGCGGCCCGAGTGCCGCCGCTCATACCCATTCAAACGGGCCGCGCCAGGAATTCCGTCGCTGAATTCGATATTATTTTTGAAAGGTTCGGGACCGCCCCAAGACGAGGTGCCGGGCAGACGTTGCAAAGCGACGCACCCCCCTTTTAAATTTCCACGATCAGGCCCATTATCCGCAAAAGATTACTGCGCGAGTTACATTATGACGGATCAGACGATCGAGACGACCTCTGAAGATGAGCGTGAGACATGGCCAGCCCTGATCAAGGGGTTTCGCTGCAAATGCCCCAACTGCGGGGAAGGCAAGCTGTTGCACAGCTATCTCAAGGTCAATGACTCCTGCTCGAACTGCGGGCAGGAGTTGTTTCACCATCGCGCAGATGATGGGCCCGCCTACCTGACAATCCTGCTGGTCGGCCACCTGCTGGCGCCTGCTCTGCACGTGTCGTACGTGCATTGGCGGCCCGATCCGTGGACGATGGCCATCGGCTTTTCCGTCGCCTGCGTCGCCCTGTCCCTGTACCTGTTGCCACGCCTGAAAGGTGCAGTGGTGGCGTATCAGTGGGCACGCCGCATGCATGGCTTTGGAAAAACCGCGTGACCCGACCCAGTTGACCAGTTTGGACATGACACCCGACAAAACCGCCATCCGGGACGCAGCGACGGTTATCGTGCTGCGGGACAGATGGACAAACCCCTCGATCCTTATGGGGCAGCGCGGGTCCAAAGCGGCCTTCATGCCGAACAAGTTCGTCTTTCCCGGTGGCGCGGTTGATCCGGCTGACGCGGATGTTACATTGGCAACGGATTTACCGGATCTGTGCTTTGAACGTTTGGGCGAACAGGCCGAGCCGGGGATTCAATACGCCCTCGCCGCGGCCGCCATACGCGAGCTTTGGGAAGAAACCGGTCTTGTTCTCGGCCAGCCGGGCACATGGCCCGGTCAGGTACCTGACGATTGGCAGAGCTTTGCCGCGTTGGGTTACCTGCCAACTGCGGCTGCGCTTCAGTTCGTCTTTCGCGCGGTAACTCCACCGGGCCGTCCCCGCCGGTTCGATGCGCGGTTCTTTCTGGTCGACGCCGACGCTCTGCAAGGTGATGTGGATGATTTCAGTCACGCCTCGGATGAGCTGTCGCACCTGCAATGGGTGCCACTGGATCGGGCACGGGATCTGGATCTGCCGTTTATCACCGAGGTCGTTCTGGCGGAAATAGCGGCCCGGGTTACGTCCCCCGAGCCGCCATCGTCAGTTCCATTCTACAAAAACAACGAAGAAGCCAACCTGTTCCTGCGTCTCAGGGGCTATCCGATGCCAACCCACGACTGACGGATCGGTTTCACCGCATCCGGCTGACCACCACCGTCACTTCGGGCTTTTTGCCAATTTCCGCTTTGGCTGTCTGCCGCACGATGCGGCGCATTTCATCTTCCAGCTTGTCGTCATCGCGCAAGGTCTTGGCAGCGGCCCGCATCAGGAACTGGTTCAGATCCTCTTCCAGCACTTCGACCAACGCGGCACGGGACGTGCCGGTTTCGGGCAGCCCCATGGTATCGCACCACGGCTCGCCCAGCGGTTCGTCTTCTTCGTCCAGAACCACCGTCACTGTAACATGGCCGTTCAAAGCCATGCGGATACGGTCCCGCACCACGCCGTCAAGGGCACCAATCTTCACGGTGCCGTCCAGATATGTGCGACCGGTTTCAACATAATCGACGACCACAGGCGCATTGCCGCTGAGATCCAGCATGGTGCCGTTCACCGCCAGCACTCCGGTTCTGCCGCCCTGCTCTGCCAGTTTGACATGCTCGCGCAGGTGCCGGTGTTCGCCGTGCATCGGGATCACGAATTGCGGATCAGTCAGTGCGTGCACTTTCTCGAGGTCCGGCCGGTTCGCATGGCCCGAGACATGATAAAGGCCAGAACTGTCATCAACGACATCCACGCCCTTTTCGCTGAGCTGGTTCATGATGAAGATCACGCCCCGTTCGTTCCCGGGAATGGTCTTCGAGGAAAACAGGAACAGATCGCCTTCGGCCAGCTCCAGACCACGGTACTTGCCACGGGCCAGTTGGGCGCTTGCGGCCCGTCGTTCCCCCTGGCTGCCGGTCACGATCAGCATCAGGTTCTGGCGCGGAAGGTCCAGAGCCTCTTCGGCGCTGATCACCTTTGGAAAATCCGCAAGAATACCGGTTTCGGTCGCGGCTTCGATCATCCGACGCATCGCGCGCCCCAGCAGAACGACGGAACGCCCGGCCCGCGCACCTGCTTCGGCCAGCGTTTTGACCCGCGCGACGTTTGACGCAAAGGTGGTCGCCACGACCATACCTTCCGCGCCTTCGACCAGCTTGACAATCTCGGGGCCAACTTCGGATTCTGAACGCCCCGGATGGGTCGAAAACACATTCGTACTGTCACAGACCAGCGCCTTGATGCCGGGCTTGGCAACCTCGGCCCACAGGTCAGGGTCAAAGGCCTCTCCAACGACGGGTGCAGCATCCAGCTTGAAGTCGCCCGAATGCACTACACGCCCTGCGGGTGTGTCGATGACCAGTGCGGCACTTTCGGGAATCGAGTGCGAAACAGGAAGGAAGCCAACCGTGAACGGCCCGACGGACACCTGTTCAGGCCAGGCGGAAACAGTCGTGACCGCCTCGGTCGGGTGCGCGTGTTCTTCCATCTTGCGGCGCGCGATATTGGCCGTGAAGGCGCGCGCATAGACCGGCGCGCCCAAAGCTTCATAACAATGGGCCACGGCACCGACGTGGTCTTCATGGGCGTGCGTGATGAAAACACCATCCAGCCGGTCGGCACGCTCTTTCAGCCAAAAGATATCGGCATGGATAAGGTCAACGCCCGGCGTTGTGTCCATATCAGGAAAAGTGACGCCCAGATCCACAAGGATCAGGCGTTCCTTTCCCGGTTCACCGTAGCCGTACACATAGGCGTTCATGCCAATTTCGCCCGCGCCACCCAGCGGCAGGTAGATCAATCTTTCACTGCTCATACGGAGCCATTATCCTTGTTGTAGCGATGGATCACGGTTAGGCCGTGCATCGTCAGATCATCTTCGATTGCGTCGAACCCCACGTCGGCCTGATCGAACAAGGGGGCCAGCCCTCCGGTTCCAACGACTTTCATCGGCATTCCATACTCGGCCTTGATCCGGGCGATCAGCCCCTCGATCAAACCGGAATATCCCCAATACACGCCCGATTGAATACAACCAACCGTATTTGTGCCGATCACCTTCTCGGGACGCGTGATGTCGATATGCGGCAGTGCGGCTGCGCCCTGATGCAAAGCCTCAAGGCTGAGGTTCACACCCGGAGCGATAACGCCCCCCACATAGGCACCGTCCGCGGCGACAACGTCGAAATTTGTTGCGGTACCAAAGTCCACGACAACCACATTGCCACCATGGCGGTCAAAAGCGCCCACTGCATTGGCCAGTCGATCCGGGCCGGGCACCGTTCCTTCATCCACACGCGGCGGGACAGGCAACAGGCAATCGGGCTTGCCCACAACCAATGGTCTGCAACCAAAAAAGCGATCGGCAAAGATGCGCAGGTTGAACACGACACGTGGCACGGTCGAGGCAATGATGACATCCGAGATATTCGCCTCGATCCCATAATGTTTCACCAGCGTCGAATACCAGGTGAAATACGCGTCTGCCGTGCGCGCATGGTGGGTCGAGGTGCGCAGGGTGCACAGAAATTCCTCACCGTCCCAGATCGAGAAGACGGTATTGGTATTGCCGCAATCGATGGCCAGAAGCATCCGCGCCCCTCTCAGAAATAGACATCCGCCGCAGGAATGCTCACGCGGCCTTTGGCGGTGTTTAAGACAAGGTTACCACCTGCGTCCACCGTTTCGAAGGTTCCAACCGTTTCCGACGTACCGGTCCGCGCAGTGATGACCTCGCCCAACCGGGCCGCGCGGGACAGCCAGGCAGTGCGGATCGGTTCGAACCCATAGGTGACGAATTGGGTTTCATACCCGGCATAGGCCGCGGCCAGTTCGGTCAGAAAATCCTCGGGCGAGACATGTGCCCCGGTTTCCGAAAGAAGTGAGACGGGACGAACCGCGCCGGGCTCTACCGCGTCCGCATCCGGGGCATTGGCCAGATTCACTCCGATGCCGATGGACAGATGCGCCACGCCATGCCCCTGCCCCGTGCTTTCCAGCAGGATACCGGCAAGCTTGCCGCCGTTCAGCAGCACGTCATTGGGCCATTTCAGCGACAGTCCGGCAGCCCGCCCGGTAACGGCGACACACGCGTCAAAAAGGGCCAGCGCCGCCACGAAACTGCGCAAAGCCGCCTGTTCCGGCGCGCCCTGAGGACGCATCAGCAAGGTCGCCGCCAGGTTGCCCATCGGGTTGGCCCAGCTTCGTCCGCGCCGCCCGCGCGCCGCCGTCTGGTGATGCGCCATGATCCAGACAGGACCACGCGCATTCGGAGCAATCCGCGCCGCTTCATTCAGCGTGCTGTCGACTTCCTGCACCTCGTGCAGGCCATAGCCTTGGGGCCATTTTGTCATATCAAAAAGGCCCGGTCGCGCGACCGAGCCCCTCTTTCCGGTTGTGCAAAACGATCAGTTGACAAGCGTGGCCGCCGCGGCAGCTGCCGCGCCCTCGACACCGAACTGATAGAAGACGCCGACCAGCATCAGGGCCGCAGACCCCATCAATGCCACCCACAGAACAGGGGTCGACCGGGTTTCGATCGGCTCTTCGTTCTCGGCCCCGAAATACATGTAGAACACGATCCGCAGGTAATAGAAGGCACCGATGACCGAAGCGATGGCCGAGACGACGACCAGACCGGTCAGACCCGCACTGACGCCCGCCTGCCAGACGCCGAATTTCGCAAAGAAACCAAGCATCGGAGGCACGCCCGCCAGGCTGAACATCAGGATCAGCACCGCCAGCGCCTTGCCCGGATCACGTTTGGAGTATTGCCGCAGAGCGTCAATGTCGGTGATGGGTTTGCCGTCACGTTCCATCATCAGAATGAAGGCGAATGTGCCGATATTCATGGTCACGTAGATGGCCAGATACATGAGCATGGCCTTGATACCCAGCTCGGTACCAGCGGCCAGGCCAATCAGCGCATAGCCCATATGGGCAATCGACGAAAACGCCATCAGTCGCTTGATGTCGCGCTGCCCGATCGCGGCCACGGCCCCCAGCAACATCGACAGCACGGACAGCAGGACAATCACTTGCTGCCAGTCTTTGACAATGCCGCCGAACGCGTCATGCAACAGGCGCGCGAACAACGCCATCGCCGCAACCTTGGGCGCCGTGGCAAAGAAAGCCGTGATCGGTGTCGGAGACCCCTCGTAAACGTCCGGCGTCCACATATGGAACGGTACGGCCGAGACCTTGAAGGCCAGACCTGAGATCAGGAAGATCAGGCCAAACAGCAGCCCCAACGAAACATCGCCATGGTGAACTGTCTGGATGATGCCCGAGAACAACGTGGTGCCGGTGAAGCCATAGACCAGCGACGCGCCATAAAGCAGCAGACCCGAGCTCAGCGCACCCAGCACAAAATACTTCAGACCTGCCTCGGTCGATTTCGCGCTGTCACGACGCAGAGCGGCCACGACATAGAGCGACAGCGATTGCAGCTCGAGCCCCATGTAAAGCGACATCAGATCGCCTGCGCTGACCATCATCATCATCCCCACGGCGGCCAGTGCCACCAGCAAAGGATATTCAAAACGCAGCAGATCGCGGCGCGCCATGTATTCCTGGCTCATGACCAGTACTGCACCCGCCGACAAAAGGATAGCAACCTTGGCAAAGCGGGCAAAGCCGTCATCGACGAACATGCCGTTGAAGGCCACGTTTGTACCCCCGCCCTGAGTTGCAATCCAGATTGCCAGAAGGGCCATAAGACCCGCCGTGGTCCAGACCAGCAAAGGCGCCAGTCCGTCCTTTGTCGTGTAGACAGCCCCCAGCAGCGCCGCCATCGCATAAAGCGCCAGAACGATTTCCGGCAGGATGATTGTCAGATCAGCCTGGATCATGTCTCCAAAGTTCCCTTAATGCGAAGCGGCTGTCTGGGTCGCAGCCTCAGCCGCGGCCAGAGCCGTGTCATAGTTCGAAATCAGAGCCGCTGTGGATTGCCCGATTACATCGGTCACCAGCGACGGGTAGACACCCAGCAAGATGGTCATCACGATCAGCGGGGCGAAGATCAATCGCTCGCGCGAGCTCATGTCGGTCATCGCCTTAAGGCTTTCCTTGATCAGATCGCCAAACACGACCCGGCGGTAGAGCCACAGCGCATAACCCGCCGAGAAGATCACACCGGTCGCTGCCACAGCCGTTACCCAGGTGTTGACCTGAAACGCGCCCATCAGGGTCAGGAATTCACCGATGAAGCCACTGGTGCCCGGCAGGCCCACATTGGCCATGGTAAACAACATAAAGACCAGCGCGTAGGCTGGCATCCGGATCACCAGACCGCCATAAGCCTCGATATCGCGGGTGTGCATCCGGTCATAGATCACGCCAACGCACAGGAACAGCGCGGCCGAGATGAACCCGTGGCTGAGCATCTGGAAGATCGCGCCATCGATGCCCTGCTGGTTTGCCGCGAAAATACCCATGGTCACAAAGCCCATATGCGCGACCGAGGAATAGGCGATCAGTTTCTTCATATCCTCCTGCACCAGCGCCACCAAAGAGGTATAGACAACCGCGATGGCAGACATCCACAGCACCAGATCGGTCATCACGGCCGAACCCACCGGGAACATCGGCAGGCTGAACCGCAGGAAGCCATAGCCGCCCATCTTCAGAAGGATCGCGGCCAGTACGACCGATCCCGCCGTGGGCGCCTGAACGTGGGCGTCCGGCAACCAGGTATGCACCGGCCACATCGGCATTTTCACCGCGAACGAGGCAAAGAAGGCCAGGAACATCAGGGTCTGCATGCCACCGACAACATAGATGCCCAGCACGCTGAAGCCCTCGGACGAGAACTGGTGCGTCATCAGCGCGGCAATGTCCGTGGTGCCCGCATCCGCATACATTGCAACCATGGCGACCAGCATCAAGACCGAGCCGAGGAAGGTGTAGAGGAAGAACTTGAAGCTGGCGTAGATCCGATCCTTGCCGCCCCATATCCCGATGATCAGGAACATCGGAATAAGACCTGCTTCGAAGAACAGGTAGAACAGTACCAGATCAAGCGCCATGAAGACGCCCAGCATCAGCGTTTCCAGCAGCAGGAAGGCAACCATGTATTCCTTGACACGGTCCGTGACATTCCAGCTGGCCAGAATGGTCAGCGGCATGATGAAGGTCGTCAGCAGAACGAACAGGACACTGATGCCATCAACACCCATCTTGTATTTGAGGCCCATCAGCCACTCACCCTCTTCCACCATCTGGAAACCGGGGTTCGACGGGTCAAAGCCTGTATAGATGCCGATGGAAACCAGGAAGGTCACAGTGGTGGCCAGCAGAGCAATCCACTTGGCGTTCCGCTGTGCCGCCGCATCGTCACCTTGCAGGAACAAGGCCAGAATGCCTGCGGCGATGGCGGGGATAAACGTGACGATCGAAAGGATATAATCCATTACTGGGCCCCTCCGCCGATCGACATCCAGGTGACAAGGGCCGCGATGCCCAGCACCATCCAGAAGGCATAGGTAAAGATGTACCCGGTCTGCGCCTTGCCGGCGAGGCGGGTGAAGAAGGGAACAACGCCCATTGCTACTCCGTTCAGGAAGCCATCGATTGTATTGCCGTCACCGCGTTTCCACAGGAAGCGGCCAAGCGCCACAGTGGGTTTTACGAAGACCGCATCGTAGATTTCGTCGAAATACCACTTGTTCAGAAGGAACAGGTACAGCGGACGCTGATTTGCAGCCAGACGTGCCGGCAGCGACGTATTCACGATGTAGAACCAATAGGCCACGACAAAGCCAAGCAACATGGCGACGAAGGGTGAAACCTTGACCCATTTCGGAGCCGCATGCGCATCGTCCAGAACATGGTTGTCCGGCGCCATGTAAAGCGCGCCCTCGCCGGGCTGGCCCGCAAAGACATAGTGATGATCGCCACCCTTTGCATCCTTCTCACCATGACCTTCATCGGCATGACTGTCAGCCGCGTGGCTTTCATCCGCATGGCTGTCTTCACCGTGCGAAGCATCCGCCGCCGCATGATCACCGGCCTCGGCATGTTCTGACGCTTCGGCAACCGGAATACCGTAGAACTTGCCGACCTTGTCCGCATGGCCAAAGAAATTGCCATACCAGATCATCCCGGCAAACACCGCACCCAGCGACAGAACGCCCAGCGGCACCAGCATGGTCATCGGGCTTTCATGTGCGTGGTCATGCGTATGCTTGTCGCCACGCGGTTTGCCAAAGAAGGTCAGGAAAATCAGACGCCAGCTATAGAACGAGGTGAACATCGCCGCGATCACCAGCATCCAGAAGGCGTAGCCGGTTCCGCCCGCATAGGCGCTTTCGATGATCGCGTCTTTAGACAGGAACCCGGCAAAACCGATTGTGGTAAGCGGAATGCCGACACCCGTGATGGCCAACGTTCCGATCATCATTGCCCAGAAGGTGTAAGGGATCTTTTTGCGCAGACCGCCATATTCCGTCATCTCCTGCTCGTGATGCATGGCGTGGATCACGGAACCGGCACCGAGGAACAGCAGCGCCTTGAAGAAAGCGTGCGTGAACAGGTGGAACATCGCCGCCGAATACATGCCGACGCCCGCGGCCACGAACATGTATCCCAGCTGGGAACAGGTCGAATACGCAATGACGCGCTTGATGTCGGTCTGTACCAGACCCACGGTCGCCGCGAAGAACGCTGTCGAGGCCCCAAGGAAGGTGATGAACCCGGTCGCGCCCGGCGCGAACTCCATCAGCGGCGACATGCGGCAGACAAGGAACACGCCCGCTGTCACCATGGTGGCCGCGTGGATCAGGGCCGACACCGGCGTCGGGCCTTCCATCGCGTCCGGCAACCAGGTGTGCAGGATCAGCTGCGCGGATTTACCCATCGCACCGATGAACAGCAGAACACAGATCACCTCGACCGCGGTCCATTCGCCCCACAGGAAATGCAGCTTTTCTTCTGCAAGCGCGGGTGCCGATGCGAAAATGTCCGAAAAGTTGATGCTGTCGGTCAGGAAGAACAGCGCGAAGATGCCCAGAGCAAAGCCGAAATCGCCCACACGGTTGACGATGAACGCTTTCATCGCCGCCGCATTTGCCGACGGCTTGCGATAGTAGAAGCCGATCAGCAGATACGAGGCAACACCCACGCCTTCCCAGCCAAAGAACATCTGCACAAGGTTGTCCGCCGTCACCAGCATCAGCATCGCGAAGGTAAAGAAGGACAGATAGGCAAAGAAACGCGGCTTATAGCTTTCGCCTTCGCGCCATTGCGGGTCGTGATCCATGTAGCCAAAGCTGTAGAGATGCACGAGCGCCGAAACCGTGGTGACCACGATCAGCATGATGGCGGTCAGCCGGTCCAGACGGATGGCCCACGAGGTCGAGAGCGACCCGCTTTCGATCCAGCGCATGATCTCGATCTGTTGTGTGTGCCCGTCGAACGAGAAGAACACGAGCCATGACAGCAGACAAGCCAGAAACAGCAGGCCCGTGGCGGTCCACATGGCGGCCTTCTCGCCAATGAATCTCCAGCCAAACCCGCAGAGCAGCGCGCCCACCAGCGGGGCAAAGAGGATGGTGGTTTCCATAGTTCTCTTAGCCCTTCATCATATTGACGTCTTCAACCGCGATGGTGCCGCGGTTGCGGAAGAAGCAGACCAGAATGGCCAACCCGATCGCCGCCTCGGCCGCCGCCACGGTCAGAACGAACAGCGTAAACACCTGCCCGACCAGATCGCCGAGGAAACTGGAAAACGCCACGAGGTTGATATTCACCGCCAGCAGCATCAGTTCGATGCTCATCAGCAGGATGATGACGTTCTTGCGGTTCAGGAAGAGACCGAAGATGCCGATGACGAACAGCGTCGCCGCGACCGTAAGATAGTGTTCAAGTCCGATCATCGTCTCAAAGTCCCTGCCCCGGTTTTACGTCCTTCAATTCCATCGCCTTGGCCGGGTCGCGCATCATCTGGCCGACGATGTCCTGACGCTTGATGTCCTGACGGTGGCGCAGCGTCAGCACGATGGCACCGATCATGGCCACCAGCAGGATCAGGCCCGCCAGCTGGAACAGAAGGAAGTATTGATCGTAAAGAATGACGCCAAGCGCCTCGGTGTTGTGACGGTCCGCCGGGACCGGCTGCGCCAGATTGGCCGCGGCACCCTGTGCGCTATCCCATGCCCCGAAGGCCATGACGAACTGCATCAGGATGACCAGACCGATCAGCAGGGCCAGGGGCATATAGCGCGCCATTTCGGCCTTGAGCTCGGCAAAGTCCACGTCCAGCATCATCACCACGAACAGGAACAGAACCGCGACCGCGCCGACATAGACGATTACCAGCAGCATCGCCACGAACTCGGCCCCCAGCAGCACGAACAGCCCTGCCGAGGACAGAAACGCCAGGATCAGCCACAGCACCGAGTGCACTGGCTGGCGGCTGATCACCGTGAACAGCCCGCCGGTAATGGCGCTGATGGCAAACAGGTAGAAGGCAAAGACGGTCATTGATCCTCATCCTCGTTGTCGCCCATGACCTCTTGCGCCAGATCCAGCGCGCGGGTCATGGCCGGGATGCCGGCAAAGACCGACATCTGACCGATCGTTTCCACGATCTCTTGTTTCTTGGCACCCGCCTCCAAAGCGTGGCGCACGGTCTGACGCACTGCCGAGTCCGCCTGAGCGCCCTGACAGGTCAGCCCGGCCAGCGTCAGCAGAAGGCGGGTCTTGGCATCCAGCCCGTCCTTGTTGACGGTGTTGCCGAACATCATCTCCATGACCTCTTTCGGCATGGTCGGCCACAGCGCCTCGAACCCCTTGGGCGAGAAGCTTTCCATCGCCGGGTTCATCGCCTTGGCCATGTCCTGAGCCTGCTTCATCATCAGCTCGAACGGATTTGTCGGGCTGTCACTCATCGGTAAGGCGCGTCCATTTCCAGATTGCGGGCGATCTCGGCTTCCCAGCGTTCGCCGTTGTCCAGCAGTTTCTGCTTGTCATAGAACAGCTCTTCGCGGGTTTCCGTTGCGAACTCGAAATTCGGGCCTTCGACGATGGCATCGACCGGGCAGGCTTCCTGACAGAAGCCGCAATAGATGCACTTGGTCATGTCGATGTCATAGCGCGTGGTGCGGCGGCTGCCGTCCTCACGCGGTTCAGCGTCGATGGTGATGGCTTGGGCCGGGCAGATCGCCTCGCAGAGTTTGCAGGCGATGCAGCGTTCTTCACCATTCGGATAGCGGCGCAGAGCGTGTTCGCCGCGGAAACGTGGGGACAGAGGCCCCTTTTCGTGCGGATAGTTCACCGTGGCCTTGGGCGCGAAGAAATACTTCAGCCCCAGCTTCATGCCGACCCAGAAGTCCTGCAGAAGGAAGTATTTGGCAGCGCGGGTGTAGTCGATTTGGGTCATATCAGCCTCCTACGCTCCAACGGGCAAATGCGCCCCAGAACCAGTCGAATTTCGCCGCAAAGGCCACGAAAACCACCCAAGCCAGCGAGAATGGCAGGAACACTTTCCAGCCCAGCCGCATCAGCTGGTCATAGCGGTAGCGGGGCGTGATCGCCTTGACCATTGCGAAGATGAAGAAGAAGAACGCCATCTTGGCCACCATCCACAGAACGCCGTCCGGCAGGCCAGGGATCGGGGACAGCCAGCCGCCGAAGAACAGCAGAGAGGTCAGCGCGCACATCAGGAAGATGGCGATGTATTCGCCTGCCATGAACAGCAGGAAAGGCGTGGCCGAATATTCGACCTGATAACCGGCGACCAGTTCCGATTCCGCCTCGGGCAAGTCAAACGGTGGTCGGTTGGTTTCGGCCAGGGCCGAGATGAAGAACAGGAACACCATCGGGAAATGCGGCAGCCAGTACCAGCTGAAGAAGCCGAACGAGCCGTCCTGAGCGCGCACGATGTCGCCAAAATTCATCGAGCCGGTCGAAATGATCACACCGATGATGATCAGGCCGATCGAAACCTCGTACGAAATCATCTGCGCGGCCGAGCGCAGCGAGCCCAAGAACGGGTACTTTGAGTTCGACGCCCAACCGCCCATGATCACGCCATAAACCTCGAGCGAGGACACCGCGAATACATAGAGGATCGCGACGTTGATATCCGACAGAACCCAGCCATCGTTGAACGGGATCACCGCCCAGGCGATCATCGCCAGAACGAAGGATGTCAGCGGTGCGAGGATAAAGACCGTCCGGTCGGCGCCCGCAGGAATGACGACCTCTTTCACCACATATTTCAGGGCATCCGCCACCGATTGCAGCAAGCCATAGACGCCCACCACGTTGGGGCCTCGGCGCATCTGGACAGCGGCCCAGATCTTGCGGTCCCCGTAAACAAGGAACAACAGTGAAATCATCACAAAGGCAACAACGGCAAGCACTTGCGCCAGAATGATGATGGCTATTCCGCCTGGGGTGTTAAAGAATTCAGCCATTGGTCCTCACACCGTGGGTATTCCGTTTTCCGCGCGCGATGCAAAGGCCAGAAGCCTGCGCAAACTGCGGCTGGGTCGGCGCGTTGGTGTAAACAGCATCTGCCGCCATTGCGCCACCCTTAATATTCGGTTTCACACGCAAATCAGGCGCGGCCAACTGCCGCCCGGCACCGGATGCGCCGATCTGCGATATGAAAATGGTCTGGGTCATTCCGCCGCGATCTTCTCGGATTTGCGGGCCTGCGCCTGTGCCGAAAGCTCGGCCATCAACTGTGAAGCCCGTGCGATCGGGTTGGTCAGGTAGAAGTCCTTGATCGCATAGCGGAAAGCTGCGTTGCCCAGAGTACCGGCGTCGAGAGCTTTCACATCGTTCTCGATCACTTCGTCGATACGGGCCAGATGCGGAACCGCCTTGATCAAGGCCGTGCGCAACTGTGCCAGAGAGTCGTAGGGCAGTGTTGCACCCAGTTCGGCCGACAAGGCGCGCAGGATGGCCCAGTTTTCCTTCGCCTCACCCGGCGCAAAACCGGCCCGCATCGCCAGTTGAGGGCGACCTTCGGTGTTTACGAACACGCCGTTTTCCTCGGTATAGGCCGCGCCCGGCAGGATCACATCGGCGCGGTGTGCACCCCGGTCACCATGGCTGCCCTGATAGATCACAAAGGCGCCTTCGCCGATCTCGACCTCATCCGCACCAAGGTTGTAGATCACGTCGGCGGCGCTGATCGCGTCCATTCCGCCTTCGTTCGTGGCACCCACATCCATCGCACCAACGCGCGATGCCGCAGTGTGCAAAACGATCAGACCACTTTCTGTATTGGCCGCGATGGCTTGCGCAGCAGCCAGCACGGCGGCGCCGTCCGCTTCCTGCAAAGCGCCCTGACCGATGATGACCAACGACCGTTTTCCCTTGATCTCATCATCTCCGCCCATGTTGACAACTTTTTGCAGCGCTGTTCGATCATCGCCAACATGCTGATACTCATATGTCAGATCGACCGCAGGACCGACCAAAGCGACTTCGGCCCCATGCGCCCACGCCTTGCGGATGCGCGCGTTCAGGACAGGCGCTTCGTCACGTGGGTTGGTACCGATCAGCAGGATACGTTCCGCTGTGTCGATATCTTCAATCGCGGCGGTGCCAGCGTAAGCGCCACGATTGCCCGCCGGAAGCTTTGCGCCATCGGTACGGCATTCGACAACACCACCCTGCCCTTCGATCATCTGTTTCAGCGCAAACGCCGCCTCGACCGGAGCCAGATCGCCCACGATACCGGCGGGTTTCTCGGCGCCTTTCAGCGCCTCTGCTGCCTTGGTCAGCGCCTCGGACCATGAGGCCGGGCGCAGCTTGCCGTTTTTACGGACATAGGGCTTGTCCAAACGCTGACGGCGCAGGCCATCCCAGACAAAGCGGGTCTTGTCGCTGATCCATTCCTCGTTCACGCCGTCATGATTGCGCGGCAGGAAACGCATGACTTCACGGCCTTTGGTATCGACGCGTATGTTCGATCCCAACGCATCCATCACATCGATGCTTTCGGTTTTGGTCAATTCCCACGGACGTGCAGTAAAGGCGTAAGGCTTGGAGGTCAGCGCCCCGACAGGGCACAGATCGATGATGTTGCCCTGCAAATTCGAATCCAGCGTCTGGTTCAGATACGAGGTGATCTCGGCATCCTCACCGCGCCCGGTCTGACCCATCTGAGTTATCCCGGCAACTTCGGTGGTGAAGCGCACGCAGCGCGTGCAGCTGATGCAGCGGGTCATTGCGGTGCCAACCAGCGGGCCAAGATCCAGATCATCGACCGCCCGCTTTGCTTCCTTGAAGCGGGATCCGGACATGCCATAGGCCATCGCCTGATCCTGAAGGTCGCATTCGCCACCCTGATCACAGATCGGGCAATCCAGCGGATGGTTGATCAGCAGGAACTCCATCACGCCTTCGCGGGCCTTTTTGACCATGGGCGAGTTCGTCTTGACCACCGGGGGTTGACCTTCAGGCCCCGGACGCAGGTCACGCACCTGCATCGCGCAGGAGGCCGCAGGTTTCGGCGGCCCGCCGACGACCTCGACCAGGCACATCCGGCAATTGCCAGCAATCGACAGACGCTCGTGATAACAAAAGCGCGGCACTTCGACCCCGGCTTGTTCACAAGCCTGGATCAGGGTCATCGCGCCATCGACTTCGATTTCCTGTCCGTCGATATTGATCTTGCGGAGGTCAGACATGGCTTTCAATTCGCCCTCAAATAAACGCCAATGGCGCTGTTTCTTTGGATTTCCTTCTGCCCCAGAGTGCAGAATGTGTTGGGGTTGTCATAGGTCACGCCATTCGAAGCCAGATACGCCTCGCCCTTGGCGCGCATCCGGTCTTTTTCAGCATCCGATTCGACGTAAGTGCGGATTTCGGTGTCCGAATACCCCAGTTTGTTCGCCTTGGAGCGCAGCCCCCACATCACACTGATCGCTTTCAATCGACGCCCGCTGATCGAGGGGCAATATTCCGAAATTTCATTTGCGATCGCGATGTAATAGAGTTCGTCGTCGATCTCTTTGACATCCCTCAAGGGCGGCTTCGCATTTGCAACGGCAGGCAATGTGACCAAGGTAGCCAGCGCAAGTGTTTTGGCAATAGACATGGATTTTCCCTTCGTTTTGGACGCACCAAAACGAACCGGTCCGGTCTTGCTAGGCAATAGCGGCCGGCAATCCATGTCGTGATATGCAAAACCGCGCGTCATGGCCGTTGGCATTTTCCCGCAAAGGTCAATTGATCATCACTGATGCGCAAGTTTTGCGGTTCGGTGTCCGGCCCCACTTTCCAATCGATCCGCGAAGACCCGAAATTCTGCACGCAAAACTTGGTTCCTTCATGACGGCCGGCCTCACGTGCGCCGTCCAGCGATGCGGACGCACCCTTTACCACAACGGTAAAGTCCGTTGGCGATGCTTTCTTGTCGACCGCCTTCGCCTTTGCCTTGAACGCTTTTCCATCGAACAGAATACGATCTTCCGACGGCTTGATGATGCCGCAGGCGGACACGCTTGCCAGTGCCAGCAGGACTACAAGGGTTCTTGAGGCCTTCATACTATCCCTCTTCGTGTTCTCATCTGCCGGGACGCCATCAGAACGCCGCCACCAATGCCATAAGCCCAATCACAAACATGCAGGCCCAGCCCAATACATACAGCACGGACCGAAGGCCACTGTTCGGCTTGCCTATGCCTTTGATGTGCACCACCAGCATCACCAACCGCGCAACCAATGCGACAGACGCCAGCAGATTGACCCAGAACGGGCTGGCGCCCAGCAATACCGCCGCAGTCACAACAGCCACAAACGCCGGAAGCGTTTCCGTTCCGTTCAGATAGGCCCGGTTCAGTCGATAGGCCTGGTCGGAATAGTCCTGCTCAGGGGTCGCCCCAGGCGCGAGGCCTTTGCCCTGCTTGGCCAGCGCTGAAAACGGGGCCAGGAACAGAACCACCAGCGTGAAAAGCACAACCGATGAAATCGCGTGGCTGTATTCTGCAAACATGTCCATCCCGATCACTCCGCCGCCATCGCACCCATACGGCCCGATTTCTGAGCCTTGATGCGGTCTTCGATTTCTTCACGGAAATTCCGGATCAGGCCCTGGATCGGCCAGGCGGCCGCATCGCCGAGCGCGCAGATCGTGTGACCTTCCACCTGTTTGGTCACATCAAACAGCATGTCAATCTCTTCCAGCTCGGCCTCGCCGCGCACCAGGCGGTCCATGACCCGCATCATCCAGCCAGTGCCTTCGCGGCAGGGCGTGCACTGGCCGCAGCTTTCGTGTTTGTAGAATTTTGACAGGCGCCAGATCGCCTTGATGATGTCGGTGGACTTGTCCATCACGATCACCGCCGCCGTTCCAAGCCCCGAGCCCAGATCGTTGCGCAGATAATCGAAATCCATGATCGCGTCGCGCATGTTCTCACCGCGCACACACGGAACCGAGGATCCTCCGGGGATCACGGCTAGCAGATTGTCCCAGCCACCGCGAATGCCGCCGCAATGGGTCTCGATCAGCTCCTCGAAGGAAATTGACATCGCCTCTTCCACGACGCAGGGGTTGTTGACGTGACCCGAGATCGCAAACAGCTTGGTGCCCGCGTTGTTCTGGCGGCCGAAACCTGCGAACCAATCCGCCCCACGGCGCAGGATCGTAGGTACGACGGCGATGGATTCGACGTTGTTCACGGTCGTCGGGCAGCCATACAAACCCGCACCTGCCGGGAACGGCGGCTTCATCCGCGGCATGCCCTTTTTACCTTCGAGGCTTTCAATCAGCGCGGTTTCCTCGCCACAGATATAGGCGCCCGCCCCGTGGTGCAGAAATAGGTCGAAATCCCAGCCCGAGCCCGCGGCATTCTTGCCCAGCAGACCCGCGTCATAGGCCTCGTCAATCGCGGCCTGCAACGCCTCGCGTTCGCGGATGTACTCACCACGCAGGTAGATGTAGCAGGTGTGGGCATTCATGGCGAAAGACGCGATCAGGCAGCCCTCGATCAGCGTATGTGGATCATGGCGCATGATCTCGCGGTCTTTGCAGGTGCCGGGTTCGGATTCGTCCGCGTTGACCACCAGATAGGACGGGCGCCCGTCGCTTTCTTTGGGCATGAACGACCATTTGAGACCGGTCGGGAAACCCGCGCCGCCGCGTCCGCGCAGCCCGGAATCCTTCATCGTCTGGATGATCCAGTCGCGCCCTTTATCAATCAGGCCAGCAGTGCCGTCCCAATGCCCGCGGGCCTGCGCACCTTTCAGTGTGCGTTCATGCATCCCGTAGATGTTGGTAAAGATCCGGTCCTGATCCTTCAGCATCGCGTGTTACCTTCAGCTGTCCTGACGCATGCGCCAGAGTTGAAAAATGTTGACGCCCGCATAGATGAATCCCGCCAGAGCGGCGAAATCAAACAGCAGCGCATGCCGGGTTGTCAAACCCAGCGCGGGGCCAATGAACAGGTTCATCGCAAGCCAGATCAGCATGGTCACGGCGATGACCACCCCGATATGTCGGCCCTTGCGGGCTATGGCCTGTTCCTTGTCCTTGTCCATCTTCCCCCGAAGCCCGGAACGGGCATCCGTCTAGTCTTCGTATGTGCCCTCGGATTTGGCACGTTTGGCGAATTCGGTTTCCTCACCGGCAGCAAGCTTGGTCGCCTGCTCGATCCAGCCATCGCGTTCGATCCGGCCTTTGAATTTCAATCGCGCATCGACCCAGGCCACATGTTCGGGCGTCCAGGCCGCGATCTGGTCATAGTGATAGAAACCCAGCTCGTTTAGCGTTTCTTCCAGCTTGGGGCCGACGCCTTTCAACAATTTAAGGTCATCCGCCTTGCCGTCACGTGCCGCGGTTAGAGTGTTAGGCTGGGTTTCCTGAACGTCTGGGCCATCCGTCTTTGCTGCAGCGCCCTCGGGAGATGCCGGTTCGGTATGGGTAGATTTTTTGGTTCCACTCTGTTGTGCCGCCGTCTTGCCGGGCTCCGGCTTTTTCGGCGGTTGAGGAGCGGAACCGGAAGCTTCGGCTTTGCCATCCTTACCAAGCCAAGGAGTCAGGATCGGAACTTCGGTTCCGTCGATACGCTTGACCGTGTCCCCAAGCTCTGTCGCCAGTTCAACACTCGCGTTGTATTTCGGCTTGCCGGCTTCATATTCGGACAGGCTGGAAAGCCCTTTCAACGGCTCGGCCGCGTAACGCCCATTCTGAGGACCGGGCGTCGGCACCTTGCCCGCCACCAGATCGTCGAGGATCCTGCCAAAGCTCTCGGCGGTCAGGTCCTCATAGTAATCCTTGCCGATCTGCGCCATCGGCGCATTGGTGCACGATCCCAGGCACTCGACCTCTTCCCAGCTCAGCTTGCCATCGGCAGAAAGTTCATGCGGTTTCGCCGCGATCTTTTCCTTGCAGACCGCGATCAGATCCTCGGCCCCGCAGATCATGCAGGACGTCGTGCCGCAGACCTGAATATGCGCCACAGATCCTACTGGTTGCAGCTGGAACATGAAGTAGAACGAGGCGACCTCGAGCACGCGGATATAGGCCATGCCCAGCATATCCGCGACCGATTCAATCGCCGGACGGCTCAGCCATCCCTCTTGTTCCTGCGCACGCCAGAGTAGCGGGATCACCGCGCTGGCCTGACGCCCCTCGGGGTATTTGGTAATCTGCGCTTTGGCCCATTGCTGGTTGGCAGCGGTGAAGGCAAAGCTTTCGGGTTGTTCGGGGTGCAGACGGCGCAGCATTAGCAGGCATCTCCGATCACGATGATATAGGGGGCGTCCTGATGCGCGCGACCTTGTTCGACAAGGAAGGCAATCAGATCAGGCGTTTCGGCCTGTGAAAAACCGGCGGGGCGCAATTTTATCTCGGCTTCTTCTTCGACCATACGGCACCCATTCAAACGCACGAAGTCAAATAAGGCGTCGGCACGCCTTGCCGTATCCTCGGGCGCAAGTCCATGCGCACCGCAAATCGCAGGCGCAATCTCGAATACGGGACCGTCCAGACCAGCCAACCCCCGTTCGGCCCAGGAATTGATCACGGCGCTGACATCCTCGGGGCGCAGGTCACGCGCAGAAAAAGCCTCCTCGGTTTGCGAAATATCCAGCCGACAGCCGTTTTCCCGCATAACCTCCAGCACTTTTGCCGTCGGGTGAGTCGATGCGGCCTGCGCCGGTAGGGCAGCCACGAGGGCCAGAATCAGGGCAAAGCATCTCACCGATCAATCTCCCCAAACACAACGTCCATGGTGCCGATGATGGCGGCGACGTCGGCCAGTTGGTGGCCTTTGGCAACGTGGTCCATGGCTTGCAGGTGCAGGAAACCGGGCGCGCGCAGTTTGGCGCGATAAGGCTTGTTGGTGCCGTCGGCGACCAGATAGACGCCGAACTCGCCCTTGGGGGCCTCGACGGCGGCATAGACCTCACCAGCCGGCACGTGGAAGCCTTCGGTATACAGTTTGAAGTGATGGATCAGGCTTTCCATCGAGGTCTTCATGTCCGAGCGTTTTGGCGGGGTGATCTTGCCGCGCGCCAGAACGTCACCGGGGCACTCGCGGATTTTGGCGATGGCCTGACGGATGATCAGCAGCGACTGGCGCATTTCCTCCATGCGGACAAGGTAGCGGTCATAACAGTCGCCGTTCTTGCCGACGGGGATCTGGAATTCGAACTCGTCGTAGCACTCGTAGGGCTGCGCGCGACGCAGGTCCCAGGCCAGACCCGATCCACGCACCATCACGCCCGAGAAGCCGTATTTCTGGATGTCATCTTCGGTCACCACGCCGATATCGGCGTTGCGCTGCTTGAAGATGCGGTTTTCGGTCAGCAGCCCGTCAATGTCATCAAGGACGCTTGGGAACTCGTGACTCCAGGCCTCGATATCGTCCAGCAGTTCCGGCGGCAGGTCCTGATGCACACCGCCGGGGCGGAAATAAGCCGCGTGAAGGCGGGCCCCGCAGGCACGCTCATAGAACACCATCAGCTTTTCGCGTTCTTCAAAGCCCCAAAGCGGCGGGGTCAACGCGCCCACATCCATCGCCTGCGTGGTCACGTTCAGCAGGTGGTTGAGGATGCGGCCGATCTCGGAATACAGAACCCGGATCAGCGAACCCCTACGCGGTACTTCAACCCCGGTCAGCTTTTCGATGGCCAGACACCAGGCATGTTCCTGGTTCATCGGCGCCACGTAATCCAGACGGTCGAAATAGGGCAGGTTTTGCAGATACGTCCGGCTTTCCATCAGCTTTTCGGTGCCGCGGTGCAGCAGGCCGATATGCGGGTCGCAGCGCTCGACAATCTCGCCGTCCAGTTCAAGCACCAAACGCAGAACCCCGTGCGCCGCAGGGTGTTGCGGGCCGAAGTTAATGTTAAAGTTGCGGATCTTCTGTTCTCCGCTCAGCGCGTCCGTGCTGCCGTCATCGTATCTTGAGCCGTCCATCAACGCCCTCGTTTCTTTTTCGCATCGGCCCGAACCCGAACCTTTTCCGCCTCGGCCGCTTTGGCAGCAGCCCCGGCCAGCAGAACCCCCAGCGCCCCCAACGCGATCAGTTCCCCCAGACCCATCAGCGGCGCTCCAGCTCTTGCAGTTTAAGCCCGACCCACCACAGCAGGGCGATCGTGCCAAAGGGAACCAGACACAGCAGGCACCAGTATTTGTTGATCCCGAAGAACGGCAATATCTTCACCATCGGAATGATGGTCAGCGCAGACAGGATCAGCCACCAGATGCCACCCATTATTCGGTCTCCTGTTTCTCATCCCCCGGCAGAATGTAGTTCGCACCTTCCCATGGGGACATGAAATCAAACTGACGGTACTCCTGCACGAGACTGACCGGCTCGTAGACGACGCGTTTCTGCGCCTCGTCATAGCGGACCTCGGTATAGCCAGTGGTCGGAAAATCCTTGCGCAGCGGATGACCGCGAAAGCCATAGTCGGTCAGGATGCGGCGCAGATCTGGGTGGCCCGAGAACAGGATGCCGAACATGTCGTACACCTCACGCTCGAACCAGTTGGCCGAGGGGTGCACGTCAACGATGGACGGCACCATGTCATCCTCGCGGATCGACACCCGCAGCCGGATGCGCTGGTTCTGGTACATCGACAGGAAGTGATAGACGACATCGAACCGTTTGGCGCGTTCGGGGTAATCCACACCGGTGATATCCACCAGCGACGAGAATTTGCAGCTCTGGTCGGATTTCAGGAATTCGACGAATTCCACAAGGTTTGACGGCGCCACATCCACGTTCAGTTCGCCATGGGTCACGTCCCATGACAGAACGCAATCAGATCGTTTGATTTCCAGCTGCGCGCCGAGTTCCTTGAGTGCTTCGCTCATCAGCTCTCTCCTCAGCGGACAATTGTGCCGGTACGGCGGATTTTGCGTTGCAACTGCATCAGACCGTAAAGCAGTGCCTCAGCAGTCGGAGGGCATCCGGGCACGTAGATGTCCACCGGAACAACCCGGTCACAGCCACGTACGACGGAATAGGAATAGTGGTAATACCCACCGCCATTCGCGCAAGACCCCATCGAGATCACATAGCGCGGCTCGGGCATCTGGTCATAGACCTTGCGCAGCGCGGGCGCCATCTTGTTGGTCAGGGTTCCGGCCACGATCATCACATCCGACTGACGCGGAGACGCTCGGGGGGCAATGCCAAACCGTTCCGCATCATAACGCGGCATTGAGGTATGCATCATCTCAACTGCGCAGCAGGCCAGACCAAAGGTCATCCAGTGCAGCGAGCCGGTACGGGCCCAGTTGATGATGTCTTCGGTCGAGGTCAGCAGGAACCCTTTGTCCTGCAGCTCGGCATTCAGGGCCTGGGTGGCGACTTCTTTGTCGACGCCAGCGGTGTTTGCACCTGTCATCACTCCCATTCCAGCGCCCCTTTCTTCCATTCATAGGCAAAGCCGATGGTCAGAACACCCAGGAACACCATCATGGACCAGAACCCGACATCGCTGATGTCCTTGAAGCCGACGGCCCAGGGAAACAGGAAGGCAATTTCAAGATCGAAGATGATGAACAGAATCGAAACCAGATAGAATCGGACGTCGAATTTCATCCGCGCATCGTCGAAGGCATTGAAACCACATTCATATGCGCTGACCTTTTCGGGGTCGGGATTGCGGACGGCCAGTACGACGGCGGCCAGAATCAAGACGATCCCAAGGCCAACGGCAACGGCCAGAAACACCAGAATCGGGAGGTACTCCCGCAGCAGGTCTTCCACGAATAGCTCCTTTCCTGCGCATGCCCCGATCCGGGTGCGCCGTCAATTGGCGTGTTGACTGGACATTCTCTATCCCCGCGGGGTCAGAGGGTCAACCGAACACAGCCCCCTTCGCGATCAAACCTGCGCTTGACAGCGCGGCATAGAATCGCAGCACCGGCGTTTGGCATTGGCATGGCGGAACCTTGTAAAACCTACTTATTCCATGCAGGTTTTCGTTTTTCAAAAAACGCCGCGATCCCTTCGTGTGCCTCGTGTGTTTCCCACCGCTCGACCAACTCGCCTATGGTCTGATCGATCACGGCATCGTCGATGCGCGGCCCCAAAGCGCGCACCAGCGCCTTGGCAGAGGCAACCGCCCCGGGCGCGCAAGACAAATAGGGGCGAATTTCGTCCTCAACGGCCTCCGAAAGCCGATCTGCCGACACGGTTTTCGCCAGCAGGCCCAGATCAACGGCCTCGGACGCATCGAACAGACGGGCCGACATGAAGACCCGGCGCGCGCGGGCTTCGCCCATGCGGGCGATGACATAGGGGCCAATTGTTGCGGGGATCAGCCCCAGGCGCGTTTCGGTCAACCCCATCATCAGACTGTCGACCCCGATCGCGACATCGCACACGGCCGCCATGCCCACCCCGCCCCCAAAGGCATTGCCCTGCAACGCCCCGATCAGAGGCTTTGGCATCGTGTTCAGAGCCTGCAACATCTCGGCCAGTTTGCGCGCCTCGACAAAACGCGTCTTTTTGTCAGCCGCCATCTGGTCCTGCATCCACCCCAGATCACCGCCGGCACAAAACGTCCTGCCCGCCGCGGCCAGAACGACCGCCCGGACCGCGTCATCCTGACCAAGTTGCGATGCGGCGTCGGTCAATTCCGTGATCATCTGCCCCGACATGGCATTGTGTTTTTCCGGCCGGTTCAGGGTGAGCGTCGCGACACCGCGCCTATCCGTCGAGATCGTGATCGTTTCAAACATGTCAGCCCCGCAAAGCCCTGGCCATCTGCGCGGCCTCTTCAACAACGTCGATATCCAGGCCAGTTTCGTATCCCAGCCGATGCAAATGTGCCGCAACCTCCTCGGTCGCCACGTTACCGGCCGCACCCGGGGCGTAGGGGCAACCGCCCAACCCTCCCACGGCTGCATCGAACACCCGCACGCCCAGCGCCAATGCCGCATCGATGTTGTCGATCGCGCGCCCGTTGGTGTCATGGAAATGCCCCGCCAGCCGCGTCACTGGAACCCTCTCGCGCACTGCCAGAAGCATATGTGCAACCTTGTCCGGAGTTCCCTGCCCTATCGTGTCGCCCAGCGAAACCTCGTAACAGCCCAGCGCGAAAAGCCGATCAGCAACCTCAGCCACTTTTTCGGGCGGCGTCGGACCGTCATATGGGCAATCCGTAACGCATGAGACATAGCCACGAACCGGCAGGTCGATATGGCGCGCCGCCTCCAGAATCGGCGTGAACCGCTCGATCGACTCGGCGATGGAGGCATTGATATTGGCCTTCGAGAATCCTTCGGAGGCCGAGGCAAACACGGCAATCTCGTCCGCCCTGGCCGCCAGCGCGTCGCCATAGCCATGCATGTTCGGCGTCAGCGCGGCATAGCGCACCCCATTCGCACGCGTTATCCCCCCCAGCACCTGAGCGGAACCCGCCATCTGCGGCACCCATTTCGGGGACACGAAGCTTGCAACTTCGATCCGGCGAAACCCCGCCCGGCTGAGACAGTCGATCAAGGCGATCTTGTCCGCGACCGGTATTTCGCGTTTTTCGTTTTGCAGCCCGTCGCGCGGCCCGACCTCATAGATTTCGACCAGCTCACCCATGTCCGCCCCCCTTCTGGATTGTCGTCGTTTCAAGCAAATATCGTCTGACCTTGGCACGCCGCGTTGCGCGGGTACAGATCAAGCTTCTTCCTCCAATCTCACCAAGGCAGCCCCGGCTTCGACCTGCGAACCATCCCCGACCAGCACTTCGGCAACGATCCCGTCCCGCGCCGCAAGCAGCGAATGCTCCATCTTCATCGCTTCCAAAATGGCCAGACGATCGCCTTTCTGTACGGTTTGTCCCGCTGTGGCAAAAACGGCTTTGACCAGACCGGGCATAGGCGCCTCGATCACATTGGTGTCGCCGGTCGCGCTGGTATCGCGGTCCAGCGGATCGATGACGTCAAAGCTCTGACCGTAATCGGTGAAAACCGTCAGGGTCCCGTTTTGTGCAGCAACGCGAGGCATCGGCGTGTCGTTCAACATCCAGCGCCCGGCGGTGCGGTCCGCAACGACGCGGTTTTTGCCAATCTGCCAAATCTGGCGATCCGGCCCATCGACCTGCACATCCAGATCCAGCACGTCGTCGCGACGGGACAAATGCACGGCACGATGCAGCGGCGCCCACAGCGAAAACCCGGTTTCCGGATCGACATCCACCAGATCCAATGCTGTCATCGCAGCCGCGACCGCGGTAACATCCGACGGCTCGGGTTCCTGCACCAACATTTCAAGGTCCCGCCCGATCAGCCCCGTATCGACATCGCCCGAGGCAAATCCTTCGTGACGCGTCAACGCGCCCAGAAAGGCCAGATTGGTAACGGTACCCGCAACTTCGGTCTGTTGCAGCACCCGGTTTAACGTCTCAAGTGCAACGGCACGCGTCGATCCATGCACCACCACCTTGGCGATCATCGGGTCATACCACGGGCTGATCGTGTCCCCGGCGCGAACGCCGCTATCGGCGCGACACGTGCCGGGGAAAACCAGATGAGTCAGCGTCCCCGTCGCGGGCAGGAACCCTTTCGGCACATCCTCGGCATACAGACGAGCCTCGAAGGCATGGCCAGAGATCGCAAGATCATCCTGTTTCTTGGGAAGGCTCTCGCCTGCGGCCACGCGAAGCTGCCACTCGACCAGGTCGATCCCCGTGATCGCCTCTGTCACCGGGTGCTCCACCTGAAGGCGCGTGTTCATTTCCATGAACCAGAATCTGTCGGGGCGCAGCCCGTCCGAGGCATCGACGATGAATTCGACCGTGCCCGCGCCTTTATAGCCGATCGCCTCGGCGGCCCGCACGCCGGCCTGACCCATAGCCTCGCGCATCTCAGACGTCATGCCCGGGGCGGGGGCTTCTTCGATCACCTTCTGATGGCGGCGCTGCAACGAGCAGTCCCTTTCGAACAGATGCACGGCATGAGTACCATCGCCGAACACCTGCACTTCGATATGGCGGGGTTTGGCCACGAATTTTTCGACCAGCACGGCATCATTGCCGAAGGCGGTCCGGGCCTCGCCCCGCGCGCTGTCGAGCGCGGTCGCGAAATCCTCGGGGCGTTCGACAAGGCGCATCCCCTTGCCGCCGCCGCCCGCAACGGCCTTGATCAGAACCGGATAGCCGATTGCATCCGCCGCACCTGCCAGATGCTCGGGGTCCTGATTGTCGCCGTGATAACCTGGCACGACCGGAACGCCGGCCTTCTCCATCAGAACCTTGGCCGCGTCCTTGAGGCCCATCTTGCGGATCGCATCCGCCGAGGGGCCGATGAACGTCAGCCCCGCCGCCTGCACGGCATCCACGAAATCGGGATTCTCGGACAAAAAGCCGTATCCCGGATGGATCGCCTGCGCGCCGGTGTCCAGCGCGGCCTGAATGATCAAATCACCCTTCAAATAGCTGTCCGCCGGGGCCGGGCCGCCAATATGAACCGCCTCATCCGCCATCTGAACATGTTTTGCGGCTGCATCCGCATCGGAATAAACAGCAACGCAGGACACGCCCATGCTCTGAGCCGTTTCCATCACCCGGCAGGCGATCTCACCCCGGTTGGCAATCAGAATTTTGTTGAACATGGCCTTCACCCTTCCAATGCCAGATCTTCGACGAGACGGAACCGTTCGCACACGAGTTTCATCTCGGGATCAAAGTCGCCGTTTCGTTGGAAATATCGACGATGATCTTCCCGCCATCCTTCAAGCGTTTCATTTTCACCTTCCGCCAAGGCGAATTCCTCGGTCACATCGCAGTAACGCTGGATCGAAATATCAACGGTTTCAATGACCAACGCCGGAGTGTCATCCCAGTTCAGCGCAATATCGCGGCGACCGGACTTGGGCATCTCAAGGCTGTCATCAGGATAGTTTCTGAGCGCGTCGCAGGTCGCTGTTTTACGGCCAGAACGGACCAAGGCCAGAAGCTCTGAACTCAGCACGGGGTTGTCGCCGAATTTGAAGGTTTGTGCACCGGGATAACGGGCTAATATGTCTTTCAAACTCTCGCTCATCTCACATCCTGAACACGCCGAAACGTGTCTCCTCGATCGGGGCATTCAGAGCGGCGCTGAGCGACAGGGCCAGCACATCGCGGCTCTTGCGCGGGTCAATGATGCCGTCATCCCACAGTCGGGCCGAGGCATAGAGTGGATGCGACTGTTCCTCGAACATATCCAGCGTCGGGCGTTTGAACTCGGCCTCCTCTTCGGCGGACCACGTGCCACCCTGCCGTTCTATCCCGTCGCGTTTGACGGTGGCCAGAACGCCAGCGGCCTGCTCGCCGCCCATCACAGAAATGCGCGAATTCGGCCAGGTCCACAGAAAGCGCGGCTGATAGGCACGACCGGCCATGCCGTAGTTTCCAGCACCAAACGAGCCGCCGACCAGCATCGTGATCTTGGGCACCGACGTCGTGGCCACCGCCGTCACCATCTTGGCCCCATGCCGCGCGATGCCTTCGTTCTCGTATTTGCGGCCCACCATGAAGCCGGTGATGTTTTGCAGGAACACAAGCGGGATTTTGCGTTGCGAACACAGCTCGACGAAATGGGCGCCCTTCTGCGCGGCTTCGGAAAACAGCACGCCGTTATTGGCGATGATCCCAACCGGACAGCCTTTGACATGGGCAAACCCCGTGACCAGCGTTTCGCCGAAGCGCGGTTTGAATTCGTCGAACCGAGACCCATCGACCAGACGCGCAATCACTTCACGGATGTCATAGGGCGTGCGCAGATCAGCAGGGACAACGCCCAGGATTTCCTCGGGGTCATAGGCCGGATCTTCGGGGCTGGCCCAGTCCACCGTCTGCGGCTTGCGGCGGTTGAGTGACTTAACCGCCCGACGGGCCAAGGCCAGCGCGTGCGCATCATCCTCGGCCAGATAATCGGCCACGCCGGACAGGCGCGTGTGCACATCGCCGCCGCCCAGATCTTCGGCGCTGACGACCTCTCCCGTTGCTGCCTTGACCAGCGGCGGACCGGCCAGAAAGATCGTGCCCTGTTCCTTGACGATGATCGTCACATCCGACATCGCCGGCACATAGGCGCCACCGGCCGTGCATGACCCCATGACCACGGCGATCTGAGCGATCCCCTTCGCGCTCATCCGCGCCTGATTGTAGAAAATGCGGCCAAAGTGATCGCGGTCGGGAAAGACCTCATCCTGATTGGGCAGGTTCGCGCCACCGCTGTCGACCAGATAGATACAGGGCAGATGGTTTTCCTCGGCAATCTCCTGCGCCCGCAGGTGTTTTTTGACCGTCATCGGATAGTAGGTGCCGCCTTTCACGGTGGCATCATTGCACACAACCATAACCTGCTGCCCCTGCACAAGGCCAATGCCCGCAATCACCCCAGCACAGGGCGCGGCACCGCCATACATCCCATGCGCCGCTGTTGCCCCGATTTCGAGGAACGGAGACCCCGGATCCAGCAGGTTCGCCACCCTTCGGCGGGGGAGCATCTTGCCGCGGGATTCATGCCGCGCGCGGGATTTCTCGCCGCCCCCCATGCGGGCTGCCTCGGCGGCGGCAGAGATTTGCGCCAGCGCGTCGAGATGGGCTGCGCGGTTGGCTTTGAAGCCCTCAGAGGCGGGCATAGCTTTGGATGTGAGTTTCATTTGCATACCTCTATTTTCAAAGACCGATTGGCAATTGGAAGAGCTATGAAAACCACAGCAATGCCAAACAATATTGATTTTCCTAATAGTCCAATCGGCACCCAACTTGGGAACAGTGACACGCCGTCGACGCCGAACAAGCCCATCATTCCAAAGGCGAACCAAAAAACGGTCACGAGAGTGCAAGCTATTATTGCGTGGATGAGACCAGAACCGCTCGCGACTCTGAGCTTCTCATTGCATTTTCCACATTCGACGAAAGGTATGTAGCCCTCACTGCCCTTCGCTGTATTTGCGATATTCCACGTGACAGGTGCGTCGCAACAAGGACATCGGAGCCCACTAATTCTATCGAGTACTTTCATTCCCCTACATCTTCCCCCGCCGCCCGCGCCTTCAACTCCTTGCGGATCACCTTCCCGGTCACGGTCATCGGCAGTTCCTCCAGAAATGCCACTTCGCGCGGGTACGAATAATGCGCCAGACGGTCCTTGACCCAACCCTGCAACTCGGCACCCGTGGCCTCGGCCCCCGGTTTCAACACCACGTAGGCCTTGACGATCTCGGTCCGCAGCGGGTCGGGCTTGCCGACCACGCCCACGGTGGCCACAGCCGGATGGGTCAGCAGGCAATCCTCGATCTCGGCCGGACCGATGCGGTAACCGGCCGAGGTGATCACGTCATCATCCCGACCGACAAAGCGCAGATAGTCGCCTTCCCACACGCCGCGGTCTCCGGTGATCAGCCAGTCACCCCGGAACTTCTCGGCCGTCGCTTGCGGATTGTTCCAGTATTCCAGCAGCATCGAGGCCGAACCCCGCCGGATGGCAACATCGCCTTCCTCGCTGGTCGGGATGCCATCCTCGTCGATCACCGCGACTTCATGCCCAGGCACCGGCTTTCCGATACAGCCGGGTTGAACAGGGAAATCCTCGGCGCAGGAGGATACGACCATATTGCATTCGGTCTGGCCGTAGAATTCGTTGATCGTCAGACCAAACGCACCGTGGCCCCAGGCCAGCATCTCGGCCCCCAGCGGCTCACCCCCGGACGCAACCGAGCGCAAACCCGGGATCGCCTGATCCGCCGCCTTGAGCATCCGCAGGGCGGTCGGCGGAAAGAACACATTCCGCACCCCGCCCCGCGCAATGATCTCGGCGCAGGCTTCGGGAGTGAACTTTTCAAGCCGTGCCGCGACAACCGGAATGCCCAGCGCAAGGCCCGGCATCAGCACATCGAACAACCCGCCAATCCACGCCCAATCCGCCGGGGTCCACAGGCAGTCTCCTTCGCGCAGGTGATTGTGGCTGATCGAGACACCCGGCACATGCCCGGTCAGAACCCGATGCCCGTGCAGTGCGCCTTTGGGGCTGCCGGTTGTACCAGAGGTGTAGATCAATACGGCAGGATCCTCGGGCCCTGTCGCGGCATAGGGCAGCGCAGGACCGGCCACGCCAATTTCGGATGCGATCAGAGGTTCAGACAGATCGCCCAGCAAATCCACCCCTTCAGCATCAGTCAGCACGATCTGAACGCCTGCATCGCCCGCCCGCGACCGCAGCGCATCCCGTTTGAATAACTTGAACAAGGGCACCGAAATCGCGCCGATCTTCCAGATCGCCAGATGAGCTGCCGCACACCAGGGTGACTGGCTCAGCAGCACTCCGACCCGATCACCGGGCCGGACGCGGGCCAGCAGGGCGCGGGCAATCCCATCAGCCATTTGCGCCAGTTGCCCATAGGTTGTCAGCCGCTGCCCTGATCCGGTCAGATCAATAAGCGCCACCTGATCACCCGGATGGTTCAGACATTGCTGCGCCATGTTCAGCCGGTCCGGTATGTCCCAGCCTCCTCCTGAGCGCAAACCCGGTATGCGCTCAGCGTGCAACAACGCGAATTCCCCTTGTTTTCCTGATGCTTCGCGACCTGACCTTGGGCGGACACATCACACAAACTTGATGCAGATCAGAGTGGCCGGACACCGCCTTTGCGAAACCAAGAGCATCAACATAACCAAAGGCAAGAATATGACAAAGAAACTCGCCGCTTTGACACTGTCTACCGCGCTGGTCGCCCTGGCGGCTCCGGCTTTGGCCCAGTCGCAAGGGGACTGGACGCTGGGTATCGGTGTTGGCTATCTGGATCCGAAATCCGACAACGGCACGCTGGCCGGTGCGGCAGCGACGATCGACGCGGACACCCGCCCGATTTTCACCGCCGAATACTTTATTCGCGACAACCTGGGCATTGAGCTTCTGGCGGCGACCCCGTTCAAACACACCGTGGCCCTTGGCGGTACGGACGCGGCCACGGTCAAGCACCTGCCGCCCACCCTGTCGCTGAATTATCACTTCCCGACCAACAGCGCCTGGAAACCCTATGTCGGCGCCGGTCTCAACTATACGATCTTCTTCGACGAGCAATCGCCCCTGGGCAACATCAAGGTCGATGACTCCTTCGGCGTCTCGTTGCAGGCCGGTCTGGATTACATGGTCACCGACAACGGGGCGATCCGCCTGAACGTGCGCTGGTTCGACATTGACTCGGACGTCTCGCTCAACGGCGCCCCCATCGGCACCGCGGAAATCGATCCCTGGCTGGTCGGTGTTTCCTACGTCCATCGGTTCTGATCCCGTTTCCAAAGCGCCCTGCGGTTACCTCGTCCGCAGGGTGTTTTTTCTTTCAGAGCATTTCATTCATCATTTCGCGGCCGATCAGCATCCGGCGAATCTCGCTGGTGCCTGCACCGATCTCCATCAGCTTGGCATCCCGGAAAATCCGGCTGACCGGCGCATCCGACAGGAAGCCCGCCCCGCCCAGCGCCTGAACCGCCTGATGGGCCTGAACCATCGCCTGTTCCGACGCGTAAAGGCAGCACGCTGCCGCATCCTGCCGGGTCACGTCACCGCGGTCACACGCCTTGGCGACTTCGTAAACATAGGCCCGCGCCGAGTTCATCGCGGTGTACATGTCGGCAATCTTGCCCTGCATCAACTGAAAGCTGCCGATGGGTTTGCCGAACTGCTTGCGTTCAGCCAGATAAGGCATCACTTCGTCCAGACAGGCGGCCATGATGCCGGTCCCGATGCCTGCCAGCACGACCCGTTCATAATCCAGCCCCGACATGAGCACGGCAACACCCTTGCCCTCTTCGCCCAACACGTTCTCGAACGGAACCTCTACATCTTCAAAGATCAGCTCAGCCGTGTTCGACCCGCGCATACCCAGCTTGTCGAAATGGGGCGAGGTTGAAAAACCCTTCATCTCTTTTTCGATCAGAAATGCGGTAATACCCTTTGATCCGGCATCGGGGTCCGTCTTGGCATAAACCACCAGAGTATCCGCATCCGGCCCGTTGGTGATCCAGTATTTGTTGCCGTTCAGACGGTAATGGTCGTTCCGCTTTTCGGCGCGCAGCTTCATCGACACCACATCCGACCCGGCCGAAGGTTCCGACATGGCCAGCGCCCCCACATGCTCGCCCGAGATAAGCCGCGGCAGGTACTTTTGCTTCTGTTCTTCATTGCCGTTCAGCTTGATCTGGTTTACGCACAGGTTCGAATGCGCCCCGTATGACAAAGAAACCGAAGCTGAAGCGCGCGCGACCTCTTCGACGGCGATCGTATGCGCCAGATAGGACATGCCTGCACCGCCGTACTCTTCCGGCACGGTAACACCCAGCAGACCAAGCTCTCCCATCTCTTTCCACAGCTCGTTCGGAAAGGCATTGGTGGCGTCGATCTCGGCCGCCATCGGCTTGACACGCTCCTGCGCCCAGCGATGCACCATCTCGCGCAGGGCATTCACATCCTCACCCAGATCGAATTTCATCGTGGCCATGAACATCTGCGTCTTCCCTCCGCTTTAATGAACAAGTGTTCAATAAATCTCTAGCAGCGAATCTGCGGCCGGTCAATCTTTGTGGCAGCGCGTCCGAAACAGAAAACGCCGCCCCGAAAAGGGCGGCGTTTCAAAAGATCGAGCGTGCGCCGCAGGCGCACTCCGCTTGGTCAAGACTGATAAACCGCGCTCACCTCAGCCCGGATGATCCGGGCGATCAATCGACAATCCTCCCGGGAAAACGTCAAAGGCACGCGCATATCCATAACGCCGGCCAGAACCCGGTCACTTTCAGGCATCCGCTCGCTATCGAAATATCGCCAACTGTCATAGCGCGACGTGAATCCTGTCGGTTCGGCACCGCCGAACCACTTCAGCTCAACCCCACGCGCGGCGCAACGGCTGATGACTTCGGCTATCCGTTCAGGCACCCAATCCAGCAGCAAGAACTGAATCGAAGACCCGACATAGGATTCTTCTTCGGGCCGTTCGACGATCGTCAGACCCGGCGTGCCCCGCAACCCGGCTTCGATCTCGCGATAACGTTCGTTCCACCGTTCCACCTGCCGGTCCAGATCCCGCAATTGCGGGCGCAGGATGGCGGCGCGCAAATTGTCCATCCGGCCCGAGACGTTGGGCGTGGTGTATTTGATCCGTTCGAACACGTCCGGCCCCGGCGCCGCAAGATGGCGTTCGTACAACATGTAGGACCCCGACAACATCGTAGCCTTGGCCGCCAGTTCCTCGTCATCGGTGACCAGCAAGCCCCCTTCGCCCGAATTGACATGCTTGTAGGTCTGGCAGGAATAACACCCGATCGCGCCCTGCCGTCCTGACAACTGACCGCGCCAGGCTGCACCCATCGTGTGTGCGCAATCCTCGATCACGATCACCCCGGCCGCGTCACACATCTGCATCAGCCGGTCCATATCACACAGATGCCCACGCATATGGCTGAGCATCAGAACACGCGCTTGATCTAGCTTGCCCTCTAGATCATCCAGATCGATGGTCAGCTCTTCCGTCACTCCGACAAAAATTGCCCGCCCTCCGACCGAGGCAATCGACCCCGGCACCGGCGCCAGCGTAAACGCATTGGTCAAAACCGGGTCGCCCGGCTGCACGCCAACCGCACGCAGGGCCGTGGCCAGAGCGTAACCGCCAGACGAAACCGCCAGACAGTATTTGGCCCCCATCTGCGCCGCAAATTCCTGCTCCAGCAGGGCCGTTTCCCCCAACTCTCCGGGGACGACATTGTAACGATGCAGACGTCCATGGCGCAGAACGGCCAGTGCCGCTTCGATTGCTTCTTCCAGAAGGGGTTCCTGCTGCGTAAAGCTGCCAGAGAATACGTCGGTCATGGTCTTGTTCTGAGGCTCCGAAAGGGTCCGGTCAAGGTTTCAGGCTGCCGCACCGATCAGATCAGGCACGAGGCCGGGCAAGTCATCAAAATGATGCAGAAGGGCTTCGGGTTCCAGCGCCGCCATGTCATCCCCCGATGGCCCGAAGGTAACCAGCACCGAAGGAACGCCCGCCGCCCTGGCGGTGTTGCGGTCAGTATCCGAGTCTCCGACCAGCACGCACAAGTCCGGATCGCCCCCGGCACGGCGCGCGGCTTCACGCAACGGCGCCGGGTCCGGTTTGCGGACCGGCAGCGTATCTGCCCCGACCAAAGATGCAAAACGGTCCCGCACCCCCATGCGTGTCAGCAACAATTCGGCCAAATGTTCCGGTTTGTTCGTGCAAATGCCCACACCGTAACCCGCGTCACTCAGCATCTCGACCGCCTGTAGTGCGCCGGGATAGAAACTGGTGTGGGTGTCGATGTCCTGCGCGTAGGCCTCAAGAAGAACCGGGTAATAGGCCTGCACCGTATCTTCGTCATAGGCCCCGACTCGTTTCAGCCCGTGGGTCAGCATCATGCGTCCACCTCGCAGCGCCACACCGGAATCCGGCCCGTGGACCAGTACATCCCCGTGCCCCATCTTGCGGAAACAATGGTTCGCGGCCGCCAGCAAATCGCCGGATGTATCCGCCAAAGTGCCGTCCAGATCGAAGATGACGGTGCGCATTTCGCCCCCTTGCTCGGCAGGTTTTCGCCGTGTCCTGTTTCAATCGGCAATCTTGTTTGATGGCCGAACGGCTTGCGCCTTTGACCTCAGCGGATAAAACGGACCGCAACAAAACACAAAGAGAAAACGAATTCATGACCACTGCCCTTGTCATCCTTGCCGCCGGAAAAGGCACCAGGATGAATTCGGACCTTCCCAAAGTTCTGCATCCCATCGCTCAGGTTCCGATGCTGATCCATGCGATGCGCGCCGGATCTGTCCTGTCGCCCGAACATACCGTGATCGTCACCGGCCACGGGTCCGAAGCTGTGGCAAAGGTTGCACGGGCCGAGGATGAAGGGGCGCAGATCGCCGTGCAGGAAGACCAGTTGGGTACGGCCCATGCGGTCGCCCAGGCCCGAAGCGCATTGAGCGGGTTCGAAGGTGATGTGGTTGTTCTTTACGGCGACACCCCGTTCCTGCAGCCCGACACGCTGGAAAGGATGATCGAGGCACGGTCCGGGAATGACCTTGTTATTCTTGGCTTTGAAGCAGCCGATCCTGCCCGTTATGGCCGGCTGGTCATGAATGGCGACGTGCTGGAACGCATTGTCGAATTCAAGGATGCGTCGGATGAAGAACGATCCATAACATTTTGCAACTCAGGGCTTTTGGCCTGCAATGCGCAGCTGCTGTTTTCGCTGATCGACGAGGTCGGAAACGACAACGCTTCGGGCGAATACTATTTGACCGACGTGGTTGAAATTGCGCGCCGCCGTGGGCTGAACGTGACCGCAGTCGCGTGCGACGAAGCGCAGACGCTGGGCGTGAACTCTCGCGCTGATCTGGCGGCCGCCGATGCCGTATTTCAGACGCGCGCCCGTGCCGAGCTGCTTGACCTGGGTGTCACCTTGATGGCGCCTGACACGGTGTATCTGGCCGCGGATACGGTGGTCGGGCGCGATACGGTGATCGAGCCAAATGTGGTGTTCGGACCGGGCGTCACGGTCGAAAGCGGCGCAACGATCCGCGCCTTTTCGCATCTTGAGGGCTGCCATGTCAGCCGGGGCGCTGTCGTCGGCCCCTACGCGCGCCTGCGCCCTGGTGCCGAACTGGCCGAAAACACGCGGGTCGGCAATTTTGTCGAGATCAAGAATGCCGAAATCGCCGAAGGCGCGAAGGTCAATCACCTCAGCTATATCGGGGACGCTTCGGTTGGCGCTGCGACCAACATCGGCGCGGGGACAATCACCTGCAACTATGACGGCGTGATGAAGCACAAGACCACGATTGGGGAGAATGTCTTTGTCGGCTCGAACACCATGCTGGTGGCGCCGGTCACTGTAGGCGACGGCGCGATGACCGCGACGGGCACTGTCGTGACCAGGGATGTAGACCCCGAGGCATTGGCCGTTGCCCGTGCGAAGCAGGAAAACAAGCCCGGATATGCGCGAAAACTGTTTGATATGTTGAAGGCGAAAAAGGCTCGCCGCGATAAAAAGGCCTGAGATATGTGTGGAATAGTAGGTGTTTTGGGGCAGCACGAGGCCGCCCCTATTCTGGTAGAAGCCCTGAAACGGCTGGAATATCGCGGCTATGACAGCGCCGGGATTGCAACCGTCAACGACGGCGCATTGGGCCGGCGGCGCGCGGTTGGCAAGCTGGTCAACCTCAGCGACCTATTGGTGCATGATCCTCTTCCCGGAAAATCCGGCATAGGCCATACCCGTTGGGCCACGCATGGCGCCCCGTCGGTCAACAACGCACATCCGCACCAGGCGGGTCCGGTGGCCGTCGTTCATAACGGCATCGTCGAAAACTATCGCGACCTGAGGGCCGAACTGGCCGAACATGGTGTTGATTTCCAAACCGAAACCGACACGGAAACGGTCGCCCTCATGACGGAACACCACCTGAATTCGGGCCTGTCCCCGGTTGAGGCCGCGTTCAAGACGATCGACCAGTTGGAAGGCGCCTTTGCGCTGGCCTTTCTGTTCGACGGTGAGGACGACCTGATCGTGGCGGCCCGCAAGGGATCACCACTGGCCATCGGACATGGGGATGGCGAGATGTATGTGGGCTCTGACGCCATCGCCCTGGCGCCTCTGACCAATCAGATCACGTATCTGGAAGAAGGCGACCGCGCGGTTCTGACCCGAACGTCGCTTGAAATCCGCAACGAAGCCGGTGAGCTGGCCAACCGGGAAAAGCGCAAGATCAAGCTGGATCATGCGCGCGCGGACAAGGGCGAGCACAAGCATTTCATGGCCAAGGAAATCGCCGAACAGCCCATCGTTGTGGCCGAAGCGATCCGGTCCTACCTGCCCACGGGCGGTGACCGCGTGGCACTGCCCGATACCGATCTGGATTTCAGCAAGCTGGACCGTCTGACCATGGTGGCCTGCGGCACCGCGTTTTACGCTTGCCTGACCGCGAAATACTGGTTCGAACAACTGGCCAAGATGCCGGTCGAGGTCGATATAGCCAGCGAGTTCCGCTATCGCGAACCTCCGATCACGGATCGAACACTGGCGCTTTTCGTCAGCCAGTCGGGCGAAACCGCCGACACGCTGGCCGCGTTGCGGTACTGTGAGGGCAAGGCAGACAAGATCGTTTCGGTCGTCAACGTGCCCGAAAGCTCGATTGCACGGGAAAGCGATATCGCCTTGCCGATCCATGCCGGTGTCGAAATCGGCGTGGCTTCGACCAAAGCCTTCACCTGTCAGCTGAGCGTGCTGCTGATGCTGGCGCTCAAGGCCGCAGCAGACCGGGGCACGATGACGGATGAGGACATCGCCGATCATGCCGCCGCGCTGCGCGGGTTGCCGACCGTGCTGAACGCCGCGCTCGATCAGAACCGGGCGATCCGCAAAGCCGCCCAACGCCTGTCCGAGGCGCGCGATGTCCTGTTTCTGGGCCGTGGCCTGATGTACCCGCTGGCAATGGAAGGCGCGCTGAAACTGAAGGAAATCAGCTATATCCACGCCGAAGGTTATGCGTCAGGAGAGTTGAAACACGGCCCCATTGCCCTGATCGACAAACATATGCCCGTGGTTGTCATGGCACCCCGTGACACCGTGTTCGACAAGACCGTGTCGAACATGCAGGAAGTGATGGCGCGCAAGGGCAAGGTGATCCTGGTCTCTGATGATGACGGCATTGACGAGGCCGGCGACGGAGTCTGGAGCACCATCCGCATGCCGCATGTTCACACCAGTCTTGCACCGATCCTGTATTCGGTTCCCGCGCAATTGCTGGCCTATCACACGGCGGTTGCCAAGGGCACCGATGTGGATCAGCCGCGCAATCTGGCCAAGTCGGTCACGGTGGAGTGAATTATGGCCAAGCAGTTCCCGCAGCTTGAGGAAGCGCATCAAAAGTTCATCGAAGATCAGCATATGTTCTTCGTCGGCACCGCCGGGGCCGAAGGTCGTGTCAATATTTCCCCCAAGGGAATGGATTCGCTGCGGATATTGGGGCCGAACCGCATCGTCTGGATGAACCTGACCGGCAGTGGCAATGAAACGGCGGGGCATCTTTTGCAGGTCAACAGGATGACGCTGATGTGGTGTTCCTTCACCACGCGCCCGATGATCCTGCGCACCTACGGCACGGCACGTTGCCTGCATGTCGGGGATGATGGATGGGACGACTTTGCCGGCCTGTTCCCAAATCACCGAAGCGCACGGCAGATCTATGACCAGACGATCGACATGGTGCAGACCTCTTGCGGCTATGCCGTGCCTTTCATGGAATTCCAATCCGACCGCGATACGATGCAGAAATGGGTGGATGGAAAATCAGACGAGGACATCCGCTCGTATTGGGTGGAAAGGAACAGCCATACGATTGATGGAAAGCCAACCGGCGTACCGATGTGAGCCCGATGCTGAGTGGATATCTAGATCAGATCAAAGCGCATGGTGACCCCGAGCGCGCGACCCAGATGGCCAGCTACCACAAGGCGGATCGCATATATCTGGGCGTCGCGAACCCGGTTCTCAACGACCTGACCAAGGCGTGGCGGAAAGAATTGGACGTACCGGCGCGGGTCGCATTGGCGGACGGGCTATGGCAAAGCAACATCCACGAAGGGCGGCTTGCTGCATCCAAGCTTTTGACTCAGGCACGCATCCGACCGGATGGGGCCGTTTGGAATTTGCTTCAAAGCTGGCTGCCGGATTTCGATGCCTGGGCCGTTGCGGACCATGCGTGCATGGCGATGCAAAAACGGCTTTCAGCAGATCCCGAACGGTTGGACGAGGTTGAACTGTGGACCCGGTCCGATCACATGTGGACCCGGCGCGCGGCCTTGGTCGCAACCCTGCCCTGGACCAAACAGAACCACCCCAAGCCTGACGATCTGCACCGCCGTGACCGCATCCTTGGCTGGGCTGCGGGATATGTTTCGGACCGCAACTGGTTCATCCAGAAATCCATAGCCTGGTGGCTGCGCGAACTGTCCAAACATGACCCAGAACGCGTGATCGCCTTTCTGAACCAGAACGGTGATGCCATGAAGCCGTTTGCCCGCCGTGAAGCAGGCAAATACCTGAAAAATCAGTCCACATAGACCTCAAGCTCGACAAGTTCGTCGAAGGGCACCAACAGGGCCCTCATGGCGTCCAGTGACAAGCGGCTGCCGCTGCTGTCCGGACCGGGAACCGGGACCAACGTAATATAGGCCTGCGCCCCGGTTCGTGGCACGACGACACGTGCCGTAACTTCGCTGTCCACCAGCGGTGTCTGCATCCAACGCCCCGGAGTGGTCGGATCCCCAAGCCCGGCGATGGTGGTTTTCGCCCCAACCCAGTTCGGGCGCGCGGAAACCGGTTCGGGCTGCAACACCTCTTCGGCAACTGCGGTGCCGGCTTCCGTGTCAGGCACCGTTTGGGCGGGCGCGTCGCCCCCGCCGAACACTCGGTCAGTCGTTGACTGCACGGCATCGCATCCGGCCGTCATTACGCATGTCAAAACAAGTATTTTCTTCATGCCGGAAACCTACAACCCTGCGCCCAGCTGTTCCAGCGCAAAGCACAGTTCGCCCTTGTCGCGAGCATGTTCCAGCTTTACCTATAATGGCATGACAGCTCCGCTAATCGACCCGTTTGCCCGCGCCATCACGTATCTCCGCGTCTCCGTCACGGACCGCTGCGACTTCCGCTGCGTGTATTGCATGTCCGAGAACATGACCTTTCTGCCCAAGAAAGACCTGCTGACTTTGGAGGAACTGGACCGGATGTGTTCGACCTTCGTCAGAATGGGGGTCGAAAAGCTGCGCATTACGGGTGGTGAGCCTTTGGTGCGTCGCAACATCATGACGTTCTTCAATTCGATGACACGTCATCTGGACAGCGGTGCATTGAAGGAGTTGACGCTGACAACCAACGGATCGCAACTGCACCGATTTTCCGATGATCTGTATGCGGCCGGTGTGCGTCGGGTGAATGTCTCGCTGGACACTCTGGATGATGACAAGTTCGCCAAGGTGACGCGCTGGGGTCGCCTGAAACAGGTTTTAAACGGAATCGACGCCGCGCAAAAAGCTGGCCTGCGGATCAAGATAAACGCCGTTGCCCTGAAAGGGTTCAACGAGCCCGAACTTCCCAAAATCACGGAATGGTGTGCCCAGCGGGATATGGATCTGACCTGGATCGAAGTCATGCCCATGGGTGATATTGGCAACGAAGACCGCCTGGATCAATACTGGTCGCTCAAGGACGTCCGGAAAGAATACGAAAACCACTATTCGGTCACCGATCTGGCCGAACGCAGCGGTGGCCCGGCCCGTTACGTGCGGCTCGAGGAAACCGGCCAAAAAATTGGCTTCATAACGCCGCTGTCGCACAATTTCTGTGAAAGCTGCAACAGGGTTCGCCTGACTTGCACGGGCGAGCTTTACATGTGCCTGGGTCAGGAAGACATGGCCGACCTGCGCGGCGCCCTGCGCGATCATCCCGATACCGAACAGCCACTTGAAGACGCAATCCGATCTGCGATCAATCTCAAACCCAAAGGGCATGACTTCGACTATTCCCGCCAAGCCGTCGATGGCCGGATGAGCCGTCACATGAGCCATACAGGCGGCTGATATGCCGGATCATGACGGCCGCCCCACGGCGTTGTACCATGTGTACTGCGCCCTAACGTCTCTGGCCGCGCCTCTGATATGGCGGGTCGTTCGGAACAAGCTGCGTGCAGCAAACGTACCTGATAAGCGGCAACAAGAACGCCTTGGCCATGCCAGCCTGCCCAGACCAAATGGGCGTTTGATCTGGTTCCACGCCGCCAGCGTCGGTGAAAGCCTTTCGGTCCTCAGCCTGATCAGACGGCTGGCAGGCCGCCTGCCCGAGGCCGAGTTTCTGATCACCTCCGGCACCCCGACTTCAGCGGCTCTGATCGAAAAACGCCTGCCGCCCCGTACACGGCATCAATTCCCGCCGCTTGACACGGCAGGCCCGGTCCGGCGCTTTCTGAACCATTGGCAACCAGAGGGCGGGGTTTTCGTCGAAAGTGAGATTTGGCCGCGTTTGATCGTCGAAAGCGCCAGACACGCCGTTCCGCTGGCCCTTCTGAATGCACGACTGTCGGACAAGTCCGTTGCCGGTTGGAAAAAACGCCCCAGAACAGCGCGGTTCGTATTGAACAAGTTCAACCTGTTCCTGACGCAAAACGACAAAACCGCAGCCAACCTGACAGCCATGGGTGCCCCTGCCGGCCGCGTCCGGCCCGGCACCAATCTCAAGGCCATGTCAGACCCTCTTCCCATAGACCACGGCACGCTGGATGACATCGGTTCTCGGATTTCTGGCAGACCTGTGTGGATCGCCAGTTCAACCCATGCCGGTGAAGAGGAAATCGTTCTGGCCGCGCATCAATCACTTCTGGAACGCTGGCCCGATCTGCTGCTGCTGCTGATCCCCCGCCACCCAGAGCGCCGTTGCGATATCGCAAAACTACTGGACGCCTCCGATCTTAGCGCCGCGTTCCGATCAGAAAGTTCCCCGATCGAAACCGAAACCCAGGTATATGTCGCCGATACATTGGGCGAGACCGGCACATGGTACGCTCTGTCTCCCATCGTGTTCCTGGGCGGTTCCCTGAAAAACATCGGCGGCCACAACCCTTTCGAACCCGCCCAGGCCGGAGCCGCCGTGATAACCGGCCCCGGATACTTCAATTTTGCTGAAACTTTCGCGCCGTTGATCAAAGCCGGTGGCGCCATCGAGGTTCGAACCGAAACAGATCTCTCTGCGGCGGTCGACCTTTGGCTTTCAGACGATCAAGCCCTGACCCGGGCCCGCAGCGCCGCCCAATCCTGCGTCCAGACGCAAAGCAACGCACTGGACTCCGTCGTGGAAACGCTTTGCTGTTCGCTCAACCTGACGTGATCAGGCGGGATCCCTCTTCATCTGGCCAAAAATATCCCGGGGGTGTGGGGGCAGAGCCCCCACCCGCCCCATCAGGCCGCCGGCATCCGCTGCTCGACGATCTCTGCCCACCAGCTGCACCCGGCGGGAATCGCCTCATCGTTGAAGTTGTATTCCGGGTGGTGAACCATGGCCGTATCGCCGTTACCCACGAGAATATAGGCGCCAGGGCGCTCCTCCAGCATAAAGGCAAAATCCTCGCCGCCCATGACCAAAGGCGCATCGTCGCAATCGCCGGATACCGACCGGGCAACAGCTGCGGCAAACTCAGTCTGCTCTTCACTGTTCACCATCACCGGATACCCACGGATGTAGGTCACATCGGCGGTGCCTCCGAACGTTGCCGCCACACCATTGCAGATCTCATTGATCCGCTTTTCGGCCAGATCCCGCATATCCTTGCTCATGGTGCGCACGGTACCCTTGATCTGAACAGTCTGCGGGATCACGTTGAACGCTTTCGACGAGGTCTCGAACGACGTCACCGACACCACGACCTGATCGATCGGATCGGCATTGCGCGAGGAAATCGTCTGAAGCGCCAACACCGCCTGCGCGGCCAGTACCGTGGTATCTACTGTTTCATGCGGCTTGGCAGCATGACCACCGCGCCCTTCAAAAGTGATGTCGAACTGATCGGTTGCGGCAAAGAAAGAACCGGGGCGGATGGCGAACTTGCCCACAGGTTGACCCGGCCAATTGTGCATGCCGTAGACTTCCTGAATATTCCAGCGGTCCATCATGCCATCTTCACACATTTCACGACCACCGCCGCCGCCCTCTTCGGCAGGCTGGAAGATCACAACAACCGTGCCATCGAAATTGCGGGTTTCAGACAGGTACTTCGCCGCACCAAGCAGCATCGCCGTGTGGCCATCGTGGCCGCAGGCATGCATTGCGCCCGGCGTTTTCGAGGCATAGTCCAACCCCGTCGCCTCATGGATCGGCAGCGCATCCATATCTGCGCGCAGGCCGATCACCTTTCCCTTGCTGTCCGACTTGCCTTTGATCACCCCCACGACACCGGTACGTCCGATACCGGTCACCACCTCATCGCAGCCGAACTCCTTCAGCTTCTCGGCCACCTTCGCGCTGGTGCGGTGGGTCTCAAACAGGATCTCTGGATTTTCGTGCAGATCCCTTCTCCATTCCGTGATTTCATTCTGCAATTCGGCAAAGCGGTTTTTGACTGGCATGTCTGTTCTCTCCTAATTCAGTTCAAGCCGCCGGCATTCGGCGCTCGACCATTTCTGCGAACCACGAACATCCGATCGGGATGATCTCGTCGTTGAAATCGTATTCAGGGTGGTGCAACCCGGCGCTGTCACCGTTGCCCAGAACAATGAAAGCTCCGGGCCGTTCCTCCAGCATGAACGAGAAATCCTCGCCCCCCATCACCATCGGCGCCTCGATGCAGCTGCCCCCGACCGAGACTGCGGCCTCTGCCGCATATCCGGTTTGAGTTTCGGCATTGATCGTCACCGGAACGCCGCGCGAGTAATTGACGTTCACGGAACCACCGAATGTTGCTGCAATCCCTTCGGCGACCTCTTTGAGGCGCTGTTCGATCAGATCTCGCATCTGGTTGGAATGGGTTCGGACCGTGCCGCGTATCTGCGCCGATTGCGGGATCACGTTGAACGCTTTCGATGACGTCTCGACAGACGTCACCGAAAGCACGGCTTGCAGGATCGGATCGGCATTGCGCGACACGATCGTCTGCAATGCCACGATCAGTTGTGACAGCATCACCGTCGTATCGACCGTTTCATGGGGTTTTGCAGCGTGACCGCCGCGCCCTTCAAGATGGATATCAAACTCGTCCGCTGCGGCCAGCAAAGGGCCCGAACGGATCGCGAACTGCCCGGTCGGCAGGCCCGGTACGTTGTGCATCGCATAGACTTCCTGAATGCCGAACCGGTCCATCAGACCGTCCTTGCACATGGCCTCGGCGCCATTCCCGCCCTCTTCGGCAGGCTGAAAGATCACGATTGCAGTGCCATCGAAATTGCGCGTCTCAGAGAGGTACTTTGCCGCCCCCAAAACCATGGCGGTATGCCCGTCATGCCCGCAGGCATGCATCGCGCCTGATGTCTTCGAGGCATAGTCCAGCCCGGTCTGTTCCTGCATCGGCAGCGCATCCATGTCGGCGCGCAGGCCAATCACCCGGCCCTGCGTGTCGCTCTTTCCCTGAATGACCCCGACCACGCCGGTGCGACCGATGCCTGTAACGACCTCATCACAGCCGAATTCCTTCAGCTTTTCCGCCACCAGCGCGCTGGTGCGATGCGTGTCGTACAGAATTTCCGGATGTTGGTGAATGTCACGCCGCCAGCCTGTGATCTCTTCGTGCATCTCTGCAAGGCGGTTTTTGATCGGCATGTCACTCTCCCTCAAATTATGCCACGGGCAATCGTCGTTCCACGATCTCGGCAAACCAACTGCAACCGGCGGGAATCGCATTGTCGTCAAAATTGTATTCCGGGTGATGGCACATGGCCGTGTCCCCGTTCCCGATAAAGATGTAAGCTCCGGGCCGTTCTTCAAGCATGTAGGCGAAATCTTCCGACGGCATGATCGGATCAGTGCTGTCATTGACCTTGCCCGCCACGGCCTCGGCCGCCTCGGCAGCGTATGCCGTCTCAGCCTCGGAATTCACAGTCACAGGATAGCCGGGCGACCAGACGACATCTGCCTTTGCGCCGAAGGCCGAGGCCGTATCCTCGGCGATCCTGCGAACGCGCTCTTCTGCAATGGCGCGGTATTCGGGGTCGAGCGTCCGGACGGTCCCCTGCAAGCGGACGGTATGCGCGATCACGTTCGACGCGACACTGTCCGTTTCAAACGTACCCACGGTCAGCACCACGCGTTTGATCGGATCGACGGTGCGCGCCACGACGGATTGCAACGACACGACGATATGCGAGGCCACCAGCGTGGTGTCTACCGCGTCATGCGGTGCAGCCGCGTGTCCGCCCTTGCCGGTGATCGTGATTTCGAATTCATCAGATGAAGCCAGCAATGCGCCGGGTCGGATCGCGAATTCGCCCACCGGCAACCCCGGCATATTGTGCATGCCATAGACCTCATCAATGCCCCAGCGGTCCATCAGGCCGTCCTGACACATGGCCAGACCGCCTGCGCCACCTTCTTCGGCGGGCTGAAAAATCAAAACAACGGTGCCATCGAAGTTTCGGGTTTCAGCCAGATACTGGGCGGCCCCAAGCAGCATCGAGGTATGCCCGTCATGCCCGCAGGCGTGCATCTTGCCCGATACGGTCGAGGCATAGTCCAACCCCGTCGCTTCTTCGATCGGCAATGCGTCCATGTCAGCGCGCAATCCGATCGCGCGCCCGGTCGTATCCTGCCGTCCCCGGATCACAGCCACGACACCCGTCCGGCCAACTCCCGGCGTGATCTCATCCACACCAAATTTCTTGAGACGCTCGACAACGAAAGCAGCCGTTTCATGCACGTCATACATCAGTTCAGGATGTGCGTGCAGGTGGCGGCGCCACTTGGTAATATCACCATGCATCTCTGCAAGTCTGTTTTTGACTGGCATCTCAAGACCCTCCCCTGAACCACTGAGGCCACGTTGAATGTTACGCCGCGCTCAGCCTTTCAACCAATCGTTGCATGAACCCATGCCCAGCTTCGAATTGCGCGATCGATATGAACTCGTTCGGCTGATGAGCCTGCGCGATATCGCCGGGGCCGCAAATCACGGCTGAATACCCGGCCGCCTGAAACTGCCCTGCCTCGGTCCCATAGCTGACGACGTGACTTGCGTTGTCCCCGGTCAGGGCGCGCACCAAAGCTTCGGCTTCTCCGTCCTGTTCGGGCACCAGCCCCGGGATCGCGAAATGTTCAGACAGTTCGATGCGCGTATCGGGGTGAACGGCCTGCATCCGAGCTTCGACCTGGCGGACCTGTTCGATATAGGCATCGCGCCATTCAGCCTGCGTTTCGTCCGGCACCGTGCGGAAATCCATCATGAAAGTGCAGTCTTTGGCGGTGATGTTATGGGCTGTCCCGCCTTCAATCATGCCGACATGACAGGTTGTCCACGGCGGGTCAAATACGGCTGCGATTTCGCTCGGCTCAGCAGCCATGCTTTCGGCATTTCGGTGATTTGCCCAATCAATCAAAGGCGCCGCCGCCATGATCGCGTTCACGCCAGTGTGCATGATCGAGCTGTGCACTTCGAACCCGACGATATGTGTATCAATGCCGAACCCGCCCTTATGCCCCGTCACCGCCTGCATCATCGACGGCTCACCCACTATCACTGCCGATCCCTTGGGCAGAACCTGTTGCATTGCTTCAATCATCGGCGGCGCACCGGTGCATCCGACCTCTTCGTCAAAGCTGAGCGCCAGCTGAAGCGGCCGGCTGATATTGGCATAGTGTGCTTCGACCAGAGCCCAGATGGCCAGGGCGTCAAACCCCTTCATGTCGCAGGTGCCGCGACCGAAGTACTTGCCGTCTTTCTCGGTCACCGTGAAAGGATCAGTGTCCCACGGCTGACCGTCCACCGGCACGACATCCGTGTGACCGGACAGAACCACCGCACCTTCTTCCAATGGACCAACATGCGCAAAGATCGCGGCCTTGTGCGGTTGGTCCGGATCTGGCCAGCGGTGGCTTTCGATTCCGTGGCCTTGCAAGTAGTCCTGAACCCAATCCACCAGCGGCAGATTGGTATCACGGCTTACGGTCGGAAATGAGATCAGCTGTGTCATGATCTCAAGCGGAGTCAGGCGTTTCGCCATTTGGGTCAATACCCGCTGTCCGTGGTCAGAATGAAGTGCCCTGCCTCAACCTCTTGATATTGCGAAGGTTCCGGCGTGTAGTTGGTGGGATGAATAGGAGAAGGGATCGGTTTGAAATTCAGATCCTTTTCCGATTTCCGCTTGTTCGGGTCTGCGATCGGAACCGCCTTCATCAGCGCCTGCGTATAGGGATGTTGCGGGTTCTCGAACACCCGCGCCCGGGGCCCGAGTTCGACAATGCGCCCCAGATACATGACCCCGACATAGTGGCTGACGCGTTCGACAACGGCCATGTCGTGGCTGATGAACAGGTATGACAGGCCCAACTCGGACTGCAATTCCATCATCAGGTTCAGAACCTGCGCCTGCACCGACACGTCAAGGGCCGAGACCGCCTCATCCGCAATGATCAGCTTGGGGTTCAGGGCCAAAGCGCGGGCAATTGCAATCCGCTGACGCTGACCGCCCGACATTTCATGCGGGAAGCGCCGCATGAAGCTGCGCGGCAATTGCACCTTGTCGAACAATTGTGCCACGCGATCCTGAAGTTCGGATCCCGATGCCACACCATAATTGCGCATCGGCTCGGCCACTTGGTCGACCAGCTGCATCTGCGGGTTCAGCGACGCGAACGGGTCCTGGAAAATCATCTGCATGTCCAGCCGCGCCTTGCGCAAACCAGATGGATCAAGCTTCATGATATCGACACCGTCCAGATCAATCTCGCCCGCCAAAGGCTCAACCAGCCGCAGGATTGAGCGCCCAGCCGAAGACTTGCCGCACCCGGATTCGCCGACAAGACTGAGCGTCTGACCTTTGTTCAGAGTGAACGAGACATCCTCGACCGCATGAACGTTCGAAATCGTGCGCCGCAAAAGCCCGCCTTTGACCGGGAACCGTGTTGTCAGGTTCTTGACGGTCAGCAGAACCTCTTCCGTACCCGGAATTGGTGCAATTTTCTGCCCTTCGACCCCCAGTAGCTTCATCGGCTCGGGCGCAGATTTACCCTGCATCTCGCCCAGTTTCGGCACCGCGGCCAGAAGCGCCTTGGTATAGTCGTGCTGCGGGTTTTCAAAGATTTCCTTGACCGTGCCTTCTTCGACCTTGTTGCCGCGGAACATCACCACCACGCGGTCAGCCATCTGGGCAACCACGGCCATGTCATGGGTGATGAACATCACCGCAGTTCCGGTTTCCCGCTTGAGGCGGTCCATCAAGGCCAGGATCTCGGCCTGAATGGTCACATCCAGCGCCGTGGTGGGTTCGTCGGCGATCAACAGGCGCGGCTCACAGGCCATCGCCATCGCAATGACAACACGTTGGCGCATCCCGCCCGACAACTCGTGAGGGTATTGTTTCAGACGGCGCTCGGGCTCTGGGATACGGACCTGACGCAGCAGTTCCAGCGCCCGTTGCTCGGCCTGCGCCTTCGTCATGTCCTTGTGGATGCGCAGACCTTCGGTTAACTGCCGGCCCACGGTGAAAACGGGGTTCAGCGCGGTCATCGGCTCTTGAAAGATCATCCCGATCTCGTTGCCGCGAATCTGTTTCATCAGATCCTGATCAGCCTTGGCCAGGTTCATTTTTTCGCCATCGCGGCGATCAAACAGCAGTTCGCCGCCCGCGATTTCGCCGCCACCAAACTCGACCAGACGCATCAAAGACAAAGATGAAACCGACTTCCCCGAGCCCGATTCGCCAACGATACAAACGGTTTCGCCTGGTTTGACCTCGAACGAGACGTCCTCAACACCAACAACGGGACCGTCCTTTGTCTGAAACTCCACCCGCAGTTTTTTGATTTGAGCAATAGGCTGATCCAGCACGTGCGCGCTCCCTTGACGAGGTAATTCTTGTTCTGAGTGCCGAACGCTACGGCGGGCCACCGGGAAAAGTCAAACCCATTACACATTTTCGCGACGGCACCACTTGCATTTTTCTCAAGTTCTGTTTCGATACCCAACGTAACCGCCTTGGGGAAGCAGCGCCGACGGAATCCGTTAGCGCTATTATCGTGAATGATCAAAACCTTACCCCGAAGCGGCAACGCCAAACCCGCAGGCCTTGCGGAGATAATCGAGACACGAACGTGTCCAATTCGGGAGTGACTTATGAAAATCAAAACCCTTTTGCTTGGTGCGATCGCAAGCACGGCAATGGCCCCGATGGCCTTTGCCGAGCGCGGTTCGGACGGCAATGTCAGCATCATCTATTGGCAGGCTCCGTCGATCCTGAACCCGTTCCTGTCCGGCGGTACGAAAGACGTGGAATCAGCCTCGCTGGTGATCGAGCCACTTGCACGCTACGACCAGGACGGCAACATGGTGCCATTTCTGGCGTCTGAAATCCCGACCGTGGAAAATGGCGGTGTCAGCGAAGACCTGACGTCGATCACATGGAAAATCGCGCCGGGAATCACGTGGTCTGACGGCTCTCCGTTCACCGCTGCTGACGTGAAGTTCACCGCTGATTACTGCATGCACCCGGAAGGTGGCTGCGCACAGGTCACCAAGTTCGAAGGCGTCACCTCGGTCGAAGCTGTTGATGACCTGACCGTCAAGGTCACTTTCGACGCACCGACCCCCTTCCCCTATGGCCCGTTCGTCGGCGGTGAAAGCCCGATCCTGCAAAAGGCCCAGTTCGAAAACTGCATGGGCGCCAAAGCCCCCGAATGCACCGAGCAGAACTTCAACCCGATCGGCACCGGCCCCTTTGTCGTCACCGAGTTCAAGCCGAACGACGTGATCACCTTCAAGGCCAACGACAACTATCGTGATCCGGCAAAACCTGCCTTTGCGACCGTGACCTTCAAAGGCGGCGGTGACGCGACAGCTGCTGGTCGTGCTGTCATGGAAACTGGTGAATTTGACTATGCCTGGAACCTGCAACTGGCTCCGGAAGTGATCGCTCAGATGCAGGAAGGTGGCAAAGGTACGCCGGTTGCAGGCTTCGGCCCGCTGGTCGAGCGCATCATGCTGAACCAGACCAACCCGTCGCCCGAGCTGCCTGAAGGCGAGCGTTCGACAGCAAAGCATCCGCATCCGTTCCTGAAGGACCCGGCCGTTTACAAAGCAATGTCCATGGCCATCGACCGTCCGCTGTTGGTGGAAATCGGCTATGGTCAGGCTGGTAAAGTGACCTGCAACTGGGTTCCGGCCCCTGCTGCGTTCAACTCGACCTCGATGACCTGTGACACCCAGGATATCGAAGGCGCCAAGAAACTGCTGGATGATGCCGGCATCGTCGACACCGATGGCGACGGCGTCCGCGAGAAGGATGGCGTTCCGCTGAAGATCGTCTATCAGACCTCGACCAACGCCGTCCGTCAGGACTTCCAGGCGCTGATCAAGGAATGGTGGAGCCAGATCGGCATCGAAACCGAACTGCGCAACATCAACGCATCGGTCTTCTTCGGTGGTGACCCGGGCTCGCCCGACACGTTCCAGAAGTTCTATGCCGACGTTGAAATGTACGCCAACACCTTCAACGGCACCGACCCGCAGTCCTATCTGGGCAACGGCCTGTGCGACAAAGCTCCGCGTCCTGACTCGCAGTGGCAGGGCGAAAACATCAGCCGCTTCTGCAACGAAGAGTTCGACAAGCTGCACGCTCAATTGGCCGAAACCGCTGGTCTGGAAGCGCGTGCGGAAATCGCCAAGCAGCTGAATGACATCATGGTTCAGAATGGTGGTATGATCCCGCTGGTTCACCGTGGTCGCCTGTCGGCGCATGCAAACACCCTGGGTGGCGTTGTCCTGAACGTTTGGGACAGCGAGCTGTGGAACATTGCGGACTGGTACCGCAAGACCGGTTCCTAAGCACTGACCTTGCAAAACCGCGCCCCGATCGTTATCGGGGCGCGGTCATTTGCATCCCACCCCAACAAGAAGACGCATATAAAGGCGCCTCTTAATGCTTAATTTCACAATCAGACGACTGGTGCTGGCCGTTCCAACGCTGCTGTTCATCAGCCTCGTCATCTTCCTGCTCCTCGAACTCGCACCCGGCGATCCGATGGCGCAGGTTCCGCTCACCGTTCCCCCCGAAGTCAAGGAAAAGATGCGCGAGGCGCTTGGCCTTGGCCAGCCGATGCATATCCGGTTCTGGAAGTGGATCGTGCAATTCTTCTGGATCGAACCGCAGGTTCTGATAGACCACATCTTCGGCACCAGTTTTTCCGCAGGCGACCTGCGTGTAATATCCTGGCAGACCCGCTCGCCCGTCATGGACATCGTCGTTCAGCGTATCCCGCAGACCCTGTGGGTTGTCGGCACCGCCTATGTTGTCGCCATCCTGATCGCGCTGCCCATCGGCATCTATTCGGCCTATCGCCAGTATTCCTGGTTCGACCAGATGGGCACCTTCGTGTCGATGGTCGGCTTCTCGGTCCCTCCGTTTTTCTCGGGCGTTCTGGTGATCGTGATCTTCTCGGTCCAGTTGGGCTGGTTCCCGTCGATCTATGACACGACCCATGTGGTCAACAGCTGGGACAGCTTCGTCGTGCAGCTGAAGCAGATGATCATGCCGGTCATGGTGCTGGCGTTGCAGATCACGGCACAACTCAGCCGTTTCATGCGCGCCTCGATGCTGGACAATCTCAACCAGGATTACGTTCGCACCGCCCGCGCCAAGGGGCTCAGCGAATACACGGTCGTCATGGTCCACGTCCTGCGGAACTCGATGATCCCCGTGGTCACGGTCATTGCACTGGGCATTCCGGCCATCTTCGGCGGCGCCATCATCACCGAGCAGGTATTCAAGGTGAATGGCATCGGCCAGTTGCTGATTGGCGCCATTCAGGCCAATGACCTGCCAATGGTGCAAACCCTGACCTTCATCTTTGCCGTGCTGATCGTGTTGTTCAACCTGATCGCCGACGTCCTGTATGGCATTCTGGACCCGAGGATTCGCTATGACTGATCACGACAAATCAGACACGCTGATCCCCGACGAAGGTCTGGCCCCGGCATCCACCGCGCTGCCAACCGCTGATGTGATGGAGGAACTCACGACCCCGCCGCGCAGCCAATGGCGCGACGTCTGGGATCAGTTCAAGACGCACAAGGGCGCCATGGTGGGTGCGGTGCTGTTCATCCTGATCGTGGCGGGCGTCTATCTGGGCCCCTATCTCTGGAGCATCGATCCAACGCAGATCGATATCCGGGCCCGCAATCAGGGGCCAAGCTGGGCGCATCCCTTCGGCACCGACCAGTTGGGCCGGGATATTCTGGCGCGCATGATGTCGGGCGGTCAAACCTCGGTATCGGTGGGCATCACCGCGATGCTGCTGGCACTGTTCCTGGGATCGTTCATCGGCGTTCTGGCCGGGTTCTTCAAACGGCTGGATGGTCCGCTCATGCGTCTGACAGACCTGTTTCTGGCCCTGCCCCTGCTGCCCTTGCTGCTGGTCATGATGCTGCTGTTCCGCGAGCCCCTGTCGGCCGCGTTCGGGTTGGAGCGTGGGATCTTCATCCTGATCGTCTGCGCCATCGGCATCACCTCATGGATGCCGACCGCACGGATCGTGCGCGGTGATGTGCTGGCCATCAAGGAACGCGAATTCGTTCTGGCGGCACGCTCCATCGGCACCAGTAACAGTCAGATCATCACGCGGCACATTCTGCCCAACGTGCTTTCACCGATCATGGTGTCCGCGACGCTGGGGATTGCCACGGCGATCATTACCGAAAGCGCGCTTTCCTTCCTGGGTCTGGGCTTTCCGCCCGACTTCCCGACATGGGGCCGCCTGCTGTTCGACGGAGTCGATTACCTACAGCAATACCCCGAGCGTGTGTTCTGGCCTGGTCTGGCAATCTCGCTGACTGTCCTGAGCGTCAACTATCTGGGTGACGGTCTGCGCGACGCACTGGATCCCCGCATTCGCGGACGCTGAAACAAGTTCAGTCGGCGCGCCTCAGCGCGCCGGCCAACAGCACGATCAGAACGGCCAATGGCAACAGCACGGCGAATGCCAGACGCAGGCCGAACACTTCCGCCAAAAAGCCGATCAACGGCGGACCGATCAACAGCCCCCCATACCCCAATGTCGCAACACTTGCGATGGCTTGCCCCGGCGGCACATTCGGATCGCTGGCCGCCCGGCTGAATGCCAGTGGCATGATCACGGCATAACCTATTCCCATCAAGGCAAAGCCGGCCAGCACGGGCAGGATCGTTGCTGTTGAAACCACCGTAAAAACACCAAACGCCGCGCAAATACCGCCGAACCGGGCGGAAACGACTGGACCGAACCGGATAATAACAAGCGCGCCTGCAAGTCGAAACGCCACCATGGTTACTGAAAACACCGCATAGCCCAAGGCAGCGACGCTTTCGGACGCCCCCGTGATGTCACGCAGATATATCGCGCTCCAGTCTGCCACGGCCCCTTCGCCCAACGCTCCGCACAAGGCGGCTATGCCAACCAGTATCAAAGCGCCGGATGGCAAGGCGAAAACCGTACTCTGAGGCTCTTGGGATTGGCGCGAGGTCCAGCTTACCCAGGATGACGCAAGCGCAAGGCCAACAACCACGCCACCCGCCAACAGGAAGTGCACAAGAACCGTCAGCCCCATCTGCACCGCGGCATAACCGCTGAGCGCGCCAAGACCTGCACCAAGGCTCCACATTGCATGGAACGAGGACATAACGGGTTTGTCATATGCCTGCTCTACCTCGGCGGCCCATGCATTCATCGCAACATCCATCGACCCGTGGAAGGCGCCAAAGACAAACAGGAACACTGCCAGCCCCCAAAGCCCATCCGCCATGGCCAGCAAGATCAGCGACCCCGTATACAGAATCGCAATGATCCGGGTGATTGCAACAGCGCCGAAACGATCCGTAAGCCGCCCGGTTATCGGGAATGAGCAGACAGCCCCAGCAGCCATGAACAACAGGCCGAACCCGAGCGCATCATGGGACAGTTCCAAGCGGTCGCGTATGGCGGGAATGCGCGACGCCCAGATTCCGAACAGGGCACCATTCAGAATGAACATGGCGGCGACAGCGCGCCATGCTGCAACTATGCTTGCCATCCCATGCCCTCGCTCAGCTTACCCAATGCCACCGTTCTACAGGTCAGAAAAAACTTGGCAATTGCTGCTCAACCGAGCCGTTTGCGAATGCGTCGCACCGAGTACCACACCGCGGCGACAACCGGGATCGTAACCGCCGCCGTCAGCATGCCCTTGCTGATGCCAGAGGCCGTCAGCGGATACAAAAGATAGCTGACCAGCGAAACCGCGTAATAGCTGATGGCAACCACGGAAAGCCCCTCGACCGTATGTTGCAAGCGCAGTGCCAGATCAGCCCGACGGTCCATGCTTTCCAGCAACGCCTGATTTTGCGCGCTGCGTTCCACATCCACTCTTGTCCGCAGCAACTCGCCCGCGCGGATCGCCCGGTCCGACAAGGCCTCAAGGCGGCGTTCCGTGGATTTCACGGTGCGAATTGCAGGGTCATATCGGCGCATCATAAAATCGGCGAAATTCTGACCGCCCTCGAAACGTTCTTCTCGCAACACTTCGATCCGCTGGTTGACGATGGCCTCATACGCCCCGGTGGCTCCGAACCGGAAAGAACACCGTGCCGACAGTGTTTCGAGCTCGATCGACGTTGCCAGCAAATCCTGCAACAGCGCGTCAGGCTGCGCCGAGTTGCCTGTCATCTGCCCCATCAATCGGGTGAGTTGCCCATCCAGCTCTCCGATACGCGGCATCAGCTGCTTGACGCGCGCAAAACCCAGCATCGACATCGCCTTATACGTTTCAATTTCGCAAAGGCGCTGAATAATCCGTCCCGTCCGACGCCGTCCGGTGCCCTCGGCCACGAACAAGGCAAAGCGCATGTGACCTGCCGGATCGATCCGAAAATCACTGGCACAAACCGCTGCATCGTCCAATACCCTGGACACGGCCAGGCTTTCCGGCTCGAACCAATCCAGCAGTTTCGATTTCACCACGTCGTCACTTGCGCGTTCAACCACGCGCACCAGAACCGACGTAACCCTTTGACCCGGACTGGCCATCAACCAATCGGGCGGAAAGACCTCAAAGTCAGCCGGGTCAAAGGCGCGTTCACTCACATTCTGCGCGATCGCCGTATAGGTCACGAATTCGGTATGCTGCTCCCACTTCAACCAGTGGCGTCCAATCTGGCCCGCGTAATGCGTGGCGTCCGGCCGAGGGTGCTGCGCACCGTGGCGATCCAGCAGGTCGATCAAATGAGCCAAATCCTCACGTCGATCGCGCGCCACGGCGGCCTCAGGCTTTTTGATCGCAAGAAAGACCACCGTACAGGGCATTGAAGCGACCGGAAACGGTCGAGCATGCAGTTCATTGGCCAGCGCATAGCGAAGGGGATGGTCATCTATCGGTGTCATGTGAGGCTCCGCATCGTCACGCGCACTATACGGCACATAGTTGACACATCAATTCTCTTTTTATTTCACGTACTTACAGGAGTACAACGGTATACAACCCTGCTATCTCATTGATTTGGCTGCCACAGCTCGATGGGGTTGCCTTCGGGATCATGGATGCGGGCAAATTTTCCAACTTCGCTGTCCCAGTCAGGATTGGTTTCCACCGTGATTCCAGCCTGCTCAAGCTGCGCCGTCAGCGCGCCCAGATCATCGACACGAAAATTGATCATCCACTGCTGATCGGCCCGCCCGAAATACGCGGTGTCCTCCGCGAATGGCGCAAAGACCGTATAGCCTTCACGCTGCTTCCAAGGCACGGGGTCATAATGATTGACGCCCAGGTGCTTCTCATACCAGGCGCTCAGCGCTTTAGGGTCGCGGGCGCGAAAGAACACTCCGCCAATACCATTCACTTTCTCCATCCTCGACCTCCTGCCATCTGTGCCGCCACCCCAGACTACCACACTCCGCCTGCTTCATCTGGCTGGAAATATCCTGGGGGTTTGGGGGCAACGCCCCCATACAAGTTCAAAAAGAAAAGGGCGCCCAAAGGCGCCCTTTGCAATCGGATCAAACGCGACGATCAATCGATCATCGGCAGCAGCTTGTCCAGCGACTCCTTGGCGTCGCCGTAGAACATGCGGGTGTTCTCTTTGAAGAACAGCGGGTTTTCGATGCCAGAATACCCGGTGCCCTGACCACGTTTCGAGACAAAGACCTGCTTGGCTTTCCAGCATTCCAGAACCGGCATGCCGGCGATGGGACTGTTGGGATCTTCCTGTGCCGCAGGGTTCACGATGTCGTTCGAGCCGATGACGATTGCCACATCCGTGTCCGGAAAGTCGTCGTTGATTTCGTCCATTTCCAGAACGATATCATACGGCACCTTCGCTTCGGCCAGCAAAACGTTCATGTGGCCCGGCAAGCGGCCCGCCACAGGGTGGATTGCGAAACGAACGTTCTTGCCCTTGGCCCGCAGCTTGCGCACCAGTTCGGAAACCGATTGCTGCGCCTGTGCCACAGCCATGCCATAGCCCGGAATGATGATCACGCTGTCCGCGTCGTTCAGGGCTGCAGCAACGCCATCGGCCTCGATTGCGATCTGTTCGCCTTCAACGGCCATCTGTTCGCCCTGCGGGCCGCCAAAACCGCCAAGTATCACGCTGACAAAGTGGCGGTTCATCGCCTTGCACATGATGTAGGACAGGATCGCACCAGACGAGCCCACCAGCGCACCCACCACGATCAGTAGGTCGTTGCCCAGCGAGAAACCGATCGCCGCAGCCGCCCAACCCGAATAGCTGTTCAGCATCGACACAACCACCGGCATGTCGGCACCACCGATGCCCATGATCAGATGATAGCCGATGAACAACGCTGCCAGCGTCATCAGGATCAGCGGGAACAGACCCCCTGTCGATGTGTACCAGATCAGGCAGATCAGCGAGAGACCCGCCGCCGCCGCGTTCAGCGCATGGCCACCGGGCAGCTTTGTCGCTGCCGAGGTCACCTTGCCCGCCAGCTTGCCATAGGCGACGACCGACCCGGTGAAGGTGATCGCACCAATGAAGATGCCCAGGAACAGTTCCACGTGCAGGATTGCCAGCTCGGCCGGGGTTTTCTTGGCAATCAACTTGGCAAAAGACCCCAGATCGGACAGATCCGCCTGGCTGGCACTGTCCGCAATGGCCATGACCTGCGCCACGTTGCCGATCTCGAAATGCGCGTTGAAGCCGACGAACACGGCCGCAAGACCGACCAGCGAGTGCATCGCCGCAACAAGCTGCGGCATCTCGGTCATCTGCACGCGCTGCGCAACATACTGGCCGATGAAACCACCGCCCGCGATCAGCAGCAGCGACAGAAGCCACAGACCCGAGCCCGGGCCAACCAGCGTGGCGAAAACCGCCAGCGCCATACCGACGATGCCATACCAGACCGCGCGCTTGGCGCTTTCCTGGTTCGACAAACCGCCGAGCGAAAGGATGAAAAGGACAGCCGCAACAACATAGGCGGCAGTGGTGAAGCCATAATCCATGTGCCCGGCCTCCTTAAGATTTCTGGAACATGGCGAGCATGCGCCGGGTTACGAGGAAACCGCCGAAGATGTTGATCCCGGCCATGAAGACGGACAGTGCCGCCAACAGAATGACCAGGAACGACCCCGATCCGATCTGCATCAGGGCCCCGACGATGATGATCGACGAGATCGCGTTGGTGATCGCCATCAGCGGAGTGTGCAGGCTGTGTGCGACGTTCCAGATCACCTGGAAGCCCACAAAGATGGCCAGCACGAAGACGATGAAGTGCTGCATGAAACTGGCCGGAGCGATCAGCCCCACCAGCAGCATCAGCACGCCACCAACACCCAGCAGGGTGAACTGCTGCTTGGTCTGCGCCTTGAAGGCCGCAATTTCCTGCGCCTTCTTTTCTTCCGGGGTCAGTTCCTTGACCTCGGGCTTTTTCTGCGCCGCGATTGCCTGCACCTTGGGTGGTGGCGGCGGGAAGGTGATCTCACCCTCATAGGTCACGGTCGCGCCGCGGATCACGTCATCTTCCATGTCGTGATTGATCTGGCCGTCCTTTTCAGGCGTCAGATCGGTCATCATGTGACGGATATTGGTCGCGTACAAAGACGAAGACTGCGCCGCCATCCGGCTGGGGAAGTCGGTATAGCCGATGATGGTCACGCCATTGTCGGTCACCACCTTTTCGTCCGGCACGGTACCTTCGACGTTCCCGCCGCGTTCGGCCGCAAGGTCAACGATGACCGAGCCCGGCTTCATGGCCTTGACCATGTCTTCCAGCCACAGCTTTGGCGCCGGACGGTTGGGGATCAGTGCCGTGGTGATGACGATATCTATTTCCGGGGCCAGCTCTCGAAACTTGGCCAGCTGCGCATTGCGGAACTCTTCTGACTGGACGGAAGCATACCCGCCGGTGGCCGCACCATCCTGCTGTTCTTCTTCGAAGTCCAGATAGACGAACTCGGCCCCCATCGATTCGACCTGCTCGGCCACCTCGGGGCGCACGTCGAACGCGTAGGTGATTGCACCCAGCGAGGTCGATGTACCGATCGCGGCAAGCCCGGCAACACCGGCCCCGACGATCAGAACCTTCGCAGGCGGCACCTTGCCAGCCGCAGTCACCTGACCGGTGAAGAAACGACCAAAGTTGTTGCCCGCCTCGATAACGGCGCGGTAGCCGGCAATGTTGGCCATCGACGACAATGCGTCCATCTTCTGCGCGCGAGAAATACGCGGCACCATTTCCATGGCGATCACGTTTGCGCCCTTGGACTTGGCAAGGTCCATTCCTTCTTCGTTTCCGGCAGGGTTGAAGAAGGAAATCAGCGTCTTGCCCTTGGTCAGACGCTTCAGTTCCGTCTCGGTCGGGATACGAACCTTGGCGATGATATCTGCGGCCTTCCACAACGATGCTGCGGTCTTGACAACTTCAACGCCCACGGCCTCATACGCCGCGTCTGAAAAACCGGCGGCAGCACCTGCGCCTTTTTCGATCAGGCACTCATAGCCCAGTTTTTGCAGTTGCACGGCCGAGTCCGGTGTCATCGCGACCCGGTTCTCGCCGTCCAGTATTTCCTTTGGCGTGCCTATCTTCACTGGCAGTCCCCCTAATTCTTACTCGTTCTGAGCGGGTGATCGGTATTCTTTGTTAAGCAAAGATGTATCCTGCGCAACATTATTTCGCAAGCGCAGCATTTTTGACGTGATGTCATTGCAGAATCCACACTAGATCCAGCGCCGTGTCTTGCGTTCGTAGCGAGCGTAATCAGCGCGAAAGGTACGACGCAGGCGGTCTTCTTCCGGCAGGATGAACCGACGCTCCAACACCCAGACAAAGACTGGCAAAAGAACCAGGGACAGCACGGCATCAAACCGAAGGATAAGACCCGCAAGAATCAGAACGTCGCCCACATAGATCGGATTGCGACTGCGCTTGTAAATGCCGGACTGCACCATCGACGACGGGGTTTCATGTGGGATGACGGTTGTCTTGTGACGGCGGAATTCGACCACTGCCAGAACAGCTATCAGGATTCCACCTCCGATCAACACCCCGCTCAGAAGATCCGTCAAACCACCCTCAAGCGACAGGCCCAGCTTCAGATACCTGGCCTGCAACCAGGCAAGAGCCGCAAAAGCAATCAACCAAACCGGCGGAACGTCCATCCAGCGCATGCAAAGCCCTCATTGAATGACGACAAGATCAAGCACATGTCGCTTCTGCGCGATGTCCTACCGCTTTTGAGCCAAAATGGCAAAAGACCAGTATGTCGCATCGCATGGACTCATTATCGAGGATCGACTACCTCAATAGCAATCACCGACGTTCACACGAGTTAGCGAGCCTTCATGACTGATTTTGCGGCAACCAAAGCCATGTTCGACCTGCCAGAGGGCGTCATCTATCTGGATGGCAATTCTCTGGGCCCCCTGCCGAAATCGGCCGGTGCCCGAGTGCAACGGATGCTGACGGATGAATGGGGCCAGATGCTGATCACCGGATGGAACAAGGCTGGTTGGATGGCCCTGCCCACCGCGCTTGGTGACCGGATTGGCCGCCTGATCGGAGCTGAGCCCGGCAGTGTGGTGACCGGAGACACCTTGTCGATCAAGGTCTATCAGGCCGTGGCCTCGGCCCTTGAACTGAATCCGGGTCGCAAAGTGGTTCTGTCGGACAACGGCAACTTTCCTTCGGACCTGTATATGGCGGATGGCTTGCTGCACTCGCTTGGGGACGCGTATGAGTTGCGCGTCGTTGATCCCGAAGCCGTGGCCGGTGCAATCACCGAAGAGGTCGCTGTTCTTATGTTGACCGAGGTGGATTATCGCTCGGGTCGGATGCACGACATGAAGGCACTGACCGAACTGGCGCATGCCAACGGCGTGATAACAGTCTGGGATCTGGCCCATTCCGCGGGGGCCATCCCGGTGGACCTTTCAGGGTGCAACGCCGATTTCGCGGTCGGGTGCACGTACAAATACCTCAACGGCGGCCCCGGCGCGCCGGCCTTCATCTATGTCGCGCCGAGGTTGGCGGAACACGCACGCCCCGCCCTGTCCGGATGGCTGGGGCACGAAGCGCCGTTTGCCTTCGATCTCGACTACCGCCCCGGCAGCGGCATTGAACGGATGCGGGTGGGAACGCCCCCCATCATCCAGATGACGGCCTTGTCGGCTGCGATGGATATCTGGGATCTGGCGGACATGACCGACGTCCGGGCCAAATCGATTGAACTGACCGAGCTTTTCATAGAACGCGTCGAGGCAACCTGCCCGGATCTGCAACTGGCCAGCCCCCGTGATCCGCAGCAGCGTGGCAGCCAGATCTCGTTCCGTTTCAAGGAAGGGTATGCCGCCATGCAGGCCCTGATCGCCCGAGGCGTGATCGGAGATTTTCGAGCACCCGACATAATGCGGTTCGGCTTTACACCTTTGTATATCGACGAAGGCGATGTCGAACGCGCCGTCGGGATTATGGCCGATATCATGCAGAATCGCCTGTGGGACACGCCCGAATACAGGATCCGTCAGCGCGTTACCTGACTTCGAGTCCGGCGCCGAAAAGGGCCGCGACCTGTGCGACCTGCTGTTCATAGACCTCGGCGCCGGCGCCAATCAGCTTCAGCCCTTTGAGCGTGGCCGTGATCGTCCGACCGGTCTCTGCCGCGTCAGCCAGCAGGCGAACCCGGCCCGCCTTTTCCTGTTGCGTCAGCCAGTCCGCATAGAGCGCGGCCAGCCTGGCCTCACCCGCCGCGATGATTTCCCCAGACAGAGATTTTGTGTTGTCGAGGATTTCAAGCCCGTGGGGCGAGGCCAGAATTTTTGCCATCCCCTCGGTCTGCGCCTGAATTGCGCGGGTCAGAACCTCGGGCACCGACCCCTGCGTCGCCAGCGCTTCGGCCACCGCAACACTCTTTTCGGCATAGTACAGCTCGGTCAGCTTGCTGACGATCGCCTCTTTGTTCTTGTAATGCAGATACACCGCCGGCCGGGACATCCCCGCGCCGCGCGCGATGTCGTCCATCGAGGTCTTTCTATATCCATAAGTGGAAAACGCCTGAAACGCCGAGTTCAGGATCGCCTGTTGCCGTGAGCCGTCACCATTGTCTTTCATATTCGAAGCCCTGACATTTTTTGTTCAATTTGTCAATTGACATCCTGACACTTTCCTACAATTATGTCAGAATCCAGCCACAGTAACACGAGGTGCGCCATGGCGACGACCCTGAAGATCAACGGCAAGCAACATCAGGTGGATCTGCCTGATGATGTCCCCCTTCTTTGGGTTCTGCGGGACGAGGTCGGGCTGACCGGCACCAAGTTCGGCTGCGGCGTGGCCGCATGCGGGGCCTGCACCGTGCATATCGATGGCGAGGCCGTGCGCTCCTGCCAGGTGGCGCTTTCGGATGTCTGGGGTGACGTGACCACGATCGAAGGGCTCGGCTCGCCGGACGCGCTGGCCACGATCCAACAGGCCTGGATCGATCATCAGGTCGCGCAGTGCGGATACTGCCAGTCGGGCCAGATCATGCAGGCCGCGGCATTGCTGGTGGAAAACCCGGCCCCCTCTGACGCAGACATCGACGAAGCGATGCAGGGCAACCTGTGCCGCTGCGGCACCTATCCCCTTATCCGCGCAGCAATCCATGACGCGGCATCCAAGCTGAAGGAGGCGTAAGCAATGGCTTCCGTTGGAAAAATCCTCCGCCGTACGTTCCTGATCGGCTCTGCCGCGATCGTTGGCGGCGTGGCCTTTGGCACCTATTACGTGACCCGCCCCGCGGCCAACCCCTTGAAACCCCGCGAAGGAGAGGCAGCACTGAACCCGTTTGTGCTGATTGACCGGAACGGTGTCACATTGTTCGCGCCCCGCGCGGAAATGGGTCAGGGCGTCCGAACCACATGGGCCGCGCTGATCGCCGAGGAACTGGATGTCGATCTGGATCAGATCACCGTTCTGCACGGCCCCGCTGCGGCGGCCTATTACAATTCGGCCCTTGTGGGCGAAGGGTTGCCAAACAAGGGATACGATATCTCGAATTTCCAGCACAATCTGGGCGAGGCACTGGGTGTTCTGGGCAAGACGCTTAGCCTGCAAGTCACGGGTGGCTCGACCTCGATGAAAGATGGGTTCGACCGGATGCGGCAAGCCGGTGCTTCGGCCCGTGAAACACTCAAACGCGCTGCCGCAAACCGGTTGGGCGTCGACCCCTCGGATCTGAAAACGGCGTCAGGCCATGTCATTGCCCCCAACGGCGACAAGATCGCCTATTCAATGCTTGCCGAGGATGCCGCCGGGCTGGAACCCGTTGAGGTACCGTTGCGAGACCCGTCCGAATGGCGCTATCTGGGCCAAAGCCAACCGCGTCTCGACATGGTGGGCAAGGCGACAGGCACCGCTGAATTCGGCGTCGATGTCCGCCTGCCGGGCATGAAATTCGCCAGCGTGCGAATGAACCCCAAACTGGGCGGCGTGATGAACGGCTTTGACGACAGCGCCGCAAGATCCATGCCCGGGGTTGAGAAGGTCGTCGATCTGGGCACAGGCGTGGCCGTGATCGCAAGCAACACATGGTTGGCCAATCAGGCAGTCGAGGCCATTGATGTCGATTGGGGCGACGCGCCCTATCCGCCGGAAACCGAAGACATCTTTGCCAGGATCGCCGAGGCGTTTGACGACGCACCGAACTCGACCATGCGCGACGACGGCGATGTCAGCGCGAGCCCGGAAAACGCCATTGAAATCACCGCCGAGTATCGCGTGCCCTATCTGGCCCATGCAACGATGGAGCCAATGAATGCCACCGCGCTCTACACGGGAAATGCGTTGGAACTCTGGTGCGGCAACCAGGCCCCCACACTGATTCAGTTCCGCGTTGCCAACACTGCCGGTCTGGATACCGAAGCCGTCCAAATCCACACCACCTATCTGGGTGGCGGGTTTGGTCGCAGGGGCGAACTGGATTTCGGCGAAATCGCAACCAAGGTTGCCATGGCCATGCCCGGCACACCGGTTCAGACGACCTGGAGCCGCGAAGAGGACATGCGTCACGACTATTTCCGCCCCGGCGCCATCGCCCGGATGCGCGGCGCGGTTCAGGACGGCAAGGCCGTGCTCGTTGACGGGAAGGTCGCGGCCCAATCTCCGACCCAACAGGCGGTCGAGCGCTACACCGGGTTCCCCGGCGGAGGGCCCGACAAAGTGCTGGTCGAGGGCTTCTTCAACCAGCCCTACGCGGTACCGAATTACCGCATGAGCGGCCACATTGCTGATTTGGCTGTTCCCGTGGGGTTCTGGCGCTCGGTCGGCAACAGCCATAACGGCTTTTTTCATGAAACATTCATGGATGAGATGGCTCATGCCGCAGGCCGTGATCCGCTGGAGTTCCGGCTGGAGCTGATGAGGAACGAACACGCGCCGTCAGCGGGATGTTTGGAAGCGGTGAAGGAAATGTCAGGCTGGACGGGTCAGACGACCGAAGGCGTCGGTCGGGGCGTGGCTTTCACATACAGCTTCGGCACTCCGGTGGCCCAGGTCATCGAAGTGGTCGACGAAGACGGCACCATCCGCATCAGCAAGGCCTGGATTGCCTGCGACATGGGGCTGGCGCTGGACCCGGAAAACGTCAAGGCGCAGATGTTCGGCGGCATGATGTACGGCCTGTCTGCCGCGTATTTCGGTGAGATCACCTTTGCGGAAGGCGAAGTCGAGCAATTCAACTTCTCCGACTATGACGCGATGCGGATTCACACAGCCCCGCAGGTCGAGGTGCGCGTGCTGGAAACCAATCAGCATATGGGTGGTGCGGGCGAGCCCGGAACACCGCCTTCGATGCCGGCACTCGGCAATGCGCTTTTCGACCTGACGGGCAAGCGCGCCCGTTCGCTTCCGCTGATCAATCAGTTCAACCTGCTGGTCTGATCGCACGGCACCGGCCCGATTTCCCCCTCGTCAGGGCCGGTGTCATTCAGGCAGATTTTTGAACTGCCTGATGAACCGTTCCGGCGGCCCATCCACACACCGCATCACCGAAGGCTTCGAACAGGGGGCGCGAGACCGGGTCATTGATCGCGTCCCATTCCGGATGCCATTGAACCGACAGGGTAAAGCCGGGCGCATCCTTGATGTAGATCGCTTCGGGCGTCCCGTCCGGTGCATGGCCATCAATGACCACGCGCTGCCCAATCGTTTTGATGCCCTGACCGTGCAAGGTGTTGGTCATGACCTCGGTTGCGCCGAACAGTTTGTGGAAAACGCCGCCGTTTTCCAGTGTCACCACATGACGCAGGGCAAACTTTTCCTCCAGGGTTCCATCGGGCGGCATCCGGTGGTTCATCCGCCCCGGCAGATCGCGTATCTCGGGATAAAGCGTTCCGCCCATGGCAACGTTGACTTCCTGAAACCCCCGGCAGATGCCCAAAAACGGCTGCCCCCTTTCAACGCAGGCCCGAACCAACGGCAGAGTTATGGCGTCTCGTGCCCGGTCGAATTCGCCATGTGCATCGGTTGCAGGTTCCCCGTATTCTTCCGGGTGCACGTTCGGGCGACCGCCCGTCAGCAAAAAGCCGTCACAGACCTCCAGCAACTCATCGACTGACACGTAACGCGGATCTGCGGGTATCAACAACGGAAGACATCCTGACACGTTGGCCACGGCATCCGAATTCATCGTTCCCCCAGCATGTGTGGGGTATTGATCGTTCATGAGGTACGAGTTGCCGATGATACCGACGACAGGCCGAGACATTCCGCTTTCCCTGCTGTTGTTGTGCCTGTCAAGGAAGCTAGCGGCAGTGGTTTTAACGTGCAAGAATACACGCCCTGCATGAAAGCGCAGGGACGTGTTCGAAGACGCACTGTACGTTCTGGCCCGCCCCGCTTAATTGGAAAAATTTTCCAACGAACATCTGCGCGATGGAAAAAATTTCCCCACTCAGCGGGAAAGACGTATAAATACAACGCTCTTGTTAAATCTCGCCGATCAGGCCGGCTGCCTCGATCCCCGCCATTGCGGCCAGCGCATCATTGTCTGATGTGTCTCCGGTAACCCCAACGGCGCCGATCACGGCCCCCTTGCGATCACGCAACAGCACGCCACCCGGAACAGGCACGACCTGACCACCATAGACGCCATTTACAGAGGCCATGAAATAGGCCTGTGTTTCAGCGCGCTGCATCTGCGCGGTGCCCGCCATTCCCAGCATGACCGACCCATAGGCCTTGCCCTGTGCAATCCCGAACCGGCCCGGTGCTGCACCATCCTCGCGCTCGAACGCAATGACATGCCCACCGGCGTCCAGAACCACGACTGAGAGCGGCTTCAACTCCATCTCTCGGCCCTTTTCCAGGGTTTTGCGGATGATGGTGCGGGCCTTGCGTAGGGAAACTGACATCTGAAGGTCCTCTCGTCAGATTGAAGTTCGACGAAGCCCGCAAACGATTGGTCTGTGGGCTTTTGTCGGTGTTATCTTTGGCTGGCTTTCAATTCCAGACGGCGCGCATGCAGGACCGGCTCGGTATAGCCCGAGGGCTGAACCCGGCCCTTGAACACCAGATCGCATGCGGCCTGAAAGGCGATACCGTCAAATCCCGGCGCCATCGGTGTGTAATTCGGATCGTCTTCATTCTGGCGATCCACGACGGCGGCCATCTTTTGCAGTGCGGCCATGACCTGAGCTTCATCCACGATGCTGTGATGCAGCCAGTTGGCCAGTGCCTGCGACGAAATCCGACACGTCGCGCGGTCTTCCATCAGGCCGACATCGTTGATGTCGGGCACCTTGGAACAGCCCACGCCCTGATCGACCCAACGCACGACATAGCCGAGGATACCCTGCGCATTGTTTTCAAGTTCACGCGTGATTTCCTCGTCACTCAGATTGCGTCCAGCCAGCAAGGGGATGGTCAACAGATCCTTCAACGTACCACGTGCGCCGCCTGCGGCCAGCTCGTCCTGACTGGCCAGCACATCGACCTTGTGGTAATGCGTTGCGTGCAGGGTCGCGGCCGTGGGCGACGGCACCCAGGCACATGTCGCTCCGGCCATGGGGTGGCCGATCTTGGCCTCAAGCATATCGCCCATGCGATCCGGCATGGCCCACATGCCCTTGCCGATCTGCGCCTTGCCCTTCAGGCCACAGGCCAGACCAATATCGACATTGCGATCTTCATAGGCCGCAATCCATGGCGTATTCTTGATGTCGCCCTTGGGCAGCATCGGACCGGCCTCCATCGAGGTATGAATTTCGTCGCCGGTCCGGTCCAGGAAACCCGTATTGATAAAGGCGACGCGTGATTTTGCGGCGCGAATGCACTCTTTGAGGTTGACCGAGGTGCGGCGTTCCTCATCCATGATGCCCAGCTTCACCGTGTTGCGCGGCAGGCCCAGAATGTCTTCGACCATGTCGAATATCTCGACCGAGAACGCAACTTCCTCGGGCCCGTGCATCTTGGGCTTCACCACATAGACAGAGCCCTCAACAGAATTGCCCCCGTCCTGCTTCAGGTCGTGCATGGCGATCAGGGTGGTGCACAGAGCATCCATCAAGCCTTCGCCGATCTCGCGCCCTTCTGCGTCAAGCACGGCCGGGTTGGTCATCAGGTGACCCACGTTGCGCACCAGCATCAGGGACCGGCCTTTCAGCCTGGCCTGATCACCCGACGGAGTGGTAAAGCTCAGGTCCTCGGCCAGTTTCCGAGTGAACGTTGTGCCGCCCTTGGTGACCTCTTCGGTCAGGTCGCCTTTCATGAGGCCCAACCAGTTGCCATAGGCCACAACCTTGTCGGCGGCATCGACACAGGCAACCGAGTCTTCGCAATCCATGATGGTGGACAGTGCGGATTCCAACTGGACATCTGCAATGCCTGCGGGATCGGTCGCGCCTATGTTGCTTGTGGAGTCGATCATGATCTGGATGTGCAGGCCGTTGTTTTTCAACAGCACAAAGTCGGGCGTGTCCGCCGAACCGCCAAACCCGGCAAATTGAGCGGGATCGCCCAGCGCAGGGGTCAACGCACCGTCGGTGATGCCCAGTTCGGTGACATCCGCCCATGATCCCGACGCCAGAGGCACGGCATCATCCAGAAACGCCTTGGCCCATGCGATCACCCGTGCGCCGCGCGCCGCATCATAGCCACCGCTTGCCGGCAGATCCCCCATTGCATCGGTTCCGTACAGCGCATCATACAGGCTGCCCCAGCGCGCGTTGGCCGCGTTTAGGGCAAAGCGTGCATTGGTAATCGGAACAACCAGTTGCGGGCCCGGGGTCAGGGCGATCTCGGGGTCGACCTTGGCCGTTTCAATCTGGAACGCGTCGCCTTCTTCGACCAGATACCCGATCTCTTTCAGGAAAGCCTCATATTCAGCGGCATCGGTGTTCTGCCCCTTTCGGGACATGTGCCACCCATCGATGCGGCTTTGGATCTCGGCCCGTTTGGCCAGCAGCTCACGGTTTTTCGGCCCCAGTTCGTCCACCATCCGCGCCATGCCGTCCCAGAACTTCTGCGAAGAGACGCCCGTGCCCGGCAGCGCCTGCGTCTCGATGAACTCAGCCAATACCGGATCGATCTGCAGTCCGCTCAGGGTTTGTCTGTCCGTCATATTCCTGCTCTCCTGCGATTGTGCGCCATTGTATGCACTGTGACTTAGGCGGAAAGTTTCCGATAGGCAACTTTCATCCCGTCATTTGGGGCATTCGCTTTTGCTTGAAGCTGTTTCAAAAACCTCAAGGCAATGGCAGGGCCGGTTGCAGCGCCCGAACGAAGCCCCTAACGTCGCGCCAGTCCCGAACAGATACGAGGCCCAAGATGCGCGACGCTGCCCCCACCACGATCTACCTGAAAGACTACACACCGTTTGGCTATCTGGTGGACAGCGTGCACCTGACTTTTGATCTGGACGCGCACGCCACGCGCGTCACCTCGCGCATTGCGTTCCGGCCCAATCCTGACGCAACCGACCGCACCTTCTTTCTGCACGGGGAAGAACTGAACTTGATCCGCGCCGCCATTGACGGGGCCGAGATCACGCCAGACGTGACCGACAAAGGACTAACCGCAGATGTCCCGGACGCCCCGTTCCTGTGGGAAGCCGAGGTTGAAATCGACCCCGGCAACAATACCGCGCTGGAAGGTCTGTACATGTCGAACGGCATGTACTGCACCCAGTGCGAGGCCGAGGGGTTCCGCAAGATCACCTTCTATCCCGACCGTCCCGACGTGATGTCCACCTTCACAGTTCGGATCAACGGCGACCTGCCGGTTCTGCTGTCGAACGGCAACCCGTCGGGCAAGGGTGAAGGTTGGGCCGAATGGGTCGATCCATGGCCAAAACCCGCCTATCTGTTCGCTCTGGTCGCCGGAGACCTGATTGCACATCCCGGTCAGTTCACCACCAGATCAGGTCGCACCGTCGAACTGAACCTCTGGGTCCGTCCCGGAGACGAGGGAAAATGCGCCTTCGGCATGGAGGCGTTGAAGAAGTCGATGAAATGGGACGAGGATGTCTATGGCCGTGAATACGACCTGGACGTCTTCAACATCGTCGCCGTCGATGACTTCAACATGGGCGCTATGGAAAACAAGGGGCTGAACATCTTCAACTCGTCGGCCGTTCTCGCCAGTCCCGAAACTTCGACCGACGCCAATTTCGAACGGATCGAGGCGATCATCGCGCATGAGTATTTCCACAACTGGACCGGCAACCGCATCACCTGCCGCGACTGGTTCCAGCTGTGCCTCAAGGAAGGTCTGACAGTATTCCGGGATGCGCAATTCACATCGGACATGCGCTCGGCCCCGGTAAAGCGCATCCACGATGCCATAGACCTGCGTGCCCGGCAGTTCCCCGAGGACAACGGGCCGTTGTCGCATCCTGTGCGCCCAGAAAGCTTTCAGGAGATCAACAACTTCTATACCGCCACCGTCTATGAGAAGGGCGCCGAGGTGATCGGCATGCTGAAACGGTTGGTCGGGGATGCGGCCTATGCCAAGGCGCTTGATCTGTATTTTGAACGCCATGACGGTCAGGCCTGCACGATCGAGGACTGGCTGAAGGTTTTCGAAGACACCACCGGGCGCGATCTGACACAATTCAAACGTTGGTACAGCCAGTCGGGCACTCCGCGCGTCAGGGTTCAGGAAGACTGGGCCGACGGCACCTATACACTTACGCTGAAACAGCGAACCGATCCCACGCCGGGACAGGAGGAGAAACTGCCTCAGGTCATCCCGGTTGCAGTCGGCCTGATTGGGCCAAACGGCGATGAGGTTCGCGCGACCGAAGTGCTGGAACTGACGCAGGCCGAACAGAGCTTTGCGTTCACTGGCCTGGCGGCGAAACCCACAGCATCGATCCTGCGCGATTTCTCGGCACCTGTCATTCTGGAACATGACCAGTCGAACGCGCAACGCGCGTTTCTTCTGGCGCATGACACGGACCCGTTTAACCGTTGGCAGGCAGGACGGGATCTGGCGCAGGACACCCTGATGCGGATGATCCTTAAGGATGCGGCACCGGATACCGATTACCTTGACGGCGTGTTGACTGTGCTGCGCAATGACGAACTGGACCCGGCCTATCGTGCGTTGATGCTAGGATTGCCGACACAATCGGAATTGGCAGCGGCCCTGCACGACCGTGGCCACACGCCCGACCCTATGGCGATCTGGACCGCAGTGGAAACGTTGCGGCAGGCAACAGCCCAGACCGTACAAGATTTGCTGCCCCGCCTGCACAGTGAGGCTTTGGTGGACGGCCCCTACAGCCCGAACGCCGAGCAGTCCGGCAAACGGGCACTTGGCAGCGCCGCGCTGGCGCTGACCTCTCGCCTGGACGGCGGGGCGATGGCGGCCGAGGTGTACGACAAGGCAGACAACATGACATTGCAACTGACGGCGCTGTCTTGCCTTTTACGCGCCCGCAAGGGTGAGGCGCAGTTGGATGCCTTCTACGACCAGTGGCAGCATGACCGGTTGGTCATGGACAAGTGGTTTGGCCTGCAAGTCGCGATGGCAGCACCCGAGGCTACACCCACAATTGCCGCGACCCTGACCGAGCATTCCGATTTCAACTGGAAAAACCCGAACAGGTTCCGCGCCGTCATGGGGGCCTTGGCGATGAACCACGCAGGGTTCCACCAGCCGGATGGCGCCGGATACGCCCTGCTGGCCGACTGGCTGATCCGTCTGGACCCGGTAAACCCACAGACCACGGCCCGAATGTGCTCGGCGTTCCAGACCTGGAAACGGTATGATCCGGATCGTCAGGCCCTGATGCGTGCGCAGCTTTCCCGCATCGCGGAAACACCGAACCTGTCGCGGGACACGACCGAAATGGTGTCCCGCATCCTCGGCGCATGACGCCTTACAGCTTTGCCCGCAGCAACCGGAATTTGCGAACGCTGGCCATCCTGGCCGGCGTTTATGCGGCGTTGCTGACGCTGGTTGTCCTGTTTGACGCGGCCTGGTGGATCACGGGGCTGCTGTCTTTGGCCACCCTGCCCGCACTTTGGGACGTGGTTCAGAACACCAGCGCAGGCATGCAATTGGATCAGGATGCGCTAAGCTGGTTCACGGGGAACCGGCAGGCAGAGGTCGCGCTGCGCGACATCGACCATTTCCGCTTTGACACCCGTTGGGATTTCTCGGTTCGAGTGTCGATCGTTTTGCATTCCGGCAAACGAATCCGTCTGCCGGATGAGTCGCTGCCGGCGCATCTGGATTTGGAAACCCTTCTGAAACAAGCCGGATTTCGCGTAGAACGGCATCATTTCACTGTTTTCTGAAACACTGGACCCTTGAATGGTGAATTGGACACGAAAAGAAGAAATTAATCGGCAATTTACTTGATTTGAACCCGATATCCCGCCAGACTTCGGTGTCAGTTATACGTTTTTACAGTTTTGAGTATCGCCATGTTTCGGTCGCTAAGGGCACTGTTCGCCCCATCCACAGCTACTCCTACAAATGTTTCAGCAGATCTGTGCGCGACAAAATCCGCGCTTGCGGCCGCCTTGCCCGAGCAGGGTCAGCTGAATATTCCCGTCGCAAAATCCGACCGCGATGATCTGATCGGACATTCCACGATCGAACATGGCCGCTATCTCGCCCGGCAGGACCGCTGGGCAGAGCTATCGCAGGAAATGCGCGTGGCTGATCAGGATCGCGCCGCCGTTGCGGATGGTATGCCGGTGGCCGATCTGCTGGCGTTCGGTGCAAGGTCTGACGTTGTTCTGGCCGCTGAACATGCGCTCTCGGATGGCGCGGCCATCTCGGATTACGACCTGTTGGGTGGCATCTCGGAACTTGAAGGCGAGATGGCAGACAACCCCTATGACCCGATGATCGCCACCGTTGTTGCCCTTGCCCATATCGATCTGGCGTGGGCATGGCGCGGTACGGCCTCGGACGCGACGCTGCCACCTTTGCACCGGTCACGCTGCGCCGCGCATTTCGACCGGGCCGCAGCAATCCTGCCCAAATGCAGAAAGGATGCTCCCGACAGCCCCCTGATTGCAGCGACCGGATGTGCGCTGCTGGCTGGCCAGCGCAAATCCAACGCGCGGGTGGCCGAAGAATATGAACGGCTGATCACGCTGGATCCATGCAATCAGCGCCACATGCGCGCGATGGGCAGCCATCTTCTGCCCCGGTGGTTCGGCAGCTACGAAGAGCTGGAGCTGCAAGCCTTGCGTACAGCCGCCAGGACACAGGATATCTGGGGCGCGGGCGGATACACATGGGTTCAGTTCGACGCCATCGCATTGGACGAAGAGGCCTGTGCCCGCGTCGATATCGAGTATTTCCTTGAAGGCCTGCGCGATATCCTGCGCCTGCGGCCTGATCAGCAGATGATCAACATGCTGTCATCCTACTGCGCGATCACTGTCCAGAACGGATTTGGCCTGAACGATCAGGCCGACCTTGTCCGTTCGCAGATGCGTGACACGGCAAACCGGCTTATCCGCGATCACCTGACTGAATTGCACCCGTTGATCTGGGCGCATGCGGCCAACGGTTTCAACAATTCCGTCCGCATAAACTCGCCCGAACGATTTGCAGCGCGCGGTCAGCGCGATGCCTTGCGCGCCATCTCGGATCTGTTCCGGGAAGAACTGCGCAGCGGTATGGATGTGACATTCACACCGTCGGGCCTGCGGTTTTCCCAGAACTGAACACGACAGGATTCCCCCTTGCCCCTAAGCCCTGCCGGGCCTAATACGCAGGCTTAGACTTCTGCGGAAATGAGGCGCGCCATGCTCGATCTGACATACGAAATGCCCAAACCCAAAACCATTGCCGGGGCCAAGCACGATTGGGAACTGGTGATCGGGATGGAGGTGCATGCTCAGGTCTCATCCAATGCCAAGCTGTTTTCGGGTGCATCCACCCAATTCGGGGCGGAACCGAATTCAAACGTGGCTTTCGTGGACGCGGCGATGCCGGGGATGCTGCCGGTGATCAACGAATACTGCGTTGAGCAAGCTGTGCGCACAGGGCTGGGCCTGAAGGCGGATATCAATCTGAAATCGGCCTTTGACCGCAAGAATTATTTCTACCCCGACCTGCCGCAAGGGTATCAGATTTCCCAGTTGTATCACCCGATCGTGGGCGAAGGCGAAGTGCTGGTCGAACTGGGCGACGGTACCGCGCGCAAGGTGCGGATCGAGCGTATCCACATGGAACAAGACGCGGGCAAGTCGATTCACGACATGGATCCGCATATGTCCTTCGTCGACCTGAACCGCACCGGTGTCTGCCTAATGGAGATCGTGAGCCGCCCCGACATCCGCGGGCCGGAAGAGGCCGCGGCCTATATCGCCAAGCTGCGTCAGATCATGCGTTACCTGGGCACCTGCGACGGCAACATGCAGAACGGCAACCTGCGGGCCGATGTGAACGTCTCGATCTGTTTGCCCGGCGCCTATGAGAAGTATCAGGAAACACAGGATTTTTCGCATCTGGGCACGCGCTGCGAGATCAAGAACATGAACTCGATGCGCTTCATCCAGCAAGCGATCGAGGTCGAAGCCCGCCGTCAGATCGCCATCGTCGAAGGTGGTGGCAAGGTCGAGCAGGAAACCCGTCTGTATGACCCGGACAAGGGTGAAACCCGTTCGATGCGGTCCAAGGAAGAAGCGCATGATTACCGCTATTTCCCCGACCCCGACCTGCTGCCGCTGGAGATCGAACAAGCATGGGTCGATGATATCGCCGCCAGGCTGCCCGAGCTGCCGGACGAGAAAAAGGCGCGCTTCATCAATGAGTTCGGCCTGACCGACTATGACGCATCAGTGCTGACCGCCGAGGTCGAATCCGCCGCCTATTTCGAGGAAGTGGCCAAGGGCCGTAACGGAAAACTGGCGGCGAACTGGGTCATCAACGAGCTGTTCGGCCGCCTGAAGAAAGACGACCGCGATATCACCGACTCGCCGGTTTCGCCCGCGCAGCTGGGCGGGATCATCGACCTGATCGCCTCGGACGCGATTTCGGGCAAGATCGCCAAAGAGCTGTTCGAGATCGTCTATACCGAAGGCGGCGACCCGGCGCAGATCGTCGAGGATCGCGGCATGAAACAGGTGACCGACACCGGCGCGATCGAGGCCGCGCTGGACGAGATCATCGCCGCCAACCCGGCGCAGGTCGAGAAGGCCAAGGTGAACCCGAAACTGGCGGGCTGGTTCGTGGGTCAGGTCATGAAAGCCACCGGCGGCAAGGCGAACCCGAAAGCCGTCAACGAACTGGTCAGCAAGAAGCTGGGCTCGTAAACCTTTCGTTTTGTACAAGCCTGCCGGCAATCTTTGGCGGGTTTGTACTATCCGGTTTCTCACAAAATCTTAAGACTTGGGGTCAAGCCATCGGCTTGACTTCCTGCTGTTTGGGCCCTTTCCTCCGCAACAGAGAGGTGAGGTATTATGCAAAGCAGATTTGATCAGGAACTCGAAGACCGGCTGGTGCGCTATGCCGCCATCGACAGTCAAAGTGACGAGACATCCCCGACGACCCCGAGCACTCAGATTCAGTTCGACATGCTGAACCTGTTGCGCGATGAGCTGATCCAGATCGGCGCGCAGGATGTTGAGATGACGGGCGACAGTGTTGTCGTCGCGACCATTCCCGGAACGGCGCCGGGGCCGACCGTGGGCTTTCTGGCCCATGTCGATACAGCCCCTCAGTTCAACGCAACCGGCGTCAAGCCGCGGGTGATCAAGGGCTACAACGGTGGCGACATCACCTTTCCGGACAACCCGGATCTGGTTCTTTCTCCGGAAGACCACCCCTATCTGGCCGAAAAGATCGGCCACGACCTGATCACTGCGTCGGGCACAACCCTGCTGGGCGCGGACGACAAGGCCGGTGTATCGATTCTGATGACGATGGCGCGGCACCTGATCGAAAATCAGGATGTTCCACATGGTCCGATTCGTATCGCGTTCACTCCGGATGAAGAGATCGGCCGGGGTGTCACGGAACAACTTCCCCAGGATCTGGGCGTGGATTTTGCTTATACGCTGGATGGGCAGCAAGTGGGTGAGATCGAGTATGAAAGTTTCTCGGCCGACCGCGCCGTGATCCGGATCGAGGGTGTTTCGATCCATCCCGGCCTGGCCAAGGAAAAGATGGTGAACGCCACGCATCTGGCGGCAAAGATCGTACAGACATTGCCTCAGGCCACCATGACGCCGGAAACCACGGACGGGCGCGAAGGCTTCATCCATGTCACTGACATGAACGGCGGATCATCCGAGATGGAGATCAAGCTGATCCTGCGTGATTTCGAGATGGACGGGCTGGAAGCGCAACGAAACATCGTGCGGCAGGTCTGCGCCGCCGTGCAGGCCACGGAACCGCGCGCGACCATCACCTGCGACATCAGCCACCAGTACCGCAACATGCGGTATTGGCTGGAAAACGACATGACTCCGGTCGAACTGGCGCGCGATGCGTGTCGCGAGTTGGGGGTTGAACCGCTGTCGGTACCGATTAGGGGCGGCACGGACGGATCGCGCCTGACCGAATTCGGCACCCCCTGCCCCAACATTTTCACCGGGATGCAGTGCGTTCACGGCCCGTTGGAATGGATTTCAGTGCAGGACATGGCGTTGGCGACGGAACTGTGCCTGTCGGTTGTGGCCAAGGCGGCACAGGCCGAAGCGAATGGTCAGAGGTGAATTCCGCCGGATGAGCAAGGGCCCTTTCACCCGGGGGGCAGCGTGTTAAGTTGGCGCGGAAACGCATTTAGGAACAGTAGATGAAGCGCTACGAATACAAGGTCATCCCCGCCCCGCAAAAAGGTGTCAAAGCCAAAGGCGTGAAAACGGCCGAGGGCCGCTTTGCCGTCTCGGTCGAGCAACTGCTGAATCAGTTGGGGCAGGATGGCTGGGAATACCAGCGGGCCGAGTTGCTGCCCAGCGAAGAACGCTCGGGTCTGACCGGATCGACCACGAACTGGCGCAATGTGCTGGTGTTCCGCCGCGTGGTGGAAGAGGAAGTCGATGCCTCGTGGGTCGGCGCAGTACCTGAGATGGATGACACCCCGCTGGCCCAGCCGATTCCGGGCCCCGACGAGGTACAGGCCCCAAAACCTATTGCCGCAGAGGCGGACGAGCCGCCTTTGTCGTTGAAGCGGTCTGATGACGCCGCTGATGAAAGCGACCCTTCAAAAACATAGGCTTGGGGGCTGGTACGACCGCCAGAGCGATTGCAAATGCCCTGTGGCCTTGTGCAGGACATCCGTGTTCGCTCTGACATACGTCAAGTCGAGCCGGGACGGCCCAACCACATTGGAAAGCAATAAGGGCTACACCCTCGGGAAATCTGTGGCATGTTAGCCGGATATTCTGGAGGGACATCGAAATGGCTATTCGACAGACACAAGGGCGGACACGCCTGTATGACAGCATTCTCGACACGGTCGGTGACACGCCCTGCATTCGGGTCAATCGGATCGCGCCCGAGCATGTGACCGTCTATGTGAAATTCGAGGCCTTCAACCCGGCAGGCTCGGTCAAGGACAGGCTGGCGCTGAACATCATCGAGGCGGCGGAACGTGACGGGCGGCTGAAGCCCGGACAAACCGTTGTCGAAGCGACATCCGGCAACACCGGGATCGGGCTGGCCATGGTGTGCGCGGCCAAGGGATACCCTCTGGTCGTGACGATGGCCGAGAGCTTCTCGGTCGAACGGCGAAAGCTGATGCGGTTTCTGGGCGCCAAGGTTGTTCTGACCCCGAAGGCGCAAAAAGGGTTCGGCATGTATACCAAGGCCAAGGAACTGGCCGAGGAAAACGGATGGTTCCTTGCCAGCCAGTTCGAGACCGCAGCCAATGCCGATATTCACGAGAACACGACTGCCCGGGAAATTCTTGCGGATTTCGAAGGGCAACGGCTGGATTATTGGGTGACGGGCTATGGGACCGGCGGCACCGTTTCGGGCGTTTCGCGTATACTGCGGAAAGAGCGGCCCGACACCAGGATCATCCTGACCGAACCGGCAAATGCCGCAATAGTATCATCAGGTTACGTCAATACGCGCAACGCTGACCATCAGCCGACCGAAAGCCACCCCGATTTCGAGCCCCACCCGATTCAGGGCTGGACACCGGATTTCATCCCCTGGGTTCTTCAGGAAGCCATCGACAATTCATACTATGACGAGTTGATCCCCATTCCCGGACCCGAAGGAATCGCATGGTCGCGCCGGCTTGCCGCCGAAGAAGGGATATTCACCGGGATTTCGGGCGGATCGACCTTTGCGGTGGCCATGAAGCTGGCCGAATCCGCGTCGGCGGGCTCTGTCATGCTGGTCATGTTGCCGGACACCGGCGAGCGATACTTGTCGACCCCGCTGTTCGAGGAAATAGAAGAGGGCATGACGGAAGAGGAATACGCCATCTCGGCATCGACGCCGTCCGCACAGATGGAGGCGGGTTGACACGTAAAGGTCTTCAGACGCCGATATCCAGGGCCAGCGCGTGGATGCGCGGTACGATGTCGCCCAGCGCCTTGTGCACGGCACGGTGGCGGGCGACGCGGGATTTGCCTTCGAATGCGCTGGCGCGGATACGGACGTTGAAGTGGCTTTCACCACCGTCCTGATATCCCGCATGGCCGCGATGGCTTTCGCTGTCGTCGATCACGTCCAGCTCGCGCGGATCAAAGGCGGCTTGCAGGCGGGTTCGGATCTCGTCAGTCACACTCATTTTTTTGCTCAGCGGCAAAAATATTGCCGCACCCCTCTTCTACTTTCGGCTGCTTAGATTAAACTGCTGCCTCCGAGTCGAAAAGACGCGTTCTTGAGGATTAGAGCATGGCGAAATCAGACCCCTTCGGATTCGATATGTCCGTTTCCAGCGCCAAAAAGAAGAATCCGCGGGGACGCCGGGGCATGTCGGGTGCCTCTGAAACCTCGGTCCGGATCTGTGACCACGAGGGATGCGAAGAACCGGGAAAGTTCCGCGCGCCAAAAGCACCGGATGTCCTGGATGATTTTTTCTGGTTCTGCCAGCAACACGTGCGGGAATATAACCAGAAGTGGAATTTCTTTGACGGCACCACCGAAGCCGAGCTGAACGCGCAGCGATCGAAAGACAAGGTTTGGGAGCGCGAGACCAAGCCGATGGGCGACCCCGAAGCACGTGCCTGGGCCCGTTTGGGGATCGAGGATCCGCATCAGGTTCTTGGTGCCAACAGCACGCAGAACAAAGGCCGCACGACGGGTGGCGGCGGACGACGCCTGCCGCCGACCGAACGCCGTGCGATCGAGATTCTCGAGGCCAATGACAGCTGGACCAAGGCCGAGGTTCGCAAAGCGTACAAGAAGCTGATCAAAGTGCTGCATCCGGACATGAACGGCGGCGACCGTTCACAGGAAGAACAGCTGCAGGAAGTTGTCTGGGCCTGGGATCAGATCAAGGACAGCCGGAACTTCAAGTAGCGGTCACGGCTTTGCCTGCTTTGCGTTCGCGGCGCGCTCTGCCTGAATGGTTGGGTGCCGCAGACGACACAACCTGAAAAAACTGCGCAAGTTCCGTATGGAACCCTGTTTCATTCCACGCGAAAGTGGTGGAGGATTTGGGACAGGAGTTTCCAGGGATCAGTTTCGTGCGCACATCCATTTGCCTGTTGCTCGTCTCGCTAAGCGGGCTCATCGCTGCCAGTTTCATTCAGACAGACGCGGATTGGCTGTTCCTATTGGCGCTGATTTGCGTGATGGCCAGCACAATCCTGTTCATACGGGCCTGGTTCAGGTGGCGCCGGGCCAATACATGGATCATCGTGGACGGCTCGAACGTCATGCACTGGAAAGATGGCACCCCGGATCTGGTTACGTTGAAGAAGGTCCTTGAGACTTTGAAGCGCGCAGGGTTCAAACCCGGTGTTATGTTCGATGCGAATGTCGGGTACAAAGTCGAAGGCCACTATATGGACGACCGGAAGCTGAGCCGCGCCCTGGGCCTGCGATCCAAGCAGGTCATGGTGGCCCCCAAAGGAACGCCCGCCGACCCGCTGATCTTGCAGGCGGCGCGGGACAGCCAGGCGCGCATCGTCACAAATGACCGGTTTCGGGATTGGGCAGACGAGTTTCCGGATGTGTTGAACGCGGATCGCCTGGTGAAAGGCGGTTTTCAAAAGGGCGAGCTTTGGTTTTCGCTATAGTCAAGCAACGGTTGACCCAAGGCACAGATGTGTAAGGCCATCTCAACGGTGCTGCACTGAGAAATTGCCTATGGTAAATGGTCCCAGAGAACACATTTGAAGGGGTTTGTTGAGGCCAGGGATCAAATCAGGAGCGGTTCGGATTACAACTATCCGCGCTTTAGTCCGGGTATGAGCTTCGCAATGCAATTGCTTCCCGGCGCTTCAAACAACTTAAGCGAGTTTGTTGCGACTCTGCAGTGCCGTCACGCAATTCGGGGAACAGTGCGAGCAGTTCTTCGACGTCTTCACGACAGAAAGACTGCAGCGCTGTGTCGCCCAGAAAAAGACTTTCGCTACGTAGCCCCTGCGAGTGCAGTATCGCGTGTCGAGAGCAGGCAATGTGGTAATATGTGATGTCTTCACCTGTATGCACCTGCTGAATTGTTCCGTCATTCACCAAGTGGATTGCCGCAACAAAGACCCGATCTTGTCCGAACAACAACTCGGCGCGCCAGCCTTCCAGCATGATCCGATGTTGCGGGGACACAAAAACATCCTGGTTGGGTTGACCCTTGCAAATCGCGTCGCGCCGAATGCGAACGGGTCTAAATTTCGGTTGCAAAGCCAGTGTTTGTGCACTCAGCACTTTTTTCCCGATCCACAAAATCGGCAGCGTTTTTCCACCTGACACGCAAACTCTGTCACCGATCATCAGGTTCTCGACCGGGCGTGGACCGGCCTCGGTCTCTATCAGGGTTCCAGCAACAAAACAGGGCGGATTGTTTGGATCAAGATCTCCGGTTGTGATTTGCCAGTTTCCGGTTGTCATTGGCCCGGTGGGGTTGTTGGTGTCCCAGGCATAGATTTCGGTTCCAACCTGAATAAACTCACCAGATTCGCCGGTACCTCTGTAGTTACCTTGTCCAAGATACGTGTAGGGTACGAACGGACCACCGTTGATCGAAATCGTTTGACCCGAGACAGTGGCTGGATCGGTCAAGTTTTTGACGATCAAGTCCCCTTGCCCGCTTGTGTTGACCGAATGAAGTAAGACATCAAACGACATACGTTGTATCCGCTAAGCAGGGTGGACCAAAAGGGAACTCGCAATGAACAAGTTCCTTCCGTGTGTTGACTGAACAGAACACCACAGCCCTCACAAACTCACAAAGACCGCCAAAAAAACCACATTTAGAAGTCATGTTAACGCGCCGAAGAAGCATTTCAATGATAGTATGTTAATGTTTGCATTTGAGCGAGGCGCAAAGGCCGTTGCCAGCCTTTCACCGAGGACTTCTGGGTTATGCGCAATCGGCCTCAAAGCTTGTTAACGCGAGGTGCCAAATCGTAGCGTGGGTCATCATTCTGGAATGACATCCCACGCGCAACGATAGGGCCAGTTTGCAAGAAAAACATGCGCACCTTTGGGCGCCTTTCGCTTTCCCTTGCCCTTGCCCGCAATATGTTGCACCACACACGGGTTCATACCCGGTGAACGGGCCAAAGGATAAGGACTAGGCGCATGGCTGACGGATCGATCGATATCAACGCAAAACCTACCGAGGATATCTCGGTCCGTGACGTGTTCGGCATTGACAGCGACATGGCGGTCAAGGGCTTTGCCGAAGCCACAGACCGTGTGCCTGCCATCGACCCGACCTACAAGTTCGATCCGGAAACCACGCTGGCGATTCTGGCGGGCTTCTCCCATAACCGTCGCGTGATGATCCAGGGCTATCACGGCACCGGCAAATCCACCCACATTGAACAGGTCGCTGCCCGTCTGAACTGGCCCGCCGTGCGTGTGAACCTCGACAGCCATATCAGCCGGATCGACCTGATCGGTAAAGACGCGATCAAACTGCGCGACGGCAAGCAGGTGACCGAATTCCACGAAGGCATTCTGCCCTGGGCGTTGCGCAACCCGGTTGCCATCGTGTTCGACGAATACGATGCGGGCCGCGCCGACGTGATGTTCGTGATCCAACGTGTGTTGGAGCATGACGGCAAGCTGACCCTGCTGGATCAGAACGAGATCATCACCCCGAACCCCAATTTCCGCCTGTTTGCCACCGCCAACACGGTCGGTCTGGGCGACACCACGGGTCTGTATCACGGCACGCAGCAGATCAACCAGGCGCAGATGGACCGCTGGTCGCTGGTGTCGACACTGAACTATCTGAGCCACGACGCCGAGACGATGATCGTTCTGTCGAAGGCGCCGCATTACAACACCGCCGAGGGCCGCAAGACTGTCAGCCAGATGGTCACCGTGGCCGACCTGACCCGGACCGCCTTCATGAATGGCGATCTGTCCACCGTCATGAGCCCGCGGACCGTGATCAACTGGGCCCAGAACGCCGAGATTTTCCGCAATGTGGGCTATGCGTTCCGCCTGTCCTTCCTGAACAAGTGCGATGAGCTGGAACGCCAGACCGTGGCCGAGTTCTATCAGCGCTGCTTTGATGAGGAGTTGCCTGAAAGCGCGGCGAGTGCAAGCTTGGGGTAAGCACTCGAATTGCGCCCGGCGCGGGCGCAATGCCTCCGGCGGGGATATTTTTGGCCAGATGAAGACAGATCCGTTGCTGTTTTCGACGCCGGGCAGGCCAGTACTATGAGGGCTTAAGGACATGGCACAGAAGAACGACAACCCCGCCGATCCGTTCAAGAAGGCCTTGGCCGAGGCCACCAAGGTCATGGCCGATGATCCCGAACTGTCGGTGACCTATACGGTGGACCCTTCGGGCATGACGGGCGAGTCGATGCGGCTGCCTCAGGTCTCGCGCCGGATGACGCGCGAAGAAGTGCTGTTGGCGCGAGGCACGGCGGACGCCTTGGCGTTGCATCGCAAGTATCATGACGACGCGACCCATGCGCGCTATGCGCCTCCGGGCGATATGGCGCGGGATCTGTACGAAGCGATGGAGACCGCCCGCTGCGAGGCAATGGGCGCGCGGGACATGCCGGGCACCGCCAGCAATATTGACGTCAAGATCGGGCATGAAGCAATCCGGCGTGGGTATGATCAGTGCAAGCAACCTGCCGATGCACCTTTGTCGGTTGCGGCAGGGTACTTGATCCGGCATCTGGCCACCGGGCGCGATCTGCCCCCCGCCGCAGAAAACATCATGAACCTGTGGCGTGGGTTCATTGAAGAGCAAGCGGGTGGGACGTTGGAGAATCTGGACGAGATTCTCTCGGATCAGGCGGAGTTTGCCAAATTCGCCCGTCAGGTGATCAAGGATCTGGGATATGGCGACCAGCTTGGGGATGACCCCGATGAGCTGGACGACGAGCAGGAAGACCAGGCCGAGGAAGACGCCGAGGAGCAGCCCGATCCGGACAGCACCGGTCAGGATGATCAGGACGAACAGGACGCCGACGCGACACCTGAGCAGACGCAGGAAGAGCAGCAGGATCAGTCTCAGGCCCAGGTCTCGATGGACGAAATGGCCGAAGACGAGATGGGTGACGAGGCTGAGATGCCGGATGGCGAGGCGCCTCTGGAGCCGCCTGCCCCACCGCCGGCATCTGAAGCGGACCCGGATTACAAGGTCTATCTGGACACTCACGACGAAGAGATCGCCGCTGAGGATTTAGCGGAACCGGCCGAGCTGGAACGTCTGCGGGCCTATCTGGATCAGCAGCTTGAACCGCTGAAAGGCGCGGTGAGCCGTTTGGCCAACAAGCTGCAACGTCGCTTGCAGGCGCAGCAGAACCGCAGCTGGGAGTTCGACCGCGAGGAAGGCATTCTGGACGCGGGCCGATTGGCACGTGTGGTCGCGAACCCCACCACTCCGCTGAGTTTCAAGGTCGAGAAAGACACCGAGTTCCGCGACACGGTGGTGACGCTGCTGCTGGACAATTCGGGGTCGATGCGGGGTCGTCCGATTTCGATCGCCGCCATCTGTGCCGATGTTCTGGCCCGGACGCTGGAGCGGTGCAATGTAAAGGTCGAAATTCTGGGCTTTACCACGCGGGCGTGGAAAGGCGGTCAGGCGCGCGAGGCGTGGCTAAACGATGGCCGCCCGCAACAGCCCGGCCGTCTGAACGATTTGCGCCACATCATCTACAAGGGCGCGGACGCCCCTTGGCGTCGCGCGCGGCCCAATCTGGGTCTGATGATGAAAGAGGGCCTGCTGAAAGAAAACATCGATGGGGAAGCCCTGGAATGGGCCCATCGCCGGATGCTGGCACGGCGCGAACAACGCAAGATCCTGATGGTAATCTCGGACGGTGCGCCGGTCGATGATTCGACACTGAGCGTGAACCCCGCCAACTATCTGGAAAAACACCTGCGCGACGTGATCGCGATGGTTGAAAAACGCAAGATGGTCGAACTTTTGGCCATCGGCATCGGCCATGACGTGACCCGGTATTACGACCGGGCGGTGACGATTACCGATGTCGAACAACTGGCCGGCGCGATGACCGAACAACTGGCGGCTCTGTTTGACAGTGACCCGCGGGCGCGGGCGCGTGTCATGGGGATGAGAAAGGCCGGCTGAGGCTGATCTTCCGCGCGGTGGGCGTATTTCCCCGAGGGCGACGTGTTTTTCCTTGCTGATCATCGGCCCGTTCAGACGGGGTGTTCCCGTCTGGACATTTTTTGAAATGCGCCTCAGGGTCACGCTCAAATGATGTGAATGAGGCCGCCCATGTTCCAATCCTTCGAAGTGACCGCCCGCCCGGAACAGGGGCCACCGCGGCTGGCCGCCTTGCGCGAACAGATGGTGCAAGAAGGGCTGGACGGGTTTCTGATCCCGCGGGCGGATGCGCATCAGGGAGAGTATGTCGCGGCGCGCGATGAACGTCTGGCCTGGCTGACCGGGTTCACGGGCTCGGCCGGGTTTTGCGCCGCCCTGCGCGACGTGGCCGGAGTTTTCATCGACGGGCGGTATCGCACCCAGGTCAAGGCACAAGTTGCCGCAGATTTCACCCCGGTCCCCTGGCCCGAGGTAAGCCTGAGCGCCTGGCTGAAACAGCAATTGCCCAACGGCGGCAAGATCGGTTTTGACCCGTGGCTGCATTCGGCGGGGCAGATTTCCGGCACATTGAGTGATCTGGATGGATCGGGCATCGAACTGGTAAGGTGCGAAAACCTTGTGGACCGGATCTGGGCCGATCAACCCGCACCGCCGATGAACCCGGTCAAGGCGCATCCGATCGAATTTGCCGGGGAAGGTGCGGACAGCAAGATCGCCCGTCTGGCCGAAGACCTTCGGCGGGCCGGGCACAAGGCAGCGGTGATCACCCTGCCGGATTCCATCATGTGGCTGTTGAATATCCGTGGGTCGGATATCGCCTATAACCCGGTGGCCCACGGCTTTGCCATTCTTCATGCAGGTGGTCAGGTCGATCTGTTCATGGCGGCAAAAAAACTGGCCGGGGTGCGGGATCATCTGTGTTCTCAGGTGACCTTGCGCGCTGTGGGCGATTTTCTGGATTCGGTTGCGGCTCTGGCCGGTCCGGTGCAGGTGGATGCCGCTTCGGTGCCTCAGATCGTGGCCGATGCGCTGGGTGACGCAATGACGGATGGCGGCGATCCTTGCGCCCTGCCCAAAGCCTGCAAGAATGCGGCTGAAATCGCGGGCAGCGCCGAGGCGCATTTGCGCGATGCGGTGGCGGTCATCGAGACGTTGTGCTGGCTGGACGAACAGGCCCCGGGCAGCGTGACCGAAACACAGGTTGTCACCCGGCTGGAAGAAAACCGGCGTAAGGACAATGCGCTTCAGGACATCTCGTTCGATACCATTGCAGGCACGGGTCCGAATGGCGCGATCATGCATTACCGCGTGACCGAAGAGACCGACAGCCGCCTGGAAAATGGCCATATTCTGGTGCTGGACAGTGGCGGGCAGTATCTGGACGGCACCACCGACATCACCCGAACCATCGCCATCGGTGACGTCGGAACCGAGGAAAAAACCTGCTTCACCCGGGTGCTGAAGGGCATGATTGCCATGTCGATGCTGCGCTGGCCTGCGGGCCTTTCCGGGCGGGATATCGAATGTGTGGCCCGCGTGCCGCTGTGGTCTGCGGGACAGGATTTCAACCATGGGGTCGGACATGGGGTCGGCGCCTATCTGAGCGTGCATGAAGGGCCGCAACGGCTGTCCAAAGTCAGCCATGTACCGCTGCAACCCGGCATGATCCTGTCAAACGAACCCGGGTATTACCGGGAAGGTGCCTTTGGCATCCGCATCGAAAACCTTGTGGTGGTGGAAGACGCTCCTCTGCTTCCCGGTGGCGATGCCGAACGCGCGATGCTGTACTGGCGCACGCTGACCTTTGTGCCGATTGACCGCAGACTGATCTTGGTCGATATGTTGACGCCTGACGAACGCGACTGGCTGAATGCCTATCACCGCGACGTTGCGGAAAAAATCCGCCCAAGGCTGGGACATGACGCACAACTGTGGTTGGATGCCGCAACTGCCCCAATCTGACACTGGCCTGTTACATAAAACAGGCAGAGGGGTGACCCTGATACGACGACGGAAGGAAGAGGAATGGCTGAGATCACGATCCGGAAAGCGCCGGGCAAATGGACTGTCCGCTCGGGCGGTGCTATCCTGGGCGAAACGAACAACGCGCTGGAACTGCTTGAAGGCGAAAAGGATCCGGTGATCTATTTCCCGCGCAACGATATTGCGATGGCGTTTCTGGATCGGACTGACAAGGTGACCCACTGCCCCGGCAAGGGCGAGGCGACGCACTTTTCCATCGTCAACAAGTCATCCGTGACCGACAACGCGGTCTGGAGCTATGAGGATCCGATTCAGGCGGTGGCCGAGATCAAGGACCATCTGGCATTCTACCCGGTCGAATCGGTGAAAGTGGAGCAGATTTAACGCCAGCCCCCGCGCCCACCTCACGCAGCTGTGGCATGCACGTGAACGGCATTTGCGGCACACTTTCTCCGGGGTAACACCGGAGGCTTCCATGTCGATGTCACGTCGCGATTTTGCTGGGATGATTGGGGCTGGTGCAATGGCGCCCGGCGTGCTGTGGGCGCAGCAGGATCCGGTTCTGGACGCGTTGCGCAGCACGCTGAGCGGGCGTCGGACCGCGTTTGAGGCGCAGATGGCGTATCTGAAGGGCCGTGGCCAGCCGGATGTTGTGGCCGGGTTGCTGACTGCGATGCGTTATGCCGACAGGCGACGGGATGAGATTGTCGAGGTGATGGAGGCCCTGACCGGGCAACGCCATGGCAATGACTGGTTCGATTGGATGCTGTGGCAGGAACGTAACCCGCAGATTGTCCCTCATCCGTCGCTGATCCCGTTCAAGCGCGAGGTTCTTCTGGGGATCGACCCGAATTTCGATCTGTTCCTGCGGCCCGAATATCTGCAACGCGACAAGATGAAGATCCGCCTGGAAGAGATCGCCTGGGGCGGTGTGTACAAGGATGGCATTCCGTCCCTGGACGATCCCACCCTGATCTCTGCTTCGAATGCGGGGTATCTGAAGGGCGATGATCTGGTGTTCGGCGTCGCCATCAACGGGGATGAGCGCGCCTATCCCCTGCGGATCATGGGCTGGCACGAGATGTTCAACGAGGTGATCGGTGGCGTGCCCGTGGCGCTGGCCTATTGCACGCTTTGCGGGTCTGGCATCCTGTTTGAAACCCAGGTGGCGGGGCGGCGAAAGCCGTTCATTTTCGGGTCGTCAGGTTTCCTCTATCGCTCGAACAAGCTGATGTTTGACCGTGAGACGCATTCGCTGTGGAACCAGTATACCGGCAAACCTGTTGTGGGGCCCTTGGCGAACAGCGGCATCACGTTGAAACAACACCCTGTGGTGATCACGACATGGGACAGCTGGAGGACCTCGCATCCCAAAACCCGTGTTCTGTCGCTGAACACCGGGCATCGGCGCAATTACGGATCAGGGGTGGTTTATCGCGACTATTTCGCCTCGAGCGAGCTGATGTTCCCGGCGGTTGTGGATCAGTCCCGGCTTAGGCAGAAGGATTACATCTTTGCCGTGCGCCAGTTTGGTGCAGCCCGCGCCTGGCCTCTGGTTGCGTTCAAGGGCAAACCGGTGATCAACGATGCAATCGGTCGGACACCTCTGGTTCTGATTGGCGATCCCAAAGAGCGCAGCGTGCGGGCCTATGAGCGAAAAACGCATGCGTTCCGGGCGACGCAAGGCGGGTTGCAGGATAGCGCGGGGAACGGTTGGACCGTCACGGAAGAGGCTTTGATCGGGCCGGATGGAACGCGTTTGCCACGAGTCGCCGGTCATGTTTCCTATTGGTTTGCGTGGGACAATTATCTGGGCGACGCAGCCAGCGTGTATGGTGAGTGAAACTCAGGAATGCTCTTCGGCAGCCGTGGCCGCAAGCGCCCTGTTATATGCCTTGAGCGCATCGACGTGATAGAGCGCCCCAACCGGTGTTTCAGAGCCGTCGTTTTCCAGAATGACAACCGGAATGCAGGGGATGTCGTCACGATCAAAATAGGGCATGGCGGCTTCCAGCGTGGCGCTGGCCTGAATGCACAGGCCCTGGTCAATCAGCCCCTGCGCCTCTTCTTTCGTGATCGACCGCGGATCCCCAAGCGGGCGCATCACGGCACCGGCGCGAAGCATTGCCAGCAGATAAGCCTGCGGCCCCGCGGCCAGGTGGACATCACGCCGTTCCAGCTGGGTCAGGAAGAAAGACCGGTCCACAAGTCTCGAGGCCAGTGCCGTGGACATGGACACGCTTACCATCACGGCAAGACCGATCTGCCAATCGCCGGTCAGTTCAAAAACGATCAAAGTGGTCGAGATGGGCGCGCCCAGCACCGCCGCAGCTACGGCGCCCATTCCGGCAAAGGCATAGAGCGTATGCGTGCCCGACACATCCGGCAACAACCCGGTGGCGATCAGACCGAAGGCCAGCCCGGTCAATGCGCCGACCATCAGAGACGGTGAGAACACCCCACCGCCCATGCGCCCACCCATGGTAATCGCCACCGCAACCGTTTTGGTCACCGCAAACAGGATGGCCGTGGTCAGCACCAGATCACCGGTCAGGGCGCGAATTGTCGTCTCGTACCCCACGCCGATGATATGCGGGAACCAGATCGCCATCAGCCCCAGCATCGCCCCGGACACCGCAGGGCGCAACCAGGCCGGAATCGACAGGCGGTTCTGGATATGGCTGCCGATATCCTCGGCAAAGAAAATCGACCGCATCAGCAGCAGCGCGACAAGTCCGCAGATCAGGCCCAGGATCAGGAAGGCCGGAAGCTCGACATAGAATTGCAGCGATCCCGGCGTCTCCAGCGTGAACTCGGTAACGTCGCCATATTCCAGCCGGTTGATCACCGTTCCCGCGACCGAGGCGATGACGATCGGAGCAAAGGCGTGAACGGCGAAATGGCGCAGCACGACCTCGAGCGCGAACAAGGCCCCCGCAATGGGGGCGTTGAAGCTGGCCGACACGGCCGCAGCGACGGCACATCCCAACAGGTCACGCCCCGTGATCCCGTCCGCATGTATGCGGTTGCTGACCCATGTGGAAATCACTCCGGCCATATGCACCACCGGCCCCTCGCGGCCTGTTGACCCGCCAGAACTGAGCGTGATCAGCGAGGCGAAGAACGACGCGATGCCCGCCTTGACCTCGACCCGCCCGTCGGTGATGGCCGAACCTTCGATCACGTCGGCAACCGACCGGACGCGCCCGTCATTGGTGAACCGGTTCAGGATGATGCCGACGACCAGGCCACCGAAGATGGGAATGATCAGAACCATGAACCATGGCAGTTTCTCGGCGTGGCTGTGCAGCAGCAGGATATCATTGGTGTCGTACAGATAGGCCTGCAATGCGCTGATGGCCTTGCGGAAGCCAAGCGCCATGAAACCCGCCCCTATCCCGATGGCCAGCGCAATGAACCAGAACTGGATCTGGCTTGGCCCCCGGCGCAGCATGACCCGCCACGCATCCTTGATCGCGGCCACAGCCTGATTGAACTGGTTGCGCAGAACGGTGCGGGTCGATTGGGTCATTGGCCCTCGAGGATCATCACTTAACCCTTAGTAAGCCACGGAGCGCCCATATAAAAGTGAGATAGCGACAGTGTGAGCACCAATTCACGCCATCGCCGCGTCAGGCCTGCAACAGAGCCCGGGCGGCGGCGCGGGCTTCTTCGGTGATGGTGTCGCCGGCCACCATGCGCGCGATCTCATCCACCCGATCCGGTTCGGCCAGAGGAATGACGGTGGACAGGGTTTGTCCGTCAGTAACCTGTTTCTGCACCCGCCAGTGATGAGCTGCCCGCGCAGCAACTTGCGGGGAATGGGTGACAACCAGAACCTGCCCGCCCTGCGCGAGCGACGCCAGCCTGCGTCCGACCGCATCGGCGGTTGCCCCACCGACACCGCGATCGATTTCGTCAAAGATCATCGTCCGGGCACTGTCGTCGCCAGACAGGCAGACCTTGAGGGCCAGCAGAAAGCGGCTGAGCTCACCCCCCGAGGCGATCTTGTTCAGCGGCCCCGCCGGCGCACCGGGGTTGGTGGCCACGGTGAAGGCCACAGCGTCGGTGCCTTCGGGGCCGGGTTCAACCGGGGTGATCTCGGTCTGGAACACGGCACGTTCCATCTTGAGCGGGGCCAGTTCCGCCATGACGGCCGCGTCAAGCCGCCCAGCGGCGGCCTTGCGCGCGGCGCTGAGGTCGGCTGCGGCGGCGTCATAGGCCTGTTGCGCCGCGTCTACGGCAGCTCGCCTGTCTGCCAGGTCGGCATCCCCTGCCTCCAACCGGTTCAACCGGTCACGCAGAGTGTCGGCAAACGAACCCAGATCATCCGGGGCCACGCCATGTTTGCGGGCCTGCGCACGGATGGCAAACAGGCGTTCCTCGGCCTGTTCCAATTCTGCCGGGTTGACGTCCAGCGCCTGAAGGCAGGCATTCACGCCATCCTGCGCCTCGCCCAACTCGATCATTGCGCGCCCGAGCGCTGCTATCGGTTCTTCCAGCTGGCCGCCCGCGTTGTCCGAGACGCCTTCCAACCAGCGCATGGCGTCGGACATGGCCCCTTCCGCCCCGTCCCCGGCCAACAGGGCAAAGGCACGCGCAACATCGTCGCGAATCCGCTCGGCCCCTTGCATCATGCGGCGGCGGGCATCCAGTTCGGCATCCTCACCGGGTCGCGGGTCAAGCTGGTCTAGCTCGGCGACCGCGTGACGCAGGAATTCTTCCTCGCTGCGGACCGCAGCCAGAGCGGCCTCGGTCTCGGCCAGCGCCTTGCGGGTTCGGGACATCGCGGCCCAGGCGGTTCGCACGTTTGACAGCTGCTCCGTGACCTGTGCGAATTCGTCCAGCATCGCCCGATGACCACGTGGGTTCAGCAAACCGCGGTCATCGTGCTGTCCGTGCAGTTCGATCAGGGTCTCGGACAGCGCCCGCAGAACTTCGCCCGAGCAGCGGCGGTCATTGACCCAGGCGGTCTTGCGCCCCTCGGCCGTGTTGACGCGGCGCAGGATCAGTTCCTGGCCACCCGGCAGACCGGCTTCGACCAGAATCGCATGTGCGGGATGATCGGCAGAGAGTTCGAATTCGGCGACGACCTCACCCTGCGCGGCACCCTGCCGCACAAGTTCCGCGCGCCCGCGCCAGCCTAACACGAAGCCAAGCGAATCCAGCAGAATCGATTTGCCTGCACCGGTCTCGCCGGTCAGGGCGTTCAAGCCCGGCTGAAAGCTGAGTTCCAGCCGGTCAATGATCAGCATATCGCGGATATCAAGGGCGCGCAGCATGTGGTCTTCAGCGTCCCGGACCAAAGGCCATCGCGATTACAACCATTCACCTTTGATGGTCTGACGATAAATCGTGCTGAGCCAGTTGTTACCGCGGCTCTTGAGATCAAGCCCGCGAGAGGTCAACAGTTTGTACGCATCGTCATACCATTCCGAGGACTGGTAGTTGTAGCCAAGAATGGCACCTGCGGTCTGCGCCTCGTCCAGCAGGCCAAGCGACAGATAGGCCTCGACCAGACGATACAGTGCTTCGGCGGTGTGGGATGTGGTCTGAAAGTCTTCGACCACAACTCGGAATCGGTTGATCGCCGCTATATAGTGATCCTGACGCAGGTAGTAGCGCCCGATCTCCATTTCCTTGCCCGCCAGATGGTCGAAGGCCAGATCGAACTTCAGTACCGCCGATGTGGCGTATTCGCTGTCGGGATAGACCTCGATCACGGTCCGCAGAGATTGCAGCGCCTGGAAGGTCAGGCCCTGGTCACGCCCGACTTCGTCGATCTGGTCATAATAGCTGAGCGCCAGCAGATACTGCGCATAGGCAGCATCTTCATCCGTCGGATAGAAGTCGATATACCGCTGCGCCGCCGCGCGGCTTTCTTCGTAATTCTGGTCCGAATGGAACGAAAACGCCTGCATGATCAGTGCGCGCTTGGCCCAGTCCGAATACGGATACAAACGTTCGACTTCCGAGAAATACCACGCCGCGTCGTCCGAGCGATTCTGCGACAGTTCGTATTCACCTCGGGTATAGATCTGTTCCGGCGTGAACCCTTCCAGATTCTGTTCACGGTCCGCGCCCTTGCGACCAAAAAGGCCGCCGGCGTTGCCGCATGCCGTCAAAACTGCTGCCAGAAGAATCGCACCCGCGAGTCTGACTGCCGCTTTGCTGCCAACCATACCGCCCATCCTTGTCGTCTTGCTTAATGGGGTTTGCCCCGATTTGAGCCATGGTCTAGCACAGAAAATTCCGGTGCAAAACGCCTTATGCGACTTCCGGCGCAAATGTCGTCAGAGTTGATCTGATCAGGCCACTTCGGGAATTTCGTTGACCACAAGCCCCTGCCCCGGCAGGCGCGCGGCCTGTTCCGGTGTGCACAGTACCGGACGCACGGCGCCCGGCGTTTCGAACAGGTTGCGCAGCAATGTGTTGGTCAGCGAATGACCCGACTTGTTTCCGGTGAAGTGACCCAAAATCGGCCCACCAGCCAGATAGAGATCACCCAGAGCATCCAGCATTTTGTGGCGCACGGCCTCGTCGACCCGGCGGAAACCGCCCGGTGTCAGAACTTCGACGCCCTGAACGACCACGGCGTTTTCAAGCGTGCCGCCCAAAGCCAACCCGTTTTCGCGCATCGCCTCGACATCCGTGCGTCGGCAGAACGTGCGACAATCGCTGAGTTCGCGCGCGAAGGAACCGTTGCGCATATCAAGCGTTTTGCTCTGGCTGCCGATGGCACCGTCTTCGAAATCGATATGGAAGTCGATGATCAGCCCGTCAGCGGGCGCAATACTGGCGCTCGCGCCTTCGCGGGATGCGGTGACGGTTTTCAGGACCTCATAGGCCAATACCGGGCTGGCCTGACGGCGCACACCCCGGGCCATGATGCCACGCACGAAATCAATCGAGGAGCCGTCCATGATCGGAACTTCGGGACCGTCGATCTCGACAAGCGCGTTGTGCACGCCACACCCGGCCAATGCAGCCATGATATGTTCGACGGTGGAAACCGAAACGCCGGCATCATTCACCAGACGCGTGCAAAGCGGGGTCCGTTCAACCGCATAGTAGATCGCCGGGATCATCGCGTCGCCCAGTTGAATATCCGTCCGCTTGAACCAGATGCCATGACCGGCTGCCGCCGGTTTCAGGACCATGGTCGCCGGCTTGCCGCTGTGCAGCCCGACGCCTGTAAACGTGACCGGAGATTTGAGCGTATGTTGCAAAATAGGCCTCGGTGAGTAGTGTCCAGCCTGCTTGGGCTGTGTTGGACACTGAGTTAAGGAAGCCCGCGTCAAGGCTCAACTCACTCTTTGCAACCGATTGAAACATGTATGTAACAGATCGGCAAAACCCTGCTCACATAGTTGCAAGTGACTATTAATAAACAATTAAGGGCCGCCAAATGGCAGCCCTTTGAGTGGATTTTGTTACCGCGATCAGTTGGCTTGACGGCGCAGGAAGGCCGGAATTTCGATACGGTCCTGATCCGGATCGGCCTCTTCCTGAAGCGGCGCGGTTGCCTCGGACTGTCGCAAAACGGGCTGCTGACGCGGCGGTTGAGCCGGTGTGTCAGAGGCGTGCCCGGTCATCCGGTCGATCAGGCGATTGAAGCCAAACCGCGAGCGTTCTTCGTGTTCCGGCTGCGAAACTGCTTCGGGTTGACGGGGCGCCGCCGGACGCTGTGGCGCCGACGGAACCTTCTGCACAGCGGCCTGCAAACGCTGCAACGCTTCGGGCGACGGGGTGCCGGCAGCATGCCCGCGCGGTGCCACGAATGCCTCGGGCGCGGGTTCAACATGCTCGGGCTGCGGTTCGAATTCGGCCACACGCGGCTGATAAGCGGGTGGCGGCAAGCCGTCATCGTCACGCTCGACGCGCGGCTGGAATTGTGGCTGCGCCGGCTCTTCCGCGGCTTCGAACAGCGAAGGTTCGCGGTTTTCTTCCGGCTGCGGGGCAGGCTCTGCTGTGTCGGCAGCTACGTGCGCTTCTTCCTGAATATGCTCTTCAGCCGAAACCGTGCGGGTCAGCGGTTCGGACATCGAACGGCGTGCCACCGGGACTTCGGTCGATTTTTCGCTGGCGTCGATGCCGGTCGCAACAACCGACACGCGCATTCCGCCTTCCATGGCGGTATCCAGCGTCGAGCCGACGATGATATTGGCCTCGGGATCCACTTCCTCGCGGATGCGGTTGGCGGCTTCGTCCAGTTCGAACAGGGTCAAGTCGTGCGACCCGGTGATGTTGATCAGCACGCCCTTGGCACCCTTGAGGCTGATTTCGTCCAGCAGCGGGTTTGCAATGGCCTTTTCCGCCGCCTGAATGGCGCGATCTTCGCCTGTTGCCTCGCCGGTGCCCATCATTGCCTTGCCCATCTCGTCCATTACGGCGCGAACGTCGGCAAAGTCGAGGTTGATCAGGCCGGGCCGCACCATCAGGTCGGTCACGCCTTTGACGCCCTGATACAGAACGTCGTCAGCCATCGAGAACGCCTCGGTAAAGGTGGTCTTTTCATTGGCCAGACGGAACAGGTTCTGGTTCGGGATGATGATCAGCGTATCGACAACCTGTTGCAGCGCCTCGACACCATCTTCAGCCTGGCGCATCCGCTTGGCACCTTCGAACTGGAAGGGCTTGGTGACGACACCGACGGTCAGAACACCCAATTCGCGGGCAGCCTGCGCAATGATCGGAGCAGCCCCCGTGCCGGTACCGCCGCCCATACCGGCGGTGATGAAGCACATATGCGCGCCGGCAAGGTGGTCCACAATCTGTTCGATGCTTTCCTCGGCGGCGGCCGCGCCTACGGTCGGGCGGGCCCCTGCCCCCAGACCTTCGGTGACTTTCACGCCCAGCTGCACCCGCGCCGAAGACTGGCTTTGTTGCAACGCCTGTGCGTCGGTGTTGGCGACCACGAAATCAACGCCGTCCAACTGTTTTTCAATCATGTTATTGACGGCGTTCCCGCCTGCACCGCCAACGCCAAATACTGTAATCCGAGGCTTCAGTTCGTCGTGCCCGGGCATCGAAAGATTCAATGTCATGCTCTGTCCGCCTGTATTTATGTCCCGCCAAAGCGGTGTTTTTCTTACCTATCCTTGTTCGATTCTAGCGGCCTGATGCCAAAAGGTCACGTCAAAAATCGCGTTTTCCCACAAAATATGGAGGAAATAAGGCAGAAACCGGCGGCATTTCGCAGGTCACGCCAGATATAGCGGAAACAACGGCGACCATTACTAGACAACCAGCATGAACGCGAGAACACATTCGTTCATCGCGCTCTGATCGACTGTCAACTACATTGCGGAAAACTGCTCAGGTCCTGCCGCGAGGCCTCTTTCGGGCCTTGTGGATATCTTGCGGGATAAATCGAAACGCTGCAACCGGTTTCTTCAGCTGAGCGGTGCATTTGGACAGTCCAGGCCGCGATCCGTCATGGATCGCACTTCCTGTATTTCGCCATCGACGAATGAGGCAAGCCGCACCATCAAACGATCTTCATGCAAAAACGGCCACCAACAGACCGGAATGCCGTCCGGGTCATTGTCGTACAGAAAACACAACTGACCGTTTGGCGTCGTGATCTGCCCGTAGACACAGCCCTGCCCCTCTTCGCGCCAGACCGACATGCGGCGGCTCAGAAATTGTTCGGTTCCCACCAGGCCACCGCTGCGGATTTCGTAGAATGTCAGAGTTTTGCCGACCGCCGCGTCCAGAAACGCCTCGGGCGTGATCATGGTCTGGGCCGAGGCCAAGCAAGGCAGCAGCGCCGGGCCCAGTGCACACCCGCGCAGGACTCTACCAGTTGTCACGGAACCACCGCACGGCGCGCTTGAACGGACGCGCGGCATAGGTATCGACCGGGATTTCAAAATCCCACCATTCATCCTGAGGATGGGCTGCAAACAGGCTGAGGCCGACAGCGGACGAGAACCCGGGCCCGGTGGCTGATTGGGGCAGGCCATGCACGCGCAAGGGGCGGCCCAGGCGAACGCGCTGACCGAGGATGCGCGTGGCCAGCCCGTCCAGCCCCATGATCTGGCTGCCGCCGCCGGTCAGCACGATCTGCTGGCTTGGCATGTGTTCAAATCCGGCGGCGTCCAGCCGGACGCGGACCTCTTCAAGAATTTCCTCGACACGCGGGCGCATGATGCCGATCAACTCGGCACGACTGACGGTGCGGCGGTCGTGTTCCCAATCGCCGGTATCACCACCGATATCAATCATATCCCTGTCGTCGGCCCCGGTGGCATGAACGCCACCATTGAATGTCTTGATCCGTTCCGCCACGGCGGCAGGTACACCCAAGCCCATCGAGATATCGGCAGTCACGTGATCGCCGCCCATGCGCACGCAATCGGCATAGATCATGTGCTTTTTCATGAAGATCGAAACGCTCGTGGTGCCGCCGCCCATGTCGATACAGGCCGCACCCAGTTCCTGCTCATCCTCGACCAGCGCCGAGATGCCCGAGACATAGGCCGAATTCGCAATCCCGGCCAGTTCCAGATCGCAGCGCTTGATACAGCGCACGATGTTCTGGATCGCTGACGAATCCACGGTCAGCATATGCATGTCGACCGCAAGGCTCTGGCCCATCTGCCCGCGCGGGTCGATCAGGCCCGATCGGTTGTCGAGCGCGAAATTCACCGGTTGAGCATGCAGTACTTCGCGCCCGTCACCATAATCCGGCACGTCGCAGGCGTTCAGAACCCGGCCTACTTCGGCCTCGGTCACGATCTGACCGTCCAGATCGACTTGTGCATCCAGCCCGTAAGACCGCGGGTTCGCGCCCGAGAAACAGGCGATCACATGGTCGACGCGGATGTCGGCCATCTTCTGTGCGGCCTGAAGCGCGGTGCGGATGGCACGTTCGGTTTCCTGCATGGCGGTGACTTCGCCGAACTGCACGCCCCGCGACCGGGTGGTCGCGGCACCGATGACGCGAAAACCTGTCTGCCCTGCCATGGAACCGATGGTGTTGTCCTCGCTCAGCCGACCGGTTCCGTCAAAGCGCAGCACAAGACAGGCGATTTTCGAACTGCCCACATCCAGAATCGCAATCACACCGCGTTGCAATGCCTGCCGCCGCATCTGACGCATGGCACGTTGGGACTGATAAAGATCGGTCATCATGGTCGTTACTGCCCGTTACTCACTGTCACTTTTGTGTTCCACCAGTCTTCGCTGGCGGCTTTGGTCATTCGGATGGTAGGACGCTGCCCGAGGCGCATGTCGACCACGGCCACGTCACGTTCCAGAAGGTCCTGTACCTCGTTCACGGCAAGCACGCGTTCCAGCGCACGCACCGGGCGTTCGGTCGGCAGCATGATGCGCTGACCACGGTCCAGCACCAGATCCCAGCGCCGCTCTCCCACGCGCACCAAGCCGCGCACGCGATTGCCCAGGCTGCGCGAAGTCCGCAGAAGCTCCAGCGCTTCGCCGACGTGATCGTCGGCGCCCATCCCTGCGATCAGCGGCAGATCGGCGTGATCCTTGCGAGAGGTGGCTTCCTTGACATGCGCGCCTGTCTCATCCAGCAGCTCAAGCCCCTCACGCGTTCGCCAGACGATTACGGGCTGACGCTCGACGACATCGACTTGCAGGATGCCTCCGGGGCGGATTCTGACGGTTGCGGATTTCACCGGGTCCAGCCCGGTGATCGTGTCGCGGATCTGTTCCACATCCAGATCCCAGGAACTGATCGGGAAATCCAGCGGAACGATTTCACGGATATCTTCGGACAGGTCGGTTCCCGCCCCATCGATGGCCATCAGGTTGACCATGAATTCGGGGCGCTCCTGAATCGAAGTGCGCACATCGGCGATATAAGCGGCAAGTGCGTCGCGACGGTCCTGCGAGGCAAAGAAGATGCCAACCGCGGCAGCGATGGCGCAGATCGGCAGGCCGACCTTGACACCAAGGCGAATGCCCGGCGTCAGCATCCAACGTTGCAGCCGATAGCTGAGACGAGACGGCGCAGGGTCACTGCGCCTCGCAGAGCGGGAAAACACACGCGCACCGCGCAGGCGCAAAAGCGGTTCGGCCTCGTGCGAGTCCGTGTCGGCCGAGGCGAAATCGGCATCCGGCCCCGCAAGTGGTTTGCTGCGGTGGATTTCCAATGAACGACTGGCGATCAGCGGTCGCATGAGGCGTCCTCCACCATCCAGGCGCAGAGCTGTCCGAATGTCATTCCAAGATGAGCGGCCTGTTCCGGGACCAGAGAGGTTGGCGTCATGCCGGGCTGGGTATTGGTTTCCAGCAGGAACAACCCATCGGCACCCTTGCTGTCATCCCAGCGGAAATCGGTGCGGCTGACGCCCCTGCATCCCAAGGCAACATGCGCACGCACGGCGTAATCCATGCAACGGTCAAAGATGTCCGGTGGCACATCGGCAGGCAGAACATGCCATGATCCGCCCGGTTTGTACTTGGCATCGTAATCATACCAACCACCATCGGTCATGATCTCGGTCACGGTCAGGGCGCGGTCGCCCATCACCGTTACGGTCAGTTCACGCCCCGCAACATATTTCTCGACCATGATCTGATCGGGCATGTCTTCGGACAGCTGCGGCGGGCCGTTTGCGTTTTCATGGACGATGTAAATCCCAACGCTGGAGCCTTCGTTGTTCGGCTTGGCCACATAGGGTGGCTTCATCACGTGAGCTTCGACCACCTCGACCTTGGGCACGATCACGCTTGGTACGACGGGCAGCCCTTCGGTCTGGTAAATCTCTTTGCTGCGCTGCTTGTCCATTGCCAGCGCCGAGGCCAGCACACCGGAATGGGTGTAAGGGATACGCATCCACTCCAGCAGGCCCTGCACACACCCATCTTCGCCCCAGCGGCCATGCAGGGCGTTGAAAACCACATCCGGTTTGATGTCCACAAGGCGCGCGCAGAGGTCGGGACCCGCGTCCAGTTCGACCACTTCAAAGCCTTCTCCCACAAGGGCGGCCGCGCATTCGCGCCCAGAGCTGAGAGACACCTCGCGTTCCGCCGAGGGTCCACCCATCAATACCGCCACTTTGGGGTTTGTCCTGCTCGACATACCCAATGTGCGCCTCAATGTCCCCGGACCTTATGTGGTGGTCCGTACTGCGTTTATGCCTTTGATCCGTCGCCTGAATTTGCCTGTTATGGTCTGACGGTCGGGGCTTTATTCTGTCAGCGGATCACCGACCCGCATGATTTCCCACTCTAGCGTGATGCCGCTTGTTTCGTAAACCTTTTTTCGCACCTCTTCGCCAAGACCTTCGAGGTCTGCAGCGGTGGCCGCGCCGGTATTGATCAGGAAATTCGAGTGCTTCGGGCTCATCTGCGCACCGCCAAGCGTCGCGCCGCGCATTCCGGCGTCGTCGATCACTTTCCACGCCTTGAGGTCATGCACGTCATCCGCCTGCCCGGTCGAAGAAAACCCCGCCGGGTTACGAAAGGTCGACCCCGCGCTGCGATCTTTGGTGGGCTGGGTTTCGTCGCGTTTTTTCAACTGTGCCTCCATACGGGCATGGAGTTCTTGGGGACTGCCTGAAGGGCCCTCGAACACAGCCGAAATCAGCACGGCGCCTTCCGGCAGGTCCGTCTGGCGATAGCGAAAGTTCAAGTCTTCGGGCGTCAGGTCCACAAGTTCGCCTTGCCGGGTGACAATCGTGGCCTTGCGCAGAACATCCGCCGTGTAGCTGCCGTAACAGCCCGCGTTCATCCGCACCGCGCCGCCGATCGAGCCCGGAATGGTGCGCAGAAAGGTCAGGTCAACACCGGCATCCGCCGCCTTTCGCGCAACATGCGCGTCCAGCGCCGCAGCCCCTGCTGTAACCGTGTTGCCGTCAACCGAGATCGCGTTGAACCCGCGCCCCAGCCGGATCACCACGGCCCGCAGCCCCCCATCCCGAACGATCAGGTTCGAACCGACACCCATCGGAAAGATCGGGTTTTGTGCGGGCAGTTCCCGCAGGAAGGCTTGCAGGTCTTCGGTATCGGCAGGCTGGAACAGGTAATCGGCCGGGCCGCCGACGCGAAGCCATGTGAGCTCAGAGAGAGGTCGCGCCCGAGACAGGCGACCTTTCGGAACGGGAAACGTTGTCATGCGTCTGCACGCACCGCCAGGCTACGTCCGCCCACACCGCCCATGATCGCGGCGAACAGAAAGGGAAGAACGCCAGCGGTCAGCCAGACCAGCGGGCCGAACGCCTGTTCCTCTTCGCCGGTGCCAATACCGGCCAGTACCACGATCAACGCCAGCCCGACGGCCGAGGCCAGACCGATCAGCCACAACAAGCCGCGCAGGCCCAGCCAACGGCCCGCCGTAAAACCGGCGGCGGCACCTAGCAGGAAAGAAAGAATTGGCAGATAGGCAAATGTGGCGACGGACGCCATGGCGGACCTCCTGAAACTGGCCGGTTATTCGTCAGCCGCCTTCATGCCCTGCATTTTCATCTTTGTCCAACGGGTCAGATAAATCACGGGCCAGCGCAGCACGGACATACCCATGGCCAGCACCAGCAAGCCGATCCACGGGCCGTTCTGATAGGTGACATACCCCAGAATCGGAATGCCCACGGCGATCAGGATATAGGCGCGTGTCCAGTGGTTGTCTTTGCTCGGGATCATTGCCAGCAGATTCGCGGAAACGCCCCACAGACCGGCAAGGGCGATGGACCAGTTCATTCCATGACCTCCCCGCGCACCCATTTTCGCCAGTAATACCGGATGGGGTTGCGGAACATCGAAACGAATCCGCCGAAGGCGAAAACCGACCAGAACCAACCGTGATCATAACCCAGCCAGACGATCAGTACCGGAGCGCAGATCAGCAGGGTCACGCCCGGCGGAAACTGCATTCGCATCGGCAAGAACGCCACGATCGTGGCGCAGATCACCCAAAGGGCGGCAATGATCATCGAATAGTCCATCTGTCCCCTCCGAGGACATGCGGCGGCTGCGGGCAACTTTTTACACTTTCAGGTTGTGCACCAAACAGAAGGGAAGTCAAACAGCTTGTTTTCGTTGCAATCTCTCAGGCAGACCATTGGCCCAGGCGCTGATCGTACCGGCCCCGAGGCAGACTACGATATCGCCCGGGCGGGCCTGCTCTCGCACAAGCCGCTCAAGATCGTTTTCGTCAAACAGCGCGCGGGCGTGGCGGTGGCCGTGACGGATCAGACCCTGCACCAGATCGTCGCGCGATGCGCCTTCGATCGGGTCTTCACCAGCCGCGAAGATATCGGCGATAGCCACGACATCGGCGTCATTGAAGCAGGTGCAGAAATCATCGAACAGATTGGACAGGCGCGAATAACGGTGCGGCTGGTGCACGGCGATTACGCGGCCTTCGGTCGCCTGTCGCGCGGCCTTCAGGACTGCGGTGATTTCAACGGGGTGGTGGCCATAGTCGTCGATGATGGTGACACCGTCGACCTCTCCGACCTTGGTAAAGCGGCGATTGACGCCGCCGAAATTGGCCAGTGCCTCGCGAATTTCCGAGGCTTTCATGCCCAGATGGCGGGCAACAGCCACGGCGGACAAAGCGTTCGAGACGTTGTGGTCGCCGGGCATCGGCAGAGTGCAGCCTTCAATCACCTTGTCTTCGTATTGCAGGTGAATGTCGAAATGCGCGACGCCGCCCTTGTAGGTCAGGTTCTCGGCCCGCACATCGGACTGCGCGTTGAAGCCATAGGTGCGCACGCGGCGGTCGGTGATGCGGCCGACAAGCGCCTGCACCTCAGCATGGTCGGTGCAACACACAGCCAGCCCGTAAAAGGGGATATTCGATACGAATTCATGGAAACCCGCGCGCAACTTGTCGAAATCGCCCCAATGCTCCATATGCTCGGGGTCGATATTGGTGACGATGGCGATGGTCGCGGGCAGGCGGTTGAACGAGCCGTCGCTCTCGTCCGCTTCGACCACCATCCATTCGCCCTGTCCCATCCGGGCGTTCGAGCCGTAGGCATGGATGATGCCGCCATTGATCACGGTCGGGTCAAAATCCCCTGCCACCATCAGTTCGGCCATCATCGTGGTCGTGGTGGTCTTGCCGTGAGTCCCGGCGATGGCGATGTTGGATTTCAGCCGCATCAGTTCGGCCAGCATGTCAGCCCGGCGCACCACCGGAAGGCCGCGGGCACGGGCGCCGTCAAGCTCGGGGTTGCCCGGTTTGATCGCGGTCGAGACCACCACAACGGCCGCGTTTTCAAGGTTTTCCGCGCGCTGACCGACAAAGATCTCGGCCCCCAGACTTGCCAGCCGGTCGGTGATCTTCGATGCCTTCAGGTCCGAGCCCTGAACCCGGTACCCCAGATTGAGCAGCACCTCGGCGATACCCGACATTCCGATCCCGCCGATCCCCACAAAGTGAATCGGCCCTACGTCCTGCGGCAGTTTGGTTGCTGGGTTCATGTGGTCTCCTTCTGCGCCAATTGTTCAACAAGGGCTGTCAGACGCTCGGTGGCGTCAGGTGCCCCGACGGACAAGGCGGCATGGGCCATTTTCTGTGCGGCTTCGGGGTTCGTGAGAACCGTGGTGATTTGCTGTGTCAGCGCAGGAACGTCAAGAGCCTTTTCCGGGATCATGATGGCCCCGCCCGCCTGCACCAAGCCCCGTGCGTTGGCTGTCTGGTGATCTCCGGCGGCGGCGGCAAAGGGGATCAGGATCGACGGGCGCCCGATGACCGAGATATCGGCAACGCTGGACGCGCCAGACCGCGAGATCACCAGTTGGGCATCCGACATGCGACGGGGGACATCATCAAAGAAGGGCTGCACGTCGGCGCGGATGCCGTGTTCGTTGTAGAAGGCTGTGACGCGCTCGCCATCCTCGTCCCGGGCCTGATGCGCCACGCGGATGTGAGTGCGGATTTCTTCGGGCAGTGCGGCGATGGCACCAGGCACCACATCGCTGAGGATGCGTGCGCCTTGCGAACCGCCCATGACAAGGACCGACATCGGATAATCACCGGGCGGAATGTAACCGGCCGCGGCGCGGTCCAGAACGGCGGACCGGACCGGGTTTCCGGTGTGGATGCCATGCGCGCCCTCGGGCAGGTCCGTGGGCCACACACCACAGGCCACCTGCGCGACACGGGCGGCGAACAACTGGTTCACACGCCCCAGCACCCCGTTCTGTTCGTGGATCATGCGGGGGATTTTGAGCATGGTCGCAGCGCTCAGCGCCGGGATCGAGGGATACCCGCCGAAACCCACAACGACGTCGGGCTTGTCCCGCACCATCTGGAACACCATGCCAGCCACGCCACCGGCGATCTTGGGGCCGGCCATGGCCTTGGCCGCCAGACCGCCACGCGCGAAAGTGGCCGATGATGCCTCGACGATCTCGGTCGAATGCGGGAAACCACCGGTATAGCGGGCGCCGCGCGGGTCGGTGGACAGGCGCACGCGCCAGCCCTTGTTCAGCATCGCCTCGGCCAGCGCCTGAGCCGGGAACATGTGCCCCCCGGTCCCGCCAGCCGCAATCAACAGGTAAGGGTTCGCCATTATCCTCGTCCGCGCAGAATTTCGCCAAGCTCGCCCTGTGGGCGGGTTCGGGTGAAGGCCAGCAGCATTCCGACCGCAATACCGCCTGCAATCAGGGATGAGCCGCCATAGCTGACAAAAGGCAGCGTCATTCCCTTCGCGGGCAGCAGACGTACCGCAACACCCATGTTGATCATCGCCTGCACGCCGAACATGCATGCCAGACCGGTGCCCGCCAGGCGGATGAACATGTCGCGTTCCCGCATCAGGCGCAGCAACGAACGTACCACGACCAACGAATAAAGCGCGATGATGATCAGCACCAGGATCAGGCCGTATTCCTCGGCCGCGACCGCGATGATGAAATCGGTATGCGCGTCCGGCAGCGACCACTTGACCTGCCCCTCACCCACGCCGACACCGAACAGCCCCCCTTCGCGGATGGCGTTGGTGGCATAGCCTAACTGGGTGGTCGGATCGACCTCTTGATTCAGAAAGCCATCGATACGGCGGGCAAAGTGTTCAGAATTGGAATAGGCGAACATACCGCCCAGAACAACAAACCCGGCCATTCCAACCAGCAGCAGCATCGGCGCCCCGGCGACAAAATACATCACCCCCCAGCCGAACAGGATCAGGCAGGCCTGACCGAAATCAGGTTGCATCACCAGCATACCGACAATCGCCATGCACAGGGCAAACGACCAGATTCGCCCCGGCGGGCCGTTGATCTCTTGTGAGGCAGCCAGCAGCCATGCAGCAACGACGATGAAGCCGGGCTTCAGAAACTCGGACGGCTGAAGCGAGGCGAACCCCAGCGAATACCAGCGCACCGCGCCCTTGCCAAAGTCGGTCCCGAAGACGGGCAGGAAAACCAGTGCCACGAAGGCCCCCAGGAAACCCAGCACCGCCAAACGACGCACCAGCGTCGGTGACATCATCGAGGTCAGAAGCATCGCAATCAGCGCCAATCCGCCGAAGATGGCCTGACGTTCGACATAATGGAACGGATCGAACCCGTTTCGCCCGGCCAGCGGTGGCGAAGACGCCAGCCCCAGCAACAGACCGATGGCAAACAGGATCAGAACGCAGGACATCGTCCAGCGATCGATTGTGCGCCACCATTTCGGTAGAATCGGTTCTCCGCGCTGGTCCTGGACCGCGCCATACACCATCTCAGTCATGAGATACCGCCACTCTCTGCCTCGTCAACGCCCCGTTTTCGGGGTCTGATTGAGACTCTACAGGGATTTTTGTGTTTGGGCTAGTAGGATGAAGCCACAAGGCATAAATCGACCTTCCAGGCCCAAAGCACCCCCGGCTGCACGTGGCGGCCCGTGGTTATTGCAGCTTTGGACACACCGCTTGGCGGAGCGGCGCGCGTTGATCCACAAGGCGGGTTGCTATGCATTATTCCTTGATCGGATATCGGTCGGGTTCCTCAAACACGTCAATGACGCGAGACCCCGCCTTGATGGTCCCTCCGTGCGCGACTCCGCTTGGGATCGAGTAGCTGTCGCCGGGGCCGTAGATGCGGGTCTGGCCACCGATCGTGAGTTCAATTTCACCCTCAACCACCGTCCCCCATTGGGCACCATGCGAATGCAGGGGAAGCTCCATGTCCTTAAGAAAAGTGAAGAAAGCGACCAGCCCTGCATCTGATCGAATGACGGCCGTCTGCACCACGTCTTCAGGAAAAGGCACATCCAGTTTTGGAAATGACGAAATAAATTCGGGGAATTGCATTCAGAGTTCCTTTTGCCAGTTTGTCTTGTCAAAACCTCTTTGCGGTATGGCCGCAGCATGTCAGTGCGCTGGAACTCTGGCAATCGCCCTGTCAGCCGACTTCGAATTTGAGAGAACGCGGCGAGCGCGCGCCGCGCGACTTCGGCATGGGCTCTTGCCATCTTGTTTAATCCACGCCATCCCCCGCGCATGACCTACGACACGATCATCCTTGGGGCCGGGGCTGCCGGCATGATGTGTGCGGCCCATTGCGGTGGGCGCGTGCTGGTGATTGACCATGCCAAGGCACCCGGCGAGAAAATCCGCATCTCGGGCGGGGGGCGCTGCAATTTCACCAACATGTATGCCGGGCCGGGCAACTTCCTGTCGCGAAACCCGCATTTCTGCAAATCCGCCCTTTCACGGTACACGCAATGGGATTTCATCGATCTGGTCGAGCGTCACAACATCGCCTGGCATGAGAAAACATTGGGCCAGTTGTTCTGCGATGGCTCTTCGAAACAGATCATCCGGATGTTGCTGGATGAAATGAGCGGTGCAGGAGCAGAGCTGTGGGTTCAAACCTTGCTGCGCGATCTGCGCAAGACCGAAGGCGGCTTTGCGCTGGAGGTGGAGCGTGACGGGCAACGGCAGCACCTGACCTGCGCCAATCTGGTGCTGGCGACGGGCGGGAAATCGATTCCCAAGATGGGCGCTACCGGGCTGGCCTATGACATCGCGCGCCAGTTCGGGTTGCGGATGACCGAGACTCGGGCGGCGCTGGTGCCTTTCACCTTCTCGGACGGGCGGTTCAAGGACCTGTCCGGCGTTTCACTTCCCGTGCGACTGTCGAATGATCGCGCCAGCTTCGACGAGGCGCTGCTGTTCACCCATCGCGGTCTCAGCGGGCCGTCGGTGTTGCAACTGTCGTCATACTGGCGCGAAGGTGAGGCAATCCAGGTGAACCTGATCCCCGACCTGCCCCTGTTGGATCTGTTGCGCGCACAGCGGCAAAGCGCTGGCCGCAAGGCGCTGACCACTGAACTGGCGCGGCATCTGCCGGCCCGGCTGGTCGATTACCTGTGTCGGATCATTCCGATGTCCGGGAAGCTGGCGGATCAGTCGGACGCGAAACTGGCCGAACTGACCTCGGCCTTGTCTGCGTGGCAACTGGTGCCGTCGGGGACCGAGGGGTATCGCACCGCCGAAGTCACCTTGGGCGGGATCAACACGGATGACTTGTCTTCGAAAACGATGGAGGCCAGGGATGTCCCCGGCCTCTATGCAATTGGCGAAGCAGTTGATGTCACCGGTTGGTTGGGCGGCTACAACTTCCAGTGGGCATGGTCGTCAGGCCATGCTGCAGGTGTTGCAATTGCCGCCGGACGCTAGCCTACGACGTTGTAGCCACGCCCGCGCATGCAGTTGCGCACGATCACTTCCTTGTTCTGGTTTTTATTGATGACGTCTGCGCCAGCGCCTACCAGGGCACCTGCCACAGCCGCGCGACCAAGATTGTCGCTGCTGTCCTGAACGATCCCGGTAACGGCCGCAGCACCCGCTGCGCCAATTGCTGCATTCCCCGCGGTAGAGCCATCAACGCTGCTCTGCGATGCCGCCAGTTGTTGGCATTGCTGCAGGTCCACGTTGTAATTCGGGCCGACCGGACCGTCGACGATGGGCTGATAGTTAGCACCCGTGTTCGTACAGGCCCCCGCAACAAGAATGGCAGGTAGGATCAGAGAAAGTCTACGAAATGGCATAGTCATAACCTCGTGTTGAATCTGCTGGCAGGCAAAACCAATAATGGTGCCGCGTCAAGCTGATAGCATCCAAGTTTGGCCCAGCCGGCGGTCTATTGCAAATGGCTATTCTGTCAGCCGGCGCTTGACCTGCGTTGCAAAATCCTCGCCGCGCTGTTCAAAGTTGTCATATTGGTCGAAACTTGCCGCCGCGGGCGCCAGTAGGACCGTCTCGCCGGGTCGGGCATCCGCCATGGCCTGCGCCACGGCCTCTGACATCGTCGTACAGACCTGCGCATCAGCCTCGAGCTGCATCGCAAAACCGGCCGCTTCGCGACCGATCACATAGGCCTTGATGACTTCGCCCGCCGCCATGTTCAGGGCTGATATGCCACCCTCTTTCTCAAGACCGCCGCAAATCCATCGGATCTTTTTGAATGCCATAAGCGCTTTCAGGGCGCTGTCGACATTGGTCGCCTTGGAGTCGTTGACGTAGGTAACCCCATCGGCCTCGGCGATGATCTGGCTGCGATGCGGCAGACCCGGATAGGAATGCAGCGCATCCTCGATCACGCGCGGGGCAAGGCCCAGCGACCGGCAGGCGGCGTAGGCCGCGCAGGCATTCTGGTGGTTATGTGCACCGGGCAGGCCCTTGATGGCGCGCAGGTCGATAGACCCCGCCTGCCGCCCCTTGCGGTATTCCGACAGGAACCCTTTGCGCGCAAAGACCTGCCAGCCCGGCCCAGTCAGCTTCCGCGCCACCGAGATACGGATCACCCGGTCATCCGATGGTCCTTCAGCCAGTTGCCCTGCCAAAAACGCACCTTCGGTTTCGTCGACGCCAATGATCGCGCGATCCGGGCCGCCTTCGGAAAAGAGGCGCCGCTTGGCCGCGAAATATCCCCCCATGCCGCCGTGGCGGTCCAGATGATCGGGCGACAGATTGGTGAACACCGCCACATCGGGGGTCAGAGCGCGGGCCAGCTCGGTCTGATAGCTGGAAAGCTCCAGCACCACGACCGAACCATCACCGCCCGGATCAATATCCAGAACACCGCGCCCGATATTCCCCGCCAACTGCGCCTCGCGACCGGCCTCGGTCAGGATATGATGGATCAAAGCGGCAGTCGTCGATTTCCCGTTCGAGCCTGTCACCGCAATCACGCGCGGAGGCGTGTCGTAGTTGTTCCATTCCGGTCCGGCAAAGGAGCGGAAGAACAGGCCGATGTCATTGTCCACCGGCACGCCTGCATCCAGGGCTGCCGCCACCACGGGGTTCGGTTCAGGATAGAGATGCGGAATGCCCGGTGAAACGATCAGCGACGCGATGTCGTCAAATGCCCCATGCTTGCGCAGGTCGGCGCAGGTGAATCCCTCGCCTTCGGCGGTATCACGGGCGGCCGGGTTGTCATCCCAGCACACCGGTTCCGCCCCGCCCGCACGCAGCGCACGTGCAGTGGCCAGACCGGACCGGCCCAGCCCCAGAACGGCCACTTTCTGCCCTGCAAAGCCTTTGACCGGGATCATTTGTTCACTACCGCTTCAATTTCCACAAGCACCTTGATCACAGGATCAGGTTTTTGAAAGTCTACAGTTACTAATCCGCCAAGAAACAGGAGTGTCGCAAAAAACAAACCAAGAATCTGGCTTTTTACTGCCATGGGATCAATTCTCCCGTCCAAATCTTTTAATTTGTAACCCAAGATTTGCATCGAACTTTGCGCAACATGCAGCGCAGCGAGCAAAACAACTGCCACTGCAATAATGAGAATCCGGACTTGATATTCAAACAGCCCCAAAACAATCAGGCCCAAAAAACTCAGCATGGCAGTCCAAAGCAGCGGCTGCATGTCCCGAGAAAAGACCTTTCTACATACCCTGCACCTGCGAAACATCCTCCAACTCTTTTTAGAATTGGATTGCATACTTCCCGCGATACGCACCAAACCAACCGACAACAAAATGCTAATGATACTAAAGAGTGCCGCCACGATTACTACCGTCCAGTAGGATAAATTCGGCTTCTGGAGCGCAAGAATTTGGTCCAAAAACCAGATCGGTTGACCGCCGGTTAGAGGGTCAACGCCGAACTTAACAAAGGCAAACGCCAACCCGGCGGACTGCAAACCTGAGGTGATCGCGTAGATTCTGTCTCTCGAGGACAGTTTTTCATTCTTGGAGTGCATATTTACTTCAATAACGGCTATCTGACCTTCAACGTCGCCAGACCGATCATCGCCAGGATCAGCGAGATGATCCAGAAGCGGATCACGATGGTCGGCTCGGCCCAGCCTTTTTTCTCATAATGATGATGGATCGGAGCCATCAGGAAGACCCGTTTGCCGGTGCGCTTGAAATAGAGGACCTGAATGATCACGCTCAGCGCTTCGACCACGAACAGGCCGCCGACCACGGCCAGAACCAGCTCGTGCTTGGTGGCCACGGCGATGGCACCCAGCGCGCCGCCCAGGGCCAGCGATCCGGTGTCACCCATGAACACTGCCGCCGGAGGGGCGTTGTACCAGAGAAACCCGAGGCCGGCTCCGAACAACGCGGAGGTGAAGATGAAGATCTCACCGGTGCCGGGTACGTAATGCACATCGAGATATTCGGTAAAGTCGACCCGACCGACCGCATAGGCGATCACGCCCAGAGTCGAGGCTGCGATCATCGCCGGCATGATGGCCAGCCCGTCCAGACCGTCGGTCAGGTTCACCGCATTGGCGGCCCCGACGATCACGACAATCGAGAACGGAATATAGAAGATGCCCAGATTGACCAGCGTGTCCTTGAAGACGGGTACAGCCAGCTGGTTCTGCAACGCCTCGGGATGGTGCAATGTCGCCCAAAGCGAAGCCAGCACGGCGATAATCACGCCCAAAGCCAGGCGCATCCTGCCTGAAACCCCCTGCGTATTCTGTTTTGAGACCTTCGCGTAGTCATCCGCGAATCCGATGGCCGCATAAGACAAGGTCACAAAAAGAACCATCCAGACATAAGGGTTGTCCAACCGCGCCCAGACAAGGGTTGACGTGACCAGAGCTCCGACAATCAGCAATCCACCCATCGTCGGCGTGCCTGCCTTGGAAAAATGCCCTTCGGGGCCGTCGTCACGGATCGGCTGGCCTTTGCCCTGTTTCTTGCGCAGCACGTTGATCAGGGGTTTTCCGAAGATGAACCCAAAGATCAGCGCGGTCATGAAGGCACCGCCTGCGCGGAAGGTGATATACCGGAAGAGGTTCCAGAAATCCCCTCCGTCCGACAGAGCGGTCAACCAGTACAGCATGACAATACCTTTCTCACACGAGGCGCGCGGGCAAGTTCACCCATCAAGCGCGCCCCCTTGCCCCATTTTGCGCAGACCGTCAACAATCGCGGCCAACGCCATGCTGAGCGAGCCCTTGGCGAGCACCGTGTCTCCATCCCGGATCAAAGCAGGCAGATGTTCCGCCATTTCCGCACTGGTTGCGAACCAGAGCCCACGTTTCTTCTCGGGCAGCGCGCGGTGCATTGCCTGCATCAATGGCCCGATGCAATGAACCTGATCCACGCGCGCCATCGCCTCGATATCCGCCATGGCGGCATGCATGGCCTCTTCCTGGGCGCCCAGTTCCTTCATGTCACCCAGAAACGCAACGCGGCGGGTGCCTTTGGAGGCGGCCAAGACATCCAGCGCGGCCTCCATCGAGGTCGGGTTGGCGTTATAGCTGTCATCCAGCAGTTCGATCTGCCCGCCGCCGGGCAAAGGCAGGCTTTCCCGTACGCCGCGCCCCTTGACCGGAGACCATGCGCGCAGACCCGCGATAGCGTCATCCAGATCGACACCCAGTTCAACGCAGGCTGCCAAAGCCCCCAGTGCGTTCATGGCGAAATGCGTACCGGCAGAGTTCACCGCAAAGCGGAATACCTGATCACCAACGGCAGCTTCGGCATTCACGGCGCTCGTCCCCTGCTGAACGTCGGTCAGCCGGTAATCCGTTGCGCCTTGGCCGAAATCCACGATCCCGGCCCCCTGCCCAAGTGCCGTTTGGCGCAGGATGTCCGCGTGCTCGATATCCGCATTGACGATTGCCGCGCCACCGGATTCGAGCCCTTCAAAGATCGCAGCTTTTTCATGGGCGATGCCAGCCACATTCTCGAAGGCTTCCAGATGCACCGCCGCCACGGTCGTGACCAGCGCCACATGCGGGCGGGCTTGCCGGGCCAGCGGGGCAATCTCGCCCGGATGGTTCATGCCAATCTCGATCACTGCGAATTCAGTGTCGCGCGGCATCCGGGCAAGGGTCAGCGGAACGCCCCAGTGGTTGTTGTAGCTGGCCACGCTGGCATGGGTTCTGCCCTGTGTTTCGAGGATCACGGCCAGCATTTCCTTGGTCGACGTCTTGCCGACACTGCCGGTCACCCCCACCACACGCGCATCCGTTCTGGCGCGAGCCGCCTGCCCCAAAGCCTCGAGCGCCGCCTGCACATCTTCGACGATCAGCAGTGGTGCGTCTGGCGATACGTTGTCGGGAATATGCGAGACCAAAGCCGCGCCCGCGCCTTTCTCAAGCGCTTGGGCTACGAACTCATGCCCGTCCCGTGCCGCTTTCAGCGCCACGAACAGATCACCGGGTTGAAGGGTGCGGGTGTCGATGGAGACACCATCAGCGGCCCAGTCGGTCGTGACCCGTCCACCCGTTGCCTGAGCAGCCTCGGATGCAGTCCAGAGCGTCATGCGACCCTCCCGTCCAGCGCTGCAACGGAAATGCTGGCCTGTTCGACATCGTCGAAGGGCAGAACCTGATCTCCCACGATCTGACCGGTTTCATGCCCCTTTCCGGCGATCAGCAGCGCATCACCGGGTTGCAGCGCATCGATGCCGCGCAGGATGGCCTCGGCGCGGTCGCCGACTTCGGTCACGCTGGCGTCGCCTGCTGCCTCTGACGCGCCTGCCATCACGGCCGCGCGGATGACTGCCGGATCTTCGCTGCGCGGGTTGTCATCGGTGACAAAGACCACGTCTGCATGGTTGGCTGCCGCCCTGCCCATCAAGGGTCGTTTGCTGGCGTCGCGATCCCCGCCCGCACCGATAACGGCAATCAGACGGCCCATCACATGCGGGCGCAGCGCCTTGAGTGCCGTGGCAACAGCATCAGGCGTGTGGGCATAATCCACAAACACCGCCGCGCCATTGTCACGCGTGGCGGCCAGTTGCATCCGCCCGCGAACCGTCGTCAGATGGGGCAGAGTTTCGAACACCCGTTCGGGGCTGTCCCCGGCAGCGATCACCAGGCCACAGGCCAGCAGGATATTTTCGGCCTGAAACCCGCCGATCAGGTTCAGGCGGGTCTGGAACGTTCGGCCCTGCCACGCAAAGCGCAGGTCCTGCCCCGTGGCGTCGAACCGCTGGTTGATCAGACACAGGTCGGCATCGCCCAGCCCCACCGTCAGCACCGACTGGCCGCGCATCTCGGCGATCCGCCGGACCTGGGCCCCTTTCGGGTCGCTTAGGTTGACAACGGCCGTTCCATCCTGCGGCAAAACCCGGTCGAACAGACCGGCCTTTGCGTTGAAATAGGCCTCGAAGGTTTCGTGGTAATCCAGGTGGTCCTGCGTGAAGTTCGAGAAACCGGCGGCGGTCAGGTGAACGCCGTCAAGGCGGCGCTGTTCAAGGCCGTGGGACGAAGCCTCCATTGCGGCATGGGTCACGCCGTTCTCGGCCGCCTCGGCCAGACAGCGGTGCAAGGTGATCGGCTCGGGCGTGGTGTGGGCCAGCGGCGCTGTCCACGCACCTTCAACCCCGGTGGTGCCGAGGTTGACGGCGGCGTGGCCAAGCGCGGACCAGATCTGCCGAACGAAGGTGGAAACAGATGTTTTGCCGTTCGTTCCCGTGACGGCCACGATGGTTTGCGGCTGCGCGCCGAACCACAACGCCGCGGCACCGGCCAGCGCCTGTCGCGGGTCTTCCACCACGGCCAGCGCTGCGTCCGAGGCTGCCAGTTCGGCCTCGGCGATCTCTGCCCCTTCGGCATCGGTCAGGATCGCAGCGGCCCCCATGCGCAGGGCAAACTGGATGAATTCTGCGCCATGAACGCGGGACCCGGGCAGCGCGGCAAACAGGAAGCCCTCTTTCACCTCGCGGCTGTCAACGGCCAGACCGGTGATATCCGGGTTTGCGCCCTCTCTTGCGGTCAGGGCCAGCTGGCTGAGTTTCTTCGTCCTTGTGCCCATGACCCACCTCTTGCCGGACAGCCTAGTTTGAGGTCAGCGTTATAGCAGCGCCCGCCTCAGGCTCAAGCCGGGGACGCAACCCCAACAACGGTGCGACGCGTCCGATCAGTTCGGCGGCAACAGGCACGGCGGTCCACCCGGCCGTGCGGCGTTTTTCACCGTAGGCCACGATCGAAGGTTCGTCCAACGTCACGATCAAAACGTATTGCGGATCGTAGGCCGGGAAGATCGTCGCGAAGGTGGCAATGACCTTGTCATCATAGTACCCGCCGCGCGGTTTGGGCTTGTCGGCCGTACCGGTCTTGCCGGCCACGTCATAGCCCTTGACCTCGGCGAAACTGGCGGTGCCGTCCGTTACCACTTTGCGCAGCATCTTTTGCGCCTGCCGTGCAGTGTTCTGCGACATGACACGAGGCCCGTATTGCGGGCCGTTCCGGCGCAGAATGGTCGGGCTGACGTAATGCCCGCCATTGGCAATCGCCGCGTATCCCGCGGCCAGATGCATCGGGCTGGTCGACAGGCCGTGGCCATAAGAAATTGTCACGGTACTGAGCTCGCCCCATTTCTTCGGCTTCAGCGGCACACCGCCCTTGGCCTCGACAATCTCGAATGGGGTCGGATCGAACATGCCAAGCGCGTCCAGAAACTCCTGCTGCCGTTTGGCACCGATTTGCAAGGCCAGACGCCCCGTGCCTCGGTTCGAGCTGTGGACGATCACATCCGCCACGCTGATCTTGCCGTAATTTTTGCCGTTGAATTCGCCGATGGGAAAGCGGCCGATCTTCATCGGCCCGGACGTATCGATGATGGTGTTCGAATTCACCAATCCAAGTTCAACGGCCTGGGCCGCGGTGAAAATCTTGAAAACAGATCCCAGTTCATACACGCCTTGTACATAACGGTTGAAAAGCGGGCTGTCCGAGGGGTCAAAGCCCGAGGTCGGTGGGCGCGGGCGGTCATTCGGATCAAAAGAAGGCAGCGAAGCAGCGGAAATAACCTCGCCCGTATGCGCGTTCATCAGAACGGCCGAGGCCCCCTTGGCATTCATGATCTTCATACCGCCGTAAAGAACCTGTTCTACTGCGGCTTGAATCGTCAGGTCCAGCGACAGTTGCAGTGGCTTGTTGCCGTTGGCCGGATCGCGCAGATAATCGTCGAACTGCTTTTCCACACCGGCCACGCCGATCACTTCGGCGGCGCTGACGCCTTCACGACCAAAACCGGACCCGCCCAGGATATGAGCGGCCAGCCGCCCGTTGGGGTAAAGCCGCATTTCACGCGGACCGAACAGGATGCCGGGATCACCGATGTCGTGCACGGCCTGCTTCTGCTCGGGCGAAATGCGTTTCTTGATCCACAGGAATTTGCGGTTGCCGGTGAAGTCCTTGATCAGCCGCTCTTTGTCCAGATCAGGAAAAATCGCAACCAACTGCTCTGCAGCGGCGACGGGATCGATCATCAACGGGGGCTGCGCGTAAACGGAATAGGTGTCCAGATTGGTGGCCAGTATGCGCCCTTCGCGATCGACGATGTTGGCGCGCTGCATGGCAATCGCCGCACCTGGTGCGCTGGCCAGAGGCTCTTGTGCTTCCGATGTCGCCAGCATGCCCATGCGGACACCGACGACTGAAAAAGCGCAGAAGAAGAACAGGCCCAGCACCAGCAGACGCCCTTCGGCGCGGGCGCGGGCGCGATCCTTCATCTCTTCGTGGCGCTTGCGGATGTTCTCACGCTCGATTGCCTTGGGATTTTCGCCCCGCGCGCGGGCATCTAGGATTCGGGCCAGGGGGCGCAGAGGGGTGCGTGTCATGGAATCTGCACCTCGCCCAAAGCCTGAATGTCAGTGATGGCCTGCAATTCAATCGGATCAACGACGGGCAGGTCCGGGTCTTCGGCATAGGCGATCTGATCCGCGCGCCCGAACTGCTCGGCCCGCAACGGCAGCAGACCAAGGCGTTCAAAGTTCAGGTCGGCCAGTTCGCGCAGCCTGTCCGGGCGGTTCAGATAGGCCCATTCCGCGTTCAGAACAGCCAGTCGCACCTGTGCCATTCCGATCTCGCGCTGCAAAGACTGGGTTTCCTTTACCACTTGCTGGGTTCGGTAGTTTTCCTGATAGGCCCACAACGCCAACCCGAACACGGACAGAGCAGTCAACACATACAAAACACTCTTCATCTTGCCCTTCCCCCCAGTTGCGGCATTCCGATGGCCCGCGCTTCAATTTCCCCCGCCGGAGCTTCGGTTCGGATCGCCACACGCAGTTTTGCCGAGCGCGCGCGCGGGTTTTCCTGCAATTCCTGTTCGTCAGGCCCCACCGCCTTGCGGGTCTTCAGTGTGAATTGCGGCTGTTCCTGTTCAATCTCGGGCGCATAGCGGTTCGCGCGCCCCGTCTTGCCCGCGCGGGACTGGAAAAACCGTTTCACCATTCGGTCTTCAATGGAATGGAAAGTGACAACGGCCAGTTGCCCGCCGGGCTTCAAAGCACGTTCAGCGGCCATCAGCCCTTGAAACAGCTCTTCATATTCTGCATTCACGGCGATCCGCAGCCCTTGAAAGCTGCGCGTGGCCGGGTGGGATTGCCCCGGTTTCGGACGTGGCAGGCAGGATTCGATGATCGCGGCCAGACGCAGGGTTGTGGTGATCGGCTCTTCCGTGCGCGCTTTGACGATCGCCTTGGCAATCCGGCGGCTGGCGCGTTCTTCACCATAGTGGAACAGGATGTCGGCCAGTTGCGCCTCGGTCGCGGTATTGACCAGATCGGCGGCGCTTTCGCCATCCTGGCTCATGCGCATGTCCAAAGGACCATCCTTCATGAAGGAAAACCCGCGGTCGGCCTGGTCCAGTTGCATCGAGGAAACGCCAAGGTCCAGAACAACGCCGTCCAGGTTCTGTGCATATTCATCCATACGAGAGAACACGCCGGGCTGCATCACCAGCCGATCACCATAGGCGCCCGCCCAGTCTGACGCCATCTCAAAAGCCAAGGGATCGCGATCCACGCCGATCACCTTGTCGGCCCCGGCCTCCAGCAATCCGCGGGTGTACCCGCCTGCGCCGAAGGTTCCGTCCAGCCAGACGCCCGTGACCGGCGCCACCGCCGCCAAGAGCGGGCGCAGCAAGACAGGGATGTGAGGCGCGTCCGGTTGTGGATGATCCGCGGCCGCCATGCCGTCACCCGCCCTCGACTTCATCGAGGAATTCCAATGGATCAACATCGTCGCCAAGGCCGTCCAGCCATTCCTCGGTCGCCGCCAGTTCCTCGGATTCGTAGGTCTCGGGCTTCCAGATCTGAAAAGTATCCCCGGCGGCGATAAAAAACGCCTCGCCCTCAAGACCGATTTTCTTGCGCAGCTTTGCCGGCAGAACCAGCCGCCCGGTTTCATCGACATTGGTCGGGAAGGACTGCCCATGGAACAGGCGCTGCAACATCTTGCGCTTCATCGCGCCACGTGGCAGCGCATCGATCTTGGCATCGACCTCGTCGATCGCCTCCATCGTGTAGCATTCCAGGTATTTGCGGCGATGATCCCCGTAGACAATCACAAGCTCTGGATTGTCGCCGGGCTGCCAGTTGGGATCGGAGGCTTCAAGCACGCGGCGAAACGAGGCCGGGATCGACACCCTGCCTTTCGCATCCACCTTATGGTGGCTTTCACCTCTGAACCTGCGCGCCAAGACGACTGTCCCTTTCGCTTGCGCCCCACTTGAAATTCGCGTTCCCCCCGGATGAAAAACGGCGGGTTGATCTGCTGCCACTGATCAACCCGCCGCATTGACCCGCTGTGCGGGATGTCCAGCTGCACGCGCCACCTGGGGGGATGTCTGCTCGCCCGCGCGCCGGATCTCTTGATTGATGAAAGCGAGATGCCTGTATGAAACCTGATTATTTTTGGTCGGGGTCGTTTGGTGCCCCTGCTGCCTCGTCCTCATCGGATGTATTAGGGATGCCATGGGAATTCATGGAAATCAACAGGAATTTTGCGAACCGTGCTCCATGAAACACGCTCCAACAACAATACCATCATGAAATTTGAGTACAATGACACCAATTGTAGGAGGTCTTTCCGCGCAGCACCCCAGATATAGACAATTCGAAGTTGGAATTTTTTTCCCACGATTTCCCGGAATATCTTAAGAGTTACCATTCAGGGTGGAAAAACCCGGCATCTTTGGGCAGCGATCTCGCAGAATCATCTGCACTTTGAGCGCAATTTCGGCGGGACTTCCCCTCGACAACCACATTGGCCCATGAAATCCCGTGGCGTTCGGGCAGTTTGCTCTGCGACGTGCGAAACTGGCAAATCGTGCATCAGGGAATAGCTGAACCGCCACGCCTTGCCTGGCGCTTCGGTCACACGCACGTCTTGAATGGTTTTATTGCGCACATATTCCAGCCAACACCGCTCAATTAAAAGGCAAGCCAAAAGAAGGCCATGTTTCCGCTGTCACCCGTGACCCAAGGGAAGGCCCAATGTTTCAAGGTGCATTTCGAGTTGAAGGAAAAAACTGAACCAATCTATGCGCTTGCTGCATAGCAGCATTGACGACGCGACCTATTGTGCAATCGCAGCATTTGCCTATTTTCAACCTCAAGCAAGGGCCGAGCGTAATCGGCAAAGCAAATAAATACGGATGATGAGCATGGCAGTCGCAAGCACACATACAGCATCGAAGAGCACACCGGCGTTCGGAATCGCAACTTTGATCGAAAACGCAAAGGCGCGTTTTGCCCGCTATCGTATGTATCGCCAGACCGTCAATGAGCTGGCAGGACTGTCGGACCGTGAACTGGCCGATCTGGGCCTGCATCGTTCCATGATCCGTCGGGTGGCCATGCAGGCCGCCAACGATCACATCGCGCAATAAGCGCGCCACGAATATCGAGATCAGGCCCTTCCTCCTCCCTTAGGGTCTGTTATCAGCGGCAACGTCTCTCCTCCTCCCTGACGTTGCCGCACCATATACCGGCCTCAACCCGCCGGATCCTGATACATCGAGGCTCTCCTCCTCCCTGCCTTGATGTTGAAAGCGCGCGGCGACGCCTTCCTCCTCCCTGACGTCGCCGCGTCTTCTCCATACCGGGCTCAAACCCGGGTTCGAATACATCGGGGCTCTCCTCCTCCCTGCTCTGATGTTGACAAGACGGCGGTTCCCCTTCCTCCTCCCTGGGAACCGCCGTTTTTTTGTTTTTCTGACATAGGTGTAAGATGGCCCTCTGATTTCTGATCCGCAGGAAACAATGGCCGCCTATTTCATCGCGCAGATCGACATCCACCACCCGGATGGGTATCAGGATTATCTGGCGGGTTTCATGCCGATCTTCGACCGCCACAAAGGACGCCTGCTCACGGTTTCATCGAAACCGGTCGAACGGGTCGAAGGCGATTGGCCCAAAGGTGGCATTGTGCTGATGGAGTTTCCGGACCTTGCCGCGGCGAAAGCCTAGAAAGACGACCCTGATTACATCGAGCTGGCGAAGGTCCGGCAAGCCACCGCCTCAACCAATCTGGTTCTGGTCGAAGTGATATGACGCCTCAGAACGGGACGTCATCCTTGTTGGTCAGAAAACGCGAGACCACTTTCTTTGTGCCTGCCTTGTCGAATTCGACTTCGACCTTGTCGCCCTCGATCCCGACAACCGCGCCATAGCCGAATTTCTGGTGGAACACCCGTTCCCCTAGCGTGAAACTGGCCACGGCGGTCGCGTCGATCACCGTGTTGCGGGATTCGCGTGGCTGCGACATGCCGTATTGCCCCTGCCGCGCCTGCATCCGTCTCCAGCCCGGCGAGTTGTAGACATTCGCTTCGGCCGCGCGGGTTTCAATGCCAGCAGCGGGCTGGCCGCCGCCATAGAGCCCCGGAGGCGTAAGGACCTCAACGTGATCTTCCGGCAATTCGTCGATGAAACGGGACGGCATCGAGTTCTGCCACTGACCGAACACCCGCCGGTTGGCGGCAAAAGAAATGGTACACACTTCTTCGGCACGGGTGATGCCGACATAGGCCAGCCGCCGTTCCTCCTCGAGCCCCTTGAGCCCGGATTCGTCCATTGACCGCTGCGAGGGGAACAGCCCGTCCTCCCAGCCCGGCAGGAAGACGGCGGGAAACTCCAGCCCCTTGGCCGCGTGAAGGGTCATGATCGAAACCTTGGCCCCGTCGCTGTCCTGTTCGTTGTCCATGACCAGACTGACATGTTCCAGAAACCCTTGCAGGTTCTCGAAATTGTCCAGCTGGTTCACCAGTTCCTTGAGGTTTTCAAGGCGCCCCGGCGCTTCGGGCGTCTTGTCGTTCTGCCAGTGGGCGGTATAGCCGGATTCGTCGAGAATGATCTGCGCAAGTTCGATATGCGTATGCTCGGGTGCGCCGAACCGCATGGGCGAACCGTCATCGATCACCGAATCGTCGTCCACCTCGATCCGCGGCCCACGTGTCATCGCATTCCAACGCGCCAGACCGTCGATCAGTTCGCGCAGCGCCTTGCCTCCCTTGCCCTTGATCAACCCGTTATCGACCGCAATCCGAGCACCTTCGACCAGTGACACCCCATTTCCGCGCGCGGTCATCTGGATGGTTTGCTGCGCCTTGTCGCCAAGGCCGCGTTTCGGCGTGTTTACGATTCTCTCAAACGCAAGATCATCCTCGGGGCTGACCACCAGCCGGAAATAGGCCATGGCATCGCGAATCTCCATCCGCTCGTAGAATCGCGGGCCGCCGATCACCTTGTAGGGCAGACCGATGGTCAGAAACCTGTCTTCGAAGGCGCGCATCTGGTGGCTGGCGCGGACGAGGATAGCGATCTCATCAAGGTTCATCGGGCGAATACCGCGCGTACCGCCCTGCATCGCGTCGATTTCCTCGCCGATCCAGCGGGCCTCTTCCTCGCCGTCCCAATGGCCGATCAGATTGACCTTGTGGCCTTCCTCGGCTTCGGTCCACAGCTCTTTGCCCAGACGGTTTTCATTGCCGCGAATGACGTTCGACGCAGCCGCCAGAATATGCGGGGTCGAGCGGTAGTTCTGTTCCAGCCGCACCACATACGCGCCGGGAAAGTCCTTTTCGAACCGTAGGATGTTGCCCACCTCGGCCCCGCGCCAGCCATAGATCGACTGATCGTCATCGCCGACGCAGCAGATGTTCTTGTGCCCGCCCGCAAGCAGCCGCAGCCACAGATATTGGGCGATGTTGGTGTCCTGATACTCGTCCACCAGGATATAGCGGAACCAGCGCTGGTATTGCTCCAGAACATCCTGATGGGTCTGGAAGATCGTAACCATGTGCAGAAGCAGATCGCCGAAATCCACCGCATTCAATTCGCGCAGGCGGGTCTGATATTGGGCATATAGCTCAATGCCCTTGTTGTCATAAGCCCCGGCATCGGCGGCTGGCACCTTGTCGGGTGTCAGCGCTCGGTTCTTCCAATCGTCGATGATTCCCAGCAACATCCGCGCAGGCCAGCGTTTGTCGTCGATATTTGCGGCCTGCACCAACTGCTTGAGCAGGCGCAACTGGTCGTCGGTATCCAGAATGGTGAAGTTCGATTTCAAATCGACCAGTTCCGCATGGCGGCGCAGCAGTTTGACGCAGATCGAATGAAAGGTACCCAGCCATGGCATCCCCTCAGCAGGCTGCCCCAACAGGCGGCCCACCCGTTCCTTCATCTCGCGCGCGGCCTTGTTGGTAAAGGTTACCGACAGAATCTCATTCGGACGTGCGCGCGCGGTGTTGAGAAGATGTGCGATCCGGGCGGTCAGAGCCTTGGTCTTGCCCGTTCCGGCACCTGCCAGCATCAGAACCGGGCCATCCAGACGCTCGACCGCGTCCCGTTGTGCCGGGTTAAGCTCATCCAGATAGGGCGAAGGGCGCACGGCCATGGCCCGCGCCGACAGCGATGCGCCCTCGAAGGCGTCCATTTCGTCAAAACTGCTCATGGCCCCAAACTACGCCGGATGAGCGCGAAGGGAAAGGGTTTGTTCACGGCTTGTTCACAGACTTTTCGCACTTCTTTTTACATTCAATTCTAAACAAACACACCACCGCCCCGCACCCCGTTAACTCTCTGTCAAATCCTGACTGGGATGTTTGGCAGAGTGTAGTGGGAGCGGACATATGAAACAGGCGGAACTGACGGGTCAGTCCTCGAGGCTTAAAATGATAGGCGTGGCCCTGATGCTGCTCGCGCTGACGGCAGCGGCGGGCTGGGGGATCTATGCCGCCCCTGCGCCAGTGGTTGATCGCATGCTGGAAGCAGACCTGCGAAAGAACGCGATGCGGATGAGCCGCCAGGTCGAAAGCCATCTAAACGATCTTGAGCAGACATTCCGTTTTCACGCATTGACCGATCATGACCAGGAGTTTCTGGAGCTACTGCCCGAAACCACGGACATTTACCGCTTCAAGCTGTTTGATGCTTCGGGGCAGGTGTTCTGGTCGACCCGAGCCAGCGACGTCGGGTTCGTGAATACGAAACCCTATTTCCAGTCGATCGTCGCCGCTGGGGGCCTTTTTTACAAACACGAAGAGAAGCCGGTTACCGAAGTTGATTCCTTTGTTTTCGACAATTCCCGGGATACGGAACTGAGCAGCCGCCATGTGGCCGAGGTCTATACGCCGATCATCAAGGATGCGACGTTCATGGGCGCGATCGAGTTCTATTCCGACATAACCGACCTGCGGAACCTGTTCATCACGCGCGTTCGCCTGTCTCTGGCGCTGCTGAGCGGCGTCGCTCTGCTGGCGCTGACGACTGTCATCCTGATTGTCCATCGCACCAACCGTCGTCAGGTTCGCGACCTGCGCAAACGAGCCCAGAAAGAGAGGGAGCTGATGGACGAGCAGCTGCGCCTGGCCCGAGAGGTCCGTCTATTGGGTGAGTTGAACGAATGGCTGCAATCAAGCCGGTCGCTGGATGAACTGTTCGACATGGTGTCTCGCTTCATGACCCACATCCTGCCAGAGGCCGAAGGCAGCGTGTATGTCTACTCAAACTCACGCGATGTGCTGGATGGCTGCGCCAGCTGGAACGGTGGAACTCATAAATCCCACATTCACCCCGAAGGTTGCTGGGGTTTGCGGCGCGGCCGGACTTACGAGTTCGGCGCATCCGAGATTGACTTTGTCTGCGAGCACGCCGAACCGCATGACGGGCGGCCCTATTTCTGCTTTCCCATTCTGGCCCATGGCGAAACCGTTGGTCTTTTGCATTTGCGGGCACTTGAGGGGCGCGAAGACTGCTTCAACAAGAGCCGCAAGCTGGCCCAATTATGCGCCGAACAGATCAGTATGGCGATCGCCAACGTCCGCATGCGGGATCAGCTTCACGACCAATCGGTACGAGACCCCCTGACCGGGCTGTTCAATCGCCGCCATATGACCGAGACGCTGCGCAAGTCCATCAGCCGCAGCCAGCAGACGGGCGCCGCGCTAAGCCTGATCGCCGTGGACGTGGATCACTTCAAGAAGTTCAACGATACTCATGGGCATGATGCGGGCGACATGGTATTGCGCGCCGTCGGCGCCGCCCTGGAACAAGGGTGCGACCGGGACGAAGTCGCCTGCCGCATCGGGGGGGAAGAGTTCATGCTGATCCTGCCTGACAACAGCCCCGAAGATGCCATGACCCGCGCCGAACAACTGCGCCAGGCGGTTGAAGCCGTAACCGTCCGATATGGCGAGAAGGTATTGCCGCGCATTACGATATCGGTCGGGGTTGCACATTACCCGGCCCACGGCACCATGCCGCAGGACCTGATGCGCGCGGCTGACGATGCGCTTTATGTCGCCAAGGACAAGGGGCGCAACCAGGTGCATGTTGCAAGCGGCACCAGGAACAAGACCGAAAATGCGTCGCCTGAAAACCGGCAACCACCCAAGGATGCAGCTTAAAAAACTTGCCGAATCGCATGGCAGGTCGGATCAATCTGCATGGACTTGCACAGCACCTATCCCGGTATACCGGATCTGAAACACCGTGCGCGCCGTCGTCTGCCGCATTTCGTGTGGGAGTATATCGACAGTGGAACCGGGATTGAAACGACGCTGCACCGGAACCGCAAGGCGCTGGATGACGTGCGCCTCTGCCCCTCGATCCTGCATGGCGAGCTGGACTTTGATACGTCAAAGTCGTTTCTCGACGCTTCGTATCCGCTGCCGTTCGGAATCGCGCCGATCGGAATGTCCGGGCTGGTCTGGCCCCGCGCCGAGCAACTGCTGGCCAGCGCGGCCGCAGAGGCGGGTATTCCCTATACCCTGTCGACCGTAGCCAGCCAAAGCCCTGAAGACATGGCACCGCATCTTGGGGACAATGCCTGGTTCCAGCTTTACCCGCCCCGGGATCCGGATATTCGAAAAGACCTGCTGAACCGGGTCCGCAAGGCCGGGTTCAAAACCCTGGTCCTCACCGCGGATGTTCCCGTCGCATCGCGCAGGGAAAGGCAGACACGATCGGGCCTGCGGCAACCGCCAAAGCTGACCCCGCGCATTCTGGCGCAGATCGCCCAAAGACCTGCCTGGGCGATGGGCATGCTGCGCAACGGTGTGCCGCATATGCGAACGCTGGACAAATATATCGAAAACCCCGGGAATCTGCCGCCCACGGCTCATATCGGTTACCTGCTTCGAACCTCGCCGGATCTGGACTATGTCAAATGGCTGCGCGACCATTGGGACGGTCCGCTTGTCCTGAAGGGTGTCCTGCGACCAGAGGATACGAGCAGGCTGGAACAGGTCGGTGTCGATGCTTTGTGGGTGTCGAATCATGGCGGTCGGCAATTTGACGCGGCCCCGGCCAGCATCGAGGTTCTGCCCTCTGTCCGGGATGCAACCCGCCTGCCCCTGATCTTCGACAGTGGTGTCGAAGGCGGTCTGGATATTTTGCGTGCCATGTCGCTGGGCGCAGACTTCGTGATGCTCGGGCGGGCTTTTTTATATGGTCTTGCGGCACTTGGCGCGCGGGGGCCTGCACATGTCATCGAGATTCTCAGGCAAGACCTGCATGCAAATATGGGCCAGATGGGCCTGGCAAGCCTGTGTCAGATTGAGAGTTAACGTTAAACATTTGATGCTGCGGCGCAGCAAAAGTATAAGGGCGCTGCGATCATAGGGCGTTTGCGAGCGATAACATGCCGGTTCTACCCAGAAGAACGGATATACCTGCGCGTATTCTCCGCCCAATAAGACGCCCATACACAAAAGACCGGGACCTATCATGACAGACTTCAACAAGATCCTGATCGCCAACCGCGGCGAGATTGCCATCCGCGTCATGCGCGCAGCAAACGAGATGGGAAAACGAACCGTCGCCGTCTACGCTGAAGAAGACAAACTGGGCCTGCACCGGTTCAAGGCTGACGAGGCGTATCAGATCGGTGAAGGCATGGGGCCGGTTGCCGCCTATCTTTCGATCGACGAGATCATCCGTGTTGCCAAGCAATGTGGCGCCGACGCGATTCATCCGGGCTATGGTCTGCTGTCCGAGAACCCGGATTTCGTCGATGCCTGCGTCAAGAACGGCATCACCTTCATCGGCCCCAAGGCGGAAACCATGCGCGCGCTTGGCGACAAGGCAAGCGCGCGACGCGTAGCCATCGAAGCAGGCGTTCCGGTCATTCCTGCCACCGAAGTTCTGGGCGATGACATGGACGCGATCCGCAAGGAGGCCGCCGAAATCGGCTATCCGCTGATGCTCAAGGCGTCCTGGGGCGGCGGCGGGCGCGGCATGCGCCCGATCCAGTCGGAAGAAGAGTTGGAAGAGAAAGTGCTGGAAGGCCGTCGCGAGGCCGAAGCCGCATTTGGCAATGGCGAGGGTTATCTGGAAAAGATGATCATTCGTGCGCGCCACGTCGAGGTGCAGATCCTGGGCGACAAGCACGGTGAAATCTATCACCTGTATGAACGCGACTGCTCGGTCCAGCGCCGGAACCAGAAGGTCGTGGAACGCGCCCCTGCCCCGTATCTGAGCGACGAACAGCGCGCCGAGATCTGCGAGCTTGGCCGCAGGATCTGTGCGCATGTGAATTACGAATGTGCCGGCACGGTCGAGTTCCTGATGGATATGGACACCGGCAAGTTCTATTTCATCGAAGTCAATCCGCGCGTTCAGGTCGAACACACCGTGACCGAAGAAGTCACCGGTATCGACATCGTGCAGGCGCAGATCCTGATCGCCGAGGGCAAGACGCTGGCCGAGGCGACCGGCATGGCCAGCCAAAAGGATATCCAGCTCAACGGGCACGCGTTGCAGACACGGATCACCACCGAGGACCCACAGAACAACTTCATCCCCGACTATGGCCGGATCACCGCCTATCGCTCGGCCACCGGTATGGGCATCCGTCTGGATGGCGGCACGGCCTATGCGGGCGGGGTGATTACGCGCTATTACGACTCGCTGCTGACCAAGGTTACGGCCTGGGCCCCCACGCCCGAAAAGGCGATCTCTCGGATGGACCGCGCCCTGCGCGAGTTCCGCATCCGCGGGGTTTCGACGAATATCGACTTCGTCATCAACCTGCTCAAGCATCCGACCTTCTTGTCGAACGAATACACCACCAAGTTCATCGACACGACGTCCGAACTGTTCACCTTCAAGAAGCGGCGCGACCGCGGCACCAAGGTTCTGACCTATATCGCGGACATCACCGTGAACGGGCATCCCGAAACCAAGGACCGCCCGCGCCCGCGCGCCGACCTGAAGGAGGCCAGGCCTCCGGCGCTGAAGGCCGAACCGCAGATGGGTACGCGCAACCTGCTGGAGCAGAAGGGCCCGCAGGCGGTGGCCGACTGGATGAAGGCGCAGCGCCAACTGCTGATCACCGACACCACCATGCGCGACGGGCACCAGTCTCTGCTGGCGACCCGGATGCGCTCGATCGACATGATCAAGGTGGCTCCCTCCTATGCGGCGAACCTGCCGCAGCTGTTCTCGGTCGAATGCTGGGGCGGCGCGACTTTCGATGTGGCGTATCGGTTCTTGCAGGAATGCCCGTGGCAGCGCCTGCGGGACCTGCGTGAGGCGATGCCGAACCTGATGACCCAGATGCTGCTGCGCGGCGCAAACGGCGTGGGCTATACGAACTATCCTGACAACGTAGTGCAGGAGTTCGTGCGTCAGGCGGCGACAGGAATTGACGTGTTCCGTGTCTTCGACTCGCTGAACTGGGTCGAAAACATGCGCGTGGCGATGGATGCGGTCGTCGATAGCGGCAAGATTTGCGAAGGTACCGTCTGTTACACTGGCGATATTCTTGACCCGGATCGCGCCAAGTACGATCTGAAATATTATGTCGGCATGGCGAAAGAACTGCGCGACGCCGGCGCGCATATTCTGGGCCTCAAGGACATGGCGGGCCTGCTGAAACCGGCCTCGGCCAAAATCCTGATCCGGACGCTGAAGGAAGAGGTCGGGCTGCCGATCCATTTCCACACACATGACACCGCCGGTATTGCCAGCGCGACCATTCTGGCCGCGTCCGAGGCGGGCGTCGATGCAGTTGACTGCGCGATGGACAGCTTCTCGGGCAACACCAGCCAGGCGACGCTGGGCACCGTGGTCGAAGCGCTGCGCCATACCGACCGCGACACCGGGCTGGACATCAAGGCCATCCGTGAAATCAGCGATTACTTCGAGGCTGTGCGTGGCCAGTATGCGGCCTTCGAATCCAGCCTTCAGGCCCCCGCGTCCGAGGTCTATCTGCACGAGATGCCGGGCGGTCAGTTCACCAACCTCAAGGCGCAGGCACGCAGCCTGGGTCTGGAAGAACGCTGGCACGAAGTGGCGCAGATGTATGCTGACGTGAACCAGATGTTCGGTGACATCGTGAAGGTCACGCCGTCTTCCAAGGTCGTTGGTGACATGGCGCTGATGATGGTCAGCCAGAACATGACACGTGAACAGGTCGAGGACCCGAATACCGACGTGGCCTTCCCCGACTCGGTCGTGGACATGATGCGCGGCAATCTGGGTCAGCCTCCGGGCGGGTTCCCCGAGACCATCATCAAGAAGGTGCTGAAAGACGAGGTTCCCAACACGCAGCGACCCGGCAAGGACGTGCCCCCGGTCGATCTTGAAGCCACCCGCGCCGAGCTGTCCAAGCAGCTGGAAGGCAAAGAGGTCGATGACGAGGATCTGAACGGCTATCTGATGTATCCCAAGGTGTTCCTGGACTACATGGGTCGCCACCGGATCTACGGCCCGGTTCGTACCCTGCCAACGCGCACCTTCTTCTACGGCATGGAGCCGGGCGAGGAGATCACCGCGGAAATCGACCCCGGCAAGACGCTGGAAATCCGGTGTCAGGCCATTGGCGAAACGGATGAAAACGGAGAGGTCAAAGTGTTTTTTGAACTCAACGGCCAACCGCGCGTGATCCGGGTTCCGAACCGGTTGGTCACCTCGACCACGCAGGCGCGGCCCAAGGCCGAGGTCGGCAACCCGGATCATGTCGGTGCGCCGATGCCCGGTGTTGTAGCCACCGTCGCCGTAACAGCGGGCCAGCAGGTCAAGGAAGGCGACATGTTGCTGACCATCGAGGCGATGAAGATGGAAACCGGCATCCACGCCGAGCGCGATGCGACCGTCAAGGCCGTTCATGTGCAGCCCGGTGGCCAGATTGACGCAAAGGACCTTCTGGTCGAGCTGGAATAACCTGCCGAACCGGTTACAGTTCAAAGGGCCGCTCGGGAAACCGCGCGGCCCTTTTTCTATGCTGGAACGGAGACCCACCATGCTTGCTATCACCCCGATCTATGCGGCCCTGATCGCTATTCTTTACGTGGCACTCAGCGTCAAAGTGATCCTTCAGCGCCGCAGCGACAAAATCTCAGTCGGGGATGGGGGCAGCAAATTGATGATCAAGGCGATACGGACACATTCCAATTGCGCCGAATACGCCCCTATCGCCCTTTTGCTGATCGCCATGGTGGAATTGCAGGGAGCGGGCGGATTGCTTTTGCATATACTGGGCTTGATGTTGCTGGCCGGGCGTCTGCTGCACGCGTACGGATTCGGGCGCACGCCCCAGATCGTCATCCTGCGGCAGGCTGGCATGAGCCTGACGTTCCTGGCCATTCTGGTTGCGGCCATCGCCAACCTGATTCTGGCGCTGTAGGTCGGCTGGCGGGTGTTATCCGGTCAGATCCGTCGTCATCACAAGGGGCGCTTTCAACAAAACGGGCGTGATCCGGTTGTGTTCGTGATCGTCCGATTTCGGCATCGCAGTGACCAGCAAGATCATTGCGGCCAGCGCCATTATCTTCATGTCTGCAACAGAAATCATGAAAGCCCCTCTGCCTGTGTCCTTTTTTGATCCGTGTTCGAGATTGAACGGGCCGGATGCCAGGTTCCGTCGAAATATTTTTCCTCTTTTTTGTGTTTTTCCGCTTGCAGCCCCGCGTGGGAATTTATAAATCCCTCCTCACTCAACGGCGCGGGCGTAGCTCAGGGGTAGAGCATAACCTTGCCAAGGTTAGGGTCGGGCGTTCGAATCGCCTCGCCCGCTCCATTGAGAGGTCTTCGGACCACATATGTATCTGATGCGGGCGTAGCTCAGGGGTAGAGCATAACCTTGCCAAGGTTAGGGTCGGGCGTTCGAATCGCCTCGCCCGCTCCAGATACGAAATTCTCCATACATGCTGGTTCTTCACATGACATTGCGTCATTCTGGTTGCATTGCCCAACGCAGGATTCACCCATGTCTGATTACGTCATCCGCCCTCTTACCGTTGACGAGGTCCAAAAGGCCGTCGATTGGGCCGGGCGCGAAGGGTGGAACCCGGGGCATCACGATGCTCGTTGCTTCCACGGCACGGATACTCGCGGGTTTCTCGGCGGGTTCCTGGATGGCGAAATGATCGCTTCCATCTCGGTCGTTCAGTATGATGACGCGTTTGCGTTCCTTGGCTTCTACATCGTCCGGCCCGAGTTTCGCGGATCGGGCTACGGGCTGAAAATCTGGCAGCACGCCTTGGAAAACTGCAATGCGGGCAATATCGGCCTGGATGGGGTCGTCGAGCAGCAGGATAACTACCGCAAGTCCGGTTTTTCCTTTGCCTATAACAACTACCGCTTTGGCGGGACAAAACGCGGGATTCTGGCCGCGCTCGGGGCGCAACCAGCTGCGCGGGCTGAGGAGCTGAACAGCCTCTCGGACGATCTAGCCGCCTATGACCGGCAGATGTTCCCTGCCCCGCGCGACATCTTCCTTCGCGATTGGCTGAGCGCGCCCAGCCACGCCTCGCGCGTGATTGCCGAGAACGGGGTGATCCGGGGCTATGCGACCCTGCGGCCCTGTCAAAGCGGATACAAGATCGGGCCGTTGTTCGCGGACGACGCCGAGATTGCCCAAGCCCTGTTGGCCTCGGTATTGGAAGCCATCCCCGACGATCACGCCACGCATGACGTGTTCATCGACATGCCGCGGCCCAACGCCGCCGCCTTTGCGCTGGCGGATGCGCTGGGTCTTGAAAAGGTGTTTGAAACGGCCCGGATGTATTCCGGCCACGCGCCGGATATCGATCTGAGCCGTGTCTTTGGCGTCACCTCATTCGAACTGGGTTAAAAAGCCTTGAACGTCATTGTGGTCAGCGAGCGTTCGATATTGGGAATCACCAGCAGGTGTTCGTTGATGAAATGGCCCACATCCTCGGTCTCGGGGATATATAGCTTGAGCAGCAGATCATATTCACCGCTGGTGGAATACAGTTCGGAGTGGATTTCGCGCAGGGCGATTTCCTCGGCGACCTTGTAGGTGGTGCCGGGCTTGCAGCGGATCTGGATGAAAACGCAGGTGGACATGGTTTGACCCTATCGGTTCGTGTTGTTCGCAAGCTGACACGGGGCCAAGCCGGGTGCAATCCCCTGCAACAGTTTGCAGCGATCGCAACGCGCGGTCTGGAAAACCCCGACCTTCCCCGTCTATAAGCGCGCCTGTAGCAAAAGGAATTCGCCCATGCGCAGCGCAAAGATCAGCCGCCAGACTGCCGAAACCGAAATTTCGGTCGAGATCAATCTAGATGGCACCGGCATGTATGAAAATCAGACCGGAGTTGGATTTTTTGATCACATGCTGGATCAACTGGCGCGCCATTCGCTGATCGACATGACGATCCGCGCCAAGGGCGATTACCACATTGATGATCACCACACGGTCGAAGATACCGGCATCGCGCTGGGGCAGGCTTTGACGCAGGCCCTGGGCGACAAAAAGGGTATCCGGCGGTACGGAGAATGCCACCTACCGATGGATGACGCTCAGGTTCGCTGTGCGCTGGACCTGTCCGGCCGCCCCTATTTGATCTGGAATGTGGACCTGCCGACGCAGAAAATCGGTACATTCGACACAGAACTTTTGCGCGAGTTCTTTCAGGCGCTCAGCACCCATGGCGGCATCACGCTGCATATCGACCAGTTGCACGGCTTCAACAGCCACCACATCGCCGAGGCCGCATTCAAGGCCGTAGCGCGCGCGCTGCGAGACGCCGTTGAAACCGATCCGCGCAAGGCAGATGCGATTCCGTCGACCAAAGGCGCGTTGTAAATGCTGACCGCCATTATCGACTACGAAAGCGGCAACCTGCACTCGGCGGAAAAAGCGTTTCAGCGCATGGCGCAAGAGGTCGGCGCCGGTGAGGTTGTCGTCACCTCGGACGCGGATGTTGTGGCACGCGCGGATCGCTTGGTTCTGCCTGGCGACGGGGCGTTTCCGGCATGCGCTGCCGAATTGCGTGGGCACAAGGGCATCTATGACGCGATGGTCGAGGCGGTCGAACAGAAAGGCCGCCCGTTTCTGGGCATCTGTGTGGGGATGCAGTTGATGGCAACCAAAGGCCATGAATACAGCGAAACGGATGGTCTGGACTGGATTGCCGGCGATGTCGTCAGGATCGAGCCGTCAGACACATCGCTGAAAGTGCCGCATATGGGCTGGAACGATCTTGTTCTGGACAGCGATCACCCGGTGTTCAACGGGGTGAAATCCGGCGATCACACATATTTCGTCCACTCGTACCACTTCCGGGTATCCGACCCGGCACAGCGATTGGCCTATGTGAATTACGGGCAGGAGGTCACGGCCGTCATTGGCCGCGACACGATGGTTGGAATGCAGTTTCACCCCGAGAAAAGCCAGGACGTTGGCCTGCGCATGCTGGGCAACTTCCTGACCTGGAAACCCTGAGGCTTACTGAACACGCGTCCAGGTTTGACCGCGGCAGATCAGACCGCCCGCCACACATCCCTTGACGGTCAGTTTGTTCTGGCCGTCCAGTGACATTTTTGAATTGTAGGTTTTGTTCCGGTCCGGTGCCCAGATCTTGCCGCTATCATAGCTTCCGCCGCCATCGGGCACCATGTCCCAGATGATCTGTTTGCCCAGGTTTTCATATTCCAGCTGCTCGTTGCCATCCGCATCAAAGGCGCTGTCGATGGTTCCGCAGATCGCACTGCCGCATCCGGAAATCGTCACATGCAGATAGCCGCCGGTATCACCGGGTGCAGTCTTCCACAGACCGTCGACGGGATCCGCAGCCATCGCGCTGGTCGCAAGAAACATCAAACCCGCTGCAAACGTAAATTTCTTCATGATTGTCTCCCTGTTTTGATGGCAGTCTGACCCGGCAACCAGCTGCGGGCAAGAATGACCCAGCGTCGCGTTGCATCCCCTGCCCCGCCTGTGCGATATCCCGCGCGTGCAACACAGATATAGGGCCGCCCGACATGATCCTCTACCCCGCCATCGACCTCAAAGACGGCAATGCCGTGCGCCTGCTGCGTGGTGAAATGGACAAGGCCACCGTGTTCAACGAAGACCCCGCCGCGCAGGCCCGCGCCTTTGTCGAGGCCGGGTGCGAGTGGCTGCACCTGGTCGATCTGAACGGCGCTTTTGCAGGTGAGCCGGTCAACGCCGCCCCGGTCGAAGCGATTCTGAAAGCCTGCGACGTGCCCGCGCAATTGGGAGGCGGCATCCGCGACATGGCCACCATCGAGACCTGGATCGACAAAGGTCTGGCCCGCGTGATTCTGGGCACGGTCGCGGTCGAGAACCCCGATCTGGTGCGCGAAGCGGCCAAAGCCTTTCCCGGCAAGGTCGCCGTGGGCATCGACGCGCGCAACGGTCTGGTTGCCACCAAGGGTTGGGCCGAAGAAACCGACGTTCAGGTAACCGATCTGGCCCGCAGCTTCGAAGACGCGGGCGTCGCTGCGATCATATACACCGACATCAACCGGGACGGCGCGATGCAGGGCCCCAATGTCGAGGCCACCGCAGAGCTTGCCAAATCGGTCGATATTCCGGTCATCGCATCTGGCGGCGTGTCCTCGATCGCCGATCTGATCGCCCTGCGCGATTGTGGCGCAGCTTTGAACGGTGCCATTTCCGGCCGCGCGCTTTATGATGGAGCGATTGATCTGAAAGAGGCTCTGACCACGCTCAGAGGATAGCTTTATGTTTCATTCGCCGGTAAAGCGTTCCGAACTGTCCGCGCACAGCCTGCTGAACGAACGGTTCAAAACCGGCGACTTTCTGGACTGCTTCAGTGTTGAATCCAATCTTCCGCCGCGCCGGGCCGCGGAAATCATCACCGCGTTCCCCGGATGGGCGCTGGCATTGGTTCGGCTGCGCGGCCTGTTGGTGACACCCTTTGGCCTCAGCACGACCGGCCCGGATGCTGACGACAAGCTGGGGATCTTCCCGGTTGAACATGATGGCAGGACCGAGGTGATCGCAGGTTTCAACGATCGCCACCTGGATTTCCGGGTGTCCGTCCTGTCGGAAAACGGCCGCATCTCGCTGGCCACATGGGTCCGACGCCATAACCTTGGCGGGCGCCTGTACCTGGCTGCGATCCTGCCTTTTCACATCCTGATCGCGCGAAACGCGCTTGCGCGTTTGAAAAGCGCAAGCACATGACCCAAAAGGTCTAACCCGCGGCCGCAGCGGTCAACTTGGCGAGCGCACCGCGCATCTTCTCGACTACAGGTGACTTTTCGACGTCATCCAGCTCGTCCATCGTTTCCTTGGGGTCTTCATAGGCCAACCAGACCTGACCGTTCCCATCCTCATACGCCTGAACCTTGAGCGGCAGGAACAATCCTGCACGCGGATCGATCTGCATGGCCGGCGTGCCCAGCGCAGGATTGCCGAAAATCAGCACTTGATTGGCCGGAATGGGCGTACCGACCTTTTCCGCCCCGGCCGCGTGGTCGATGCGGGCGAAGACAGTGGCCCCTGCGTTGCCAACGACCGCTTCCAGCGCATCCAGCACCTCGGCTACGGATTTGTTCGTTTGAACTTTGATGATGTCGTCAGCCATGGCGGCCAAAGCCCCTCCGAGCGAAAAAATTGAAGCAAGTATCAAACTACGCATATCGGTTTTCCTTCTGTAATATTCACTCCAATTCTCACAGGTTTTGGAAATCTGACAATCACAAGTCTGGCATCAGCAAAGCTTTGCCAGAATTGATGACGCCCATTTTACCCTTGCTTTCGAGAACAATCCGACCAGAAGCCAAACATTTTACTGTGTTGAGCCATAATTCGGGCGGAATCCCCGCTTCACTCCTTCGTCAAACACAACAACCCGGGTGGCAAACGTGAGTGTTTCCAACCTAGACGTTCCCAAGACGTCCAGATTCGGATCGGCAACCATTGCGATCTTCTGTGCGGCGATTTTCACGAGCGCCAGTCTTCTGTTCTTTGTCCAGCCGCTTTTTGCCAAACTGGTTCTTCCAAAAATCGGCGGCGCCCCGGCGGTCTGGACGACGGCTATGCTGTTTTTCCAAGTGGTGCTGATATTCGGGTATGTTTACGCGCACCTGTTGACCAAGTTTCTGCCCTTGCGCTGGCAGATCATCGCCCATTTTGCCTTTTGGGTGGCGGCGCTGACTTTCCTGCCGCTGTCCACCAGCGAAAGCTGGAGCTATGACGCCGCGACCTCGACCGCGCTGCAAACGCTTGGCCTGTTCGCCGTAGGTGTGGGTGTACCTTTTGCGGTATTGTCGGCAAATGCGCCCCTGTTGCAGGCCTGGTACGCCAGGTCGGGCGGGCCTTCGGCGGATGGTCCGTATTTCCTCTACAGCGCCAGCAATGTCGGATCCTTGCTGGCGTTGTTGGCCTTCCCCCTGGTTGCGGATCCATTTTTTGGCGCAGCCGAGATCAGCCGTGCCTGGCTGGTCGGCTTCGCGCTGTTCGGCGCGCTTTTGCTTGGCAGTGGCATGATCGCCTTGCGGGGATCACGGCACACGAAGCCGTCGGTTCAAACGGCGCTCAAGGCCAGTTTCCCGACCCTGCGGCAGATCGCTGTCTGGGTGTTCGTCGCCTTCATCCCCTCTTCCTTGATGCTGTCCTTCACAACGCGGGTTAGCACGGATCTGGGTGCTCTCCCGTTGATCTGGGTTGTTCCGCTGGCGGTCTATATCCTGTCCTTCATCATCGCGTTTGCCAAATGGAAACACCTGACGCTTGACGCCTTGAACCTGCCCATGCTGGCGGCGCTGGCGGCGGGTGTCTTACTGGTGTCCAAGGTGGTCAGCGAGCATGACGCGCCGGTGGTTATTCTGCTCTATGTCCCGGTGTTGTTCATCATCGCCCTTTTTGCGCACCGCCTGCTGTACGACATGCGCCCATCCGCCGAGCAATTGACCGTGTTCTACATCGCCCTTTCCATGGGCGGAGCAATTGGCGGGCTGTTCAACTCGATCGTTGCGCCGATTGCCTTCACACGTGAGTTGGAGGCGCCAATCACCATGATTCTGGCCGGAGGCTTGTTTCTTGTCCGCGCCCCGGGATTTGCCCTTCGCCATGTCATCATGGGCATCGCGGCAAGTGTTTTCATCCTCGTCATCGCAGGTGCGACACGCGGCGTCGCGGCGCTGAGCGCGGATATCCCGCGTGCAGGCGCGCTGTTCGTGCTGATATTCGCAGTGCTGTACCTGTTCCGGGCGCAGGCCATGCGTATCCCTGTGGTTCTTACCGTCGTTCTGCTTCCCGCATTTGCGGTAAAGAACAATCCGGTGTTCGAAGATCGCAGCTTTTTCGGCGTGCATTCCGTGTATTCAAGCAAGGGCTACCGTCTTTACAAGAACGGCACCACGGTGCATGGCTGGCAACGCGAATCCGAATATGGCACTCGACCCACACCGCTGTCCTATTATCACCCCGAAGAACCGATGGCGCAGGTCATCACGTCGGACTTCGGCAAGCAATCCAACAGCATCGGAATTGTCGGTCTTGGAACAGGTGCACTGGCCTGCTATCGGCAGCCTGCTCAAAACTGGGACTTCTTCGAGATCGACGCGACCGTTGACCAGATCGCACGCGACCCTTCGCTGTTCACCTATCTGTCGGAATGCACGCCCGATTCCGAGACCCATCTGGGTGACGCCCGGATCGTTCTGAAGCAAAAGCCTTTTGCCTTCGATATCCTGGTTTTGGATGCGTACAGCTCGGACGCGATTCCGCTTCACCTGATCACACGCGAGGCGGTAGAGATGTACACCAGCCGCCTGGCCGATGATGGGGTTTTGGTGTTCCACATCACAAACCGGTTCTACGATCTGGTCCAGCCTTTGGCCCGAATTGCCGACAGCCTGAACCTGACCGCTGCGCATCAGCAGCTGGCCGTGGGTAAAGAGCAGGTTGAAACCGGAGCCGCCACCAGCAGCGTTGTGATCCTGAGCCCCGACAAATCCCGAATTGAGAGTTTTGCGCAGGATGGAAACTGGCAAATCGTCGAAACCGACGGAGCGCTGCCATGGACCGATGGTAAGGCAAACCTGCTTTCGGCACTGAAACTGCTGAAGAACCGGGATCACTAAGCCCCCCGCTCCGCCCATGGCCCGTGCTACCAGGGCCATGGGCGGCAAAACGTCTGTGGCATCGGCGGCGCTTTGTCGGTAAAGGTCCGGCAACGAAGGACGATCAGATGCTGAAGACCCGGATCATTCCCTGCCTTGATGTTGCCGATGGCCGCGTGGTCAAAGGCGTGAATTTCGTCGGTCTGCGCGATGCGGGCGATCCCGTGGAATCGGCCAAGGCATATGACGCCGCAGGCGCGGACGAAATCTGTTTTCTTGATATCCACGCAACCCACGAAAACCGCGGCACCATGTTCGATGTGGTACAGCGCACCGCCGAGCAGTGCTTTGTACCTCTGACAGTCGGCGGCGGAGTTCGCACCAAGGATGATGTCCGCGCCCTGTTGCTGGCGGGGGCAGACAAGGTCAGCTTCAACTCGGCAGCCGTCGCCAATCCCGACGTGATCGCGGAATCAGCAGATCAATTCGGCAGCCAGTGCATCGTCTGCGCCATCGACGCCAAGACGGTCAGCCCCGGAAAGTGGGAGATTTTTACGCATGGCGGCCGCAAGCCAACGGGCATTGATGCGGTCGAGTTCGCAAAAACTGTTGTCGCCAAAGGCGCCGGGGAAATTCTGCTGACCTCGATGGACCGCGACGGCACCAAGGCTGGCTTCAACCTGCCCCTGACCCGCGCGATTTCCGATTCCGTGGATGTGCCCGTGATCGCAAGCGGCGGTGTCGGTAAACTGGACCATCTGGTCGAAGGCGTCACCCAAGGTGGCGCAAGTGCGGTGCTTGCAGCCTCGATCTTCCATTTCGGAGAATACACGATCCGCGAAGCCAAAGAGCATATGGCCGCCGCAGGCATTCCGATGAGGCTGACATGAGCATTCTGCACGACCTTGCTGCCACGATTAAGGCGCGTAAAGGGGCTGATCCCGATTCAAGCTGGACAGCCAAGCTGCTTGCAAAGGGTCCCGAGAAATGCGCCGAGAAATTTGGTGAAGAAGCCATCGAAGCCATCATCGAAGCCACAAAGGGCGATCAGGCCAAGCTGACCGCCGAAGCCGCAGACGTGCTGTATCACCTGCTGGTCATGCTGGCCGCCCGGGACGTGGCGCTGGAGGATGTTCTGGCCGAACTTGCGCGCCGTCAGGGCATCAGCGGCATTGCCGAAAAAGCCGCCCGCCCCAAAGGGTAACGGCCGGGTTCCGCGCCGCCGCAACGCCCGCTATACTCGGGCGTCAGAATGACAGGCCGAGGGCGCGACATGATCCGAATTTTGATGCTTGTGGCAACGCTTGCCATCGTTGCGGCATGTGCGGCGCCTCCCCCTTCGACCGGGGATGAGGTGCAACGCCTGACAGCCGAGATTCAGCGTCTTGGCCCGGATATCGATCCGGAAGAAGCCCGCCGGGCGGCGCAAGTCGCCTATTCCTATACCGCGCAGCTGGTGGACGAATACCAGATCACCGACCCGCCGCTGATCCACAATGCGAAGGTCAACAAGGGATTGCGCCCGCGTGGTCTGTGCTGGCATTGGGCCGAGGATATCGAGCGTCGTCTGAAACAGGAAAACTTCCAGACGCTGGAATTGCACCGCGCCATCGCCAACGCCGACAATCCGTTGAGGATCGACCACAGCACCGCGATTATCAGTCGCAAGGGTGAATCGCTGTATGAGGGCGTCGTGCTGGATCCGTGGCGCTATGGCGGGGTTTTGTTCTGGTCACCTCTGGTCGAGGATACCCGATATGATTGGGTCCCTCGGGACGTGGTGCTGGAAAAACGACGACAGGAACAGGTTGCCCGCCTGAAACCCTATCAGCCAGCAACGCCCTAAAGCTTGGACGAGATGATCCCGGTGGAAAACCCACCCATGCGCAGCTCGCCAAACAGGCGCTGATACTCGATCTTCGGACAGCGGTTCATCACGACGTCCACACCGCTGGCCTCGGCCTTGGCTGCCGCTTCAGGGTGTTCAACCCCGATCTGCATCCAGATCGTTCCGAGGGACGGGAACCCCTCCAACGCTTCGTCCACAATGGGCGGCACGGATTCGGACCGTCGGAAGATGTCTACCATGTCCACGGGTTCGGATATCTCCGAAAGGCTGCCGCGTACCGTCTGGCCAAACAGGTCGTTCCCGGCATGGCCCGGATTGACCGGGATCACGTTGAACCCTTTCAACGACAGGTAGCGGGCGACGTAGTAGCTGGGCCGCACCGGGTTCATGGACACCCCGACAACGGCAACGGACTTGGTGCGTTGCAGAATGGTTCTCAGGTGCTGATCGGAATAGTCTGGCATGCCCTATCCTTAGCAGGGTTCCAAAAAGAAAAAAGCGCCCAAGAAACCTTGGGCGCCAGTTGTTGGAACGAGGGACAGTGAAATGACCCGCGGCAGTTCCATTCCGCGGTCACTGTGACATTTAGGCATATATTTGTTAAAAAAAAGAGGGGCGGCGCATTTTTGTGATGACTCTTCACAATTAGCTGATTCCCGCTCATTCGTGATAGAGGATTGCCGGCCAGTTTTCTTCAGCCAACTCAATGTATTCTGCCTGATCCTGCTTCCAGATTTCTTCGATCTCGATCGAGTGTGTCAGGTACAGACGACCATCCACGACTTTCCAGGCCTTGGGGTCCGAGCTCTTCAGAACGCCCATCGCCATTGCATATGAACAATACCCGCCGAACTGCGGCGCGAAAGCACGGGGATTGCTTTCGAACAGCTCGCGGTTCTCCTGCGAGGTGAAATGCCACCGCGCCCCTTTCCACATCACGGAATTCTCGGGCATGCCCATGATCGGCGTAGAACCGTCGAAATAGGACACGGCGTCATACCCGGCCAACGCCACCCCTTCGGTGGCGTAGTAAACGGGCCTTTCCTGCGCATACGTGGCAGGCGCCAGAAAAAAAGCGCACAGCGCGCCAAGTGTGGAACGTCGGGTCAGCATTGCCATGTCAGAATCTGAAATCACTGGGGTATCAAGATGCAATTTTTTGCTGCATGCGGAACCCCTGTTGACGTGGATGTGAACGATCTTCACCCAAAAACGTTCAATCGAAAATGTCTTCGATCACATCCCAGGCTTCATCGAACACGCGCGAGAACATGCTCTTTTTCTTCTTTTTTCGCTTGGCCTTCCGCGGAGGGGCATGAGAAACCGCAGATCGCACTGTTTTGGCAGGCGCGGCCTTCCGCTTGGGCAGCATCTTCAGATCGTGCAAAGGTGCGCCACAACTGGAACAGCTCAGCTCGTGCCGTTCTTTGCCCCTCAGGACCAGCGCAGCCCGGGTCCCGCAATAGCAGCAGGTCGCAATTTTGGATGGACCGGAAATAGCGCTCTCCTTTTTTTGTCAGGGCCGGGATGCATATAAGGCGATTGCCGCCGCATTTGAGACATTCAGCGATCCGAATCCCCCGGCTGCGTCAATTTTCACCAATTGATCCACGGTTTCCTTCGTCTTTTGGCGCAATCCCGGGCCTTCCGCCCCCAGAACAAGTGCGACGGGGCGGTCCCGACCGTCGCTCAGCGCGCCTTCGATCGTTACCTCTGCTTCACCATCCAACCCAAGGACCAGAAATCCCATATTCTGTAGTTCAACAATTGTGTCGGCCAAGTTGCGCATCCGCAGATAGGGTTGACGCTCCAGCGCGCCGCTGGCGGTTTTTGCCAGGGCCCCGGTCTCGGGCGCGGAATGGTGGCGGGTGCCTATGACGGCACTGGCACCCAGAACTTCGGCCGAGCGCAGAATCGCCCCGACATTGTGCGGGTCCGTAACGCGGTCCAGAAGGATAACGCGTGGATTTTCCCGACCGATGCAATTTTCGGCCAGTCCGCCCCAATCCAACGGCTTTACCTCCAGCGCGGCACCCTGGTGTACCGAGCCTGCATCGATGGGCGCCGTAAACTTGCGCGGATCGGCCATCTCGGGCTCGATACCAGCGAATTCAATCGCTTCCGCCAGTTTGTCCCGCGCATTGCGCGTTACGATAAGGCGCAATTTCTGCCGATTGGGGTTCATCAAAGCGTCGCGAACTGCATGCAGACCGAACAGCCAAACGGTTTCAGCAGCCGCGGCCTTGCGCGCCTGCTCCTTTTCAACGACCCATTTGGGTTTCTTCATTTTTCAGGCCTCCGGGCCGGGAATTCGGTTTCCTGCGCCAAAGCGAAATTTTCCTGTTGACGCTCCTTTGGTGCGCTAGTAATCACGCCTCCACGTCAGGTGCAACGCCTGACAGTGGGCGACAGGCCGCAAGGTGTGGCAGGGGACTGTAACTCCCTCGCGGAGACGCACGCCTGGTTCGATTCCAGGGTCGCCCACCATCTTTCCCGTAGAATTCAAAGATGGCTAGAACGCATTGCCCGCGCGAGCTTATGTGCATGCTTATGCGCAATGATGGCTGCAAAGACTCGTAAAAGTTGCGAAACAGGGCACCGCCCGCTAGTCTGTTCACGTATTTGCGAGGGATTTGTTATGAGATTGATACTGGCGGCTATTGCCGTGTGTGTCGCAGGCGCGGCGAATGCGCTGACGATTACGTTTGATAATAATTTTCCAAATGATCCCCAAAGCGGCCTGACAACATATCAGGGAACCAGCCAAGGTTTCACCTTTGACTATGGTGCGGTCTACAATTTTGGAAATCAGATTAATTTCCATGATGACAACGGTGTGCTGTCAACCGTCGTGCAGGCCGTAAACGGGACGAAATTCACTGTGCAGTCCGTCGATCTTTGGGGGTTGTCACGTGTGTTCAAGACTGGATCCGGCCCTGCACCCGCACTTGGAACGCAGGCCTACAACCAGTGGCTCAAGGCGGGTACTGCAACAGTTCCAACCCTGACATTTTCGGGGCTTCTGAACGGTGCCACAGTTGCGACGCAGACGTTCGGACCTTCGGCTTTGAACACTTTTAGTTTTTCAAGTGGGTTCACGGCCATTGATCAACTTTTGATCACGCTGAACGTCCCCAACGCAGTCAAATTCCCCTTTGGCCTTGGGTCAAACACCGTTTGGTGCGACCAATGGTGTGGCGAATTCAACGTGGATAACCTGCAGGTTGCACCGGTCCCCCTGCCCGCAAGCGGGCTGCTTTTGATCGGGGCCGTTCTGGGCCTGTTCGGGTACCGCAGGCTTAAGACAACCTAGTTGCACCCAACATCAAAAAAACGGCGCTGATTGTTGGTCAGCGCCGTTTTTTGTTTCTTAACCAAGGGTTTGGAAGGTTCTATTCTGCCGCCGGGCGCAGTTCCGAGACCTTGTTGAACCACGCCTCGATTGCATCCAGATCCGCCGGAAGGGCTTCCGCTGCGCCATCCGCGAAAGTCTGGAATTTCTCTTCGTTCAAACCGTTCACGCCGACCAGAACCGGGATATCCATCGCCAGGGCTTCGCCGATCACGGGGCGGAATCCACGCCCATCGGATTCATGCTTGCCGAATTTGTTGATGATCAGCAATTGGGGCGCGCCCTCCAGCGAGGCAGTCACATATCCCACCGCCTGTTCCAGCGCTGCCGGGTCCAGACGGCAGCCGCGCGACTGGGTGCCCAGCGACTGCGAAATGCGGATGGTTTCACCGTCGGGAAGCACGCGCAAGTCCATATCGCATTTGCTGCTGTCGGCGCATTCCGTGTTTGTTTGCACGACACCGGCCAGTTTTGCTCCGGAGGCCAGCAGGCGGTCCGCAACGGCGCTCAGCAGGCGGTCCGTCGCGCCGCGATCGGTGGTGGTGACATAGGCCAGATGCATCTTGGATCTCTTGTAATTCGTTTGTGACGTTTCAAATAGCACGCATGACACCGCCCGGCCACTCCCTCGTTCACGGAAGCGGGGACAGGCCAATCACGGGAGCGTGCAGGTGAAGCAGAACCGCATAGGCGGCCAGCGCGGCAAGCCACACCCCGGGACGCGGCCAGGGCCGCGGTGCGCGCAGTGAGAACCGCGCCGTGTTGCGGGACAAGCGGACCCATTCAAAGCCCATTTCCCGCGACTTGCGCCGGTCGACAAGGGCCATGCCCATGGCTGCAAAACCGGCAAACAGGCCGAACAGAATCACATGTGACAGGCTGCCATTGGCAAGGAGATGTGCCACCGCCCACAGCATCAGCGCGGCGAGAATCGGGTGCCGGGTGGTGCGCAGGATACCGGGCTGTTCTGGGTCAAAGGGCCGATTGCCCAGCCCTCCGAATGAGAACGGGTTCTGAATGATCAGCCCCGCAACAGCCAGCCAGCAGACCACCGGCATGATCAGAACCGGCGCCCAGCGCAAAACCGCAAATGGCGGAATGACCTCGACATAAGGAGCGTTGGCAGCGGCGATGATCAACCACGCCAGGACGGCCAGCGACAGAACCGAATAGGCCGTGAAATACCCCCGGCGTCCGAGTGTATCGATCAGCCGTCCGCGTATGGCGGGTCGCACCGGAATCGCGTGGCTGAGAAGGAATGTGACGAGCGCTGCAAGGAATAGAACCCAACCGGTCATGGTGATCTCCGCGTTATTGGGATCGGTCTAGATCAGGACGACACTGGTATCCTTGTCCAAAATCAAGTTCGGCGCAGGGGCGGTGCATCGCCCCTGCCCTGTTTACAATCCAAGCGCCGCGCGGCGTTCTTCGGCAAACCCCTGCACGATGCGGTCGGCAATCAGCGCCAGAATCGCCATCGCGGCCCCGGCCGAAATGCCAAGTCCCACATCCGCCTGACCCAGCGCCAGATAGATCGACTGCCCCAGACCCGTGGTGCCGATCAATGCGGCGATCACCAGCATCGCAAAGGCATAGAGGATGGTCTGGTTCAACCCCAGCAGGATCGTGGGCGCGGCATAGGGCGCGCGCACGTCGCGCATGATCTGCCACTCGGTCGCACCGCTTGAGATCGCGGCCTCCATCATCTCGTCCGGCGTGTTGACCAGCCCGTGCCGTGTGTAGCGGATCATGGGCACGATCGCATAGGCACAGATTGCCAGAAACGCCGAGAACTCGCCGATCTGGAACACCATGAGAACCGGAATCAGGAACACGAACAGAGGGATTGTCTGCAACATGTCGCAGATCGGACGGACCACTTTCCACACCGGCTCCCAGACCGCGCTGGCAAGGCCGATCAGGCCGCCGACTACGGCACAGGAAAACACCGCCGCACCGCTGAGGTAAAGCGACAAGAGCGCTCTCTCCCACAGGCCCGAAACGAGGATGGTGCAAAGCAGCCCCACGCACAGCGCCGCCAGACGCCAGCCCCCCGCGACCCAGCCCAGAGCAGCGGCGCCGGTCAGGACAAAGGGCCACGGCAGGTTGGCAATGCCGGTTTCCAGCATTCCAATCAGGATCATGACGATCAGACCACCCGTCAGCCGCCCACGCCATGCCATCAACAGCGCGATCCCGGCACCTGCGGCAAACAGGCCAAAGCTCATGCCCGGCGTCCACTGAAAGCCCCAGGTGAAGGGCAGCACCGCCTGATCCAGACCGATCCGCAAAGGCAGCAGCACATAGAAAAGTGAGTTGTTCTTGAGCGCATCCAACCATGGGCCATTGGCCTGAGTGAACGCGGTCAGGCCGCTGTCCACGGCCTCGGCCATCGGATCCAGCAAGGTCAGTTCGGATGGGTTCGGCAACCACGCCCAGAAGGCGGCCGTGAAGACCACGGCGAAACCCAACATCGCCCAGACAACCCGGCTGTCATAACGTTTGCGCTCGGTCGCCAAGGTGCCGCTCATGCGATCTATGACGACGGCAAAGACCACGATGACCAGACCCGCCATCAGAGACTCCCCGAACTGCGCCTTGCGCATGGTCAGCAGAACCTCCCAGCCGATATCGTTGAACCCACCGATGACGGCGGCAATGATGACCATGGACAAGGCCGCCATCAGACACTGGTTCACACCGACCATGATCTGCGTCGTGGCGGCGGGAATTTCGACCTGAAACAGTTGCTGAAAACGCGTGCCACCGGACATGATGGCGGCCTCTTTGATCTCGGGCTCCACCCGTTCCAGCCCCAGCATCACGTTGCGCGCCATGGGCGGCGCAGCATAGATGGCCGAGGCGATCAGACCGACAACCGGGCCAAAGCCAAAGAGCAGCAACAGTGGTGTCAGATATGCGAAGGTCGGCACCGTCTGCATGACATCCAGAACCGCCTGAACGAAGGATTTCACCCGCGGTACCTCGTTGGCGAGGATGCCGATGCCACCACCCAGTATCAACGCCACCGGAACGGATACTGCGACCAAGGCCAGAGTGTTCATGCTCTCAGCCCAGTAACCCGACGCCAGAACAAAGCTGAGGCCCAGAAAGCCCAGCGCGGCCATGGGCAAACCGCCCAGATACCAGCCCAGCGCGGTCACGATCCCGATCAGAATGGGCCATGGTGTGTTGCCAAGAACGAAATTCGCCCAGTTCATCGGATAGGTCATCAAATCCGAGAACAACCGCATCGCCGGTTTGATCAGGTTCAGAAACCAGTCCAGAAACGTGCCCACCCATTGGGTTGCAGGCAGTTCCCACGCGGCGGGCCATTTGACCAGCCATGGGGCGATGCCCTCGAGTGCAAGGCAAACCGCACCGACGACAACCGTGATCAGGGCGGCCTTGGCGCCTGCCGTCAGCCGCGCGCCGTGCTGCGTCGGAACCTCAGTTACGGCAGTCATGTTTCGTCCACCTGAAGCGCGGCAGCCAGATCGGAAGGGTGCACCGTGCCAACGACATTGCCATCGGCATCCCGCACCGGCACGGGTTCATAAAGTTCCATGCAATGGGCCAGGGCCGCGTCCAGTGTCATCGACGTGGTCAGGCCGGGATCGTCCGGGCCGCACTCTGCCTCGTTTCGCATGACCGAGGCGACCTTGGCATGCTGCCCCTTGGCGACGTCCTTCGAGAATTCGCGCACATAGTCATCGACGGGTCGCAGGACGATATCCGTGGGCGTGCCGATCTGCACGATCTTGCCGTCCCGCATGATGGCGATGCGGTCAGCCAGCTTAAGCGCTTCCTGAATATCGTGGGTGATGAAGACGATCGACTTCTTCAACGTCGCTTGAATGCGCAGGAATTCATCCTGCAACTGGCGACGGATCAGTGGATCAAGCGCCGAGAACGGTTCGTCCAGAAACCAGATGTCAGGGTTTACGGCAAGACTGCGAGCGATACCCACCCGCTGCCGCTGCCCGCCGGAAAGTTGTCGCGGGAAGCTGTCTTCGCGCCCTTCCAGACCGACCAGCGAAATCACTTCCTGCGCGCGGTCCAGCCGTTCCTTTTTGCCCACGCCCTGAACGCGCAGAGGATATGCGACGTTTTCAGCAACGGTCATGTGGGGGAACAGGCCGAAATGCTGGAACACCATGCCCAGTTTTTTCCGGCGCAGCTCGGTCAGGGCCTTTTTTGAGGCGCCTATGACATTCTCGCCATCCACCCGAATTTCACCACCGGTGCCCGGCAGCAGTTGCGAGATACAGCGGATCAGCGTGGATTTGCCCGAGCCCGACAGGCCCATGATGACGAAAAGTTCACCTTCCTGAACTTCGAAATTGGCATCCTGAACGGCGGGGATCAGTCCCTGTTCGCGAAGGGCGACGGCAGCCTTGTCGGCGTCATTCCCTGACCGAGACAGCGCGTCGGTCAGGGCTTTGTCAGCGCCCGGGCCAAACACCTGCCAGAGATTCCGGCAGGCGATGGCTGGCACAGTCGTGTCAGTCACCTAAGTGGCTCACTTGGTCGCCGCGTCGACAACAGGACGCCATTTGTCTTCGTTCTCGGCCATCCATGCGGCGACAACTTCTTCGACCTGACCGCCGTCGACATCGATCGCGCCCATCATCGGCTGCTGGTCTTCGACCGCCAGTTGATAGTTGGACAGGATCTCATAGGCGGCCGGCCACTTTTCTTCCAGGCCGCTCCAGCCGGCTTTGAAGATGCGCGATGGCGAAAAGTCGCAATCGTTTACCGCGTTCGGGTTCGGACCCCACGCCGGATCGTTAAAACATGCCTCTTCACCTGCGGGCAGTTCAACGAACTGCACGTCATAGGCAGACATCGCCCAGTGCGGCTGCCAGAATGTGATCAGCAGCGGCGATTTACGCTCGGTCGATGCGCGAAGTTCAGCGATCAGGGCACCTTCGGAACCGGCGGGGACAGCCTTGAACGGCAGCTCAAGGCCAGTCATGCGATCCGCACCAGGCGTGCCCCAGTCGGCCGGATAGTCGACCAGACGGCCACCGGGCAGAGTTTCCGCCGTGGCGAACACCTGCGCGCAGTCTTTCAGCGCTTCCCACGCAGGCAAGCCGGGGCACAGATCAGCGACATGCGCCGGGTATGCGATACCTTCCTTGGCATCCAGGCCTAGATCGCCGATTTCGACAACCGTGCCTTCCTCGATCTTCTTTGCATATTCATCCGAAACATTGGACGACCAGATTTCAAGCGTCGCGTCGATGTCTCCATCGGCCAGCGCCTGAAACTGGTTCATCATGCCGGCGGTCACATATTCCACGTTATAACCGGCGGCCTTGAGCATTTCACCCGCCACATGCGTGGTCACGTGCTGACCGGTCCATTCGTTGATCGCCAGTTTGATCGGCTCGTCCACGGCCCCCATATCCGCCGCATGCGCCGCACCGGCAACGGTCAGGGCCATAAGGCTTACACTCAGTTTTTTCATGGATTTTCTCCCTGTCTTATTTGTTTTGCCCACCCCGGCAGGGGTTTCCCGCCGGTGTCTTTGTCTGATGACAATACCATGCCGCAACATGCACAAATTTGGTCGGAAAAGGAAAGTGATCAGTTTGTAACAGCGCGGCTTTCTTGCCGCTGAAGCGTTGATTTTTTCCCGCAGGCGCCGCAAGGACCCCAGCCCAACCCGCCATTATCCCCCGCCCCGGGGCACGGAATGTTGACTGACGAGTCAATCACAAACCGTTTTAAACCCGTTTGTCGAGCATTTCTTTGACAGTTCAGTGTTTTTCTTGTTCGGGCCGAGTTTCATTTCCGGTCAAGTGGCTTTCGAACACCGAAAATTCCCATTGCAAAAGGAAGGCAAAACAAAACACTCTTCCTAAGACAGCTTTGAGGTTGGGTTCATGCGTTCATTTGACGAGATCTTTGATATTGCCGCCTCTCGCCACGGTGGGATCGAAGCCTTTGAAGCACAGCTGAACAAGCCCAAAAGCCACGAAGAACTGGCGGCGATGCCCGACGACCGGTGGCTATCGATCATCACGAAATGCGTCTTTCAGGCCGGTTTCAACTGGAAGGTCATCGAAAACAAATGGGATGGATTCGAGGCCGCCTTTGACGGCTTCGATGTGGGCCGGTGTGCGTTCATGGATGATGAAAAGTTCGATTCCCTGCTGCAAGACACACGCATTGTCCGCAATGGAACCAAGATCGCAGCAGTGCGGGACAACGCGGCGTTCCTTTTGGAACTGCGCAACGAAGGCGGCGCGGGCCAGGTTCTGGGGGGCTGGCCCTCTGATGACTATGTCAACCTTCTAGCCATGCTGGCCAAACGCGGGTCTCGTCTTGGCGGGGCTTCGGCGCAATATGCAATGCGTTTTGCGGGCCGCGACAGTTTCATTCTATCGCAGGACGTCACCGCCCGTCTGATCGCCGAGGGCGTGATCGACAAACCCGCTACGTCGAAAAAAGCCATGGCGGCGGTACAACGGGCCTTCAATTCCTGGATGGATCAATCCGGGCGGTCTTTGACGGAAATCAGCCGGGTTCTGGCCATGAGCCTGTGAAAACCGTTTGCGGATCGCAAGCAGAGGACTAGGATTCACCTCATGGTTCTGCGCGTATTCCTGTGTGCTCTTTTTTTGCTGTCCTCTTGCGGCCGTCCGTTGACAAAGCAAGAGCGCGACTTTGCGGATGCCATTCAGGGCGAGACCCTGAATCTGGACAGCGTGCGATTGGTACAAGGCGCGCCGGTTACCAATGTGACGTATTTCCGCGAAGAGCGGCCACGTCTGGCCTGCCGCGAGCGCATCCTTCCTCCGGTAGAACCCGGGCCGGTGACCGGCAGGCCCGCAGCCGTGGCCCTGTTCAACAAGGTCTATTTTGCGCGCGACTGGTATCTGGAAGACTACATGTCCGATTTTCCGGATCAGATGAACCTGGTGGCCGCGATGCTGCTGGCCCATGAACTGACGCATGTCTGGCAGTGGCAGAATCGCCGGACCACCGGTTACCACCCGTTGCGAGCAGCGGCGGAACATGGTGGGCGCAGCGACCCGTATCTTTTTGACCTCGAAACCTCGCCGGACTTCCTGTCCTACGGGTTTGAACAGCAGGGCGCCATCGTTGAGGAATACGTTTGCTGCCGTGCGCTGGACCCTCAGGCCACCCGAACCAAACGGCTGCACAGGATGCTGAGTGCGCATTTTGATCTGTCCCCGCTTCCGCAAAAAGGGCGTGAGCGCGCGATCTTGCTTCCCTGGAGCGAGGCCGAGATCGACGGGATTTGCAGCGGAACCTAATTCTTCTGAAGTGTTTCCAGATAGGCCACCAGATCCACGATGGGCTGGCTCGTCAGAATTGGCTGACCCTGCGGCGTTTTCATGGATGTGTCCTGCCCGTCAAAATAAGGACCATAAACCGGCATAGGGCTACCATGGCTGACCAGCGGATCCCGACCATCAATGCGGGCGACAACGCCCGCAGTCGGGAACACGCCCTCTTCGTTGGACAAAGCGGTCAGATCACTTGGTTGAACCACCAGCACGGCTGCCATCGGACCCTGACCCATCGCATCGATTCCGTGGCAGGTCGCGCAATGGTGCACATAGAGTTCCTCTCCGGTCTTCGCGTCCTGAGCCCAGGCGGCCTGCGAGGCAGCAGCCGAAACCCCAAGAACCATTACACTGATTGTTGCCTTGAACATCGTATCCTCCTGCCTGGATTGGCATTTGCAGGGTTGCCCGATGACCGTCTTGGCGCAATGATCCAGATCAACGAATAAGGTACAGAGGTTACGGGCAATGACACAATACGCCGCCATCATGCTGGCCGCCGGATTTGGAATTCCGATCCTGGCCGCGCTCAACGCGGCGCTGGGAAAAGTCATCGGGTCGCCAACTGCGGCAGCTGTTGTGCTGTTTGCCATTGCCTTCGCCGCCTCCGCCTTGGTCATGGCGCTGTTTCCCGGATTTGCGGCCTTGTCCAAGATTGCCAATGCGCCGAAACACCTGTTGCTTGCAGGTGTCCTGATTGCTTTCTATGTCCTGTCGATCACCCATGTCGCACCACATTTCGGGGTGGGCAATGCAGTGTTCTTTGTGCTGCTCGGGCAATTGATCAGCGCTGCGGCCATCGACCATTTCGGCCTGTTCGGCGCACAGGTCGAACCGCTTACGCTTATGCGGATGAGCGGGATCGCCGTCATGGCCATTGGCGTTGCGATCACTCAACTGGCCTGAGCACCCCGCCCTCAAGCCGGACCATCCGGTCCATGCGCGCTGCCAGGTCAAGATTGTGCGTTGCTATCAACGCCGACAACCCTTCGTCCCGCACCAGCTTCATCAGTGTATCAAAGACCTGATCCGAGGTTTCGGGGTCCAGATTACCCGTCGGTTCATCCGCCAACAAAACACGCGGCGCATTCGCCAAGGCCCGGCAAAACGCCACCCGCTGCTGTTCACCACCAGAGAGTGCGGCGGGGCGATGGCTGGCGCGTGCGGCCACGCCTACACGGTCCAGCAGATCCAGCGCTCGGGCCTGTGCGGCCTTGTCCGGTACACCATTGGCCAGTTGCGGCAAGGTGATGTTTTCTAAGGCCGTGAATTCCGGCAGCAAGTGGTGGAATTGATACACGAACCCGATATCCTGCCGACGCAGTGCGGTTCTGGTCCGGTCGCCCTTGCCCGATACGTTCTGCCCGCCGATTTCAACGGTTCCTTCGTCGGGCATGTCCAGCAGACCAGCAATATGCAGAAGCGTTGATTTACCTGCCCCAGAGGGCGCAACCATCGCTACGGCCTCACCCGCGCGCAGATCCAGATCAACTCCGCGCAGAACCTGCACCTCGCCCGGTTTGCCTTTCAGATAGGTCTTGGTCAGACCTTTCAGACGCAATGTGACATCATTCATAGCGCAACGCCTCGACCGGGTTCAGCCGCGCCGCTCGACGGGCAGGGAAATAGGTGACGACAAAGGACAGGCCAAGCGACAGGCCGATCGCCTTGAGCACGTCGCTCAGATGCAGCTCGGCGGGCAAGGCATAGATGCCCCGGATCGACGGATCCCAGACGCCGCCGCCCATCACGTAATTCACGAAGGAAAAGATCGGATCGATATAGATCGCAAAAAGGCATCCCAGGATGACCCCCATTGCCGTTCCGATCAGGCCGGTAAAAGCGCCGCAGATGAAAAAAACACGCAGAACCGACCCTTCGCTCAGGCCAATGGTGCGCAGGATGCCGATGTCGCGCCCCTTGTTCTTGACCAGCATGATCAGGCCCGAAACGATATTCATCGCGGCGATCAGAACGAGGATTGAAAGGATGATGAACATCACGTTGTCTTCAACTTCCAGCGCCCGCAGAAAGCCTCCGGATGCATCCTGCCAGGTCCAGATCTGGCTGCGCTCGCCCGATGCTTCGAGAATCGAAATCAGGATCGGGCCCAGGTCTTCGGGGTTGTCCACCATCACTTCGATTTCATCGGCCACACCTTCGCGATTGAAAAAGCCCTGCGCCTGCGAAAACGGCATATAGACGCGGGTGCGGTCGATGTCATAGCGCCCGGCCGAGAACACATAGACAACGCGATAGGCATTCACGCGGGGCGACGTACCAAAGGCGGTTTTGACGCCGTTGGGCGACGTCAACTTGACGACATCCCCGACCGTTGCCCCGATGCTGCGCGCCACGCCTGAACCAATTGCGATGACATCCTCACCCGCCTGGAATTCAGACAAGTCCCCCACAGCCTGCTCTGCCTGGGCAATTCCGGGCAGATCACGCAGATCGTCGGGTCGGATTCCAAACACCTCGACCCCGCTGCTGCGGTCGCGGTTGGTGATCAGTACCTGCCCCTTTACCAAGGGAGCCGCGCGTTGAACACCGGGCACTTGCGCGACCCGGGCCGCGCGTTCCTCAAAGTCAGCGATTGTGCGATCCACCCGCCCCTGCGCATCAATCTCGCCTGACGAATAGACCGTCACATGCGCGTTGGCGCCCAGAATGGTGCCAACAAATTCCGAACGGAAGCCGGACCGGACCGCCAATGTCGCGATCAGGGCAAACACTGCCAATGTGATCCCGATCAGAGAAATCCAGGTCATCACACTGACGCCGCCCTCGGCCCTGCGGGCCCGCAGATAACGCCATGCGACTTTCCATTCAAAAGGGGCAAAGGGCGGGGGTGTCTTGGCCATGCCTGCTCCGGGGTGTTCATGTTCGCGGGGACAGTTTCGACATTTCACCCGATGGTCAAGCCGGTTGTCATTCCGAACCCGTTCCTCAGCCTGAACGAGCCGAATCAATCCGGTTGCCCAGCACTGTGGCTGGGCCAAACGGATGACTTGGAATTCTGGCGCTACACCATGAGTTGTGAAGCGCATCACAGACAAACTGGTATTGTTTCATGTATGAAGTTAATCGTCGCGCTTTGTGAGCTCCTGAATCGAAAAGGCAACAATGGGCGCGAAATTTTATTACTCTTTTTGATTATTTTCAGAAACTTTGTCACCCTGTATGTGGGGGAACACATTTAAGGAGCGGGGGTCGCTCAATGAATTTTCAAATTTCAACCAACGGTGCGGGGGTTATTCCGTCTCGCCAAGCATCAAAAGAACTGGATTGTGAAACAGCGGCGCTGCTGCGTGCGGCCATTCGGCCGATCTTTGCCAGCGCGGCAAGCTGGGGCAACTTGACTGATATCCTGAAAGACAAAGGGTACCGTCTGGTTTTCCGGCAAGGACGTCTGTGTATCACGGATCGCACTACGGACGCGCGGGTTTGCGGGTTGCGATTTCTGGGTCTTGAGTTTCGCGACCTGGTCAACCGGCTGGGCCGTCCGATCGTGGTCGCACGCGGCGATGGCGCCAACGGCGACATCCTTGCAACGCGCCCGACGGCAGACCAAGACTGACGTCTGAACCAATCAAATTGGTCAGTTCACATTTGGTGGCCAAGCCAATCGCATGGCCACCTTCGCGAAATGGATCTGTGTTGCGTGACAGCAAGACCCGTCACCGGTGACGGTGCTCAGGCAATCTGCTGGTAGATTTCAGCAACTTTGGTAACGGCCGCCTCGGGGCTCAGTTCCTCGCTTTCACCGGTCCGGCGGCAAGTCAGTTCAACGACACCATTCTTCAGGCCACGCGGCCCGACCGTGATCCGCCAGGGCAGACCAATCAGATCCATGGTCGCAAACTTGCCCCCTGCCCGTTCATTGCGGTCATCATAAAGCGGCTCCAGCCCCAAGGCAGTCAGAGCATTGTAGATTTTGTCACAGGCCGCATCCGCTTCTTCATCGCCCTGTTTCAGGTTCACGATGCCGCAATGGAACGGGGTCACGCCCTCGGGCCAGATGATGCCTTTGTCGTCATGGCTGGCCTCGATGATTGCGCCGACCAGACGGCTGACGCCGATCCCGTGGCTGCCCATATGCACCGGAACCGGTTTTCCATCCGGGCCCTGCACGGTGGCGCCCAGCGGCTCGGAATACTTCGTGCCGAAATAGAAGATCTGCCCAACTTCGATACCACGCGCCACGCGGCGGCGTTCTTCGGGGATCTGATTGAACAGCGCCTCGTCATGCGTTTCATCCGTGCGCGCGTATTTCGAGGTGAACTCTTCCAGGATCGCCTGACACTGTTGGCGACTGTCATAGTCAATCTCACGATCACCAAAGGTCAGATCGGTGACGGCGCTGTCATAGAAGACCTCGGATTCACCAGTGTCAGCCAGCACCAGGAACTCATGGGTGTCATCGCCGCCGATGGGCCCCGAATCCGCGCGCATCGGGATCGCCTGAAGGCCCATACGCTCGTAGGTGCGCAGATAGCTGACAAGATGGCGGTTATAGGCGTGCAGCGCATCTTCCTTGGTGAGGTCGAAGTTGTAGCCGTCCTTCATATAGAACTCGCGCCCTCGCATCACACCGAAACGCGGGCGGATTTCGTCGCGGAACTTCCACTGGATCTGATAGAGGGTCAGCGGAAGGTCTTTGTAGCTGTTCACGTGACCGCGGAAAATATCGGTCACCAGTTCTTCGGCCGTGGGCGTGAACAGCATGTCTCGGTCATGCCGGTCCTTCATGCGCAGCATTTCCTGCCCGTAATCGTCATAGCGGCCGGATTCGCGCCACAGATCCGCCGATTGGATGATGGGCATCTGGATCGCGATGTGACCAGCCCGGGCCTGTTCCTCGTGGACGATGTTTTCCAGCTTGCGCAGCACTTTGAAGCCCAGCGGCAGCCAGGAATAAATCCCCGCAGAAGCCTGCTTGATCATCCCGGCACGTAGCATCAGCCGGTGGCTAACGATCTGGGCCTCGGACGGGTTTTCCTTGAGAACGGGCAGAAAGTAACGGCTGAGGCGCATGAACGATCCTATTTGTCTAGCGAAAGCCCGAATGCTCTACGCGATCCACAAAGGCTAGGCAAGGCGGCGCATCATTCAGGCTTGCGCAGCAAATAAGTGTAATAGTTGCACGAACCAAAGAACGTGCCTTCCCGCGCGGCTGTTTTCTGACCTTCGGCCCATTTCAAGGCGGTCTCGGCGTCGATTGCGCCTGCCTGAATGCAGGGGCCGACATAGGCGTCGATCATGTTTCCGAAAAACGAGGTCTGGCCAGCCTCGGCCAGCAATTCCGGGATGAAACCGGAAACTTCCAGCCCCGTCTGCCGGGCCAGGAACGGAAGATGCCGCAGAACGAACGGATTGCCGACCACCGTCTGCAAGATCGCGTTCACCGCCATCGCGTTGGCGTCAGGGTCGCCAGCGCCGATCGTCAACGACGCATAGTCGCCATCGAAAATGGCGATCGTGCCGCCGGGCCGCGTCAGTCGCGCGGCTTCCTCCAGCATCGCCGCCGGGTCCACCACATGGCTGATCACCGTATGCGCGATGACGATATCAAAGCTACCTTCGCCGTCACCGGTGTTCCGGGAATCCGCAACCTCGTACCGTATGCGCCCCGCCAACCCCGCAGCGTCCGTCTTTTCCATTGCGACCTTGATCAGTTCCGCCGCCAGATCCGACCCGACAATCTCGCACTCCGGGCCGACCCGGTCGGCCAGCGCCCGCGTCACGACGCCCGTGCCACAGCCCAGATCGACGATGCGGCGGCACGAGGCCCAGTCGAGCCGGTCGAAATAGCGCTCGCGCATTTTTATGAAATCCGGCATTTCGCCGCGAAATTCCAGACGGTCCGCAACGACGCGAACCGTGTCTTCCCCCTGTTGATCCAGGCTCTGATAGATGTCGGGCATTGCTTCGTCCCCCAAGGCAGGGCGTCAGTATAGCACGTTTCGGCCCGGTACGTCGGCTCTCTGCGCTGGCGGGCTGTGAATGCGACGCCCGGCAATGGCGCGTTTGCGACCCAAGGTCAGTCGGGTTTTTGATTGACCCGCCAATTGGGAATTTCAATTGTGACGGGAACACCAACCCCAGGAGGCACTGTTGCAGACAATTCAGGAACCCGCCCGGCAGATACCTGTCATCCACCAGACCGATATTCTGGTCGTGGGCTCTGGCCCGGCCGGGTTGGCAGCAGCGCTGGCAGCGGCCCGTGCAGGCGCAGACGTGTCGCTGGTTGACCGGTTCGGCTGTATGGGCGGCAACATCACTACCGTCGGCGTCGAAGGATTCGCCTGGTACCGGCACGAGCAAACCGTCGAGGCCGGCGGCATCGGGATGGAGTTCGAAACCCGCGCCAAAGAAATGGGCGCGGCGGTGCCCGAAAGCCAGTCGCTCAGTTATGAACTGGACAGCGAAGGGTTCAAGCTGGTGGCGGACAAGTTGGTCGAAGAGGCGGGTGTTCACCCGATGCTGCACCGGCAATTCGTCGCCCCCATCATGGAAGGGGACCGGATCACTGGTATCATTACCGAGTCCAAGGCCGGGCGCGAGGCGATACTGGCCAAGGTGGTAATCGATGCCACCGGTGACGCCGATGTGGCCCATCGGGCGGGGGCCCCGACGCACAAAACCGCTCGGGAGGACATGATGGCGGCGTCTGTCATGTTCCATCTGGCCGGGGTGGACAAGCGCGCCTTTATCGAGGGCGTCAAGGCCGACCCGCAGACCTACAAGGACTGGGGCGGCGGTGGTGAGTGGAACATCGAAACCAGCGGCAAAGAGGACGACATGTTCTCGCCCTTCGTGCACAAGCCCTTCCAGCAGGCCATCGATCAGGGGCTGATCCCGCCGCATCTGAATACCATTGCCGGCACCTGGGGCGCGATGCATGACACGGGCGAGCTGACCTACATGAACCTCATCCATCTGGCCGAGATTGATGGGACCGACCCCGACAGCCTGACACGTGGCGAGATCGAAGGCCGCCGTCAGACCATGCTGGCCATCGAGGCGCTGCGCCGGTTCATGCCGGGATGCGAAAACGCGCGGCTTCGGAATTTCGGGATGACCATCGGTATCCGCGACACCCGCAAGATCGATGCGGTCTACAACATGACCGAAAACGACGCCCGCCATCAGGGCCGGTTCGAGGACACGATCGGCATCTATCCCGAATTCATCGACGGCTATGGCATTCTGATCCTGCCGACCACGGGGCGGTACATGCAGGTCCCCTACCGCTCGATGCTGCCCAGGGGCGTCAAGGGCCTGCTGGTCGCCGGGCGGTCGCATGGCGCGGACCGGGTGGCCCATGCCGCCACGCGCAACATGGCCTGCTGCGCCGTCATGGGCCAGGGCGCGGGAATCGCCGCAGCGGTATCATTGAAAAGCAATCAGGAGCTGGACCAGCTGAATCTGGCACCTGTTCACGCGGAACTGCAACGTCAGGGGGTCAGGATTCACTGATGGACAGAATTCCGACCATAGACATCTCGCCGCTGTCCGATCCCGGCAGCGCAGCCTTTGCCGCAACGGTACAAGGCATAATTGAGGCCAGCACAGGAATCGGGTTTCTGTCCATCACCGGGACAGGTGTGTCCCAGCGGACAGTGAATCACGTCCGTCAAACCACAAGAGAGATCTTTGCCATCAATGAATCCCGCAAATGGGATCAGGCCATCACGCGCAAGAATTATCGCGGTTATATCCCGATGGGTTTATTCACACCGAATGACGGATCCGGCAAGGCCGACAAATACGAGGGTTACAAGCTGCACCACGAGGTTGCCGCCACCGACCCTGTGCGCTCTGAATGTGCCCTGTACGGCCCAAACCTGTGGCCCGCCGAAGTTCCCAGCGCCAAAGAGGTCATCCTGGATTATTGGCGTCAATTGGATCAGGTCACTGATGTGTTGTTGGGCGCGTTGGAATCCGGCCTGAACTTGACCTCTGGCATTTTGCGCGACGCGTTCCGCAACCCGATGACCAATATGACATTGCTGCACTATCCCCCGCAGGCCGCGGAAGAAGCGGGCTATGGCATCCATCCGCACAAGGATACGGACGCACTGACCATCATCGCGCCCGATCCGGTGGGCGGGCTCGAGGTGCAGACCCGCAGCGGCAAGTGGATTTCACCAGACTGCCCACCCGGTGGTTTCGTGGTGAATATCGGCGACATGCTGGAACTTTGGTCAGGCGGGCGATTGAAATCCACGCCACATCGGGTGGTCAACCGGTCGGGCAAGGAACGGTATTCTTTCCCTTATTTCGCCGTACCCCGCCATGACGTCATTGTTGAACCATTGTTGCCCGCCCTGCCCGGTTTCGACCGTCCGGCGGTTCATTGCGGCCACTGGTCGGCAGAAATCTGGCGCACCAACTGGCCCGATGAAGCCGCAGAAGAAGACACCCCTGAACTGGGGACGTTGCACTATTGAAGCGGGCAAAGCTCCTGCCCATGAAGCGCTTGCATCATGGGCTTTGATGCGCCAAGAACGCCTGCAAGTGCCTGAACAAGGGGATCACGATGGCTTTGCCGGTAAAGGATCAGCTGAGATACTGGGGCGTCGCCGCGGCGGTTTTTGTTTTGATCCTCTGGGCTTTGGGGGATGTCCTGCTGCCCTTCGTCATAGGCGGAGCAATTGCGTATTTCCTTGATCCCGTTGCGGATCGGCTGGAGCGGTTGGGCCTGTCGCGCATCGCAGCCACAGCCGTCATCACCGTCATCGGGATTTTGGGGTTTATATTGGCGATCCTGATGGTCGTGCCCGCCCTGATTACCCAGTTGCTGGATCTGATCGACGTTCTGCCAGACCTGTTCAAGCAATTGCGCGGGTTCATTGAAAAACAATTCCCGTCGCTGCTGGATCGGGAATCAAACACTCATCAGATGCTGGTGTCCTTCGGCGACATGCTGAAATCCAAGACCGGTGATGTTCTGCAAACGGTTCTTGCCTCACTTGGGTCTGCGATAAACATTGTTGTCCTTCTGGTGATCGTGCCCGTTGTGGCCGTTTACCTGCTGCTGGACTGGGATCGCATGGTCGCTCGCATCGGAGAGCTCCTGCCGCGTGATCATGCCCCCACCATCAGGCGGCTGGCCGGTGAGATTGACGCCGTGCTGGCCTCTTTCGTGCGCGGGATGGGAACGGTCTGCCTGATCCTAGGTACCTACTATGCCGTCGCGCTGATGCTTGCCGGTCTGCAATTCGGCCTGATCGTGGGGTTCATCGCGGGGCTGGTCACGTTCATCCCCTATCTGGGCGCTCTGATCGGAGGCTCATTGGCCATCGGGCTGGCGCTGTTTCAGTTTTGGGGTGATTGGGCACATGTAGGACTGATCGCGGGGATCTTTGCCATCGGACAGGTCACCGAGGGGAATTTCCTGACACCCAAACTGGTAGGCAGCTCTGTCGGGCTGCACCCGGTCTGGCTGCTGCTGGCGCTGTCGGTCTTTGGGGCCTTGTTTGGCTTTGTCGGCATGCTGATCGCCGTGCCCGTGGCCGCAGCATTGGGCGTGCTGGCCCGATTTGCCACATCGCTGTACCTGGACAGCCGACTTTATACCGGTCTTGAACGTCAGGATCAGGAAACCGAGTAAATGGCCCGACAACTCAGCTTTGATCTGCCCGCCAAAACTGCGCTCGGGCGAGAGGACTTTTTTGTGTCGCCTGCCAATGCCTTGGCCGTGGCGATGATCTCGGCCACATCCTGGCCGGGAAACAAGCTTGTTCTGACCGGTCCGGCTGGCGCGGGTAAAACCCATCTGGCACATGTCTGGGCCGCGGAAACCGGCGGGCGCATCATTCAGGCCGCCGATTTGCGGTATGACGACGTGCCGGATCTGGCACGCAGGCCGATTGCCGTCGAAGACGTGCCCATGATCGCCGACGATGCCGACCAGCAGAAAACGCTGTTTCACCTGCACAATCTGGTTCTGGCCGAGGGGAACGCCCTGCTGATGACGGGTCGGCTGGCCCCGAAGTTCTGGGAATTGCCACTGGCCGACCTGCAAAGCCGGGTCGAAGGCGCCCATCACGTGGCGCTGGATCCGCCCGACGACGCGTTGCTGGGTGCGGTTCTGGCCAAACTGTTCGTAGATCGGCAGCTGAACCCCGGCCCCGAAGTAATCGCCTATCTGGTCAAACACATGGATCGTCGATTTGAAACTGCGGCCGACGTAGTGGCGCAGCTGGATCAATTGGCCCTTATGGAAAAGCGCGACATCACCCGTTCCCTGGCCGTGCGGGTTCTGAACATGAGCCCGGACGAGATCGAGACCAATGATTGACCCGCTGACGTCAATTTCGCATCCTCAAACAGAACAATCTGGAAGGCACATGGATCAGACCGTCGAAACCGATATCCCGGATTGGGGAACAATCGGAAAGCCTCTGTTTGACAAACCGGACGCACGGGCGCTGTCGCGCGTCGGGGTTGTCGATGTCGGGTCGAACTCGGTCCGGATGGTCATTTTCGACGGGGCGGCCCGATCACCGGCTTATTTCTACAATGAAAAGGTCATGTGCGAACTGGGGGCGGGCCTGTCCGAAACCGGACGGCTGAACCCGCGAGGCCGCAAACGTGCCCTGGCGGCATTGCGGCGCTTCCAGCACCTGGCAATGGATTTGGATTTGCCCGGTTTGCATGTTGTCGCCACCGCTGCTGTGCGCGAAGCCTCGGATGGGCCCGAGTTCTGCGATCAGGTGCAGGCTGAAACAGGTTTGCAAGTGGCCATCATTGACGGTGACGAAGAAGCCCGCCTGTCGGCACAGGGTGTCCTGTTGGGATGGCCCGGAGCTTATGGGCTGATCTGCGATATTGGCGGATCGTCGATGGAATTGGCCGAAATCGGCGGTGGTCAGGTCGGCCGCCGCGTGACCTCGCCGCTTGGGCCGCTGAAACTGCGTGACATCAAAGGCGGGCGGCGCGCGCGAAAAGCGCATATCAAGGAAACGATGGAGGATCTGCGCAATCAGATGGGCCAGCAGCGGGATCGTTTGTTTTTGGTCGGCGGCAGCTGGCGTGCCTTTGCGCGGCTGGACATGCTGCGGCGAGGCTATCCGCTGAACGTTCTGCATGAATACCGCATGACCACCAAGCAGGTGCGCGAGACAATCAAATACATCGAGAAACACGATCATGAAAAGCTGCGTACTCAGGCCGGCGTGTCCAGTTCGCGCATGGCGCTTATCCCTTATGCGATGGATGTTCTGGCGCGGCTGATCCGCACGTTCAAACCCAAAGATATCGCCATCTCGAGCTATGGTATCCGCGAGGGGTTGCTGTATGAGCAGATGCCGCAGGAAGTGCGCGACCGCGACCCGCTGATCGAAGCCAGCCGGTTCTCGGAAGCCAAGGACGCGCGCCTGCCCGGATTTGGCAGCAATCTCTATGATTTTGTCATCCCGCTGTTCAGATCCGCACCGCCCAGCAGGGTGCGCCTGATCAAGGCGGCCTGCCTGCTGCACGATGTAAGCTGGCGCGCACATCCCGATTATCGGGCCGAGGTGTGTTTCGACAACGTCACGCGCGCCAATCTGGGGGGCCTGAAGCACTCCGAGCGTGTTTTCATCGGATTGGCACTGCAACACCGCTATCGCAACAAACGGGAAGGCAACCGGTTCTCTCGGCTTTACGAATTGCTGGATGAAAAAAGCCAGAAACAGGCCGAAATTCTGGGCAAGGCCATGCGCTTTGGCGCGATGCTGTGGATGCACAAGGACGCCAATATGGGGCGCCTGAAATTCTATCCCAAAAAGCGGGAGTTGGAGCTATACCTGCCCGAAGCAGCAGCCCCCCTGTTCAGCGAAGTTGCCGAAGCGCGCCTGAATTCACTGGCGAACGCCCTGAAATCCGATACGCGCGTGATCATCAAGGGCTGACCATCGATCCGATCAGATATCAGTTGCCCCTTCGGGCAATTCTTCACTTTCATTTTCAGGCTCTGGCGGATCCTCGGCCTGTTTCCTTCGGATGATGATATCGCCATTGGGCAAGATCTCGGGCGCTTCATAAGCGCTCCAATCCTTGATCTCGGCCCCCAGCTCGGCCAGTGCGGGGCCCATTTCCCGCAAGAACGACTGCATTGCCGGGCCAAACTCATCCGCAAGGCCCAGCAGATCATCCAGCGCCGGTTCCATCTCCTTGCGCAGACCTTCGAAAAACAGCTCGGCCCCCTGCTCCATCAGGGATTTGCTGTTGTCTTCCTGCGAAAGGGCGGGCGCGGCGATGCCGGCAGTGATTATGCTGATCAGCAAAACGTGTTTCATACCTAGTATATAGCGCCCCAGCCGCAGGCGTGAAAGGTCACAGGTCGATGTCCAGTGTGACCGGGAAATGATCCGACGCCGTCAGCAGTGCCTGTCGCAGGTCCGGTGCGGACCAACAGGCCGCGTCGCGAAACGGATGCCAAATGCGCCAGGCCGGGCGGTATGCACGCAGATCCTGTGTAATCATTATGTAATCCAGAAGAGCCTCGAGAAACCTGCCTTCTTCCGGGCGGGCAAAGCGAGCCGTGGAGGGTATCGATCCCGGCCGAAAACCATGAGCCGTCACCGCGTGCGGGTCGAACAACCCAGTTTCCAGCAAAATCTCGACCGAAGAGCGGCCGAACAGATGCTCGAACTCATCCAGCCCGGGACCGTCGTTCAGGTCTCCCAGCAGAATGACGGGTTCCTGGCTGGCAACGTGCATCTCGACCCGCCTGGCAAGCCAGACCGCCTGCGCCAGTTGCTTGCGGCGGTTGGCAATCGAGATCCGGATCGCCTCGTCCCGCGACCCGGCCCCATGCGGAGCCTTGGATTTCAAATGAGCTCCGATCAGCCGGACGTCGTGGCCCGATTGCGTCGTCACCGCCAGTTCCATCGGTGGTTTGGAAAACCGCACCACATCCTCGGTCGCATCAATATCCAGATCGATTCTGAACGCACCATCGAACCGGGGGGCCAAGGGGTCGTCGATGTCACCCTTGGGATCATGACGCACGGTAAGAATGGTCCTGTCGTAGAGCAGCGCCAGCTCTTGATGGGTGTCGTTGGCAAACCCCATCACAGCGTCAGAGATGCGCAGATCGAACGCCTCGGCAAAGGTTTGCAGGGCCCGCACCGTATTCTGGCGCTTGCCGGTGTTCGGAGCCTCGACAATCAATACCGCATCCGCGTCAATCGCGGTCAGCACTTTTGCGATCGCCTCGACCTGTTGCGCCTTGGTGACATTATGCCGACCGGACCAGGTGTCATCGACAATCAGATGGTCGTTTTGATCAAAAAGATTGGCAAACCATTCGATATTGTAGGTCGCCAGCCGCATCCTGTCAGGCCCGCGCGCCGTTGATCTCATCCCAGGCGCGGTTGATGTCGATCATCTTTTTCTCGGCTAGTCTGATCGCCTCTTCCGGGACACCGCGCGCCATCATGGCGTCCGGGTGCGTTTCGCGGACCAGCCTTCGCCAGACTTTGCGGATATCGGGCAAAGGCATGTCCTGCGGCACACCCAGAACCGTGTAAGGATCCTTTGGCGCATCCGGCACGAACCGTGCCCGCAATGCTTTGAATTGAGCGTCGGACTGCCCGAATATCTTGCTCACTTCCTCCAAGAACGCGTTCTCATTGGGGTGGTAGAACCCATCGGCCATGGCGATGTGAAACAGCCCCTCCATCAGATCGCAAAGCGTGGTGCTGTCTTCGGCGAACATCCGGGCGATCTTGCGGGCATAGTCCTGATACCCCGCCACATCCGTGCGCGCCATGTTGAAGACCCGCGCAGCATCTTCTTCGTCTTCGCGCGCGATCTGGAACACATCGCGGAAGGCAGTGACTTCATCTCGTGTCACCTGACCGTCTGCCTTGGCCATTTTTGCGCCCAGGGCAATCACTGCAATCGTGAACGCCACCGATCGTTCCGGAGGTGTTCGCAGCTTTTCAAAAACTGCGGCCAGGCTTTCGCCTTGGGCCAGCGCGCTGAGCGCATCGGATATGCGGGTCCAGATCGACATGGGCGTACACTAGCGTCACAATTCGGGACTGTCAGGTGCGACAGATCATTCAGGCGAAAGAATTTTCTGCATCAGCACAAGATCCAGCCATTGACCCCATTTGAACCCAACTTCGGGCATGCGACCAACCTGCGAAAAGCCCAGCGCCGCGTGAAACGCCACGGCGCCCGGATTGGCCGAGGAAATGCCTGCAACCAACACATGCACCCCGTCGGTTCGTGCCGCCGCCTCGAGCGCTTGCATCAAAGCCCGCCCAGTGCCTTTTCCGCGCGCGTCCGGTGACAACTGGATCGAATGTTCGCGCGTTTGCGCGTATCCGGGGCCCGCGCGAAACGGGGCATAGGTGGCAAAACCAACAACTTGCCCATCATGTTCGGCGACCAGGAATCCAGTGCCCCGCTCCGTAATATCCTCGGTGATTTGCGTTGTGCTGCGCTCATCGGTCGTGAAGGTGATCAACGACTCACGAATGATCGCATTGGTGATCCTGGCGATTTCGGGCGCATCCGCCGCCATGGCCGGGCGAATGATCATTCCAGCACCCGGACCCCATGAGGCGTCTCGAACTCCGCCCTGAGCGCGGCCGGGCCGGTGTCGAACACCACCTGATCCAATGCACCAAGATGTCTGGCCAGCGTCAACGCATCCGGGTGGTACACAACCAAACGCCGCAGCCGACAGCCGCTGTTTTGCAGCATGTCGGCCGGGTGAAGATCGCCCTGCCATTCGATAAGGGCGGGAAACAGGTTGTCGAACGGCAAGCGCCCGGTTGGTGGAACCGCCATGCGCCACCGCAGCGCGCCCCGGGTCAGGTCGATCGGCTCTCCGGTGCCATCGGGGAAGATCGACAGTGTGGCCTCGATATCCTGGACCCGGCATATCCAGTTCGTCAAACGCGGGCCGCCCTGAAAACTGTCCAGATCGAACCATCGCGGCCTGCCCGGAGGGTGCGCCTGCGGATCGATGGAAATCGCTTCCAGATAGAGCCCATCCCTGAGACCCAGCAGCCTGTTATGTGTCCCGAATTTTTCGTGTTTCCCACCGGGTTGCAGCGCAACGCCAAGCGCCTGTTCGATATGCGCAGACGCTTCTTCAAGCGTTTCGCCCGCGACGGCCAGATGATCCAGTAACATGTGCCACCTCCTGCAAGTTAATGGCCAGACCCTTGCGGATCTGGCCGTATGTTTTCGCCAAAGAGGCACGATCACAAGATGATCTGACGAAAAACCCGACCTTCTTCAGCCGCGCGCTTCGCTGATCAGGCGCAGGATGTCCTGAGCGGCCTCGGGAATGTTGGTGCCCGGGCCAAAGATGGCCTTGACCCCATGATCATAAAGGAACTGGTAATCCTGTTGTGGGATCACCCCTCCGCAGATCACGATGATGTCCTCGGCCCCGGCCTTTTTCAGCTCTTCCACCAGTTGCGGAGCCAGTGTCTTGTGCCCTGCCGCCTGCGAGGAAATGCCGACCACATGCACGTCATTGTCCACCGCGTCCTGCGCGGCCTCGGCCGGGGTCTGGAACAAGGGGCCAACGTCCACGTCAAACCCGATATCGGCGAACGCGGTGGCAATCACCTTGGCCCCACGGTCATGACCGTCCTGCCCCATCTTGACCACCAGCAGACGCGGGCGGCGGCCTTCGGCCTCGGCGAATTCCTCGATGGATTTCTGGATCGCGGCAAAGCCTTCGTCGCCCTCATAGGCCGCGCCATAAACGCCGGCCAGGGTTTTCACTTCGGCGCGGTGGCGGCCGAATTCCTTTTCCATTGCCATGCTGATCTCTCCTACGGATGCGCGGGCACGGGCGGCCTCGACGGCGGCGGCCAGCAGGTTTCCGCCCTCTTGGGCAGCCTTGGTCAAAGCGTCCAGCGCCTGTTGGCAAGCGGCTTCGTCACGGGTCGCACGGATACGTTCCAAACGCGCGACCTGCGCTTCGCGAACCGCCACGTTGTCGACGTCCAGAATGTCGATCGGATCTTCCTGTTCCTTGCGATATTTGTTGACCCCGACGATCACCTCTTCGCCACGGTCGATCATCGCCTGGCGGCGCGCGGCGCTTTCCTCGATGCGCAGCTTGGGCATACCACTGGCCACGGCCTTGGTCATGCCGCCCATTTCCTCGACCTCTTCCATCAGGGCCCAGGCTTTCTCGATCAGCTCATTGGTCAGGCTTTCGACGTAATAAGACCCCGCCAGCGGGTCGACCACATCGGTCACGCCGGTCTCTTCCTGCAACACCAGCTGCGTGTTCCGGGCGATACGCGCCGAAAAGTCGGTGGGCAGCGCAATCGCCTCGTCCAATGCGTTGGTGTGCAACGATTGGGTCCCGCCCAGAACCGCGCTCATCGCCTCATAGGCGGTGCGGATCACGTTGTTGTAAGGATCCTGTTCCTGCAACGAAACACCTGACGTCTGGCAGTGGGTGCGCAGCATTTTTGACCGTTCGGATTTCGCGCCGAACTCGGTCATCACCCGGTGCCACAGCGTGCGCGCGGCGCGTAGTTTGGCGATCTCCATGAAAAAGTTCATGCCGATGGCAAAGAAGAACGACAAACGGCCTGCGAACTTGTCCACGTCCATCCCGGCCTGTGTCGCTGCACGGACATATTCGCGCCCGTCGGCCAGGGTATAGGCCAGCTCCTGCACCAGATTCGCGCCGGCCTCTTGCATGTGATAGCCCGAGATCGAGATCGAGTTGAACTTGGGCATCTCGTTCGAGGTATACTCGATGATGTCCGAGATGATCCGCATCGAGGGCTCGGGCGGATAGATATAGGTATTTCGCACCATGAATTCCTTCAGAATGTCGTTCTGAATGGTGCCGGACAGAACCGATTTGTCGTGCCCCTGTTCCTCTCCTGCCACGATGAAGTTCGCCAGAATCGGGATCACCGCGCCGTTCATGGTCATCGAGACCGAGACCTGATCCAAAGGAATGCCGTCGAACAGGATTTTCATGTCCTCGACACTGTCGATGGCCACACCGGCCTTGCCCACGTCACCGACGACACGCGGGTGGTCGCTGTCATAGCCGCGGTGGGTGGCCAGATCGAAGGCAACCGAAACACCCTGCTGGCCCGCCGCCAGGTTGCGGCGATAGAAGGCGTTGGATTCTTCGGCGGTCGAAAAGCCCGCATATTGACGGATCGTCCACGGACGGCCGGCATACATCGTGGCTTTCACACCGCGTGTAAACGGACCAAAGCCCGGCAGCGAACCCATATGCGGCAAACCAGCGGTGTCTTCCTGCGTATAGAGCGGTTTGACCGCAATGCCTTCCAGCGTCTCTTTGGTCAGGTCGTCCAGCGGACGCCCGCGCAGCTCTTTCTCGGCCAGCGCTTTCCAATCCTTGGTGTCGGTCATTTCGGTTTCCTCTTGTCAATTCGGATGGCGGCAGTCGAAAGCTTCCGCATTGAGGTCTTGCGCTTGGCCGTTTCATTCAGCCGCAAGCGCGACATTTTGAGTGTTTGGTACAAATCGTCGGTCGCAATCGGTGTCACAGAGGCTATATTCGAAGGAACAGGAGGCCACATGACACGCACGCTTGCCTTTGTTTTCTTGGCACTAATCCCGATGTCTGTCTGGGCGGCGGATGGCACGGCGACGACGGATGACAGTTTTGTCCGCCCGGTGGGTGACAGCGAACTCAGCGAGTTTCTTTGGGTCAACCGACCTATCGTAGTCTTTGCCGACACGCCGGCGGACCCGCGGTTCCAGCAACAGATCGACATGCTGGTCGAGGGCGAAGCCGCAATGCGTGAGCGTGACGTGGTGGTTCTGACCGACACCGACCCATCGGCGCGGTCTCCGATCCGGTCACAGCTGCGCCCGCGCGGGTTCCAGATGGTATTCGTCGACAAGGACGGCGTGGTCAAACTGCGCAAACCTTCTCCGTGGAGCGTGCGCGAGATTGGCCGATCCATCGACAAGACCCCCTTGCGCGAACGCGAAATCCGCGATCGGCGCGAAGGCGGCTGACCGCTTTCGCCACCCCGAAAGACCCCGGCACAGAATGCCGGAGGCTTTGACGGGTATGGCAAAAGCGCGGTCATGATCACTCGAACTCGATGATCACTTCGTCCACGGCGAGACTGTCGCCGGGGCCTGCATTGATCTTGGCAACGATGCCCTTCTTCTCGGCGCGCAGGATGTTTTCCATCTTCATCGCCTCGATGGTGCACAGCGCTTGACCTTCCTGCACCTCCTGCCCCACTTCGACGTCGATCTTCACGACCAGGCCGGGCATCGGGCACAGCAGCATTTTCGAAGTGTCCGGCGGCAGTTTTTCAGGCATCAGCCGCGCCAGTTCGGCCTGACGCGGGGTGCGTATCTGCACCTTGAGATCCGCGCCGCGGTTACGGATGCGGAACCCGCCCGAGATCTTGCCCACCTTCATGACCAGCGGCGCTTCATCGACCGTCATGACGGCAAGTTGATCACCCGGTGTCCAATCACCCGTCACCCGCATTTCCTGACCGTCGTCAAACCTGATCGTGGCCCCGTCCTGATCCGCGTTAACCTTGACGGGCCACTGGATCTCGCGCCCGAAGGAGACAACCCAATCGGTGCCGACCTTGCGTTCGTGATTGTCCATTCGGCCCGACACGCGGGTCCGGCGAATTTCTGCGACGCGATGCATGGCCGCGCAGGACGCCGCAATCCGGCGCAGGTCTGCCTCGGCAAGTTCGACGCCTTCGAACCCGTCGGGGTATTCCTCGGCGATAAAGGCCGTGGTCATATCGCCGCTGATGAATTTCGGATGATCCATCACGGCGGACAGGAACGGCAGGTTGTGGCCAATGCCTTCAACCTCGAAACTGTCCAGCGCCACGCGCATCGCCTCGATCGCCTGATCACGGGTCGGAGCCCAGGTACACAGTTTGGCAATCATCGGGTCGTAATACATGCTGATCTCACCGCCCTCATAGACGCCGGTGTCATTTCGAACAGCAACATCGCCTTCGGGCGCATCCCCCTGCCATTTGCCGTTGGCCAGCATCGGCCCGGCTGCCGTCTCCTGCGGCGGACGATACCGGGTCAGACGGCCAATCGAGGGCAGGAAACCGCGATACGGATCCTCGGCGTACAGGCGGTTTTCGATCGCCCATCCGGTCAGTGTCACGTCGTCCTGCGTGATCGACAGCTTTTCACCCGCTGCTACGCGGATCATCTGTTCGACCAGATCAACGCCGGTGATCAGTTCGGTGACAGGGTGTTCAACCTGCAAACGCGTGTTCATTTCCAGGAAATAGAAGTTCTTTTCACCGTCAACGATGAACTCTACCGTTCCCGCGCTGGAATAGCCCACGGCCTTGGCCAGGGCCACCGCCTGTTCCCCCATGGCTTTGCGCGTCGCTTCGTCCAGAAACGGCGACGGCGCCTCTTCCACGACTTTCTGGTTCCGGCGCTGGATCGAGCATTCGCGCTCGCCAAGGTAGATGCCGTTTCCATGACTGTCGCACAGAACCTGAATTTCGATGTGACGCGGTTGGGTCACGAATTTCTCGATGAAGATCCGATCATCCCCGAACGAGCTTGCGGCTTCGTTCTTTGACGACTGAAAGCCCTCGCGCGCCTCGTCGTCATTCCACGCGATCCGCATGCCCTTGCCGCCGCCGCCGGCGCTGGCCTTGATCATGACAGGATAGCCGATCTCGTTCGAGATTTTGACCGCCTCTTCCGCGTCTTCGATCAGCCCCATATATCCGGGAACCGTCGACACATTCGCGTCCTGCGCGATTTTCTTCGAGGTGATCTTGTCGCCCATCGCCTCGATCGCGCCTTTCGGAGGACCGACGAAAACCACACCTTCGGCTTCCAGCGCCTCGGCAAACTTGGCGTTTTCGGACAGGAAACCATAACCGGGATGGACCGCCTGCGCGCCGCTCTGGCGGATGGCGTCCATCACCTTGTCGATAACGATATAGGACTGGTTTGCAGGTGGCGGGCCGATATGGATGGCTTCGTCCGCCATCGACACATGCAGCGCGTTCTTGTCCGCGTCCGAGAAAATGGCGACGGTGCCGATACCCATCTTGCGGGCGGTCTTGATAACCCGGCAGGCGATCTCGCCCCGGTTGGCGATCAGGATCTTATTGAACATGGAACGTCCTTTGGCTTGGTGTTCTGGAAACGCAAAACGCCGCCGCAGGGAACAATCCCCACGACGGCGTGATGCGCGATGACGGGCGGGACGACATGCGCCCCGCAAAATATGCGTTAGTTACAGGTGTTCTGTGTCTTGCAGTACAGCACGTTGCCCGCCGCGCCGACTGCTGCGCCAAACAACGGGTCCGCGTTGAGGACGGCCGCCCCCACTGCCCCGGCACCGCCGCCGAGGATTGCCTGTTCGCCCGTGGTGTCTCCGCAGGCGGCCAGACCCGCGCAGGTCGTCGCAACAAGGATGAAGCGTGAGAATCGCATAGTATCTGCCCTTTTTGGTTTCTTGGTCCTTTTCGGGTCAGATGCGCGAAACACACCCTGTTATTCAATATCAACGGACGCGCCGGCGATTTTTGTGCGGGATTTTGCCTCTTTTTGTCCGTGACAGGCAAAAAGAAAAACGCGGACAGGACTATGTGGGGAACACAAGCCTGCCCGCGCAAGGAAGGGGTACGGAATAGTAGGTGCATGTGCGGCGCAGGCAAAGTAGAGCCGCACGGCTCATCCAGTTTGCACAGCACAATATTGCCGGCAAACACAGTATTGTTTCCAATCGGGATTTCGGCTGGAATCTGCCCACACCCGGAAATGCCGCGCAACTTCGCGCCTATTCCGGTTCGATACTGCTCGGGCGTTTGAGGCCGCTTTACCGTCACAGTTTCGTGACAGATCAAGCCGCTTCCCGCGCGTTTCGCGGTTGCAGCATCACGACTCTCGGTCAGCGTTGGACATACAGAACCGCCTTGCGCCAATGCGTTATCCAAGCGGCTCAAGACGTCGTGTTTCAGCGCAGTAAAAAACACACATTTACTTGAAAAATCAAAGCCTTCACTTCCCATTCTCGTGATTTCCCAAGGTTTGCACCTCGTGAAACGGTCCTTGTGCACACTCGCACTCAAAGGAACACCCACATGACGAAGACTAGAAAAAAGGCACTCCTGCTTGCTGCCTCTGCGCTTTGTGTGACCAGCACGCTTGCCTTTGCTCAGGATGCCCAAACCCAAGCCGAACTTGACGCCTTGCGCGCCCGGGTCGAGGCGCTGGAATCCGCCAGTGCCAGCCCTGCCAACGGTGACTTCCGCATCGGTAACACCGTTCTGGACGTTTATGGCTATGTAAAGGCCGACTTCTTCTACGATTTCGAGTTCGATCAGGGCGACACGGCGTTCGTGAATGTCATCGGGGAACCGTCGGCCGCGACCGATGGTACATTTGGTGCCACCGTCCGCCAATCGCGGATCGGTCTGCGCACCACCACCCCAAGCGGTATCGGCGATATCGGCGGACAATTGGAACTGGATCTGTTCGGTTCCGGCGGAACGGCCGAATTGCGTATACGCCACGCCAATATCACCATCGGTGACAACTGGCTGATCGGACAGACCTGGACCAACTTCATGCCGCTGGACACCTACCCGACCTCGGTGGAATTCAACGGCCCCGTTGGTATCCCTTTCGCACGGGTTCCGCAGGTTCGCTATACCAACTCTTTCGGAACGAACACGTCCTTCGCCGTTTCGATCGAAGAGAATGTCGGCGGTTCGAACTCGGACGATCCGGTTTTGACCGCATCCGCCGAATACAATGACGGGACTTATGTCGCACGTGTGTCCGGCCTTTATGGCAAGGCGGAATCCGGCAATGTCGAAGTTGATCAGACCGGGTTCACGATTTCCGGCTCGGTTCGCCCATGGCAGGGCGGTCTGTTCCAGGTCAACTATGTGAACGGCGAGGCACTCGGCCCGTACCTGATCGGCCTTGGTGATCCCATCGTGAACGGCCAGGCCAATGACGTGGATGGATACACCATCGAATTCCGGCAGGATCTGAGCCCGAAATGGAATGTTGGCATTGCATACGGCAAAGAAGACTATGACCTGCCGACCTCGACCGGAACCCTGTCGTTTACCGAGCTGGAAACGATCCACGTCAACGCATTTTACAAGGCAACCGAGGATCTGACACTCAGCGCCGAGTACATCTATGGCGAACGGAACGACGCGCCGACCGGCAGAACCTTTGACGGAAGCCGCGTTCAGCTGGCCGCTCAGTTGAACTTCTGACGCCGCACACGGATCCTGCCCGGTTTCGGGCAGGGTCATCCCGAAACCGGTTTTGAAGGGCTGATATGCGGCGGCCTGGATCACGATCAGCCTGTCCCGTCGATTACGTCGGGAAAGGACGCACGGGCGGCGTCCACATCGATCACCAGCATCGCGTCATAGCTGGCCGGATCAAAAGGATCTTCCGCCGGGATGACTTCGCGCCCAAAAAGCCAGCTGAGACGTCCGGCATCCAGGTTGCCCCTCTCGAACGGCTGATCGCCGAAATGCGCCCAAAGGGCCTCCATGAAGGCGGCATCGGCACGTTTGTCCGCCGGTTTGCGATCCCGGAACCGTTCCCGCCGCGTCAGCGGCGTCACACCCTTGGGATTGGCGCGGCGAATAGTGAACTGAAAATCGGTGCCTGAAAGACGCCCTGGAAACCCGCGATGTTTCAGCATGGCGACACTCCACAGCTTTGTTTTGCAGTCAAAAATAGTTCGAACCCGAACTTGGATGGGATCATGTTGCGCACCTCCAAAGCCGCACCGTTGGTCTGAGAAGCTTTGACGTCATGACAGCGTGAGTTCATGGTCAAAGCCCTTCCCAGATACAACGGGACTGCTCCAGCCGGTAGGCTTCAAAATACTGTGTCGCGTCCGGAGCGGTGTCGCCGAATTCCACCGGGCGATCAGACAGGGAAATGACAACTCTGGATGGCTGCAATTCGTGCAGAGCCACATAAGGAACGGCAAGAACCTGGCACAGATGCTCCATATCCCTGGACGCCACATCATAGCCGATCCGTCCCACTGATGCTCCGATCTTCGGGGCGACAAATCGAAAGCGCACCCAAAGCTCACCGGGGTTGTTGTCCAGCAGGACATCGCTCAGATGCACGGGCTGACCGGACGGTACCGGCAACGAACTGTCTGTCTGGGCAAAAACAGGAGCGCCGAGCGCGCACAATACCAGACATATGGCACGATCCCGGACCCACCGAAGGCAGGCTCCTCCTTCCGGGATCGCGCGCGCAGTGCTTTTGGCCTGCGCGGTTCTATGTCTGACGGGTCGGATCATTCAACTATTTGTCGCTTTTTGTCAATTCCGCCGCAATTTTGAGCATTTCCTGCTCAGAATCGGACTACCGGTGCCAACAACCGGGGCGGACAACGCCGCCCCGAATGGGTCAAAGCGGAATATTGTCGTGCTTTTTCCATGGGTTCTTAAGCTGTTTGCCGCGCAAACTGGCAAAGGCTCTGGACACGCGCCGGCGGGTCGAATGCGGCATGATGACCTCGTCGACGAACCCGCGTTCGGCGGCGACAAAGGGGTTTGCAAACCGATCTTCATAATCGGCGACATGCTGTGCGGTCTTTTCCGCATCATGCAGATCTGCCCGGTGAATGATCTCGGTTGCACCCTTGGCACCCATCACCGCGATTTCGGCTGTCGGCCAGGCATAGTTGAAATCGCCGCGCAGGTGTTTGGACGCCATAACCACATAGGCACCGCCATACGCCTTGCGCGTGATCACCGTGACCTTGGGCACGGTCGCCTCGCCATATGCATAAAGCAGCTTTGCGCCGTGCTTGATCACGCCGCTATATTCCTGCTGTGTGCCCGGCAGAAAGCCCGGCACATCGACAAGCGTCAGGATCGGAATTTCGAAACAGTCGCAGAACCGCACGAACCGCGCCGCCTTGCGCGAACTGTCGATATCCAGACATCCCGCCAAAACCATCGGCTGGTTCGCCACCACACCTACGGTCTGACCTTCCAGCCGGATAAAGCCGGTGATGATGTTCTTGGCGAAATCTTCCTGAATTTCGTAGAAATCGCCTTCATCGGCTATTTTGGTGATGAGTTCCTTCATGTCGTAGGGCGTGTTCGGATTGTCCGGAACCAGAGTGTCCAGCGAATCCTCGATCCGGTGAGGGTCATCAAAGAACGGGCGCACCGGAGGTTTTTCGCGGTTGTTGAGCGGCAGGAAATCCACCAGACGGCGCACTTCTGCCAATGCTTCCACATCGTTTTCGAACGCGGCGTCGGCGACCGAGGACTTCTTGGTGTGGGTCGAGGCGCCACCCAGTTCTTCAGCCGTTACAACCTCGTTGGTAACCGTTTTGACCACGTCGGGGCCCGTCACGAACATGTAAGACGAGTCTTTGACCATAAAAATGAAGTCAGTCATCGCGGGGCTGTAAACCGCACCGCCGGCGCATGGGCCCATGATCACGCTGATCTGCGGAACCACCCCCGAGGCCGTGATGTTGCGCTGAAACACTTCGGCATACCCGGCCAGCGAAGCCACGCCTTCTTGGATTCGCGCACCGCCCGAATCGTTGATTCCGACAATTGGTGCTCCGTTTTGCACCGCCATATCCATGATCTTGCAGATCTTCTGGGCATGCGTCTCGGACAGCGACCCACCAAAGACCGTAAAGTCCTGGCTGAACACATAGACCATGCGGCCGTTGATGGTACCCCAGCCGGTGACAACGCCATCACCTGCAGGTTTTTGTTTTTCCATTCCGAATTCGGTGCATCGATGACTGACGAACATGTCGAATTCTTCAAAGCTGCCCTCATCCAGCAACAACTCGATCCGCTCTCGCGCCGTCAGTTTTCCGCGCGCATGCTGGGCATCAATCCGCCTCTGCCCGCCGCCCAGTCGTGCGTCGTTGCGGCGGTTTTCCAACTCGGAAAGGATGTCTTTCATGACGATTATCCCCTGTAAAATTTGCCGGGACCCTACCCCTTTGCGCCTCTCATCCAAAGCCCTTTTCGGCAAATTTGCAAATATTCAGCAACAACAATCTGGATAACTGTAAACTTGCAAAGTCTCTTATTGAGATCGCTGGATTGCTGGCAATCCCAAATTCCATGACTATACATGTGAACCATGCAGTTCAGCTCTCGCGCGGTTCGCCGCACACCACCCACATTGGCGACACTGGTATTGCTCGCGGGCTTGTCTGCGCTGAGCATGAACCTGTTTCTGCCGAGCCTGCCGAACATGGCCGCGTATTTTGGCGCCGATTACAAGGTCATGCAGCTGTCGATCGCGCTGTATCTTCTGGTCAATGCCGTTCTGCAAATCCTGATTGGGCCGCTCGCCGACAAGGCAGGTCGCAGGCCAGTTCTGCTGTGGGGGATCGGCTTGTTCCTGCTGGCCACGCTTGGATGCATCTATGCCCCCAACGTTGAAATCTTTCTGGCGTTCAGAATGTGCCAGGCGGTCGTGGTTGTCGGCATGGTTCTCAGCCGAGCCGCGGTAAGGGATATGTACGATCAGGATCAGGCGGCATCGATGATCGGATATGTGACAATGGGTATGGCCGTGGTCCCGATGATCGGCCCGGCGATCGGCGGGCTGCTGGAGGAAAGCTTTGGCTGGAAAGCGAATTTCTGGCTGCCTTTCGCCCTGGGTGGATTGACGCTTGCCTTGACCTTCGCGGATTTTGGCGAAACGTCAGCCAAAAGCGGCAAGACCCTTGTTCAGCAGTTCAAGGAATACCCTGAACTTCTGACCTCGCCACGGTTCTGGGGCTATTCACTGTCCTGCGCGTTGTCTTCGGGCACCTTCTTTGCCTATCTCGGTGGCGCGCCCTTTATTGGAACCGAGCTGTTCGGACTAAGCGCGGCACAGGTCGGCATTTATTTTGGTGCACCGGCAGTCGGTTATTTTGTTGGCAACTTTCTGAGCGGTCGTTTTTCCATGCAGATTGGCATCAACCGGATGGTGCTGTGGGGCAGCCTGCTGAACGCTTTGGGTGTCGCGCTTTCAGCATCCTTGTTCCTCACAGGTCTGGGCACCGCACTCAGCTTTTTCAGCTTGATGACCTTTGTGGGCGTCGGAAACGGCATGGCCATTCCCAATGCCACTTCCGGCGCATTGTCTGTTCGTCCGCATCTGGCCGCAACCGCCTCGGGGCTGAGCGGCGCAATCATGCTGGGGGGCGGCGCGGGCCTGAGCGCGCTGGCAGGCACCCTGCTGACCCGGGAAACCGGAGCCATGCCGTTGCTCTGGCTGATGCTCACCTCCGCAGTTCTGGCGATTTTCGCAATTGGATCCGTCATTCGGCGAGAACGGCAATTGGGGCTGTGACCACTTGCCCCGAAAACTTTGCAAAGTTAGTCTTCCAAAATAGAAAATTTGCAAAGGTACCTCATGGCCACCCAAAAGCTCTATGCCGGCGCGAAACTGCGTGAAATGCGCACGCGACTGGCCCTGACACAACGCGAATTCGCGGCGAAACTGGGTGTTTCACTCCCATATCTGAACCAGATGGAGAACAACAACCGGCCGATCTCGACCACGGTTGTGTTGGCTCTGGCACAAGAATTCGGCATGGATGTCACCGAGCTCAGCACCGGCGACAGCGAGCGACTGGTGTCGGACATGCGCGAAGCTTTGGCCGACCCGGTTTTTGCGGATATTCTGCCGCCACTTGCCGATTTACGCCTGACGGCATCAAACGCCCCGGCATTGGCCCGCGCATTTATCGAGCTGCACAAAACCTACCGGCAAACGCATGAACGCCTCGCGTCACTGGACGAAGCTTTGGGGCGGGAAGACGCCCGAATGCAGGCCAGCCCTTGGGAAGAGGTGCGGGACTTCTTCCACTATTGCGACAACTATATCGACGCCGTGGACCGGGCGGCAGAGCTGTTCGCCAATCGCGCGGAAAACCCGGGCAGTATCCGGCAGGCGGCTTTGAACAGCCTGACTGAGCGCGGCATTCAAGTGATGTTCTCTGACATCGCCCCTTTGCGCACCTATGACGCTGAAAGCAAAATCCTGCGCCTTTCCTCCCGCTCGACTCCGCAAACGCAAGTTTTTCAACTGCTGTTGCAGGTCGCATTGATCAGTCAGGACAAGCTGCTGGAAGCGACACTGGATTTTGCCAAGTTCCAAAGCGAAGAGGCGCGGTCCATCGCCAAGATCGGCCTCGCCAATTATTTCGCCGGCGCTTCCTTGATGCCCTACTCCGCATTCCTGACCGCCGCTCAGGAAGAGCGCCACGATCTGGAGCTGCTCAGCAACCGGTTCGGCGCATCGATTGAGCAGGTTGCGCATAGACTGTCGACGCTGCAACGCCCCGGTGCAAAAGGTATCCCGTTCTTTTTTGTCCGCGTGGATCAGGCCGGAACAATCACGAAACGGCACTCGGCCACGCGTCTGCAATTTGCACGGTTTGGTGGCGCATGCCCCCTTTGGAACGTGCATCGGGCCTTTGAAACGCCGGGCCATTTCCTTCGGCAACTGGCAGAAACGCCGGATGGTGTGCGTTATATCTCGCTGGCTCGGGATGTGTCGAAATCAGGTGGTTCATTCGGCGCACCGGTCAGGCGGTACGCAATTGCGCTGGGGTGCGAGGTACGCCACGCCCCGGCGCTCGTGTATGCCGACAACCTCGACATAAACAACGCCAGCGCTTACGAGCCCATCGGCATTTCCTGCCGCATCTGCGAGCGGCAAAACTGCCATCAGCGCTCGGTCCCGCCGCTGGAACGTCGGCTCAGCATCGACACCCATACGCGCGGCACCCTGCCATACGAAGTCACCTGAGTTCGTATGGCCAGAAATTAACCGGGGGAGCCCCGACCGGGGCCGGGAAAGGACAGGGACAGTATCCCCCGGCCATAATGTTCAGGCCTTGGACAAAATCGCCCAGATTTCGTCTTTCAGCGCTGCCCGCTTCTTGCGCAAATCAACTTCGGCCAGGTCTTCCATGGGTTCGACGTTGGTTTCAGCCCGATGCACAACGCGATTGACCTCGTGATACTCATCAGCCAGACGGGCAAAATGCGCGTCCGTTTGCTTGAGCTGGCTCATCAGTTCAACCTTGTCCGGAAACTCTTCGGCCAGTTCATGCGGGGTGTGGGACATGTCTGTTCGCTCCTTAATATGTCGTTGCATATCAGTGGTAGAAGCGTGACGCGCCGCCCACTTTGACGCGGATCAATTTCATACAGTAAAAATTCAGAATTCAGCGTCGCGCAGCACGCCAACCCGCTGCACGTGCTTCGGCAGCAGAGCAAAACCATCGCTCGCCCTTGGCTGCGCTGATCCGGGTCTTGGAATAGTACCTCTGGCCCGGTTCGTGAAAGATCCTTTCGCCCTTTGACGAAACATTTCCTTTAATAATGCATACATCAGAGGATTTCGGTTTCTTGCGCGCCCTGTGCACCCAAGGCACCTGAATCTGAGTTTTGTGCAATCCCCTGCTTCCAGTCTTCGCAACCCGCTCGGCGCCTGCATACGTGTCCGAATACTTGCGGTACGCAAAGGCCAAGCCCTGCTCTACAATCTGGGTGGCGACGTCTTCGCGCTCCACGCTGCACCGAGCAACGATGCGACCGTAGCGATCCCGATCCACCGGGACACATGTGGTCATCCGTCCCTGAAACTGCTTCTGAACCATATGAGTGGCCCACGCCCCGCACGGCCAGCTTGATCCGTCGGAATCCTGACAGGTCTGATCCAGTTCGGGCGCATCGATACCGTGCAGCCGCACCCGAACACCACCGACATTCCAGGTGTCCGCATCGATTACGTGAACCCGACCCGCAAGGTGCTCTGCGGCATGGGTCAGACCTGGCAGCAGAAGAACAAAGGTTAAACAAATCTTTAACATGCCCCCGATATGCGCGGTATTTCACGCGCATTCAACCGGGGGCCGTTTGGAAAGGTTAACGTTGAGCGGTTGCCCAGTTGGGGTGAATCCACGGACGATCATTGGCCTTCGGCAACGGATCTTTGCCCAATAGCGAATCCGACACTTTTTCACCCACCATGATAGACGGCGCATTGAGGTTGCCGTTGGTGATCTGCGGAAAGATTGAACTGTCCGCAACGCGCAACCCGTCCACGCCGATGACACGGCCTTGGGGGTCGACTACCGCATTCTTGTCATCCGCGCGCCCCATCCGACACGTACCGCAGGGGTGATAGGCGCTTTCCGCATGCTCCGCGATAAAGGCGTTCAGCTCTTCATCCGTTTTGACAGCGGAACCGGGCTGAATTTCCTTGCCCGCAAAGGGCTTGAAGGCGGCTTGCCCAAAGATTTCGCGGGTCAGCCGGATACAGGTGCGGAAATCCTCCCAATCCTTTTCATGGCTCATGTAGTTGAACTTGATCACCGGCGCATCTGCGGCTTGGGCAGAGCGCAATGTGACCGCCCCGCGTGACGGGGACCGCATCGGGCCGACATGCGCCTGGAACCCGTGCCCCTCGGCAGCGGCCTGCCCATCATAGCGCACCGCTATCGGCAGGAAGTGGTATTGAATGTCGGGGTATTCCACGCCCGGCTTCGACCGGATGAACGCAGCGCTTTCGAACTGGTTCGATGCGCCCAGTCCCGTTTTGGTAAACAGCCATTGCGCCCCGATCAGGCCCTTGCTGAACAGGTTCCAGTGCTTGTAGAGCGTGATCGGTTGCAGCGACGCCTGTTGGATATACAGCTCAAGATGGTCCTGTAGGTTAGCACCAACCCCCGGGCGATCCGCCACGACGTCGATCCCATGCTCGGCCAGATGCGCCGCTGGGCCGATACCGGACAACATCAGCAGCTTGGGCGAATTGATCGACGATGCCGCCAGAACAACTTCGCGCCGGGCCTTGATGACCTCTTTCCTGCCGCCACGGATCAGTTCGACCCCTGTGGCGCGGCCGTTTTCCATGACAACCCGAGACGCAAGACCGCGCACGATATCGCAATTGTCGCGCTTGAGCGCGGGTTTCAGATAGGCATTCGCCGCAGACCAGCGCCGCCCTTTCCAGACGGTCTGCTCCATCGGGCCAAAGCCTTCCTGCTTTTCACCGTTGTAGTCGCCCGTGACTTCGTAACCGGCCTGCTGACCGGCATCCACAAAGGCCTGAAACAACGGGTTCTCGCGCGGGCCGCGCGACACGTGCAGCGGACCGTCAGTGCCGCGCCATGCCGGATCGCCCCCGTGGCCGCCGTCGTGCCAGGTTTCCATCCGTTTGTAATAAGGCAAAACATCCGCGTAAGACCAACCGTCAGCCCCCATTTCGGCCCAGGTATCGAAATCGCGCGCGTGGCCGCGAACATAGACCATGCCATTGATCGAGGACGACCCGCCGATCACCTTGCCGCGCGGACAGGCCAGGCGGCGGTTGTTCAGGTGCGGCTCGGGCTCGGACTGATAGCCCCAGTCATAGCGCGACATGTTCATCGGATAGCTCAGCGCCGCCGGCATCTGAATGAACGGCCCCATATCGGTGCCGCCGTGTTCGATCACCAGAACCGAGGCCCCGGCCTCGCTCAGACGATATGCCATTGCGCAGCCTGCGGACCCTGCGCCGACGATGACAAAATCTGCTTCCATTTCCACAACTCCTGCCCCGCCGAGAAGGTTGGATGCCTCCGGCGGGAGTATTTTCGAAAAGATGAAGAGGTTATTCGCCGCGTGGGAACCGGGCGTTTTCCTCGACGATGTTCAGATCCATGTGATTGCGCATGTAGCGTTCCGACGCTTTTTGCAGCGGCTGATAGTCCCACGGGTAGTATCCGCCCTGCCGCAGCGCTTCGTACACAACCCAACGCCGCGCCTGGCTGGCACGGACTTCGGCGTCGAAGCGATCCAGATCCCAACGGGCCTCGGATTTGGCACGCAGTGTTTGCAGCGTACCTGCGTGTTCGGGGCTGTCTGCCAGATTGTTCAGTTCGTGCGGGTCGGCCTCAAGATCAAACAACTGATCAGGGTCCAGCGCACAGCGGTTGTATTTCCACTTGCCATATCGCAACGAGACCAGCGGCGCGTAGGATGCCTCGGCCGCGTATTCCATGGCTACCGGTGTGGTTCGTTCTTCGCCCAGTGCCAACGGCACGAGGTTTTCGCCATCGGTCCAGGGGGCAATCTCGGCCATGTCTACGCCGGCCAGCGCCCCTAGGGTCGGCGTTACGTCAATTGTTGACACCGGAGCATCAATCCGGCCGGCGGGCAGATCAGGCGACGCGATCATAAGCGGCACTCGCGCCGAACCTTCGTAGAAGTTCATCTTGAACCACAGCCCGCGTTCACCCAACATGTCCCCGTGATCCGAAACGAAAAGGATGATCGCCTCTTGCCGGGTGGTTTCCAGCACTTCGAGGATTTCGCCTATCTTGTCGTCCAAATAGGAAATATTGGCGAAATAGGCGCGGCGCGACTTGCGGATATCTTCTTGGGTAATGTCGAAACTGCGCCAGTCATTGGCATCGAAGATGCGCTTGGCGTGGGGGTCCTGATTGTCATAACCCAGATCGGCGACCTCGGGCAGCAGATGTGCGCAATCTTCGTAAAGGTCCCAGTATTTGCGGCGGGCAACATACGGGTCATGAGGGTGCGTGAAGCTGACGGTCACGCACCACGGGCGGTCATCCTTGCCGCGTGCCAGATCATAAAGCTTGGCCTTGGCGTTATAGGCGACCTCGTCGTCATATTCCATCTGGTTGGAAATCTCGGCAACGCCCGCGCCGGTAACGGACCCCATGTTGTGATACCACCAGTCGATGCGTTCACCCGGCTTGCGGTAATCCGGGGTCCAGCCGAAATCGGCTGGGTAGATGTCGGTGGTCAGGCGGTCTTCGAACCCGTGCAGCTGATCAGGACCGACGAAATGCATCTTGCCCGACAGGCAGGTGTAATAGCCCGCGCGGCGCAGGTGATGCGCGTATGTGGGGATATCGCTGCGAAACTCGGCCGCGTTGTCATAGACGCCGGTTCGCGACGGCAATTGACCGGACATGAAGCTGGCCCGCCCGGGCGCGCACAAGGGCGACGCCGTGTAAGCGTTGGCAAATCGGGTTGACCGTTCCGCCAGTTTCTTCAGGTTCGGAGCGTGAAGCCAATCAGCGGGACCGTCTGGAAAGAGAGTCCCGTTGAGCTGATCCACCATCAGGATCAGAATGTTCGGTTTTGTCATTTTTCAGCCTCGAGCAGAGTGTTGAGCACACGCATCGCGTGGTTCACGGCCAGTTGCGGTTCTTCAGGGGCGCTGAGTGCGGCGCGGATGTACAGACCGTCAATCAGGGCAACCATGTTCTCGGCCGCCTCCTGCGGGTCAGCCAACTTGTGCCGCAGGGCGTGGGTCAGATTGGATTTGATGCGGGCCTGATAGATCTGCCACAGGCGCAGGGCATCATCATTTGTCTGAGCCAGCACATAGAAGGTCATCCATGCCGCGATCACATCGGGTGTGAAACAAGAAGGCGCAAAACACGCCCTGACGATCGCCTGCGCCCTTTGGTCCGGCGTAGCCGCTTTCAGCTCGCCCCTTGCTTCTTCGCCGAAGTCCGACAGGATCCGGCGCATGGCGGCCAGAAAGATCTGATCCTTGCCGCCGAAATAGTGATGCGCAAGCGCGCTGGACATGCCCGCACGTTTGGCAATCTGACTGACGGTTACATCAAGGGATTTCTTCACGCCCAGCTCAGCGATTGTCGCGCGAACAATCGCATCCCGGCGGATTGGCTCCATTCCGACTTTTGGCATCGTTCTCCCCTTGAGCAGGCGTCACGGGACCACGCTAGGGGGTTTTTATTGACTCGTCAATTAATGAAAAATCAGAAAGCGATGTCGTTACAGCTTCGGCGCAATACTCGGAGGCGTCAAGTCCTTGCGGTTCAACATGAATTCGCGCCACGATATAAAGCTCACGGCGGCAAGGATCAGCGTGCCGCCCGCGACAACCCACACGTCAACGCTTTCATGGAAAACCGCGGCGCCCAGGATCGTGGCCCATATCAGCTGAAGAAACGTCACCGGCTGCGTGACGGCCACTGGCGCCGCCTGAAGCGCCAGGGTCATGAAATAGTGCCCGGCGGTCGCAAAGCTGGCCACCAGAAAAAGAACCCCGATATCCCGCAGGCTTGGCTGCGTCCAAACGGCGATCGCAAAGGGTATCAAGGCAATGGTCACCCAGATCGATAGATGTGCCACAACGACGGCAGGCGGTACGTCTCGCACCAGAATCTTGGCCAATAAATACGACCCCCCAAGGGTCAGGGCCGTTCCCAGCATGGCCAGATGGCCTGATGACACTTCGCGAAACCCGGGCCGCAGGATGATCAGGACGCCAACCAGAGCGACCAAAATCGCAGCAATCCGGCGAAAGGCCAGCTTTTCGCCCAAAAACAGGGCCGCCCCCAGTGTGACGTAAACCGGAGTCATGTAATTCATGGCTGTAACTTCGGCCAGTGGGATCTGTGTCATCGCAAAGAACCAGAGCATGACCGCAACCGCATGCACGACGCCTCGCAGACCGAACAGCGTCAGCAGGCGGGGGGTCAGATGCGTCGCCATGATCGACCGCATGGCCGGCAACAGAAACACCAACCCCAGCACATATCGCAGAAAGGCGGCCTGGATGGAATTCATCGATGTGCCCAGCGACTTCACCAGCGCGGTCATCACAACAAAGGACAAGCCGGCGGCGAACATCCAGAACATGCCGGCAAGCGGACGGGACGATACGGTGGATGAAGTCATGTTCAAGGTTGAACACCGAAACCCGGCCGGGAACAACCCTTCACATGGTAACAAGTTTCAGCGCGATACCCAACATGACCACGCCAATCCCTGCGTCCAGCACCTGCCACGCCCTGGGGCGCGCAAAAACAGGCGACAGGATGCTTGCCCCATAGCCAAGCGAAAAGAAGAATACAAAGCTGGATGTCATCGCGCCGAGGGCGAAACCAAGCCGGTCGTCATATTGGGCCGAGATCGAGCCGATCAGCACGACCGTATCCAGATATACATGCGGATTCAGCCAGGTGAACGCGAAAACCGTCAGCAGCGCAGCCTTGAGGCTGGTTCGCTTGCCATTGCCGATTTCCATCACCGAACCACCCAGCCAGGACGACCGAAGACTGCGCAAGCCATACCAGGTCAGGAATGCCGCCCCACCGTATCGCATCACGGTTTCGAACCAGGGTGCGGCCTGTGCCAGTGTGCCAAAACCTGCTACGCCTGCTCCGATCAGGATGGCATCAGACACCGCGCAGGTCAGGCACAGAAAAAACACATGCTCGCGCCGCAGGCCCTGCCTCAGAATAAAGGCGTTCTGCGCCCCGATGGCGAGGATCAGGCTGAAACCCAGCGCGAAACCGGCGATCACGGATGTAGGCATGGTATCTCCTGCGTTGCCATTGCGTTGACTAATGGCCGCGATACGATCTATCAAATTAAAGATGTTGCCCTCAGTTAAGTTTTGCTAATGCTGCTGGACCCTCACCAATTGGCCGCTTTGTCAGCCATTCTGCGCCATGGCAGCTTTGATGCGGCGGCGGCGGAACTGGCTGTAACCCCTTCGGCGATATCCCAGCGGATAAAAGCGCTGGAGGATCGCGTGGGCGCCTCGCTCATCCATCGGGGAACCCCTTGCACCGGAACGCCAGCCGGGCAGCGCATCGCACGTTACGCTGAAGATGTCGGTCTGCTCGAGGCGCAGCTGGCACGGGAGTTGGCTCTGGTACAAGAACCCGGGTCCGCAAGGGTTCGCGTTGCGGTACCCGCCGACATTCTGGCCACCTGGTTCATTGACGCGATGGCGCGGGTGCCCGACCTGCTGTTCGACCTTGTGATCGACGATCAGGATCATTCTGCAGACTGGCTGAGGCGCGGCGAGGTCAGCGCCGCCGTCACTGTCGGCGGACAAACCGTGAGCGGTTGCGACGCGATTGAGCTGGGCGTGTTGAGGTATCTGCCCACCGCCAGCCCGGAATTTGTCAACACCTGGTTCAAGAACGGCGTGACCGAGGAAACCCTCAGCAAAGCGCCTTGCCTTGTCTTCAACAGGAAGGACGGTCTGCAAAAAGCGTGGATCGCACATCACACCGGCAAACATCTGTCACCGCCTTTCCACTTCCTGCCATCTTCGCAAGGGTTCGTTGATGCCGCAGTCGCCGGAATTGGCTGGGGCATGAACCCCGCAGCCCTTGTGCAAGACGCCATGGCGCGCGGACTTCTGAGCCCGATCGTTCCAGATGCGCCACTGGACATCGCGCTCAGCTGGCAGGTCGGGCGGGTTCTTGCCCCGGCGCTCAAACCCCTTACACAGGCAGTCCAGCATGCTGCGCAACGGGTTTTACTACCGTCACAAGGCAAATAGTCAGACTCATTCGATTGGAGGAACCAATGTTCTCGCGCGACGCCCTCAGTTATGACCCCATTCCCCTGCCCGACCGATGCGAGATCAGTGATGCGGACATGCAGGACGCGGCAGTGGCTTTTTTTGAAAAGATGCGGCGACGTCATACCGTTCGGGACTTCTCCACGCGCCCGGTGGCTCGTGACGTGATCGAAACCTGCCTGCGCACCGCGGGAACGGCCCCGTCAGGTGCAAACCACCAGCCCTGGCATTTTGCTGCCATCTCGGACCCCAAGCTGAAACTGCGCATCCGCGAGGAAGCCGAGGAAGAAGAGCGTCGCTTTTACGCGGGAGCGGCGGGCGATGAATGGATCAAGGCTCTGGAACCCATCGGGACAAACGCAGTCAAGGAACATCTGACCATCGCCCCGTGGCTGATCGTGGTCTTTGCCCAACGCTGGGGGCAATTCGAAGACGGGACGCGGTACAAGAATTACTATGTGCCAGAAAGTGTGAACATTGCCACCGGCTTTCTGCTGGCGGCGTTGCATCACGCCGGTCTCAGCACATTGACACATACCCCGAACCCGATGCGATTTCTGACCGATGCGCTGGGTCGGCCCGCTTCAGAGAAACCGACAATGATCATCGCAGTTGGACATCCCTCGGAAACCGCGACCGTGCCGTCCGTTGCAAAGCTGAAAAAGCCCCTGGACGAGATTTCTTCCTTTTTCTAGGCGGAGCCGCATCAGCCCTGTGTGCCAGAGGCGTCCTTTCGGCCCGGCGACATCGTCAGATAGCATGTCACGCAGGCCACCAGGCTGGCCGCGACTATGAACCCGACGGCCAATGCAACCTCGTGCATATGGGCGACCGCGGCCAGAGCCGCCGAAAGCAGCACCGCCAACAAACGGGTAAAAGACTTGATCGCGGCTGATCCCTGAACGCGCTGTTCCTTGGGCGCGACGTCCAGGAAATAGAGCTTGCGCGCGCTGCTGATCCCGGTCACCGCAACGGTGACGACAAACAGCGCGATCGCGTGCAGATGCACATCGTGATCGATACCCAAGTCGTGAAATGCCAGAAGAACGCCACCGGTTGCGGCCACCATCAGTGTCCCGACCACCATGACGGCACGATGAGACTTCATGTTCACGACCTGCCACAAAGGCCCGGACACAAGATAGCCCGAAGCAGATGAAACAATCATCGCGGTCAGTCCCTTGGCCGAGCTGTGATGCGCCTCGGCCGCGATCAGCGCGAAGAACGGGACAGAGAGCGAAACAGCCACCAAGAGCATTCGCATGACCATGTAACGCCGAAACCACGAGTATTCGAACATGCCCAGAATACCCCGGGCATTGGCCTTGAACGACAGCTTTGCTGTGGGTCCGGTCTTGTTTGCCGACTCCGCCGAGCGGGCATTCTCTGTCATGGCCAGCATCAAAAGCCCTGACAGCATGAAGAACGCAACCGATACACCGATCATGGTTGAGTGGCGGGAAAAAGGTGGGTTTTCCTTGGTGATCTGATGCACCAGCATGGCAAGACCGATGGCACACAAGCCTCCGCCCCCAAGTTGCAGGTAATGCAGGACCATTCGCGAACGCGAGTGGACATGATCGCCCAGCAGATCGGTGAACATCAGGTTCTGAACCTCGTCCACAAGACCGATCACGAAAAATACCGCCACGAACACCACTGCGATCAACGGAACGATCCCGGTCGCGGCGGCCACCATCGCCAAAACCAGACAGGATCCGATGATCGCTTCGGTCAGGGCAATGGCGCGTTTCTTTTGCGATTTCGCCGCGACGGATTGCGCCAGAAAGAAATCGGAAATCATGCTGCCAATCATTCGCACCGAAACCAGCGCGCCCGCCACGAACATCGGCAATTCGAATGACACGGCCAGAAACGGCAAAACCACCGATGGGCTGCCCAGAGTCCACGCAACCTGAGACACGATGCTCTGCCCAGCAAGAACCGGCACGTTTCGCTTGGCCTTTTCAGCAGTCGCATCCATCGCGGATCTTTCGGTGGTGTTGTCCCGGAAATTCCGGGTTTTTCCAGCCTATGCGTTTCGAAGGGTTCAGCCAACAACTCTTCAAAACTGTCCGAAAACGAAAAAACCCGGCCGTTGAGCCGGGTTTCGCCGTCAAGATCCGCAACAACTCAGAGCTGTGCCATCACCTCATCCGAGGCTTCGAAATTGGTCGTGACACGCTGCACGTCGTCATCGTCTTCCAGCGCGTCCACCAGCTTCATCAGCTTTTGCATGTCTTCCAGACCCAGCTCGGTCGTGGTGGTCGGCTTCCAGACCAATTTGGTGGATTCCGATTCACCCAGCGCGGCTTCCAACGCGTTCGAAACGTCGTTCAGATCCGTATCCGCACACCAGATGATGTGGCCATCCTCTGAACTTTCGACATCTTCCGCGCCGGCCTCGATGGCGGCTTCGAAAATGGTGTCTGCGTCACCCGCCGTTGCCGGGTAAATCACTTCGCCCTTGCGTTCAAACATAAACCCGACCGAGCCCGTCTCGCCCAGATTGCCGCCGTTCTTGGAAAAGGTCGAACGCACGGTCGACGCAGTGCGGTTGCGGTTGTCCGTCATGGTTTCAACAATCACGGCCACGCCGTTGGGGCCATAGCCCTCGTAGCGGATTTCTTCGTAATCGTCGCCTTCACCGGCGGTGGACTTTTTGATCGCGCGGTCAATCACATCCTTGGGAACCGAGTTCGACTTGGCCTCTTTCACGGCCAGACGCAAGCGCGGGTTCTTGTCGGGATCGGGGTCGCCCATCTTGGCGGCAACGGTGATCTCTTTCGACAGTTTGGAAAACAGTTTGGACCGCGCGGCGTCCTGACGCCCCTTGCGGTGCTGGATGTTGGCCCATTTTGAGTGGCCTGCCATAATGCGTCCTCGTCATCGTGATTGCGTGTTCGGCGCTCATATAGACGTTTGCAGGGGGCAGGATCAAGAGAGCGGCTTGCGACGGCTTCACCGACTAGTATGGTGACGGCATGACGACAGACCAGATCATTCTTTTTGCGCTTTTCATCACCGTCTTCGGAATGCTGCTGTGGGGCCGGTTTCGATACGACCTTGTGGCCTTTGCCGCGCTGATGATCGGCGTCGTGCTGGGCGTCGTGCCGGTGGATGAAGCCTTTGCCGGGTTCGGACACCCGGCCACCATCATCGTGGCGCTGGTTTTGGTGGTTTCTGCCGGTTTGGTCCGGTCCGGAGCAGTGTTCCTGATCACCCGCACGCTGGTGGATGCCTCGCGGGGTCTGGGCGCGCATATCGCCCTGATGGGTGGGATCGGTGCGGTTCTGTCGGCCTTCATGAACAACGTAGCGGCGCTGGCGCTGCTGATGCCCGTGGACATTCAGACCGCACGCAAGGCCGGACGATCAGTGGGCCTGTCGCTGATGCCGCTGAGCTTTGCCACTATTCTGGGGGGGATGGCGACGCTGATCGGCACACCTCCGAACATCATCATCGCGTCGATCCGGGCCGAAACACTGGGCGAGCCGTTTCACATGTTCGATTTTGCCCCGGTCGGTGGGCTGGCCGCGATCGCCGGTCTTGCCTTTGTCGCACTGGTAGGCTGGCGCCTGATCCCCAATCGCGGACCGCAGGCCGAGACATCGGAAACCTTGGCCGAGTACATCGCCGAGCTGACCGTTCCCCCGGAATCCGCCCATATCGGCAAACGGGTCAGCGAGCTTTATGAGGTGGCCGAGAAATCGGACGTGGCCATCATCGGATTAATCCGGGATGGCAAGCGTCGTTATGGCCGGTCGGCGCACGCTGTTTTACAAGAAGGTGACGCGCTGGTTCTGGAAGCCCGACCCGAAGCGCTGGACGAGTTTCGCGCGGCGCTCAATCTCGACTTTTCGGACACGCGCCGGCAGGAATTGCTGACGGCTGAGGGTGACGGGCTGGAAGTGATCGAAGTCGTCGTGCCGGAAAGCGCGCGCATCACAGGTCGCACGGCACAAGGGCTTGGGCTGGCCTGGCGGCAAAGCACCGTTCTGATGGGCATCTCACGCCAGGGGCGCAGGATCACCCAACAGGTCCGCAAGACCGAGGTGGAACCGGGCGATATCCTACTGCTGCTCTGCCCCCGCGACCGCGCTGCGGATGTTACGGAATGGCTGGGTTGCCTGCCCCTTGCCGGACGCGGGCTGAACGTTACTGCAAACGACAAGGCAGGGTTGGCCATCGGTCTGTTTGCCGCCGCTGTTTTGGCCGCAAGTGTAGGGTTGATCTATCTGCCCATTGCTTTGGGGCTGGTCGTGATTGCCTATGTATTGACCAAGATCATGCCGATCACCGACATTTACAATCACATCGAATGGCCGGTGGTCGTACTGCTGGGGTCTATGATCCCTCTGGGCAGTGCTTTGGAGACCTCGGGCGGCACCGAGCTGATCGCAAACGCCCTGATCCAGCTGACCGATGGTCTGCCCGCCTGGGCCATTCTGACCGTATTGATGGTTGTCACGATGACTCTGTCGGACGTGTTGAACAACACCGCCACCGCCATTGTCGCCGCGCCGGTCGGGATACAGATGGCACGCACGCTCGAGGTGTCACCCGACCCGTTCCTGATGACCGTGGCCGTTGCGGCCTCGGCTGCATTCCTGACCCCCATCGGGCACAAGAACAACACACTGGTTCTGGGGCCCGGCGGCTATCGGTTCGGAGATTACTGGCGCATGGGATTGCCGCTGGAAGTGCTGATCATAGCCGTTTCTGTTCCCGCCATTCTTGTATTCTGGCCGCTGTGACCGGTAAAGGCTGCGCATGAAACCCTTTTTGATCCTGCAACTGCGCCCCGAAACAGATGCGTCCGACGCCGAATATGCCTCGATCCTGAACCGGAGCGGGTTGTCTCCTGAACAGACGCATCGCATCCGTTTGGATTGCGACGACCTGCCAGAAGGGTTGGATGTCACGGAGTATGCCGGTGTCATCGTAGGCGGCGGACCGGGATGCGTCAGTGACGACCCGGCGACCAAATCCCCGCTGGATGCCCGGATCGAGGCTGCGATCATGGGATTGATGCCGCAGATCATCGCACAGGATCACCCATTCATGGGCTGCTGCTATGGCCTTGGCATTCTGGCGGCTTACCTGGACGGCGACGTCAGCAAGGCCCGGTATGGCGAACCCGTCGGACCATCCACGTGCCACCTGACCCCGGAGGGGCGGCAGGATCCGTTGACCGCCGGGTTGGAACCCACCTTCGACGCTTTCGTTGGCCACAAGGAAGCGGTTCAGGCTCTGCCAGAGGGATGCGTGCACCTTGTCGCGTCAGACCCCTGCCCGTTCCAGATGATCCGTTGGGGGCAGAACGTATACGCCACGCAGTTCCACCCAGAAGCCGACGCCAGGGATTTTGAACAGCGCATCAATATCTACAAGAACCACGGCTATTTCCCGCCTGAAGACGCGCAAAAACTAATCGACCACTGCCATTCGGCCGATGTCACGCAGCCGGGCGAGATCCTGCGCCGGTTCGTTCGGCGATACGAATGACCCAACGGCGCGGTTGCCTGCGCCTTGCCCCCTCGCATAGGCTGATCTGACGCAACTTTGGGAGGAGTTGTCCTTGGATTTGCTTTTGAATGTCGGCTTGCCGGTGTCGCTTGCCATTATCATGTTGTCTCTGGGCATCGGGCTGGAGGTGGCAGACTTCCGTCGTGTCCTGAGCCGACGACGCGCCTTTGCCATCGGGGCGGCAAGCCAGATTGTTCTCTTGCCAGTCGCGGCCTTTGTGACGGTCAAAATCTTTGCATTGCCCCCCGAGATCGCGGTTGGTTTCATGCTGCTCAGTTTTTGCCCGGGCGGCGTAACCAGCAACATCCTCTCCAAGCTCGCCAAAGCCGATGTCGCGCTTTCGGTCAGCCTGACCGCCGTGATCAGCCTTTTGTCGATGGTGACCGTGCCAATACTGGCCGCGTGGTCGATCAGGCACTTCATGGGCGACGAAGCCCCCGAGGTTTCGATCACCGGTCTGGCTGTTGCATTGTTTCTGATAACAACGCTGCCCGTGGCCATCGGGGTCGGAATTCGCAACTTTGCAACAGGGTTTGCAAACCACGTAGAGCCGGGATTGTCGACGCTCGCGACCGTTTTGTTCGTGCTGATCGTTGCCGCAGCACTGGCCGGGAACTGGCAATTGTTCGTCGACAATCTTGGCATCATGGGCGCAGGTTTGATTTCTTTGAATATCGCCCTGCTGTTCATCGGGCTCGGGCTGGCGCGGATATCAAACCTGTCCTGGAATGAGTGCAAGACGATCTCGATCGAAACCGGAATTCAAAACTCCACGCTGGGCATTACACTGGCGGCGCTGATCACGAATACCGAAAGCGGGTTCAGCCCGCTGGCCCTGCCCTCGGCAGTTTATGGCATTACGATGTACGCCGTGGTTCTGCCGTTTCTTGTCTGGTTCCGCAGGCGCTGAAAGGACCGTTATGACAAACAACACTGCTGATGCGATCGTAATCGGTGCTGGTCTGGCCGGATTGGCCGCCGCCGCCGAACTGGGCGACCGAGGTAAGAAGGTAATCATACTCGATCAGGAACCAGAAGGTTTTCTGGGCGGCCAGGCCTTCTGGAGCCTGGGCGGCTTGTTCATGGTCGACACGCCGGAACAACGCCGCATGGGTATCCGCGACAGCCACGATCTGGCATTGCGCGACTGGATCGGAAGCGCGCAGTTTGACCGCGAAGAAGACACCTGGCCCCGCAAATGGGCCGAGGCGTATATCGAGTTCGCCGCCGGTGAAATGCGCCCCTGGCTGCATGACATGGGCCTGCGCTGGTTTCCGGTCGTGGGTTGGGCTGAACGTGGCGGGTCTTATGCAAACGGGCATGGCAATTCCGTCCCGCGCTTTCACATCACCTGGGGCACCGGACCCGGCGTACTGGAACACTTCATCCGCCGGGTCCGCGACCATGTCAGCGCCGGCCTGATCCAGCTGAAGTTCCGCCATCAGGTCAGCCATATCATCATGCAGAACGGCGAGGCCAAGGGCGTCTCGGGCGAGGTTCTGGCCGATGATGCGGCCCCACGCGGCGGCAAGACCAACCGTGACGAGGTGGGCGAGTTCGAGGTCTATGCACCATCCGTCATCGTCACCTCGGGCGGGATCGGTGGCAATTTCGAGATGGTGCGCCAGAACTGGCCCCGCGACCGCCTGGGCGAACCGCCCAAGGACATGGTGGCGGGTGTGCCCTTCCATGTGGATGGTCGGATGATCGCCATCAGCGAAAAGGCCGGTGGCCATGTCATCAACGGAGACCGCATGTGGCATTACACCGAAGGCGTGCGCAACTGGGATCCGATCTGGCCCGACCATGGCATTCGCATTCTGCCCGGTCCCAGCTCGATGTGGTTCGACGCGCGCGGAAACCGGTTGCAGCCCCCCTGCCTGCCCGGGTTCGACACGCTGGGCACCCTGCGCGAAATCCTGAACACCGGCTATGAATACAGTTGGTTCGTCCTGACGCAGAAGGTCATCAAGAAAGAATTCGCCCTGTCCGGGTCTGAACAGAACCCCGATTTCACATCAGGCAGTTGGAAGGAAGTGATCCGGCAGCGCATCCTGTCGGGGTCGAAAGCCACCGGCCCGGTCGAGGCGTTCAAGGAAAAGGGCGAGGATTTCGTCGTCGCCAACACGTTGACCGAACTGGTGAGCGGCATGAACCATCTGGGCGGGGGTCTGATCGACGAGGCGCATCTGCGCGCCCAGATCGAAGCACGGGATTCACAGGTGGACAATCCGTTCTCAAAAGACGCGCAGATGATGGCGATCCTGGCGGCGCGCAACTATCGCGGCGACAAGCTGATCCGCACCGCCAAACCGCACAAGTTCCTGGACCCCAGGAATGGCCCGCTGATCGCGGTCAAGCTGCACGTGCTGACCCGCAAGACACTGGGCGGTTTGCAGACCAATCTGGACAGTCAGATGATTGGCACCGATGGTCAGGTTGTGCCGGGCCTGTTCGCGGCCGGCGAAGTCGCCGGATTCGGTGGCGGTGGTTATCACGGTTACAACGCGCTTGAGGGAACCTTCCTGGGCGGCTGCATCTTTTCGGGTCGCAACGCCGGGCGATCGAGGGCCATCGCGTGACAGCCCTGCCCTATTACTTGCGCATCATTTTGATCACCGGCTCACCCTGAGCATCCAGCAAGGCCAGCGCGTTGCCTTGCATCGCGAAGGTCGTGACACTTTGCATCGCCTTGAGAAACTGCCGCTCGACCTCATCCATCGGGGGTGGGCAAGCCATGAGCGTTGCAGCCATATTGTCCGGGAACGCAATCCGATTGTCAGAAATCTCGGCCTGGCCACTGAACCGGTTGCAACCTCCGCTGCCTGAAAATGCCCCGCCCTGCCCAAAAGCAAGTTCAGGACGTTTCTCTGTCTCGACAGCCGCACCATTGAGGCCCGAAGCGACCCATTCGGTGTTTTCCAGCATCACGGCACCTTGGTGTTGCACCTGTATCATCAGCAGGTCAGCTGAATTCTCGGCCCCATGTGTCAGAACCGGATAAACGGTATCCGTGGTGAACAACAGCTTTTGCCCTTGCATGACCGAAGCACGCACGGCGTATCTGCGCCCGTCCTGAATCAATGCGTCATCATAGGTCAGTTCGAACTGCGCCGGAACTCCGTTCAGAGCATATCTCTGCGCGGCAAGCGTTTCGGCCGGCGCATCCGCCAATGAGATATCCTGAAGCTCGACGAACAAGGTCGTGTCAGGCGGAAGCGCAATACGCTCTCGGTAGGTTGCAGTTCCTTCGACGGTTCCGGCAAGCGATGCGCCGCTCAAAACGGTGGCGAAAGCAACCGCAGGAAACATGGTGCGGCCGAATGTCAGCATGGCAGTACCCCTTAAAGTTATATTTCTACAAAAGATTGCTGTTCATCCGACATTTACAAGTACGCCGCGGATAAAGCGGCAAATCTGTGCCGATGTCATAACGGCCAGATCAACGGGATCAGCAGAGACGCCAACAATCCGACCGTCAGGTTCAGCGGCACACCGACCTTCATGAAGTCGGTGAACCTGTAGCCCCCGGGGCCATAGACCATCATGTTCGTCTGGTATCCGATCGGAGTTGCAAAAGACGCCGAGGCCGCCACCATGACCGCGACGACCAGTGGGCGCGGATCTATTCCGACCGCCTGAGCCAGACCGATGGCGATCGGGGTGACCACAACCGCCACGGCGTTATTGGAAACCAGTTCCGTCAGCACCGAGGTCAGCAGGTAAATCGCCCAGATAATCAGGAATGGCGGCAAGACACTGAGCCCCGGCGCAACGGCCTCGACGATCAGAGAAACCGCGCCCGAACTGTCCAGTGCAGCCCCAATGCCCAGCATCGCAAAGATCAACGCCAACAGGCGACCTTCCACAAAAGAAAACGCCTCATCCGCATCGATACAACGGGTCAACAGAACCACGGCGCAGGCCGCAATCGACAACAACAGGATGGGCGCAATGCCCAGCGCGGCAAGGGCAACAATCCCTACAAGAGCCCCAATCGCAATCGGTGCGTGGCTGCGACGGAAGGCACGAGCCGATGGCTGGGTGACGTCCACCATGTCCATTTCCGCCGCCAGCCGCTGGATATCCGCCGGGGCACCTTCCAAAAGCAGCGTATCCCCAACCCTGACCACCAAGTCATCCAGTTGACGACCGATATTCTGGTTGCGGCGGTGCACCGCCAGCACGTAAACGCCATAACGACGCCGAAGCCGCATCATCCCAAGGGTCCGACCCACCAGACGGCATCCGGGCGTGATCAACACCTCAACCGTCTTGGTTTCAACGGCCGATACCTGATCCACGCGTTTGAGTTCCCTGTTGCGCTGAAGGCTCAGAAGCTCGGTCATCTCGGTGCGTAGAACCACCCGGTCGCCGACCTTAAGTTCGACGCCTTTCAGGTTGCGTCGCAACGACTCATCCCCCCGGATGACATCGATCAGGCGCACGCCGGGGCGTTTGAACAACTGCACGCCGGTCACTTCGCGCCCGATCAGGTTGCTGTCCGGCGGAATGACGGCCTCGGTAAAGAACTTCATCTTGGACCGGTCGCTGAGCAGCGACGCCATGCTGTCCCGCTCGGGCAACAGTTTCGGCGCGATGAACCGCAAATAGATCATGCCGTAGATCACCAGCGCGATCCCCAGCGGCGTGACTTCGAAAATCGTAAAGGGTTTCATCCCCTGCGCGCGGGCCACACCATCGACCAGCAGGTTAGTGGACGTGCCAATCAATGTCAGCGTGCCGCCCAGAATGGCCGCATAACTCAGCGGAATCAGCAATTTGGACGCGGGAACATTCAGGGTGCGGGCGATTTGCACAAAGACCGGTATCATCACCACGACCACTGGCGTATTCGAAACCACCGCCGAGGCCAGCACGACAAACCCCATGAGCAAAGCGATTGCGACACGCGGGTTCACCTGAGCTTGCTTTTGCGCGGTCGAGGTGAACGAATCCAGGGCTCCGGTCCGCACCAAAGCCCCCATGATGATGAACATCGCGGCAATCGTCCAGGGTGCCGGGTTGGACAGAACTGCAAGCGCACTCTGATAGGGCAGAATGCCGGTTACAAGCATCAGTGAGACACCGCCAATGGCCACGACTTCGGTCGGATAAACCTCGCGCAGGAACATGATAAACATGCCCGCAACGATGACCAGCGCCAGAACTGCGCTTCCTGTGTCTGTCAGTGAAAGGAAATTCATTCGTGGTATTCTGTCCGAACCCGGGCCCAAGCGCCTGATGACATGCAGTTTCACGCATTGCGCCCGACAGAGCAAGCCTGACGATGACTATTCGGGCCCGGCTTGTTCCAGGCGCCCTCCGACGCGCACCATGCGCACGGTTTTGGCTTGTCCGTCACGATCATCGGTTTCCACGAACACGCCGCTTAGTGTGGCTTCGCCGTTTGCAGGGGTAAAGCGCGCCTTGGGCATGCCGGTGATGAACCGGCGCATGGGCTCCTGCTTGTCCATGCCGATGACCGAATCGTAATCTCCGCACATGCCCGCATCGGTCAAATACGCAGTGCCCCCCGGCAGAATCTGGGAATCCGCCGTCGGGACATGGGTATGCGTTCCCACCACAAGGCTTGCACGTTTGTCACAGTAGTGCCCCATCGCCATCTTCTCGGACGTCGCCTCGCAATGCATGTCCACGATGATCGCCTGCGCCTGCCCGCCTCTGGGATGAGATTTCAGGATCGGTTCGATAGCCGAGAACGGATCGTCGAACGGGCGTTTCATAAAGACCTGACCCAGCACCTGAACCACCAGAACCTTGCGCCCCCCCGGCGCCGTGAACAGCCGATGACCCCGCCCCGGCGCGCCTTTGGCGAAGTTCACGGGTCGTACGATGCGCTGTTCCTTCTCGATGAATTGCAGCATGTCTTTCTGGTCGAACGCATGATCGCCCAGCGTCAGGCAATCCGCTCCGGCGTCGAGCAACAGCCTGGCGTGATCTCCGGTCAGCCCCATGCCGTTCGACGCGTTTTCGCCATTGACCACGACAAAATCCAGCCGCCATTCGTCGCGCAGGCGCGGCAAATGCTGCTGAACGGCAGCGCGTCCCGCGCGCCCCATGACATCACCAAGAAACAGAATCCTCATGATCCGGGTCGTAGGGGCTGTACTGGGCAATAACAAGGCGGAAGCGTGAAATTAACGGCAGACTTGGGGGTTGAAATCAAATTCTGCCGTGGCAATGTTTCGATACGTCTCTTGAATACAGAAGGAATTCTTCGTGAAGTCGTCAATTGTTCTGACCGGCTGCCTTTTGGCGGCAACTGCTGCCGCTGCTGAAGGCACCAAGACATCCATGCCCAACCCCGCCGCGACCTTTTGCATTGAAAACGACGGGACCTACCAGCTTCGTAAAAACGAAGACGGCAGTGTCTATGGCGTCTGCATCCTGAAGGACGGCACCGAGGTGGATGCCTGGGATTACTTGCGCAGCCATTTCGAACAGTAGCAGCTAGAAGGTCAGCACGCGGCTTTCCGTGACAACCATGTCCAGCGGTTGGTCGGTTGGCTCGAGCGGCAGGTCCGCAGCCTCTTGCGCATCAAAAGCAAAGCCGATGGCAAGCGTCGGGCGTTTGGCGCGCAGACCTTCCAGCGTTCGGTCATAAAACCCGCCGCCATACCCCAGGCGGCCACCATTTGCGTCGAAGGCGACCAGTGGAACGATCAGAATTTCGGGGTCGAAATAGTCATCCACCTGGGGCACTTTTGCACCGAACGGGCCGTCCTTAAGCACACCGTCCGGCGTCCAGCGAGAGAATTTCAGCGGCTGACCGGCTGTCTGAATGACAGGTACCCCCACCGGGCCATAAGCCGATGCTTCGGCCATCGCAGGCACCGGGTCGATCTCGGTCCGGATCGGCATGTAACCTGACAGGGGCACGCCGCGATAGCCTGCCAGAACCTCGGACAAGCGCCCGGCTGCGCCCGGCAAGCGGGCATCAAACGCGGCCTTGCGGCGGGCAAATGCCGCTTTGCGCGCTGCGGCTTTGATATCGGTCAGATCGGTCACAGTAGCACCACGCTGGCAAGCCCAAGAAATATGAAGAAACCCATGACATCCGTCGTGGTTGTCACAAAGGTTCCTGAAGCCAGAGCCGGGTCAATTCCCAGACGATCCAGCACCACCGGTACTACCGTACCTGCGAACCCGGCGATGATCATATTCACGACCAAGGCCGACCCGATCACGACACCCAGCAGCGGGGAATCGAACCACAGCATCCCCACGGTCCCCAACACGATGGCAAAGCAGAGCCCATTCAGCATCCCCACCAGCAGTTCCCGCCTGATAACGCGCATCACGTTCGAATTTGTCAGGTCGCGCGTCGCCAGCGCACGCACCGCCACGGTGAGCGATTGTGTTCCTGCATTGCCGCCCATTGACGCAACGATCGGCATCAGGATGGCCAGCGCGACCAATTGATCAATTGCCGCCTCGAATTGCGAAATCACCAAAGAGGCACAAATCGCCGTGCACAGATTCACCGCCAACCAGGGCAACCTTCGCCGGCTGGTTGCCGCCACACTGTCAGACAACGAGCTTTCGTCGCCAACGCCGGCAAGACGCAGAATGTCCTCTTCGTGCTCTTCATCCAGAACGACCATCGCGTCGTCAATGGTGATGACACCGACCAAACGACCATCCGCATCCACCACCGGGGCCGAGATCAGGTGATACTGGTTGAAGGCATAAGCCACGTCTTCCTCATCCTGATCGACGGGGATGATGTGAAACTCTTCTTCTGCCAGATCAATCAGCGGCACTTCACGACGCGCCGCCATAAGCTTGCCCAACGTCACCTGAGCAACCGGTTTCAGGCGCGGATCGACCAGAACGACATGATAGAACTGCTCGGGCAAATCGTCATTGGCGCGCATGAAGTCGATAGCTTGCCCGACGCTCCAATGTTCCGGCGCCATGACGACTTCCCGCTGCATGAGACGACCGGCCGAGTTCTCGGGGTAGGACAGTGCCTGCTCGGCTGCGATCCTTTCGGAAACCTCCAATGCGTCCAGAATGGCTTCCTGCTGCGGTTCCTCAAGGTCTTCCAGCAGGTCAACGACATCGTCGCTTTCCATCTCGCGCACGGCTTCGGCCAGAACATCCGGGTTCAGAACAGAGATCACCTCTTCACGAACCGATTCATCCAGTTCAGACAGGATGTCGCCGTCGAACTCTTTGTCATACAGGCGGATCAGGCGCGCCCGGTCAAACGGATTGATCTGTTCAAGAAGGTCGGCAATGTCGGCCGAGTGCAGCGGCTCCATCAACTCAACCAGCTTGTCGCGGTCGTCTATGTCCACCGCGTACAGAATTGCCGCTACCGCCTTGGGGTCCAACGCATAGGCGTCTTCATCCCGGGGCTGATCGTGTCCGGCTTCGTCTCTGCCTGTCGTCATGCTCTGCCCCTTTTTTACGATTTGCCCTTAAATAGAAGAAGCAGCTACCGGAAAACAATGACAATGCGCCGATTTACCCACTTCTTTCGTCCGCCTATGCTGGTGTGCGGTTCCAAACAGGTGGAGAACAGGGAAAATGGCGCAAAAGACGCTTTTGAAAGGGCGTGTTCTGAGTTTCACAGGATCACCCTTCGACGGAGAGCCGACCGAGGCGACCCGGCTGGACGAAGCGGTCGTGATCGAACACGGGCGAATTGCAGAGGTCGGCACCGCCGATGCGCTGAATAAAGCCCATCCTGACGCAGTCACGAAGGATCACGGAACGCGCCTGATCATGGCTGGGTTCGTCGATCCACATGTGCATTATCCACAGACAGCGATGATCGCCAGCTGGGGCAAACGGCTGATCGACTGGCTGAACACCTACACCTTCCCGGAAGAGATGAAGTTCGGCGATTTCGACTATGCGACCGAGATCGCCAACCGGTATCTGGACCTGACGACCGCCCACGGCACCACGACTATGTGCAGTTTTTGCACGATTCACCCTGAAAGCGTCGATGCCTTCTTCACCGCGGCGCAACAGCGTGGGCAGCGTGTCGTCGCCGGCAAGACCTGCATGGACCGGAACGCGCCCGAAGGGCTGCGCGACACCGCGCAGACGGCTTACGACCAATCCGCCGCCCTGCTGGAAAAATGGCATCGCGTCGACCGCTTGTCCTATGCGATCACGCCGCGCTTTTCACCGACCTCGACCCCGGAACAGCTCGAGGCCATGGGCGCGCTTTGGGCCGAGCATCCCCATTGTCTCATGCAAACCCACCTGAGCGAGCAAACAGATGAAATCGAATGGGTTCGATCCCTGTTCCCTGAAGCAAGGGATTATCTGGATACCTACGAGAAATTCGGCCTGTTGGGCCAGAACGGCCTGTATGGCCACGTCATCCATCTGGAAGACCGGGAACGGGATCGGCTGCGCGAGGTCGATGCCTCTTTGATCCATTGCCCCACGTCGAACACCTTCATCGGATCGGGATTGTTTGACATGAACGGGCTGATCCATGATGGCCACCGGATCGGTCTGGCCACGGATACCGGCGGCGGGTCCAGCTTTTCGATGCTGCGCACCATGGCCGCCGCTTATGAGATCGGCCAATTGCGCGGCCGTCCCCTGCATCCGGCGCAATTGCTGTGGTTGGGCACGGTCGGATCCGCCCGAAGCCTGCGTATGGACGACTGCATCGGCAACATCGCTCAGGGGATGGAGGCGGATCTGGTGGTAATCGACCTCGCCTCGACCCCCGCCATCGCCCAGCGCGAGGCCCATGCAGAAGATGTTTGGGAAGCGATCTTCCCAACCATCATGATGGGCGATGACCGCGCCGTGGCTGAGGTCTGGATCGGCGGACAACAGGCGGCTTAGGCCTGCAACGCCCGGGCAAGCGTGTTCTGGCGTTCGATCACGCGGGGCAGATCGATGGTCGTTATGTGCCCGTCACGCACGATCTGGCGGCCTTCGACGAACAGATGTTTCACAGACATCGGCCCCGCCAGAAGCAGCGCCGCCGGATCCCAACTGCCCGCGCTTTCGATACCGCGGGTATCCCACACCGCAATATCGGCACGTTTTCCGGGCATCAGCCGTCCACAATCGGGACGTCCCAACACATCCGCGCCGCCGCGCGTCGCGATCTCGAGCGCTTCGCGGGCCGACATGGCATCTGCACCATTGGCGACCCGTTGCAGCAACATCGCCTGGCGCGCCTCAAGCATCAGGTTGCCATTGTCATTGCTGGCCGATCCATCGGCGCCGAGGCCGACCTTGACACCCGCATCGCGCATCGCCCGCACCGGTGCGATACCCGATCCGAGGCGGCAATTTGAACAGGGGCAATGGGCCACGCCTGTTTCCGAGCGCGAGAACAGATCAATCTCGGCCCCGTCCAGCTTGACGCAATGGGCGTGCCAGACATCCGGGCCGGTCCAGCCCAGTTCCTCGGCATATTGCCCCGGGCGGCAGCCGAATTGCGCCTGCGAATAGGCGATATCCTCATCATTCTCGGCCAGATGGGTATGCAACATCACGCCCTTGTCCCGCGCCAGCAACGCCGCATCGCGCATCAGGTCGCGGCTGACGGAAAATGGTGAACACGGGGCAAGGCCAACGCGGCACATGGACCCGTCCGACGGGTCGTGAAACGCGTCCACGACACGTACCATGTCGTCCAGAATAGCGGCTTCGTTTTCCACCAGGTGATCCGGCGGCAAGCCCCCGTCGGTCTCGCCGATGCTCATCGCGCCGCGTGTCGGATGAAACCGCATCCCCAACTCGGACGCGGCCGCGATCGTATCCTCAAGCCGCGCGCCGTTGGGATAGAGGTAAAGGTGATCGGAACTGAGCGTGCACCCCGACAGCGCCAGTTCGGCCAAACCGATCTGAGCCGAGGTGAACATTTCCTCCGGCCCGAAACGCGACCAGATCGGATAGAGCGTTTGCAGCCACCCAAACAGCAGCGCATCCTGCCCGCCCGGCACCGCCCGTGTCAGGGTTTGGTAAAGATGGTGGTGGGTATTCACCAGGCCAGGCGTCACCAGACAACCTGAAACATCATGCACCTCACCCTGTGTTTCCAGTCGCAGCCCGATCCGGGCAATCTGCCCATCGCGGACCAGAATATCGGCCTTGGACAATTCCTGCCGGGACTCGTCCATTGTCAGGATCAGATCAGCATTCTTGAGTAGGGTTTCCGTCATTTCGCGCTCCTGCATCTGCCCGTCTCATGCAAGAAGTGCGTCGGCCGGTGGAAAACAGGCGCAAGAACCGGCCATGACCGGTGTAGTTGCCTTTGATGCGCCGGGCAACAGAATTCAGAATTGGCGGAGTATCTCAAGCGCTGCGGCGTGAAGGTCAGCGTTTGCTGCGGCCAGGGCCCGGCCGCCTTGATGTGCGGGGCCGCCCTGCCAATCGGTCACAATACCGCCGGCCGCCTGAATAACGGCAATCGGCGCTTGGATATCATAGGAATTCAAGCCCGCCTCGATCACCAAATCCGCCTGCCCGGCAGCCAGAAGCGCATAAGCATAGCAATCCATTCCATAGCGCGTCAGCTGTACCTGCTCGGACACCGCCTGAAACCCTGCGCGGTCCTTCGGGGTTCCAACCTCAGGGAACGTGGTAAACAAAGTCGCCTGATCCAGCGCCCTGGTATCGCGCGTTTGCATTCTTCTGGTGCCCTGCGGACCGGTCATGTGAGCACCGGAAGACGATCCGACAAAGCGCTCTCCGATATACGGCTGATCGATTACACCCATAAAAGGCCCGTCCTGATCACTCAGCGCAATCAGAACACCCCAGGTTGGCGTGCCGCTGATAAACCCGCGGGTCCCATCGATGGGGTCCAGTACCCAGGTGCGGCCACTGGTGCCCGTATGCGCGCCGAACTCCTCGCCCAGCACACCGTCATCCGGGCGCCGCCGCGCCAGAACGTCCCGCATCGCCTGTTCAGCCGCACGATCAGCCACTGTGACCGGGTCGAACCCATCGGCCAGCTTGTTCGTAGTTTCCAGATTTGTTTGACGAAAAAAGGGGAGTATGGCCTCACGCGCAGCTTCGGCCATTTCTTCGGCAATTTCGATATCGCTCTGTGTCGTCGGTTGCATGACCCTGAGGTGCGAGCAATCCGCGACAAAGTCAAGTCAGTCAGGCAACGTCGCTGAGAACCCGCGCCAGCTCGAACAGGCGGCGACGCTGATTTTCCGGAATCGCATAGTAAGAGCGCACCAGATCCAAAGCCTCTTTGTCACCCATCAAGTCGGCAGGGACGGATTTCTTGTCCGCATCGCCTTTCTGGGCTTCTTCCAGACCTTCGAAGAAAAAGCTGACCGGAACATCCAGCGCCTCGGCGATGTCCCACAGGCGGGATGCGCTGATTCGGTTGGCACCGGTCTCATATTTCTGGATTTGCTGAAACTTGATACCAACTTGCTGCGCCAACTGCTGCTGGGTCATCCCAATCAGCCAGCGGCGATGCCGAACGCGCTTGCCCACATGGACATCGACGTGATGAGTCATTGGTATTCTCCTATACTACACAAACATCTGCACGGGATTTTGCGACGTCCGATATCGCAGTTTTAGAGAGCTCCCCTTAACCGCTCCCTAATACGGACTGTACCGCCCCCCGTTTACAGCACTGATTATCTATAATGCCGGTTTTGAGATTTTTTTCAAGCTGGTTGAATCGAACGCCCCTGACAGGGATTTGTGGTTGTATTACCCAAAGCCTTTACAGAACCGTTTTCCTGCAACTGAATCCTCCTTCAAAATCGGGTGCCTTTTGAGCCCGCGCAGCAAACGGATTGACTTTTCTGACGGCACACGCGCCTATGTCGGAAACTCTTGAGGAACAATATGCGGGCCTATTGCATTCCATCCGAGGGGGCGCCTGCCCAGCTTTGTGACGTGAAAATACCCGAGCCGGGCGAAGGTCAGGTGCGGGTCGCGATAAAAGCTTGCGGCCTGAATTTCGCCGATCTGCTGATGCAGACGGGCGCGTATCAGGACACGCCACCTGCCCCATTCACCCTGGGCATGGAGATCGCCGGTATCGTGGATACAGTCGGGCCTGGCGTTTCAACGCTCAGCCCAGGCGACCGGATCGCAGTCTATTCCGGTCAGGGTGGGTTGGCCGAGTACGGTGTATTCGACGCGGATCGTGCGATCGTGCTGCCGGACGACACCGGATTCGAAGACGCCGCCGCCATCCAGATCGCATATGCCACCAGTCACATGGCCCTTGATCACAGGGCACGCCTGCAACCGGGTGAAACCCTTCTGGTCACCGGCGCAGCGGGAGGCGTCGGCCTGACTGCCGTCGAAATCGGCAAGCTCATGGGCGCCACGGTCATCGCGCAGGCGCGCGGCGAGAACAAGCTTGCCGTTGCCCTCGCCGCTGGTGCCGATCATCTGATCGATGCTTCCGAAGACCTGCGCGAGCGGGTCAAATCGCTGGGTGGCGCAGATGTCGTCTATGACGTCATCGGCGGGGATGTGTTCAAGGCCGCATTCAGGGCCACCAATCCCGAAGGGCGTTTGCTGCCCATCGGATTCGCCGGGGGCGATATCCCGCAGATTCCGGCCAATCATCTGCTGGTCAAAAACCTGACCGTGATCGGGGTGTATATCGGCGGCTATCTGAAGTTCCGCCCCGAAGCTGTGCGCAACAGTTTTGACACCCTGTTCAAGTGGCATTCTGAGGGCAGGATTAGACCGCATATCAGTCATGTTCTGCCCCTTGAAGATGTCGCACATGCAATGCAGTTGCTGAAAAAGCGCAAGTCGACGGGCAAGATTGTGATCACGCCCTGATCGCGATCATCCAACCACGGCCCGCAACTGGGTACCGCCCAGCAATCTGAAGTTCTGTCGCACCAACTGTGCCAGAGCTTCGACAACCGCATCCCGGCCCTGCTCGCCACCGTAGAGGTTGATCATGTGTGCAGGTAGATCCGGCAGGGCCCCACCCGAGTCGATCTGTTCAAGATGTGCGGCCTCGGTTCCGTCCAGCATTGCGTGAACCGCAAGATCGGCACTGACCGTGGCTTCTATGGTACGGTCGTTTTCGGTTTCCACGGACAGCTCCCACGGTATTCCGGCCGCATCCAGTGCCGATATGACCTGCGGTCTGAACAAGCAGCGCCGCCCCAGCGCCAGAGGCAACGGGCGCTTGCGCCATGCGGACCCGCCCGGCGCGCCGATCCAGCGCAACGGCAGCTCTGCGATGGTCTCTGCGCCATCGGCCGAAGACGGTTCGGTCGTCAGGATCACATCACATTCGCCCCGCTTGAACATGTCTTTCAATTGCAGTGAATAGGACGACACCAACTGCACCCTGACGCGGGGAAAATCGGCATTGAACCGTTGCAGGACCCGGGGAATCGCGGGGTAGACGATGTCATGGGGAACGCCCAGAACCACTTCGCCCTCAAAGGCCTGATCGGTGAGTTTTGAGATTACCTCGTCATTCAGGGCAATCATGCGGCGCGCGTAGGCCAGCAGCTGCTCACCGGATGCGGTCAATGCAATTGTCCTGCCGCTTCGGTCCAGCAACTCCAGGCCCAGCAGCTCCTCCAGCCGCTTCAGCTGCATGGACACCGCAGACTGCGTCAGGTGCAGAAATCCGGCGGCGCGGGTTACACCGCCCTGATCCGCCACCGCCACAAAAGATCGCAGGGTTGTAATGTCCAGATTTCGCATCTTCACGATTCCTTATGCGTTCCATCAATAATATTCGTTTTAAAAATATGTCATACTCACCCATATCAATCAAGGAAATTGATGACACCCATCGAAACCATCAAAAATTCGGAAAGGACACGTTATGACTCAACTCGCAATCCATAATCCCTGCAAACCAGCCAAACGTTCTTTGGTGTCCCTGATCTCACAAGCGTTCGAACTGTCCAGACAGCGGCGAAAGCTGGCACAGCTGGATGCCGCCGTGCTGGACGACATCGGTGTCACCCGCGAGGAAGCATCCGCAGAAGCAAAACGCTTTTTCTGGGATGCACCTCAATTCTGGAAAAGGTAACTGTGACTCTCATATTTTTATGGCGATGGGCGACCGTGAGTCGCCTGTTGGCATTTTTGTTGCGTGTTTTAGTCGGTTTTCGCCCGGAATCTCTTGAAACACAGCCCCTTGTTGCCGATATTTAGAGGGAAAACCGCCCCGCTCTGCCGGGGCGCTGTAACTTGACGACTAGGGAGACCCTTTGATGGCACAATTCGACACGATCCGGACGGCATCCGGCGCGCGCGCCGCCGAGATTGATCAGGGCCTGCGCGCCCACATGAATAAAGTCTACGGCACGATGTCCGTCGGCATGCTGATCACCTTTGCAGCGGCCTGGGCAATTGCCGGTCTGGCAACCACAACCGATCCGTCGGCAGCCGCCGCTCAACTGAGCGAAAGCAAGTACCTGACGTCGTTTGGTTACTCGCTGTTTGCGTCGCCTCTGAGATGGGTCATCATGTTTGCCCCGCTGCTGTTTGTCTTTGGCTTTAGCGCCGGGATCAATCGTATGTCGGCCGCGGCTGCTCAGCTGGTGTTCTACACCTTTGCTGCGGTCATGGGTGTCTCGATCAGCTGGATTTTCCTTGTGTTCACCGGTGAATCGATCATTCAGGTGTTCCTGATCACTGCAATCGCCTTTGCCGGTCTGTCGCTTTATGGCTACACGACCAAGAAAGACCTGTCGGCAATGGGCACATTCCTGATCATGGGTGTGATCGGCCTGATTGTCGCCTCGATCGTGAATATCTTCATCGCCTCGTCGGCGATGGCGTTTGCGATCTCGGTTCTGGGCGTACTGATCTTTGCCGGCCTGACAGCCTATGACACGCAGAACATCAAAAACACCTATCTGCAAATGGCCCATTCGGGCGATCAAGAATGGTTGGGCAAAGCCGCGATCATGGGCGCGCTGAGCCTGTATCTGGACTTTATCAACATGTTCATGTTCCTGCTGCAACTGTTTGGCAATCGAGAATAAGCGACCGGAATAGCCGACTTCCAAGGGCGGGCCTTACGGGTCCGCCTTTTTGTTTGCCGTAAACCAAACAAAAACCCCCGCCGAATTCGGCGGGGGTTTGGGACTTGAGAGAGAAATCTGTTAGCTGCAATTCAGCGGAACGGCAAAGCCCGAGCTCTTTTCCGAGGTGCCTTTGCGGTAGACCTGACCAGCCGGCAGACAGCCGGTAAAACGCTCTGCTTCTTCCGCAAAGCCTACACCGACCGAATTGTCGACCTTCACACTGTTAGAGCGCGTACGCAGCACACCAAATAAGGTGCCGTTGACGCTGACAGTGCTGAGGAACAGGTTTGTGTCGCTTCCTTGCAGTTGAACAGCAGTGTTTGGCGTCTGCCCGCCATTGTCTATTGCAACCGAAGCCACCTTGGACGGGTCAACCTCATCACTCAAAAGCGTGACTGTCCGCAGTTCCGCCAGCTCTGCCGGAACGTTGGTCGCGTCTGGCAGAAAGGCGACGGCCCCGGGTACGTCCGAAATCGTGCGCGGTTCGCCATCGATTCCAGTAAACCCGACACCTTCGCGGTTAAACGGGTCTTCACAGGCCGCTAGGGTCAGAACGGCAATTGTGGATAACAAGATTTTTTTCATGGCGGTCAACATTTTGTGGCGGTTTGCTGAAGCGTACTTGCAGGTTCCCATAAAAAGCAAGCCGCAGGGGATGCGATTGTCCCAAACGCTGATGCGCCACTGCAACGGACCGCCGCAGCCTGCCATCCGCCGAAATCAGGAAACCGGAACTGAAAAAGGGCTCTGTGCAACAGAGCCCTTTTTCGGATTTTCCAAATGGAATGGCAGATTACTTGATCTTGCCTTCCTTGTACTCGACATGCTTGCGAACGACCGGGTCGTATTTACGAATGGTCATTTTCTCAGTCATGGTGCGCGCGTTCTTCTTGGTCACATAGAAGTGGCCCGTGCCCGCGGTCGAGTTCAGACGGATCTTGATTGTCGTCGGCTTCGCCATGGTTATCTCCTGCGTCCGAAAAGGCAGGGGCCTTTCGGTTGAATTCCTATGAGCGTGCGCTTTTACGCGCTGCACCGCCTATGTCAAGGCCAATCGGATGATACAGGCACAGGAATCTGATGCAGGTTCAACTAGGCAAGGTTGGCGCGGCCATATACGTGTGAATCTGGTCCCTTTCCGCGTCGGAAAGACCCAGAGCGGTGGACAATTGCCGCAGGTAAGACGCTTCGCGCGCATTGTCCAGACGGATCGCAGCCAGGGAAGTTGCATAGATCTGCGTCTTGAGCGGCGCACCAGAATCAGCCGCCAATCCCATGACGTCAATCGGTGCGTTCAGCTGCTCTTGCACGAATGCGCGCTCTTCCTCGCTGACATCATCGCCCAATTCACCCAGGATGATTTCCTTTTCCTGTTCGTCAAGTTCACCATCTGCCTTGGCAGCCTGAATCATTGCGCGCAGCATGAGTTTTGCCTGCTCTTCCATCGCTGCACCCGCGGGCGTGCCGCCGAACACGGTTTCCATCATGTCACCTGTGTGTTGATTGGCAGTTTTGGCAGCCCCTTGCATGGCGTTCAACAACCCACCCAAACCAGCGGCTCCGGCTGTGCTGCCGCCAACCCCCATCTTGCTCATCATGTCCTGCAAGCCTGACGCGCCTCCGGGCAGACCAAATTGTTCTGCCATTTTGCCCAACTGATCCATGCCCAAACCACCGCCGGCACCTTGCATCATGTCTTGCAGTCCGGCCATGCCGCCCATCTTCTGATATTTTTCCATGCCCTTGGCCGCAGCAAATCCAATGGCCACGGACGCCAGCGTTTTCATAAAGCTCATAATCAACCTCCCATATCTTCAAATTGGTTCCGAAAGTCTAACAGCCGAATGCAATCCCGAATACCGTGCTCAACCTGAACGCGACCGGCCCATAGCCCGGCACATGATAAAGCCCAAAGAAGGCATGTAATTTGCGATCTTGTTTGTACATATCACGGATTCGTGATAGGTTCGCCCATCCAAGAAGCCGAATTCAGGCTCGAAGGCCGAGGCAGCGTGAATGCGTTAAACCTGCAACGAGCAGAGTTGTTTTAGGCGACTTTTCTTGGGGGGCTATCATGACAGAATGGGCTATTCAGGCCGAAGAACTGGCCAATTGCAATTGCAACTTTGGTTGCCCGTGTCAGTTCAGCGTACTGCCGTCACACGGCAATTGCGAGGCGGTTGTGGTCTTTGACATTCAAAGCGGTCACTACGGTGAAACTGATCTGGGCGGTCTTCGGGCGGCAGGGGTCTATCATTGGCCGGGACCAATTCATGAGGGCAACGGTCAGATGCAGCTTATCATTGATGACAGCGCAACAGCTGAACAGCGGGCTGCGTTGCAAGCAATCATGACCGGTCGGGATACTGATGAAATGGCCACGTTCTGGTATGTCTTCAGCGCCATGGCGCCTTTGAAACATGAAACTCTGTTTGTTCCGATTGAACTGAACTGGAACCGCGAAGAGCGCAGCGGATACGCCAAAGTTACCGGAGTTTTCGATGTTGAGGTCAATCCGATCCCTCATATCGTATCGGGCGCACCTCACCGCGCGTCGATACAGTTGCCGAATGGCTTTGAATACCGCCATGCCGAGGCGGCATCGGGCAGTGCGACTACAACGGGTGGTCAGATCCGGCTGACCTTTGACGCAACCCATGCTCATCTGGCGCATCTGAACATCTCGGGCCATGGCGTCTTGGGCGCATAATCAGAGAACACCCATGACCAAACAGAACGCATCGCCCCGGGGCGGGACGGTTGAGTGGTTGCTGAGACAGGACAGCGCGATTGTTCTGGGAAGCGTTCTTTTTATCATCCTCGGTGCAACCTGGTACACGATAGCTGGCGTCGGGATGAACATGTCCGCGGTCGAGATGACCCGGATGGCCGGCCCTGTCGGAGACCCGATGCAAATGGGCCCGGCAGCAGCGTGGAGCGCAAGCTATGCCTTGCTGATTTTTCTGATGTGGTGGGTCATGATGATCGCCATGATGACCCCAAGCGCTGCGCCTGCCGTTCTTCTGTTCATCGCGGTCAAGCGGACAGGGCCTGAAAAGCACCGGACGGTTGCGTTCAGCCTGTGGTTTTTATCCGGCTATCTGGTGGCCTGGGGGGCGTTCAGCCTGATTGCAACCGCATTGCAATGGGGGTTGGAACAAATCGGGTTGTCCGACGGGCCGATGATGACGATTAGTTCGGGTGTCTTCGCAGGAAGCATCCTGCTGGCGGCTGGCGCCTATCAGTTTTCAGCTTTGAAAAACGCATGCCTGCGCCACTGTCAGAGCCCCGCACGTTTTCTGGCCGATCACAACCGGCCCGGAACATTCGGTGCATTCCGCACCGGTATCCTGCACGGCACGTATTGTCTGGGATGCTGCTGGGCACTGATGCTGCTGCTTTTCGTCGGAGGGATCATGAACCTCTACTGGATTGTCGGAATTGCCGCGTACGTCGCGCTGGAAAAGCTTCTGCCCGGGGCCCGGTGGTTTGTGCCGGTGACAGGTTTTGCGCTGATCGGCGCTGGCCTTTGGTTCATCACGGCACTGTTGTTTTCTGGCACCTGATTTTGAACGGCCCTGGGGTCGGCTGACTTGAAGACCCAAAAACGATTTGATGTAACAGGAGGTATCAATGCCCATTTTCATTACTTACGCATCTTACTCGCAAGCCGGTGTCAAAGGCATGTTGCAGAAACCCGAGAACCGCACCGGCCCAGTAAAAGCCTTGCTGGAAAAAGTAGGTGGCAGGCTGCTGTCCTTCTACATGACAACCGGCAGCAACGACGTGGTTGTGATCAGCGAAGCCCCAGATGGGACAGACGCCGTGGCCGTTGGCATGGCTGTCGCGGCATCCGGCGCGGTGACCAACATAGAAACGGTACGTGCCTGGACATCAGATGAGTTCGTTTCGGTCGCAGAGAAGGCCGCGAAGCTCACAGGTGCGTACACACCGCCCGGTGGGTAATGGAATACGCGCGGAGGGCCTGTAAGCCGGATCTTGTTCCGGGGTTGCCCCCTTCGATGACCATTCCTCTAGGCCGTGCATTGCTGCGCGGCTCAAGCTGCCAACCCGGTCCCTCTCGGCCAAGACGCGCTTAGCGGCGGTATCGGCTTGCGCCGACCGGCCCGCGCGGGGACCCTATTTGGCATTGCTCCCGGTGGGGCTTGCCGTGCCGCCCCTGTTGCCAGAGGCGCGGTGGGCTCTTACCCCACCGTTTCACCCTTACCCTGAACCTAGGTTCCGGGCGGTCTGATTTCTGTGGCGCTTTCCGTCGGGTTGCCCCGCCCGGGCGTTACCCGGCACCGTTGTCTTGTGGAGTCCGGACTTTCCTCTCGGGCCTTGCGACCCCAGCGGCCATCCGGCCCTCCGCGCGTGGGTTGGGTAGGCTCTGCGGTCGGCGGCGTCAAGGGTTGATGGTTCAGAGAAGGGGCCAGCCCCTTCTTGGCCTGCGACCAATTCAACCCCGGGATATTTTCAGCCAGATGAAGGGCGGATCAGGAGTGCGGGATCAACGGAGCGAGGTCGGCTTGCTGCAAAGGCCCCCTGCCCCATGGGCGGTATCGAAGGCGGACGGCATGCAACAGCGTATCATCGTCTACGTCAGCGCTGAAACCGGCGGCCCGAGCCAGGCTTCGGAACTGGCCCTTTGATGCAGTTAGCGGACCAGCGGCATATCCGCGGGGCGCGGCCAGCAGGTTGCGCTCGAGTCGCAACCAGTCAAATCGCGGACCGGGGTCAAATTTGCGCCCGGGCGCCATGTCCGAATGGCCGATAACACCGTTTGGCAAGATGGCCCAACGGTGCATTATCTGGCGCAACAGCTGTTCCAGCCGGTGCATCTGGGGTTCAGGGAACGGATGCTTGCCGGTGTTGTCCAGCTCGATGCCTATGGAACGAGAGTTGATGTCGGTCTGACCGTGCCACTCCCCTGCCCCAGCATGCCAGGCACGTTCTTCTTCGCGCACCATCTGCCACAGCGTGCCGTCATTGCCGATCAGGTAATGGGCCGAGACCTCGGCCTTTGGGTCGCACAGACGATCCAGAGCCGCCTGCGCGCTGTCCATCGCCGTGTAATGGATCACGATCAAGGATGGTGTCAGACCATCTCGGCGTTCACCAAAATTGGGTGACGGATGCCAGATCGGGTTCAGGGGGTCAGTTGCTGACGGCACTGCGGAACGGGCTCGGGTCCCAGCCACACGCATAACCATCCCCATCCGGGTCCAGACCTTTGCGGTCGCGCTGGGGGCCGCCATTGGACAGAAACTCGATCTGAGCCTGATCAGAGGATGGGAATTGCGCGCAGTTCCTCTGAGCCTTGGCCTGAAGGTTGAAGCCCGAGCGGCTGTAGAGTTGCACACCTACCGGATTGGACGTGCTCAGCGCATATTGCACAATGTTTGTCTGGCCGCTCGCCGTGCGCTCGGGCACTGCCGTCGGGGCCACGAGTTCATACGTCTGGCGGTTCTGCTCGATCCGGGCGGCGTCGGATTCGATGCTGCGGCGTTCGGACACGGCGGCAAAGTCCTGTTCATCCGAAATCGCGCCAGTGTTCGCCACGGGAACCGCCGTAACCGCGGCTGGGTTTTGGCCAGATGTGCTGGCCAATGCCGCCGCGGTCTGGTTGGCGATATCCGCGTTTTCACCCGTGGCAACAGGCGCCGTACCAGGGGCGCCCAGCGGTTGTTGTGAAACTTCGACCGGGGCCAGCAGAGGGTTGCCGGCCGCACCCTGACCTGCCAATTGAGCCTCGCGCTGCGCCTGGTATTCAGGCGTGTTGAAACCCGTGCTGGTCAGCGGTGCGACATCCGTGCACGCCGCTGCCAGTGCAAGAGCGGGGACCAAAAGCAAAACGCGCATAGTTTGGCTCCGTGTCTAGTGCTTCAGTTGCCCGAGGCTTACCACCATTTCCCGGGCTTGGCCACAAAACCGGTCGCGTTTTCCAGCGCATAGGCGGTATTGAGCAGGTCGCCTTCTTCCCAGGGACGTCCGATCAGCTGCAATCCCAGCGGAAGACCTTGTGTGTCCAGCCCTGCGGGGACCGAGACACCGGGCAGTCCGGCCAGGTTCACGGTCACGGTGAAGACATCGTTCAAATACATTTGAACAGGATCTGCTTCGGTCATTTCGCCCAGACCGAAGGCCGCCGATGGGGTTGCCGGGGTCAGGATGGCGTCGACACCGGCCGCGAACACGTCTTCGAAGTCTTTCTTGATCAGCGTGCGCACCTTGCGGGCACGGTTGTAATAAGCGTCATAGAAACCAGCCGACAGAACATAGGTGCCGACCATGACCCGGCGCTGCACTTCGTGGCCAAAGCCCTCGGCGCGGGTTTTTTCGTACATCTCGGTGATGCCATCACCCTGCGCCATCTGTGCACGATGCCCATAGCGGACACCGTCATAGCGGGCGAGGTTCGAAGACGCCTCGGCCGGGGCGATCACATAGTAGGCAGGCAGCGCATACTTGGTGTGCGGCAGCGAGATATCGACAATCTCGGCCCCCGCATCCTTCAGCATCGCGGCACCATCGGCCCAGAGCTTTTCGATCTCGGTGGGCATTCCGTCCATGCGGTATTCCTTGGGGATACCGATCTTCTTGCCCTTGATGTCGCCAGTCAACATCGCTTCGAAATTCGGGACGGCCAGGTCCGCACTGGTCGAATCCTTGGCGTCATGGCCGCACATGGTTTCCAGCATGATCGCGGCGTCGCGGACGTTCTTGGTCATCGGACCGGCCTGATCCAGCGAGGACGCAAACGCCACAATGCCCCAGCGCGAGCATCGGCCATAGGTCGGCTTGATGCCGGTGATCCCGACAAAAGCCGCGGGCTGGCGGATGGAACCGCCGGTATCAGTGCCCGTTGCCGCAAGGCACAGGTCGGCGGCCACAGCGGCCGCGGACCCGCCCGACGAACCGCCCGGTGTCAGCTGCGCATCATCGTTGCCACGACGCCACGGGCTGACCGCGTTGCCATAGACCGATGTTTCGTTGGACGAGCCCATGGCGAATTCGTCCATGTTCAGCTTGCCCAGCATGACTGCGCCTGCGTCGGCCAGTTGCTGTGACACGGTGGATTCGTATTCCGGCTTGAAGCCTTCAAGAATGCCCGACGCGGCTTGTGACGGCACGCCCTTGGTGCAGAACAGGTCCTTGATGCCGATCGGCAGGCCACACATTGACGGAGCGTCCCCGCCCTTGATCCGTTCATCCGCAGCCTTGGCGCGCTCCATCGCGATCTCGGGCGTCTTGTGGACGAATGCGTTCAGCGCATCTGCTTCATCAATGGCTTTCAAGCAGGCTTCTGTCAGCTCAACAGAGGTGACGTCGCCGGCTCGCAACGCGTCGCGGGCCTCGGCCAGGCCCAATTTGTTCAGATCGCTCATGTCTTACTCCACCACTTTGGGGACTGCGAAGAACCCTTCGCGGGCGTCGGGGGCGTTGGCCAGAATCTTGTCCTGCTGATTGCCATCGGTGACTTCGTCCTGACGACGCTTGAGGCGCATGGGTGTGACCGAAACCATCGGCTCGACACCTTCCACATCCACTTCGTTCAGCTGTTCGATGAACCCAAGGATGGTGTTGAACTCGGATGCCAGCGCCGGCAGCGCGTCATCCTCGACCTTGATCCGGGCCAGTTTGGCCACTTTGGCGGCGGTGCTTTGGTCAATCGACATCGGCTTCCCTCATCTACGTTAGGGGGCGTTTACCCGTCTGCAGCGGCAGTCGCAAGACCGGGGTGCCTTGGGCAGGTCCGAGTTTGGAATCCCCCCCTCTTATGAGGCTATTCAAAACTGAATGACTGGTATGCAAAAAAGTAAACCGAATAGTTCATTATCGATCTTGAAAACTGTACTGTACTGTTCATTTTATTTATGCGACATAACGCAAACCGGAGAAAAACATGAAACCCCTGATAACAGCCGCAGTCTTGTCCGCCACGATTTTGGCCGCACCGGCCATGGCTTTGGGTATCGACACAAGCAACCTGACACGCACGTTGACCTTCCCGTCCCCTATCGCGGAACCGGTCACGCAGGATCAGGTTAAACCTGCCAAGTAACGCGCAGGTCCAAGCCGGGTCAGATATCCCCTCTCTGACCCGGCTGTTTTGCATTTTCGAGGATGCACATCCCTGAGCAAGCCGCTAGCATGACGTCGAATACAGAACAGAACTGCGCCGAGGTTTCGTAGTTCAGGCAAGCCAGTGGAGCAGATGATGAGCGCGCAAAAACAAGCGGTTCTGGACGCAATCGACGCAGCCAATGCAAATGACCCCAACCAAGACGAGGGCCGCCCCGCGGCACTGTTGTATGGCGAACGCATGAGTGCCGAGCTGGGCCGCCTGTTTCCGGATGCTTCCGACGCCCTTCAAATCGCCGCGCGCGGGCAGCATGTGGAACGTTGGAAACTTGCCCGCAGTGAATACCCCGAAGGCCGGGTTGGATATCTGTCATGGCGCAAGGCGCAGGGCGAACACCATTCCGACGTGGTCATGGGGTTGATGGCCCGCGAAGGTTACGATTCAGAACAGATCGAGGCCGCAGGGCGCATGTTGCGCAAACAAGGCATCAAGCGCGACGCGGAAGTGCAGGCGTTGGAAGACGTGATCTGCTTTGTGTTTCTGAAATGGTATTTCCAGCCCTTTGCCGCAAAACACTCGGCCGAGAAAATCCAGAGCATCGTTGAAAAAACGGCCCGCAAGATGTCGCCCGAAGGCCGCGCTCGGGTGTTGAGCGAATTTGATCTGCCCGACCATCTGGCCGCAGCCTTTCAGAACTAGAATCGGACCGGGGCGGTTTCGTTGGCTTCTTGCCATGAGGCTCGGAAGACACACGCGATCCTTCCGCGCCTCAAGGCGCCGGGCCTTTGCTAAAACGGCCCCTGACAAGAGCTGCGCGATACACCTCGATCATCCATCCCAGCATGATGGCATTCAGGATATGCCACATGAAATGCGTCCCCACCGGCCATTGCCCGCAAAAAGGCAAATCCAGCGCCCGGAACGTGATCGACAGAATCAGGATCAAGGCCCCGATTGTCATCCCTTTGGCCAGGATCATGTCTTGGCCCCGCAGCAGGAACGCATAGATCAGGATCAACAAAGGAACCGGCGCGTAAACCGCCGACCCGCCAAACCCCGGCACAAGCTGGAACAAAGGCGCAACAAGTGCCGCAAAAGGAAGAAACAGAAGCGTACCGCAGATCGCCATTCCGGACGACATGCGACAGATGTCGCGGTTCACCGTAAATATATAGACCAATATGAACAGCAGGATCGGCGCCACATCCGCCAAAGCCGCCCAAACCCGGGCATGGGTGTGAAACAGATAGCTTCCAACCCCGATCATGGCCAAAATCACGACCAGACCTTTGGCCAGCGGCATGTCCTGATCGCGCACGCGCTGCCACATGACCCATGCGGAAATCAGAAAAGCCGCATTTGTGATCGCGTTGATCGGCTCGGCCCAATACTCCGGCGACACGCGTTCGCAATAGCCATCAATTTCTCGAATCCAGTCCATGGAAATTTACATAGCCAATGCTAGGCTGCTGCCAAGACAAGACTTGAGAGGAATTCCGGAATGAACATTATCTGGCTGGGCCATGGCAGTTTTCGCATAGAAACTCAGGGGCAGGTTCTGTTGATCGACCCGTGGCTGACCGGCAACCCGGTCTTGCCCGAAGATCGGCATGATGCCGTGCTGGAAGGGGCGACCCACATTCTTTTGACCCATACGCATTTTGACCACGTGGCCGATGTACTTCCTCTGGCAAAGCACCTGAAAATCCCCGTTGTCGGACAGTATGACCTGATGGGATACTGGAGCGAAGCGGAAGGCATTGAGACCATCGGTTTCAACAAAGGCGGCACCGTCGACCTGAACGGCGTCATGGTGACAATGGTACCGGCCTCTCACAGCTCGACTTTTTCAACACCGGACGGTCTGCGCACTGGTGGCAGTGAGGTCGGCTTCATGATCGCGGCCGAGGGGCGTATGCTCTACGTCTCGGGCGATACCGACATCATGGCCGACATGGAATGGATGGGGGATTACTACAAACCCGATATCGGCATCCTTTCGGCTGGCGGGCATTTCACCATGGATATGAAAGCCACCGCTTATGCCGCGAAACGGTACTTTGACTTCAAGACGGTCATCCCATGTCACTACCAGACGTTCCCCATTCTGGAACAATCCGCACAGGCATTGATCGACGGGTTGCCCGGGGTCGACGTGATCGAACCTGAGGTCATGAAAGCCATCACCGTCTGACGACAGCGCAGCGCGTCAGCCCGGCTTGTCCTGGCGGCGCGCTTCGAAGAAGGCCTTCAAAAGCGCGGCAGCCTCTTCGCCTGCAATTCCGTCATAGACTTCGGGCACGTGATGCGCCTGTGCATGCGAAAACACGCGCGCGCCATGCGCCACGCCCCCGGATTTGGGGTCTGCCGCACCGTAATAGATCCGCCGGATGCGCGCGGCCGCCAAGGCCGCGGCGCACATCGCGCAAGGCTCCAACGTGACGTAGAGATCATGATCCGGCAGCCGTTCAGAGCCCGCCTGCGCACAGGCGGCACGCAAGGCCAAGATTTCCGCATGGGCCGTGGGGTCATTCAACTCGCGCGTCCGGTTCCCGGCCGCGGCCACGACCGTTCCGTCCGGTCCGACGACAACGGCCCCCACGGGCACCTCGCCGCGGTCAGCGGCTGCGCGCGCCTCGGCCAGGGCCTGTTGCATATGCGATTTGAACACCATGCCCCCTGACTGCCGCAGAAACCCGCCTTTCGCAAGCGCCCGGGATGCGGTATGGCCCTGACATGAACAAGACCCCACCCCCCGGCGATCGGATCGCCAAAGTCCTGGCCCGCGCTGGCGTAGCATCCCGGCGCGAGGCTGAACGCATGATAGAAGCAGGCCGCGTGGCAGTGAATGGCAAGACCATCGACAGCCCCGCCCTGAACGTGACCGCGAAAGACAAGATCGCAGTCGACGGCAAGCCGGTCTCGGAACCGGAACCGTCGCGTCTGTGGCTGTATCACAAGCCCGCCGGGTTGGTGACGACGACCCGCGACGAAAAAGGACGAGATACAATATTCGACAAGCTGCCCGACGACATGCCACGAGTGATGAGCGTTGGTCGGTTGGACTTGAATTCCGAAGGATTGCTGCTGTTGACCAACGATGGCGGCATCAAGCGCAAGCTGGAACTGCCCTCGACCGGGTGGTTGCGGAAGTACCGCGTGCGGGTTAACGGTCGCCCGAAGGACGAGGATTTCGAACCGCTGCGCAAGGGGCTGGTGATCGAGGGAGAACGGTTCCAGCCAATGACCGTCACACTGGATCGCCAGCAGGGCGCAAATGCATGGCTGACGATCGGCTTGCGCGAAGGCAAGAACCGCGAAATCCGCCGCGCGATGGAAGATATCGGCTTTACCGTGAATCGTCTGTTGCGCGTGTCCTACGGCCCCTTCCAGCTTGGGACGCTGAAACAGGGCGAGGTCGAAGAAGTCCGTCGCCGGGTCATGCGGGACCAGCTGGGTCTGGACGCCGAAGACAAACCCGGCAACGCGCCCAAACGCCCGTCACGGCCCAAAAGAAAACGGCCTCTGATCGGCAAGAATCCCCGTAAGTGATGTGGGTTCGGCAACCTTCCCCCTAGCGCTAAGCCCGCGCATACCCTAAATTTTCAGTGAAAGCTGCTATTTGGGGGGCGTGATGTCCGGAAGCGGAGTGCAAAAACTGGCCTACGCTGTGCTGTTGGTGCTGTTGTTTGGCGTCTGCACTGGTTTGCTCGGAGGTCTGTAAGCCATGGCAAAGCGGTTCGGCGGCAAATACAGCCCACAGGGGGATGAATCGGAAAACACCCCACTGCCGAGGGGTCAGTTTGACGGCGCACGGGTCGAGCCCGCTGGCGCACGTGCGAATATTCTGTTTCTACCCGCCATTCCATTGGTGTTTCTGTCCCTGAACGACGGCGCGATTGGCATGACACTGGGGCTGGTCGCCGCTGGTTTTCTGACGGCGGCCGCATTTTTGCTGCGAGAAGGTCTGAGAGCTGAGGCCGCGTACAATGCCCGCAAAACCGCCCGACGTCCTGCTTTTCCGCGGAAGATATTTGCCAGTGTTCTCACCGGCCTTGGCGCTGGCCTTGCGTCTTACAGGTCCGAGTTTCTGGACGCTGAAGCGGCAGCGCAGGTCAGTTTGTTGGCCCCCGTGCTGTTTGGTGTTGCAGCGACCGTTCTGCATTCTGTCTCATTCGGGCTTGATCCGATGAAGAACAAGGGCATGGAAGGGGTCGACACTTTTCAGCAGGACCGCGTGGCCCGCGTGGTCGATGATGCCGAGAAACATCTGTCGGAAATGACGAATGCCATAAAACGCGCTGGTGACCGCAGGGTCGAAGCCCGCGTCGAACGGTTTCAGAACACCGCGCGGGATTTGTTTCGCACGGTCGAGGAAGACCCGCGAGATCTGGCCGGTGCTAGAAAGTACCTGACCGTGTACTTGCAGGGCGCACGCGACGCGACCGTTAAGTTTGCTGATGTCTACGCCCGAACCCGCGATGCGCAGGCGCTTGCGGATTACTCTGCTTTGCTGGACGATCTGGAACAGAATTTCGCCGCGCGAACGCGGAAAATGCTTTTGGATGACCGCAGTGATCTGACGGTCGAAATTGACGTGTTGCGTGAAAGACTGCAGCGCGAAGGCGTCCGGCTGGACTGACCGGCCATTATTTGAGCGAGGAACATACCCATGTCCGATGAGATCAAGAACAAGGCAGTTCAGGCCGAAACACTGGTACAGGAAGTCACCGCAGTTGCCCTGCCCGAACCGCAGGCCGAGGTCGTGTCGTTGGAGGAAGCCGACGAACCCGTAAGCGCCGAAATCCGCAAGCGGATGGATGAAATCGACATGGGCAACACCAATTCGATTGTCGCGTTCGGCTCGTCCGCGCAGGCCGAGTTGCAGGAGATCAGCCAGGCCATGCTTGCGGATGTGCGCAACAAGGATGTCGGCCCGGCCGGTGACAGCCTGCGCAATATCGTGACCACAATCCGCGGTTTCTCGGTCAGTGAACTTGACGTGCGGCGCGAGCGCAGCTGGTGGGAGAAACTGTTGGGCAGGGCTGCGCCTTTTGCCAAATTTACCGCCCAGTACGAAGAGGTTCAGGGCCAGATCGATCGCATTACCGACGATCTTCTGGGACATGAGCATACGCTGCTCAAGGATATCAAATCTCTGGATCTGCTGTATGAGAAGACCTTGGGCTTTTATGACGAACTGGCGCTGTACATCGCTGCGGGCGAAGAGAAGCTGACCGAGCTGGACAGCCACGACATCCCTGAAAAGGAAGCCGAAGTTCAGGCCGCTCCGGAAGACCAGCAAGTGATGAAGGCACAGGAACTGCGTGACATCCGTGCGGCGCGTGACGACCTAGAACGCCGGGTTCATGACCTGAAACTGACACGACAGGTCACGATGCAGTCGCTGCCGTCGATCCGTTTGGTTCAGGAAAACGACAAATCGCTGGTCACCAAGATCAACTCGACGCTGGTAAACACGGTACCGCTGTGGGAAACGCAGCTGGCCCAGGCGGTTACGATACAACGCAGCGCCGAAGCCGCCGCCGCGGTGCGGGACGCCAACGACCTGACGAACGAGCTTTTGACTTCGAATGCGGCCAACCTGCGCGAATCGAACAAGATGATCCGCCAAGAGATGGAGCGCGGCGTGTTCGACATCGAAGCGGTCAAGCAGGCCAATGCCGACCTGATTGGCACCATCAACGAAAGCCTTGCCATTGCGGACGAAGGCAAAGCCAAACGCGCCGCAGCCGAGGCTGAGTTGCAGAAGATGGAAAAGGAACTGCGCGACACTTTGGCGGCCGCCAAAGCGCGCCGCGACGGAACCGGCGACAATGCCGGTACGGCGGTTCCCGGCTGAGGGCGGGATCGGCGTGCGGGCCTTCGGTTACTTGAAAGGAACCTTGGGGATGGTGTCGCTCTTGGCTCTGGCCAATTGCGATGAAACCCTGACGTCATCTGTTGTTCCGCAACCTCGCCCGACACCCGCACCCGTGGCAGCCAATGCCTATGTGCCACCGTCAGCCGCAAGTCAGGATCTGGCGCGTTTTTATCAGCGGGTTGAACGGGATTTGCTGGTGCGGGGGCTTTTACGCACCGATGGGGGCGGTCCGGACACCCCCTATGATGCCGATGATCTGGCGCGGAATTTCGAAGCGATTGCGTTCTACAGCGAATATCCGACGCAAAGCGTCGCGGCTGGCTCGCGTCAGACCGACGGGCAACTCAGCCGGTGGTCCGGCTCTGTCCGCATACAGACCGAGTTCGGGCCCTCCGTGCTTCCTTCTGCACGGCAGCAAGATGCGGATCAGGTTCGGTCCTTTGCCACCCGACTGGCCAGATTGACGGATCATCCGGTTTCCGTCGTCTCTCGCAACGCCAATTTCCATGTCTTTATTGCAGGCAAGGACGACAGCGCCTATATCGTGTCCCGCCTGAAACAGCTGATCCCGAATATCAGTCAGGACTCGCTGAATCTGGTGGCCAATCCACGCGCCAATTTCGATTGCCTGGTGATTGCATCGGCAACGACGTCTTCACCACACAGATACGTGCGTGCCGTTTCCCTTATCCGGGCCGAATTGACGGATCTGGGCCGCCAAAGCTGCATTCACGAAGAAATAGCTCAGGGTCTTGGTTTGTCCAATGACAGCCCGGCAGCGCGGCCTTCGATTTTCAATGATGATGACGAATTTGCCCTGCTGACCAGTCACGACGAAAAGCTGCTGACGATGTTGTATGACCCACGGTTGCAGCCCGGCATAGACGTTGATGAAGCGCGACCCATTGTACGAATAATCGCACATGAATTGATGGGGCAGCCGCTATGACCCCGATGACAGGAGAACCCAGATGGGAATTTTCGATTTTCTGACCGGAGAATTCATTGATGTCATTCATTGGGTGGACGACACCCGTGACACGATGGTCTGGCGGTTCGAACGTGAGGGCCACGAGATCAAGTATGGCGCCAAGCTGACCGTGCGCGAGGGCCAGGCGGCCGTATTCGTGCATGAAGGCCAGCTGGCCGACGTGTTCACGCCGGGCCTCTACATGCTTGAAACCAACAACATGCCGATCATGACGACGCTGCAACATTGGGATCACGGGTTCCAGTCGCCGTTCAAGTCCGAGATCTATTTCGTCAACACGACCCGGTTCAACGACCTGAAATGGGGCACCAAGAACCCGATCATGCTGCGCGATCCCGAATTCGGCCCCACCCGGATCCGCGCCTATGGCACCTACACGATCCGGGTGAAGGACCCGGCCCGTTTCCTGGTCGAGATCGTGGGCACCGACGGTGAGTTCACCATGGACGAGATTAGCTTTCAGATCCGCAACATCATCGTGCAGGAATTCAGCCGAGTGATCGCGGGCTCGGGCATCCCGGTTCTGGACATGGCTGCAAACACCGCCGATCTGGGCAAGCTGATTGCGGCCGAGGTCTCGCCCGTACTGGACGGCTATGGGCTGGAGATGCCGGAGTTCTACATCGAGAACATCTCGTTGCCGCCGGCGGTCGAGGCGGCGCTGGACAAGCGCACCTCGATGGGTCTGGCGGGAGATCTGGGCAAGTTCACCCAGTATTCCGCGGCCGAGGCGATGACGGCGGCAGCCAGTTCCCCGGGCGGAGGCGGCGGCATGGGCGCTGGCCTTGGTATGGGAATGGGCATGGCGATGGCGAACCAGATGTCGAACATGGCAGCGGGTCAGTCGTCAGGCCCGTGGGGCGCGCCCGCGCCCGCTGCCGCGCAACCGGCCGCACATGTGGCCCCGCCGCCTCCGCCGCCGGTCGAGCATGTCTGGCACATTGCGGTGGACGGACAGACCAGCGGCCCGTTCTCGAAGGCCAAGATGGGCCGCATGGCCAGTGAGGGCGAGATCACGCGCGACACCTACGTGTGGACGCCCGGTCAGGACGGCTGGAAGAAGGCGGGTGAGGTGCAGGAACTGGCGCAGCTGTTCACCATTCTGCCTCCGCCCCCGCCCGGCGCATGAGGGCACCGCATGGCCGGCCTTGGAAAGCGTTCGAAAAAGGGCAGGCGCAGAACGCGGCCCGAACCGCATTTCGTCTGCCCCTGCTGCGACTATGTCACCCTTTCGGAACGTGGACAGTACCTGATCTGCCCGATCTGTTTCTGGGAGGACGAGGACATCCAATATGACACGAACCTGCGCGAGCCTTCGGCGGCCAATCACGGCCTGACATTGGCTGAGGGGCGTAAAAACTTCAAGACGATCGGGGCCTGCGAGGCCGCGATGCTGCCGCATGTCCTGCCTGCGGAAGACCGCGCGGACTATCTCTACTTCCCTCTCAAGGACTGAGCGTAGCATGACGGATGCCCCTGCCCCATCGCCTGATTTCGCGGAACATCGTTTCCCGTGTGACCAGTGCGGCGCCGATTATCGGTTCGATCCAAAATCCGGCACGCTGATCTGCGATCACTGTGGCCATTCCGAACCGATCGGTGCCGGCCCCTGGGGCGGCGCCAGCCTGCGCGAGCTGGATTTCGACGCTGCCATCGCCGACCGCCTGCCCGACAGCGAAATCGAAGAGACGCGGGTTCTGTCCTGCCCGAACTGTGCAGCGCAGGTTGAATTCGATCCCAACACCCATGCTTCGGAATGCCCGTTCTGCGCCACCCCGGTCGTGACGGACACCGGGATGAACCGGCATATCAAACCGAAGGGCGTTCTGCCTTTTGCGCTGGACGAACGCGCCGCCCACAAAGCCATGAGCGACTGGCTGGGGCGGCTGTGGTTCGCGCCGAACGGGTTGAAGGATTATGCCCGCAAGGGCCGCAGGATGCAGGGCATCTATGTGCCGTACTGGACCTTCGACGCCGATACGAAGTCGGCCTATCGCGGAGAGCGCGGAATAGTCTACTATGAAACCCGCACCGTCATGCGGGATGGCAAACGGGTGCAACAACAGGTGCCCAAGGTCCGCTGGACGCCCAAGTCCGGCCGGGTGGCGCGGTTTTTTGACGACGTGTTGGTGTTGGCCTCAAGGTCCCTGCCCAAGGCTTACACGGATGCTCTGGAGCCTTGGGATCTCCCGGCTCTGGAACCCTACCAGCCAGAGTACCTCGCCGGTTTTCGGGCCGAGGCCTATACGGTCGAGCTGAAAGATGGATATGCCGAGGCACGCGCTTATATGGCCCGCGTGATCGAGCGGGACGTGCGGTTTGATATTGGGGGCGACAGGCAACGCATCCATGCAGTGGACACCGATGTGCGCGATGTCACGTTCAAGCATATCCTGCTGCCGGTCTGGTTGGCGGCGTACAAGTATCGCGGTCAGACCTATCGTTTCGTGGTGAACGGCCGGACCGGCCGGGTTCAGGGAGAACGCCCCTGGTCGGCAATCAAGGTCACGATCGCCGTTGTGCTTGGCCTGCTGATTGCGGCAGGCATCGGATACCTCATGGCGACCGGACAGCAATGACCTTCGGGGGCCGCAGCCTAAATCTGTGCGGCGGAACCCCTTGAACATCCCCGGCTTCTCACCCATCCTGCCGCCGGCTGCCCCGGAGGAGAAGACGACGTGACCCTGGCCGATCTGAACACGCTTCTGACTGCGCGCCATTCCTGCCGCGCCTTTCGGCCTGACCCGGTGCCACGTGGTGACATCGAACAGATCGTGACCAGCGCGTCCCGGGTGCCGAGCTGGTGCAATGCGCAACCTTGGCAATTGGTCATCACCAGCAAAGACGAAACCGACAGGTTCCGCGACGCGATGTCAAACGAAGCCAGGAACGGCACGCCGGCCCCCGATCTTCCTTTTCCCGTTTCCTACTCCGGCGTGTATCAAGACCGCCGCCGGACGTGCGGCTGGGCGCTCTACCGCGCGGTTGGCGTAGAACGGGGGGACCGTAAAGGATCGGCGCAGCAAATGATGCAGAACTTCGCCCTTTTTGGCGCACCACATTGTGCCATCATCTCAAGCCCGGCAGAGCTGGGACCTTATGGTGCAATGGATTGCGGCGGCTTTGTCACGGCTTTTGCGCTCGCCGCTCAGGCTTTGGGCGTGGCGACCATCCCGCAAGCGGCATTGGCGGCGTACAGCCCGTTTTTGCATCAGTATTTTCAGATCCCCGATGACCGGTTGATCCTGTGCGCAATTTCCTTTGGCTATTCGGATATGGATCATCCTGCAAACAGCTTCCGTACGGAACGCGCGGCATTGGGTGACTTTGTGGACTGGCGCGGCTAAACCGTCGCTCAGGCAGGCTCAACGTTTCGGGGGAGGAACCAAGTGCGCGCATTGCTGCAAAGGGTGACACAGGCCAAAGTGTCGGTCGAAGGCACCGTCATCGGCAAAACTGGTCCCGGGCTCATGATTCTTGTCTGCGCCATGCAGGGCGATAGCAAGGCACAGGCAGAAAAATTGGCCGAGAAAGCCGCAAAACTGCGGATTTTCAAGGATGACGCCGGCAAGATGAACCGCTCGCTTCTGGATGTTGAAGGCTCTGCTTTGGTGGTAAGCCAGTTCACACTGGCGGCGGACACCTCCAGCGGCAATCGTCCCGGATTTTCAAACGCGGCCCCGCCCGAGTTGGGAGAGCAATTGTACAAGGTCTTCGCAGAGCACCTTGCCGCGCAGGGGATCGCGGTGGAAACCGGACAGTTCGGCGCGGACATGGCGGTTGAGCTTGTAAATGACGGGCCGGTCACGATCTGGGTGGAGAATTGATGGATATTGAAAAGCAAGCTGTCAGGTTGTGGCAGGCCGGTGTTGATGCCGTCGGCGGGTATAAGGCCACCCTGGCCGCCTTGCCTGATGTCCCGAAACCAGACCGTATTCTGGCCGTGGGCAAACCCGCCGCAGCCATGGCGCGGGCTGCGCTGGAACATTTCGGCGCCATCCCCACGCTTGTGGTCACCAAAGACGGGCATGGCCACGACCTGCCGGCTGGGGTCGAGGTGATCGAAGCATCACACCCCGTTCCGGACGACCGCAGCGTGGCGGGCGGGCGGGCGCTGCGCCTGGCCATGGATCAGATGGGGCCCGGATCACATGTTCTGCTGCTGGTCTCGGGCGGCGCGTCATCCCTGGCCGAAGACCTGCTTCCCGGAACATCGCTGGCGGATCTCGAGGCGTTGAACCGCGAACTGCTGTCCAAAGGGCTGGATATCCGCGCAATGAATGCCGAGCGGCGCAAGCTGTCGCGCATCAAGGGCGGCGGCCTGCTGTCCCATTTCGCCGGAGACCGCGCCACTGTTCTGGCGATATCGGATGTGCCCGGAGACGATCTGAACGTCATCGGTTCGGGAATCGGAGCATTGCCCGACAATCATTCCTTTGCCGCCAGCACCCGGATCGTTGCTTCGAACGCGCATGCCCGCAGTGCCGCTGCCAAAGCAGCGGAAACAATGGGGCTGAGGGTCTTGACCAATGATGAGGCTCTGCACGACGACTATTTGCAGGTCGCGGCGCGTCTTGGGCCCTTGCTGCGTGGAATGGAAAAGGGCGTGATGATCTTTGGCGGAGAACCGACCGTGGTCTTGCCTGATCACCCGGGACGTGGCGGCAGAAATCAAGCCCTTGCGCTTGCTTTGGCAAAAGAGATCGCGGGGCAGACGGATCTCGCGGTGATCGTGGGCGGCACCGACGGCACGGATGGCCCGACAAATGCGGCGGGTGGAATCATAACAGGAAAGACTTGGAGTGATGGCGCCGAACGCGCTCTTCACAAAGCCGACAGCGGATCATTCCTGGAAAAAGCGCACGGCCTGCTGACAACCGGACCAACCGGCACCAACGTCATGGACCTGGTTGTCGCGATACGTGGATGATTTGACGCTTATCATGCCGCTTTGGCCCGCAATCGACCGGAAACTACCCGAAAATGCAGAATGTACCTGAACACCCACTCAGCAATTGCCGCACACCGGACAACAAAGCGATGGCTTTGGCCTTCGGTATTTAAGAGAAATAACCTTGCCCGGTTCGCGGAAATAAGCCAACGTTGACTCATGCGTCAACAAAAAGCCCCCAAAGGGGCTGGAACCACTCAATAGGGAGAACACTCAATGAATGAACAAATAACGCATATGGCCGGTCAGGTCACAGCCGGGAAGATGACTCGCCGCGAATTCATGGGGAAAGCCGCGGCCCTGGGCGTTTCGGCTGCCGTGGCCAGCACGATGTTCGCGGACGCAGCACGCGCAGCAGGCCCGAAAAAGGGTGGTGATCTGAAGTTCGGTCTGCAAGGTGGTGAGTCGACCAACTCGCTGGATCCGGCGACCTATGCCAGCTCGGTTCCGTTCCAGAACGGCAAGCAGTTTGGCGACCAGCTTGTAGAAGTTGCACCCGATGGGTCCATCGAACCGCGCCTGGCGGAAAGCGTCGAAGGCAGCGCGGATGCCAAGGTCTGGACCTTCAAACTGCGTCAGGGTGTCGAATTCCACAACGGCAAAACCATGACCAGCGAGGACGTGCTGAAGACAATGCAGCGCCACTCGAACGAAGACTCCAAGTCTGGTGCCCTCGGCATCATGAAGGGCATCGAGTCAATGAAAGCCGATGGCGACAATTTCCAGGTCACTCTGTCCGAGCCAAACGCTGACCTTCCGTATCTGATGGCCGACTACCACCTGATCATTCAGCCCGATGGCGGCATGGACAATCCCGGAGCAGGTATCGGAACCGGACCGTACAAGGTGGAAGTGGACGAACCCGGTGTGCGCCACTTGTTCACAAAATACGAGAATCACTGGAACTCTGATTTTGGTAACTTCGACAGTGTTGAAGTCGTGGTTATCAATGACGCAACTGCGCGTACCGCTGCATTGCAATCGGGTCAGGTCCACGCCATCAACCGTGTTGAACCAAAGGTCGCGGACCTGCTGGGGCGCGCACCCAATCTGACCGTGCACTCGACCGCTGGCCGCGGCCACTATGTCTTTATCATGCACTGCGATACCGCACCGTTCGACAACAACGAACTGCGCACGGCCCTGAAGTATGCCATCAACCGTGCGGATCTGGTGGACAAAGTACTGCGCGGTTATGGCTCGATCGGTAACGACATGCCGATTAACGCAGCCTATCCACTGTTTGATGAGACAATCGAACAGCGCGAGTTCAGCGTGGAAAAAGCAGCCGAGCACTACAAGAAGTCCGGTCATGACGGCTCGCCGATTGTCCTTCGTGTTGCAGACGGCGCCTTCCCGGGCGCGGTGGATGCTGCAGCCCTGTTCCAACAGACAGCCGCCCAGGCTGGAATTCCGCTGGAAATCAAGCGCGAGCCGAATGACGGCTACTGGTCCGAGGTTTGGAATGTGCAGCCCTTCTGCGCCTCTTACTGGGGCGGTCGTCCGGTACAGGACCAGATGTACTCGACCGCGTATCTGTCGACGGCGGACTGGAACGATACACGTTTCAAAGTTCAGGCATTTGACGACCTGCTGTTCGCGGCTCGTGCAGAACTGGATGTCGAGAAACGCAAGGGCATCTATAGCCAGATGGGCCGCATGGTCCGTGATGAAGGCGGTCTGATTTGCCCGATGTTCAACGATTTTGTTGAAGGTGTCAGCAACCAACTGGATGGTTGGGAAAGCGACCCGACACAGGAAATGATGAACGGCAACATGTCCCGCAAAATGTGGTTCGTCTGATACGGGCATCGGATAATGCATCCTATCATAAAACTGGTTTCCCAGCGCCTCGCGCTGGGAATTCTATTGCTGTTCGGCGCTTCGGCCTTGATTTTTGGCCTGACCGAAGCTCTTCCCGGAGACGCCGCGCAAGCCGTCCTGGGGCAGTCCGCAACCCCCGAGGCCTTGGCCAACCTTCGAGAAGAAATGGGCCTGAACCGCCCGGCCCTGACCCGTTATTTTGAATGGCTGGGCGGCATCGTTCAGGGCGACCTTGGCCAATCGCTGACCAACAAGCTTGATATTGCCGAGAGCATCGGAAAACGCCTCGGAAACACGTTGTTCCTGGCTTGTGTCGCGGCAATCGTATCCGTCCCGCTTGCGATCTTTCTGGGTCTGCTGGCTGTCCGGTTCCGCAATCGCTGGCCCGACAAACTGATTTCCGCCGTCACGCTGACAACGGTTTCCATCCCCGAGTTCCTGATCGGATACGTCGTGATCTACTACATCTCGGTCAAGCTGGGATGGTTTTCCTCGCTTGCGATGATCAACGACTCGATGTCGTTCTGGCAAAAGCTGAACGCGATTGCGCTGCCGGCCTTCGTTCTGACACTGGTGGTCCTCGCGCAGATGATGCGGATGACCCGCGCTGCAATTCTGAACCTCATGCAATCAGCCTATATCGAAACGGCCGAACTCAAGGGCCTGAGCACATTTCAGGTCATCGCGCGGCATGCCTTTCCCAACGCAATCTCACCCATCGTGAACGTTGTCATGCTGAACCTCGCCTACCTCGTTGTTGGCGTCGTCGTGGTTGAAGTCGTGTTCGTCTATCCCGGCATGGGGCAGTACCTTGTGGACGCAGTGACCAAGCGTGACGTGCCGGTTGTTCTGGCCTGCGGCGTGGTATTCGCGGCTGTTTACATCGGCCTGAACATGGTCGCGGATATCGTCTCGATCCTCGCCAACCCAAGACTGAGGCATCCGAAATGAAAAACATCCCTCTTTCGGCTCTGATTGGCCTCATATTCACCGGCGCCTATTTCTTCGTGGCCATTGCTGCCCCGTTGATCGCGCCTTACGGGATGGCAGAAGTGGTCGGCGATGTATGGGAGCCGGCCAGCGCCGAACACCTGCTGGGCACCGACAATATCGGCCGCGACCTGCTGACCCGCATGATCTATGGCGGGCGCACGACGATCTTCATTGCCGCCGCCGCGACATTGCTCAGCTTCTTGACCGGTACATCGCTTGGTCTTCTGGCCGCCGTTCTGGGCGGTTGGGCGGATCAGGCGCTTAGCCGGACGGTCGATCTGATCATGTCGATCCCAACCCTGATCCTTGCGCTGGTCATTCTGGCCATCGTTCCGGTAACTGTCCCGATCCTGATCCTCGTCATGGGCCTTCTGGATGCGACACGCCCTTATCGCCTTTCGCGCTCCGTCGCCGTGGACATCAACGTGATGGATTATGTCGAAGCCGCGAAACTGCGTGGTGAGGGGCGGACATGGATCATCTTCCGGGAAATCCTGCCGAACGCATTGTCACCGCTGGTGGCCGAGTTCGGCCTGCGGTTCATCTTCATGGTGCTGTTCATCTCTACCCTGTCTTTCTTGGGTCTTGGCGTTCAACCGCCGCTGGCCGACTGGGGTGGCATCGTGAAGGAAAACAAGGACGGCATCGTGTATGGCATTGGCGCGGCCCTGTACCCCGCGGTGGCCATCGCGACGCTCGCGATCTCGGTCAACCTTGTGGCTGACTGGATCCTGAACCGTACTACATCGCTGAAAGGAGGTCGGGGATGAGTGATTCCCTTCTCAAGGTCCGTGACCTCAAGATCGGTGCAACCGTTTACCCACCGGGTGAGAAACCCCATGACATCGAAATCGTGCACGGGGTCAGCTTTGACCTCGAGCGCGGCAAGGTATTGGGTCTGATCGGTGAATCCGGCGCTGGGAAATCCACCATCGGTCTTGCCTCGATGGCCTATGGCCGGGGTGGCGTTGAAATCACCGGCGGCGAAGTCTGGGTCAACGGGCGCGACATCCTGAAATCAACGCATGGCGATATTCGGAATCTGCGCGGGGGCGAGGTTGCCTATGTCTCGCAATCTGCCGCCGCGTCGTTCAACCCGGCCAAGAAGATCATGGATCAGGTTGTCGAAGCGGCTGTCGAGCACAAGAAGTTTTCGCGCAAAGAGGCCGAGGCCCGCGCGCGCGAGCTGTTCGCAAAGCTGGGTTTGCCTGACCCTGACAACATCGGCAACCGTTATCCGCACCAGGTTTCGGGCGGTCAGTTGCAGCGTTGTATGACCGCATTGGCACTGTGTCCTGAACCCGATCTGGTGGTGTTCGACGAACCGACCACGGCGCTGGATGTTACCACCCAGATCGATGTTCTTATGGCGATCAAGGATGCCATACGCGACACCGGCGTTGCCGCTTTGTACATCACCCATGACCTGGCCGTGGTTGCGCAGGTCAGCGACGATATCATGGTTTTGCGGATGGGTGACACAGTCGAATACGGCAGCACCGATCAGATCATCAACAACCCACAGGAAGAATATACTCAGGCTTTGGTCTCGGTGCGTTCGATCGAGCACGAAGAAAAGCAGCCCACACCGGAACCGCTGCTTACCGTTGACGGGATCACCGCGCGCTACAAGGGGCTGAACTTCGACGTGCTGCACAACGTCAATGTCGAGCTTCATCCGGGGCAAACGCTGGCGGTCGTGGGCGAATCCGGTTCGGGCAAATCCACGCTGGCCCGGGTGATCACCGGCCTGTTGCCGCCGCGCGATGGCGAGATCCGTTTTGCCGGTCGCACGCTGTCGCCGGACCTTGCGGGGCGTTCTCGGGAGGATCTGCGCGAGTTGCAGATGATCTATCAGATGGCAGACGTGGCAATGAACCCACGCCAAACCGTCGGCACCATCATCGGCCGCCCGTTGGAGTTCTATTTCAACATGCGTGGCGCTGAAAAGCGCAAGCGGATCATCGAGCTGTTGGATGAGATCGAGTTGGGCGAAAAGTTCATCGACCGCTATCCTGCGGAACTGTCCGGAGGTCAGAAACAGCGTGTCTGTATCGCCCGGTCACTGGCAGCCAAGCCCAAGATGATCATCTGTGACGAGGTCACTTCGGCTCTGGATCCGCTGGTGGCAGACGGGATCCTCAAGCTGCTGCTGGACCTGCAAAAGATCGAAGATGTGGCCTATCTGTTCATCACCCATGATCTGGCGACGGTCCGCGCGATCAGCGACAGCATCGCGGTGATGTATCAGGGTCGCGTGGCCCGTTATGGCTCGAAGAGCCAGGTGCTGAGCCCGCCCTTCGACGATTATACCGACCTGCTGCTCAGTTCGGTGCCTGAAATGCATCTGGGCTGGCTGGAAGAGGTTGTCGCTCATCGCAAGATGGAAAGCGCTGGCAACTGATCCGGTTCGTGACATTTCAATGAAGGTTTGAAATCCCGGCATCTTGTGTGAAGACAGGTGTCGGGATTTTGCTATTGGGGGCGCAAAGTGGCAGCCTGAGGACGTCGAATCTCTTAGGGTCGCCGGAATGCAATGTCTCTCGAAGGGCCTCGACATGGACCGCAAGCTACTCCTTATCATTCTGGACGGTGTCCCCTATCGCAACTTTCGCCGCCTGTTCGGCAATCTCGAAGGCTGGGTCGACAGCGGAGAAGCACGCGTCTGGAAACTGCATGCCGTGCTGCCCTCGATATCGGCCAGTTGCTATGCGTCGATCCACACCGGCGTGACGCCGCAAGAGCATGGCTGCACCGGAAATGGAAACGTCTTCCGGCTGAACCACAAGGACGTGTTCAGCCAGGTGCGTGAAGCCGGTGGTGTGACCGGGGCGGTCACACACAGCTATTGGTCGCAATTCTTCAACCGTCATCCCTTCGATTACGTCCGCGACATCGAATATGACGAACCCGAAAGCGCGACGATCAACCATGGCCGTTTTCACAGCATGACGGGCTATGGCAAAGCCAACCAGATGACGCCATCCGATGTCGACCTGTATGCCACTCTGACCAATCTGTGCCTGCGTTTCGGGCTGGACTATGGCATTCTGCACACCTGCACGCTGGACAGTATGGGCCACCGTTTCTTCCACGATTGTGAAGAAATGGATCACGCTTGCTTTGTCGCCGACGAAATGCTCGCCCCTTTCATCCCCCGCTGGCGCCAGTTGGGATATGAAGTGATCGTCACCGCGGATCACGGCCAGGACGAGCGTGGGCACCACGGCGGGCGCGGCCCGCTGCAACAGGAAACGGCGCTGTACTATTTCGGCGACGCCGAAGGGCCAGACGCAGATACCGTCATAAGCCAGTTGCAATTGGCCCCGACCATCCTGAGCCGAATGGGTGCCCCCATTGCTGAGACAATGAAGGCCGAACCGTTTCTGCGGTAATGCGCACGCAGCTTCGGGGTCACTTATGCGGCCTTCGCAGCCACCACTGTCGCAAACACCTGATATCCATAAAGTGACCCGTTTCGAGCACGTCTTTCGTGCTCGGCTACAAGCCCCTCTGCCAGTTCTTTTCCGATATCACCCCGCTCGTACATTTGCTTGGTGGTCAGGTCGACCCAAGGCAACATCTGCTCGGGTGTCGAGACAACTCTGCTCTGTACGTCGAAATGTTGCACGGAAAGTCCGGCATCGGAAATCATTGACCTGAGTTTTGCGACGACAAAAGGATCGGTCACAAACTCGCGTACAAATTCCTTTGCACACATATCCAGTGGATCATTCGGAAAAGCACTGAAGGTCGCTTTTGAGAAATCAGCGTCACAGACGATCAAGATCCCATCGGGTTTCAGCACTCTGAAGGCCTCGGCAACCAACGATTTGGGGTCTTCTACATGCGTGAGCACCGTGTGCATGATGACCGCATCGACGGCATCATCCTCCAGCGGAAGCGCGGCACCGTCGGCAACCTTGAAAGTCAGGTTCGAATATTCCTTGGCCCGCGTGCTGGCTTCCGAGACAAATCCTTTTGAAGGCTCGAAACCTATGACGTTCGCCGGGTGGCAGTGTGATGCGATGCGACGTGTGACGGCGCCTGCACCGGCGCCAACCTCAACAACCGTCGATGCATCCGTGACGTTCAGGTGGCCCAGATACGCGGCAACGATCTGTTCCATCGTCGGGTCCGCTTGCCGCTGGTCCATCGAATCCGCAAACAGCTTGATGAATTCCGGCCCTGCGGCATCGACGTTCTGAAAGGGGTCGGCCATAAGGTAAGATCTCCTTGGAAATTTTGAGTGAGCTTACCACAGCCAGCCGATTTTCGGCATACAGGCCTCAAAAGGACCTGAGCCTTCAATTCATTGCATCAGTCGTAGGACCAGATCCCCTGCCCCAGCGCTTCTATCGCAACCGAAATACGCTCAAAACTGTCGGCCGCACGTTTCACCGCAGTTCGTGCGCGCAGATATCCGTGCACAAGACCGAATTCATTGATCCAGTGGGCCTGCCCGCCCGCCGCATTGATCCGACTGCAATAAACTTGCCCGTCGTCACGCAGCGGATCGCAATCAGCCGTTACAACCACGGTCGGTGGCAGGTTTGAATAGTCACTGTCCTGCAATGGCGCATAGGTCGGATCGCCCTGGGGCGGATCGCCCGCGCATCGGATGGTTTCATAGAACCTGATTTCGTCCAGCGTCAGCAAGGGGGCCTGGGCATGTTCCTGGTAGGACCCCTGACTGCGGTCCCCTCCGAGGCCCGGATAGATCAGAACCTGCCCAAGAATCCCGTCCAAACGCCCGCGCGCGTAGTGGGATACAGCAGCAGCCAGGTTTCCACCGGCGCTATCACCGGCCAAAATCAAAGGGTCTCCGAATTCGTTTGCGGCCCAGTTCGCAGCGCTCCAACAGTCGTCAAACTGTGCCGGGTGCACATGTTCAGGGCACAGCCGGTAATCGACGGCGACGACCCGATACCCGGTTTGGGCGCATAATTCAGCGCAAACATCGTCGTGACTTTCCAGACCACCAACAACGAACCCGCCACCATGAAAATAGATGACGGTTCGGGTTGGTTGCCCGGCAGAGTAAATTCGAACCGGAACACCATCGGCCGCCCGGTCCTGAGTTTCCACGCCAGCCGGGCGTGGTTGGCGAAAGTCCTGACACATGGTGTCATAGACACGGCGCTGATCCTCGATCGACAGCTCGACCGCGTCATCGGGATAGCTTTCGGCCGTGCGACGTATGAACGCCCAGGTTTCTTCGTCGATCAGGCGTTCATAGTCCATTGTCCCTCCGGCTTATTCAGACCACTCCCATGGCCGGGTGTATACGCCCAGCACTTTTGCAACATCGTCTTCCGAAGATCCGTTCGCGTCAAGCTGCGCGACGAGGCCGCGTTTCTTATCATCAATGACAGAAACTACTCGCGCCGCCAAACCGGCATCCTCGAGGGCACCGTTGTAGATACGAGTGATGGCCTGTTTCCGAAGATCAGGCTTGAACACCTTGCCAACGGCCGTTTTGGGCAGCTCATCCAGAATGGTCATGTGCTTGGGTTGCGCTGCGCGTTCATGCACGTGAACCTTGCAGTAATCCATCAGCTCTTTCTCGGTGACAGACGCGCCCTCGACCAGCTCGACAAAGGCGCAGGGAACTTCACCGGAATGCGCATCCGGCTGGCCGATGGCACCGGCAAAAGCAACGGCCTCGTGACCCAGCAAAGCCTCTTCGATCTCGGCAGGGTCGATGTTGTGACCGCCACGAATGATCAGGTCCTTGGCGCGACCGGTGATCCAGAGATATCCATCTTCGTCGAAGCGCCCCAGATCGCCCGTGCGCAGGTACTTGTCGAAGTGATACAGGTTAACGTTCTTGTCGGCCTCAGTGTAAGTATTGCCCGCATAGACACCAGGGTTCGAGATGCAGATCTCACCGATTTGATCAGTGTCGCACTCGGTCGGTCCATCTGGCCCATCCTGCAAGATCTTGACGTCTGTATAGGGGAACGGAATACCGATCGATCCGATCTTTTTCTCACCATCCACCGGGTTGCACGAAACCAGACACGTGGCCTCTGTCAGACCGTACCCTTCGACAATGGTGACGCCGGTCGCTTCTTCAAAGCGGCGGAACAGTTCCACGGGCAGCGGAGCCGAGCCCGAGAAGGCCGTTTTTACGCTTGAGATATCGGCATCGACCGGGCGCTGCATCTTGGCTGAAATCGCGGTTGGCACGGTGATGATGAAGCTCACCTTCCAACGCTCGATCAGCTTCCAGAAATTGTCGAACACCCCGTCGCCGCGATATCCCTGTGGCGTCGGGAAAACCACATGGGCACCGGATGATACGGCCGCCATCACAATCACATGCACCGCAAAAACGTGGAACATGGGCAGCGGGCACATGATGACGTCGTTTTCGTCAAACAGAAGCGTGTTCCCCAACCAGCCGTTGTAGATCAGGCCGGAATACTTGTGCTGCGCCACCTTCGGCATACCCGTGGTACCGCCGGTATGGAAATAACAGGCGACACGATCTTCCTTGCTGTCTTCAAAGGTCAGCTTCGTCGGTTGCTTGGCCAGTTCCGTGTGGAAGTTCTTGTAATCCGCATGGGCAAGCTTTTCCTTGTCGCCCATCTTGGGGCGCAGAAACGGCACCAGCCATGATTTGGGCGGGGTCAGATACCGGTTCAGGTCGATTTCCAGAATGGTATTGACCTTGGGTGCGTGGCGCACCGCCTCTTCGACCTTCTGCGCGACATCTGTTTTCGGAAAAGATTTCAGCGTCACCACGACCTTGGCACCGGTCTCGCGCAGGATCGCGGCAATCTGTTCCGGTTCAAGCAAGGGGTTGATCGGGTTCACGATCCCCGCAACCGCGCCGCCCATCATCGTGACCAGTGTCTCGTTGCAGTTGGGCAGCACATAGGCGACCACGTCCTTTTCACCCACACCCAGCGAGCGGAACAGGTTCGCCGCCTGGTTGACCTGAGCCAGAAGTTGCGACCAGGTCAGGGTCTCGGCCTTGTCCTTCGGGCCCGAGAACAGTTGGAAGCTCATGGCATTGTGGTTGGGGAACTTCCCTGCGGTGCGCGACAAAAGCTGGTGGAAGGTGACAGGCAAATCCCGATCCTCCCACGGCATTTCCTGTTCCATGCGCTTCTTGTCTTCCAAACCCACAAAGGCCATGTGGTTCCTCCCGTATTATTCTCCCGCGTTTTGCGCGGGCTTGTTGTTCGCAACCAAGATGGAAGCAAAACGAACCTCGCGCAAGCGAGGCCTTAGCCCTCAAGGGGAGTAAAATGTAGAATGACGCTACGGCGAATTCGCAAGTGCCGGAGCGTCACTCTTATTCTGCGGCGACACCATCGGTGAACTGCAACCGGGCAAGGCGTGCATACAGCCCGTCCTGAGACACCAGATCCTCATGGCGGCCTTGTGCCACGATGCGGCCTTCCTCCAGCACGACGATGCGGTCGGCTTTCTTAACGGTCGCCAATCTGTGCGCGACGATTAGGGTCGTGCGACCGGCGCGCATCTTGTCCACCGCGCCCTGCACTGCGCGTTCGCTTTCCGCATCCAGCGCCGAAGTCGCCTCGTCCAGCAGTAGAACCGGCGCGTCGCGCAGGATTGCGCGGGCAATGGCAATACGCTGCTTCTGCCCCCCAGACAGCATGACACCGCGTTCGCCGACAAAGCTGTCATATCCTTGCGGCAAAGCCGCGATAAAATCATGCGCGGCAGCGGCCCGCGCGGCGGCCTCAACTTCTGCATCCGAGGCGTCCAGACGGCCAAAGCGGATGTTTTCCCGCGCGGATGCGGCAAAGATCACAGGATCCTGAGGCACCAGAGCCATGTGGCGGCGGAAATCAGACCGGTTGATGTCGCGCAGATCAAGACCGTCCAGCGTCACGCGGCCCGAGTTCGGATCATAGAACCGTTGGATCAGTTGGATCACGGTTGTTTTTCCCGCCCCGGATGGCCCGACGAATGCGACCGTCTCGCCAGGTTTCACCAGAAGCGACAGATGATCCAGTGCAACCGTATCGGGCCGCGCGGGATAGCGGAAGCTGACATCTTCAAACCGGATTTCGCCCTGAATGTTCTTGGGAAGCGCTTTGGGATTGGCAGGGTCGGTCACGGTATCTTCTGCATGCAGTAGCTCGACCAGACGTTCGGTGGCCCCCGCCGCACGCTGAAGTTCGCTCCAGATTTCGGACAGGGCGGCGACCGAACCCGCCATGATGATCGAATAGATGACGAACTGGATCAGAACACCTTCGGTCATCACGCCATTGCGTACGTCATTGGCACCCATCCACAGAACGCCGACAATGCCGGAAAAGACCAGAAAAATTACGATGACGGTCAGCACCGCGCGGGTTTGAATACGGCGCAGCGAGACGGCGTAAGATGTCTCGGTCATCTCGCTGAACTGCTGGCGGCTGGCCAGTTCATGAGAAAATGCCTGAACGGTCTGTACCGCGCCCAATGCCTCACCCGCGTTGCCGGACGAGGCCGCGATCCAGTCCTGATTCTCGCGGCTGATCACGCGCAGACGGCGACCAAGTACAAGGATCGGCACGATGACCACTGGGATCAGCAACAACACCAGCCCGGTCAGCTTGGCGGATGTCAGCAGCATCAAAACCAGTCCGCCAATGAACATCAGCATGTTTCGCAGGGCAATGGACACGGACGAGCCGAGAACAGATTGGATCAGCGTCGTGTCAGTGGTGATCCGGCTCAGCACCTCTCCGGTCATGATTCGCTCATAGAATTCCGGGCTCATACCGATGACCCGATCAAACACCGCCTTGCGGATATCGGCCACCACCCGTTCGCCCAGACGGGTCACAAGCGCATACCGAATACCGGTGCCCACGGCCAGAACGGCAGCGATGACCAGCGCGGCCAGAAAATACCAATCCAGAAGCTCTCCATCCTGAATTCGGAAATTGTCGACCACGCGCCGCACCGCCAATGGCAGCGTGAGGGTCATGCTGGCCGTCAGAATCAACGCCAGCGTCGCGCCGATCATCAGGAATTTGTAGGGTTTCATGAACGGCCAAAGCGAGGCCAGAACCCCAATTTTCTTTGAACGGGCGCGTTCCTCGGAAGCTCCGGGCGCGGCGGTATGCGTTGGCTTGCTGGCGGCTTGTCTTGCCATGTCTGGCCCTTGTGTCCTGAACCGTACTGAGTGACCGCTTTCTTGGAGGTACAGTCAAGTATGGTCAAGCATCACAACCACAATCGGCAGGTCGAAAGGGCCATTTGACGCAGAATTTCAGGGAAGGCGTGGAGCGGGTAGACGGAATCGAACCGACATAGCCTGCTTGGAAGGCAGGGGCTTTACCATTAAGCTATACCCGCAAATGGTTTGCGCTGGTTAAGTCATGCTTTCGGGATCGTCAAGCCGGAAGTGGCAAATTTAGTGGCGCAATTTTTCCGACACGGCTCGGCCCGTCAGTCCTGATTGCGAAATATCCGGGTCGAGGAAAAGAACCGCTCCAGTTCTTCGATCCGCTCCTTGCTTTCTTCCCAACGCGCCTCCTGCACTTCGGCAATCAGCGTTTCCGAGATCAACTGCAAGGCAATGGTCGAATCCCAACTGGAAGGCGCCTCGACCAATGCGTGGAAGGAATAATTGGCGGTCTTTCCGATCGGCGATCCCCATTGGTCCGTAAACAGAACAACGCTGACGCCGCGGCCCGAGGCAACCTGTGCCAGCTTCTCCAGATGCGCCTCGTAGCGGCGGATGTCGAAGATCACCAGAACGGATGATTTATCCATATCCAAAAGGTATTGCGGCCAGACATTCGCCGAATTGCCCAGCATCGTCACGTTGGGCCGGATGATCTGCATGTGATTGAACAGATAATCCGCATTTGACCGCGTGATGCGGCCACCAACGACATAAAGATGGCGCTCTGTCTCGGCCAAAAGACGCGCGACGGCATCGAACATCTCTTTGTCCAAACGTTCCAGCGTGTGGCGCATGTTGGTCCATACGGCCTGGGCAAAGCGCGTTGTCGGATGTTCTGCCTCATCATCCACAACCCAGGCGTCCCGTTTCGAGATCGGCTTTTTGATCTGCGCCGCAACCTCTTCGCGCAGCGCATCCTGCAAGTCGGGGAACCCGTCAAACCCAAGCTTTCGCGCCATGCGAATGACGGTCGGGGTCGAAACCTGCGCCGCAGCGGCCAGCTTGGTGATCGATTGCAAACCGGCCATGGGATAATCCTGCAACAGGACCGAGGCCAATTGACGTTCAGACCGTGTCAGATCGTCCAGTTCATCCTGAATCCGCTGTTTGACAAGTTTGGCAACGGTGGCCATCGGCGCCCTCGTTTCTTGAATTTGTTACAGAATATGTTCGTTTGAAATTTTGTCTACAGAAATTTTCTTGACAGGTGAGAAGTTGCTGTAACAAATGCTACCTATGTGTCACGAGACCGAGTCATCATTGCTTTTGCCGACCGAAGCCCCGGCAGCCCGCGTGCTCAATGCGCACGGTTGCGCGCCTGCCGTGCTGATATGCGAACATGCAAGCCGGTTTATTCCGGCCGCGCTGGATGGACTGGGGCTGGATGAGGCGGCGGCCAGCTCACACGCGGCCTGGGACATCGGCGCGCTGGACCTGTCGGTGGAGCTGATGGGCGCTTTGGATGCGCCGCTGGTCCACTCGCGCGTCAGTCGCCTTGTTTATGACTGCAACCGCCCGCCCGAACGCGACGATGCCATGCCGCAGGTCAGCGAAGTGTTTTCCATTCCCGGAAACATGAACCTAACAGATGCTCAGCGCGCCCAGCGGGTTCGCGACGTGTATGAACCTTTCAAAACACTGGTTTCATCCACTTTGGACGAACGGCCCGAACCTCCGGTTGTCATCACGATCCACAGTTTCACGCCCGTCTACAAGGGAACCCCCCGAACGGTGGAGCTGGGGATTCTTCATGACGAAGACGACCGCGCCGCACAGCTGATGCTGAGCCACGCGGAAAGCTCGGGATTGCGCGTGGCTTTGAACGAACCTTACTCGGCCACGGATGGCGTCACGCACACGTTGCGCGAACACGCGGTCCGGCGCGGGCTTCCAAATGTCATGATCGAAGTTCGAAACGATCTGATCGACACAGCAGACGGCGTGAACCGCATTGCGGGATTGCTGACGCCAATTCTGCAATCGGTCATCCAAGACTTATCGCACGCAGAGGCGAAACCATGAGAGCAGAGGTATCGGGATGAATTTCATGCGGGGATATGTGGCGGTCATTGACCGCACGAACCGCTGGATCGGACGCTTCGTCATGTACGGCATCTTCGTCATGATGGGCATTCTGCTCTGGTCCTCGATTTCAAAAACCTTTTTCCTGCCATCGCTTTGGACCCTGGAAATGGCCCAGTTCGCAATGGTCGCCTATTACATTCTGGGCGGCCCCTATTCGATCCAGATGGGGTCCAACGTCCGCATGGACCTTCTGTACGGCGAATGGTCCGACCGTCGTCGCGCGTGGACGGATGCGATCACCGTCCTTTTTCTAATCATCTACCTGGGCGTGATGATCTACGGCGGATACGACTCGCTGAGCTATTCGCTGCAATATGGCGAACGCAGCCCGACCGCGTGGCGTCCATACCTGTGGCCAATCAAGGTCATCATGGTCGTGGGTCTGTTCCTGATGTTGCTTCAGGCGATCTCGGAACTGTTCAAAGATATTCTGCGCCTCAGGGGCGATGACATCCCGCGCGAGGTGATCTGATGTCTTACGAATTGATCGCCATCCTGATGTTTTCGACCATGATGTTGATGCTGCTGACCGGGCAGCGCGTTTTTGGCGCGATTGGATTTGTCGCCGTGATGGCCGCCCTGTTTCTGTGGGGGGATCGCGGCGGCTATGACATTGGCTTTTCGGCCGCCATGAAGCTGATGAAATGGTACCCGCTGCTGACCCTGCCGATGTTCATCTTCATGGGCTATGTTCTGGCCGAATCCAAAATTGCAGACGATCTGTACAAGATGTTCCACGTCTGGATGGGCGGCCTGAACGGTGGGCTCGCGATTGGCACGATCGGTCTTATGGTGCTGATCTCGGCCATGAACGGGTTGAGTGTCGCAGGCATGGCCATCGGCGCGACCATTGCGCTGCCGGAACTTCTGAAACGCGGCTATGACAAGAAAATGGTGACCGGGGTGATACAAGCCGGATCGTCATTAGGTATTCTTGTGCCACCCTCCGTCGTGCTGGTTCTTTACGCGATGATCGCGCGCCAGCCTGTCGGGCAGCTCTGGCTTGCAGGGCTGCTTCCCGGGCTGATGATGGCCGCAATGTTCATCCTTTACATCGTGATCCGCTGCCGCATCAACCCGGCGTTAGGGCCCGCCTTGTCAGCCGAGGAGCGCGACGTGCCCATGGCAGAGAAACTGCGCCTGTTGCGCGCGGGCCTGCTGCCCCTGGGTATTTTTGCCGCAATGATGGTGCCCTTCGTCAACGGCTGGACCTCGCTTGTTGAAAGCTCGGCCATCGGTGCGTTGACGGCGTTCGCCGCGGCCATCCTCAAGGGCCGTATGACACGTGAGGTTTTCGAGACGTCTGTACGGTCAACGCTGGGCATCACCTGTATGTTCATGTGGATCATTCTGGCTGCGCTTGCCTTTGGCGCTGTTTTCGACGGTTTGGGCGCCGTTCGGGCAATCGAGAACCTGTTTACCGAACGGCTGGGCCTCAACCCGTGGGTGATCCTGATCTTGATGCAGCTCAGCTTTATTCTGATGGGCACGTTTCTGGACGATACGGCCATGCTGGTGATCGTCGCGCCTTTGTACGTGCCGCTCGTGGGTGCATTGGGGTTCGACCTGATCTGGTATGGGGTTCTGTACACGATCACCACCCAGATCGCCTATATGACGCCGCCCTTCGGCTACAACCTGTTCCTGATGCGCGCGATGGCGCCGCCAGAGATATCGCTGCGCGACATCTACGGTTCGATCCTGCCCTTCGTGATGGTGATGACGCTGGCGCTGGCGATCATCATGACATTCCCGCAGATCGCGCTGTGGCTGCCTGAATACATCTACAACAAATGATCCCGGATCAAACCGGGGCTTCGCGGGCAATCCCCGCACAATCGAAACTGACCAACGGAGAGAGAGAATGACGAACAGACGTACATTTCTGAAAGGTGCTGCGGCCGCTCCCGCCGCTGCTCTGGCGACGCCTGCACTGGCGCAATCGACCATCAGATGGCGGATGCAGACCTATGCCGGCCCGGCGCTGGCCGAACACGTGATCGACCCGGCCATCAAGATGTTCAACACGATCGCCGGAGACCGGATGCAGATCGAGCTGTTCTATGCCGACCAGCTGGTTCCGACGGGCGAGCTGTTCCGTGCCATGCAGCGCGGCACGATTGATGCCGTGCAGTCGGATGATGACTCGATGGCGTCGCCCACCGAGGTCACCGTGTTCGGCGGCTATTTCCCCTTTGCCTCGCGCTACTCGCTGGACGTGCCGGTTCTGTTCAACCAGTACGGGCTGAACGAGATCTGGGACGAGGAATACTCGAAAGTCGGCGTCAAGCACATCTCGGCCGGTGCCTGGGACCCGTGCCACTTTGCAACGAAGGACCCGATCAACAGCCTGGCAGACCTTCAGGGCAAACGTGTATTTACCTTCCCGACCGCGGGCCGCTTCCTGTCTCAGTTCGGCGTTGTGCCGGTCACCCTGCCCTGGGAAGACATCGAAGTCGCGGTTCAAACCGGAGAGCTGGACGGCATCGCGTGGTCCGGCATCACCGAAGACTACACAGTCGGCTGGGCGGATGTGACCAACTACTTCCTGACTAACAACATCTCGGGCGCCTGGGCCGGTTCGTTCTTTGCCAACATGGACCGCTGGAACGAGCTGCCCGAAGATTTGCAGACCCTGTTCCGCGTCTGCACCGATCAGTCACACTATTATCGTCAGTGGTGGTACTGGGGCGGCGAAGCCAGCCTGCGCGTCAACGGAGACAAGATGCAGCTGACGTCGATTCCGGACGAAGAATGGGCAACCGTCGAAGCCGCTGCCGTTGCCTTCTGGGACGAGATCGCAGCCGAATCCGAAACCAAGGCGAAGGTTGTTGAAATCTTCAAACAGTACAACGCCGACATGCTCAAGGCTGGACGGCCCTACCGCTACGGCTAAGAATTGGCCAAGCGACCCGCCCCTTGCATGGGGGCGGGTCTGACAGAACGAATGGCCGATGAAGGATTTCGGCAAAGACAAAGGTGGCACATGCTCACGTTCGAACATCTGAAAACGCAGGTATCCGAAGGTTCGGTTGATACGGTTTTGGTCTGCATGGTGGACATGCAGGGCCGGTTGATGGGCAAGCGTTTTCACGCGGGCCATTTCGTGGCTGGCGCATGGGAAGAGACCCATTGCTGCAACTACCTTCTGGCCACCGATCTGGAGATGGCGACACCCGATGGCTACGCCTCGACCAGTTGGGAACGGGGCTATGGCGATTATGTCATGAAACCGGACCTCAGCACCCTGCGCCCGGTGCCGTGGCTTGAAGGCACGGTGATGGTGATGTGTGACGTGCTGGATCATCACACGCACGAGGAAGTGCCGCACGCGCCGCGTTCAATCCTGAAAAAACAGGTCAGCCGTTTGAAAGCAATGGGTTATGACGCCATGACGGCGACCGAGCTTGAGTTTTTCCTGTTCGAGAAAAGCTTTGACCAGATCCGCAAGGAAGGATTTCGGGATCTGGAGCCGATCTCGGGCTATAACGAAGACTATCACATCCTTCAGACCACCAAGGAAGAGCATGTGATGCGTCCGATCCGCAACCATCTGTGGGATGCGGGCATTCCGGTTGAGAACTCCAAAGGTGAGGCCGAGACCGGACAGGAAGAGCTGAACATCAAATACGCGCCCGCGATGGAAACGGCCGAGTATCATTCGATCGCCAAGAACGCTGTGAAAGAGATCGCGTGGCAACATGGTCACGCAGCGACGTTCCTGCCGAAATGGCACCACGAGAAAGTCGGCAGTTCATCCCACGTGCACCAGTCACTGTGGGCGGATGGACAGCCTGCCTTCTGTGACGCCGGGGACGATCTGGGCATGTCGGCGCTGATGAAAAGCTATATGGCTGGGCTGCTGAAATATGCCCCTGATTACACTTATTTCATGGCACCTTACATCAACAGTTACAAACGCTTCATGAAAGGCACCTTCGCGCCAACGCGGATCATCTGGTCTGTGGACAACCGCACCGCCGGGTTCCGCCTGTGCGGTGACGGCACCAAGGCCGTACGCGTCGAGTGCAGAATTCCGGGCTCAGATATGAACCCCTATCTGGCGATGGCTGGCATGCTGGCGGCAGGGATCGCGGGCATCGAGGAAGGGCTGGATCTGCAACCGCCGACCAAGGGCGACGTTTATCAGGGTGAGACTGCCATGATCCCGGGCAACCTTCGTGCGGCGCGGGATGCGCTGCACGGATCGGTCATGTTGCGCGCGGCCATGGGCGATGACGTCGTCGACCACTATACCCGTGCCGCAGAGGTCGAGATCGAGGAGTTCGAACGCGTGGTCACGGATTGGGAAATTGCCCGCGGGTTCGAGCGGGCGTGAGGTCGGGTCACGCTGGGGGCTCTGCCCCCAGACCCCCGGGATATTTTGGGCCAGATGAAGCAGGGATCCTGTTTCTTTCGGAAATGGAGTGAAAATGGGGCAGATGTTGAAATGTGTCTCGCCGATCGACGGATCGGTTTTTGCCGAACGTGAAGTGTTGTCGCGAGAGGCCGCGTTCGGGGCCGCGGCGCGTGCTCGGGCTGCTCAGGCGGAATGGGCAGCCCGTCCGTTGCAGGAGCGGATCGATCTTGTGATGGCGGGTGTGGCCGCCGTTGGCGCCATGAACGATGAGATCGTGCCGGAACTGGCCCATATGATGGGACGCCCGGTGCGTTATGGCGGCGAGTTCGGTGGATTCAACGAACGCGCCAGCCATATGGCGGAGATTGCCGAGACGTCCCTGGCAGATATCGCCGTCGGCGAAGACGAAACGTTCAAACGCTACATCAAGCGCATTCCTCATGGGGTGGTCTTTGTGGTGGCGCCCTGGAACTATCCCTATATGACGGCGATCAACACGGTCGCACCGGCGCTGATCGCGGGCAATACGGTCGTCCTGAAACACGCGACACAGACGCTGCTGGTGGGCAAGCGCATGGCAAAGGCGTTCCATTCGGCAGGTGTGCCCGAGGACGTGTTCCAGAATGTGTTCCTGAGCCATGACGTGACCAACGACCTGATCGCGGGCAACGCATTTGACTTCGTGAACTTCACCGGATCAGTCGGCGGCGGTCAGGCGATGGAACGTGCCGCGGCGGGCACGTTTACCGGCGTCGGCACCGAGCTGGGCGGCAAGGATCCCGGCTATGTCATGGACGACGCCGACCTGAATGCGGCGGTCGACACGCTGATTGACGGTGCGATGTTCAATTCGGGCCAGTGTTGCTGCGGAATCGAGCGGATTTACGTCCACGAAACCCTTTATGATGACTTCGTCGCCAAGGCCGTGGACATTGTGAAGGGTTACAAGCTGGGCAATCCGCTGGATGCCGAGACAACGATTGGCCCGATGGCCAATGTGCGGTTTGCCGATGAGGTGCGAGCCCAGATCGCCGAGGCGGTTGCAGCCGGTGCGGTCGCGCATATCGACACCTTCGCAGAAGACGATGGTGGCGCGTACCTGACACCGCAAATCCTGACCAATGTCACTCATGACATGCGCGTGATGCGGGACGAAAGCTTTGGGCCCGTGGTGGGCATCATGAAAGTGTCCTCGGACGAAGAGGCCATCGCCTTGATGAATGACAGTGAGTTTGGCCTGACTGCCAGCCTGTGGACCCGCGATGTGGATCGTGCAGCGCGGGTAGGTGACCGGATCGAAACCGGGACCGTGTTCATGAACCGCGCCGATTATCTGGACCCCGGCCTGTGCTGGACGGGCTGCAAGAATACCGGGCGCGGCGGCGGTTTGTCCGTCATCGGATATCACAACCTGACACGTCCCAAATCCTACCACCTCAAAAAGGTAACGGGCTAAGGACGACGGCCTGCTTCGGACCCACCCCCTCGCCGAAGCAGGCCTTATTTTGCAAAGGAAACCTGACATGACACTTGTTGGAAACTGGTCCTATCCGACCGCCATCAAATTCGGAGCCGGGCGCATCAGGGAATTGCCCGAAGCCTGCGCCGCCGCCGGAATGAAGAAACCATTGCTGGTCACGGACAAGGGGCTGGCCGATCTGCCCATCACCAGCGCGACACTGGACATCATGGAAGCCGCGGGACTGGGCTGCGGCCTGTTCAGCGATGTGGACCCCAACCCGAATGAGAAGAACCTTGAAGCCGGAGTTGCGGCCTATAACGCAGGTGGTCATGACGGGGTGATCGCCTTTGGCGGCGGCTCTGGTCTGGATCTGGGCAAGATGGTCGCCTTCATGGCCGGTCAGACGCGCCCCGTTTGGGATTTCGAGGATATCGGCGACTGGTGGACACGAGCCGATGCCGACGTGATCGCGCCAATCATTGCCGTTCCGACCACCGCAGGGACAGGATCGGAAGTGGGCCGCGCGAGCGTCATCACCAATTCCGAGACCCATGCCAAGAAGATCATCTTTCATCCCAAGGTTCTGCCCACCGTGGTGATTTGCGACCCGGAGCTGACCGTCGGGATGCCCAAGTTCATCACGGCAGGAACTGGCCTGGACGCCTTCGCGCATTGTGTCGAAGCCTTCTCGAGCCCGCATTATCACCCGATGAGCCAGGGCATCGCGCTGGAGGGTATGCGACTGGTGAAGGAGTATTTGCCCCGTGCCTATGCAGACGGCACCGATATCGAGGCCCGCGCCCAGATGATGAGCGCCGCTGCCATGGGCGCAACGGCTTTCCAGAAGGGCCTTGGCGCGATCCACGCGATGAGCCACCCAATAGGTGCGGTATTCAACACCCATCACGGCACCACGAACGCCGTCTGCATGCCCGCTGTGCTGGACTTCAACGCCCCGGCCATTGCAGACCGGTTCCAGCAAGCTGCGGCATATCTGGGCATCGACGGCGGCTTCGATGGTTTCCGCGCCTTCGCGCAGAATTTCAACGACAGCCTTGGCATCCCCCGCACATTGTCCGAATTGGGTGTGACCGAAGCTTCTATCCCAGAGCTTGTCGAAGGGGCGATCATCGATCCGTCATGCGGCGGCAACCCGATTGAGTTGACGAAAGACAACCTGACGCAGCTGTTCAAAGCAGCGCTTTAAGAAACCAAAAGGCCCGGCAAAACTTGCCGGGCCCTTCGCGTTCGGATTGCCAAGATCAGATCAATGCCCGGTCAAAACCAGAGTGTTCACCGGCATCAGGATCAAACGCAGGCGCAGACCCGCGGCATGTACCACGCCGATCGTGTCGACCACGTGCAGAAAGGCCGCCTCCCAAAAGCCCAGATCCTCGTGCTCCAGCCGCTCGTGGTTGTCTGTGTAGACATTGGCCAGACAATTGCTGCCCGGCGGAATGTCATCGGCCATACCTTTGTATAGCGGCTCCATATAGACCAGAATCGAGCCCGGATTGTTGTTGGTCTGCACGTCCCGCAATTCGTCCGATGGGCGGATCTGGCCGGACGGGATGACATCCTGCACCTCGACCACCACGGTGGGGATCACGGTGAATGGCTTTGTCATGCAGCCCAATTCACCAATCATGCCCGGCTTGATAACCTGGGCAGAGAGCTGGTTGAAAGCGGCCTGAAAACGATCATGCCCTGTGTGCGATGGCACAAGAATGCCCGCGGGGCGCAACAATGGGCTTACGTAGTCACCGACCTGAAGGCCGAACTGTTCGACCCGCCCTGTGACGCCCGCGGTGATCACCGTCTTGTCCAACTCGGTCTGCGCAGCATCCAGTTGCGCAATGGCACTGGCCAGCTGCGCGGGGATCAGTTCTTCGATCTGCTGCTCAACCGCAGCACGTTTGGATTCCGCTGCAAGAACCTGGGCCTCTCGCTCGGCGACAAGGTTTTCCAGCCTCTCAATCTCGGCCAGTCTTACGGCGCTTGAACCCTCATCTCGCAAGGTTGTGTTGCGCTCAAGATCCTCCATTGACTGCGCAAGCGCTGCCTTGGCACCTGCAATTCCAGCTTCCGCCTCGGCCAAATCGGTTTCCGCAACCTTAAGCGAGGCCTGCACCTGTGCAATCTGCGCATTTGCCGCCTGAACCTGAGCAGTCTGGCTGAAATCCTCGATCCGGAAGATCGGTTGTCCTGCGGTTACCTGTTCGTTGTTCTTGACGAAAACCTCGGAAACACGACCGCCCAATTGCGGCAGAATGGTCACCGTTCGGAAATAGGATGCCGCGGTTTTGCTGGCCGGATGAAAATAAAACAGTGTGGTAATGACGGTCAGCGCCAGAATGGCACAGGTGGTCAAACCCCAGCGCAGTTCGTACCACATGGTGAACAAGGTAATCTCGTGACCGATCCGCTTGCCCTGTACAAAACGGCGGAACAGATAGTCGGGCAGCACCGTTATCAGGGCGCAGAGCATGGTCTCGATCATATGGCTTGCTCCTGCGCGTCGCTGGGTTCGGATTCTGACGATGCCGGCACCGTTGTTTCAGGCACTGGTTCCAGAACAGGTGACCGACCCAGAGAACGAATGGCATCGGCAATGTTTCGAAGCGGGGTGGCAAAATCCGGAAACTGAAACCCTGCGACCAATATTGCAGCAACCCAGAAAAGCCCATTATGGGTAAATAGCGCCAGCAGCGCCAGAATACCCACCAACTGAAATTGCGGGTGATTGTTTTCGTGGGCCATTTTTTCAGGAACCGAATGCAGCGTCAGGTATCCGACACCGATCAGCACCACGAGAACGACGAAAAAAACGACCATGGCGGAGAAAAGGTAATCGCTTCCGTCAGCTGCGACAACATATCCTGGAATATGCCCTGTGGCCATTGGATGAACGTCTGCTGCGGTCACCTTACCCTCCTGTTTATTTTGATACTTCTTTGACCGGGTTGAAGCACAATTTCAAGGCTGCTTATAGTCCGGAAAACCAAACGCGTGGCGAATGAGGAGCTTTGGCGTCAGCATGAAACTCAAGGAACCTGTAGCGTCTCTGTACAGGATGGATCGCAAGTCATGATTGATTTCCTGATAATCGGAGGCGGCATCGCCGGGCTGAGCGCCGGTGCGCGCCTGTCGCAGCACGGAACCGTGATGGTTCTGGAAGCGGAAGATGCCCTGGGCTATCACGCCTCGGGCCGGTCAGCGGCGTTGTTCGAAGAAAGCTATGGACCGCCTTCGGTCGTCGCATTGAACAAAGCGGGGGCTGCCTTTCTTCATACGCAGAATGGCGGTTACCTGACCCCGCGCGGATTGATGCTGGTCGGGGCAATTGACCAGCCCGACATGTTCGAAGCCGATTGCGCCGATCTGAACATGGTGAAAATACCGATGGATCAGGCGATATCGCGCGTTCCGATTCTGGATCCGGACAAGGTCGGGTTTGCAGCCATCAGCGAAGCGGCCTTTGACATCGATACGGATCGCCTGTTGCAGGATTTCGCCCGGACCATCCGGCAAAACGATGGAACGGTTTCGACGAAAAGCAGAGTCACCGGCATTCGAAAAGAAAAGCACTGGGTGGTTGAGGCCGGTGAGATCTTTGAAGCCCGCACTCTGATCAACGCAGCAGGGGCCTGGGTGGATGAGGTTGCACAGCTTGCGGGGCTGCCCGGTATCGGCCTCACACCTCGCCGTCGGTCGATGGCGCGTCTTCCCGCCCCCGGAGGGCATGACGTTTCCATCTGGCCGATGATGCTGGGCGCCGGCGAAACATGGTACGCCAAACCGGATGCGGGCAAGCTGCTGGTCTCACCATCCGAAGCCGATCCAGTTCCGCCACAGGATGCTTATGCCGATGATATGGTGCTGGCAGAAGGTCTGGCACGGTATGAGGAACTGATGACCGAGCCTGTCACAAGGGTGGAAACGAATTGGGCAGGATTGCGCAGTTTTGCCCCAGACGGGACCTTGGTGCTTGGGCGCGACCCGCTGGACCCTTCGTTTGTCTGGTGTGGCGGCCAGGGCGGGTATGGTTTTCAAACCTCACCGGCGGCCTCGCAACTGCTGTGCGATCTTGTTGTCGGAAACACACCCGAGCTGGAACCTGACATAATAGGCATGTTGACCCCTGACAGGCTGGAACGATGATCAAACGCAGCCTCCCCTCGTCTGCAAGCGTCGCCAATGCGTCTGAAGATGGCAAGCTGGTGGCCCCGGCAGCATCCCGGAACACGGACGCCCTGTGTGCTGTGTTGCAAGAATGGGGCCCGCCCCAGGGCCACGCATTGGAAATCGCAAGCGGGACTGGTCAGCATGTCAGGGCCTTCGCCGAAGTGCTGCCCGGGCTGACCTGGCAGCCTTCGGAAGTTGACCCTGAGCGGCGCGTGAGTATCGATGCCTATACCCGCAACCTGCCCAATGTCGCGCGGGTCGCAGAACTGGATGCAGCGACATCAGGCTGGCACAGGCGGTTTTTCGGCCAGGATCTGATCGTTTTGATAAACTTGATTCACTTGATCAGTTGGCAGGAAACCAGAACCATCATTTCAGAGGTCGCACAATCCCTGTCACCAATGGGCCGGTTCATCTTGTACGGCCCGTTCCAACGTTCGGGCAAACTCATCAGTGACGGGGATGTCCGCTTTCATAAGGCTTTGATTCAGCAAGACCCGCAAATCGGCTATAAAAACGACGTGGACATTCTGAACCTGTTCGAAAACGTCGGCCTGCTCGCGCTGGCACCGGTCGAAATGCCTGCCAACAATCTAGCGTTCATTGCCGAACGCCCTGACGTCTGATCGAGATCAAAGTCAAACAGCCGCAACCCAATTCATATTCCAGTTGCTAGATATGAAGAAGGGCACTCAGCAATGGCATGGCAAGAAAAACTCTCGGCAACACGAAAGAGTTTGCGAAACCTGAACGGATCTATTCCCGATACGACACGCGCATTCGGAGCGCTTGGCAAAGCCGTCAAAGAGGGCGGGACGCTCGACTACAAGACCAAGGAATTCATTGCGTTGGGCATGTCAGTCACCCTGCGATGCGAACCCTGCATCACCCTGCACACCGAAGCTTTGATCAAGGCCGGTGCGACACGGGAAGAAGTGTCCGACGTGTTGGCCATGGCGATCCAGATGGGCGGCGGCCCAGCCATGATGTACGCGGCCAAGGCGCTGGAATGCTTCGACGAACTGTCTGGATGACAAAAAAGAAAAGGCCCCGAAGATTTTCGGGGCCTTTCTTAGATCAACCGTCCTTGCGGATGGTTTCGTTTTTCGGATCGTAGGGGCTGTCGCAGGTGACGACCGCATCCCACAGCTTGTCCTGAATTTTGACCTGCAGCTTGGTGCCTTCGACCGCCATTTCGGGCTTCACGTAACCCATGCCAATGGATTTCTCGAACGCCACCGAGTAGCCGCCCGAGGTCAATCGACCCACGCGTTCACCTTCCGGTGTGTACAGCGCCTCGCGGCCCCACGGATCGGCATCGTCCGGTCCGTCGATCAGCAGGGTGCAACATTTGACGCGCACGCCGGTCTCTTCCAGCTTGGCCTTACCGTAGAAGTCCTTGGACAGGTCGACAAAACGCGGCAGGTCGGCTTCCAGCGGTGTCGCGTCGCGGCCCAGTTCGGTGCCGAATGCGCGATAGGATTTCTCCTGACGCAGCCAGTTCTGGGCTCGCGCACCGACCAGCTTCATGCCATGCTTCTCGCCGGCTTTTTCAAGCAGGTCGAACAGGTAGTTCTGCATCTCGATCGGGTGGTGCAGTTCCCAGCCCAGCTCACCGGTATAGGCCACGCGGATCGCGTTGACCGGGCACATGCCCAGTTCGATCTGGCGCGCCGAAAGCCAAGGGAAGCGCTTGTTGGACAGTGCGGTTTCCGGATCGGCATCTTTGACGACCTCTTTCAGAACGTCACGCGACTTGGGTCCGGCGATGGCGAAAACACCCCATTGCGTGGTCACGTCCTGGATCTCGATGTAACCGAACTCTTCCATCTTGTCCTCGGCCGCCTTGCGCAGATAATCGGCGTCGTACTCGGTCCAGGCACCGGCAGAGACGAGGTAATAGTTGTTCTCGCCATTGCGGACGATGGTGTATTCGGTGCGGGTGGTGCCGTGCGATGTCAGCGCGTAGGTCAGGTTGATACGACCAACCTTGGGCAGCTTGTTGCAGGTGAACCAATCCAGGAACTGAGTCGCACCGGGGCCTTTGACGACGTGCTTGGTGAAGGCCGATGCGTCGATCAGGCCAACGCCTTCGCGGATCGCCTTGGCTTCTTCGACGGCATATTGCCACCAGCCGCCACGACGGAACGAGCGTGCTTCTTTGTCGAAGTTCTCGGGCGCATCGACAGGGCCGAAGTAGTTCGGACGTTCCCAGCCGTTGACCCAGCCGAACTGGGCACCGCGCGCTTTCTGACGGTCGTAGGCCGGAACGGTCCGCAGCGGACGGCAGGCTTCACGCTCTTCGTCCGGGTGGTGCAGGATATAGACGTGCTCATAGCACTCTTCGTTCTTGCGGGCCGCGAACTCGGTGGTCATCCAGTTGCTGGAATAGCGTTTGGGGTCCAGCGAGGCCATATCGATTTCGGCTTCGCCATCGACCATCATCTGCGCCAGATAATAGCCGGTGCCGCCTGCGGCAGTGATACCAAAGCTGAAACCTTCGGCCAGCCACATGTTGCGCAGGCCCGGCGCAGGACCGACCAGCGGGTTGCCGTCAGGCGTATAGCAGATCGGGCCGTTGAAATCGTCTTTCAGGCCGGATTCAGCACAGGACGGCACACGTTCGGCCATCGCCATGTACTGATCCGCAATCCGATCCAAATCCAGCGGGAACAGATCCGCGCGGAAGCTGTCCGGTACACCGTGTTCAAACCGCGCGGGGGCGCCATGTTCATAGATACCCAGAATCCAGCCGCCGCGTTCTTCACGGGCGTAGGATTCATTGTCGGCGTCGCGCACGACGGGGTGTTCGGGGTTGCCTGCTTCGCGCCATTTGACCAGTTCAGGGTCTTTGTCCATGACGATGAAAGTGTGTTCGACCGGGATCGCCGGCATCTTGATGCCCAGCATCTTGGCGGTGCGCTGTGCGTGGTTGCCCGATGCAGTGACGACATGTTCGGCAGTGATCACAACCTTTTCGTCGCTTTCGACAAGGTTGCCGCCTTTTTCCACCATCTTGGTGCAGGTGACTTCCCAATGGGTGCCGTTCCAGTGGAAGGCATCCGCCTGCATCTTGCGCACGATCTCGACGCCACGCTGACGGGCCCCCTTGGCCATCGCCTGCGTCACATCAGCCGGATTAATATACCCGTCTTCGGTATGGTAGATCGCGCCCTTCAGATCCGATGTCTCGATCAACGGCCAACGTTCCTTGATCTGCTCGGGGGTCAGCCACTCATAGGCAACATCGCAGGTTTCGGCGGTGGAGGCGTAGAGCATGTACTCATCCATGCGCTCCTGCGTCTGTGCCATGCGCAGGTTGCCGACGACGGCAAAGCCCGCGTTCAGCCCGGTTTCTTCTTCCAGCGTCTTGTAGAAGTCGACCGAGTACTTGTGGATGTGAGTTGTCGCATAGGACATGTTGAACAATGGCAGCAGACCAGCCGCGTGCCAGGTGGACCCGGACGTAAGCTCGTCCCGTTCGATCAACATCACATCATCCCAGCCCGCTTTGGCCAGATGGTAGGCAATCGAGGTCCCAACGGCGCCGCCGCCAACAACCAGTGCTTTGACTTGGGTTTTCATAACCGGGCGTCTCCCCTTGAAATCAGTTGACACCATATGGCGCACTTGAGGGGGATCGCGCGACATTCATCCGACCAGTGATATGAAAAAAACGACCCGATGATCGAATGCGGGTCGCAGATCGGTCATGAAACCCGTGATCTCAACCGCTGGAGCGACAGCGCTTGCTTGTCCCGATCGTGGTGCAGACAAGTTTCCGAACTTCCTCTGACGGTGTCTTCGCCGCAGGTTCCTCGGGCTGTGAAAGTTGGGCATCAGCTTCAAGCCGACTTTCCGAAATCCCGACACGCGCGGATACCGAGGTAACATAACCTTTGAAGCCCAGCCCGTTTTCGGATGCCTTGGCCTGCTGATAATAGTCCAGCCCAACAACGGCGACCCCGCAGATCGCTGCAAACCCTGCCAGATATTTTGCGCTCATGTCGGCCACCTGTTCCTAACCGAGTCGGTGAGACCAGAACATGTGGACGATTTGAAGGCGCAATGCCGGCCAGAACGCGAAAACCGCTAGGATTGGCCCGCCAAAACCTTGCCGGGATTCATGATGTTCTCGGGGTCCAAAGCAGCCTTGATTGCGGCCATATACTGCGTGGCGGCGCCCAGTTCCTTGATGAGGTATGGCCGCTTGCCCTGACCGATTCCGTGTTCACCTGTACAGGTGCCCTCCATTGAAATTGCCAGGTCGTTCAACCACCCGACAAACTCTTCGGCCTTGGCGACTTCTTCGGCGTTCTGCATGTCGATCAAAAGAAGCGAGTGAAAGTTCCCATCCCCCACATGCCCCACCATTGGCGCGAGCAAGCCAAGATCAGCTGCCTTCTGCTGAGTGCTTGTCACACACTCCGCCAGGCGCGAGATCGGCACGCAGACATCCGTTGAAATACCACGCGCGCCCGGGCGCAGTTGCAGACATGCCCAATACATATCATGGCGCGCCTGCCAAAGCTTGTTCCGTTCTTCGGTGGTCGAGGTCGCAGCAAAATCCGTACCGCCGAATTCCCGGGCGATCTGACCAAAGGTTTCAGCCTGTTCCGCCGCACCGCTTTCAGAGCCATGGAATTCCAGCAGCAGCAATGGCGTTTCCGGCAGGCTCAGCCCGGAATAGGCGTTTGCCGCCTGAACCGACATTTCATCCAGCAACTCTATTCGGGCGACCGGAATGCCATACTGAATGGTCATCATCACCGCGCGGCACGCGGCATCGACCGAAGGAAAGGAACACCTGGCCGAGCTGATCGCTTCGGGGATGCCCTGCAAGCGCAGAGTCAGCTCGGTGATGATACCCAACGTGCCTTCCGCCCCAATCAGAAGGCGTGCCAGATCATACCCGGCCGATGACTTCTTGGCCCTGTGACCGGTACGGATGATCTGGCCGTCCGGCATCACCGCCTCGAGGCTGAGAACGTTGTCCCGCATCGTTCCGTATCGCACCGCATTGGTGCCCGACGCGCGGGTCGCGGCCATACCGCCCAGCGAGGCATTCGCCCCCGGGTCAATCGGAAAGAACAAACCCTGATCCCGCAAATGGGTGTTCAGCGCCTCGCGCGTGACGCCGGGCTGCACGACACAATCCAGATCTTCGGCGTGGACAGCCAGCACCTTGTCCATCTGCATCAGATCGACCGAGATCCCCCCTGCTGGCGCATTCACATGCCCTTCCAGCGACGTTCCCGTGCCAAAGGGAATCACCGGCACCCGGTGCGCGGCACAGGTTTTGACAATTTCCGATACGTCCTGCGTAGTATGCGGGAAAACCACAGCATCCGGGCTCTGGTTTTCGATCCAGGTCGTGGTGTGCCCGTGCTGTTCACGGATCGCGGTACCCGTTTGCAACCTGTCGCCAAAACGTTGTTTCAGAACGCCTATGACGGTTTCAATACCTGTTTCATTCCGAGGCAAAGCGGTCGCCTGCACCATCGTAATCCTCCTCTGTCCCAGCACGTTGCGGGCCGTTCAGTCCATCACTAAATGGCCCGCCAAACGCCGGCAATCCCCACAAATACCGAGGCCCTATTCGCCCAGCGCAATACCTTCGCGACGGGGGTCGGCACCACCGCTCAGCCCGTCTCCGATTTCGATGGCGTGAAGGCCAGATGTCAGGTCACGCGGGTTTACCTCGAACCCAAACTGGGTCAGCCCGTCGGAAAAGCCTTCGGCAGCGGTCCCGGCCTCGACATCATATGTTCCGAAACGATTGACAAGATGCGGCAGCGACACGGCTTGTTGCACATCCATGCCCCAGTCGGCCCATGCGATGATCGATTTGGCCACATAGCCGATGATCCGACTGCCGCCCGGCGAGCCAATCGCCAGAACCGGCGCGTCATCCTGCATCACGATGGTCGGGCTCATGGACGAACGCGGGCGTTTTCCGGGTTCCAGCCGGTTGGCGATCGGCACACCATCGCTGTGGGTCTTGAACGAAAAATCCGTCAGTTCGTTGTTCAGAAGGAACCCGTTCGTCATCAGACGTGAGCCAAAGCCGTTTTCGATGGTCGTGGTCATCGACAGCACGTTGCCATAGCTGTCTACAATCGAGATATGCGAGGTCGAAGGCAGCTCCAGCGACACATCATCCGCCCAGTTCAGCGCGTGGTCGAACTCCGGCTGACCGGGCCCGACATCTGCCAGCGCGCCTTCGGTGTTCAGCAATTCCGCTCGTTGCGACAGGTAGGCCGGATCAACCAGCCCCTTGGTCGGCATGGGCACGAAATCGCTGTCAGCCATGTACCGGCCCCGGTCCGCAAAGGCGAGGCGCGAAGCGTCCCCGATTAACCGCCAGGCCTCGGCGCTTTCCGGCCCCATAGCCGCCAGATCATAGCCGTTCAGCATCCCCAGAATTTGCCCCACGGTCAGCGCACCCGACGACGGCGGGCCCATGCCGCAGACTTCATAGGCGCGGTATTCCGCGCAAACCGGCTCGCGCTCGATCACCTGATACAGCGCAAGATCCGCACCGGACAGAACACCAGGATTGCCCGGAGCGTTGCGAACCGTGCGCACGATATCCGCGGCAATCTCACCGCCATAGAATCCGGCCGCCCCATCGCGGGCCAGCACACGCAGTGTTTCAGCATAAGCCGGGTTCATCAGGCGCTGCCCCTGTTGCAGCGGTGCGCCCCCTGGCAGAAAATACGCGGCCGTTTCCGGAAAGCGCGACAAACGCTCGGCATCTTTTTCGACCAGGCTGGCCAGACGCGGGGACACCAGGAACCCTTCATCCGCCAACCGGATTCCATCGGCAAACAATCCGGGCCACGAGGAACGCCCCCAGCGGCGATGCGCCTCTTCCAGCAAAGCAGGTGTGCCCGGCGTCCCCACGGACAGCCCACCGACAACCGCATCGAAGAATTTCAGCGGCTCACCGTTTTCGTCCTGAAACACGGTCGGTGTAGCCGCCAGCGGCGCCGTTTCTCGCCCGTCCAGAGTTGTCATCTGACCGGTCGCTGCATCGTACCAGACCAGAAACGCACCGCCGCCCAAGCCCGAGGATTGCGGTTCGACCAGGCCCAGCACGACCTGCACCGCAACCATGGCGTCTGCGGCAGACCCACCTGCGCGCAATACTCTGGCACCGGCTTCCACCGCCAGCGGGTTGGCCGCGGCGACCATCCAGTTCTGGGACGTGACCGGAACGCCATCCAGTTTGGCCTCGAGCGCCGCGATGACCTCGTCGGTCATGGCCTGTACCTGCCCTTCCGTGGCCGTTTCGGGCGCAACGGCATCGGCCGCTTCCTGAGCGACCCCCGGAGTTGCAAAACAAAATGCAGAAAACAGTAGAACTGAAACACGTCTCATCTGATCAAATCCTCCGATACATCCCTGATTATCAAAACTGCGCGCCGAACACGCTCTGAACAAGTCCAACCTGCACGCCATCAGCAAATGGCCGGCGTCCGCAGCACGCGTTAAGCCTTTGCGTCGCCCACCAATCGATCCTGATCATAGCGGGTCATACCGCGGAACTCGGGCAACCAAGCTTCACGCCGGATGACCCAGCTTTCATATGTTGGCGCCAACTGATCTGGCGCATCAAGGCATCCAAGATGCACCTCCACTTCGGTTCCGCTGCGCGCAAAGACCGGAGAGCCGCAGCCGGGGCAAAAATACCTGTTAGCATAACTACGCGCTTCGCCGGAAACCTCTATTCTGTCGTCCGGGAAAACGGCCGCCGCATAGAAAACCGCGCCATGATGCTTGCGGCAGTCCAAACAGTGACAGATTCCGACCCGCAGAGGACGACCCGAAGCCCTGATGCGCAGATTTCCACAACGGCACCCTCCTTCATAGACGTCCATTCCTGCTCCTTTCCAGAGCGCTAGAGCATTGCTGGCACAACCTGATCCGGCGGTCGGTGGCCATCTTCGAAGGTCTTGATGTTGATGATGACCTTCTCGCCCATCTCCACCCGGCCCTCGAGCGTGGCTGATCCCATATGAGGCAACAGAACCACATTGGGCAGCTGCCGCAGGCGCGGGTTCACGTCAGTGCCCTGTTCGTAGACATCCAGCCCCGCCCCCGCAATTTCACCTGCGCGGATCATCCGGGTCAGAGCGTTTTCGTCCACAACTTCACCACGTGACGTGTTCACGATCACTGCCGAGGGTTTCATCAGTTTCAGACGACGTGCGTTCATCAGATGGAAGGTCGACGGCGTTGAGGGGCAATTGACCGAGATCACATCCATCCGCGCGACCATCTGATCGAGGCTTTCCCAATAGGTTGCCTCCAGCTCCTGCTCGGTCTCGGTGCGCAACCTGCGGCGGTTGTGATAATGGACCTGCATTCCAAACGCTTTCGCACGCCGCGCCACCGCTTGCCCGATCCGGCCCATGCCCAGAATGCCCAGACGACGACCACCGATACGGCCTCCCAGAAACGCGGTGGGCGCCCAGCCGGACCAATCTCCCTGCTGCATCACGCTCAGACCTTCGGGAATGCGTCGGGTAACGGCCAGAATCAGGGCCATGGTCATGTCGGCGGTGTCATCGGTCAGAACCCCCGGCGTGTTCGACACCAGAATCCCACGCTGGCGCGCTGTGGACACGTCAATATTGTCGACACCGGCACCGTAATTGGCGATGAGCTTCAGCCTTTCGCCCGCCTGCCCCAGCAGACCGCCATCAATCGCATCAGTCACCGTAGGCACCAGGACATCGGCGTCCTGCACTGCGGCCACCAGTTCTTCGCGCGTCATCGGAGTGTCATCGTCGCGCAAGCGCACGTCAAACAACTCGCTCAAACGTGTTTCGACCGCTTCGGGCAACCGTCGCGTAACGACAACACTCAAACGTTCTCTTGGCACCTCGGCCCTCCCACTGCTTTGCAAACGGACGCGCGCCATGGCATCGTGGCGCAGGATAAGGCGGGGCACAAGAACCCCTTTGGCATTGAGTCGACCTTTTTTCGGAACCGGATCAACAGGCATAAGAGCAGGCAGTCAGTGAGTGGTATTCGACCGGTAAATCGCCGCTGTCTGGCGGCACTATCCGTATTTCTGATCATGTTCGGCGCATGGGCTGCTCATGCCGACGTGAAACGAGGATCCGTCACCAACCTCCCCCTGCCCCGTTATGTCTCGATGAAAGCAGCAGAAGGCAACGTGCGACGCGGACCTTCTTTGACACATCGAATCGACTGGGTGTTCAAACGGCGCGGAATGCCGCTTCAAGTCACTGCCGAATACGGCAACTGGCGACGGGTTCAGGACCGCGACGGCGCCGGAGGCTGGGTTCACTACGCCCTGTTGTCGGGTGTTCGGACAGTACTGATTGAATCCGAAATGCTGCCTGTCTATGCCCGACCCGATCCGACCTCCCCCGTGAATGCGCATTTCGAATCCGGGGTCGTGGCCCGACTGGGAACCTGTTCGCTGGACTGGTGCCGGATCACCGCCGGCGGGTATCGGGGTTGGACCTTGAAGTCGAACCTTTGGGGGGTCGACCCGTCCGAGATTCGCGAATAACCACAGGGCCGACCTTCCCCCGCGTTGCGGACACGCGACAAGGTGTTTGAGTTTCCTGCCGATATGCTGTGAAACTCGACCAAAACGGAGGCGATCATGCGCGCAGTTACATATTCCAACTTCGGAGACCCGGCCGATGTCCTGCGGATAAAGGACCTCCCTCCGGTCCCGCCGGGTCCGGGCGAGGTCACGGTAGAGCTGTCCTTTTCCGGAGTGAACCCTTCCGACGTCAAAGCCCGCGCCGGGACCAGACCGGGCGTGACAGAGCCTCCGTTCCCCCTGATCATCCCGCACAGTGACGGCGCTGGTGTGATTTCGGCCGTTGGCGACGGAGTATCCGCATCTCGGATCGGGCAGCGCGTGTGGATCTGGAACGGGCAATGGCAACGCCCTTTCGGCACCGCCGCCAGCCACATCACCCTTCCCGATGCCCAGGCCGTGGCTCTGCCGGATGCGGTGTCGATGCAGACCGGCGCGATTCTGGGCATTCCCGGTCTTACCGCCTGCCACGCGGTGTTTTCAGGCGGCTGTCCCGATGGGCAAACGATCTTGATACACGGTGGCGCGGGCACCGTCGGCTTTCTGGCCGTTCAGCTTGCCAAATGGGCAGGCGCGCGCGTGATCGCGACCGCCAGCCCTCGCAACTTTGACCGGGTCCGAGAAGCCGGCGCAGATATCGTGATTGATTACGCCAGCAAGGATCTTTCCTCCGAAATTCTCGATGCAAATGAAGGAAAGACAATCGGCCGAATTATCGACGTCGAATTCGGCCGGAATATTCAAACAAACGCCGCGGTCATTGCCGAGAACGGTCGCATCAACGCCTATGGCTCTGCCCAAGACATGGCCCCCGCGTTTCCATTCGGACCGATGATGTTCAAAGCCATGACGCTTGAGACCATTTTGATTTACCTTCTTCCGCTGGATCTTCGTACCGATGCCGTGAAGACCCTTCACAAGGCATTGACGGATGGCGCTTTGACCTGCCCTGTTCAAAAGGTCTTTGCACTGGAAGAATGCGCATCTGCGCATGCAATGGTGCAGGATGGAAACCGGACCGGAGCCGTGTTGATCGACACCCAATGACTGCCCTGAAAAAAATCGGTTCAACCTGAGTTTTTTTGACAAAACGCTCTTGATCCCCGCCAACAACAATCGTAGATAGCCGCTCACTGTTGGGGTGTAGCCAAGTGGTAAGGCAGCGGTTTTTGGTACCGTGTATCGTAGGTTCGAATCCTACCACCCCAGCCATGATTTTCTCTAGAATCACGCACTGAGAATTTGGCCGCCTATTAGCGCGTGTTTTCAGCAGGTTATCATCCGGCTACTCCAGCTGAGACCCGAGTTTATGCGCAACAATGGTCGATTTCGGGCCGCAGTCTCAGTTCGCCATTCCGGCGGTACGAGTTTGGTGACCTTGGGAGGGTCTGTAGATCTGAGTTCAGCAAACTGCTTGTGCTCACCTGACCAGATCGCCGGGAAGCCCGACCTGATCAGGTAATCCGCGGTCAGACCGTCAGGTTGTTCACCCGTTCACGTCGGCTTTGATATAGACTTCAAGGTGTTTGTCGCCACAGGCATCAATCACGTAGCCGCACGTTCTCTCGGCACCCCGGTGAAACGTCACGGGGCGTCCTTGACCTTTCTGTGTAAGAAAAATCTCGACTGCCTCTGACAACAGCACAGAAGCAGCAGAAGTCTCGTTTAGAACAACTGGCGCTACGGCGGAGTTGGCTGCGCCAAGACGCAACATGTACTTTCCACGCAGTTGCGCATCCTTCGACTTCAGATGAAACCGATACTCATCCAGTTGATCAGCTGCTCTTCTTGCTATCGTCGCCGCTACGTTTACCGAGTGAGTACGCAAAGAAAATGCGATCCGAGAAGAAGAGTAGTAGCGGCAAAGCTCCTTGGGGATGCGGCGACTGAAGTAAAAAACACCCTCTTTCACGAAGGTGTACTTGGGTGAAATGGTCTCTGCCATGGCCTACGGCTCCAACCTGCTGTTAAAAGCCGGAGTGAAGCCAAGGGCTTACCTGAGGAAGTGGTGCCCGGGGGCGGAATCGAACCACCGACACGAGGATTTTCAATCCACTGCTCTACCCCTGAGCTACCCGGGCACGGGAACGACGTTCGTCGTTGGGTGGGGGCCTTCTATGACTTGCTACCAGCGGTGTCCAGAGGCTTTTTCACATTTTTTCAATGCGGTCGCTTTGGCGTGAAGTCCTGCGTGTCATCCTCGGCTTCAAGGTCATCTTCGCGCTGCGACGGAACCGAGTAGGACCCGTTCAGCCACTTGGCCAAATCAATGTCCGCACACCGCCTGGAACAAAACGGACGAAACTTCTGCTCGGTCTCGCCTCCGCAAATCGGGCAGCTCATTTCAGGACCTCCATCACAGGAACGCGACCACGCTTTCGCTGCAACTCAAAGTGGCCCAGCGGGGTCCAGCCTGCAAGAATCGTCTCGTCCGGGTCTGATCTGAACGCGGCACGCAAAGCGGACTCAAACCCGCGGCGATCCTTCTTTGGCATGGGTGCGAGGTCCAGCGTTATCTGACCAGCCAGCCCACGTACGCGCAAAGCACGGGGCAGCATCTTGGCGCAGGCGAAATTGGCCTTGGTGCCCGCCGCCAGCGAGGTGTCCGCTCCGGTGTTCACATCCACGGCGACCAACGCGCGTGTGGGTTCGATGTAAAGATACCCTCCGCCCGGCAAAGGCTCGGACGCTCCACGCACGGTATCCAGCGCATCCAGAACGCCGTGGGTTTCGAACCCGCCCGCCTGTGTCACGACTTCGGCCGGGTCGGTCCAGTCGCGCCAGGCAAGGATATGGGGGCTGTCACCTTCGCTGAGAAGTTCAGGCTCGGTCCCGTCGTCATTCATCACCTGCTCGGCCTGCGTCAACATGGCCGAGATGTCTTCCGAGATCTCTTCGGCATCCGCACCAGCGCAGCAGGAGCGCAGGATCAATCCATAGGCGCTGTCACCCATCTGCTCGTGCGCAATTTCAAGCAGTTGATCGCGTGTGTCCTCGTCCTTGATACTGCGCGAAATGTTCAGGCCCGGAGCGTCCGGCGTAACAATCGCATAGCGGCTTTTGAAGAGGATGCGATTGCTCACCGGTATGGCTTTGCCGGGCTCTGCAAAGCCGGTAACCTGTACCAACAACAGGGCACCGGGACCCAAGCCTTTGACTTGTCGCAGGAAAGCAGGGCCATCTGGTGTGGTCAGGAACATTCCGCCCTGCCCCTTGACCGGGCGGTCAGCGCGGGCGCGATAGATCGTGCCGGGCGCGGGTGCGTCTGTGGCGATCAAGAAGTCATCCAACTTGCCGTCGACCATCAGCGCAGCCGCTTCGCGGCCTTGGATGTGGTCCAGAACAATGGTGCGACCTTTCATGATGCCTCTCGATACAGTGGATAGCCGATGCCTTGCAGCAAGGCCGCGGTCTCGGACAGGGGCAGGCCAACGATGCCTGTAAACGACCCCGAAATCCATGGAATGAAAGCCCCTGCGGGCCCCTGAATCGCATAGGCGCCTGCCTTGCCGCGCCAGTCTCCGGTCGCCAGATAGGCGTTGATCTCGACATCCGACAGACGTTTGACCTTGACCTGTGAGACGACATCACGCTGCAGCACACGGTCTCCGCGCCGGACCGCAACCGAGGTGATCACGCGGTGACGACGACCAGACAGGGAATGCAGAAACTCTGCCGCCTGCCCCGCATCCTCGGGCTTTCCCAGAATCCGACGCCCCAAGGCCACGGTGGTATCTGCACAGAGGGTAACGTCACCTCTATCTGCCTGAACAGCCTGCACTTTTTGGCGCGTGATGCGGTGGCAATACGGAACCGGAAGCTCGCCCTTCAAGGGCGTTTCGTCGATGTCAGGAGGGCAAATGGCATCGGGCCGCACGCCAAGCTGGGCCAGCAGGTCCAGCCGTCTTGGGCTGCCCGATCCGAGAATGAACGCCATTGCGGCAGGCGTTACTTGAAGCGATAGTTGATCCGACCCTTGGTCAGATCATATGGGGTCATCTCGACCTGAACCTTGTCGCCGGCCAGAACACGGATGCGGTTCTTGCGCATCTTGCCTGCCGTATGTGCGATGATCTCATGGCCGTTTTCCAGCTCGACCCGAAACGTCGCATTAGGCAGGAGTTCCTTCACGACACCGGGAAATTCGAGCGTATCTTCCTTGGCCATGTTGTCTCCATCATTACGTTGCACCCGCAGAATCTGCGGGGGTGTGCGCTTAAATGAGCCTATTTCGGCCTTATTTCAAGGGCGGAATCACCTAAAGAGCGGATATTGTGACCGATTCGACTCGGGCGGCCTGTTCCTCCCAATGGGTTCGGTTCAGCACGTGACCGTCCGCGCGGACCTCGGCGATGGCTGACAGGTCGACATCCGCATAGGTCCAGCCCGGCTGATTCAAAGTGCCTTCGGCCAGCACACCGGTGGCCGGGAACCCCTTGTCGGGCGGGCCAAAGACGCCGCCGGTCCCGGTGTTCATATCCACCGCCTCGGACCACTGGTTGTTCCCGACCAGCGAGGCCATGACCGTAACGCATTGATTTTCCAAAGCTCTTGACATTGCGCCAATCCGCACGCGCCAGTAACCCGAAAGCGCTTCGGTACAGGATGGTGCAAGGATCAGGTCTGCCTCGCTCAGCGCGCGGCCCAGCAACGGAAACTCGCTGTCATAACAGATCAACACACCGATCTTGCCCAGTGCGGTGTCGAACAGCTTGAGCGGACCCCCCGGGGCGATGTCCCAATCCTCGCGTTCGAACCGGGTCATGATCTGTTTGTCCTGATGGTCGAAACTGCCATCCGGCGCGTAGAAGGCGGCACGGTTCACCGGACGCCCGGGGCCATCAACAACCGGCGCCGACGCACCCAGAATGTAGGTTTTGTACGTCTTGGCGAGGCGGGTGTGCAGATTTTGTACATCCTCCATCCGGTCGGACACGGCCCGGATCGACCGCTCCAAATCGCCGGCAATCTCGGCCCCGTCGAGGGTCGACAGCTCCATCGCGCCATATTCGGGAAAGACCAGCAATTCGGCCCCCTGCCCTGCGGCCTGGGACACCCACCCCTCAAGCTTGTCTTCGTATTGCGCCCAGCTATTCAGCCAGTCGAGGTCATAGGCGGCGGTTGCGACTTTCATGGCAGCGTCCCCGTTCGGTCAAATTCGCGTGACCTTAGTCGCGGACGCAGACCGGAGTACAGCCCAATTACCCTGCGGTCGTCGGATCGATGATCGTGGTCACTTCGGTGACCGTGTTGGCCGGGAACCCGCTGAGTTCCGCATGCTTGTGGATCGCGTCCTCGCTCTCGGCCAGATAGATGCAAAAGGTCTTGTCACCAGCAACATAGGAATGCTCCCACTGCACGCCGGGTATTTGCGCCAGCGCTTCGTTCGACTTCGCAGACGCGCCGCACAGTTCGTCACCGGACATGGAACCGACACCCGGAAGATCGCGTTCGATAACATAGCGTTTCATGGCAATTCCCCCACAGAAAACCCAACACTACCATGATTCGGGAATTTTTTTGCGTTTGGCGTTCAGAGATCCCGGATCCAGAACTGCAACGGCTTCAGCGTCTCACCCTCTTCCCCAATGTCTTTCCACGAAAACTGTGCGATCGCACCGGGCAATGGTTCATACCCCCGCGCGCGCCAGAAGGCATCCAGCGGGCGGTAATTGTCGGGCCGCATCGGATGATCTGCCGGGCGTTGCACGCCGCAGAATGCGCATTTGGTGAAACCCAGCGCGCGGGCGTGGGCTTCGCGTTCGTCAAAGAACCTGTGGCCGACACCCTGCCCACGATAGTCGGGCAACAGCACCGATTCGGCGCAATAGAAGATGTCATGCAGGTCAAGCCCGGAGCCCTCGAAGGCCGCCGCGAAATCGTCAGCGTGGTCAGTCAGCGGTGCGCCGGTCGAGGCGCCGATCAGGCGGTCGCCGTCGAAGGCGCCAATCACGATGGCCTTGTCGCTGTCGCGGTAGGATTGCAGGTATTTGCGTTCGTATTCCAGATCGCCGTCATAGAGGTAGGGCCAGGCGTGAAACACTCTGATCCGCAGGCGGGCGACATCGTCCAGAGCGGCCCCGAGTGCCGTTCCGGTCAGGGGGCGGACGTCGGTGACCTCAGCCATTCGAAACCTGTTTGGTCCAGTCTGCCAGGTTGTAGAAAGTGGTGACGCGGGTGATCTTGCCATCCTTCAGGTCGAAGAACGAACCGGCAGGCAGGCGGTACGTCTGGCCATGCGCATCCGGAAGGCCATCATCGGTTTCCAAGTAGGTGCCGTTGACGATGAATTCGGCTGCGGCGCGGGTGCCGCCTTCGGCTTCGAACACGACGATGTCGGTCAGGTTTTCTTTGTAGCAGCGGTTCATATGCGCGCAGAACGCGGCGAACTTGTCCTTGCCAATGCGGATCTGGCCTTCGTTCACGTGATGGGCCACGTCATCAGACAGGCAGGCCAGCATGGCATCCACGTCACCGGCATTGAAGGCTTCGAAATAGGTTTTGACGGTCTGGTTCATGGTCACTCCGTAGGTTCGCCCCAGCGGTCTTTCAGATGTTTGATGATCTGATCGCGGGTCTGTCGGTAGTGATGTAGCTTTTCTTCGCGGGTCTCGCCCAACCCGGTAGGGTCCATTATTGGCCAATAATCGACATCGAGGTGAAAAACCCGGGTCAGTTCCAGCGCCTGCCGCTGACTGGCGGGTGAAAGCGCCACCACCAGATCAAACGAGCTGAGGTCATCACCCCATTCCTGCATCTCGTCAAAGGAGCGCGAGCGGTGGCGGGACAGTTCCACGCCGACCTCGTGGCAGACGGCGATGCTGAAGCCGTCGATTTCCAGATCGTTATGCACGCCAGCGGACTGAACATAGGTGCCGGTGCCATAGAATTTCTTCATCAGCCCCTCGGCCATCGGGGACCGAACCGCGTTGTGGTCGCAACAGAACAAGACCGACTGCGGCAGAGGCTTCACGCGTCAGCCCCCAAAATGCAGAACGCAGATCAGCGTGAACAGGCGACGGGCGGTGTCGGTGTCGACATCTGCCTTGCCTTCCAGCCGTTCCTGCAACACGCGGCTGCCTTCGTTGTGGATACCCCGGCGGGCCATGTCGATGGTTTCGATCTGGCTGGGCGGCAGTGATTTCACCGCATCGAAATAGCTTTCGCAGATCTGGAAGTAATCCTTGACCACCTGCCGGAAGGGACCGAGCGACAGGTGAAACTCGGCCGCTTTTTCGTTGGCCTCGGTTTCAATGTCGAAGACAAGCCGTTTGTCGCGGATCGAAAGCTGAAGGCGATAGGGGCCTTCGGGCACAACGCGGTCGTCCCGTTTGGGCAGCGAGAAGCTGTTTTCTTCCAGCAGATCATAGATGGCAACCTTGCGTTCCTGCTCGATCTCGGGCGTGGGCGGCGGCAGATTTCTATCATCCAGTTCGATATGCGAGATGCGGGTCATCTTTACAGTCACATTCCTTGCGTCAGCACAGACCTATAGCAATGATATTCAACGGGCAACGCACAGAAACGCCATATGCGCCAGGTCTTTGCGTCATTTCAGCCATTCAGGCGGTTCAGGCGCGCGGTGACCGAGAGGCCATGCGCCTCGAGGCTTTCCGAGCACGCCAGCTGTTCGGCGGCAGGACCAATGGCGCGCAGGGCTTCGGGGGTCATCTGGCTGAGCGTGGTGCGTTTGAGGAAATCCATCACGCTGAGGCCTGACGAAAACCGTGCCGAACGCGCGGTGGGCAACACGTGGTTGGGACCGCCCACATAATCACCGATGGCTTCAGGTGTGTACTGGCCCAGAAAGATGGCCCCGGCGTGGATGGTTTTTTCGCTCAGCGCCACCGGGTCTGCGACGCAAAGCTCCAGATGTTCCGGGGCGATACGGTTCGATAGGATTGCAGCCTGATCCAGATCACGGACGGTGATTATGGCACCGAAGTCGCGCCAGCTGGCCCCGGCGATGGCGCGGCGTTGCAGGGTTTCGAGGCGTTTTTCGACCGCCTTAGCGACGCTTTGGCCAAAAGCGGCATCATCCGTGATCAGGATCGACTGCGCGCTTTCATCGTGTTCGGCCTGGCTGAGCAGGTCCAGCGCGATCCAGTCGGGATCGTTGTTCTTGTCGGCGATAACCAGAATCTCGGAAGGGCCCGCAATCATGTCGATGCCGACCTTGCCAAAGACACGGCGCTTGGCCGCCGCAACAAAGGCGTTGCCCGGGCCCGTGATCTTGTCGACCGGCGCGATGGTGTCGGTGCCATAGGCGAGCGCCGCCACGGCCTGCGCGCCGCCGATGCGATAGACCTCGTCCACACCCGACAGCTGCGCTGCCAGCAGCACCAGCGGGTTCACCTGCCCGTCCGGGGTGGGCACCACGATGGCCAGCCGTTCAACCCCCGCCACCTTGGCCGGGATGGCATTCATCAGCACCGATGACGGGTAAGAAGCCAGCCCGCCCGGCACGTAAAGCCCTGCGGCAGAAACCGCCGACCAGCGCCAGCCCAGCGTGGCCCCGGCCTCATCCGTCCAGCTGTGATCACTAGGCATCTGCTTTTCGTGATAGGCCCGGATGCGGGCGGCGGCCAGTTCCAGCGCCGCGCGATCCTCGGCCGAGACCTGCGTCACCGCGTCCGCGATTTCCTGAGCGCTGAAGGCCAGCGTTTCGGGCGTCAGCTCCAACCGGTCGAATTTCGCGGTCAATTCAATGACTGCCGCGTCGCCCCGGTTGCGGACATCGTCGATGATCTGCGCCACAACCGCGTCCACATCCGGGCTGTCCTCGCGCTTGGCGGACAGCAGGGCCTGAAAGGCGGTTTCGAAATCGGGTGATGTGGCGTCAAGGAAAACGGGCATGATCTGGCACTCCGGGCGTTGCGCCACGGGACATATCGCCCACGGGGCGCGGCCTCAACCCTCAGCCCTGGGGGTGCAGCGATTTGCGCATGGCAAAGCAGGTCAGGTCCCGACTGTCACTGCATTGACCGGTGACCTTCCAGCCGTGGCGCAAATAGAATTCCCGGGCGGTTTTCGTGCCGTCCAGATGCACCTCGGTACAGCCGCACGCAGCCAGTTGCCGTTCCAGCCGGTTGAGCAACGCGGCCCCCACCCCGCTGCCGACGTGATCCGGGTCAACATAGAGCAAGGTGATCTTGCCGGTTTCGAACAACCCACCGACCGCGGCCACCTGACCTTCACGCTCGGCCAGCCAGATCTGTGATCCCGGCTTGAACCAGCCCCGGATGGTCGCCGGGTCCTTGTGTGCGGTCCATTGTTCCAGATGGCCGGGATCATTGTTGTGATCGGCCACACAAAGCTGCGTGATCGACCGTATCAGCACGCGACTGATGTCGAACACATCGAACACGGTCGCGGGACGCAGGGCAATACCCTCGGGCACATTTGAAAACGCCTGAGAAATGCCGCGCTTGTTCTGCATCTATTCGGGGTGCTGCGGCGCCCGGCCGGATGGGGCCCGATATGGGCGCGTGACGTCCTTGAGCGTGGCATCCAACGCCTCGACCGTCAGGCGGATCGCGCCGTCACCCGCCAGGGTCAGCAAGACCTGGCCCGCGCCATCCTCACCGGGTTCGAATTCGACGGACAGCAGCGACATGACCATGTCTTTCTCGCTGCGATCAATGCCCTGACTGGCCACGGACAGAACGGAATCGAAGACCAGCACCGACTGCACCCGTTCAAACGGGCGGTCACGGCGGGCGGCGGCATCTTTGTCTTCCCAGCGAAAACGGTTCAGCAACAGGCCAAAGCGGCGGTGCGACGGTTGCCATTTCATCTCGGTCACGGGAAAAACCGCATCCTGCACCAGGGTCGAGATCACCTTCAGGTCATCTGCATCCTCAGCCCCCAGATTCAGCGGGGCTTCGCGCCCGTCTTCAAAACTTGCGTCCGTCATTCGCCCTTGATCCGTTCGATTTTTGCGCCCACGCCTTCCAGCTTGCGCACCACATGTTCATATCCGCGGTCCAAATGATAGACCCGGCTTACCGTCGTCTCACCTTCTGCCGCTAATCCGGCGAGGATCAGCGACACCGAAGCCCGCAGATCCGTCGCCATCACCGGGGCGCCTTTCAGGGTTTCGACACCCGTGACGGTGGCGGTGCCGCCGTGCACCTCGATATTCGCGCCCATGCGCACAAGTTCCGGGGCATGCATGAAGCGGTTTTCGAAAATGCGTTCTTCGAGAACCGAGGTGCCCTCAGCCGTGCACATCAGCGCCATCATCTGCGCTTGAAGGTCGGTCGGGAAGCCCGGGAAGGGTTCGGTCACCACATCCACAGCCTGCACACGGCCGTTCTTGCGCGCCACTTTCAAGCCGTTTTGGGTTTCGGTGACACTGACCCCCGCCGCGTCGAGCTTGGCCGCAAAGGATTCAACCAGCGCCATGCGCCCGCCCAGCAGTTCGACCTCGCCGCCGCAAATCGCCGGGGCCAGCATATAGGTGCCCAGTTCGATCCGGTCGGTGACAACCTGATGGGTGGCACCGTGCAGCCGGTCGACGCCCTGAATTTCGATGGTCGAACTGCCCTCGCCCGAAATCTGCGCACCCATCTTGCGCAGGCATTCGACCAGATCGACGATCTCGGGCTCGCGCGCGGCGTTCTTGAGCACCGTGGTGCCCTTGGCCAGCGTCGCCGCCATGACGATGTTTTCGGTGGCCCCGACCGAGGCAAATCGCATCTCGTGCACCGCCCCTTTCAGGCCGCCCGGAGCCTTGGCATGCAGATAGCCGTCCTTGAGCTCGATCTCGGCGCCCAGCGCCTCGAGCCCTTCCACATGCAAGTCCATCGGACGGGCACCAATCGCGCAGCCACCGGGCAGAGAAACAACCGCCTGCCCGAACCGCGCCAGCAAGGGGCCCAGCACCAGATTCGAGGCACGCATCTTGCGCACGATGTCATAATCCGCCGTTTGGCTGGTCAGGCTGTGGCTCGACATCGCGATCACTTGACCATCTTGCAGCGACGACACCTCGGCCCCCAGTGATTGCAGCAGAGCGGTCATGGTCTTGATGTCGCTGAGACGTGGTGCGTTCGTCAGCGTCAGCGGTTCTTCGCTCAGCAAGGTTGCAGGCATCAGCGTCAGACACGCGTTTTTGGCCCCCGCAATCGGTATCTGACCATTTAGCGGGCCGTTGCCCGTCACCAGAATCGAATCCATCTGCTCTTATCCCTTGTCCTTGTCGGCCTTGTCCCCAGAGGTCGCCCGCGCCTTGGCCTGCGCCTTGCGCCGGGCCATATTGGCCTTCAGCGCCGCTTTCAGCCGCTCTTCGCGCGCATCCCCGGATTTGCCTTGTTTTTTGGGTGAATTTTTATTCGTCATGATCTTTCTCTACAGGAGGCAAAAAAAACCGTCCAGACACCCTTGCGCCGCGTTTCGTTTGAGTCTAATCACCCGCCCACAGCGCTGCTGTAGCTCAGAGGTAGAGCACTCCCTTGGTAAGGGAGAGGTCGAGAGTTCAATTCTCTCCAGCAGCACCATGATTTCCGATTTAGTCGATGTTGTAGATATGCTCGGACTCTCGGGACACTTCCTGTAAATTCCCTGATTTGGGGCGGCGGAGGTTTTCTTGACGAACGAAGAACACGACATCGCCGAAAGCTGCACGGTCGAAATCAACTGGCAGGACGGGGATATCGCCGTGATCGACAACACACACGGGTAAAGCACGGCAGCCGGGCGATCAAGGACGCAGACCCCCGGCTGTTTAACGGCATGGGGCGGATCTGACGCACAAGGCACGCCAGAACAAGCTGGCAGCATCTGCACAAAGACGGGTGTTGCCGGCTGGATACGTAGAAACACAAGCGAAGGAGGATCCCCGGCGTTGCGGCCTCAAACCATACAACAAAATGGGAAGGGTTTTGGTAGCGGAGGAGGGACTTGAACCCCCGACACGCGGATTATGATTCCGCTGCTCTAACCAACTGAGCTACTCCGCCGTGAGTGAGAGGCGATGTAAGCGAGGGGCCCGGGAGGGTCAAGAGGGAAATCAACCAACCTCAAGATTTCTTTCACGCCTGCTCTGATGGCCTGGCCTGCAAGGATGTTCGAGGGGATGTGGTGGCGTCGGTCATCCTGCGGATGAAGACGGCACAGATTTCGGGCTCTGTGATCGGAATCATGTGGCCGAACCCGTCCAGCTCTTCGTAACTCAGCCCGAACTCGGTCATTGTCGGCCCGTGCAGCGGCGGTGACAGTATCGCGTCCTGACGGCCATACAAGATGCCCCCGGGGACAGTCAGTTTCGGATAGCGCGCGACCTGCGCATTGATACTTGCATCGACCCCGGCAACGTCCTGAGAGGCCGTGACAAAGGCGGAAGGCCGCAGGCCAAGCGCGCCGCCTGCCCGGTCCAGAAAGTCGTCCGGCGGGGTTTCCGGATCAAACGCTGCGCTCAGCGTGTGCGGCGCGGTTCGGGACGCAAGGGGAACGGCAAGCGTGTTGCCGATCAGGCTGCGCATCCATTCGGAGCGGATCTCAAGCGGTTTGAAGATCGCCGGGGTTTCGGGCAGTTTGTGCGTCAGCGGCGCCAGCAGCGCCAGACCGGCGACCCGGGCCGGATGGTCCAGTGCCATCGCTAGTGAAACCGCGCCCCCCAGTGAATGGCCGACCAGAACGGCGCGGTCCACGCCTTTTTTGTCCAGAAACTCGGCAATCATGCCTGCCTGGTGGGGCAATTGCGCCAGCTCGGCCGTATCGCGCGTTGAATACCCGCATCCCGGCCGGTCCAGCGCGATAACGTGGTAGTCGTCGGCCAGAAGATCCACCAACGCATAGGTAAAGTGCTGCAACTGCCCGGCCAGACCGTGAATCATGACGATGGTCTGCGCCTCGGGATTTCCCTTTTCCACATAGTGGATGCTGCCGCCGCGAACGGGTGTGATCTGACCCAGCTGCGGCACGGTTTCACGACCCCGGCGGGTAATCTTCCGGGTCCACAGGTTCAAGACAAACAGAACCGCAACAAGGACGGCGATTGCGATCAGAACGGTTGTCATTCAACTTTCTCCATTGCCAGGGGCGGCGGGTCCGTATTGCTCCAACCCTGATTGTGCCATGCGTTTCTGAAACTCGGCAACGGTGCCGGGCCACAAGGTCGTGTTTCGGCCTTCCGCATCCATGTACCAGGATGTACAGCCGCCGGCCTGCCAGACGCCGTCCGCGTGGCGGCTGTGCATTTCCCGCGTGAACGCCGCCTGTTTTGCGGCGTCTGGAGTGATTGCGGACAACCCTTCGCGCTGCATCTCGCTCAGGACCCGGCCGATATGGCCAACCTGGGCCTCGATCATCAGCACGACCGAGTTGTGCCCCAACCCGGTATGCGGCCCCAGAAGCAGGAAGAAATTGGGAAAACCCGAAACTGCGGTACCCAGATGCGCGCACATGCCATCCGACCAGGCAGAGCGCAGCGTCAGCCCGTCCGTACCGGTAATGTCCAGACGCTCGACCACGTCGGTTACGTGAAACCCGGTGCCCCAGATCAAGACATCCGCCTTGGTCCGGGTGCCATCCGCCGCGATGACCGTGTCACCTTCGATTCGAGCGACGCCCTTCGGAACAACGCTGACATTGTCGCGGGCCAGGGTCGGGTACCAATCGTTCGAACTCAGGATACGTTTGCAGCCGATCCGATAGTCGGGGGTCAGAGTCCGCCGTTCGACCGGATCGGTGATGGCGCGCTCCAATGCCTTTTGCCACATCTTCAAAGCAAAATTCACCGCGCGTTCCTCACCACGAAACACGCGGTGGCGAAATTCGAAGATCATGAATATCAGCTTGCGCCGAATGCGGGGCAAAATGGGAAGCCAAGCGTAAAGGCTGCGCACCCAGGGCGCAATCGGACCGTCCGGGCGCGGCATCACGTAAGGCGCACTGCGTTGAAAGATCGCGACGTGGCCTGCAATCTTGGCGATCTCGGGTACAAACTGAACGGCGGATGCGCCGGTTCCAACGACCGCCACGCGCTTGCCGGTCAGATCGACTTCGTGATTCCATTCGGCCGAGTGGAAACTGGGCCCCGAAAAACCGTCGGCGCCGGGGATATCCGGGATGCTGGGATAATGAAGTGCGCCAATGGCCGAGACCAGAAACCGCGCCGACCATTGCTGGCCATCCATCGTTTCAACTTGCCATCGCGTTCCATCCCACCTGGCCGATTTCAGCTCCTGCCGGAAATGGCACAGGTCATACAACCCTTCCTGACGCGCGACATTTTGCAGATAAGCCTGAATTTCCGCTCCACCGGCATAGGCGCGGCTCCAATGCGGGTTGAGATGGGTCGCCATGGAATACAGATGCGACGGCACATCACAGGCGACACCGGGATAGGTATTTTCGCGCCATGTCCCCCCGATATCATCGGCCTTTTCCAAAATCGCGATATCCTTGATACCGCGCTTGCGCGCCTCAAGCGCCATCGTCAGCCCGGCAAACCCGGCGCCGACGATCAGCATCTCTGTTTTGTGGTGCATGAGTGAGTGCCTTCTGAAACAACCCTGCGTTTATCTGTTGCAGATTTATGCACTTGCCTGGCTGTGAAGTAGGTCACACAGGTAACAATGACCCGGCGTCTTTTTCGTTACGCAGGGACAAAATTATTTGGAATGACCCGTGTCGCTTATTGCAAGCACATATCGCAATCAGAGAGGTGGTTGCGCCGCGAATCCGTCAGTTTGTTTCAAAATTGGAGGATTGCCCCTTGACCACTCGCACTGTCACGCGTTCCGGCGGACGTTCTGCCCGCCGAGCCCAACGCACCGCTCCAAATTTCGACATGCTGCCGGGCCTGACCCGAGGCATCCCGCTGTGCGAGGTCATGGACGCAACCCAGGTTGAGCGCATCGACAATGCGGCGATGGACATTCTGGAAAATGTCGGCGTTCAGTTCCGCGACCCCATCGCGCAGGAAGACTGGAAAAAAGCCGGGGCCAAGGTTGACGGCGAACTGGTCTATCTGGACCGAAATATGGTGCGCGAGCTGATCTCGACCATTCCGGCGCAGTTCACCTATCACGCGCGCGATCCGCAAAAGAACCTTGCACTGGGTGGCAAGCACGCGATCTTCGTGCCAATGACCGGGGCCCCTTTCCTGCGCGATCTGGATGACGTGCGCCGGAACCCGACGCTGGATGATCTGGCGATGTTCCACAAGCTGTCGCACATGATGCCGGCGCTGCACAGCTCGGCCCATCACATTGTCGAGCCCTACGACCACCCGATCAGCCAGCGGCACCTGCGCATCACCTATTCGTCGATGAAGTACTCGGACAAGACCTTCATGGGCATGACCACCTCGCCCAGGAATGCCGAGGATGTGATGGATATGTGCGATATCCTGTTCGGCGAAGGGTTCATTGACGATCATCCGGTCACCACCGGCAACTGCAACGGCAACAGCCCACTGGTGTGGGACGAAACCATGCTGGGTGCGATGCGGGCCTTCTGCCGCCGCAATCAGCCGGTTCTGTGCTCGCCCTTTGTTCTGGGTGGCGCGAACACCCCGGCATCGGTGCCCGCGACCGTGGCGCAGCTGACCGCCGAGGCGCTTTCGGCGCTGGCCTATACGCAGGTGATCCGCAAGGGCTGCCCGGCGATCTGGGGACATTACCTGTCGACCGTTTCGATGAAATCCGGCGCGCCGATGGCCGGCACGCCCGAAATCAGCCTGATGAACTTCATGATCGGCCAGATGGCGCGCTTCTACGACGTACCGTGGCGCACTTCGAACACTCTGGGTGGGGCCAAGACCTTTGATGCACAGGCCGGGTACGAATCCGCCACGACGCTCAGTGCGGTCATTCACGCCGGGGCCAATTATATCTGGCATTCGGCAGGCTGGAACGAGGCGGGCATGCACTGTTCGGTCGCCAAGTTTATCGTCGACGCCGAACAATGCGCGATGGCTTACCGGATGGCGGAAGGCCCAAAGTGGCACGATTTCGACCAGGCCCTGGCAGCGGTTCCCGATGTGGGGCCCGGCGGGCATTATCTGGGTCATCCGCACACGCAGGACAACTTTCAGACCGCGTTCTTCATGCCGGAACTGTTCGACAACAACTCGATCGAGCAATGGGTGGCCGAGGGGGAGGTGGAAATCACCGAACGTGCCCTGAAACATGCGCGGAAACTATTGGCCGAATATGAAGAACCAAAGCTGGACGAGGCCAAGAACGAGGCCCTTCTGGACTATATCGCCCGCCGCGAAAGGGAAATCCCGGCGGCGGACGAGTTGAACCAAACATACTGATCCACACTCCCCGTACTTGCCCACCCGTCATCCGGGTGGGCCCTTTTTTCCACTCAAGACACGTAAACCAAGATGAAGATCGCCGAACTGCATATCTACAGCCACGACCTGCCGGTCAAAAACGGGCCCTATACCATGGCCAACGCTCAGGTCTGGGCGCTGGATACCACGCTGGTCAAAATCGTGTCGGACAACGGTCTGACCGGCTGGGGCGAGACCTGCCCGGTTGGCCCGACCTATGCCGAGGCGCACGCCGCCGGGGCGCGCGCTGCTCTGGTCGAAATGGCCCCGGGCCTGATCGGAACAGAGGTCCTGCCTCTGGCCTTGCATCGCCGGATGGATGGGCTGTTGAACGGTCATGGTTATGCCAAGGCCGCCATCGACATTGCGGCGCACGACCTGCTTGGCAAACACTTGGGTGTTCCGGTTTCCGATTTGCTGGGCGGAGCGGTCTCGGACAAGGTGCCGTCCTATTATGCCACGGGCGTCGGTGCACCCGACGACATTGCGAAACTGGCTGCCGAGAAAATGGCCGAAGGCTACCCGCGTCTGCAAATCAAGGTCGGAGGCCGCCCGGTCGAGATCGACATCGAAACCATCCGAAAGGTTTGGGACGTGGTCAAGGGATCGGGTATGCGTCTGGCCGTCGACGGCAACCGGGGCTGGACCACACGAGACGCCCTGCGGGTCAGTCGCGAATGCCCCGAAATCCCCTTCATCATGGAACAGCCCTGCAACACAATCGAAGATCTCAGGAAGATCCGGCCTCAGGTCACGCATGGCATCTATATGGATGAAAACAGCACCAGCCTGAACACCGTGATCTCGGCGGCGGGCACCGGTCTGGTCGACGGGTTCGGCATGAAGGTCACCCGCATCGGCGGCCTGCATCCGATGCGCGCCTTCCGCGACATCTGCGAGGCGCGCAACCTGCCCCATACCTGCGATGACAGCTGGGGCGGGGATATCATCGCCGCTGCATGTACCCATATCGGTGCAACCGTTCGGCCCGACCTGCTGGAAGGCGTCTGGCTGGCTGCGCCATATATCGAAGGCAACTACGATCCTGAAAACGGCATCCGGATCGAGGCCGGGCATATCGCGCTGCCAACCGGGCCGGGGCTGGGCGTGGTTCCTGATGAAGGCCTGCTCGGCACACCTGTCGCATCGTTCTAAAAGTGGATGACGTCATGAACCTGAAAGGAAAATCGGCTCTGGTCACTGGCGCGGCTGGCGGCATCGGGGCGTCAATCGTTCAACGCCTGCGCAATGCCGGGGCGCGGGTCGCAGTCGCCGACCGGGCTGTCGATGCCATCGAGGCCGAGGCACATCTGCCCGGTGATCTGCTTGTTCCCGAATATGCAGACCAGCTGCCCGGCGCAGCCGCGTCCGCATTGGGCGGGCTTGACATCGTGATCAACAATGCGGGCGTCATCACGCGCGGGTCGGTCACGGATACGTCTGATGCGAATTGGTCTCTGTCATTGGGTGTCAATGTCGAAGCACCGTTCCGCATTTGTCGTGCGGCAATTCCGATCATGGCGGACGCTGGCGGCGGGGCCATCGTCAACACCGCGTCCTGCTGGGGGCTGCGCCCCGGCCCCAATCATGCGGTCTATTGCATGACCAAGGCGGCCATCGCGTCCCTGACCCAGTGCATGGGCATGGATCACGCCCATCAGGGTATCCGCATCAACGCCGTTTGCCCGAACGAGGTGAATACCCCGATGCTGCGATCAGGCTTTGAAAAGCGCGGCTTTGACCCCGATACAGCCGTGGCCGAACTGGGCCGGACCGTGCCGCTGGGCCGGATCGCCGAGCCCGAGGATATCGCCGACGTCATCATGTTCCTTGTCTCGGACGCGTCGCGCTATGTTTGCGGCACACTCGTCGAGGTCAATGGAGGGAAACCGGTATCATGAAGCGGTTCGATGGAAAGGTGGCACTGGTCACCGGCGGGCGCAGCGGCATCGGCAAGGCCATTGCCCGGCGTTTGCACGACGAAGGCGCACTGGTCTTCACCGCCCAACGTGGTCAGGACACCGAATTCCAAGGCATTGCTGCAGATTTCACCCTTCCCGACAGCCCGGCACAGGTGGTCAACAAAGTGATCGCGAAAGCCGGGCGTCTGGACGTGTTGGCCAACAACGCCGGCATGATGCAGGAAGCCTCGGTCGAAGGAATGAGCCTTGAGGACTGGCACCGCAACCTGACGGTGAACCTGACCGCCCCGTTCCTGATGATCAAGGCCGCGCTGCCGCATCTACGCCAGACCAAGGGCGCCATCGTCAACACCGGATCCATCGAAGGCTTAGGCAGCAATCCTGGTCACGCTGCCTATTGCGCATCAAAGGCAGGGTTGCACGGCCTGACCCGCGCCGTTGCCGTGGATCACGGGGGCGAAGGTATCCGCTGCAACGCCGTCGCGCCCGGTTGGATCGACACCGAGTTGAACGAAGATTTCATCGAATCCATGCCCGACCCGTCCGCATTCCGTCGCGACATCGCCAAGATCCACCCGGTGGCCCGAACAGGGCGGTCTGAAGAAGTTGCCGCGCTCGTCGCGTTTCTGGCGTCCGGGGATGCGGGTTTCATCACCGGGCAGGTCTTTACGATAGATGGTGGGCGTATGGCCAAGCTGAGCTTGCCCTGATGCCCACGCGTCATTCCTTGCCGGACCGCCATTCTTTCCAGATCAGATAGCTGTTCGCCCCAAGCGAGGCGAATGGCTCGGGCGGCAATCGCGGAAGATCCGGCTGCCCCAGAAAGTGATCCGCGATCTCTGATCCGCCTTGCAGCGCCAGTTCCGCGATGCCCATGCCTTGCAGGGTGCCGCGGGCGATGCCCAGGCCGTTCTGGCAGCAGGCCGAGAACACGCCATCCGCCACTTCGCCGAACGCCGCAGACCCATTGCGGCTGAGGCACAGCATCCCGGCCCAGCGATGCTCCATCCGTACATCGGGCAGATGCGGAAAGCGTTCACGGAACTTCCGGTCATGCACCCAGCCGGCATTGCGCAACCGCATCCGGGTGGTTTCTATCGTCGGGTGAAAACTGGATCCGGTGCGGATCAGGATGCGATCCCCGTAGCTGCCCGAAATGCGCCGGACCGAGGTGCCCATCGGATCCGCCGGGGTCACCGACCAGCGCGGTTGCCCGCCCAGTGTCTTGATCTGCGCCTCGGTCAGCGGCGCCGTGATCGAGGCGTAGAGGCAGATATGCATCAATTGCCGTTGGTAGAATCCGAAGCTTTCCAGATGGCCATTGTTGGCCAGAACGATCCGCCCGGTGCTGACTTTGGCCCTGGCGGTGTTGACCACCCAACCTGCGCCCTGCTTTTCAAAGCTGGTGACTGGCGCGTTCTCGAATACGTTGATTTGGTCAGCCAATTGACCCGACAACGCCCGCACATAGGCTGCGGGCTGGATCATCACCGTCCCCGGCGCAAACAGCCCCGAAACATAATGCGGGCTGCCCGTGATCTCTTGCATCTGCTTTTTGTCGTACAGCGTGTGCGGCTCATCCAGTTTGGTCAGATACTCGGCGAAGGCGCGGTTATGGGCGTCTCCTGCCCGTGTGGCGGCCGCATTGTATTTTCCGCAAGGGTCGAACATTTCCTGCGGCAGGTCGCAATCGGCGGCGACCTCGGCCGCGAAGGCGATGGCCTTGCGGTTCAGGGCAATGGCGGCGCGATCCGCTTCCAGCCCATCGCCTGCGTAATTGTCCGAGGCCAGATCATGCGGCAAGTCGATCATGAACCCCGAGTTCCGCCCCGCCGAACCATCGGCGAATCGGCCCGCTTCCAGCAGGGCGATCTTCAGCGAAGGGTCCAGTTGGTGCAATCGCCGCGCCGCCGTCAGCCCGGCAAACCCTCCGCCGACAATGGTGATGTCGGCGGTCAGGTCCTGTTCGAGCTCTGGCAGAGGGTCCTGGGGCGGCAGGATGGCATTCCATCCCGCCGGACCGGTCTGCCGCGGCAGTCTTTTTGCCTCGTATCGTGTCAATCCACAGCCTCGCCGGCGTCGTCTGCAAGATCGATCCAGATGGTTTTCAGCTGGGTGTACTGATCATGCGCATGGATCGAGTTGTCGCGCCCGCCAAAGCCCGATTGCTTGTAGCCGCCAAACGGCGTGGTGATGTCGCCTTCGCCAAAGCTGTTGACGGTCACGGTGCCCGCCCGGATCGCCCGCGCACCACGAATGGCCCGTTTGGCGTTGGCGGTAAAGATCGAGGCACACAAGCCATAGTCGGTGTCATTGGCGATCTTGATGGCCTCGTCAAAGCCCGACACTTCGATCACCGACAGGACCGGGCCGAAGATCTCCTCTCGGGCAAGCACGGCGTCATTGCCCGGCACTTCGACGACGGTCGCCTCGACAAAGCCTTTATCGGCCTTGCCGCCGATCACCACGTTTTCAACCTGATCGAGATATCCGCAGACCTTGTTGTAATGCCCTTCGCTGACCAGCGCGCCCATGCGGGTTTCAGGATCCAGCGGGTCGCCGATGTTCCACTGTTTGGCGTGATGCGCGATGCGGTCCAGCAGTTCGGCTTTCACGTCTTTGTGCACGATCAGGCGCGACGAGGCAGAGCAGTTCTCGCCCATGTTCCAGAACGCACCGTTCACCACATGCGCCGCCACCCGGTCTAGGTTTTCGGCGTCATCCATGACGATGGCAGGGTTCTTGCCGCCCATCTCAAGCACCACTTCTTTGGCGTTGCTTTCCGCCGAATAGGTCAGGAACCGTTTGCCCGTCACCGTCGAGCCGGTGAAGGACACCATGTCGATATCCATGTGCCGCCCGATGGGTTCGCCCACGTCGGCACCGCCACCCGGTACGATGTTCAGCACGCCGCGGGGAAGGCCAGCCTCCATCGCCAGTTCGGCCATACGCAGCGCGGTCAGTGTGGTTTCAGCCGCGGGTTTCACAACCACTGAACATCCCGCCGCCAGTGCCGGGCCGATCTTCCACGCCAGCATCAGCAGGGGGAAGTTCCACGGCAGTACCAGCCCCACGACGCCGATCGGCTCACGCACGACCATGGCGATATGGTCGTCGCTGGCAGGTGCGACCTGATCGTAGATCTTGTCGATCGCCTCGGCATGCCATTTCAGACAGTGGATGGTTTCGGGCACGTCCACGGTTTCGCAGTCATAGATGGTCTTGCCACTGTCGAGGCTTTCCATCACCGCCAGTTCGCGGGCATTGCGGGTCATCAGCTTGGCCAGCCGGATCAGCACGTCCTTGCGCTCGGACGGGTGCAGTTTCGACCAGCGGCCATCGTCGAAGGCCTCGCGCGCTTTTTCGACTGCAAAATCCACATCCGCCGCACCGCAGCATGCGATATCGGCAAGCTTGTCGCCGGTGGCCGGGTTTACGGTTGCAAACGTCTCACCCGAGACCGCCGGGCGGAATGCGCCGTCGATGAACGCCCCGGTCGGCAGGTTCAGGCCTGCGGCGATGGATTTGTATTCGTCCTGTGTCAGCAGATCCATGTCTCTTACCCTTCCGCCACGATGTCGGCGATTGTCTTTTTCAGCACGCGCGTGACCTGTTCCAGCGCGCGTTTGTCGTCCTTGTTCAAGCCCTTCAACGGAGGCCGCATAGCGCCCGCATCGATCCCGTTCATGGTGACGCCATGCTTGATGGTCTGGATGAACTTGCCACCCTGTTCCAGCACCCGCATCAGCGGCATCATCGCAGACATGATCCGGCGGCCTTTGTTGAAATTCCCTTCGACCACGCAGGCCTGATACAGAGCCACGTGTTCGGCAGGCAGGAAGTTGGACCCGCCGCACACCCAGAACGGCGCACCCCAGGCAAAGAATTCGAGCGCCTGATCATCCATGCCGCAGCCAAGCTGGATATGCGGATAGTCGCGGGCCAGCAAATGCACCCGGTTGATATCGCCCGAGCTTTCCTTGATGCCGCAGAAGTTGCGACTGCGGCCAACGCGGTCGAGGAATTCCTCACCCATCATCGTGCCGGTGCGGTGCGGGTAGTTGTACAGCATCACCGGCAGGTCCGCGGCCTTGTCGATGGCCAGCGCATTCAGCGCGTTTTCCCGATCAGTCGGCACCGAATACGGCGGGCTGGCCAGCAGGATCGCATCGGCGCCGATTTCGCGCGCGCCAGCGGCAAGGGCAATCGAATCCGGCGTCAGCATCGCGCCTGTGCCAACCACCAATGGCAACCGGCCCTTCAACTGCTCATGCGTGAACCGGGCCAGTTCGACACGTTCGTGGACGGTCTGGGCATAGTTCTCACCGGTCGACCCCCCCGAGATCAGGCCATGCACGCCGTTTTCGACCAGGTATTCGATCACGTCGGACAGCGTGTCCCAATTCACGCTGCCATCGTCGTGATAGGGCGTGACCACAGGGGTATAAATCCCCTCAAACTTGAAAATCGGGTTCATTCCGTCCTCATGCAGGTTTCGAAAGGGGCGGGATTCCCATCGGGACATCCAGCGCGTCAGGCATCACGAACATCTCGATCTGATCGCGTGACAGGTTCCAGTGATCTTCGGCCAGCTGCGCAGCAGCCGCCTCGTCACGCGCCTCGATGGCGGCGATGATGGCGTCGTGCTGGCGGCTTGCTTGAGACAGGTTCTCGGACATCTCAGCCGTCTGAGGCCGATAAAACGTCATGCCGATCCGGGCGTGATCGATCAACAGCCGGTTGAACGACGGCAGCAGGTAGACATTTCCGGACATTTCGCCGGTCACGTCATGAAAGCGGTTGTTGGCCAAGGCTCGGTCCTCGCCGGACCCGGACCGAAGGGCCGCCTTGAACGCCTGCTGGGCCTCTTTCAAATCATTGATCTGGGCGTTCGACGCATTCAAAGCCGCCAAACGCAGGATCGCTCCGTATACCATGGGCGCGGCAAGGAAGAAGTCGCGCAGTGTGGTGTAGGACATTTCCGAAACCCGGGCGCTGCGGTTTGTCCGCAGATCCAGATAGCCTTCGCCAGCCAATTGTCGAAACACCTCGCGCAGCGGCGTGCGCGACAAGCCGAATTCCTCGGACAAATGCGCTTCGTCCAGATCGGCGCCTGGGCGCAGGCGCAGCGTGAGGATGGACACTTTCAGGTGCTCTTTCAGCGCGCTTTTACGAGACTTGGCTTCGTCTTTCATGCTTTGGCCTCATCCTTCTGTTCGGCGAACGCGGTCGAATCGCGTGCGGTCACAGTTTTGTATTCCATAAAAATACAACTTGTATACAATAATAATTCGTGCAGCATGGGAGCCTGCGAAATAGACTCATGTTCCGGGCTTTGTCCCAGCTTGCAAACGGTACTGCTCATGCCTCAGACGCGGCACATCACTTTCGTCCTTGTCGAGGAGTTCTCGCACCTTGCGTTTTCATGCGCAGTCGAACCCTTGCGGATCGCCAATCTTGTGAGCGGCGAAGAACTGTACCGCTGGTCCTTTGTGTCAGAACATGGCGAGCAGGCCGTGTGCTCGAACGGATCCATCACGCTGGTGCATTCCGGGCTTCAGGGTCTGGCCAAATGTGATCAGCTGTTTGTTCTGTCGGGCATTCACATGCGTGACCACGTCACCCGCCCCCTGCTTGCAACCCTGCGCCGCGAACGCGCGCGCGGCACGAAAATCGGCGCCCTGTGCTCGGGGGCATGGGTGCTGGCCGAGGCTGGCTTTCTCGACGGAATGCAAGCGGCAATCCACTGGGAATATCACGACGCGTTCATGGAGGCCTTTCCCGAGGTCAACCTGGTACGCAGCGTGTTCGTGGCCGATGAAAAGCACATTACCGCATCTGGCGGAACGGCAACGGCGGATCTGATGCTGCACCTGATCGAACGCGATCACGGTGAAGAACTGGCCATCGATGTGGCGGATCAGATGGTCTATAACGCGGTACGCAATGCCACAGCTAAACAACGGGTTTCCCTGCAATCACGCAACGGAATGCGCAATGCGCACCTCGCCAAGGCAATCACAATCATGCAGGACAGTATCGAAACCCCGGTTTCCCCTTCGTTCATTGCAGAAGAACTTGGCATTTCAACCCGGCAGCTTGAGCGGCTGTTTGGAAAATACCTCAACACGTCGCCCAAGAAATACTTCATGGAAATGCGGCTGGAACGCGCCCAGAAACTGCTGCTTCAGACCGAAGCATCCGTCACCGAGATTGCCGTGGCCTGCGGCTTTGAAAACCCGGGCCATTTTTCGCGCGTCTACCGATCAAGCTTTGGCGTCACCCCGCACGCGCAACGCAACAAGATCGACTGACATTGTGTGGTAGTGGTTTTGCCGCAATCGAAACGGCAGGGGATGCCGCGCTTTGTCGGCCCATGACGGGCCTGAACGGGCATCCCCCTAACCCTGCCGAGATACCCCCTCATTAAAACCGGACTAGTCAACAGATCGGCAGGATGATGTACCAATAGATTTGGATATTGGCATAAGTTTTGCGAGAACTTGTCATACATGCGATTCTTGTGCCCTTATTCGTTAATCTTTGCCTCAATTGGAGACTTTTGATTCAGCGAAGTCCGGCAACCTCAAAGGCCATAACCACTTGCAAAAAATATAAATTACAGGTTTCGTCCTTGCTGCATTCAAAGATCGCACCGGGGAGCAATATGCTTCGATCTGAGGTGTTCGTTTTCTGCCCGGCACCCCACGGATGGACGGGGCAATCTTGGCTCGACAGATTCGGCTGCGTGCCTGAAACCGCCCAACAGGCGCTCAAGCGCCATTTCTAACGGATTTGCGTCATATCCAGCCTGGGCGCGGCGCGCGTGATTTCATGGGCGCTGGTCGCCGCGCCTGATCCGACGCGAACGTTCAGCTTCTCTGTCCCGTTGAACCGCTGGAAATACGCAAATTCCATCGTGGTCAGCGCATCCATATCCTGACATTGAACAACGTAGTCAGCCTGAAATTCCGAATGTTCGCCCGTTGCGAATGACGTGCCCCCCTCGCCCGCGTTGTCCTGCTGCCCCGGAATATCATGCGTCAGGATCACGTTTGCAGATGCGGTAAAACACACGGCGTCGGGCGGGACGACAAACAGATCCAGTGGTTTGGACAGTTCGGAAATCGCGATGGCGACACGCGTACGCTCGTCATCACTTGCCACCGGGGTCTCGAACCCAATGATGTCAATGCTTGGAACCCTGAGCGACAGCGTAAATTCCGTGTCCGTAAACACGATTTCCAATTGACCGGACCCATGTTGATGGGTGGGCGTGATCTGCGTCGCCTGAGCGGCAAGAGCTGCCGGAAAAAGAGACAACGCCAGAACAGAGCACTTCATTAACCAAAAACCGCCTTTAACAGAATCACAACAGTGATTTTACCGCGAATCACCTGCCACGCAACGTTAACCCTCGAATCAGAGCTCGCCAGATTTGGGGAAGAGCGTGGGATTCAACTATCATTGCCTATATCCGACAATAAAACTCAGGTTGACATTACCGACTAAATCACTCAGTTAATTCTTCGCGAAACCCGCGGGGCATCCCCGCGCGATCCGACAGTTCTGACAGGAAAGCACCGAACTCCTATGACCAAGTTATTCACCACTGCCAGCGCCCTGACATTTTGCATGGCAACCGCCGCGATCTCGGGTGATGCCCCCACCAAGGCAGATGTACTGAACACCTATGCCAATATTGCGGAAGCCAAATTTGAGGACAGCCTGATTTCAGCCAGGAAATTGCAGGATGCGGTCAACGCGCTGATCGCCGATCCCTCGGACGCAGCGTTGAACGCGGCGCGCGCGGCCTGGGTTGCTGCGCGTGTCCCCTATCAGCAGACGGAAGTCTATCGCTTCGGCAATGCCATCGTTGATGACTGGGAAGGCAAGGTAAACGCCTGGCCCTTGGACGAAGGGCTGATCGACTATGTCGACGCGGCCTATGGCGGCGCGACGGACGAAAACGAATTTGCCGTGCTGAACGTCATCGCCACCCCCAGTTTCCAACTGTCGGGCGAGACCATTGATGCCAGCGAAATCACCCCCGAACTGCTGAGCGACACCCTGCACGAAGCCGATGGTATCGAGGCGAATGTGGCAACCGGGTATCACGCCATCGAGTTCCTTCTGTGGGGTCAGGACATGAACGGCCATGGCGCCGGTGCCGGCAACCGCCCAGCGACTGATTATGCGCAGGGCGAGGACTGTACCGGCGGCCATTGCGACCGTCGCGCGCAATATCTGAGCGCTGCGACCGAACTGCTGGTCAGCGATCTGGCCTGGATGGCGGATCAGTGGAAAGACGGCGGAGCGGCGCGCGCAGCCCTTGTGGAGAACGAAGCAGCAGGCATCAGCGCGATCCTGACCGGCATGGGTTCTCTCTCGTATGGCGAGCAAGCCGGCGAACGGATGCGCCTTGGCCTGATGCTGAACGATCCCGAAGAAGAACATGACTGCTTTTCGGACAACACCCACAACAGCCATTACTATGACGGGTTGGGCATCCAGAACGTCTATCTGGGCAGCTATACCCGCATTGATGGCACCCCGGTTTCGGGCGCATCTCTGGCCGATCTGGTCATCGCCACCGATCCGGCGCTGGATACCGAGATGAAAGCGAAACTGGCCGCCACCATGCAGGCCCTAGGCAAGATCAAGACAACGGCCGAGGCGGGATTTGCCTATGACCAGATGCTTGAGCGCGGTAACGAAGGCGGTGAGGCCCTGATCATGGGCGGCGTCAACGGCCTGATCGATCAGACCAAAACGATCGAGCGCATCGTAACCGCGCTGGAGCTGGACGGGGTTGCGTTTGAAGGGTCAGACAGCCTGGATAACCCGGACGCCGTCTTCCATTAATCTTCAAGCGGGCCGGAGAGGGTTTCTTTCCGGCCCGAGCAACCCTTACTGATCGCCTGACAGGGCGGCGAAACGAGCCAAGACCAATGATTGTCTGCCACTGCACCAACATATCCGATCACGACATCCGTGCCGCCATCGACTGGATGCGCACGGCGGATCCGCGGACCATCATCACCCCCGGCAAGATCTACCATGCCCTTGGCAAATCGGCGGATTGTGGCGGGTGCATGCCGCTGTTCCTAGACACAATGCGGGCCAGCGGTAATCTGGAAGTCCCCATGCAACTCCGCACTTTGCGTGCCGGAGCAACACAGGAGAAGGCTGATGAAAGGCGATCCGAAGGTCATCGAATATCTGAACAAGTCTCTGCGGCATGAGCTGACTGCCGTCAGTCAATACTGGCTGCATTACCGCCTGCAAGAAGACTGGGGCCTTGGCCATATGGCCAAGAAAAGCCGCGAGGAAAGCATCGAAGAGATGGGCCACGCGGACAAGCTGATCGAACGGATCATCTTTTTGGAAGGTCACCCCAACCTTCAGAAACTGGACCCGTTGCGGATCGGTCAGACGCCGAAGGAAACGCTGGAATGCGACCTGGCGGCCGAGATCGACGCCAGGGCACTTTACAAGGAAGCGCGCGAGTATTGTCGGGAGGCCGGCGACTTTGTCTCCATGTCGCTGTTCGAACAGTTGATGTCCGATGAAGAGGGACATATCGACTTCCTCGAAACGCAGCTCGACCTGTATGAAAGGATCGGCGAAGCCAATTATGCGCAACTCAACGCATCGAAAATGGACGAAGGCGAATAGTCTTTTTGCCCTGTCAGTGGCCGCCCTGGCGGCCACCCCCTCCCTGGCAGCCGAGCTGCGGGACCTGCATCTGAAATTCACCCCCCGCACCGACGAGGAACGCGCCCGCATTGCCGCCGTGACGGCACCCCCGCAGGATTTTGGCGTGTCGCAGCCGTTCGAAGAACTCTCGGCCGGGGCGGCAACTGTCCGGGTCCGCAACGACGCGGATGCGTTCTCGCAACCCTCGGGCAATCTGAGCTTCGAGCAGGAGCTGGATTTCAAGGTCGGCAACGGGTTGTTCAAGAAAATCTGGGTGTCGTCACCATCATCCACATTGGCCTCTGACGGGTTGGGGCCGCTGTACAACGCGCGATCCTGCCAGCGTTGCCATATAAAGGATGGGCGGGGGCACACACCGAACGGGCCCGATGACAACGCGGTCTCAATGTTCCTTCGGGTCTCGATCCCCGGCGCGCCGGAAGACGGGTATGCCGAGATCGAGGATTACATCGCCACCCGGCCCGATCCCAACTATGGCGGGCAGATGCAGGATTTCGCGCTTGCGGGGCATCCGGCGGAATATCGGCTGGATATCTCTTACGAAGAAGTCCCTGTTGAACTCTCTGACGGCGAGACCGCGTCACTGCGCCGCCCGACTTACAGGGCCGCTGATCTGGGCTATGGCCCTCTGCACCCGGATGCAATGCTGAGCCCGAGGGTCGCACCACAGATGATCGGGCTTGGCCTGCTCGAGGCGATCCCGGTCGAAGACCTTCTGGCCAAGGCTGATCCCGACGACGTGGATGGGGATGGCATCTCGGGCCGTCCGAACATCGTCTGGTCTGTTGAATACGGCGCCCCGATGATGGGCCGGTTCGGGCACAAGGCAGGCATGCCGACGGTGATGGAGCAATCCGCCGCAGCCTTTGCCGGGGATATCGGTATTTCAAGCCCGCTTTACCCGGCACCTCAGGGGGACTGCACGGACTTGCAGGTGAACTGCGTCGAGGCCCCGCATGGCGACACCGATACCCGCGAGTTCGAGATCGATCAGCAGGGCATGGACCTGGTGGTTTTCTACAGCCGCAATCTGGGCGTGCCCGGCCGCCGTGATGTCGACGACCCCGAGGTTTTGCGCGGCAAAGAGGTGTTTCACACGACCGGCTGCGCATCCTGTCATACTCCGGCCCATGTCACCCACCGGTTGGAAGATCGGCCCGAGCACAGTTTTCAGCTGATCTGGCCTTACACGGATCTGCTGCTGCATGACATGGGCGAAGGTCTGGCGGATCACCGCCCCGAGGCCCGCGCGACGGGGCGCGAATGGCGGACGCCGCCTTTGTGGGGTGTTGGTCTGACCGAACGCGTCTCGGGCCACACGCAGTTACTGCATGACGGGCGGGCACGCAATCTGCTCGAGGCGATCCTGTGGCACGGCGGCGAAGCCCAGGCCGCGCGCGATGCGGTTGTGTCGATGCCGAAAACTGACCGCGACGCCCTGATCCGTTTTCTGGAGAGCCTCTGACCCATGCGTATTCTTACAATTATTGCCGCGTTGATGATGCCGCTTGCCGCACAGGCGCAGGACCGCGCACCGATCCTGATGGACGTTGCCGAGACACATATACTGCCCAGGTTCGACAAGCTGCCGGAAACGACCGGGGCTCTGGTCAGTGCATCGCGGGTGGATTGCGATCCGACCTCACCTGCGTTGCGCGCGGCTTACGATGCGGCCTTCGACAGCTGGATTTCCGCCAGTCACCTGCGTTTCGGTCCGACCGAGGTCGATGATCGTGCATTTGCCATGGCGTTCTGGCCCGACACGAAAGGGTTCACCACCAAAGCCCTGTCCCAGCATATCGCAACCGAGGATGACGCCGTGCAAGACCCCGAAGCCTATGCCGAGACATCCATAGCCGGGCGCGGGTTCTTTGCGCTGGAACAAATGCTGTTCGATCCCGCCTTTGCAGAGCAGGGCAATGCGGATTACCGCTGCGCGCTGATTCAGGCGATCGCGGCGGACATTGATGCCAACGCACGGGCGATGGCCGATGACTGGCAAAGCTATGCCCCCGGCCTGACCCGGCCCGGTGAAAACGGCCGCTACCGAACGCAGGACGAAGCGATGCAGGAACTGTTCAAGGCGTTGTCCACGGGTCTTGAGTTCACGGCCGACACTCGGCTTGGTCGCCCGTTGGGCACGTTCGACCGCCCGCGTCCGAACCGCGCCGAAGCGTGGCGGTCGAAGCGATCCTTGCGCCATGTCGAACTTTCGCTGATGGCCCTTCGTGATCTTGCATCGCGATTGGCCTTTGATCATCCCGATATCGCCGCGGATCTGGATGCTGCCTTTGCGCGCGCCATTGAGAATGCCCAGCCCATTGACGACCCGGCGCTGGCGGGCGTTTCGGATCCGCAGGCCCGGTTCCGTATCGAGGCCCTGCAACAGTCCATCCACGATATTCGCGCCATTGCTTCGACTGAACTTGGCCCGACGCTGGGCATCAGCGCAGGCTTCAATTCTCTGGACGGAGATTGATCCGTGACATCGCGCCGCCGTTTCCTTGCAGGGCTTGCTGCAACCTCTCTTCCTCCGATCCATGGATGGGCCTCGGTGGGCACGCCGGAGTTTCTGGCCGCAGCGCTGTTTCCGGATGGTTCGTATCGACTGGCCGGGCTGGATGCACAGGGAACCCTTCTGTTTTCCGTGCCCCTGCCCGCGCGCGGGCATGCGGCGGCGGCACATCCGGTCAAAGCACAGGCCGTCGCCTTTGCGCGCCGTCCGGGCACCTTTGCCGTGGTGATTGATTGCGTGACGGGATCACCGATCGCGCGGCTGACGGCGCCGGAAGGCCGGCATTTCTATGGTCACGGTACTTTTTCAGCCGACGGCACGATTTTCTTTGCCACCGAAAACGATTACGAGGCCGGAAAAGGTATCATAGGCGTCTGGAACGCTGAAACCTTTGCGCGCTTGGGCGAATTCCCGTCCGGCGGCGTCGGGCCGCATGACATGCGGTTGATGCCGGGTGGGAAAACACTTGTGATTGCCAATGGCGGTATCGAAACTCATCCCGAAACCGGGCGCACGAAGCTGAACCTGCCGACGATGAAGCCCAACCTGACCTACCTTTCCCTAACGGGCCTGGTTCAGGAACAGGTGTCGCTGTCGCCTTCGCTTCACAAGAACTCGATCCGCCATCTGGCGGTCCGTCGCGACGGGCTGGTGGGCTTTGCGATGCAGTGGCAGGGCAGCAAAGCCGAACATCCGCCCTTGCTGGGCCTGCACCGTCAGGGGGAAACCCCGTACCTTCTGTCTGCGCCGGTGCAGGATCAGAGCACGCTGCAAGGTTATGCGGGCAGCATCGCGTTTTCGGCGGATGGCACAACCGTTGCCATCACCTGTCCACGCGGCAATGCGTTGCAGCGGTTCGACGTGGCCAGTGGCACATTCAGCGATGCGTTCGAGCTTGAGGATGTCTGCGGGCTTGGTTCCGGCCCAAACGATTTGGTTTTCACCACCGGAACCGGTGTGTTCGGCGCGTTGACCACTGCGCACCCCGAGATCCGGACCCGCGCGATGTGCCAGTGGGACAATCATCTGGTCCCGATCAGCCCACCGGCATGAAATTCGGATTTTTCCGTCACATAGTTTAGACTTGGAAGAATCAAACAGCTGCCGTATTGCCGGGCGCGAAACTGGCACCCCAACGTTAAGGACCGACTTGATTGAAACAGACGCCCGACGCACCGCATTCGATCTACGGAGTTGAGAAATGGGGCAAAGGCCTCATCGAGGTGACGGAGCAGGGCGAGATCGGTCTGCGCAATCCCTTGGCTCCCGATGTTGGCGCGATCAGCCTGCCAGGTATTCTCAGCGATCTGAACGACCGAGGCATCAAGGCCCCGATGGTTCTGCGCGTCTCTTCCTATCTGGAACACGAGATCGCGCATCTGAACGAAAGCTTCCGCGAAGCCATCGCCCGCGTCGGCTACAGGGGCAGCTATCGCGGTGTGTTCCCGATCAAGGTGAACCAGCAGGCCCAGGTCGTCGACCGGATCGTCGAATTCGGCAAGAAGTACAACTATGGGCTCGAGGCCGGGTCCAAACCCGAACTGGTGATCGCGCTGGCACATCGGCTGGCCAGCGAAGCGCTGATCGTCTGCAACGGTGTCAAGGATGCCGAATTCATCCAGCTGGCCATCCTGTCCCGCAAGATCGGGTTCAACACGGTGATCGTTCTTGAAAGCCCGAAAGAGGCTGACACGGTGATCGAAGTATACAAAGAGCTGGGCATTGAACCCCTGATTGGCGTGCGGGTCAAGCTGACCAACCAGATCAGCGGCAAATGGGAAGAAAGCTCGGGCGACCGGTCCGCCTTTGGTATGAACACCGATCAACTGGTGGCCACGGTGGACAAGCTGCGCGACGCGGGCCTTCTGCATTGCCTGAAGTTGCAGCATTCGCATCTGGGCTCTCAGGTGCAGGACGTCAACGACGTGCGCCGCGCGGTGGGCGAGGCCTGCCGCTATTACACCGAACTGACGCGCGAGGGCGTGCCGCTGACCCATCTGGACCTCGGCGGTGGTATGGGGGTGGACTATACCGGTGAAAAGAAGGCGGCTGAAAACTCGATCAACTACACGGTCGAGGAATATTGCGCTAATGTGGTGGAAACCGTGGCCTATGCCATGGACGAGGCCGAGGTGGACCACCCGACGCTGGTTACCGAAAGCGGCCGCGCGGTGGTGGCGACGTCGTCGATGCTGGTGTTCAACGTGCTGGAAAGCACGCTCTATGATGCGCCCAACGGCCCCGAGGTTGAAGCCGACGATCACCACATGGTTTCAGACCTTGCCGCGGTGCACGGCTATCTCAGCAAAGACCGTCTTCAGGAATGCTGGAACGACGCCACCTTCTATCGCAACGAATTGCGCGCCCTGTTCCGCCGTGGATATGTAGACCTGCGCCAGATGGCCCGGGCCGAACGGATCTACCTGTCGCTGATGACCCGCCTCAAGGCGCTGGCGGCCAGTGACGATCTGGAAACCGACGTGGACGACCAGCTTGAGAAAGTGGCCGATATCTACCACTGCAACTTTTCTCTGTTTCAGTCCTTGCCAGACGTCTGGGCCATTGACCAACTGCATCCGATCGTGCCCTTGCAGGGCCTGAACCAAACACCCGACCGCCGCGCAGTCCTGTCCGACATCACTTGCGACAGCGACGGCAAGATCGACCGGTTCATCCTGGCCGACGGTGTTTCACCCAGTCTGCCGGTGCATACCCTGCCGGAAGATGATGAATATTTCATGGGCGTCTTTTTCGTCGGCGCCTACCAGGAAACGCTGGGCGATCTGCATAACTTGTTCGGCGACACCAACGTCGTCACCATCGACCTGCGCGCTGACGGAGGGTTCGACCTGCTGCACGAACAAGAGGGCGACACGATCAGTCAGGTGCTGTCCTATGTCGAATTCGACCCCACCGACTGCGTCGCCGCCTTCCGCAAAATGGTGGACGAGGCGATCTCGACCGGTACTCTGAAAGCCAAGGACCGCAAAACCCTGATGAGCGCTTATCGCGACTCGATCAACGGCTACACCTATTACGAATAAGAAGGAGACAGACCATGGGCAAAACACTGGTTGTCGGCGCAGGCGGCGTATCCCACGCAGCCGTGCACAAGATGGCGATGAACTCGGACATCTTCACCGAAATCACGCTGGCCAGCCGCACGAAATCGAAATGCGACGCCATCGCCGCAGCCGTGAAAGAACGCGTCGGCGTTGAGATCAAGACCGCCGAGCTGGACGCCTACAAGGTCGAAGACACGGTCAAACTGATCAAGGAAACCGGGGCCGAGATCCTCGTGAACCTCGCCCTGCCCTATCAGGATCTGGTGCTGATGGATGCCTGCCTTGAAGCTGGCATCCACTATCTCGACACCGCGAATTACGAGCCCGAGGACGAGGCCAAGTTCGAATACCACTGGCAATGGGCCTATCAGGAGCGGTTCAAAGAGGCGGGCCTGACCGCTATCCTCGGCTCGGGCTTTGATCCGGGCGTGACCAGCGTGTTTGCCAAATGGCTCAAGAAACACAAGCTGGACACCATCCGCCAGATCGACGTTCTGGACGCCAATGGCGGCAGCAACGATCAGGAGTTTGCCACCAACTTCAACCCTGAGATCAACCTGCGCGAAGTGCTGGCCGAGGTGCGCCACTGGGAAGGTGGCGAATGGAAACACTCCCCCGCCATGACCCATAAGGTCGAATTCGACTTCCCCGCCATCGGCCCCAAGAACATGTACCTGATGTATCACGAGGAGCTGGAGTCGCTCTCGACCCACTTCCCCGAAATCGAGCGCGCCCGTTTCTGGATGACCTTCGGCGACGCCTACATCACCCACGCCAAGGTGCTGGAAAATGTCGGCATGACCCGCATCGATCCGGTGATGCATGACGGCAAGGAAATCATCCCGATCCAGTTCCTGAAAACCCTGCTGCCCGATCCCGGTGATCTGGGCGCGGAAACCAAGGGCAAGGCCTGCATCGGCGACATCGCGACGGGTCAGGCCAAAGACGGCTCGGGCGAGAAGACCTATTACATCTACAACATCTGTGATCACGAAGAGTGCTACCGCGAGGTTGGTTCTCAGGCCGTCAGCTACACCACCGGCGTCCCCGCCATGATCGGTGCAGCACAGGTGCTGAAAGGCAACTGGCGCGAGCCCGGCGTGTGGAACATGGAACAGCTCGATCCGGATGATTTCATGGACATGCTGAATGAACACGGCCTGCCCTGGCAGGTCCACGAACTCGACGGCCCGGTCGAATTCTGACTTCATCTTTTTCCAAATACTCCGGGGGTTGCCATTGTCGCGCCATTGGTCCGAGCGACAATGGCGACGGGCAGAGCCCCCGGCCTCTCCACGAACTCAGAGACGCCTGAAATGTCCGACATGATGACAACACAGGCCGGCGATGCCGGTGCCTTTCGCAATTTCGACCTCAGCCGCGTGCCAACCCCCTGCTTTGTTGTCGATGAAAAGGCGGTTGAGCGAAACCTGCGCATCCTCGCCGACATCGGCACCCGGTCCGGCGCGCATGTCCTGAGCGCGCTCAAGGCGTTTTCGATGTTCTCGCTGGCCCCGCTGGTCCGCCAGCACCTCGGCGGCACCTGTGCGTCCGGCATCTACGAGGCACGGCTCGGCCGCGAAGAATATGGCGGCGAGGTTGCCACCTTCTGCGCCGGATACAAGGACACGGATATCGACGAAATCCTGTCGCTGTCCGATCACATCATCTTCAACTCTCCGGCGCAAAAAGACCGGTTCCTGACCAAAGCCCAGGCCGCGGGCGTTCAGGTCGGCCTGCGGATCAACCCGGAACATTCCGAAGGTGAGGTGCCGAAATACGATCCCTGCGCGCCCTGCTCACGCCTGGGCACGCCGGTCAGCCAGTTGACTGCCGAGACTCTGACCGGAGTTGACGGCCTGCACATGCACACACTCTGCGAACAAGGGTTCGAGCCGCTGCAACGCACGTGGGCGGCTGTCGAACCAAAACTCAGGCCATTCATGGGCCAGCTCAAATGGCTGAATTTCGGCGGCGGTCACCACATCACCCGCGACGATTACGACCGTGAGGGTCTGGTGGCTTTCATCAAAACCATACGCGAGGCATATGGCGTCGACGTCTACCTCGAACCCGGTGAGGCCGTCGCCCTGGACGCAGGCATTCTGGTCGGAGAAATCCTTGACCTGCCCACCAATGGCATGAACCTCGCCATCACCGATATCTCGGCCACCTGCCACATGCCCGACGTGATCGAGGCCCCCTATCGCCCCGCCCTGATGGACGAGGCCGAAACCGGCCACACCTATCGCTTGGGCGGCCCCTCGTGCCTGGCGGGCGACGTGATCGGCGACTACACTTGGGCCGAGCCGCTGCGGATCGGGCAGCGCTTTGCCTTCCTCGATCAGGCGCATTACTCGATGGTCAAGACCAACACGTTCAACGGCGTGCCCCTGCCCACCATCGCCCTGTGGAACAGCGAAACCGATGACCTGAAGATCATCAGGGAATTCGGCTATGACGACTTTAAGGACAGACTTTCATGAGCATTTTCCTCGACAGCGAACTGACCGAGGCCGAACGCAGCGAAGACGCCCGGTTCCGTGTGATCCCGGTGCCGCTGGAGCGCACGGTCTCATACGGGTCTGGCACCGCCAAAGGCCCTGAAGCGATCATCGAGGCCAGCAATGAACTCGAACGCATCACGGGTCACGCGGAACCCTGCGTCGAAGGCATCTTTACCGAAGCCCCACTGGATTGCGCCGGCCCGCTGCCGGACGTCATGGAGCGCCTCGCCCAGCACACCGAGGCCGCCGTCCGTGCCGGCAAGGTGCCGGTCACGCTGGGCGGTGAACACTCGCTCAGCTATGGCGCGGTCATGGGTGTGACCCGCGCCCTGGGCCAGCCCGTCGGTATCGTGCAGATCGACGCCCATGCCGATCTGCGCAACGCCTATCAGGGCGAAAAACACTCGCATGCCTCGGTGATGCATCTGCTGGCCGAGGAAGGTATCCCACTGGCCCAGTTCGGCGTGCGCGCCTTTTCCACCGAGGAAGCCAAAAGCCGCCTGAGGAACCACGTCTTCCACGTGGATGCCGAAGAGCTGGTGACCGGCAACATCCATGCCGTCGACCTGCCCGACGACTTCCCCGAACTGGTCTATGTCAGCTTTGACGTTGATGGGCTGGACCCGGCGCAGATGCCCGCGACCGGCACGCCTGTTCCGGGCGGGCTGGGATACTATCAGGCGCTTCGCCTGGTGGAACATGCGTTGAAGGGTCGTAAATGCGTCGGCTTCGACGTGGTCGAACTGGCCCCCGACGGCAATGCCGCCTGGGATTTCACCGCGGCGCAGATCGTCTATCGCCTGATGGCGAGCTGCTGATCAGACAGGCGGGCCGGGCTGGCCCGCCTGATCCGGTTCCTAGCCAGTTTTGCCGTCATCGGCGGTTTCGTTCAGCTCCATATGGCCTTCGCCCCTGTTCAGGACGCGGCGCAACATGGGTTCGAAGAACTCCAGCGGCTTGGTCGGATAATTCGGGTCAAACGCCTTCTGATCATATTCATGGCAGAAATAGCGACAATCTTCCCAATAAGGACTGTCGCGATATTTGTCGCGCGCGTTGCGGTCGCCGCCCAGATGGTGGTTGTAGTAGTACCCCTGAAACACACAATGATGCTTGAGAATCCAATACGTCTTTTCGCTGACGTAAGGCTTCATCATCGCCGCTGACAGCTCTCCGTGATTGTAGGGCGACAGGATATCGCCGGTATCATGGATCAACGCCGCCACCACCAGTTCCTCATCCGCACCGTCTTCGTAAGCACGTGTCGCGGCTTGCAGGCTGTGCTGGTAGCGGTTGACCGGATAGGGCGTCCATTCTTCGTCCAACGAGCGGATGGCATCGAGGATACGGTCTGGCAGGGCCGCATTATACGCCTCTTCATACTCCATCACGGCGTCCCAGTCGGCCTTGGTGGCTGTTTCGAAACTGGTCCAGGTGGGTTTGTGGCTTTTGTCCAGCATGGCTGATCCTTTGGCATGTGTCCTGAGCGAAAGCGTAGTTCGAAACCACCCTTCAAAAAAATGAATTGATTTTATCGCAATGATCAAAAAATACTTTCGACATGCAATTCAAAGCTCTGGAAACTTTTCTCTGCGTGGCCGAAGCCGGTGGCTTTCATGCCGCCGCTCGCAAGTTGAATGTGACGCAGACCGCTGTCAGCGCGCGTATTCGCCTGATCGAGGAGGAAACCGGCAGGGCGCTGTTCACGCGCGGTGCCGGAGGAACGGCGCTGACCGAGTTCGGCCGGCAGTTCAAACCCTATGCGGAACAGATGTTGTCCCTTTGGGGCTTTGCATCGCGCGACCTGCCGGGACAGGCACAGAACCGCCCGGCACTGCGGTTGGGCGGCCAGCTCAGCATCTGGGATCCGTTGCTGGTGGACCTGGCGGTTCGGTTTGAACAGCGCTTTGGCAAATTGCTGTTGACGCTGAACTATGACCACGACCTGAACATGGTCGAAGCGGTGGCAACCCATGTGCTGGACGCGGCGATCACACATGAAAAGCCGGCGGACCGGCGTGTCACATGGTACGCGCTTGAACCCGAGCTATTGTCCCTGGTCCGGACGCCACAGGCTGACGGCACGGACGATGACATGATCTTCGTCAACCTTGAACTGGGCGAGGTCTATCAGGACCATGTCAGATCGGCTGCGCGACGGGCGTCGGGTCAGACAGTGTTTCTTGGCAATTGCATGATGGCGCTGCGATATGTTCTGCACCGAGGCGGAAACGGCTATTTCCCCGATTACGTCATTTCCGAACATCTGGCCTCGGGTGCTCTGGAGCGGGTCGAGGACAGTATCAGCTTGCCGCTGCCCATGTATCTGGTCACCCGCGGTGATCGCGAGGAATTTGACGACATTCACAGCTGTTTGGTGGATCTTCGCGGCTAGAACTCAGGCCGGTGTCGGCATGATCTGGGGATCGCGCTGCCGTTTTCGCACAAGCGGCCGACCAGCAACAAGCAGGAAAAGGCCCGAGATCAGCACCCCTATGATTGCGGGAAGGTACAGCAGAAACCAAAGCTCCGGGTCATCGATCACCACCGGGGAAACAAACCCGCGCACACCTTCAAGCAGCACAAGAATGGTGAAGGCGCCCAATATCTGAGGCCACAATCCAAACCGGGAAAAGCTGCCCAGCATCAGGGTTGAATACCCGGCCAGCGCCACGGCGATGCAAATCGCAATCCACGAGAACCGCTGGTGCAGCTCTTCGATCAGCTTGCCTTGGCTGAACCCTTCCGTGGCTGAAACCTCATCCCGGTTGCGGATCAGGTCGGCGGTTGGAATGGCTTCGAGGCTGCGCCGGGCCATCGGATTTGTATTCGTCAGTTCCGAGATGTCGTAGGACGCGTCCTGGAACAGGGTCGATGACAACACCTTGCCTTCCTTGTTCAGGCGCAATGCAACCCCATCAACCATCACAAGGTGAATGCCAGCATCATTGTTGACCAGATATGCCGTTACGCTTGAATAGCTGACCGCGTTTTCAGGATCGCGGCGATCAGACACGAAGACTTCATGAAGTGTGCCGTCCAGATCAATCCTGCCTATGTAAACCGTGACACCTTCGGCGGGGTGCAGAAATTCGCCTTCGTTCAGCAATTGAGCCGTCACATCTCCAGCCACTTCAGCCTGCCGGATTTCCAGCTGTTCAACCGAGGCCGGGCGCAGGAACACGCTGATGATCGCCATCATCACCCCGGTAATCACACCGAACAGCAGCACCGCCCGGGCAAGCCGCCAAGGGCTGGATCCGGTGGCCAGCATAACCGTCAGTTCGCTTTCGCGGCTCAGGCGATTTGTGGCATAGACGGCGGCGGCAAACACCGCCATGGGCATGACCGTGCGGATCAGGGTCGGCAAAGTCAGCGCGGTGAATTCCAGAAAGACCATCGCCGACTGCCCACCGCTGATGACCCTGTCAAACAGGCTGACAGACCGGGTGATCCAGAACACACCGACAAGCACCAGGGTGAAAAAGCCAAACAGAATCAGCAATTGCCGCAGGAAATATCCATCAAAACGCGACATGGGGCCTCGTGCGTGTGTTCGTTTGCAGCGGACACTAGGGCATTAAGCCGGCAGAGGAAACAGGCATTGGACGTCAGGATGCCCCGGTATGCAACCTTGGCGCATTCCCGCATTCTCCCAACGACGCCGATTTGGCCCCGAAGAGGTTAAAGGCCAACCCTTTGTGAAAATGGCAGTTCGTGGCACAATTCAGGAATTGTTCAGAAGGGAGTTTCCGACTTGGCACTGTTTTTTTCACGCCGCACTTATAACGCCCCGAAGAAAAAGTTCACGTTTAAGCCGGCGGCAAAGACCAGGTATGTTCACATCACCCAGCAAAGCCCTGGTGGAAAAATTCGTAAGGGTAGTATTATCAAAAAAACCAAATGGCTGGATCTCGTGCGACAGGAGGGCGGGGATTCGGCCGTCCTGATCTATGTTCACGGGTTCAACACCAGCCAGAAGGACATGCTGGACCGGCTGGGGAAAATAGAAACCAATCTCAGGGGCAACGGGTATCAGGGCGCGGTCGTTGCCTTTGACTGGCCCAGCGACGGATCGGTGCACACCTACGACTCGGACCGCTCCGATGCCAAGGCGGTGGCGCCGCATCTGGTGGGGGACGGGATCTTGCCGCTGTTGGGGATGTCGCCACGCCCCAAGGTGCATCTGATCGCGCATTCCATGGGGGCGTTGGTGGTACTGCGCGCTTTCTCGGACTTCGGGGATTCGGCCGGGCCAGGCAACAAGATATGGTCGGCGGATCAGGTCATGTTTGCGTCAGCGGACATCGATTCAGAATGGCTGGAAAAGGGCGCATGGGGCGATCTGGTCCTGAAAAAACGGTGCAAGCGATTCACCAATTACTATAGCCGGAAAGACAAGGTGCTGGCCCTGGCCGGTGGGATTGTTCACGGCGGTCGGCGTCGCGCTGGTCGTGTCGGGATGCCGAAGCTGACCTCGAAAGGTCATTGGGATATTTTCTGTGACCACCAATATCAACGAGACGTCCCCAAAGGGCAGCGCAAGATGATGAAGTCGCATCGCTGGTGGTTCGACAGCGGCGGGTTTTATGAGGACCTCGCCCTGACGATCGACGGCCATCCGGCAAAAACGATGCCGACCCGGCACAAGACAAATATCGGGGATCTGGCGCTGCTGGCCTGACTGACCGGTCGCCCAACACCTTTCTATGGTGCAAAGCCCGATTTTGCGGGTTCTACTCAAGTACCGTCTTTGGACGGATTCTCTGCACGTTCTGATATCGTCACTATGGGTTGCTGACGAGAAACGGAAAGGGCGCGCTCGACCACAAGCGCGCCCCAGTCACAAGGGAGAAACTGAAAACCTGCGTTCTGTGCAGAACCTGAACGCCAACTCTTTGACATCCTCAGATAACCAGACTTCCCGATGTCAGTCAGTGACGCTGTTCACACTCTGGGCCGGTATTTTTAGATGGCATATAGGGATTGGCTGCACTGCGGCTCACAAAGCCTGCATGCGTTCTAATTGCCGGTCCGCCCCGGCCATAGCCGAAAGCCGCGCGCGCTGGAAACGCGCCAGGCACGATTGCCGAATGGTGTTTTAATGCGGATGGCAGGGGCAGCAGGGCTCGAACCCGCGACCTACGGTTTTGGAGACCGTCGCTCTACCAACTGAGCTATACCCCTATGGTGAGCCCCAGATATGACAGCCGCGCGGCGGACTCAAGAGGCTTTTTCGAATTCCACGCCACTATCTGAGCCGACAAACAAGTTGCGCAAAATGTGCAGTGCGCTAAGACAAGGTCCGGTCAGCAAAAGGAACCCCGTGTGAACCTCCGCAAGAAGATCGCAGACAGCGAAGCCGTGCTGAACTGGGTGGCCCGCCGGATCGCCACTTACATTCGATTGGTCAACCGCAACACACGCTGGCAGCGCATCGGATACGAAGAACTGGATCAGCTGGCCGAACAAGGTGAACCGGTCATCGTCGTGCTGTGGCATCAACGGCTGGCGCAGTCGCCCTATTTCTTCCCGCTGGACAAGGGGCGCATCTGTTCGATCACCTCCTCTGCCCGGGCGGGCAGCATGGTGGGCCGAGTACAAAAGCTGTTTGGCATGGACACGATCGCCATGGCCAGCAACACACGCCACGTCGCCTTGTCACGTCAGGTTCTGGGCAAGATGAAGCAGGGTATCTCTATTGGGATCGCGGCAGATGGTCCGCGCGGGCCCGAACGGGTTCTGTCGACGGTTCCGTTGGTGTGGGCGCGCACCTCGGGCAAGCGTGTATTCGGTATCACCTTTTCCACGAAACATGGTCGCGAAGCGGGAACCTGGGATCACCTTCTGATGCCCCGCCCCTGGCGAAATGAAGGCGTGTTTCTGTGCCGGGAATGGACTGAAACAGTGCCCCGCAAGGCCAGCGAAGAGGAAATCGAGACCCTGCGCCTGAGCCTGGAGCAGCACATGAACGACATCACGGCAGAAGCTGACCGGATGGTCGGGCGCGAGCCCTGGTCACCTGACGCCTAACCGCCCCTGAGACGTTGCATCAGATAGACTTCACTGCCTTCGGGAATCGGCTCGGTAAGCCCGGTGGCTATGACGCGCCCGTCGATCGCGATGGAGACCCCTGCATCAATGGGGGCCTGCAACTGTGGGTGGGCACGGACCAAAGCCCGTAATAGCTCTCCGGTGGTTTTGGCCTCGACCTCAACCACTTGCTGGCCCCCGGTCAGTGACCGGAGGCCGGACCAAAGGTGGACCTCAACCATTTTCTTTCAGGGCCGCCAGAATGCGCGGCGGAGACATCGGCAGTTGCTTCATCCGAACACCCGCCGCATTGGACACCGCATTGGCAATGGCGGCCAGGGGCGGCACAATGCCCGTCTCGCCCACGCCGCGCACCCCGAACGGGTGGCCCGGGTTGGGCACTTCGACGATCACCGTGTCAATCATCGGCAGGTCACTGGCAACGGGAATCCGGTAGTCAAGAAAGATCGAGTTCTGCAACCGGCCATCTTCGCCATAGATGTATTCCTCGTTCAGTGCCCAGCCGATGCCCTGTGCGGCGCCACCCTGAAACTGCCCTTCCACATAAGTCGGGTGGATCGCCTTGCCGGCGTCCTGAATGACCGTGTACCGGGTGATCGATGTCTTGCCGGTTTCCGGGTCGACCTTGGCATCGACGATATGGGTGCCAAAGGATACGCCCGCGCCTTCGGGGGTTGCTTCGAAATGGCCCGAAATCGGGCCTCCGGTCGATCCCATATCCGCCGTGATGTCGGCCAAAGGCATCGGGTCGAAATCCCCCGCATTAGGCCCCGAGGGCACCGCGCAGCCGTCTTCCCATTTCACCGCATCGACCGGGATGCCCCACTTGGCCGCCGCACGTTCGCACAGTTTCTCGACCGCGTGTCTTGCGGCCTTGATCGTCGCGAGGCCCGACGCGTAGGTCACGCGCGAACCATGGCTCACGTCGTTGTAACCCAGCGTCGCCGTGTCGGCGATGGTCACGCGGATATTTTCATACGGAATGCCCAGAACCTCGGCCGCCATCAAGGCCATGGATGCGCGCGACCCGCCAATGTCGGGTGTGCCGACCATCAACTGCGCCGAACCATCCTCGGACAGTGCCAATGAGACGCTGGTCTCGCCCCCGTGGTTGAACCAGAAACCGCAGGAAACCCCGCGCCCCTGACCCGGCTTCAGCGGTGCCGCGTAATGGGGATGCGCCTTGGCAGCCTCAAGCGTTTCCATCAGACCGATGCGTTCGTAGGTCGGGCCATAGCTGGCCTTCGTGCCCTCATGCGCGGCATTTTTCAGACGCACATCAATAGGATCAAGGCCCAGCTTGTTGCAGAGCTCATCAAGGACGGATTCAACGGCGAAGGCGCCCATCGGAGCGCCCGGCGCGCGGTACGCGGCCTGTTTCGGACGGTTCGACATCACATCGTAACCGATCTGCTTGACGTTGGTCAGGTTGTAGGGCGCAAAGGCACACATGGCCGTCATATCGCCCGGGGCGCCGGGGAAGGCCCCGCCTTGCAGACGGAAGACACCCTGCGCCGCCGTGATCGTGCCGTCTTTCTTCATGCCGATCTTCACGTCCATCGACGCCGAAGAGGTCGGCCCGGTGGCACGAAAAACTTCGGACCTGGTCATCACGATCTTGACCGGACGGTTGGCCTTGCGGCTGAGCGCCAGCGCGACGGGTTCGATGAACACCGTGGTCTTGCCGCCAAAACCGCCGCCGATTTCAGACGCCGTGACGCGCAGCTGAGAGGTTTCGATTCCCAGCAGCGCCGCACAGGTCTTTTGCGCGATCCAGTGGCCTTGGGTTGTGCACCACAACTCGCCCTTGCCGTCATTGCCCAGCATGCCCAGGCAGGCATGCGGTTCGATATAGCCCTGATGGGTCGCCTCGGTGACAAAGCTGTCTTCGATAACCAGATCGGCCTCGGCAAAGCCCGCCTCGACGTCACCGTGACCGCTTTCGTGATAACGCACGACGTTCGGGTGCATCCCTTCCGGCACCGAATAATCCGCAGCACCTTCCCGGATCACCGGCGCATCCGGGGCCATCGCTTTGTCCACATCGGTGACGTGCGGCAGCACCTCGTATTCGACCTCGATCAGTTTCAGCGCATCACGTGCCGCCAAGGCAGATGTGGCCGCCACCGCAGCTACCGCGTGCCCGTCATAGAGCGCCTTTTCCCCCGCCATGACATTTTCCAGCACATTCCAGAATTCGCCTTCAAGCCCGGGCTTGAACGGGACATCGGCGAAATCGGCGCGGGTCACGACGGCTTTGACGTCCTTCAATGCCTCGGCTTTCGAGGTATCAATCCTGACGATCCGGGCATGGGCATGGGGTGAGCGCAGAATTGCGCCGTGCAACATACCGGGGGCCGAGATATCCGCACCGAACTTGGCCCGGCCCGTCACCTTGTCCAGACCGTCAGGGCGATCGGGGCGGGTGCCAACGAAGGTGAAGTCAGTTTTGCGATCGTCCAGAGCCATTATGACGCCTCCCGCATCTCAGCCGCCGTGTCCATCACGGCGCGAATGATCTTGTCGTAACCGGTGCAGCGGCATAGGTTGCCCGCCAGCCAATAACGCGTTTCTTCCTCGGTCGGATAGGGGTTCTTCTCCAGCAGCGACTTCGCCGCCACCAGAATGCCCGGGGTGCAGATGCCGCATTGCAGCGCGGCGTATTCGATCATCTTCTTCTGCAACGGGTGCAGGATGTCACCATCCGCAATCCCTTCGACGGTTTCGATCTGCTTGCCTTCGGCCTCGACACCCAGCATCAGGCACGAGCACACCAGACGGCCATCGACGGTGACCGAACACGCGCCGCAATCACCGGTGCCGCAGCCCTCTTTGGCGCCGGTCAGGTTCAGTTTGTCGCGCAAACAGTCCAGCAGGGTTTCGCGCGGGTCGCACAGGTATTCGACTGCGTCCCCGTTCACGGTGGTGGATACGTGGAGCTTGCTCATGCGTTTTCTCCCTTCGCGCGGGCATAGGCGATCTTTGCGGCACGTTTGGCCAGAACGCCGGCGACTTCGGTACGGAATGCGATCGTACCTCGTTTGTCGTCGATCGGATTGCAGGCGGCGGACGCGGCCGCGGCCAGTGCGTCAAGGGCGGCATCGTCCAAAGTGCTGCCGATGATCGCGTTGGCACAGTCTTCAACCAACAGAACGGTCGGTGCCACGGCACCCAGCGACACGCGCGCCTCTGTGATGACTTCACCGTCCAGACGGAGGTTCACACCTACGCCCACCACCGCAATGTCCATTTCGGTACGGGGGATGAACCGCAGATAGGCGTCGCCCCCATTCTTGCCTCGGGCAGGGATGTTGATGGCCGAGATCAACTCGCCCTTCGCCAGCGAGGTCTTGCCGGGCCCGGTCGGGATGTCCTCGACCGCAACGTCACGCGTGCCATCGGGGCCGGTTACGGTGACGGTCACGCCTGCGGCCACCATGGCGGGCACGGAATCAGCCGCAGGTGAGCCATTGCACAGATTGCCCGTCAGCGTCGCGCGGCCCTGAACCTGAGTTGAACCGATCAGGTCCATCGCCTCGACCACACCGGGCCAGTCGCGGCCAAGCTCGGGGTGCTCGCTCATCTCGGCGCCGGTGACGGCCACGCCGATCGTCCAACTGCCGTCGGCATTGCGGGTGATGTCACGCACGCCGTCGATCTTCTTGATGTCGATCAGCGTATCGGGCGTCACCAGTTCCGAGCGCAGTTGCACCAGTACATCCGTACCGCCCGCCAGAAAACGTGTGATGCCCGTCGCGTTCGCGGCCAGAGCCGAAGCTTCGGCAAAGCTGGCAGGGCTGTGATAATCCATGAAGCTACCTCGTACCTGTTGGTCAGGAATATCTGGGTTCGCGGCGACGTTAATTCACCCCTCGTCCGGCGTCCATGGGCCGAGCGATCAAAATTCAACTTCCAAATGTCGCTTTTGGACAGGGTTCAGAGATCGATCTCGATCACCCCATCAGGTTCCGCCGCGCGGCTTTGGCACAGGATCATGGCGCCTTCGCGCTGTTTGCGGGACAAAACGAAATCCCGATGCTCGACCTCGCCCGAGATGACACCGCATTTACAGACGCCGCAGATGCCGTCTGCGCATTTCACATCCACATGAATACCGGCTTCGTTCAGAACTTGCGCCGCGTCCTTGTCTGCGGGCACGGGCAGTGTCCGGCCCGAACGCGCAAGCTTGAGCTCAAACGCGTGGTTTTCATATTCAGGCGTTTCAGGAACCGAGAAATATTCCAGGTGACGCGCCTCTTCGGGAAAGCCCTGCTGCTCGGCCGCCTGAACCACGCCGTCCATGTAACGATCCGGCCCGCAGGTATAGACATGCCATCCATCCCGGTAGCCGGACAGAATTACATTCAGGTCGGCGCGGGTGCCTTCATCCGAGAAATGGTAATGAACGCGATCCGCCCAGGGCATGGCGGCCAGATCATCCAGATACCCCGCCCCGCCCCGTGTGCTGGCCGAATAGTGTAATTCGAACTCGCGGCCCAGCGCATGCAGACGATGGGCAAATGCGATCATCGGGGTGATTCCGATGCCGCCACCCATGAGGAATGTTCTGGTGGCCCTTTCATCCAATTCAAAGTGGTTGATCGGATTGGACACGAAAACCTTTCGGCCCTCGGAAAAGATGCGATGCAACAGCGCGGACCCGCCGCGCCCGTCATCCTCGCGCAGCACTCCGATCTGATATTTCGTACGATCCGACGGGTCGCCGGACATGGAATATTGCCGCAGGAATTCCGGCGCGACCAGAACGTCCAGATGTGCGCCCGCTGTCCATCCCGGCAGGGGCGCACCGTCCAGCGATGCAAATTCGTATTTCGTGACATCCGCCGTCATCTTTTCAACCTTGGTCACGGCGACCCGCATCACGGGCGCATCACCGGCGATCTGATAGCGATGGATGATCGACATGTCCCCGCTTGCCTTGCGGGCCTTGTACTCGTCAGCCGTCACCATGGCCTCATAGGCTGCAATCCCGGCCTCTCGGTCCATTGCAAAGGGATAGGGCCATGGGTGCGGAGCCAGATAAGCGGGATAGACGGCCAGGGTCTGATCCTCATATTTCAGGTCCAGATCCTTTTGCAGATCGCGCCGGTTCAACGGGTGCGTCGTAGGGCGATAGGCGCCGTCGGGCTGCAACTCGATATCCCACCACCATTTCTTGGTGTCGTTCAGCCCGCCATTGCCGACCGCATCGTCCAGCCTGGCCAGCGCGGGCGCGGCGGTGGGGATGTTCATCGCAGCCCAGCGGAACGGGCGTTCAGCGAAGAGGCCTTCGAGGTTCCACGGGCAGGTCTTCATGCAGCGCCCGCACATCGCGCCGCCCGGGGTCGTCACACGGTACGTGGCGCATTTCTGGCTGTCGGATTTCCAGATTTCGTAACCGTTGAACATCAGCTTCGGTCCGGCGGTGATCGCGCCCGAGGGACATTCGCGGGCGCATTTGTTGCAGGATTCGCAAAAGGTTTGCAGGCCGAAATCGATGGGTTTGTCATACGCCATCGGCATGTCGGTCGTCACCACGCCTGATTTCAGGCGCGGGCCCAGATAGGGGTTCAGGATAACTTCTCCGATCCGGCTGACCTCACCCAACCCCGAGAGCAGCAACAGCGGCGGTTGCAGCACCTCGCCATCCATAACCGTATGCGCCTTGGCCTTGTAGCCCAGGTTGCGGATCTGCTGGGCAATCACGCCGCCCAGCAGTGAAAAGCGCAGATAGGCGCGCATGGATTGGGCGACGCTGATCCAGTCGTCACCGCTGGCCCCTTCCATCGTTTCATAGCCCTGATCGATGATCATGCTGATGGCCTGATCATGCGGCGGCACGATTTCTTCGCCCGTGGCGTCATGAGAATACCACGCCCATTCCGGGCAGCGGCTGAGGCCCACCGCATCGACCCCCAGGAAATAGGTCGCCGCCTTGATGTTCGCCGCATTGCGCTCGGCATCGGTGGATCCGGCGACCTCGGCGCTTTCACCATCCTGCAACAGAACGAATGCACCCAGCGCGCGACGCTGGGCAAAGCTGGGCGCGGCCTTGCGCACGTAGTACCCGCCTTTCGCGGCGTCCTGCAATGACTTGCCCATGTCGCCGAACTGGGCGCGGGCGAACATGTCGGCGCGCTTGGGAACGCGGGCCACATTCTCTTCGTCGATATAGGTTGTCGGAGCCTCGACCCGTTTGAGCTTTTCGAAGGGATGGGCCCCGTCCACATAGCGTCGTTTGGCATATGGGTCACGGTTGAGGGCGTTCTTGGCAAATCCCGTGCCCAGCCACCATGCCGGACCTTGGGTCCGAAACCACGGCTGTTGCGGCATGGGCCTCAGCGGCCGGTCATGCGCGATGGGCATCTCGGTCGTCACGGCAGCAAGGCCAAACCGGGTGCCCAGCCAAGGCGCAACCAGCTGGTCGCCCTCGACCGAGGCCAGACCGGCGGCCATGGCCAGCTTGCCCAGATCAACTTCGGACGACATCATGCTGTGCGCGCGGGCGTCAAAACCCAGCAGTCGGATATAGTTGGCGATGACCACGGCATTCTCGGTTGCCAGCAGGCAGGCACGATGATCCTGCGCGTCGATGATCCAGTCCGCACCGGGTTCGGAAGGGTCAGGGTCGCGGTTGTGTTCGTAAAGAAAGACGATGGCGTGACGGTGGTCGTCAATCGGCTTGGGCGCGGCCTCCATACTGTCTTTCAGATCGGCCATGATGAGATCGATCCCAGAGGCCAGCGTTTTGGTCTGGCGCGTGCGCAATGCGTGGGCAAGCCGGTCGATATCGGGGTTGCGGCGTGGTTCCTCCAGCAGTGCATCCGACGGCAACGGCCCACAGCCCATCATCGATGCGTCGTTGAAATACCCAAATGCCTTCAGATGGTTGGCGCGCTCCTGCGGATCTGAGGGGATCTCGGATGCAATCGGGTTCACCAACCCGTCGCGGATCGCGTCCAGCATCGCCTGAAACTCGCCCATGGCGTTGACGATGCTGTAGGGCCGTTCCGGCCGGAGGAAACTCAGTTCGCCCATGGCGGGCACGCGCGACAAATCCGGCATGGTATCTTGTCGGGTCAAACGCTCCAACGGGTATCGCCCCATGTGAACGGGCCGGTTCTTGTCCGAGAAAAAGCGGAATCCCATTATGCGCCTCCTGTTGCCACTCATCCCCTACCCCGTCATGGACAGCGAAACCATTCATGCATAATCATAAGCGGTATGAAGAAAATCGATTTCACTGATCTCGACGGCAAGGTTCTGCGCACCTTTCTGACCATTCTCGAGGAAAGCTCGGTTTCGAAAGCTGCGGATCGGCTGGGCGTCACGCAATCGGCCATCAGCCACACGCTCGCCAAGCTCCGGCTGGTGCTGGGCGACCCGTTGTTTGTTCGGTCCGGTCAGGGCCTGACCCCGACCGAGCGCGCCTTGTCTCTGAAGGAGCCCGCACAAAAGGTGCTGGACGGAATGCGGGCGCTGACCGAAGGGCGGCCGTTCGATCCGCAGTCTGAACAGATCAGGATCCGCATCGCCACCAATGACATGCCGCGCGAGTTGATCTTTCCGCAGCTGTTACGAGAAACACGTGCCGAAGGCGCGGGTCTGCGGCTGGAATTCATTCCTTCAGGCGTGCCCGACCCCGAGCTGCTGCGCAGTGACAGATGCCAGTTGATGCTGACCCCGTTGCCACCGGATGGGCCGGATATCTTTCAAAAACGCCTGATGACCAGCCCGCTGATGCTGTTCTATGACGCCACACAGCGCACGCCGCCGGACAGTTGGGACGCCTATTGCAACTGCGATCATGTCGAGGTTCGCTTTGCCGATGGCCGCAATGCCCGCGCCGTCATGCGTGGCGTCGATCAAAGCCAGATCAGGCCAGCGGTGGTGACCTTGCCGCATTTCAACGCCATCCCGGCCTTCATACTGGGCAGCGACCTGATCTCGACCGACACGGCGCTGATGAAACAGGGCCCGCTGGCCATGCTGGATTGCGCGCCACTGCCGTTCGAATGCGCGCCGGTGTCGATCTACATGGTCTGGCACCAAAGGTCGGCCAATGACCCGGCACATCGCTGGTTGCGGGCCCGGATCGAGGCGATCGCCGCGTCTCTTCAGACCTGAGACAACAGCCAGTCGCGCATGATCCTGACCAGTTGCGGCTGGCGCGGCTTGCGGGGCGCAACCACGTAAAACCCCAGATCTGCAACCAGGACATCCGCAAGCGGCTGAACAAGACGGCCCGAGGCCACCTCGGGCGCGACAAGAGGCGCATTGGCCAGTGCTATCCCCTGCCCCGAAACTGCGGCATCGATCGCAAGGCTGGTCTGGCTGAAGCTCATCATTCTGGGTTTTCCGCTTACCCCCACCCGTTCAAGGAACAAGGGCCACAATCCGTGGGTGTCGTTCAGCAGCACTTGCGTCAGCAGATCAGAAGAGGTGCTGATTCCGCCCGCAACAGAAGGGCTGCATACCGGGATGAATTCGGTCGAGAACAAAGGCACCGCCTCCAGTTCCGCCGCAAACGGCGCCCGACCCTGCCTGACTGCAAGATCGACGCCATCCGAACTGAAATCCGCCAGACGCTCGCGCGCATCCACCTGAACCGAGACGTCCGGATACAGGTCCGTGAAGCCCGACAAACGCGGCACCAACCATTTCGAGGCAAAGCTGGGCGTGACCGACAATGTGATCCGCCGGTCCGGAGACAAGTCGGCCACAGCCTCTTCGATCAACCTGAAAGCACGTCGCAGGGGCGCGTAAAACCGCCGCCCGGCATCCGTCAAGCGCAACCCGCGCGGCAGGCGGTCGAACAGAACCTCGTTCAATCGCGCCTCAAGCCCGCGCACCTGCTGCGCCACGGCGCCCTGCGTCACGCCCAGCTCTTCGGCGGCCAGTCGAAAGTTCAAGTGACGGGCAGAAGCCTCGAAAGCGCGCAAGGCGTTAAGGGGTGGAAGGGCGGTCATGCTGTTATCCTGTAGATTTTCTACAGAATAGAGGCAGCAGAACTGATTGGTCAAACCACTGTCCGACGGCCATCTTGGGATCAACTGAAAACGGAGATGTCAGATGGAAAAAGTAGCACTTATAACGGCGGGCGGCAGCGGCATGGGGGCGGATTCCGCCCGGAGGCTGGCGGCGGACGGGTTCAAGGTCGGCATTTTGTCCTCCTCGGGCAAAGGGGAAGCTTTGGCAAAAGAGCTGGGCGGTGTCGGTATTACCGGCTCGAACCAGTCCACCGAGGATTTGCAGAAACTTGTCGATGCCGCCATGGCCCATTGGGGGCGTGTCGACGTTCTGGTCAATTCTGCCGGTCACGGTCCCCGTGCCCCGATCCTTGAATTGACGGATGAGGATTGGCACACCGGCATGGATGTCTATTTCCTGAACGCGGTGCGCCCAACCCGGCTTGTGACCCCGATCATGCAGGCGCAGGGAGGAGGCTCGATCATCAACATCTCGACCTTTGCCGCCTTCGAGCCGGATCCGGTTTTCCCGACGTCGGGCGTGTTCCGCGCCGGGTTGGCCGCCTTCACCAAGCTGTACTCAGACAAATATGCCGCCGAGAATATCCGCATGAACAACATTCTTCCGGGCTTCATTGACAGCCTGCCCGAGAAAGAAGAATTCCGCAGCCGCATTCCGATGGGTCGTTATGGGCGCAGCTACGACGAGATCGCCTCGGTCGTCGCTCTGCTCGCCTCGGAAGGCGGCGGTTACATCACCGGACAGAATATCCGGGTGGACGGCGGTATCACCCGGTCTGTCTGAACTTAGAACCGCGCCTTTACAAGATGCGTCAGCGCCGCGCCGGATTCAAAAAATGCGCGGCGCACGCGCGTCCAGTTTTCGCGGTGTTCCGACACGGCGGGAACCGGCAGAAGCGAGGGATCATCGGCCAGAAGGCTTTCGGCCATCAAGCGGCCGAACACCGTGCCCGGGCCGATGCCGCGACCGGAATACCCGTGTGCGGCCAAAGCGTTGGGGCCGATCTGCGTGATCTTTGGAATATGATCCGATGTCATTGCGATCCGCCCGTGCCACCCGTGTTCCAACGACTGGTTGGCCAATTGCGGATAGAGCTCGGCCAGCTTGCGCCGGACCCAACCGGAATGTGCAACCCGGCCGGCGTGTCCCAGATCCCCCATGCCGCCAATGATCATCCGCCCCGCCTGATCCAGCCGGAATGACGTCATGATCAGCCCGGTATCCCAGCACCCATCTTTCCGTGGCAGGATACTGGCGCGCAAATTGTCCGTCAGCGGGGCCGTGGCGTACTGGAAATAATAGACCGGCACATAGGCAGGCGCGGTATCCGGCAGCGCAAGATGATAGGCATTCGTCGCCTGAATGACCGATCTTGCCCGAACCGTCCCGCCCGGTGTCACCAGAACCCAGTGCCCGCCCTCATATGTCATGGTCTGCACGGGGCTTTGCGTATGTATCCGCGCCCCGGCCTGTGACGCCACGCGTGCCAAACCCACCGCATAGGCCAAAGGTTGAATGGTTCCTGCCCGTGGATCGAACAAGGCACCGTGAAAGGCCTGGCTGCCGGTGCGTTCACCGGCCTGGTCCGCCGACAACAGCACAACCGGCGCTCCGGCTTCGCTCAACTGCGCATGACGCGTATGCAGGTCCTTCAAACCCGACGCGGAATGAGCGCAATGCAGGGTTCCGTTGCGCACGGGCTCACACGCAATGCCATATTCATCGATCAAGGCAAACACATCCGCCGGCGCCTTGGCCAGCAAGTCGATCAAACGGTTCCCCGGTTCAATACCGATATGCGCCCGGATGTCATCCGGCGGCAGCCACAGCCCCGCATTGACCAGACCGACATTGCGCCCCGAACCGCCAAACCCGATTTCCTGCGCCTCGAGCAGGCAGACCGACGCGCCGGCGCGGGCAGCGGTCAAAGCCGCTGAACAGCCGGTGTAGCCACCTCCGATGACAGCCAGATCAACCGCTGCGTCAGCGGTCAGGGGCGGTGCGGGGACTGTCTCGGTGCAGGTGGTCTGCCAAAGTGATTGTTCGGGATCGTTCACGTCGGGCCTCTGAGTCTTGTCGGCGGATCATCATACCGACACCCCCCCTTTGCAAGCGGCCTTTTGACCCGTGCTGCGACAACGAAACAGGCCCGGCAGGCCCGGGCTTTGCCCGGGCCTGCCGGGCCCAACCGGAGGAGTCATTCCGTCAGGAATGAAGACGACGGGCGGGAGGGCCCGCGTGGTGGGCTCAGACGTCGAGCGATCGCGCGATCAGCTCTTTCATGACCTCATTGGTGCCGCCATAGATCATCTGCACCCTGGCATCCGCGTAAAGACGTGCAATCGGGTATTCCATCATGAACCCGTAGCCGCCGAACAGTTGCAGGCATTCATGCATGATCTCGTTCTGCACCTCGGACCCCCAGTATTTGGCCATCGAAGCAGTTGCCGCGTCCAACTCGCCTGCTTCCAGTTTCCCGATACAATCATTGATGAAACTGCGCAGAACCTCGGCCTTGGTCTTGCATTCCGCCAGTTTGAACCGGGTATTCTGAAAATCCATCACCCGCTGCCCGAAGGCTTTGCGTTCCTGCACGTATTTCACGGTTTCGCCGATGGCGAAATCGATCGCGCCCAGCGCCATGATCGCGATATTCAGCCGTTCCCACGGCAGCTGTTTCATAAGCTGATAGAATCCCTGCCCTTCCTCGGGGCCCAGCAGGTTTGTCATCGGCACTTTGACATCTTCGAAAAACAGTTCGGCAGTGTCATTGCCCTTCATGCCCAGTTTCTTGAGGTTCCGCCCCCGGCGAAAACCTTCACACCCGTCAGTTTCCACCACGATCAACGAAACGCCGCGTGCGCCAGCGGTTTTGTCGGTCTTGGCGGCCACGATGATCAGATCCGCAGTCTGTCCGTTCGTGATGAAGATTTTGGACCCGTTCAACCGGTAGGAGTTGCCGTCCTTCTCGGCAGTCGTCCGCACCGCCTGCACGTCCGAACCGGTACTGGGTTCGGTCATTGCCAACGCGCCGACCAATTCACCCGACGCCAGTTTGGGCAACCACTTCTTCTTCTGATCTTCGCTGCCATACGCGGTGAGATAGTGGGTCACGATCGACTGAATGCCATAACCCCAACCCGCATCACCCCGCGCGCCCTGTTCGTAGGCCGTGATGGCGTCAAAGCCCATGCCGCCGCCGACGCCGCCATATTCTTCGGGGATCGCACCCGCCATCAGCCCGGTTTCGCCGGCCTTGCGCCAGAAATCGCGATCCACAACGCCGTTTTCAACCCAGGTTTCGATATTAGGCGACAGTTCGTCATCCATGAACCGACCCGCCATATCCGCGAACATGCGGTGTTCATCAGTGACCCATGCCGCAGTCGAAGTGAAAAGTGACATTGAACGCCCTCCAATCGGTCTTTCCGGAAAAGGCTAGCGCCGTGTTCGGTTCACGCCAATCCTTGTGACGCCGCGTCCCTTTGCGGAACAACGCAACGTTCCCTGGCCTACGATGTCAGAGAATACCTATTGGCTGGCGGGGTTAAGTCAGTGCTTTGGCCAAAAGGTGCTTGGCCGCATCCTTGGCGTCTTCCGCCGGATCGCAGTTCTTGAGCAGAACGGCGGAAACAATGGCTCCTTCTTGCAACAACACGATCTGACTCGCGAGCTTCCGAGGATCATGCGCGCCGGCCTGCTGGGCTATGGCCGTGAAGTGTTCCAGCAAAAGCTGTTTGTGTTCGGCGGCCTGTACATGGATCGGGTGATCCTTGTCCTGATACTCGGCCCCGGCCTTGATGAACATGCAGCCCCGGAACCCGTCCTCTTCGAACCACTCTTTCAGGGCATCGAAACTGACGATGATCTGCTCGGCCGGTGTTTCCGCCATCTCGTCGATGCGCTGAAAGAACCAGTCGCGAAAGTTCTCATCCCGCAAGCGCAGCGCGGCGACGATCAGGTCTTCCTTGGTGCGGAAATGCTTGTACATCGACGTCTTGGACACGCCTGTTTCCACGACCAGCTTGTCCATGCCGGTTGCGTGAAACCCGTCGCGGTAAAAGACCTTCAGGGCCTTGCTGACCAACTCATCCCGTTTGTTTGGGCGCATGATTCGGCTCCATGGTGTACCGTTCTGTACATATTACCATGGAGCGTGAAGTACAATGACCCCAGGCCAAAGCGTTGTTTTGAAATAGTTTTACCAGGCGCCTTGTCTCACCATGAAATTTCCACTTGCAAAAGTTTACAGATCGGTACACTTTGCCTGTAAGTTAACCGATCTGTACACCCGAGGATTTGACCGATGAAACGTCGCGCCAGCATTTTTCCACCTCAGTACGTCCCCTTCCTTCTGACCATTGCTCTTCTTGCCGCCTCCCTCACCTGAAAGCCTTTGCGAAATGTCCAGAACTCCCTTGCCTCCCTTCACGTTGGAAACTGCCACTCAAAAAGTGCGCACGGCGGAAAATGCCTGGAACAGCCGCGATCCCGACCGCGTGACGCCCGCCTATACGGATGACAGTCAATGGCGGAATCGGGCTGAATTCCTGTCCGGCCATGCCGACATCCACGCCTTTCTGACCCGCAAATGGCGGAAGGAACTGGATTATCGCCTGATCAAAGAACTGTGGGTCTTTGCCGGAAATCGCATTGCCGTACGCTATGCCTATGAATGGCGCGACGACAGCGGTCAGTGGTTCAGATCCTATGGCAATGAAAACTGGGAGTTCGCCGATGACGGGCGCATGTCACATCGCCATGCCTCGCTCAACGATCTTCCGATAGCCGAAGATGACAGGCTGTTCCATTGGCCCTTGGGCGAACGCCCTCATGACCACCCCGGGTTGTCCGAACTGGGTCTTTGAAAGGATTTTCCAATGCCCCGCGCTTTTTCCGAACTGACCTTCACACCCGCAGTCCGCGCCCATCAAGAAAGGATGGGATCGGCCAGAACCTATGCCAAGTTCATTGCAGGTGGCCCGCGGCAAGGCCATCTGATCGGAGACCCCGAGAAAGAGTTCATTCAGGCGCGGGACGGGTTCTATCAATCCACCGTGTCCGAGACCGGCTGGCCCTATGTGCAGTATCGGGGCGGGCCGACAGGGTTTCTGAAGGTGCTTGGCCCTCAGACCATCGGATATGCGGATTTTTCCGGCAATAAACAGTATATCTCGCGCGGGAATCTGGACGGCAATGATCGTATTGCAATGATCCTGATGGATTACGCCAACCGACGCCGTCTCAAGATCCTTGGGCGTGTCGTGTTCACGGAAGGCGAAACAGCGGCCGCCACCCTTTACCCGGAAGAGGCCGAGGCACCGGCCGAACGGGCCGTGGTCATCCGCGTCGAGGCGTTGGACTGGAACTGCCCAAGCCACATCACGCCGCGCTTCACCGAAGCAGAGTTGCGCCCTCATCTGAACAGGCTGGGGCAGCAGTTGGCAGAGTTGCAGGCGGAAAACCAAAGGCTGAAACAGCAATTGGCAAAGTCAGGTTGACGTTTCAGCCCTCACAAAATTTACGGATATCAAGAGAAGGGAGTGTCGCAATGGTTCGCTCGGTCTTTCACCTCTCGGCGGCTTGCCTTGCCGGTACTGCTCTGATCATTCTGATCATCATGTTCGGTTTTTTCGCTTCACCCAGTGCGGTACGAACATCGCCGCCATCGGTATTCAGCAAGATTTTGTTCGAACACTTGCAGCAAGAATGATGACCGCGCGTCACCGCGACAGGTGTCCAACAAGCGCGCTTGTCGATTCCAACCAAAGCTATCAAGTCGAACCCAGGGGGCGCATGCGCTGTCAGGCTGAAAATCCTGGTCGAAAAAGATCGGCACAGTTCCGGGTCTGCTCTCACCACCAATAATGGTGAGAGCATTTAAAGCCAAATCAGGCCGTGCTGCGCTTTTTCCGACGCCCCATCACAAACAAACCGCTGATGCCGCCAAGAAGCAGCCAGCCAGCAGCGGGCAGCGGCACGGGGGCAATCGTGTATTCCCCATACAGCGTTGCGACGTTTTGCATGTTTTCCGTTGTGCTGAAGCCGTTAGAAATGGTGCTGCCGCCGTCCTGAGAGAAACCGAGGACCGAGAACACATAATTTTGTCCACGGAAATTAAAGCTTTGAGAGCCCAAATTGTTGGCAATGGTCACGATGTCATCACAAGGGGTGGAATCCGCCGGACAGTTCGCTGGGCGATTCAATGTCTCGTTATGCGTCAGGGCAAACGAAGAGGACACCAGAGGGCCACCGCTTATCAATATATCGACAAGAAGGTCGACCGAGCTCAGTGTTGTTCCAGTGATCGGGAAATTCAGATGCGAGAACTGACCCAGAGCAAATGCCGTTCCAGGCAACAGACCTGAAATTGGCGTGCCAGTTGGCGTGAAATCGTAACCACTTGAGCTGCTGCCACTTCCCCACCGAAGAGAAATCGTAGAACCAGAGGTGCTTTCAGTAACGCCGGAACTTGGATTTACGTTTTGCCAAGAGGGCGAGATGCTGGAAATGGTCAGCGCCGACGCACCGCTTGCAGCCATCACACCTGCAACAGCGATCGCAGCTATGTTTCGTATCAATGTCATGTGCCCACCTTACGTATGAATACTCGTTACAAACCACTCTGGGAAAGAGCAGCACAACAGGATCATATTCCTAGCTCAAACGCCACATTGACGCCACGTTTTCACCTCAATCAAGGCGAATGACGCCCCAAAGAGCGTCGAAAAGGACACAATCATCTAGTACGCGCCAATTGTCCAACTTTTGGAAACAGATACTTCGGATACAAGGCGCCAACTGAACGATTGAACACGCAACCGGGCACCGCGTGATGGTTCATCAATGGTCGGATCGTACCATTGCTTCGATACCGGCGGCGCAAAAGTCCACCAGACGCTCCATGCCTGATACGTCACCGCCCTGCGACAGGGCTTTGACCCGCCATCCGCTGTTGAGATGGGCCAGCATCGCCGAGACCGAATAAACCTGGCCACTTGCCAAAACCGCAGGATCGACATCCGGGTAAAGCGTGGCGATCTCGGTAATGAACAGCTGGGCGGTAGGGTCGAAACATTCCGCTGCGATATCGCGCCACCTGGGGTCAACCGATACGTGGGCCACCAACCGCCCATATGCCATCCATCCAGGCCCACCCGTTTCTGCCAGGTCCACATAGGGTCGGATAAAGCTGTCCAGAATGCTGTGAAGCGTCAGCGGAGCGACGGCCTTGGCCCTGTTCAACGCGTCGATCCGAAGTTGCGCCAGCGCGTCCGCGCGCCGCGCCACGGTTTTGTAAAACAATTCCTCCTTGCCACCACCATGATGGTGCACAAGACCAATCTGAACCCCTGCCAAGGCCGCGATATCCCGGATCGACGCACCCTCGAATCCCCGTTCGGCAAAGACGGTTTCAGCCGCATCCATGATCCGCGCCTTGGTTTCAAGCGATCGCCTGGACGGGGCTCTTTGCCTTGGTTTTTCGATGTTTTTTGGACTCATGAATTTCATCTTGCCTTATTTTGGTCGTTCGTTCAAGTTAAGCGTCACGAACTTCGGGAGGGTTCATGACACAGACGCGCAACGCATTCGCCCTGATCGGGGCGGGGCCGATGGGTTTGGCCGCAGCCAAGGTGCTGAAGGAACAGGGCATCGCCTTTCAGGGGTTCGAATTGCATTCGGATGTGGGCGGTCTGTGGGATATCGATGCCCCCAGATCAACCATGTATGAATCGGCGCATCTGATCTCCTCAAAGCGCATGACCGAATTCGAGGATTTCCCGATGGATGAGGCGGTGGCCGAGTACCCCTCGCACCAAGCGATGCGCGACTATTTCCGGTCCTTTGCCGATCGTTTCGGCCTGCGTGAAACCTACAGGTTCAATGCAGAAGTCACCCGGATCACTCCGCTAGGCAAATCCGGTGATGGTTGGCGTGTTGGCTGGCGGGACGCCCAAGGTGAACATCAGGCCGAATTCGCAGGGGTTCTGATTGCAAACGGCACCTTGTCGGAACCGAATATGCCCAGCTTTCCCGGCACGTTTGACGGCGAGTTGATCCATGCCTCGCAATATCGGTACCCCAGCCAGTTCGACGGCAAGCGTGTGTTGGTCGTGGGCGCGGGCAATTCCGGCTGTGACATTGCGGTTGACGCAATCCATCACGCAGAACGCTGCGATCTGTCGATGCGGCGCGGCTATTACTTCGTGCCGAAATACGTTTTCGGCAAACCGGCCGACACGATGGGCGGCAAGATCCGCCTGCCGATGTGGCTGAAGCGCAAGGTGGACAGCCTCATCCTCAGTTGGTTTGTCGGTGATCCGCAGAAATACGGCTTTCCCAAGCCCGATTATCAGCTTTACGAAAGCCACCCGGTGGTGAATTCGCTTGTCCTGTATCACGCGGGCCATGGCGACCTGCGCATTCGCCCCGATATCAACCGCCTGGAAGGCAAGACCGTGCATTTCAAGGACGGCACGCGCGCAGACTATGACATGATTCTCGCCGCGACCGGATACAAGCTGCACTATCCGTTCATCGACCAGGGCCTGCTGAACTGGCAGGGCGATGCTCCACATCTGTACCTGAACGCGATGCACCCCGAACGGGACGATCTTTTTGTGCTGGGCATGGTCGAGGCCACGGGTCTGGGCTGGCAGGGCAGGCACGAGCAGGCCGAAATGGTGGCGCGCTATATCAAAGGTCTTCAAAAGGGCTGCCCGGTGGCGGCCGATCTGAAATCCAAAAAACAAAAAGACTATACGCGCGCCACCGGAGGCATGAGCTATATCGATCTGCCGCGAATGGCTTACTACGTGGACAAGGCCACCTACAGAAAGGCTGTCACCGGATGGATCGAACGGCTGCGGAAAGCCGCCGTATGAGCGGTATCGACGAAATTACGCTGAATTTCAGCCCGGCCTCTCTGACGCTGTTGAATGCGATACTGGCGATCGTGATGTTCTCGATTGCGATCGATCTGACACCAAGGGATTTTGATCGCCTCAGGCGCGCGCCGAAGCCAGTGATCGTCGGGCTGGTATCCCAATTCCTGGTCCTGCCGGCGCTGACTTTTGCGCTTGTGTGGGTGACGGCCCCTCGACCGTCTATTGCGCTTGGGCTGATCCTTGTCGCAGCCTGTCCGGGGGGCAATATCTCGAACTTCATTACGCACCGCGCCGGTGGCAATGCGGCGCTGTCGGTGTCAATGACCGCCTTTGCCACCATCGGCGCGATTTTCATGACGCCCTTCAACATTGCGCTTTGGGGCGGGTTGTATCCGCCAACACGCGCGATCCTGCAACAGACCCAGATTGACCCGGTGCAAATCGCAATCCTTGTCGGGTTGATGTTGATCCTGCCTCTGGTCCTGGGCATCGCTCTGAACCAGCGCCGCCCGGCCCTGACCGCACGGTTGCGTGCGCCGCTGCAATACCTGTCGATGGGTATTTTTTCGGCTTTCATCTTACTTGCCCTGGGCGCGAACTGGGGGTTCTTCCTCAGCTTTGCCGGGGCTGTTGCCGGGCTTGTGATCCTTCACAACGCTCTGGCGCTGGGGGGCGGTTGGGTTGTGGCCACTCTGACCCGGCTGTCCCCTTTCGATCGCCGCGCCATCACCATCGAAACCGGCATTCAGAATTCCGGCCTTGGGCTGGTGCTGATCTTTGCCTTTTTTCACGGGCTGGGCGGCATGGCCGTGGTGGCCGCGTTCTGGGGCATCTGGCACGCGATCTCGGGGATTGCCCTGGCGTCGTTCATGGCCCGAACCGAGGCCGCGCGATGAGCCGTATCCTGATCACGGGCGCCGCCGGTATGGTCGGGCAGGCACTGTTGCCCGAACTCAAGGGGCACGATGTTTTTGCAACGGATATCAAACGCCCCGACAGCATGCCGGAAAACGTCCACTATCTGCCCTTGGATGTGACGACCGACGCGCCCGCGCGCGTGATCTCCAACGTGAAGCCTGATGTCATAGTGCATCTGGCCTCCATCGTGACGCCTGCGCCAAAAATGGAACGGGCGGCGGCATATGCGGTTGATGTCGAGGGCACCCGCAAGGTGGTGAACGCGGCCCTTGCCAACGGAGTGCGAAGATTGGTGGTCACATCCTCGGGTGCAGCCTACGGCTATCACCCGGACAACCCCGTGCCCCTGCGCGAGGATGATCCGTTGCGCGGCAACCCCGAGTTTCCGTATTCCGATCACAAAAGGCAGGTCGAAGAGATGCTGGCCGAGGTTCGCAGTGCCGCCCCCGATCTGGAACAGGTCGTGCTGCGCGTGGGCACGGTTCTGGGGGCCGGGTCCGAAAACCAGATCACCGCCCTGTTTCGCAAACCCCGCCTGCTGGCGGTCGTCGGCAGCGAAAGCCCGTTTGTGTTCATTTGGACGCATGATCTGGCACGCATCCTGAAGCGCGCGGCAACCGACGGGCCGGTTGGCGTTTACAACGTCGCCGGGGACGGCGCGATGGGCGTGACCGATCTGGCGCGTGCGATGGGGAAGCCGGTTCTGCGCCTGCCCGCTTGGGCGCTGAAATCGGCTTTGGCCGCTGCACGTCCGCTGGGTCTGTCCCGCTATGGGCCGGAACAGGTGCGATTTCTGCAATATCGACCGGTATTGGACAACACCGCCCTGAAATCCGACTTCGGTTACACTCCGAAAAAAACCAGCGCCCAGGTATTCTCGCTCTGGCAAAAGCAGGCGGGGCTATGAAGACGGCTGTCATATCCGGCGGGGCGGGCGGTTTGGGGCGGGCCCTCAGCCATGCTCTGCAAAGTCGTGGGTGGCGGGTGGTGCTGCTGGATCGCGATGTTTCAGGTCTGGACACCGGGCCGAACCAGTTGCCTGTTGGCTGCGATCTAACGGATCCCGACCAGCTTGCCAGGGCAACTCAAAAGGTGATCGCGACCAGCGACAGTATCGATCTGGTCATCTACAACGCCGGCGTCACGCAAATCAGGGGCTTTGAAAAGTCCGACGCGGCCAGCCACCGAACTCTGTTTGACATCAACTATTTTGCGGCCGTTGAAATGGCCCGCGCGTTCTTGCACCCGGTTCGGGCGTCAAAGGGGACACATCTGGCCATCTCATCGGTGGCCGGGTTTGCACCGCTTTACCATCGGACGGCCTATGCTGCCTCGAAACACGCGCTGGAGGGGTTCTTCAAATCGCTGCGCTCGGAAGAAGCCCCTCATGGCGTTGACGTTCTGATCGCTGCGCCCTCCTTTGTGGCCACCAACCCCGGCAACGCACAAGAGCAGGCGGATGGCACAGCGCGCCCCGGATCGGCGAAGGACGGGATGGACGAAATGAGCCCCGAGGCCGCCGCTGAAACGATCCTGCGCGGGCTGGACAAATCGCAGCCCATGATCCCGGTTGGCCGCGTGGCGCGCCTGTCCTGGTGGCTCAACCGTCTGTCACCGCGCCTCTATCAGCGCATGATGGAACGAAACATGCGCGGCTCGGGGCACTAAAAAAGCTGCCCCAGGCTCTTGACCTTCCCGTCACTGGAACCCCCATCTGGTGGGTAAGGAAACTTCATGGGCGAGTCGCATGGCGCAAAAATCACTGACAGAGCTGAAAATCACGGGCATGGGATGCGCATCCTGCGTGGGACGCGTTGAAGAGGCGCTGCGTGATGTGCCCGGGGTTGAAACGGCCTCGGTCAACTTTGCAACCAAGTCCGCACAGGTGGCTTTTGACGGGCCGGCTTCGGCGCTGACCAAGGCATTGGACGCGGCAGGGTATCCGGCCGAGACCAGCCGGGCGGATCTGAGCATTGAAAGTATGAACTGCGCCTCGTGCGTGGCCAAGATCGAGCGCGCGCTGACGGCCAGCCCCGGTGTGATCGAAGCGCAGGTCAATCTGGCGACACAAACTGCCGCGGTGACCTACGCTGCGGGGGCAACATCGCCACAGGCGCTGGCACAGGTGGTCACCGACACCGGTTACCCGGCGCGGCCTCAAGCCGTTTCGACACCCGAAGATCGCGCAGACACTGAAACAGCAGGGCTGACCCGGGCCACTCTGCTGGCGGCCGCTCTTGCCCTGCCCGTGTTCATTCTTGAGATGGGCGGGCACATGATCCCCGCCTTCCACCATTGGGTACACGCCACCATCGGCACGCAGACCAGCCAGTTGATTCAGTTCGCCCTGACAACGGCCCTGCTGCTGGGGCCCGGTCGCGTGTTTTATCGCAAGGGCATCCCGTCGTTGCTGAGGGGCACGCCGGATATGAACGCGCTGGTCGCACTGGGAACCGGGGCGGCCTATCTGTATTCGGTGGTGGCCACATTCGCCCCCGGCGCGTTACCGATGGGAACTGACAACGTCTATTACGAGGCGGCGGCTGTGATTGTCGTTCTGATCCTTCTGGGCCGTCTGATGGAGGCGCGCGCCAAGGGCAAAACCGGGGCTGCGATCCGTAAACTGGCGGGCCTTCAGCCCAAAAGCGCGCGGGTCGAAGTTGATGGTCGGATTGAAGACCGCCCTATCGCCGAGATTGCTGTGGGCGACATCCTGCACATCCGCCCGGGCGAACGCGTGCCGGTGGATGCCGAAGTGCTCGAGGGCACCTCTTACGTCGATGAAAGCATGATCACGGGCGAGCCGATACCCGTTGGAAAATCAGCCGGCGCGGCTGTTGTCGGCGGCACCGTGAATGGCACTGGCGCCTTGCGGGTTCGGGCGACGCGCGTGGGGGGCGACACGGTGCTGGCCCAGGTCATTCGCATGGTGCAGCAGGCGCAGGGGGCCAAACTGCCGATCCAGGGTCTGGTCGATCGGATTACATATCGCTTTGTCCCGGCGGTCATCCTGGTCGCCGTGATCACCGTCGCAGCCTGGCTGATCTTCGGCCCAAGCCCCGCCCTGCCGCTGGCGCTTGTCGCCGGGGTTTCCGTGCTGATCATAGCCTGCCCCTGCGCCATGGGTCTGGCCACTCCGACCTCGATCATGGTCGGCACCGGGCGCGCGGCCGAACTGGGGGTGTTGTTCCGCAAGGGCGATGCCTTGCAACAGCTTCAGCAGGCACGCGTCATCGCGCTGGACAAGACCGGGACCCTGACACTGGGCCGCCCGGAACTGGACAATGTTCTGACGGCGAACGGGTTTGACAGGAATGAGGTTGTGCGGCTGGCCGCCGCCCTCGAGGCGCGGTCGGAACACCCGATAGCTTCGGCGATCACCCGGGCCGGGCCTGCGACGCTGCCACAGGCGACGGACGTCCTGTCGCTTACCGGGCTTGGCATGCAGGGGCTGGTTGAAGGCCGGAACGTGTTGATCGGGTCGCACCGTCTTATGCAACAACGCGGGATCGACCTTGGTCCCCTGGCAAGCGAGGCAGAGGCCCGCGCCGCCGAAGGGGCAACACCATTGTTCGTCGCATTGGATGGGCAGGCCGCAGCCACGTTGTCTGTGTCCGACCCGGTCAAACCCGGCACCGAAGAGGCGCTGGAGCGGCTCCACCAAATGGGTCTGACCGTGGCCATGGTCACCGGAGACAACGCGCGCACTGCGCAAGCCTTGGCTGATCGGCTGGGGATCGATCACGTCACCTCCGAAGTGCTGCCCGACGGCAAGGTGGATGCGATCACCGCCTTGCGGGACCAGTTCGGAACGCTGGCTTTCGTCGGCGACGGCATAAACGACGCCCCGGCGCTGGCAACGGCTGACATCGGCATCGCCATCGGGACGGGCACCGATGTGGCCATCGAAACGGCTGATGTCGTTCTGATGTCCGGCGATCTGCGCGGGGTTGCAAATGCAACCGAGATCAGCCGTAGAACGATGCGAAACATTCGCCAGAACCTGGGATGGGCATTCGGTTACAATGTCCTGCTGATCCCGGTCGCCGCTGGTGCGCTGTACCCGTACGGAGGCCATCTGTTGTCTCCGGCGCTGGCCGCCGGCGCGATGGCGCTTTCGAGTGTCTTTGTCGTCTCGAACGCGCTGCGTCTGCGTCGCGTTCAAGCCAGCGTGCCGGAAACCCCGATCCCGCCCGCCAAAGAGGTGCACGCATGAATATCGGAGATGTGTCCTCCCGCACCGGCCTGCCTGCAAAGACGATCCGGTACTATGAAGACATCGACCTGATCAAACCGCTGCGCGACGACAACGGCTATCGCCGATTTCGCGATCAGGATGTGCACAAGCTGAACTTTCTGGGCCGTGCCCGGGCTTTGGGATTCACCATCGGGGATTGCCGGACATTGCTGGCGCTTTACGAGGATGAAACCCGCGCCAGCGCAGATGTGAAACAGGTCGCGCGGGACCATCTGGCGCAGATCGAAGCCAAGATCGCCGACCTGAACGCGATGCGCGAAACGCTGAGCCACCTGATCGACGCCTGCGCAGGGGATGACAGGCCGGATTGCCCGATCCTGCAGGATCTGGGCGGGAAGGGCTGACTTGGGGTTGCCCTTTGGGCGCAGCTTTGCTTTGTCTTCGCCAAACATTTCGGCCAGGCACGCACCGCTGAAGCCGACCGAACAGCGGAGAGGATCACAAAATGGCAAAAGTCGCGTTCCTTGGCCTGGGCGTCATGGGCTATCCCATGGCTGGGCATCTTCAGGCCGCAGGCCATGACGTCACTGTCTACAACCGCACGGCTGCCAAGGCCGAAGCCTGGGTAAAGCAGCATGGCGGATCGATGGCAGCCACCCCGAAAGACGCGGCTGAAGGCGCCGAGTTTGTGATGGCCTGCGTCGGCAATGACGACGATCTGCGCATGGTTTGCACGGGCGAGGACGGCGCATTTCACGGCATGTCCAGCGGGGCTGTTTTCGTCGACCACACCACGGTTTCTGCAAAGGTCACGCGGGAATTGTACGCTGCCGGCCAATCACAGGGTATCGCCTTTGTGGACGCGCCGATCTCGGGCGGCCAGGCAGGCGCCGAAAACGGTGTTCTGTCAATCATGTGCGGCGGAGATCAGGCGGCTTATGATGCGGCTGAACCGGTGATGCAGGTCTATGCGAAGATCTGCCGTCGCATCGGGGACAGCGGCGCGGGCCAGATGACCAAGATGTGCAACCAGATCGCCATCGCAGGGTTGGTTCAGGGCCTGAGCGAAGCGTTGCACTTCGCCGAGAAGGCCGGGCTGGACGGAAGGGCCGTGGTCGAGGTGATCAGCCAGGGCGCCGCTGGCAGCTGGCAGATGGCAAACCGGTATGAGACCATGCTGGATGATCAGTTCGAACATGGCTTTGCCGTCGACTGGATGCGCAAAGATTTGGGTATCTGTCTGGATACCGCCAATGAAACCGGTGCGTCCCTGCCTGTTACCGCTCTGGTCGATCAGTTTTACAAGGATGTTCAGAAACTGGGCGGTGGCCGCTGGGACACCTCGTCGTTGATCAAGCGCCTGCGGGCCCTGGGGTAACGCGCGGAGGCTGTCTGCCCCCCATCGCGCCAAGGCGCGATTCCCCCCGAGGATATTTTTGGCCAGATGAAGAGGGCTCCGGCGCGATCGGAGCGGAGACGGGAATGGACGATTTAAGTGCTTTTTGGACGGCCGCGCTGCGGCAGCTCTGGGGGCTGGACGCCCGCTTGACGCGGTTGGATGGTGAATATGATCTGAACTTTCTGGTGCACGCCACCAATGGTCAGGATTATGTGCTTAAGGCCATGCGGGCCGGATGCGATGCGGATCTGGTTGATTTGCAAATCAAGGCGCTGGCGCATATCGCTTCTGAGGCACCGGGGTTGCCGTTTCCCAAGGTGTTCCCTGATTTGACCAGAGCAATGCTGCCCGAGATTGCCGATTCTGAAGGACAGCGCAGGCTGGTTTGGCTGTTGGAGTGCCTGCCGGGCCAATGTTACGCGAAGGCCGCCCCAAAATCCGAAGAGCTGATCCTGAAACTTGGCCGCGTATTGGGGGCAACCGACCGGGCCCTGGAAGGGTTTGAGCATGAAGGGTTGCACCGGATCGGTTTCAAATGGGACCTGATGCAGGCGGGCTGGATTGCTGACAAGTTAAACGCGATCTCTGACCCCGCGCGGCAGGCACTGCTGACGGAAATCTGTGAGGGGTTCGCTGCAATCGCGGATGTCCTTGCGGACCTGCCGAAACAGGCCATCCACAATGACGCCAATGACTACAACATTCTGGTCGAAGGGGAACTGGGCGAGCGGCGGCGGATCTCGGGCCTGATTGATCTGGGCGACATGTGCGCCGCGCCGCGCATCTGCGATCTGGCGATTGCCGGCGCGTATGTCGTGCTGGATCACCCCAAGCCGGAACGGGCACTGGCTGCGTTGGTAAAGGGCTATCACGCGGCCAACCGGCTGCGGGCGGATGAGGTTGACCTGATCTGGCCGTTGCTGAGGATGCGGCTTGCCGTATCGGTCGTCAACTCGACCCTGATGGCGGCCGAGAATCCGGATGATCCCTATGTGACGATCTCTCAGGCGCCTGCTTGGCGGTTCCTTGAGAACACGTCAGTCAATGGCGGGCTGATGTCGGCGCGGTTGCGGGCGGCTTGCGGCTTGCCCGTGGTTGATGGGGCTGAACGCATCCACGCCTATCTTCAGGAACACCGGGGGCATTTTACCGACATGTTCGGCCAGGACCTGGGCGATGTGCCCATGGGCTCGCTTTCGGTCGAAAACTGCGTCTGGCCCCGGAACCCGTTCCACATGCCTTTGGCCGAGGCCGCGCGCGTTGGCGAGGAATACGGGCAGGACCTGTGGCTGGGTTACTATAACGAGCCCCGCCTGATCTATGCCGAGCCGGGGTTCCGCAAGGGCCCGTGGAAAGCCTCGGACAGGCGGACGGTTCATCTGGCCGTGGATGTGTTTGCGCCTGCCGGGACGGTTCTGCATGCACCGATGAGCGGGCGGATCGAAGTGGTCGAAAACCGCGACCAGCACCTTGACTACGGCGGGGTGATCATCCTCCATCACGAAACGCCCGAAGGCGACCCGTTCTATACGCTCTATGGCCATCTGGATCCGGAATGCTGTGACCGGCTGAAACCCGGCGACCCGGTGGCACAGGGCGCCGCGTTTGCGCGGTTGGGCGATGCCGACCAGAATGGCGGATGGGCCCCGCATGTGCATTTCCAGCTGGCCCTGACCACCGATGGCATGGAAGCGGACTGGCCCGGTGTCGGAGACCCGGACGAACTGGAGCTGTGGCACGCGGTCTGCCCGAACCCGGCGGCGTTGCTGAACCTGCCGGATGACAAGGTGTTCTATCACCCAACTGACAAAGCGGAAATCCTGCACAAACGGCGGGCGCAGTTCGGGGGCAACCTATCCCTGACCTATGACGATCCGGTCATGCTGGTGCGCGGCTGGAAGCATCACCTGTTCGACGAATGGGGACGCCCCTATCTGGACGCCTACAACAACGTGCCGCATGTGGGGCACGCGCATCCACGCATTCAGGCCGTGGCGGCGGATCAGCTGAAGCGGATGAATTCGAACACCCGTTATCTGCATCCGGCACAGGTGGAATTTGCCGACAAGATCCTGTCGAAGATGCCGGATCACCTACAGGTCTGCTTTTTCGTCAACTCGGGCACCGAGGCAAACGAACTGGCCCTGCGGCTGGCCCGCGCCCATACCGGCGCAAAGGGGATCGTGACGCCGGATCACGGCTATCACGGGAACACGAACGCTGCGGTGGCGATCTCGGCCTACAAATTCAACAAACCGGGCGGCATCGGGAAAGCCGACTGGGTTGAACTGGTCGAGGTTGCCGATGACTATCGCGGGTCATTCAGGCGAGACGATGCGGACCGGGCACAGAAATTTGCTGATCTTGTCGATCCGGCGATTGCCGCCCTTCGCAACAGGGGACAGGGCGTGGCCGGGTTCATCGCGGAAACCTTCCCGTCGGTCGGCGGCCAGATCATTCCGCCCAAGGGCTATCTGCCTGCGGTTTACGAAAAAATACGTGCTGCGGGGGGTGTTTGCATCGCCGATGAGGTGCAGACAGGTCTGGGACGGTTGGGTGAGTATTACTTTGGCTTCGAACACCAGGGCGCGGTTCCGGATATCGTAGTGATGGGCAAGCCAATCGGAAACGGGCACCCACTGGGCGTGCTGGTGACAACCCGCGAGATCGCGGACAGCTTCAACAACGGGATCGAGTTCTTTTCGACCTTTGGCGGCTCGACCCTGTCCTGCCGGATCGGCAAAGAGGTGCTGGATATCGTCGATGACGAGGGGTTGCAGGACAATGCCCGCCGGATGGGGGATCGTCTGATGGCGGGACTGCGCCAGATCGAAGCCGACTTTGGTTGCGTTGGCGACGTGCGGGGTATGGGGTTGTTTCTCGGCGTGGAGCTGATCAACCCCGATGGAAGCGAAGGCACCGAGATTTGCAGCTATGTCAAAAACCGGATGCGCGATCATCGCATCCTGATCGGCAGCGAAGGGCCCAAAGACAACATCCTGAAAATCCGTCCGCCCCTGACCATCGAGGCCGAGGATGTTGACATGATCCTCTGGGCGCTGCGGGATGTGTTGTCCGAGGTGGGCGACTTTACCCCTGCCCCTGTTTGCGATCATGACCATCACCATGCCGGATGCGGGTGCTGCTGAACGAAAAAACCCCGGCGCAGCGCCGGGGTTCAACCGTTCCACACTCAGAGTCAGTGGAGCACGGCCGAGGGGGTCTGGTGGCCGGTGGTCGGCATTTTGAAACCTGCGGTCATACGTCTGAGAGTCAGCCCCAGTTCTTCCGACAGAGATGCCAGCGCGGGGGCAAAATCCGGACGTACGATCAAAGACGCCAGCATCATCGCATCTTCACGCGCCCCTTCGGACGCTGCCGCGATCATCTGTGCAAAGCAATTCTCGTCCGCGCCAAGGCATGCACATCCAAGACCATGCCGGATCAGCGGGCGGCGGCCATGGGTGGCGCATAGAGAGCATAAACGATCCAAAGTCAGCATTGCCGCACGCCCGCAATCCGCGCCCAGCGCGACTTGGAAATCGCTGGCAGCGTCGGCACGACCGCCCTCGCCTTCGCTCCACATCCGCAGATACATAACGGCGCCCGCTTCGATGGGATCGAGATCGGCAAGGCGGCCAACCGCTGCACCGCCGCGCTTGAAAGGCGCGCTCATTTCGTCAGGATCAGTTTGCCTGCACGGGTGATGCGCAGGGTATAGAGTTGATCGCCAAGTTCTATATGGGCCAGGTTGCCGCCCTTGGTCAGATCCTCGGCCTTGTGCGCGGGAAGCATCGAGACAGCGTAACCTTGGGTTGGGGTCGGGTTCTGTACGTTCATCGGGACATCTCCAGAGCGTTTCGGCATGGTGCCATATCTATCGCGTTTCACTTGATTTGGCTGACCCCGAAAGGGTTGGCTTTCTGTTCCTGCCGTTTAATCTGATTATTTTAGTAAGGATTGTCAAGCGTCGTTTTGAAACAGGCGATTGCCCCCCGGCACAGGGCGGGTTAGGTCTTGGGTCGGGCGATGAAGGGCAAGCAAACATGACCGCAGCAGTTGTATTCGATCTGGACGGAACGCTGGTGGACAGCCTGGGCGATCTGGCGGCGGCGGCCAACCGCACGCTGAACGACGTTGGGCATGATCCATTGGCGACGGATATCATCAAAGGATTCGTCGGCAACGGTTTACCCAAGCTGGTCGAACGCATGATCCGGCATTGCGGGCTGCCGCTGGATCGCCATGCGGAACTGACCCAACTGACCCTCAAACACTACAATTCCGCTGCAAGCGAAACGACCGTTCCCTACCCCGGCATCCCGGAGGCACTGGCCAAATTGCAGCAAATGGGATGCGTTCTGGGCGTCTGCACCAACAAACCCGAAACACCGGCGCGGCATGTGCTGGAGGCACTGAACCTGTCCCGGTTTTTCGACGCGGTTCTGGGTGGCGACAGCCTTTCGACGCGAAAACCGGATCCCAACCATCTGTTCGCAAGCTTTGATGCGCTTCAGGCTTCCGGCCCGCGTCTGTTCGTCGGCGACAGCGAAGTTGACGCGGAAACGGCTGCGCGTGCGAAGATCCCGTTTTTGCTGTTTACTGAAGGATACCGGAAGACGCCGGTCGCCGAAATTCCACACACCGTGGCCTATGGCGCATCACAAGATTTGCCCGCCCTCGTCGCCAAATTGATCAAAAGCTGACACCGGCAACGATCCGCATGACCACTGACCCCAACTGCCATGGACCCCAAAAGTTAAGAGGGGCCGGCCGAGGGGGTGTGACCAGCCCCTCATCGGGGAAAGTTAGTACCGTGTGTGTTTGTGTGGTAAGTACGGTAAAATATGTTTACCCCTGTTTGTCGCGGCGCGAAATTGGGGGTTTCCCGTAGTTCCCCAAAAAACGCGAAAAATAAGGGATAAGTGGCGCTTTCCCGGCCCCGGTCATCTGCATATTTTCGCATGCAAGACAGGCTTCCGGCCCGCAGCTTCACAGGGGTGATCTGCAGCCGATTGCAAGCCAAGGGTAACCCTAGGAAAACCTGCCAGAAATCACGCGACCCTGAAATTACCTGAACAGAAAGGTGCTCTGTCAATTGACCGCATGAACCCGCCGGTTCAGATCCCGGACAGCCTGTCAAATGCGTGTTTGTGATACTCAAAACCAAACGATTTGCGTCAAACGCTACTGAATTCCGCGTCTCAACGCGACATTCTCTGCCGATTCCGACGACCCCAACTGCGCCTTCCGAATCTCCCCTATACCTGACACGCGACGCTCATTCGGTTTTGGCAGCCTTCTGCGCGGCAGATGCTTGCGGGGTTGCGCTCAGGATATCAGACAGTCGGGCACCAACACCCTTTTCATCAGAACCCGGTGTATCTGCCGGCCGTTTTCACAGCACCCTGCCGCGCCGGAAAACCGGTTATTGGTAATTCTTCGCCTTGGACATTTTGCCGATACCGGGATTGAACGAGTTGGTCGGGTCGCAGCATTTGTAATGTGCCGCCAGGTCGGGCTTGGCCTTGTAAAGGTGCCCCACGTTATGTTCAGCAGGGTATTCCGCGCCGCGTTCGTCAAACAGTTTCAACATTGCGGCCTTCAGAGCTTTTGGTTCAGCTCCTTTTTTGACTATGTAGTCCTGATGCATCACGTGGCACATGAAGTGCCCGTAATAGAGTTTGTGAACCAACTGGTCTTCGATCTCAGGCGGCAGCTTCTCCAGCCAGACCTGGTCGTTGCGGCGCAGTGCGACGTCCAGTGCGATGATATCTTCGACGTCGTCCGAATGGATCGCCATGTAACGCACCGCCGCGCCCGCCGCCGCAAACCGATGAAGGCCTGCGATTCTGGCCTCGCGCGCATCACATTCGAAAAATCCGCCATCCCGGCCACTCAGAAATCGCGGCAACCACTCAGCGGCCTCGGATACACCTTCATCCTTCATTTTCAGGATAAGGTGATGTTCGTATTTGTCGCGAAAATCCGTCATACGTTTGGGCAGGACACGTGGCCACAAAGCTATAGCTGCCTGCATGAAACGATCAGTGAAATTTCGCAAAAACGGAATGCGCCGCAGGCGTGCATCCACGGCGCCTTTCATCGCAAAGAACATCGGCAGACGGTCCGTGCCAAGCTTGTCGATCATCACGACCGTGTCCTTGCCATAGCGTGCTGCAATATCGAACGCTTCGCGATGCATGTATTCGGCCGAAACCGGCAGCGATTTGAACTCTGACAATATGTGGCGCCGCAGGTCCGCCAGATCGTCGGGATTGTTGGTGCCCACATAGAACACCTTCTCAACCTCGTTCTTGGGAAAGGTGTCAAGGCGCACCGCAAAAACGGCCAGCTTCCCGGCCGAGCCCGAAGATTCGAAAAGCCTGGTCTTGTCCGCATTGAATCGCGCAGGCGTTTGCGCATTCACGTCCCGCACGATCTGTGCGTAGTCGCTGGCCGATGCGCGTTTGTTGGTTGCCCCGGGATTGCGTTCGAACCTGCCTGCATCGAGGTTTGCAAGGATCTCTTCCGGCGTGCTGCCCAGATCGATGCCCAGATGGTTGACCAGTTCCAATTCACCCTGTTCGGTGATTTGCGCATAGACGGAAAGTTCCGTGTAAACCGGACCGCGCTCTACCAGAGAACCGCCGGAATTGTTGCATACCCCACCCACGATCGACGCGCCGATGCAGGACGAACCGATCACCGAATGCGGCTCGCGTCCGAACGGGGCCAGCAGTTTTTCCAGCGCAAAAAGCGTGGCGCCCGGAAAGCTGACGATCTGCTCTGCGTCGTTCAAGGGCACCAGAGTATCCATCCGGCGCGTGTTGATCAGAACCACGTCACGGTCATAGGTGCCGGACGGCGTAGACCCTTCGGTCAGACCAGTATTGGCCGCCTGCATGATGACGATCTTGTCGGCTGCAACGCAGGCTTGCAGGATCTTCCATTGCTCCAGCAAGGTCCCCGGCTGAACGACGCACAGCGCCTCACCCTCGCCCGAGCGGAAACCGCGCCGAAAGCGCTCTGTCGCGCGCGCTCCGATCAGCACGTGACGCGTACCGACGATAGAGCGGAAATGTTTGATCAACGCGTCATTGGTCATATCGGCCCCCGTTTCGGGTTAGGGATTGCGGAAACGAATATTCTCGCGGCTGAGCAGGCCAACACTGGTGACACCCATCAGTTTCATGTCGCGCTCGATCTCGGCACGCATCAGCCCAAGGGCCCGTTCGACCCCAGCCTGCCCCGCGGCAGCCAGAGGATACAGGTAGTGCCGCCCGATACCCACCGCTTTGGCCCCGATCGACAGCGCCTTGAGCACATGGGTGCCACGCTGAATGCCGCTGTCCATCATCACGTCCAGTTTGTCGCCGACGGCATCGACAATCTCGGCCAGTTGATCGAACGGCGTGCGCGATCCGTCCAATTGTCGGCCACCGTGGTTCGACAGGATGATGCCGGTACAACCGATCTCAGCCGCGCGTTTGGCATCTTCGACGGTCATGATCCCCTTCAGGCAGAACTGACCATCCCAGTCGCGCACCATCTGCGCCACGTCATCCCAGTTCATCGACGGGTCGAGCATGTCGGTGAAATACCCGCCGATCGAGCTGGCCCCACCGCCCATATCCACATGTTCCTCAAGCTGAGGCAGCCGGAACTTTTCATGAGTGACATAGTTGATCCCCCACATCGGCTTGATCGCGAACTGGATCATGCCGCCCAGCGTCAAGCGGAACGGGATCGAGAACCCCGTGCGCAGATCACGCTCGCGGTTGCCGCCGGTGATGCTGTCGACGGTCAGCATCATGACCTCAACACCCGCCTCTTTGGCGCGCTGCATCATGGCGGCGTTCAACCCGCGATCCTTGTGAAAGTAGAATTGATAGACCTGCGGGTTTTTGTGTTTTTGGCGCAGCTCCTCCAGCGAGACGGTTCCCAGAGAGGAAACTCCGAACATGGTGCCGTATTTCTCGGCCGCCGCCGCGACCGCGCGCTCACCCTGATGGTGGAACAGGCGCTGCAACGCGGTGGGTGAGCAATAGACCGGCATGTCCAGTTTCTGCCCCATCACCGTGACGGACATGTCCACGTCCGAAACCCCGCGCAGGACCGAAGGCAACAGATCGCAGCGGTCGAACGCCTTGGTATTTTCCCGATACGTCACCTCATCATCCGCGCCACCGTCGATATAGTTGAAGATCGGCCCCGGCAGCCGCTGTTTGGCCAGCCGCCGGAAGTCGTGGAAGTTATGACATTGGCTCAGACGCATCCGATAAGCTCCTTAATAGGCGACCGACGGCAACCAGGTGGCAAGGGTCGGCCACAGGAACACTAGCGCCAAACCGGTCAATTGCAGCAGGACAAATGGGATGATGCCCTTATAGATATGCGTCAGCTTGATCTCGGGCGGGCAAACACCTTTGAGATAGAACAAAGCGAAGCCAACGGGCGGCGTCAGGAAGCTGGTTTGCAGCGTCACAGCGACAAGGATCACGAACCAGACCAGCGCCGGTTCATCCAGTACGCCAAAGCCGGGGATGTCGATGCCCAGACCGTTCACGATGGGGCGCATCAGGGGCAGCACGATCAGCGTGATCTCGATCCAGTCCAGTACGAAGCCCAGCAGGAAGACGATGAACAGGATGAACAGAATTGTTCCGTTGGCACCAAAGCCGGTGGATTGCACCACATGTTCGATCAGTTCATCCCCGCCCAGTTCGCGCAGCACATAGGAAAACACAGTCGCACCAAGGAAGATCGCAAAGATATAGGCGGTGGTGTTGAAGGTCGACACCAGCACGTTCCACAGTTTGGCAAAGGTCAGCTTGCGATAGCCCAGCGCCAGCAAGGTCGCACCCAAGGCACCGATGCCGGACGCTTCGGTTGGTGTGGTCAGACCGGCAAAGATCGACCCCAGCACGGCAAGGATCAGCATCAGCGTAGGGATGACGGCAATGAGAACGTCCTTCACGGCTGCCCAGTCGGGGGCTTTCGCACCTTCAGGTACGGGAGCCGCGTCGCGTTTCACCAGAGCCAGAATAAAGATGTAGGTCAGGTACAAGGCGCCGATGATCACGCCCGGGAAAACCGCGGCCATGAACAGGTCTCCGACGGACAACGCCATCTGGTCGGCCATGATCACCAACATGATTGAGGGTGGGATCAGAATGCCCAAGGTCCCCGAGGCCGAAACCACGCCCGCAGCCAGCGTCGGCTGGTACTTCTGCTGCATCATCGACGGCAGCGACAGCACGCCCAGCAGTACAACCGAGGCACCAATGATGCCGGTCGAAGCCGCCAGAATGATCCCGATCAGGGTCACGGTGATGGCCAGTCCTCCGCGCACCGTCCCGAACAGACGCTGCATCGAGGACATCAGACGCTCGGCCACTCCGGATTCGTCCAGCATCAGCCCCATGAAGATGAACATCGGCAGGGCAACCAGAACCGCGTTGGACATGGTCGCGTAGACCCGGTTCACCACCGCGCCAAGCGTCAGATAATCAAGCCCGGTAAAGGTGCTTTCCAACCCGGTCCACAGCATCAGATCGTTGTCGAACAGATAGGCCAGACCGCAATAGGCGACGCCGACACCGGCCAGCACCCACGCCACCGGGTAACCGGTGAACAAAAGCGCGATAAAGGTCAGGAACATCGCGATGACCAGCTTTTCCTCGGTTGTTTCGACCAGGAAGGTCAGGCCAACACAGACGGCTGCGAATACCGCCAGCACCAGAAGAACACGGCGCAGCGGCGCGCCTTCACGTTCCGAGGCCGGCCCGTAGATCAGCGCGTGCCCGTCATGGATCAACCGTGCCAACGCGGCCAGCGCCAACAGTAAAAAGCTGATCGGAATGACCGCCTTGAAAACCCAACGCGCAGGCAGGCCGGTTGGGCTGTCCGAGCGTTCGTTGACGCGGAAGCTTTCGTAGAAATAATCATAGCCCTGATCGACCATCAGATAGATGAACGGGGTCAGCAGGGTCAGGATGCCGATCACCTCGATGATCCGCTGCGCGCGGCGCGAAAGCTGCATATGCAGGACGTCCACACGCACATGGCTGTCGGTGATCAAGGCATACGAGATGCCGATCATCGTGACGATTCCATAGAAATGCCACTGGATCTCATCCAGTTTCGGGTAGTTCTGGCTGAACAGGTAGCGCAACGAGACCTGTGCGAAGATCGCGCCCATCAGCAGGACATTGGCCCACATGACGACATGACCCACAGCCTTGACCCCGGCGTCGATCGCGACGGCGATTTTCTGGCGGTCGGACTCGGGGTGTTCCAGGATGCCTTCATAGGCTTCGACTGGATCGTTGAGTTTCTTTTGGGTGGTCATGGTCATTCCTCGCTCAGCAACCCGGAATACGGGCAGTGAAAAGTTAGAAAGTCCGAAGATCGAAAAGCAGAGGCCGGAGCGGCGGATCGGGCCGCCCCGGCAACGTCAGTGAGGGAGAGATTACTGACGTGGGAGGAAGGCGTTCGTCTTCCAGAGGTTATAGCCGTCACGGAATTCGTTCATGTCGGCCAGAACCTTGGCAAAGAAGGCATCATTGGCGGCCTCTTCTGCGGCAACCTCTTCCCAGGTCGCGCGGAAGGTATCCAGCATCTCGGGCGACCACTGCTTGATGGTGACGCCGTTGTTTTCAACGTTGTCGATCAGGGCCGCGTGCTGGATGGCTTCACCTTCGGCAAAGCTGTCCGCCATCGAAGCCTTGCAGGCGCTTTCGATGATTGCCTTGTGCTGATCGCTGGTTTCGTTCCAGACGTCCTTGTTGATCAGCAGTTCAAACACGGTCGCCTGCTGATGCCAGCCGGGGAAATAGTTGAACTTGACCAGCTTGTGGAAGCCCAGACGCGCGTCGATGGCAGGCATTGAAAACTCGGTCGCGTCAATCGCGCCTTTTTCCAATGCGGGGAAGATCTCACCACCTGGCAGTAGCGAGGTCGCTACACCCAGTTTCTGCATCACCTTGCCGCCCAGACCAAAGAAACGCATCTTCAGCCCGTTCAGGTCTTCGGGCGAATTGATCTCGGACGCGAACCAGCCCGAGGTTTCCGGCGCGATGATGGCGCAGGGCAGTACTTTTACGTTGTAACCGGCCTGATCATACATCTCCTGATACAGGGTCATGCCGTTGCCATAATACAGCCAAGCCATGTATTCGCCCGCCTCGGGGCCGAACGGCACGGCCGAGAACAGCGGCGCAGCCGGGATTTTACCGGCCCAGTAACCAGCCGTGGTGTAGCCCGAGTTGATCTTGCCGGTGGACACGGCGTCCAGAATTTCGAAGGGCGGCACCAGTTTTCCCGGCTCGTACACCTTCATCTTCATCGTGCCGCCGGACATCAGTTCCAGCTGATCAGCCACACGTGGAATAGGTGAACCCAGGCCCGGCAGTTCGGTCGAAAAGGCAATCGGTGTTTTCAGCAGCAGCTTGTCCGCCGCAACTGCGGGTGCCGCCAGCAGGCTGGCGGCCACGGCCAGGCTTGTCAGGGTCTTCTTCATGAAATCTCCTCCAGGTTTGGTCGGGTTTTCTCCGATCAGTGGCGCAGGCTCTTCCAGCGCCGCTCCGGTGGTAAACTAACTTTACCAGCTCAAACCAGTCAATAACTTTGTTTACCACTGGGCTAACCGAAACTGGAAGCTCGCCTTCGACAAGCCCTGCAAAATCCCGATGCGACTGCCTCAAAAAGCCAACAGATTCTCCAAAAATCATTCTTAAACAGACACGTAATTCACGTCCGGGAAGAACAGCCTCGCGCTTGAAATCTGAACGGATATGGTTATCTTTGTTTACCAGTTATTCTGGTTATTATAGCGTCACACGGGGCAGCATCTCATGAACACCACGGCGATTTTTGAACCGGTTGGACACGAATCGCTGGCTGATGCGGTGGTTTCACAGGTCGAGGACCTGATCGCTTCGGGCATCCTGAAGCAGGGCCGGAAACTGCCCTCCGAGCGTGATCTGGCCGAGATGTTGCGCGTGTCGCGCCCGAAGCTGCGCGAAGCCCTTCAGGTGCTGGAAGAACGCGGTCTGGTCACAACGCAACACGGTGAGGGAACATTCGTCGCAGCCCTGACCGGACAAGCCATGATGCCCGCGCTTCTTGCTTTGTACGAACGCCACGAGCCGGCTTTCTTCGACTATCTTGAGTATCGTCGTGAGCAGGAAGGTTTCGCGGCCCGGCTTGCCGCACGTCGCGCCACCAAGGCAGACAAGGAACGGATTTCCGAGATCCTTGATGAAAACGAGCGTGCCTGGCAAGAGCAGGACGCCAAGGCTTCGCAAGAGGCGGACTTTGCGCTGCATTCCGCGATTGTGGATGCCAGCCAGAACGCGACCCTGATCCACATGATGGCGTCGATCTACGAACTCACCCGCAAGGGCGTTTTCTACAATCGTGACTTCCTGCGCACGATTGACGGGACCGGCGAAAAGCTGCTGCAACAACATCTCGAACTTGGTCGCGCGGTGATCGAAGGGGATGAAAGGCGGGCCGAAAAAGCGGCAAAGGATCACATCGACTTTGTTGAAGAATCTTTCAAACTCGGGATCGAGCAGAGGCGACGCGAAGCCATGGCCGAAAAGCGCCGGATACTGTCACGCTGACGGCTTTGTCACCCATTTGCCCTTCTGATTGCGGGGCCATAGTCCACGAGGTGGCCACGAAAGGCACCTGTTTGGCGATTTGCGACCGGTTTCCAAACTTGCCCGATCCGGCTGTCAGATATCTTCTCCGGGCGGTTCCAGAAGGCCGCCTGGCTCCAACAAGGACCGCTCGGACAGCCACGGGTTGAGCTCAAGCGCCTCGGACAGTGCTGCACGCGCGTCTTCCAAACGTCTCAACCCCATCAGGGACAAAGCCCGCCCACTTAGCGCACCGATATGGTTTGGCGACATTTCGATCGTGACATTCAGGTCGCGCAATGCCGCGTCAAAATCCTGCCTCAGGTAGTTTACAAAAGCCCGCTGATTGTAGCCTTCGGCGTAATCCGGGCAATATTCGACAAGTTGGTTGAAATCGTCCAATGCGCCCGACAAATCCCACGCCTCTCGTCGCGCCATTCCACGATCCAGCAGGGTCTGCGATCGGGCATCCGGCGCGTCTGTCCAAAGTTCCCACATTTTATTCGAGATGACCCGGGCGTCGCTTTGCGATTGCGCCTTTTGGACCTGCTTGATCAGCGCATCCACACCTTCGATATGATCCGGAGCCGCGGGGCATGTCTCGGCCATGGCCGAGCATGAACACGCGATCAGTAGAAACGTTGCAGCACAGGTTCGCATCACGGAACAAGGGTGGACCATAATTCCACCGCGTCAAGGCTGATGTTCAAAACCGCCCAGCATACCGGTTTCCTTCACGGCCTCCATCGCAACAAAAGTTGAAGTATTGGCGACATGCGGCAGAGACGAAATCTTCTCGGCCAATACACGGCGATATTCCGACATCGTGGCGGTGCGCACTTTCAGAAGATAGTCAAAATTGGACGCGATCATATGCGCCTGCTCGACCTCGGCGGTTTTGCGGACGGCTGCGTTGAACTCGGCCAGCGCCTTTTCGCGGGTATCGGTCAAACGCACCTCGACAAACGCGACGTGATCCAGGCCCAGCCGGATCGGATCCAGCATCGCCCGATAGCCCTGGATCACTCCGCTCGCCTCAAGCCGTTTGAGCCGCGCTTGCGTCGGAGATTTCGACAGCCCGATCTCGCGCGCAAGATCGGCCACCGAGATACGGCCGTCCTCAGCCAGAATCCTCAGAATCGACCGGTCAAACCGATCAAGATCAGGAAAACTCATTTGAACTGTCCGCTGCTAAAAATTCAGATCATCCTCCTTCAGATATATCAAACTCAGTCCGTTGTCCTGATTTTTCCGCATTATATTATCGCAAAGACCGGAGGACATATGTCACACAGCCTGCGCACCCTCATCGATACTTCCACCTATGCCGATCAGTCGGCAGTTCTTGAGACACTGATCTCTCAGGCCAGCCTGACGGACACGGATCGCAGCGCCATCGGCGCCGCGGCTGCGCAGCTTGTGCGCGATATCCGGTCCAGCACCTCTCCGGGGTTGATGGAGGTGTTTCTGGCCGAATATGGCCTGTCCACCGACGAAGGCATCGCCCTGATGTGCCTGGCCGAGGCGTTGCTGCGTGTGCCGGATGCCGACACAATTGATGCGCTGATCGAAGACAAGATCGCGCCCTCCGATTGGGGCAAGCATCTGGGGCAATCCTCGTCCTCGTTGGTGAACGCCTCGACATGGGCACTGATGTTGACCGGAAAGGTGCTGGACGAGGGCAAGGCGTCTCCGGTCGGGGCGCTGCGTGGTGCGATCAAGCGGTTGGGCGAGCCGGTGATCCGCACTGCCGTGGCACGCGCGATGAAAGAGATGGGCCGGCAGTTCGTTCTGGGGGAAACCATTCAGTCCGCCATGGACCGCGCACGCGGGATGGAGGAGAAGGGCTATACCTATTCCTACGACATGCTGGGCGAAGCGGCCCGAACCGAAGCGGACGCGGCGCGCTATCACCTGTCCTATTCCCGCGCCATCTCGGCCATTGCCGAGGCCTGCACCCATGACGATATCCGCGCCAACCCGGGCATTTCGGTAAAACTGTCCGCCCTGCACCCCCGTTATGAGCTGGCACAGGAACAGCGTGTGATGGACGAGCTGGTGCCGCGGCTGCGGGCACTGGCTCTGCTGGCCAAGGCGGCCGGAATGGGCCTGAACGTCGATGCAGAAGAGGCGGATCGCCTGTCGCTGTCGTTGCAGGTGATAGAGGCGGTGATGTCCGACCCGGCCCTTGCCGGCTGGTACGGGTTTGGCATCGTGGTTCAGGCCTATGGCCCGCGCGCAGGCCTGGTACTGGATACGCTGTATGGCATGGCCGAACGTCACGATCGCCAGATTATGGTGCGATTGGTCAAAGGCGCCTATTGGGATACCGAGATCAAACGCGCGCAGGTCGAAGGTGTGGATGGCTTTCCCGTCTTCACGCACAAGGCGGCAACCGACATCTCCTATATCGCCAATGCACGCAAACTGCTGGGCATGACCGATCGGATTTATCCGCAATTTGCCACGCACAACGCGCACACGGTCAGCGCCATCCTTCACATGGCCAAGGATCAACCGTTCGAGTTCCAGCGCCTGCACGGCATGGGTGAGACCTTGCATCAGATCGTGATGGACAAGCAGAACACCCGGTGCCGCATCTATGCACCGGTGGGGGCGCATCGCGACTTGCTGGCTTATCTGGTTCGGCGCTTGTTGGAGAACGGCGCGAATTCATCCTTCGTCAACCAGATTGTGGACGAAGATGTGCCACCGGAAGTGGTCGCCGCCGATCCGTTTGTTGCGGTCCGGACCCCTCCGCCCGCACTGCCGACCGGGCCGGAATTGTTCCAGCCTGAAAGACCGAATTCCAAGGGTTTTGACCTGCATCACACACCAACCCTGGATCAGATTGATGCGGCACGGGATCAGTTCCGCGCCCATCATTGGTATGCGCAACCCTTGCTGGCCGATGCGGCTAAACCCGATGCGGATGAGCCGGTGATCAATCCGGCACGGCCTCAGGACAAGCCCGGCGCGGTGGCCCCAGCCAGCGCGGCGGATGTGGAAATGGCATTGGCCTCGGCCAACCCCTGGGATGCCCCCGCTGCCGAACGCGCCCGCATCCTCAATGCCGCAGCCGATCTTTACGAAGCTCATTATGGTGAGTTGTTTGCCCTGCTGGCGCGCGAGGCCGGGAAGTCGCTGCCCGATGCGGTGGCCGAACTGCGCGAGGCGGTGGATTTCCTGCGTTACTATGCAGCCAACATCCCCGATGCCGAACCCGCGGGGATTTTCACCTGCATCAGTCCGTGGAACTTCCCGCTGGCGATTTTCTCTGGGCAGATCTCTGCTGCGCTGGCAACCGGAAACGCGGTTCTGGCCAAGCCTGCGCCCCAGACCCCCCTGATCGCACATCGTGCCATTCAGCTTATGCACGAGGCGGGGGTACCACGCGATGTGCTGCAACTGTTGCCGGGTGGGCCTGCCGTGGGTGCGGCGCTGACGTCGGATCCGCGCATCTCGGGCGTGGCCTTCACTGGGTCAACAGCCACCGCGCTGAAAATCCGTGCGGCGATGGCCGAATCCATGCGCCCCGGTACGCCGCTGATCGCGGAAACCGGCGGTCTGAATGCGATGATCGTCGACAGCACCGCCCTTCCCGAACAAGCCGTGCAATCGATCATCGAAAGCGCCTTTCAGTCGGCGGGCCAGCGCTGTTCCGCCCTGCGCTGCCTGTATTTGCAGGAAGACATCGCCGATGACGTTCTGACCATGCTCAAAGGGGCGATGGATGCGCTGTCGGTCGACGACCCCTGGCTTTTGTCGACGGATTGCGGACCGGTGATCGACGAACAGGCCCGTCAGGGCATCGCCGAACATGTGACCAAGGCGCGCAACGAAGGGCGGGTGCTGAAGGAGCTTCCGTTGCCGCCCGAAGGCATCTTTGTTTCTCCGACGCTGATCGAGATCCCCGGCATCGCCGCGCTGGAACGCGAGGTGTTCGGCCCGGTGCTGCACGTCGCCCGGTTCAAATCGCAAGAGATCGACAAGATCATCGCCGATATCAACGCCACCGGATACGGCCTGACCTTCGGCCTGCACACCCGCATAGACGACCGCGTGCAGCATGTGACCGAGGCAATCCATGCGGGCAACATCTATGTAAACCGCAACCAGATCGGCGCCATCGTCGGGTCTCAGCCCTTTGGTGGCGAAGGATTGTCAGGCACCGGCCCCAAGGCGGGTGGGCCGAACTACATGATCCGGTTTTGCGCACCCGACCGTCAAAGCACGGCGGATACCTGGGGCGCCGTGGCTGATCTGCCTGCTGCACAAGGTCAACCTGCGCCGGTCAAAACCCGGTCCCTACCCGGCCCGACCGGTGAATCGAACCGCCTGAGCGTGTATCCCCGTCCGCCTCTTCTTTGCTTGGGACCCGGAGAGGCCGCAGCGCGTGCGCAGGCCGATGCTGTATCTGCGCTGGGTGGCACCGCCATTCAGGCGACCGGGATGCTTGACCTGCACCGGTTGGAAAACCTGACCGGCATTTCGGGCGTGTTGTGGTGGGGAGACGAGGAAACAGCGGGGCAGATCGAACACCATCTGGCGCGCCGCGACGGCCCGATTCTGCCGCTTATTCCCGGCAAGCCCGACCGCGCGCGTGTTCTGGGTGAACGCCATGTCTGCGTGGACACGACCGCGGCGGGTGGAAACGCCGTGTTGTTGGGAGGTGCGGCATAAGCTTGCCTTGACGCTGGGCGCACAAAAGCCCAGCGTCACGGCATGTTTCCGATCCGCGACCATAACCCTTCGGGGCGCACACCTTATGTTGTCTATGCCTTGCTGGCGGCCAATATCCTGATCTTCCTCAGCTATGTGGGGATCATGAATGATGGGCCACGGATCGGCAGGCTGTTTTTCGACTACGCCATTATTCCGGCGCGGGTCAGCGACGGGTTCGGGCTGGAAACCCTGGTGACATCCATGTTCCTGCACGGGGGGTGGATGCACTTGGCCGGCAACATGCTGTTTCTGTGGATCTTCGGTGACAATCTGGAAGACGAGATGGGCCATCTGCCCTTCCTGCTGTTTTACATGGCGGCAGGAATCGGCGCGGGCCTGATTCACGTCATCACCGGGCCCGAATCCCAAGTTCCCACTGTTGGGGCCTCGGGCGCGATTGCGGGCGTGATGGGCGGGTATCTGCTGCTGTTCCCGAAAGCACGGGTGGATATCCTGCTGATCCTGATCGTCTATTTCAGGGTCTTTACCATCCCCGCCTTCATCATGCTGGGCGTCTGGCTGGCGATACAGTTCTTTGGCAGCGTCACCAGCAATCCGGACGAAGGCGGCATCGCCTATTGGGCCCATACCGGGGGATTTGCCGTTGGCCTGATCCTGTGCATCCCGCTGTGGCTGAGACGCGGCGGAATTCAGTTCTGGGATCGCACCCACGGACATCCGCCCCACCCGGAAGCGAGGTACAAGCTGTCACAATCCCGCATTCCGCGCGTTCCGCGCCGCTAAAGCCGTTCAAAGGGCGCCTAGCCCCGGATCACCTTGGCGAACTGATCGAAGATCGGTTCGTTCGAACAGATCACTTCACCATCTTCCAGCACGTTGCCTTCAGGGTTAAGCGCCTGCACGAAGCCGCCAGCCTCTTTGACGATGATCACACCGGCAGCCAGATCCCACGCATTCAGGCGGCGTTCCCAAAAGCCTTCGTACCGGCCTGCGGCCACATATGCCATATCCAGCGCGGCGGCGCCCCAACGACGCACACCGGCGCAGGCGGGCATCAGACGCGCCAGATCCTGCAAAGTCGCAGGCAGATCCGAGCGGCCACCAAAGGGCAGACCGGTCGCGAAGACCGATTCAATCATGCGATGACGACCCGACACGCGAATACGGGTGTCGTTCATCCAAGCGCCTTCACCTTTTTCAGCAAAGAACATCTCGTCCTTGGCGGCGTCATAGATCACGCCGGCAACGATCTTGCCCTTGTGTTCCAGTGCTATGGAAATCGCCCAATGCGGCAGGCCGTGCAGGAAATTGGTGGTGCCGTCCAGCGGATCGACGATCCAGCGGCGGGTCGGATCCTCACCATCGACGGAGCCGCCCTCTTCGGCCAGCCAGCCATAGGTCGGTCGTGCGCCCAGCAGCTCTTCTTTCAGGATGGCTTCGGCGGCGATGTCGGCCTTCGAGACGAAATCACCGGCGCCTTTCATCGACACCTGCAGATTCTCGACTTCACGGAAATCCTTGACCAAAGAACGCCCCGCCTTGCGCGCGGCCTTGATCATGATGTTGAGATTTGCGCTGCCAACCATTGTCAAAAGGCTCCTGTCCGGTCAAACCGCGCGTATACTGCCGCAATGCGCCCTTGCCAAGAGGAATGATGCGCATAACAGACCCGCAGGAAACGCCGTTACTGGGATTGCAGCTTGCGCGCTTCTTCCCGGGCCAGTTTCACCAGTTCCTGCACAAAGGGTTTCTCCAGATCTTCCGAACGGACCGCGGCATAGAGACGCCGTGTAATGCCCTCTTTCGTCAAGGGTCGGGTGACGTAGTCCGAGTTGTATTTGACCTCGCGCACGACCCAATCCGGCAGCACTGAAATGCCCCGGTTCGATGCCACCAGCAGAAGGATGACGGCGGTCAGTTCCACCTGCCGGATCGTGGCAGGCTCAACCCGCGCCGGGATCAACAGCTGGCTGAACACATCCAGACGCGTGCGTTCCACTGGATAGGTGATCAGGGTCTGGCCGCGAAAATCCTCGGCCTCGACATAGTCTTTCTTGGCCAGGGGATGGGTCGAAGCGGCCACAAACACCGCGTTATAATCAAAAAGTTCGACAAACTCGACACCCGGCAGGTCTTCGGGATCGGACGAGACCACCAGATCGACCTCTTCCTTCTGCAAGGCCGGAAGCGCGTCGAAGGCAAGACCAGGGCGGATATCGACATCCACGTCGCCCCAGGATTTCCTGAAGGATTCGAGCACCGGGAACAGCCATTCGAAACAAGCGTGGCATTCGATGGCTATATGCATCCGCCCCGTGCGCCCGTCCCGCAGCGAAGAAAACTCATTCTGGGCGGCTTCGACCTGCGGCAGTATCTGCTCGGCCAGGCGCAAAAGCCGCAAACCGGCAGCCGACAGTTTCATGGGTTTGGAGCGGCGCAGAAACAGCTCGACCCCGGCCTGATCCTCCAACCCTTTGATTTGATGGCTCAATGCGGACTGGGTGATGTTCAACTGATCCGCAGCGCGGGCCAGCCCGCCGCATTCATGGATCGCCTTGATAGTGCGCAGGTGCCGGAATTCAATATGCATTTCAAACAGCATTCATGTTGTTGTTGAGTAATATGAGTTTGTTTCACAATGCATGCCATGGCACAAGAGGCTCAGTTGATCCAGTGAGGCCACGATGTCCAAACCTGAAATTTCCTTTGAGTTCTTTCCGCCCAAAACTCTGGAAGCCTCTTTCCGCCTTTGGGACACGGTCCAGACATTGGCCCCTTTGGATCCCCGCTTTGTTTCCGTCACCTACGGCGCTGGTGGCACGACGCGTGAACTTACGCGCGACGCGGTTTCGACTCTGCACAAGTCATCGGGCCTGAACGTGGCCGCTCATCTGACCTGTGTCGATGCTTCGCGGCAGGAAACGCTGGAGATCGCAGACACCTTTGCCCGCGCCGGCGTGCAGGACATCGTCGCCCTGCGCGGCGACCCGCCAAAGGGTCAGGACAAGTTTGTGCCGCACCCCGACGGGTTTTCCAGTTCTGTTGAACTGATCGAGGCACTGGCCGAAACCGAAATGTTCAGCATTCGTGTCGGGGCCTATCCCGACACCCACCCCGAGGCTGCAAACATGGCTGCGGATGTGGACTGGCTGAAGGCCAAGCTGGACGCAGGTGCAGACGAAGCGCTGACGCAGTTCTTCTTCGAAGCCGAAACCTTTTTCCGGTTCCGCGATGCTTGCGCCAAGGCCGGCATCGACAAACCGATCGTGCCGGGCATCCTGCCGATCGAGAACTGGGCAGGCGCCCGCAACTTCGCCAAGCGCTGTGGCACGCATATTCCCCAGTGGGTCGAACAGGCGTTTGAAAAAGCGGTGCGCGACGAGCGTGAGGATCTGTTGGCCACGGCAATCTGCACAGAGCTGTGTTCAGACCTGATCGAAGGCGGCGTGGACAAGCTGCATTTCTATACCCTGAACCGTCCCGAATTGACGCGCGATGTCTGCTTTGCACTGGGCATTACACCGCGCGTTGAACTGGAAAACGTCGCCTGACTTTAAAAAAATCCAATGGTTCGCCCGGGTTACGTTTACGCCCGGGCGTTTGTCGTTTCGGAAGATGTGTACTGTTTCACAACCACACCTATAAAACGGCGCCTTTGAGGGACAATTGAATCTCAACATCGCGATTGTTGTCACCAGCCCCGCAAATCATTCTTGAAAATTGACAAAACTATGACTGTGACCACACTGGTACTGTGTAGTTTGTAAAGAGTGTTTTGAGTATGGAACCTGTCGATAAAGTGCGGGCACGCGCGGATGCGTTGGCGGATCTGGGGTTGAGCCCCTGCGCCGGTTCCCAAGAGATCAGGGACGCATGGAGGCAGATCGCATTCCATTCACACCCCGATCACAAGGATGGGGACAGTTCCGGTTTTTCGCGCGCCAAGGCGGCTTATGATTTTCTGCGCAAAGAAGGTTTGGTTATGAAAGGTGGTGCCAGTTCCGGCCCTCCGCAACCGCGCCGACCCCGTTTGAAGAAGCGCATCATCGAACTTCCGCTGGAGGATATCGCCGCCTGCAAGGCGATGCTGAATCCCGACCAGAGGTTGCCTCAAATGCACGATGAAGCGGATGTTCAGGACAGATCTGATGCATGTGTCTCGGATCACGTTCCCGACGCGGTCGGGTGTTACGGGCGGCATCTGACCTATTTTGTCACCACGCCCGTGCATCATGGGGCAAATCGCGTGGCCTTGCCGACGACCGTCCTGACCAACGCGCGCCACACCGAGGCTGAAATTTTGAGCTTTCAGTCAAAAGATACCGGCGCCGGAGAGGTCATCATCCCCGATACGATCCGCGAACGGAAATTTCCGGGGGCCAAGAGTGTGCGGATCAGGTTTGATGTCGATCAGGATATTCGGGATCAATTCTGGCTTGCGAGGTAACGGCCTCTGCCCGGCTGGACCAGCCGGGCTTGGGTCTTTTGATGCCGGATCAGTTCGAAACCGGGCCTTCCGACGTGAATTTCGGGATCACATTGGTCGAAGCGTCGCTTGGTTCGATACCGGGCCAGTTTCCTTCGGCAAGATTGATATTGCCTGGAATGTCTTCCTCGAAAAATCCGACAACCACGTCGGTGATGTTGAGATACAGCTTGTCATCCACGATCCGCCACAGGTTTGGATTTGCAGGAACCTTGCCACCACGCGACACGCCGTAAGCGCAGTGCCCATCATATTGCGGCGCGTAGTATGCTGGGTTTTCAAGGAATTTGTCGCGGTTTTCCTCGGTCGCAAATGCCCAGGTCGCACCGTTGTACTCGGCGGTGATGTTGGCATTTCCGCGCACACCTTCGGGCTGCGACTGGCCCACAGGCATCTGATCCAGGCTGCGATAGGCAACGACATCATAACCCGAAACAGCAAAACCTGTGCCGTCGATATATTGAGGGCCGGCAAAAGCCGGAACCGCCAGAGCTATGGCCGCAGCGAGTGTCAATGCAAAGCGTTTCATGTCGTTCATCCTTTTCGGGTCAACTAAATCCGTGATGCCTTGCGGCAGGTTTGACAGGACAATATGCGATTCCCAAGCGGTGCGTAGTCCCCCTAACGCCGCTGTGACCCGACACGAGAAAACGTGAGAGTTTGGAGGCGGATTGTTACAGAATACGCCAGTTGAGTGGGGTTGGACTCGGCGGTTTGCAATATTAGCTGTATGGCAGCCCTGACATAGGCAAGAAAGGCAAGAGATGAGCGACCAATCCTCGTATACCCCTCCAGCGGTCTGGACCTGGGACAGTAAAAGTGGCGGACAATTCGCCAACATCAACCGACCGATCGCCGGAGCGACCCATGACAAGGACCTGCCGGTCGGACAGCATCCTCTTCAGCTTTACTCGCTCGCGACACCCAATGGCGTAAAAGTCACGGTGATGCTGGAAGAGCTGTTGGCACTTGGTCATGAAGGCGCTGAATACAACGCCTGGCTGATCAACATCGGAGAAGGCGATCAATTCAGCTCGGGCTTTGTCGAGGCCAACCCGAACTCGAAAATCCCCGCGCTTTGGGATCGGTCAGGTGACAAACCTGTTCGTGTTTTTGAAAGCGCCTCGATCCTGTTCCATCTGGCTGAAAAGTTCGGCGCGTTTCTGCCCGCATCCGGCCCCGAGCGGACCAAGGTGATGAACTGGGTGTTCTGGCAGATGGGCAGCGCGCCTTACCTGGGCGGTGGGTTCGGGCATTTCTACGCCTATGCACCCGAGAAATGGGAATACCCGATCAACCGTTTCGCCATGGAGACCAAGCGCCAACTGGATGTTCTGGATCGTGAACTGGCGGAGAAAACCTTCATCGCGGGCGAAGACTATTCGATCGCCGACATGGCGATTTGGCCCTGGTATGGCCAGTTGGTTCTGGGCCGCCTTTACAGCGCGGCAGAGTTCCTGGACGTGGAATCCTACAAGAACGTCATGCGATGGGCCAAGGCAATCGACGCGCGCCCGGCGGTTCAGCGCGGCCGCATGGTCAACCGCGCCTTTGGCGAGCCGCACACGCAGCTTCACGAACGCCACGACGCCAGCGATTTCGAAACCCGCACGCAGGACAAGCTGGAAGCGGCAGCGGAATAAACATATCTTAGGCGCTATGACACGCGGTGCAGCTTGCGCCGCGTGTTTGTGTTTGGATGGTTATTTCAGAATGGGTGGGTTGTCCGGATTGCTGCCGGGGGCTTCGCGGACCGCTTCGGCAATTTGCGGCTGGGGCAGATCAAACCGAAGGCCCACCTTGGCCAGAAGCGCGGCGGCGGCCTCGCTTGCGGTGAAAAACCCGACATCCATCGCGCCTGCCTCGATCCCGGAAAAGGTCAGCGCCTCGGACGCGGCCTTGGCCAAAGCGGGCTCGGCCCCCTCGATGGCATCGACAAATCCCAACAGATGGCCCTGCGCGCCCGATTTGGACTTGGTGGCAACCAGATAGGCCGCGCTTGCAAGTCCGCCTGCCGTCGCCAGTTTCGCATCCAGCGCGGTCAGCAGGGCCTGCGGCAGGCCGGCAGGGGGCAAAAACTCGGCAAGCTCTTCCTCGACCTTTTGCGGGCGGTGCTGCAACGTTTCAGCCAACCATTCCAGGGCTTCCGCCGGGACCAGCATCGAAGATGGCGCAGTCTCCAGGTTCAGACCAAGCCCGATGCCCTGCCCCGAAAGCATCCCCGAAAGCACCCGCCCCGACAGCGCCACATAAGGCACGGGCCGCCCGGCAAACTGCGCCAGCCGGTCCTCACGATCAAAGGCCAGAACAAAGCGCCCGTCAGCCACATCGAACAATTCGGGCGAGATATTCTCGTCCCGCGCTTCTTCGGTCAGCATCAGAAACAGCTCGCTATCCGCAAGCCGTTCGAAGAAACGCAGACGAGCGGCATCACTTGTCGGGTCCGCCTGCATCGCGGCATGCGCAGTGTCCAACGCCGTGGATTCAATCATTCAGCACCTCTTGGACCCGTGCACGCAAAACAGGCAGCAGTTCAGCCTCGAACCACGGGTTTTTCTTCAACCATGCCGTATTGCGCCAGGACGGGTGAGGCAAGGCAAAGACCCGCGGCGCATGGTCCCGCCAGTTGCGGACGGTGTCCGTAACCGACCCGCGCGCGCCAAGATGAAACTTGTGCGCATGACCTCCGACCAACACGGTCAGCGGCACACGCCCCAGGTCCTGCATCACCCGGTCATGCCAGGTCTTGCGGCAAATCGCAGGTGGCGGAAGATCAGCATTGCGCGCATCATACCCCGGAAAGCAGAACGCCATCGGTACAATCGAAACACGGTCGCGATCGTAAAAAACCGTCTCATCAATCCCCAGCCAGTGCCGCAGCCTGTCGCCGGACGGGTCGGTGAAGGGCCGCCCCGACTCGTGCACACGGGCGCCCGGTGCCTGCCCCGCGACAAGGATCGGTGTTCCGGGGCGGAACCAGACCACCGGGCGCGGCTCGTGTGCGGTTTTTGTTTGCGCGAACCTGTCGGCACACAAGCGGCAGGCGCGGATTTCCTGACGTAAAGCGTTCATATGATCGTGAAGGCCCCTGCCCATCCCGTCTGTTGTCGGCTGCCAAAACAGATAATAACGACCTGACGCGGCACCAAGTGACCGATAACCTTTGCTGCACCCAATCAGACATTCATGCGCGCAGCCGGACCGCATTGATCATTTGTTTCATAATTCGACATAATGTAGCCAACATGGGCCGGTAAAAAATACCCTTTCTGGCCGCCCGCAAGTGCGACAACACAAACGAAACGAGCAGCAGACCGCGAATGCTAGAATTCGACAACGTCAGCAAATCCTTCTGGACCGGAACGCGCCGCAAGGTGATTCTGGATCGGGTCTCGTTTCGGGTCGAACTGGGTACCTCACTGGGTGTTCTGGCCCCGAACGGAACCGGAAAAACCACGTTGATCAACATGATGGCCGGCCTGGAGAAACCCGACGAAGGCGTGGTCCGCCGCGAATGCCGGGTGTCCTTTCCCATGGGGTTCACCGGTGGCGTGTCGGGAAAACTGTCAGCGCTTGAGAACGCGCGCTACATCGCCAAGATCTACGGTATGGACCCCGACTATATCGAGGCCTATTGCAAATGGCTCTGCGGTCTGGGCGAATATTTCGACCAGCCCCTTGCCACTTACTCCTCTGGGATGAGGGCGCGTTTCACCTTTTCTTTGATGCTGGCGCTGGACTTTGACATGTATCTCATCGACGAAGGGATGCCGGCGACAACAGATGTCGAATTCAACGAAAAGGCAGGGGCGATCCTGAAGGAAAGGTTGCGCACGACGACTTTGGTAATCGTATCGCACAGCCCGTCCGTGTTGGAGAAATTCGCCCAGAAAGCGGCCGTACTTCTGGACGGGCAATTGTATATGTTTGACTCCTTGGAAGAGGCAAAGCAGCTGTATGACTACGAAACCCAAGGTTAGAAAATACAACTGGCGCCGCAGACGCCAGACGGAAAACTCGGCCGAGGCGCGATCGGACGCCATCTCGCGTATTCGCAACGCGACACAAGGCCCTGCGGCCGCCGACGAAGCACAGCCCGGGACGCAGCTGGACGACATCAAGCGCGAAGGCCTGACGGGCCGTCAATTGCGTATCGCACGACGTCTGGCGCAGAAACACGGTCTGGCCGCGACGTCGGACTATGACGCGGTGCGATTGCTGCGCAAAAAGGGCATCGACCCCTTCCAGCGCACCAATCTTCTGGACCTTGCCGCCGCAAGGCCATCGGACGAGGGTGACAAACCCATGGACAGGATCAACGTTCAACTGCCGCAGGCCATGGGTGCCGAGAAAACAAATCTGCCCGGGCCCGAGCTCAGCCCAGCTGAGCGGCGCAATTTTGAAATTGGCCAAATCCAAAAAGACATCGCCCGTCGTCGCAAGCGTAAATTGTTTGGACTGTTTGCGCGTCTGGCGGCCTTTGTGTTCCTGCCGACCTTCATTGTCGGCTTCTATTTCTATCGCATCGCCACGCCGATGTATGCCAGCGATTCCGAATTCCTGATTCTGCAAGCGGATGGCGGACCGGGCAATATCGGCGGTCTGCTTGCCGGCACGCAATTCGCCACCACGCAGGATTCGATCTCGGTTCAGTCCTTTCTGGAATCGAAAGAAGCTTTGCTGTTGCTGGACCGCGATGCCGGGTTTTCTGATGTCTTCAAGCAGGAATGGATCGACCCGATTCAAAGACTGGCGCCAGACGCCTCGCTTGAAAACGCCTATAAGCTGTTCAAACGCATGATTACCATCGGCTATGACCCGACCGAAGGGGTCATTCGGATGGAGGTTGCCGCCCCCGACGCGCAGACATCGACCGAATTTTCCGAGCGCCTGATTTCTTATGCCGAAGACCGGGTGAACGCCTTGTCCGGAAAAAAACGCGAAGACCAGATGCGCGACGCGCTGCAAAGTTTCGAAGCGGCGCAGGAAGCGCGCAGGCAGGCTCAGGAAGAGTTGATCGAGCTTCAGCTTCAGGGCGCTGTTCTTGACCCCGAAAACGTCATTGCCAGCCTGCGTGCCCGCATCAACGAAATTGAAATACTGGTTCAGGACAAAGAGCTTGAGCTCGCCGCGCTTCAGGACAACCTGCGCCCGAACAAGGCAAAAGTTGATGGCGTCAAGGCAGATATCACCCGTCTGGAAAAGGTTCTCAAAGAACTGAATGCCGAGATGCAGGATGCCTCGGACGGCGAAAACTCGCTGGCGCGGCTGAGCGTGCGTATCCAAATCGCGCAGGCGGACCTGGCGGCGCGTGACATGATGCTGCAAACGGCAATGCAGCAAATGGAATCGACCCGGTCAGAAGCCAACCGGCAGGTGCGCTATCTGACCGTCTCGGTCAACCCGGTTCCCAGTCAGGAACCCAGCTATCCGCGCAAGTTCGAAAATACGATTTTGGCATTCCTGTTGTTTGCTGGTATCTACCTGATGATCTCGCTTACCGCGTCGGTCCTTCGTGAACAGGTATCCTCATAAAACTCATGAAACATGTTAAAATCTCCGACCTGACAGTCGGCAACAACCTTCCACTGACCATCATAGCTGGGCCATGTCAGCTTGAAACGGCAGACCATGCGCAGATGATTGCGGGCAAGATGAAAGAAGCCTGCGATGCAGCCGGTGCGCAATATGTCTTCAAGGCGTCTTATGACAAGGCGAACCGGACATCTCTGTCGGGCAAGCGTGGCATGGGCATTGATGCGGGGCTGAAGGTACTGGATGACATCCGCAAAACGATGGGCATCCCGGTTCTGACCGATGTTCATACCGAAGCGCAATGCGCCATCGCCGCCGAGGCGGTGGACGTTCTGCAAATTCCGGCATTCCTGTGCCGTCAGACCGACATGCTGCTGGCGGCCGGTAACACCGGAAAAGCGGTCAATGTGAAAAAGGGGCAATTCCTTGCACCTTGGGAAATGACCAACATCGTCGACAAAATCGAAAGCACCGGGAATCAGAATATCCTACTGACCGAACGTGGCACCTCATTTGGCTACAACACGCTGGTTGCCGATATGCGTGCGCTGCCCCAAATGGCGAAGACCGGGTATCCGGTGGTGATGGACGCCACCCATTCCGTGCAGCAACCCGGAGGCAAGGGCGGGTCTTCGGGCGGACAACGCGAATTTGCACCCGTGATGGCCCGCGCCGCGGTTTCTCTGGGTGTCGGGGCCGTGTTCATTGAAACCCATCAGGATCCGGACTCGGCCCCATCGGACGGGCCAAATATGATCCCGCTCGATCAGATGCCCCAACTTGTTGACACATTGATGCAATTTGATGCGCTTGCTAAAGAGAATCCGATTCAGATTTAACGATTGAGATTTCTTATGATCAAACCCCTCACCGAGGTAACACCCAACAGCTGGACCTTTCTGCGCGACGCGATGATCACGCCCACCGGGTTCCGTGAATACGACGCCCGTTGGAAATATCCTGAAGAGATCAACCTGCCCGGCATGACCGCGCTTGGGCTGGGACTTGGCACACAGATGCACAGGCGCGGGATAGAGCCTGTGATCGCGGTCGGAAACGACTATCGCGATTATTCACTGGCGATCAAAAATGCCCTGATGCTGGGCCTGATGCAGGCTGGTATCCGCGTCAAAGACATCGGCCCTGCGCTCAGCCCCATGGCCTATTTTGCGCAGTTCCATCTGGATGTGCCTGCGGTGGCCATGGTCACCGCCAGCCACAACCCGAACGGCTGGACCGGGGTCAAAATGGGTTTTGACCGCCCGCTGACCCATGGCCCGGATGAGATGTCGGAACTGCGTGACATCGTTCTGAACGGCGAGGGCGTCGCGCGCGAAGGCGGCTCGTACGAGTTCGTCGATGGCGTCAAAGAGGCCTATATCGACGACCTGGTCGGGGATTTCAAAATGTCCCGTCCACTGAAAGTGGTCTGCGCGACCGGGAATGGTACGGCTTCGGCCTTTGCGCCCGAGATTTTCGAACGGATCGGGGTTGAGGTCGTGCCCAGCCATAACCGGCTGGACTATACCTTCCCCAACTACAACCCGAACCCGGAAGCCATGGAGATGCTGCACGACATGGCCGCCACGGTGAAATCCAGCGGTGCCGATCTGGCGTTGGGGTTTGACGGTGACGGAGACCGCTGCGGCGTCGTCGATGATGAGGGTGAGGAGATCTTTGCCGACAAGGTTGGCGTCATCATGGCCCGCGACCTAGCCAAGCTTCACCCCGGATCGACCTTTGTTGCGGATGTGAAATCCACCGGTCTGTTCGCCAGCGACCCCGAGTTGCAGGCCCTGAGCGTCAAAGCCGATTACTGGAAGACCGGCCACAGCCACATGAAGCGCCGCGTCAAGGAAATCGGGGCACTGGCAGGGTTCGAAAAATCAGGCCACTACTTTTTGGCCGAACCGATCGGGCGTGGATACGACTGCGGGATGCGTGTCGCGGTCGAAATCTGCAAACTGATGGACCGCAACCCGGGCAAGAGCATGTCGGACCTGCGCAAGGCCCTGCCCAAGACCTGGTCCACGCCCACGATGTCACCCCACGCCGCCGATACCCAGAAATATGATATCCTTCAGCGGCTGGTCGACAAGCTGGTCGCCAAGGGAGATGCGGGCGAAACACTCGCAGGCCGCGCAATCAAAGAAGTGGTTACGGTGAACGGCGCACGTGTGATTCTGGACAACGGCAGCTGGGGTCTGGTGCGGGCTTCGTCCAATACCCCCAATCTGGTCGTCGTCTGTGAAAGCAGCGAAAGCGAGGCTGAGATGCGCGCCATCTTCGCGGACATTGACGCCGTCATCCGAACCGAGCCCGGTGTCGGCGATTACGACCAAACCATCTGAAAACAACTGCTTGGGGCATATCCCGATGCCCCAAGCACGATGGTTGCTCAGTCGCCGCCGAATAATTTGAGCAGACCTTTTTTTGCCTCTTCTTCAAGCTTGTTCTTGATGGCGTCTTCGATCTGGTCACTGTCGGTGATCGTCGTATCCAATTCGTTTCCGACCTTTTCAAAAACCTTCTGTTTGGCGTCGTCTTCCAGTTCTTTGACCTTCACATCCGCCGCCGCCTCGATCACCTTGGTCAGGTCCGGCTTGATCGACGGGTCGCTCCAGGGGCCTTTGATGCGAACGGGAACCGATATCCCCTGCCCGGAATTGGCCCGCAGCGCCACGGGCGTGAACAGATAGTCGATGTTGCGAGCCCCCAGATCCACGGTGCCGGTGCCATCTGCGCGGAAATTCTTCAGTGACATTAGCAGATCGCTGTTCGTCAACACGCCCTGGTCGATGGTGAAACTGGCCGTCAGGCTGTTGAACACGGTGGTTCCGCCTGATCCGGTACCCTGCCCCATCAATCGGTCCAGATCGAGCCCGGAAATCACTCCGGGACCGACATCCAGGTTTCCCTTGCCGCTGAGGGACCGCATGATCTGATCCTCGGACTGGCCGACACCCAGAAACTCAAACGCTCCCGCAGCGGTTCCCGACAGGCGTTTGACCCCGGCCATCGTGGTCAGTGCCTGTTTCAGATCGATCCCGGTGGCGGTCACGTTGCCGCCCACAGACAGGCCGTTGCGGTTGTTGGCCACCACCTGACCGTGCAACTGACCCGCGAACAGCGTGGCCGGGTGCATTTCCAGAACGGCCCGCGACCGATCCAGCGACAGGGTCAGATCGCTTTTGCCGAACGTCATCCCGGGCACGGCGATCGAGTTCGCCGTCAGGCGGATCTTACCATTCGCTAGCGCCAGAGCGGATGCGTCAATAGGGGCCGTCGACCACCCCTCAGGTGCAGGAGCGTTTGCCTGAGACGTGCCGCCTGAGGCAGAAGCAGTTTCGGAAATCCGCGACAGATCCAGATCACCGGCTTCCAGACGGGCCACGATACGCGGCGGGTCCGAAATGGTTATATCCGCCTCACCCACGAACCGGTTGTCATCCAATTGCGCAACCATGTTCCGCATGGAAACCCGCCCATCCTGCGTATACGTCATATGCGCTGAAATGTCGGCAATCTCGCCCAATCCGGGCGGTACGGATGTGCCAGCCTGACCGAAGGCGGCAAGCATCCCTTCAGTGTCACGCGTTACGACCTTGGTGGTTCCATCCATTTCACCCGCAAGATTGACGCGCCCGTCAAATCCGATCTCTCCGCCCGGGGCCGTCAAAGCCAATTCCAGATCAGTCACTGACCCGGCGGCAAATGCCGGCAAGTCCGGGATTTTCAGGTCAACCTGAACCGCACCTCCGGGCACTGGCATGGCGGCCTCCATCACCAACGGGGCCGCCACCTCGGGCCAGCTCGCAGATAGTGTCACGCCCGAGAAATCCATCTGCGTCGAACCGTTTTCCACGTAAATCAGCCGTGCATTCGTCAGTTCCAGCTGATCCAGCGTGACCTGCCCCGAATGCTCAGCGGGCGTCGTGCCCCCGGTCGCGACCGCAGTTGTCGCGGTTGTCGGGACGCTCAATTCCCAATTGCCGCGACCATCTGATCGTTCCAGCCGCAACACGGGATTGTCTGCAAAAACACGTTTGATCCGCAGATCCCCATTCAACAGCCCGGCAGCGTCCACCCCGACGGCCAGGCTATCCGCGCTGAGCATCGGCTCCGGTCCAGCCCAGCTTGCGTTGCCGAAACGCACCGGCCCGGTTTCCATCCCGACCACCGGCCAGAAGGAAATGCGCACATCACCGGTCAGCGTCAGATCACGCCCGGTCTGGGCTTTGACCTGCTCGGCCAGAATCGCGGCAAGCTTTTCCCCCGGCATCAGCAACAGCGCGCCGATGATCAACGCGATCACGGCGACAACGATAAACAGGATGCGCATCAGCCATTTCATTTTCTGCTCTCCGCCTTTTGGCTTGTCATTGCCGTGATCATTCAAATCACGCATCACATTTGCAAGGGGAAGCTTTCCCGACTATATGCCGCGCATGACGACAAACCCTCCGAACCTCCGCCCCGACCTGGCGCCTTCTGCCCGGATCACCGAGACACCCCAATCGAACCAGCCAACCATCGGCATGGTGTCTTTGGGCTGCCCGAAGGCGTTGGTCGACAGTGAACGCATTCTGACCCGACTACGTGCCGAAGGATACGGCATTTCGCCAGATTATGCCGGGGCCGATGCCGTCATTGTGAACACCTGCGGGTTCCTCGACAGCGCCAAAGCGGAATCGCTGGACGCGATTGGAGAGGCGCTGGTGGAAAACGGCAAGGTCATCGTGACCGGCTGTTTGGGGGCCGAGCCGGATTACATTCGCGAGCATCACCCCCGCATCATGGCTGTCACCGGCCCACACCAATACGAGCAGGTGCTGGATGCGGTGCACGCCGCCGTGCCCCCCGATCCTGATCCGTTCGTGGACCTGTTGCCCGCCAGCAGTGTGCAGTTGACGCCGCGCCACTACAGCTATCTGAAAATTTCCGAGGGCTGCAACCACAAGTGCAAGTTCTGCATCATCCCCGACATGCGCGGAAAACTGGCCAGCCGCCCGGCGCATGCGGTTCTGCGCGAGGCGGAAAAACTGGTGCAAAACGGCGTGCGCGAATTGCTGGTCATCAGCCAGGACACTTCGGCCTATGGGCTGGACCGGAAATACGACATCAACCCGTGGAAAGACGGTGAAGTGCGCAGCCATATCACCGATCTGGCGCGCGAGCTGGGGCAGCTCGATGCCTGGGTGCGGCTGCACTATGTGTACCCTTATCCGCATGTGCGGGACCTGATCCCACTGATGGCGGATGCCGGGTGCAACGTGCTGCCTTATCTGGATATCCCGTTTCAACACGCCCACCCGGATGTGCTAAAACGCATGGCCCGCCCGGCCGCGTCGGCCAGAACGTTGGATGAAATCAAGGCCTGGCGCGCGATCTGTCCGGATATCACCCTGCGGTCGACCTTTATCGTCGGCTATCCGGGTGAGACGGAGTCGGAATTCCAGACCCTGCTGGACTGGATGGACGAGGCTCAACTGGATCGGGTCGGGTGTTTTCAGTATGAAAACGTCGATGGCGCGCGGTCAAATGACCTGCCCGATCACGTTCCGGCCGAAATCAAGCAAGAACGCTGGGATCGCTTCATGGAAAAGGCACAGGCGATCTCGGAGGCCAAGTTGCGGGCGAAGGTCGGACAGACGCTTGAGGTGATCGTGGACGAGGTCGACGACGAGGCCGCCACCTGCCGCACCAAAGCAGACGCGCCCGAGATCGACGGTAACCTGTTCATCGATGAGGGGTTCGAAAACCTCAGGCCCGGTGACATCGTCACGGTCGAAGTGGACGAGGCCGGAGAATACGATTTGTGGGGCAAACCCGTCTAAGGTCTGACACCGCGTCGAGCACACGGCATATGGGCAAAGCGTGAACCGAGTTTATTGGCCGAACACGCGGTCAGACCCGATCTTGGATTGAAAGCCAATCATGGAGGTTTTCATATCTCGTATCTTCAAGCTTGGCCTGAATTGCGTGGTTTTCCTGATGGCCGCGCATTTCGTGGCCACTCCCGGTTACGCCCAGCCTACACAGGTCGGCTCTACCGGATTCATTACGGTTGGCGGCAAACACCTGAGCTTTCAGAAAAACGGCCATCACAAGATAAACTGGTATTACGTGGCCCCGAAGGCCAAGTCACATGCCAAGCGGCCCAAGGCGCATATCAAAAAGCCGGCCCCGGTTTATCGATACACCGCCCCCAAACGGCGTGTCATCGGGCATATCCCCTACGGGTCGGTCAAGCGACAGAAATTCAAGTCATTCAAGTTCAAGCATACCTACGGCTTCAAAAGGCACTAAACAGGGTTCACGCAACGCGAAGAACGCAACCTGTCCGATAGCCGAGAAATCGCAGGCAAGAAAAAACCGCCACAACTGGTGGCGGTTTTTCCCGAAAGCGTACAGGCGGTCCGGGTCCGGGCCGCCTGCGAATGGCTTACTGAGTGATTGGGTCACAGACCGTTTGGCCAGCCTCGGTTGTGGCCAATTGATAACCACCTGGACAGCTGGGTGTGCCGGCTTTGTCATAGCTGGGCTGAACGTAAACAGGTGTCGGTTCTTCCTGCTGCGCACAGGCAGTCAGGATCAGTGCAAATGCGCCAACGGCAGCGAGTTTCAGTTTCATGTCCGTCAATCCTTTATTACTTTTCTGATATTGCCCAGCTTTTCGGGGCCAGGTTAAGAATACGGGCTGAACGACAATCTGGCAACTGAATCGATCACGTCTTCGTGAGTCACAGCGAATCCATGCCAATCCAATGGCGCAATGACGTTCTTTGAGGCGTAAAACCTATCCTTCTGACTCCGGCGCCCTAAACTGTTGCAGCGAATTCATCCAAAGACGGAGAAGCCATATGTCAAACGCACCCATCATTGCCCGAAAATCGCCTTTTCCGGTCGAGGTCGTCGAAGGGAAAACCTATTTCTGGTGCGCCTGCGGCAAATCCAGCCGCCAGCCGTTTTGCGACGGATCGCACAAAGGCACCGGGTTAGAGCCTGTGAAATATACTGCGGAAAACAGCAAAAAGGCCTTCTTTTGTGGGTGCAAGCAAAGCTCGAAACCGCCTTTGTGCGACGGAACGCACAACGGGCTTTGATCAGGTTTTCAACCCATTCAGTATCTCGGCATTGGGGCAAAAATCCGGGGCAGTGGTCGCTGTGCCCTGTTGCCGGGCAAGCCAAAACTCGCATTGTACGTCACATCCGGCAGCACGGCACCGCGTGACAAGCTCGGCGTATTTTTCGGGTGAAAGACGTCCTTCGGCCATCGCTTCGGTCATTGAAATGCCCATACAGCGTGACACCGAGCGCGTAAGCCAAAAGTGCTTTTCGATTTCCCCCAACGTGACCTGAGACATCAAGCGTTCTCCACCTGCTTGGTTTTGAGGGCAGTAAAGTACTTGCGATTCGGGCATGTCGTCGGTGCCTGTTCAACCTGCTCGCGCCGTTCCAACCATTCCGGGCAGTCCCTGGCCCAGGAACAGCCGCGACACTGCTGCACGATTTCAGCCCATTCTTGCTGTTTCAGATGACCTTTCCGATAGGCCGCAGCCAAATCGGTTCCGGTTGTTTGCCCCATACGCAACACCAAGCGCAGATGGGTCATGATTTCGCCCAGATGTGTCATGGCAGACCTTTGTGTCAAGGCAGGAGATTGTGAAGCAATTCCTGATTTCGGCAGTATTCGGGCGTCCGCCGGGCAGATCCGGGATTGTTCAGCAAACTCTTGCAGTGATCTGGGTTCGGGCAGTCGGTACAGCGCAAAACAGCATCAGAAATCTGGTCCACGGAAACGGACCCGTCAATGGCGGCTTCCTCAAGATCAATGTCCAGCATTCTGGCCATATCGTCCACCAATCCGGCATGCAGCCGCAGGGTCTCGTGGGAGGGCATGCTGTTTCCTTTCGCTTTCACGCTGTGTCCAAAGGGTAGCGCATCTGCGAAGGCAAACTTTGACTCAGGTCAAGATTGGACGCCGATGTGATCCAGATAGGCTCGCGTGGCATCCTGAACACGGCGAAAGCGGTCCCCGCCCAGTTTCTTGCCGCCATACCAGCGCGTCACGATTATTACGTGATTTTTCAGCCCGGCGCGTTCGATCATCCGAAGGATCACCATGCCCGCGCCGCTTTCCCCATCATCAGCTTTCAACGCGCCGGTCGGCAAAGCCGCAGCCCAGGTGTTGTGGGTGGCCTTGGCATAGCTCTTGTCGGATTTCAAATCGTTCAGAACGGCATCGATTTCAGCCCGCGTCGTGACCTGCGCCCCGGACACCGCGTATTTCGAGCCGCGATCCGTCATGACAACACCCAAGCATGTAAGTTCGGTCATTGGGACAAACCCAATTGCTCTGCTGTTTCCCGCACGATCTGCACACGTTGTGCATTTGGTGGGTGGGTTCCCAAAAACCTGTTACCAGGATCCGGGATGCGATCAAAGAATCTTGCCCCGACCAACGGATTGTATCCCGCATTATACGTGATGATGGTTCCCAACTGGTCTGCCTCCAGCTCAAAGTCTTTCACATAAGCCTGAACGCCAACCTGCGCGCCCAGCTTTTGTGCCTCTTCAATGGCGGCGGCATCCCCGCCGCGCAACTCTGCCACCCGCCCGAACTCAGCCGCGCTGGCGCTGGCGATTTCACTCTGCCTGCCGATATGCCCTAACACGTGGTGGGCTGCTTCATGCCCCATGACAAACGCCAGTTCATCCGCGTTCTGGGTGGATTCGATCATCGAGCGGGTGAATATGATCACCGGCTGCTTGTTTTCATCCAGCGTCTGGAATGCATTGACCGAAGCCCGAGGGTTCAGGTCGACAAGAATCCGAAAGTCGCAATTCTGCCCGGTCGTCTGTTTCAGACACTGGCTGCGGGCTTCCGCTCCAACAGCGCGACTGACCTCTCGGAAGGTTTGCACCATCGGTTCGGCCTCTGGCTCGTCCCCCAGCCATTCCTCGGCGGGTTGGACGCGCAAGGCCCCCCCTCCACATGCCGCAAGCAGCAGGGACAGCAATAAAACAAACCATCTGTGCATGTCATATCCTTTGAGACCGAATGGCCGTGATTTCAACATAGTACGCCCGTGCCGGCGAAACCACACCACCGGTTAAACGAACGGCTTGCATTGCGCCCCAGCGGCTTGCACTCTGGCCTCATGTTTACGATTGAGCATGAATTCGACTCGACGGTCATTACGCTTGTGGACGAAGGTGAACAACCTTTGCAGGAAGATGTGGTGATCAACAATTTCGCGGAATGCGTCACGCTGGAACAACTTGATCCCCGCACCGATCAAATACAGAAGATCACGTTGTCACCCGAGCAGGTGCGGGATCTGGCGGCCGCGCTGGATCTGCCCGAAGGTGTTTATCAAATTCGCGAAACCGGACCTCAGGGGTCATAGGAAAACAGCTTGATCCGTGCGGCTGGCCCCTGCTTCAGCGTCAGGGTCGAGGGCGCGACGCCAAGACATTCTGCAAGCAGCAACTGCACGGCCCTGTTGGCCTTGCCGTTTTCCGGCGGGGCCGTAACGGATACCTTGATCTGCCCGTCTTCGACGCTCACCCGATCGCGGGCCGCCTTGGGCGCCACCTTCAGTTTGAACACGGCCCCGGCCTGCGCCATCGCGCTGAGATCCGGCAGATCGCGCAGTTTGGTTTTCGCCATTGTCTCCTCTTTTTTCTCAAAGTCTTGCACGAAGCACGTCGTAATGAAATTGATCCACGCAATCCATTGGCGTGCCCTTGAAACGGGCAGAATACCGACCAAGATACAGAGTCCCGATGTAAAGGAAGTTAACATATGTCCCTGAAAAACCCCGCCGCTCTGGAGTTTTTGCAGTCGCGCCGGTCCCGGCCGGCCAAGACACTGGTTGCTCCGGCCCCAACCCGGGAAGAGTTGCTGCCGTTGCTGACGGCCGCAGCCCGCAGCCCCGATCACGGCAAACTGGAGCCCTGGCGATTTATCGTTCTGGAAAAGGGCGCCATGTCACGCCTGGCGACCCTGACCGAGGCCTGCGGACAAAGGCTGAACAAGAGCCCGGAAGACATCGCCAAAGCGCGCAGCCAGTTCGATATGGGGCATCTGGCCGTCGCGGTCATCGAGGTTCGCAAACAATCCGAAAAGATTCCGGCCATCGAACAATCCTACTCTGCTGGCGCGGTCTGTCTGGCGCTGCTGAATGCCGCGCTGGCTGCGGGCTGGGGCGCCAATTGGCTGTCGGGTTGGCAAACACATGATCGCGAATTCTGTGTCGATGCTTTCGGGCTTGCCGAAAACGAACGCGTGGCCGGTTTGATTCATATCGCCACCGAGGGAGCGACCCCGCCGGAACGCCCGCGGCCCAACGTGGCCGCGTTGACAGAGTGGGTTTCGGAATGATCATCCTGAACGCCTTTTTCAGCGCACTTGGCCAGACCGGAGACCCTAGGTTTCGCGCCGTATTGCTGCGCGGCGTGGGCCTGACCATTCTGCTGCTGGTTCTGGCCTGTGCAGGTGCGATTTGGTTGATCAACTGGCTGTCCGGCAGCGAAATCTCACTGCCGTTTGTGGGAGCTGTGCCGTGGCTGAACGACGTTCTGAACTATTCCGGTATCGTGCTCGTTCTGATCCTGCCCGTTTTCCTGATGGTGCCGGTCGCGTCGGCCATCACCTCGATCTTTCTGGACGAGGTGGCCCAGGCGGTTGAGGACAAACATTTTCCGACATTGCCGCCCGCACGGCGCATCCCGGTGTCAGAGGCGCTTATGGACGGTCTCAGCTTCCTTGGCCTTCTGATTGTGGCAAACCTGCTGGCGCTGATCCTCTATGCGATTTTCACCCCGCTTGCGCCTTTCATCTTCTGGGCGATGAACGGATTTTTGCTGGGGCGTGAATATTTTACCCTTGCCGCGATGCGAAGGATCGGGCGCGACGGCGCGCGCAAACTGCGGGCCAAACATTCAACGACGATCTGGGTGGCGGGCACACTGATGGCCATTCCGCTTTCAGTGCCGCTGGTGAACCTCGTGATCCCGATCATCGGGGCCGCCACGTTCACCCATATCTATCATGCCTTGTCAGGCCAAAAGGCCTGACGGGGATTACCTTGGCTCCAACTGGTTCAGCCAATCGAAATCCCGCACCGAGATCACGCCCGACAGGATGATCCCGGCGATGATCGCCCACAGAACCACAGAGATACCGGTGGTGATCCACATCTTTCTTTTCATGTGATGCACTTCCGGCGCGCCCGCATGCGTGCCGGGAACGATGTCGCCCAGATCGCCCTGGGTTTTGATGCGAATGGGCAGCACCACCAATAACGTCATGAACCAGATGACGGCGAACAACACCAGCGCGGCAGTAATGGTCATTTCAGGCCCTCCGGGGCTGGGGAGTTATACCTGCTCCAGCTCGACCAGGCAGCCGTTGAAATCCTTGGGGTGCAGAAACAGAACCGGTTTGCCATGCGCACCGATCTTGGGCTCACCTGATCCCAAAACCCGGGCTCCGGTCGCTTTCAGATGATCACGGGCCGCGATGATATCCTCGACCTCGTAACATACATGGTGGATGCCGCCGGCCGGGTTCTTTTCCAAGAACCCGTTGATCGGGCTGTCGTCACCCAGTGGATACAGAAGTTCGATCTTGGTGTTGGGCAGTTCGATGAACACGACCGTGACACCATGATCCGGCTCGTCCTGCGGCGCGCCGACTTTGGCGCCCAGCGCGTTGCGGTATTGCTCAGACGCCGCCTCAAGATCCGGTACGGCGATGGCGACGTGGTTCAGACGTCCAATCATGTCTCACTCCTGCTGTCCTGCGTTGCATGGGTTATGGGGGCTGATCCGCCAAAGGACAAGTGCGCCAAATCGCGCGTTAACGTCGTGTTAGCCAGAAGTTCCTAGCGTGAAGCATCTGCTGCATAGGAGAGCTGCCATGGACGATTCGGGCCTACTTGCCACCACCGCCGCCGCGCCTACCGCGACTCGACCCTTGCTGGGTCAGACCATATTGGTTGTCGAAGACAGCCGGTACGCTTGCGATGCCATCCGCCTGATGTGCCTGCACAGCGGCGCGCGCATTCGCCGTGCGGATTGCCTGAAATCGGCCCGAAGGCACCTACAGATCTATCGGCCTTCGGTTATCCTGGTCGATATGGGCCTGCCGGACGGTTCCGGCGCCGACCTGATCGCCGAATTGGCCGAGGCCACGCCCCGTATCAGTGTCATCATGGGCCTTTCGGGCGATGACGGCAGCGAAGACATGGCTCTTGCGGCCGGCGCGGATGGTTTTTTGTCCAAGCCGCTAAAATCAATGTCCCATTTTCAGAAATCCATTCTGGAACGCCTGCCAGAGGACCGGCGCCCCAGCGGGCTTCATGCCGTGCGCGATGAAATCATCCGCCCGGACCCTCTGGCCTATCAGGACGACATGGCCCATATCGCCGATGTGCTCGCAGGTCCCAACGATCACCGTACATTGGACTACGCCGCACAGTTCCTGCACGGCGTCGCGCGCGAAGCAAATGACAGGCCCTTGGCGGAAGCAGCGCGAAAGCTGGCATTGTCACGCGCGAATGGGACGCCGATCATGGCGCAGGCGGCGCAGGTTGCCGGGATGGTGCAGAACCGACTGGAACAGCGAGAGGCGATTTGAAATGGTGACAGCGTATTTCATCACTGCAACCCTTTTGTGCATTTGGCTGTACCGCCAAACACGGCAGGCCGCGCGTTCCATCCGCGTCAACCGAACCAATCTGAAAGACCCGCTGGACTGACACAGACTGCCTGCGTGCAAAAAAACCGCCCGCGACAAGCGGGCGGTTTTTTTACTGGTCCTGAGGGATAATGCGAAGACCCAGCTCCATCAACTGATCCGAGGTCGGGTCCGAAGGTGCGTCCATCATCAGATCTTCGGCTCGCTGGTTCATCGGGAACATCATGACTTCGCGGATATTGGCCTCATCTGCCAACAGCATCACGATCCGGTCGATACCAGCCGCGCATCCACCGTGTGGCGGGGCGCCGTAGTGGAAGGCATTGAACAGGGCACCAAAGCGGGATTTCACTTCATCCTCGCCATAGCCCGCCAGTTCAAAGGCCTTCAGCATGATTTCCGGCTTGTGGTTCCGGATCGCGCCTGAAACCAGCTCGTACCCGTTGCACGCCAGATCATACTGGTAGCCGCGCACATCCAGCGGGTTGCCCTGCAACGCCTCCATACCGCCCTGCGGCATCGAAAACGGGTTGTGTTCGAAATCGATCGCGCCGGTTTCCTCGTCTTGCTCATAGATCGGGAAATCGACGATCCAGGCAAAGGCAAAACGGTCTTTTTCGGTCAGGTTCAATTCCTCACCGATCACGTCACGCGCCTTGCCGGCAACCTTTTCAAAGGCTTTTGGCTTGCCGCCCAGGAAAAACGCCGCATCGCCAACGCCCAGACCCAGTTGCTGACGGATTGCCTCGGTGCGTTCGGGGCCGATGTTCTTGGCCAGCGGTCCCGCAGCCTCCATCCCCTCACCCTGATCGCGCCAGAAGATATAGCCCATGCCGGGCAGACCTTCCTTCTGGGCAAAGGCGTTCATGCGGTCACAGAACTTCCGGCTGCCACCGGTCGGCGCGGGGATCGCGCGGATCTCGGTGCCTTCCTGTTCAAGCAGCTTGGCGAAGATCGCGAAACCGGAACCGCGGAAATGCTCGGAGACCACCTGCATCTTGATGGGGTTCCGCAGGTCCGGCTTGTCGGTGCCGTACCACAGCGCCGCGTCCTTGTAGGAAATTTGCGGCCAGTCCTGATCAACCTTGCGGCCACCGCCAAACTCTTCGAACACGCCGGTCAGAACGGGCTGGATCGTGTCGAAAACGTCCTGCTGTTCAACAAAGGACATCTCGAGGTCGAGCTGATAGAAATCGGTGGGCGAGCGGTCGGCGCGCGGGTCTTCGTCACGGAAGCATGGTGCAATCTGGAAGTATTTGTCGAAGCCCGACACCATGATCAGCTGTTTGAACTGCTGAGGTGCCTGTGGCAGCGCGTAGAATTTGCCCGGGTGCAGACGCGACGGCACCAAGAAGTCACGCGCGCCTTCGGGCGACGAGGCGGTGATGATCGGCGTCTGATACTCGCGGAAGCCCTGATCCCACATACGCTTGCGCATGGAGGCTACCACGTCCGAGCGCAGGGTCATGTTCCGCTGCATCGCCTCGCGGCGCAGGTCCAGATAGCGATAGCGCAGACGCGTTTCCTCGGGGTATTCCTGATCGCCGAAGACCATCAGCGGCAATTCGTCGGCGGCCCCCAGAACTTCCAGTTCGCGCACGTAAACCTCGATCTCGCCGGTGGGCAGTTTCGGGTTCACCAAGTCCGGGTCACGGGCTTTGACGGTGCCGTCGATACGGATGCACCATTCGGACCGCACCTTTTCCAGCTCGGCAAAGGCGGCGCTGTCGCCGTCGCACAGGATCTGGGTTACGCCGAAATGGTCGCGAAGATCGATGAACAGCACGCCCCCATGATCTCGAACCCGATGCACCCAACCGGACAGGCGAACGGTTTCTCCGACATTGGCGGCGGTCAAGGCGGCGCAGGTGTGGCTGCGATAGGCGTGCATGGAATATCCCTTCGGGCGCAGAATTCGTCGCGCCGATACACCCTGTCAGCCCCGGAAAGTCAAGGCGGGTTGCCCCTTCAAAACGGCCTTTGCACATTGCCCGAGTAGAAATATACGCCCAGCCCCACCGCAAAAATGATATTGCCCGCAATCGCGTGCAACAACACCGCATAGAAGAATGACCCACGCTGCCGGTAGGCCCATGTGAACAGCAGGCCGCCGGCGAATGTCATCAGCGCGACGATCCAGCTCCAGTACATCAGGTGCGCGAACGAGAATATGGCCGCGTTCAGCAGATAGGCCGCACGCCCATCCGGTAGGATCGCGTGATAGCGGCGAAAAAACAGAGGACGGAACAGCAGCTCTTGCGGCAGCGCTGACAAAAGTGGGTAGCCGACCCAGATGAAGGCCAGCATTTCGGGGCGGTGCACAAGCAGGAAGAACGCGGCCTCCGGGCGCGTGATCTGAATCAACCCAACACAAAAGGCAGCCACGATGGCAGAGAACAAAGCCACCTCGCGCAGGGTCCAGTTGGCCCAGTCATAACGAAGTTCGGCCCATTGAAACCCGGGCGTCCGGTGCAATAGCACGATACCAAGCCCGGTCAGCGCAAAAAGCGCCGGAAACATCCAGTTCGGAGGGAAAAGAACAGCGATCAGCAGCGGCAAGCCAATATAGAACAGGCCAAATTCCAGCCGCAGCCGCAACAGTGAAACCGGCGGTCCGATCATCGTGCTGTTTTTTGTCACCCGTCTATCAGCTCCACCTCGATCAGTCCGCGCAGTGAATTTCCGATCCGCACAGTTTGCGCATTTTTCAGGTCGGTCAAGGTCAGCACAGCTTCGGTGACCGCTTTATTTTCCAACAGTTCTTCGCGCAGTATCCCCGGCAAGAGCCCACAGGACAGAGCGGGCGTCAGAACCCGGCCATCAGGCATTTCCAGAAACAGGTTCGTAATGGTGCCTTCACAAAGCTCATCCAGTTCATTCAGAAACAACAGTTCGTCCACCCCCTCGGGCAGCGCTGCGCGCGCGGCATCATAGAGCGCACGGCGCGTGGTCTTGTGACGCAACCACAGGTCATTCGAAGCCAGACGCTGATCCGACAGAGCGACGCGCCAGATTCTGGGATTGTCCACCAGTTCGCCGGTCGACAGATCGAACGATCCCGACACATCCAGCGTAAGGCGGCAACGCAGCGGGGTGTCACAAGCAGCGCCATTCAGTCGGGCGGTCGCTTCATCGGGGCTGAAAGGAATCTCGAACACCCGCGCAGTACGGGCCATTCGTGCAAGATGGCGGTCCAGCCTGACAAAGCCCTGATCTGGGCGGAAGGCCAGTGTTTCAATCAGGCTGAAATCAGGTTCAGCTGGCGGGCGAAGCGGGCTTTCCATAACGCCTCCTCATACTCTGACGGGGCGGTGCTGTCCCAAACGACACCGCCACCTACGTTCAGAGTGGCCTGATCATCCTCAAGCATCAAGGTGCGGATGGCCACGTTGAACTCGGACCGACCATCAGGCGCGGCCCAGCCAATCGTCCCGCAATAGATGTCGCGCGCCCATGGCTCCAGTTCCGCAAGAATTTCCATCGCGCGAATCTTGGGGGCTCCGGTGATCGACCCGCAGGGAAACAGTGCCGTCAGAATTTCACCCAACCCCACGCATTTGTGCAGCTGCGCCCGCACCAGCGAGACCATCTGATGTACGGTGGCATAGGTTTCCACCCGGAACAGGTCAGGCACATGAACGGATCCGGGCAGCGCGACGCGGCTGATATCGTTGCGCAGCAAATCAACAATCATCAGGTTCTCGGCCCGATTCTTTTCGTCCGCGCTCAGAAAAGCTCGGCGGCGCGCATCCTCATCCGGGTCTTCACTGCGCGGTTGCGTGCCCTTCATCGGCCGGGTTTCGATCCGCCCACCCTCATCGGTGCGGAAAAACAACTCCGGCGAGCGGCTGAGCAGATCGGGCAGCCCATCCTGCTGCACCAGTGCTCCGTGGCCCACTGGCTGCCCCACCGCCAGCGCGGCATAGAGCGTTTCGCTGTTGCCCGAGACGGACAGATCAATCGGAAATGTCAGATTGGCCTGATAGATGTCGCCGGCACCGATGGCGTCATGCACGGCCCTGAAGGCCTTGCCGTAGCGCGCTTCATCCCAGCGCGGCCGGAATGCGCCCACTTCACCCGCAGGCGACGGAAGGGCGACACGATCCGGTGCATCATAGACCCCAAAGCACAACAAAGGCAGGCGTCGTTCTTCCGGCAATAGACCATTGAGCCGGGGTTCAAGCGCATAGCCCAGCTCGTAACTGGCATACCCTGCCAGCCAGGCACCGCCTGCGCGCGCCTCGTCCAGCGCCGCCAGAGCCTGGGGCACGTCCTCCGCCACATCCGCGCGGATCACCTGAGACGGACGCTGAAACCGGGTTCCTCGCCCAGCCGGTCCCTGATCGAAACGAATACGCACTTGCATCCTCATTTGCCGTGAGGGGCCATATAGAGAATACTCTGCCAAGTGAAAGAGGGGAAAGCGGCAATTTCGTCCCTGTTTCCGATACCTCTTGCACCTTTTTGCGCGGTCCCTATAACGCAGGACAATTTGGGCGCTGGGGCGGTGCCCTGACTCGCGGACAATCGAAGGAACAAGGCCATGCCGAGAAGAACCGACATCCAGTCGATCATGATCATTGGGGCGGGCCCCATTGTTATCGGTCAGGCCTGTGAATTCGACTATTCCGGTGCTCAGGCCTGCAAGGCCCTGCGCGAGGAAGGATACCGGGTCATTCTGGTGAACTCGAACCCGGCGACGATCATGACCGACCCCGGTCTGGCCGACGCCACCTATATCGAGCCGATTACACCCGAAGTGGTCGCCAAGATCATCGAGAAAGAACGCCCTGACGCCCTGTTGCCCACCATGGGCGGACAGACCGGCCTGAACACCTCGCTGGCACTGGAAGAAATGGGCGTGCTGGACAAGTTCGGCGTCGAGATGATCGGCGCCAAGCGCGATGCCATCGAAATGGCCGAAGACCGCGCCCTGTTCCGCGAGGCGATGGACCGGCTGGGCATCGAAAACCCCAAGGCCGAGATTGTGACCGCCCCCAAGGACGAGAGCGGCAAGAAAGACCTGGACGCTGGCGTGGCGCTGGCGCTTGAAACCCTTGAAACCGTGGGGCTTCCTGCCATCATCCGCCCGGCCTTTACACTGGGCGGCACCGGTGGCGGCGTGGCGTATAACCGTGAGGATTACATCCACATTTGCCGCTCGGGTATGGATGCCTCGCCCGTGGGTCAAATCCTGATCGACGAAAGCCTTCTGGGCTGGAAAGAATACGAAATGGAGGTGGTGCGCGACACTGCCGACAACGCCATCATCGTGTGTTCCATCGAAAACGTCGATCCGATGGGCGTGCATACGGGTGACTCGATCACCGTGGCCCCTGCCCTGACGCTCACTGACAAAGAATACCAGATCATGCGCAATCACTCGATTGCCGTGCTGCGCGAAATCGGTGTCGAAACCGGCGGTTCAAACGTGCAATGGGCGATCAACCCGGTCGATGGTCGCATGGTCGTGATCGAGATGAACCCGCGCGTGTCGCGCTCGTCGGCGCTGGCGTCGAAGGCGACCGGTTTCCCGATTGCCAAGATCGCCGCAAAACTGGCCGTGGGCTATACGCTGGACGAGCTGGACAACGACATCACCAAAGTCACCCCCGCCTCGTTCGAGCCGACAATCGACTATGTCGTGACAAAAATTCCGAAATTCGCGTTTGAGAAATTCCCCGGTTCCGAACCCTATCTGACCACCGCGATGAAGTCGGTGGGCGAGGCGATGTCGATTGGCCGTACGATCCACGAATCGATGCAGAAGGCACTGGCCTCGATGGAATCGGGCCTGACCGGCTTTGATGAGGTCGAAATCCCCGGCCTGAACGTAGGCCTCTGGGACGAGGCCGACGACAAGGCCGCCGTGATCAAGGCGATCAGCCAGCAGACACCCGACCGCCTGCGCACCATAGCACAAGCGATGCGCCATGGCCTGAGCGATGACGAGATTTTCGGCGTCACCAAGTTCGACCCCTGGTTCCTGGCTCGCATCCGCGAGATCGTCGAGGCCGAGCGTCAGCTCCGCAAGGACGGTCTGCCCGTCACCGAGGATGGTATCCGCAAGCTGAAAATGCTGGGATTCACCGATGCGCGTCTGGGCAAGCTGACGGGCCGTGACGAAGACAACGTCCGCCGCGCGCGCCGCAATCTGGGCGTTTCAGCGGTGTTCAAACGCATCGACACCTGCGCCGCAGAGTTCGAGGCGCAGACACCTTACATGTACTCAACCTACGAAGCGCCCATGATGGGCGAGGTCGAATGCGAGGCGCGCCCGAGCGACCGCAAAAAGGTCGTCATTCTTGGCGGCGGCCCAAACCGCATTGGTCAGGGCATCGAGTTCGACTATTGCTGCTGCCACGCCTGCTTCGCGCTGACCGAAGCGGGGTATGAAACCATCATGATCAACTGCAACCCCGAGACGGTTTCGACCGATTATGACACTTCGGATCGCTTGTATTTCGAGCCGCTGACCTTTGAACACGTCATGGAAATCCTGACGAAGGAACAGGAAAACGGCACGCTGCACGGCGTCATTGTTCAGTTCGGTGGACAGACACCGCTGAAACTGGCCAACGCGCTCGAGGCCGAGGGCATCCCGATCCTGGGCACCACGCCTGACGCGATTGACCTGGCCGAAGACCGCGAGCGTTTTCAGGCGCTGGTCAATGAACTGGGGCTGAAACAGCCCAAGAACGGCATCGCCTCGACCGACGCGCAGGCGCTGGAAATCGCCGAGGAAATCGGTTTTCCGCTGGTGATCCGCCCGTCCTACGTTCTGGGCGGCCGCGCGATGGAGATCGTTCGCGACATGGACCAGCTGCGACGCTACATCAACGAGGCCGTGGTGGTCTCGGGCGACAGCCCCGTTCTGCTGGACAGCTATCTGGCTGGCGCGGTCGAGCTGGACGTGGACGCGCTGTGCGACGGCACCGATGTGCATGTGGCAGGCATCATGCAGCATATCGAAGAGGCCGGCGTGCACTCGGGCGACTCGGCCTGTTCGCTGCCGCCCTATTCGCTGTCGAAAGAGATCATCGCGCAGATCAAGGATCAGGCGTTCAAGCTGGCCAAGGCGCTGAACGTTGTCGGCCTGATGAATGTTCAGTTCGCGATCAAGGATGATGAGATCTACCTGATCGAGGTCAACCCGCGCGCCTCGCGCACCGTGCCGTTCGTGGCAAAGGCCACCGACAGCGCGATTGCGTCCATCGCCGCGCGCGTCATGGCAGGCGAAAAGCTGGCGAGCTTCCCGCAGCGTCCGCCCTACAAGACCGTGGACGACACAAAGATCGCGGATCAGATGACGCTGGCCGACCCGGACATGCCATGGTTCTCGGTGAAAGAGGCGGTCCTGCCCTTCGCCCGTTTCCCGGGCGTCGATACCATCCTTGGCCCGGAAATGCGCTCGACCGGCGAGGTCATGGGCTGGGACCGCGATTTCCCGCGCGCCTTCCTCAAGGCGCAGATGGGCGCGGGCATGGTGCTGCCGACTTCGGGCCGGGCCTTTATTTCGATCAAGGATGCCGACAAGGGCGCGGCGATGCTCGAGGCCGCACAGGTTCTGGTCGAACAAGGCTTCACGCTGGTCGCCACCCGCGGCACGCAAAGCTGGCTGGCGGAACAGGGTGTGCCATGCGACGTGGTCAACAAGGTCTATGAGGGCCGCCCGGACGTGGTCGACATGCTGAAAGACGGTCAGGTTCAACTGCTGATGAACACCACCGAAGGCGCGCAGGCGGTCGAGGACAGCAAGGCCATCCGGTCCATCGCGCTTTATGACAAGATCCCGTATTACACTACGGCCGCTGCAAGCCATGCTGCCGCTCTGGCGATCAAGGCGCAGGCCGAAGGGGATGTCGAGGTGAAGTCGCTACAGGGATAAGCGCCGTGGCTATCAGCGTTAAGAAGCTCTGGATATGCTCCAGAGCTTCCTCATCATTCTGCCAAAGGGATGTCTTTCCAAACGGCGGTTGATCTGCTTTGACCTTCAAAAACTTCCAATGCCAGAAATCCTTTGTGCCCACCGCTCGGCAGGTCGAAAGCAATATCTACACGCTGGGGGATACCCGCGGACAAATTGCCCCCGACAACCCAGTTTTTTTGTGAACCAACTTTGAATTCTTTCGCCTGGACCCATTCCGCCGTCGGCAATGCCAGGCGAATTTTGTCTCCTCTGGCCTGAAAGTGATATGACGCGGCATCTTCCGGTTCCAAAAGCATGGTGCAGGAAACCCGCACGCCCTTTCCTGCACATCCCACGAGGTTCGCTTTGGTCGACCCGAAATACTGCGGTTCAAAATCTGTCGAAAAGTCGCCAGTGACTTCGATAGGAGCGCGCGGATTCAGTGCCGCCGAGCTACCAGCAGCCCCGGCTTCCCCCTTTGGACCCACCGGGCCTTGCGGACCTGCCAGTCCCTGTGGTCCGCGCAGCTCATCCAAGTGGTTCTGTACTAAAAAAGCTGCCACAGCCTCTACAGAAGCGGCTTGTCCTTGCCCGACAGGCTGTTCCTCAAGATCGCTAAGGCGTTTTTCCAGCAACGTAAGATCAACCGGTGCTCGTTCGCCGATGGCACTCAACGCGTCGCGCAACGAAGATATCTCCTGATCCTTTAAAGTGAGTTCTTCGTCTATTTGTTCAAGATCTGCCTCGAGACGAGAAATTTTTGCAGCAAACTGGCTAAATCCCAAATCCTGCTCACGCGCGTTGGCTCGTTCCCCATCAATGTATGTGTATAACAAGGTCCCTATACCGACCAACCCCCCAGCGACGCCCGCCACGCCAATTTTGTTATCCATTGAATTCCTCGTGCAAATTCCTAACACACTGAAGCAAATGAAGAAGAGCCTGGCAAGCCTTGCGTTTCTCGATGAGCGGCGACCATCGTCAAGCAACGAGTTCCATGAAGGCCGCCCCTCAGGCGACCATTCTACGACCCTCCCGACGCCTTCTGATCTGAGTCACTTTGAATGGTTCGGTACGATTAAACTGGCACACAAGGATCGGTGTGTTTTAGCTGGGATTCTATTGCAATCTTGAAAAGGGATCACACCGTTGCAAGTTGGCGTTTTTCATCGCCCGCGAAGAAAAGCAGGTAGAACACCGGCGCGGCGACCATTGTTAGGACGGTCGCAAAAGCCAGCCCGCCCATGATCGTCACCGCCATCGAGACGAAGAACGCATCGGTCAGCAGCGGCGCCATGCCCAGAATAGTGGTGATCGCAGCCAGCATCACAGGACGCAAACGCGAGACCGAGGCTTCGACGATGGATGCGCGCAAGGGTTTGCCCGTGGCGCGAACCAGGTCGATCTCTTCCACCAGAACGATGCCGTTCTTGATCAGCATGCCCGACAGGCTGAGCAGGCCCAGAAGGGCCGTGAAGGTAAAGGGCAGCCCTGTGCCCAACAGGCCGATGACCACGCCGTTGACCGACATCGGAACCAGCAGCCAGATGATGATCGGCTGTCGGATCGCGTTGAACAGCAGAACCGAGATCAGCACCATGATCAGCAGGCTCAACGGCAACTGTTTGCCCAGGCTTTCCTGCGCGTCACGCGAGTTTTCGAACTCACCGCCCCACTCCATCTTGTAGCCCGGTGGCAGTTCGATGGCCTCGATGGCGTCCCGAACTTCGGCGTGTACCTGAGCCGCCGTCAGGTCGGGCGGGATGTCCGCGCCGACGGTGATGGTCAGAACACGATCGCGGCGATGAACCAGCGTATTGAGGGATTTGTACTCGAATCCATCGACCATCTGTTCGATTGGTACAAATTTCCCGGATTGGTCCGAATACACCACCTGATCGACGATGGAATAATCTCCGTCCGCCGGACGACGCAGGATGATGGGGATCAGGCGGTCACGTTCCCGCAGCACACCGCCCGTGATGCCATCGGTCGAAAATTGCAGCGTGGCCGCAATATCTTCGCGCGTGACGCCCGCGGTTTGGGCCCGTTCCGTGGCATAGATCGGCTGCACCGCCAGTTCCTGTTCGCGCCAGTCATGATGAACGAGCAGGGCGTTGGGCGACGCCGCCGCCATGCGCTGCACGGCCTCGTCCGCAAGTTGTCGCAGGACCACCGGATCGCTGCCCGAGAACCGGGCCTGAATCGGATCACCGCCACCGGGGCCAAACACCAGGCGCTTGGTTCCGAACTCGCCTTCGGGGAACTGGACCGACCCGAACGCTTCCAGATCCGCTTGCAAGGCCGGGATGTCATCCAGACTTTCCGTGCGGATGATCATGTGACCATAGCTCGGGTTCGGTTTCTCTGCCGAATAGGTCAGCATGAACCGGGTTGCCCCCTGACCGACGAATGTCGTGACCGAAACCACGTCATCGCGTTGGGTCAGCCAATCTTCGAAAACCGCCATGTCCTGTGCCGTGCGGGCAATCGGCGTGCCCTGAGGCAGCTTGTAATGCACAAAGAACAAAGGCGTGTTCGAGTTGGGGAAGAATTGTTGTTTCATCAACCCGAACCCGGCATAGCACGCAACGGTTACGCCGATGAGACCCGCAACAACCAGCCACCGGAAGCGGAGCGCAAACCGCAGGATCGCGCCATATGTGCGGAACAGGATGCCCCCGTAGGCGTCGATCTCACCCTCCTTGCCCTGCTTGAAGAAATAGTGCCCCAGCAAAGGCGTGACCGTGATGGCAAGTATCCAGCTGAGCAGCAGCGAAATGCCGATCACCGCAAACAGGGAAAACAGAAACTCGCCCGTCGCATCCGGGCTGAGCCCGATCCCGGCAAAGGCCATGATGCCGATCACGGTGGCCCCAAGCAGGGGGATCTGGGTTTTGGACGCCACATCCTCAGCCGCATCGCGCGAGGATTGGCCACGCAACATCGCGATCTGCATTCCTTCGGCCACCACGATGGCATTGTCCACAAGCATACCCATGGCAATGATCAGCGCACCCAGGGAAATCCGTTCCATCTCGATCGAGAACAGTGACATGAACAGAAGCGTGCCGACCACGGTCAGCAACAGGGTCGAACCGACAACGATGGCCGCGCGCCACCCCATGAAGATACCCAGCACAGCGACCACGATGGCCACTGACATGGCCAGATTCACCAGAAAGTCGTTCGAGGCCTGCTCGACCACCACATGTTGCTGATAGATCGGCAGAATATCGACACCGAAGGGGATATTCGCATCCAGCTCGGCGAATTTGGCGTCAGCCCGCTTGCCGACCTCGACGATGTTTTCCGTCGCCAGACCGGCGATACCGAGGGTAAAGGCTTCGGTCCCGTTATAGCGGATCATGATGTCCGGATCGTTCTGACGGGCGCGATAGACATCGGACATGTCGAACAGGTTGATCACCTGCCCTTGCGAACCGACAGACAGGCCCGCAATGGCCGAGACACTGTCCGAACCCTCGGCCGTCAGAATGGTGGTGCGGGCATCTTCAGACCGCAAAGACCCCGAGGAATTCACCGAATCCGCGTTGGCTATGGCTTCGTTGATCGCTTGCAGCGGGACGTTCTGGTTCACCGAGATCGCCAGATCGGGCTCTACAAAAATCGCCTCGTCCGGCAGGCCCTGAACCTCGACATCGGCGACGCCGTCCACGGTCAGCAGTTCGCGACGCAGAAACGTTGCCAGTTCATGCTTTTCGGCGTCCGAAAACCCTTCGGCAGTCACCGCATAGAACAGGCCGAACACATCACCGAACCCGTCATTCACATAGGGTTGGCTGACACCCGACGGAAGCCCGCGGGCGGCATCGCGCACCTTGGCCCGCAGGCGGGTCCAGATATCGGGCAGTTCGGTGCCGTCGTAGGTCGACTTGATCTCTACTTCGATCAGCGATTGTCCGGGTTGGTTGACAGAGGTTATGACATCCACCTCGCCCATCTGCTGGATCGCGGATTCAAGGGGTTCGGACACTTCAAGCGCCACCTGTTCCGCCGTGGCACCGGGATATTGCGTGGCGATGACCGCGTTCTTGATGGTGAAAGCCGGGTCTTCCAAGCGACCAAGCGACGTGAATCCCCAGATGCCACCAAAGAGGGCAATGAGGATGATCAGCCATGTGTAAAGCGGTCGATCAATCGAGGCGCGCGCGATGTTCATCTGTCTGCCCCTCAGTTCGCGAAGCCGGTGAACCGGCGCACGGACTGACCGTCTGTCAGCACAGCACCGCCAGCCACAACAACTTCGTCACCGTCGGACAAGCCTTTCAACACCCGAACATCGCCCGACTGCGTGGGTTCGATTGTCACCGGAACGCGGCGGACCGTGCCTTCATCCGCGCCAGCGGAAGAGAACACCATGACGCTAAGCTCACCTGTTGCATCCGCAATGACGGCCGTCGCCGGCACGACGATGCCTGTGCGCTCATCCCGGACCTTTACGTTGACGGTGACGGACGAGCCGGGAAGAATTTGCAGCCCCTCGGGCGGGGTCAGGCCGAACTGAATGCGGAAGGTCTGCCCGACACTTGAGGTTTCAGCGTCGAATTCACGGATTTCCAGCGGGAAGACTTCATCACTTACGGGGAATTTGGCGGTGATGGTGATATCGTCGTTCTGGCCCGAGCGTTGAAACAGGATCTCGGGCACGTCCACCTCGATGCGCAGTTCGGACATGTCGTGGATGCGGACGATCGGCGTGCCCGCCGATACGGTGGTGAAAGCCTCGACCGCGCGGCTGGAGACCAGCGCGTCAAATGGTGCGGTCAGAGTCGCGTGTTCCAGTTCGTATTCGGCATCGCGCAGTGCGATCGCGGCCAGTTGCGCTTCGGTCTCCGCGTCATCGACCGCCACCTGGCTGGCCGTGGTGCCCCGCAAACGCGACAGGCGTGCGACGGTTCGGTCGGCCTGTTCCTTTTGCAGCTGCGCCCGCTCAAGCCGCAGTTCGAACGGCTCCTGATCCAGTCGCGCAATCAGGCCGCCTTTGGGGATGACAAACCCTTCGTTGACCGGCATTTCGACGATCTGACCGGCAACCTGAAAGGCAAGATCGACCGTCTGCCGCGCGGCAACACGACCGAAGAACTGGCGGGTGAAGCCGGGCGTTGTTTCGTGCACCTGCATCAGCTTGACCGGTTTCGGAGTATCTTGAGCGGTAATCGGAGTTGCCAGAACGGCCAGTGCAAGGCCCAGAGAGGTCAGGAGTTTCATTTCTTCAGTCCCTCGGGAATTCCCGTTTTCAAAACGTTGTCACGGATTTTGCGCGCCAGTCGCGCGAATTCGGCTGTTTCTTCGTCGTTCAGGCCCGAGGCCCTGTGAAAAAGGTCTCCGGCCTCGGCCACCAGCATGTTGCGGGCTTCTTCGCCACGCTCGGTCAGCACCAGCAACCAGGCGCGGCGGTCTTCGGGGTCACGCTCGCGCATGAGATAGCCGGCTTTTTCCAGCGAATCCGCGGTGGCGGTGATTGTGGACGGTACACTCAGCATATCCGCAGCCAGAACCCCCATGCGTTTCGGCTGATCCAGCTTGATCAGCATATGGCATTCGGGGTGGCTCAGGTCTGTTTCGATACAGTCGAAGGTCTCTTCCAGTTTCCAATACAGAGCATAGACGCCCATGATCGCCTGAATCTCGGGGCTGAGGCGGCCAAGCCTGGTGCTGATATCGTCGGGCATCGGGGATCTCCGCGCGTTTGGAGCGGTCATATACTTCAGTTTCTGAACTATTCAAGATATGAAGCTACAGCTTTATGCACATTCCCTTAGGTCAACATACCTTGATCAAATCACACCGTGACTGCATTTTGGGCAAATCCGAAACACTCAGGGCTAGCCATGTATACCCCCGCCATCACCGGTACCGGTGTCTTCACGCCGGAAAACGTCATCACCAATGCCGAGCTTGTCGAAGCATTCAACGCTTATGCCGACAAACAGAACGCGAAGAATGCCGAAGCCATCGCCGCCGGGCAGATGGAGGCGATGCAGCATTCCTCGGAAGAGTTCATCGTCAAGGCGTCGGGGATCGAAAACCGCTACGTGATGGACAAGGCCGGGGTGCTGAACCCGGACGTGATGCACCCGACGCTGCGCCAGCGCAGCGATGACGAGCCCGGGATCATGACCGAGATGGCAGTGGATGCCTGCAGGAAGGCGCTGGCGCAGGCAGGGCGCACAGCGGCGGATGTCGATCTGGTGATCTGCGCGGCCTCGAACCACGAGCGCGCCTATCCGGCGATTGCGATCGAAATTCAGCAGGAACTGGGGATCAACGGGTTCGGCTTTGACATGAACGTCGCCTGTTCTTCGGCCACGTTCGGCATTCAGGCCGCGGCGGATATGGTGAGGTCTGGATCGGTGCGAGCGGCGCTGGTGGTCAACCCCGAGATCTGCTCGGGCCATCTGGAATGGCGCGACCGGGATTGTCATTTCATCTTTGGCGATGTGGCGACGGCAACGCTGATCGAGCGGATCGAAGACGCCAAAGGCCCGCATTTCGAAATCCTGTCGACCCGCTGTGCTACTGCGTTTTCCAACAATATCCGCAACAACAACGGCTTTCTGCGCCGCTCGCGCCCTGACGGGCTGACCGATCGGCGCGACATGCAGTTCATGCAGAACGGTCGGAAAGTATTCAAGGAAGTACTGCCGATGGTCAGCAAGCATATCAGCGACCACATGGATGCCGAAGGGGTCAGAAACTCTGATCTGAAACGCCTGTGGCTGCATCAGGCCAACAAGACGATGAACGACTTCATCGGCAAGAAAGTTCTGGGCCGCGAACCCGAGCCGGGCGAGCAACCCAACATCCTTCACGATTATGCCAACACGTCTTCTGCGGGGTCGATCATCGCGTTTTCTAAGTATTCCGACGACTTGCAGGAAGGTGATCTGGGCCTGATCTGTTCCTTCGGCGCCGGGTATTCCGTCGGTTCGGTGATCGTGAAGCGCCACGCCTGACGGTTGATCTTGTGTGGCCTAGCCTGCCCCACTCACCTGAAAGACCTGAAAGGCTGTACCTTCCGCAGCTTGTATCCGTCTGAGATAGGCCGGGATTTCACCCGCAATCAATCGCGGTTGCAAACCACGGCCCTGTGATGCCCAGGACCAGAATTCGGCGCGCGGTGCGGACGTGCAGAGCATGACGTAATCCACGTCCAGCTCGGTCAGGCGTGATCCGATCTGGTCGGCGTCCGATCGGAACAGTTCGATCTGCGCCAGAATTCCAGCCTGATTCCGGTGATAATTGCCCGCCAATACGGAATGGTCGGTATGGCGCAGCACGTTCGCGGCAAAGTCGAAATCAACAAGAACTCTGCCGGCTGGCAGGCCATGCAGGGCTGCATAGGCTTCGGGCGTTTTGCAGGATGCCCCCGAATTTTGCTGTGACTGTCGGGCCGGCATCGCGGATGCGGCAAAGGACGGCTCGGCAAAGCGCCCCAACTGCTCATCGATGCTGGCGCCGGTTTTCGGCGAGATGCAGAGGATGAAAGCAACCATCGCAAGCCCTGACATCGCGCGGCGACTGCTTGCATAAGAGGTGTACAGGACACGCAGGATCTGCGCCTGGACAGCCACCAGCGAAACGCCCAGGAATGTCATCATTCTGGACTGGTAGAGGAACACCACCAGGCCGGTCACGATCAGGGCCAGAAACAGGGCGTATTCCAGTCTGAAGGGCGATCTGACTGCAAAGATCAGGGCGGCTGCCACGCACAGGATCGACATCGCGATCAGGGCCAGCGCTTCGCCCCGGTGCCGTTGCAGAGTGACGTTGATTTTCTGGGCTTCCGCCACCTGGCTCAGCCAATAGTCGCGCATGTTCTGAGGCAGGGCTTCGATCGGATTGCTGAGACAATGCGGGGCGAAATCGTAAGCGCAGGCCAATGTCACCACGCCAATTGCAACACATGCGCCGACCCGGCCCCAAAGTGACCAGCCAGACCCGATCCAGGCCACAATGCAAAGCCCCGCCGCGGCAACGCTCGCCGGCAACGCCACGCTGAGAGTCAGGGCGTCACAGCTTGGAAACAGAAAGGCCTCATGTCCCGTTGTTGCAAGGCTGGTCAGTACAAGCGTCACGACCAGCCCGATACCGAATGCCATGGTCCGGCGACGGGTCGGTTCACCGTTGACGATCCAGTCAATGGCAAAAAACACGGCGACAAGTGCGATCTGCAATATCGATTCGGTGCCTATCGACACCGAAAGCGCCAGGCAGGCACCCAGCAGCCATCCGGCATATGGTTTGTCCCTGCGCAACGCAAACAGCATCAGGGCCGTGGCGAACAGAAGAATCTGAGCATTGTGGTGATCAAACGAAAAATAGTCGAACTTCCTGGAGTGTTCGAGCGCCAGCACACCCACAACCAGTGCCGAAACAGCGCCTTCCCGCGCGCCCAAAACGCTGCCTGTCACCGCAAAGGCCCACAAGGCCAGGCCGGCCAAAAGTGAGGGCCAGGCGAATGCCGTCACCTGAAGGGCCGTATCGGGCGGCAAAACCAAACCGAATGTTCCGTAGAGCAAGGCGATCGGCGCGTCGATCAATCGGGACCAATGCATCAATGTACCGCCCTCGGGACCCAGCCGATACTGATGGTTGTCGAACCAGCCCTGCCCCTGCAACAGATCCTGCACGACCACCCAGCGCATCACGTCGTCAGAGCCATCCTGATGACCACTCAGGGTCATCAGAACCAGAAGTGCCACATAGGCGCATACAAAAAATCGCAGAACCACCCGGTCTGCGAAAATCCTGTATGTTCCCTGCGATTTCTGCATGGTTCTCTGCCCTTGACGATCTTGCCCGCGACGGACCTTACAAGACAGACGTGACTGAATTGAGGCAACAGGCACAGTCAGCGTTTCTGACTTTTCGAGCATGAAAACAGGTAAGCCGCACAGGCGAAAACTGGCCGGTCATGAGCGCAACGGTTCCTGACCCCGGCTAGCTGACGCTTTCTTCTTCCAGATGCAGCTTCATCTCGATCAGAACCTGTTGCAGCAAACTGGTTTCTTTCAGCAACCGTTTGGCTTCGTTGACGGTGATGATTCCGTCTTCGATTGCGGCCTGATACTCGGTCATCAACATCGCAAACCGCTGGCTCAGCGCAATGACATCCGAATTGACGCCACCGGTGCGGGGGGTAGAGGTGTTGCGGTCGCTATAGGACAAGGTGATGTTCTTCAGATCCGCCAAAGCCGACGTCACGTGCGGGTAAGTCGCCGCGTTTTCAAGGCGGGCCACCGCGTCCACAGGCATGAACCTGTCCTCGTGCTCAGCATTGTCGGAATAGTATCGTCCCAAAGTGGCCTTGGATTTCCCCGTAATTTCACACGCGGCTTCGATTCCAACATCTTTGACCAGCGCTTCTGTGTGTTTTTTCAGATAGGCCCCGATATCTGCCATTGTTTTACCTTTGTTACCTGCAAACGCCTGCCCGACGTCCAAACGGGGGAAAGCGTGGGTAAATTTCCCATAACCAAGTCATAATTGAAATGTCATACATTGGCTATCCCTCAGATATGCGGGGGATTTTGTGAGTGAGTGGCGGCAGTTCAAGCCGGTAATGAGTGATTGCGGGGTGATATTGTTAAGCCTTGCTGCGTTTTGGCCACATGTTGGCCGACGGCGTCGCTGTTGCAGATGTGGGGGTTCCATCCCCTAGAGCGTAGCTCGGCCTCTGCGAACGCAACGGCGACGTCGCTCCATCAAAAAGATTGGTATCTTGTTCCTTTTCCCCAAGCGTTTTAGACCCGCGTCATGGCAAAGCTGTATTTCAACTATTCAACCATGAACGCGGGGAAATCGACCGTATTGCTGCAAGCCTCGCACAACTACCGCGAGCGTGGGATGCAGACATACCTGATGACCGCGGCCATTGACGGAAGGGCGGGTGCCGGACGGATCGCATCTCGCATCGGCATCTCGGAGGAGGCCGATACCTTCACGCCCGGCGACGACGTCTTCGCGATGATCCGAAACAGACTGGACGACGGTCCGGTAACCTGCGTGTTCATCGATGAGGCCCAGTTCCTGTCCGAAGCGCAGGTCTGGCAGCTGGCCCGGGCCGTCGACGATCTGGACGTACCGGTGCTGGCCTACGGGCTGCGGGTGGATTTTCAGGGCAAGCTGTTTCCCGGATCAGCCGCGCTGCTGGCTCTGGCTGATGAGATGCGCGAGGTCCGCACCATCTGCAAATGCGGACGCAAGGCCACGATGGTGATACGTCAGGACGAAAACGGCAACGCCATCACCGAAGGTGCCCAGGTTCAGATCGGCGGCAACGAGACCTATGTTTCGCTGTGCCGCAAACACTGGCGCGAGGCGGTGGGCGACTAGACCGGGTTGGGCAACGCCTCGCCCGCCACAAATGCCGCCACGTTATCCAGTGCCATTTGCCCCATGCTGCTGCGCACCTCTTCGGTGGCCGTGCCCAGATGGGGCAGCAGGGTGACGTTTTCCATTTCACAAAGGGCCCGGGGCACTTTGGGCTCGAACTCATAGACATCCAGCCCGGCCCCGGCAATCTGACCCGATTGCAGCGCCGCGATCAGGGCCGCTTCGTCCACGACCTCACCCCGCGCGATATTGACCAGAATGGCCGAAGGATTCATCGCCTGAAGAATCTGCGCATTGATCAGGTGGCGGGTTTCCGCACCGCCGGGAACCGCAAGCACAAGGAAATCGACCGAGGCGGCAAGGGCTTCAAGGTCAGGTGTAAATTCCGCCGGGAAATCCAGATCTTTTGCATTGCGGGACTGATAGGCCACCTGCATAGCAAACCCGAAGTGACAGCGGCGCGCGATGGCCTGCCCGATGCGGCCCATGCCGACGATGCCCACGCGCTTGCCGGTCACATGTTGGCCCAACATCTGCGTCGGGTGCCAGCCCTGCCACTGACCCGACCGCACCAGCCGCTCACCCTCACCGGCGCGCCGGGCTGTGATCAGCATCAGGGTCATGGCGATATCGGCCGTGGCGTCGGTGACAGCGCCAGGGGTGTTGGTTACATCAATCCCGGCCGTGCGTGCAGCATCCACGTCGATATGGTTGAAGCCAACACCGAAATTGGCCAGCAGCTTGCAGCGCGGCTGACCGGCCTCGGCAAAGATCTGAGCCGAGAACTGATCGCCCAGCGTCGGGACAACCACGTCGTAATCGGCCAGAGCGGCCAGCATCTCCTGCCGCGCCATGGGCAGGGTGTTTTCCCGGATGGTCACATCGAAATCGGCGCGGGCGCGCGATTCGACTGCCGGAGTCATCGGGCGCGTGATCAGCAGTTTCATCATTGCATCCGCCCGCCTGTAGGAACCTTACCGTCAGGGCCGATCAAAACGATCTCGCCGCTGTCATCGGGCAGGCCAAGCACCAGAACCTCGGACATGAACTTGCCGATCTGGCGAGGGGGGAAATTGACCACTGCCATGACCTGTTTGCCCACCAAGGTCGACGGATCATAATGCGCGGTGATCTGGGCCGAGGTCTTGCGTTCGCCAATCTCGTCCCCAAAGTCGATCCACATCTTGATCGCGGGTTTGCGGGCTTCGGGATAGGGTTCGGCGCGGATCACCTCGCCCACGCGGATATCGACCTTGAGAAAATCGTCGAAAGAAATCTCACTCACGTGACAGCTCCTTGGATCGGTCGGTTGCGGCCTTGACGGCACGGTGCAGCAAGTCAGGGAAGCCGCGTTCTTCATGCATCAGCACCTCAAGCGCGGCCTGGGTCGTGCCGTTCGGCGACGTCACATTGATCCGCAGTTGAGACGGATCCTCGTCAGCGGCCATCGCCAGTGCGCCGGCCCCGGCCACCGTCGATTTGGCCAGTTTCATCGCAAGGTCATGCGGCAGGCCCTGCGCCTCGCCGGCTTTGGCAAGTGTTTCAATCAGATGGAACACATAGGCAGGACCGGATCCGCTGAGGCCGGTGACCGCATCCATCTGCGTCTCATCTTCAAGACGAACCGTCTCACCCACCGCCGACAGCAGGTTTTCGGCCAGAGCCAGATCCTCGGCCGAGGCGTGGCTGTTGCCGATCAGCGCGGTGATGCCCTGACGGATGGCGGCGGGGGTGTTGGGCATGGCGCGAATGATCGGCGTATCGCTGCCCAGAACGGATTCGAACGTGGCAAGCGAGGTGCCCGCCGCGACCGAAACAAACAGCGTGCTGCCACCGCCCAGCGCCTGAATGGCGGGCAAGGCCTCGCCCATCATCTGCGGCTTGACCGCGACCAAAACCACGGCAGGGGCTTCGGGCAAGGGTGTGTTGATGTTGACGCCCTGCGCCTTCAGCCAGTCGGACGGGTGCGGATCGATCACCCAAACGGACGCTGGCGGGAGGCCGTGTTCCAGCCACCCCGCCAGCATTGCGGACCCCATCTTTCCGCACCCCAGAAGCACAAGCCCCTGTTCGGCCACACGCGTCATGTCCATTTGCCCCTCCCGCGTTACATGTCGGTTCGGGGCAAAGCTTTACGCCCGGCCGTAGGCCTCTGCAATGGCCACTTGCATGGCTTCTTCTGGCTCTCGATTGCCCCAGGTGACCAGTTGAATCGCCGGATAGTACCGTTCCGCGCTCATGACGGCAGCGGTGATCATCGTGTCGATCTGTTCGGCGCTGGCTGTCTGCCCCCCGGCAAGGACCAACCCGTACCGGTACACCATCAGCTTCTGGTTCGCCCAATAGGTAAAGGCACCTGCCCAGCACTGATCATTCATCTTGTTGAGCAGCTCATAGAGCTGCATTTCCCGCTCGGCCGGTGGTTCCATTTCGAACGAACACACCATCCGCAGCGTTTCGTCATAGTTGGACCAGGCGAGGGTGATCGAATACGTCCGCCACTGGCCCTCGACAGCCATGGCGATCTGATCGTCCCCAATGCGGTCAAAATCCCAGTCGTGGTGTTCGGCCAGATGTTCAACAATGTCGATCGGATGAATGTCTTCTTCGAGATACTGCTCGGAAAGGGCCATAATGCCACCTCACTAATCTCTAGCATCTTGGGGCTGGCAGCGCCCCAGCGCTAGTTGCCTGCTCTACAAACCGGGCTTCCCCCATAGGCCTGTACTAAATATGGTGCGATGTGGCGTGGGTTCTGGCAACCCTATTTGTTGGGGATAACAGCAATAAGTTGTGGACAGAAGGCAACGTGGATCAAAATATTGGCTGTCGGGTCAGCTTTGTCTTGATTAAATCCCGCAATACGTCAGAATGCACGACACCGCACAATCCCGGTCGGATTGCGCGGCGACAGAGTTTGTCCAAAACTGTGAAATCAGGGAACGTCCGCGGCGTTACTTGTCCAGTTTCGCCTCGAGTGCGGCAATGCGGGCTTCGAGTGCGGCGTTTTCTTCGCGCGCTTTCTGGGCCATGGCGCGGACGGCATCGAATTCTTCGCGGGTGACGAAATCACGGTCGGCCAGCCAGCGGTCGATCATCGACTTCATCGCGTTCTCGGCCTCTTCCCGCGCGCCCTGCGCGACACCCATGGCGTTGGTCATCAGCTGGGACATGTCGTCCAGTATCTTGTTGCGGGTTTGCATATCTTTTCTCCGGTATCGCGGTTGATCTCTATATGGGGAAAGATTGCCGCAGGCTCAAGGTTGACTTGCCCTGCAAACCCCGGGCAATGAGACGCACATGCAGGCTGTTCTGAATTTCCCCGATCTGTCGCCCGAATTGTTCTCGATCTCGCTGTTCGGGATGGAGTTCGCGTTGAGGTGGTATGCGCTGGCCTATATCGCGGGTATCCTGATTGCTTGGCGGCTGGCAGTCGTGGCGTTGCGCCGCCCTGCCCTGTGGCCTGCGGACGGCCCGCCGATGAAACCGGGCCAACTGGAGGATCTGGTCACCTGGATCATTCTGGGCGTGATCCTGGGCGGGCGGCTTGGTTTCGTGCTGTTTTACCAACCTGGCTATTACCTGTCGCATCCGCTTGAGATCGTGAAGGTCTGGCAGGGCGGTATGGCGTTTCATGGGGGGCTGCTGGGCGTGATTCTGGCCTCGTATCTGTTTGCCCGGCACCATCGGATTCCGGCCCTGTCGCTGGGCGACCTGGTTGCCTACACCGTGCCACCCGGCCTTCTGTTGGGGCGGCTTGCCAATTTCGTCAATGCCGAGCTGTGGGGCCGCCCGAGCGAGCTGCCCTGGGCCGTCATCTTTCCCGGTTTTGCCGCGCAGGACTGCCCCGGCGTGGTTGCGGGAATGTGTGCCCGGCACCCCTCGCAGCTGTACGAAGCGGCGTTGGAAGGCGTGTTGCTGGGCGCGTTGTTGCTGTGGCTGGTCTATCGCCGGGGAGCCTTTCAGAAACCCGGCCTGATCATGGGCACGTTTCTGGCCGGCTACGGCGCATCGCGCTTTATTGTTGAATTCTTCCGCCAGCCGGATGCGCAGTTCGTGTCGCCCGGCAATCCGCTGGGATTGGCCTGGCATGTGGGCGGATATGGCCTGACCATGGGCCAGATCCTGTCATTGCCCATGATCGCGCTTGGCCTGTGGTTTGTCTTGCGCGCAGGGCGGGCAAAATGAGCCTGACCGATCACCTGATCGCCCGCATCCGACAGGATGGCCCGATGAGCGTGGCCGACTACATGGCCGAATGCCTTCTGCATCCCACGCTGGGCTATTACACGACGCGTGATCCGTTGGGGGCTGACGGGGATTTCACCACGGCACCGGAAATCAGCCAGATGTTTGGCGAACTGATCGGGCTGTGCCTTGCGCAATGCTGGATGGATCAGGGCCGTCCCGCGCCATTCACCCTGTGCGAATTGGGGCCCGGGCGCGGCACTCTGATGAGTGACATATTGCGTGCCACCCGAACCGTGCAGGGATTTCACGATGCTGCCCGGATTTTGCTGGTCGAGGCCTCGCCTGCCCTGAAGCAGGTGCAGGCGGACACCCTGAAGGGTTACACACCGAACTGGGCTGACAGTGTCGCAGAGTTGCCGGACCAGCCACTGCTGCTGGTGGCGAACGAGTTCTTCGACGCGCTGCCTGTCCGGCAGTTCCTGCGCGACGGTGACGGCTGGAGTGAACGCCTGGTCGGCGAGCGCGACGGCGAATTGCTGTTTGGGCGAGGGCCCAATGGGCCACAAGTGGCGCTGGCGGACAGGCTTTCGGACACCAAGGATGGTGATCTGGTCGAGCTGTGCGCGGCTGCGATCCCCATTCTGACCGTGATTGCCGGTCGGATCGCCAGCCACGGAGGTGCCGCGCTGATCGTCGATTATGGCGACTGGCATTCTTTGGGCGATACACTGCAAGCCCTGCAAAACCACAAGCCCGCCGATCCGCTGGCGTCACCCGGTCAGGCAGACCTGACGGCACATGTGGATTTTGAGCCTCTGGCCATTGCGACCCGCGCCTGTGGAGCCAGGCACACACGCCTGACACCGCAGGGCGTGTTTCTGGAACGGCTTGGCATAACCGCCAGGGCGCAGGCTTTGTCCCGGTCGCTGAGCGGTTCCGAGCTGGACGCGCTGGCTGCCGCGCATCGCCGGTTGACGCATCCGGCCGAAATGGGAAATCTGTTCAAGGTGATGGGCCTCTATCCGGCCTATGCTGCACCACCGCCGGGATTAGAGCCATGACACTGGAAATTCTGACTTCGGACTTGCTTTCCCCATTTCGTCACGGGTTCTTCACCCGTCGCGGCGGGGCGTCCTCTGGTATCTTCAACGGGTTGAATTGCGGTTATGGATCGTCTGATCAAACCGAAATTGTCGCACTGAACCGTCGGCGGGTTGCCGATGCGATGGGCGTCGCGCCCGAGGCGATGATCGGCCTGCATCAAGTTCATTCCCCAACAGTTCTGACGGTTGAACAGCCCTTGGAAGGTGAAAAACCACGCGCGGACGCGGTCGTGACGGCGACACCTGGTCTGGCGCTGACAATTTTGACGGCAGATTGCCAGCCAGTTCTGTTTGCCGATCCCGCAGCCAATGTGATCGGAGCAGCGCATGCGGGCTGGCGCGGCGCACTCGACGGTGTGCTTGAGGCGACTCTGGACGCCATGGAAGCGCTTGGCGCAGCACGCCGGAATATCAACGCCGTCATCGGCCCCAGCATTTCACAACGCGCCTACGAAGTGGGCCCCGAGTTTCTGGACGCATTTATCGCCGATTCTCCAGACAACACCCGGTTCTTCGCGAACGGACAGGATGACCGGCTGCAATTCGACCTGCCCGCCTTTGGTTTGCACCGATTGCGGCAGGCCGGTGTCGGGCAGGCGGAATGGACCCGGCACTGCACATATTCCGACCCGGACCGGTTCTATTCATATCGCCGCACAACACATGCAAACGAGGCCGATTACGGGCGGTTGATCTCGGTCATAAGATTGTGATTTTGGCCCAGATTTAGGCGTCGCGCCACTTTTCCGCCACATTTGTTGTGTTTACCGGACTCAGAATCGTAACGAGTTTTGCCAGCTATCAGATGGTCTTCTGACGTCCTTGTTTCGGACGCTGGCGTGTTGAGTGGAAGGATGGACCGAGTATAAATTTCTTGTCTGCAAAACATCCCGGATAAGCCTTATCCATGCCGCAAACGTGCGTCACAAAAGGTTCATAACGGATGCGGGAAACAAACCCGTTCGGAGCAGGACCAGAAAATGAAAACCAAATCTCGCTTTCTCAAAGCCATGGTTGCCGCCACGCGGAGCCAGAAGCTGGAAATGCCGTGGAAGCGGGTATCAAGCCATTCTGTCAGGGTCGCCAGCCGCATCGCGGCACGACGCTGAGACAGAAACACCCCGAGGCCAAGCTGCCGGTCTCGATTGGGTGAACGCGCTTCGGGCTTGCTCCTGCCCGATGTGTGATGCGTCGCGATCTGAGGGGGTCGAGACGGATTCAGGAGTTGTGTGTGTGCGGGCAATTTTCGCCCGTGAAGTACGAGTTTGTCTGGGGGGTCAATGTGTTGACCATTGGAAAGCGAGATTTTGTCGCAATGCGGGGTCCGACCGACCGCCGCCCAAGGGTCACCCATTTGTTTCAAGACAAAGAACCAGTTCGCCAGGTTGGCCTGTACGGGGTTACGCCGCGCCTGACCGGACAATTTGAGGGGAAGGAATATTTATGACTATTCCTAGTTCACTGGCCCGTGCGGCCAGAAATGCGATCGAAACGACAGCCATGCTGCGGGACGCACCGCGACCGGTTGCGAAACCAAAGGCCCAGCTGCGCCGGTATGAAGTCAGCACCCTGTTGAAAAACGGAAACGTGGTTCAGACCAGACACATAGCGCCTGCCCTGCCAATGTTCGAAGACGCCTTTTGTGCCTTCACGCGCGGATCGCTGGTTGAAACGGAACATGGGCCCATGGCCATCGAAGACCTGATGCCGGGGGATACTGTCCTTACTCAGGATGGCGCGTCGGAAACCGTGCTGTGGAAGGGATCTGTCACTCTGATCCCGGGACGTCCGGATTCGCGGGGCCGCACGCGGCCGCTTACGCGCGTCACGGCAGATACATTCGGGATCCAAAAGCCGATGTCGGGTGTAATCGCCGGGCCTGCGGCACGGATCGTGGGCACACCGACGCATTTACGGCATTTGTATGGAAATGACCCGATTCTGACACCTGTGTCCGAATTTCAGGATGGAACGGGTGTGATTGAAACAATGCCGCCGACGCCAGTTGAACTGTTTCACATTTGTCTGAAACGGCATTCCGTTATTCGGGTAGATGGTTTACAGTTCGAAACGTATCACCCAGGTGTGAACGCGGTCCGGATGATCAGCCACTCTTTGCGGTCGGTTTATCTGAACCTGTTTGCGCATATCGAGTCGCTCAACGATTTTGGTCCGCTGCTGATGCCGCGCGCCGGGGACGGAGAAATCGACGCGATGACAGCCTGAGTACGATAGCGATTACTGCATTATGGGGGGCATCATGCAGCTGTTACTAAGTTGGATTCTATCCTTGGCGGTGGCTGCCATGCTGCCACCGAACACCGCACCTGCAAAACGTCTGGGGGTTACGCCGTCCGGTTCATTCGTTCTTCCAGAACGTCGAACGGCACGCCTGGCTCGTCTTTTGCGCCGCGGATAACAAGCGATGTCTTGACGCTGGCCACATTTGGCGTGGTCAGCAGTTCACCGGTCAAGAACTGCTGAAAACTGCTGAGATCGGGTGCGACGCATTTCAGGATGAAGTCCACCTCGCCGTTCAGCATGTGGCATTCACGGACCAGAGGCCATTCGCGGCAGCGTTCTTCGAACGCGCGCAGCTCGGTCTCGGCCTGACTGTCAAGACCGACCATGGCGAACACCTGCACTTCAAATCCCAGCTCGCGGGAATTCACCTCGGCGTGGTAACCGGTGATATAGCCGGATTCTTCCAGGGTGCGCACCCGGCGCAGACAGGGCGGCGCCGAAATTCCGACCCGTTTGGCAAGTTCCACATTGGTCATCCGACCGTCTGCCTGTAGTTCCGCCAGAATTTTGCGGTCGATATCATCCAGCCGAGTCGTGACCATCAAATGCTCCTGATTTTTGCGGTTCTTATATCAGCCCCCCACGTGCGCGCAATAATGTTTCGTACATGCGCAATTTTCTTTGTTTTCAAATCTCTCATTTCGCCCCCACCCTGCGCAAGGTGGCTTGAATGGGCTTGAACAGTAAGGGGCTTTAAGCCGGGTCTGTCGGTCGCTATATCGGGGCGACGGGCCAAAAGCCCAATTCAGGCAATTCGAGCGGAGTTACCATGGCCGACACACGACACACCAAGGTTCTGATCATCGGATCGGGGCCAGCAGGATACACTGCGGGCGTTTACGCAAGCCGCGCCATGCTGGAACCCATCCTGGTGCAGGGTATCGAGCCCGGCGGCCAGCTGACGACAACGACCGAGGTCGAGAATTGGCCCGGCGACACCGAGGTACAGGGCCCCGACCTGATGGTCCGGATGCAGGATCATGCCAAGGCCATGGGTTGCGAAGTGATCGGAGACATCATCAACGATCTGGACCTCAGCCAGCGCCCCTTCACCGCCAAGGGCGACAGCGGCACCACCTATACGGCGGACGCCGTCATTCTGGCGACCGGCGCGCGCGCCAAGTGGCTGGGCCTGCCGTCGGAAGAGAAGTTCAAGGGCTTTGGCGTTTCAGCCTGCGCCACCTGCGACGGGTTCTTCTATCGTGGACAGGAAATTGTGGTGATCGGCGGCGGCAATACGGCCGTGGAAGAGGCCCTGTTCCTGACCAATTTCGCCAGCAAGGTGACTCTGATCCATCGCCGCGATGAGCTGCGCGCGGAAAAGATCCTGCAAGACCGGCTGATGAAGAACGACAAAATCGAGCCACTGTGGTTCCACGAGTTGGAAGAAGTGATCGGCACCGACGCGCCGCTGGGCGTCGAGGGCGTTCGCGTCAAGCATGTCAAAACCGGAGAGATCACTGAAATCCCCTGTAAAGGCGTGTTTGTTGCCATCGGCCACGCACCCGCGAACGAGCTGGTCAAGGACACGCTTGAAACGCATATGGGTGGCTATGTCGTCACCAAACCGGGCAGCACGGAAACCTCGGTTCCGGGCGTGTTCGCAGCGGGCGATCTGACCGATCACGTCTATCGTCAGGCGGTCACAAGCGCCGGTATGGGCTGCATGGCGGCACTGGATGCCGAACGGTTCCTGGCGGAAACCGAATAACGCGAATTCTGAATTTTGCAGGGCTGCCCTGGTGAATTCAGATCCGAAGGCCGTCAGCCTTTTCAGTACAGTGCCCCCGGGGTTTAAGGGGGCACTGCAAAGCACACGCTGCGCTGCAATCACTGATCGGCAGCCGATGCCACCTGCCAATCCCTTGACCCCCAGCCAGCGGCGTATCAGGATTGCTGAGGGAAAAGCTAAAAGCAGGTGAACATTTGAACAACGCTCTTTGGCGCGGCGGGTGGTCAACCCGACTCAGGATCGTCAGTGGTCTTGTGTTGTTTGTGTTCGCATTCTTTCATTTCATAAATATTGGCTTGGGCCTGTTTCACACGGATTATCTGCACGGGATGCAGGACGGTCGAAAGGCCGTCACACGCCACGATGTCATGAGCGTGCTTTTCTATGCTGCCCTGTTCACGCATGCAGGTCTGGCCCTGACATCGATCGCGCAACGCAGAACCCTGCGCATGCCATTCAGCACGGCGTTGCAGGTCGTTCTGGGTTTGCTGATTCCGCTGCAACTGATCTCGCACATCGTTCAGACGCGGGTCGCGCACGAAGTCTATGACGTCAATGACGAGATGGGATACATCATCATTCTGATGTGGCCCAGTATCGCCGTATGGATGCAAAGCGCCTTGTTGCTGATCGTTTGGATACACGGCTGCATCGGCTTGCATATGTGGCTGCGGCTGACCCGGTGGTGGTCGCGGGTCGCGCCCTATCTGATCGGTGTTGCGGTTTTCGTGCCTTTTTTCGCGTTGGCCGGCCTGCTGACCGAGGGGCGCCGCATATGGGCCGACTTCGCTGATGAATTCCTGCGCGAGCAATATATCGAGCACTACAACTGGCCGTCGCCCGAGACCTTCCAGACCCTGTTCAGTGTAAAAGACTATGGCCTTATGGTGTTCTGGCTGGCCCTTGGTGCAACGGGTCTGGTTTACATCGGGCGCAAACTGTGGCGACGCAGGCATTCGGTGCGCGTGCGTTACGCCAAAGGGCCTGAAGTTGTCGCGGAAAAAGGCATGACCCTGCTTGAGATTTCGCAGGTAAACGGCGTCCCGCATGCGGCCCTGTGCGGCGGAAAGGGGCGCTGCACCACATGCCGAGTCATCGTAGAGGATGGCAACGACGCCCTGCCGCCGCCCGGCGATGTCGAAGCGCGCAGCCTTGCTGCTGTGGGTGCATCGTCACAGACGCGACTGGCCTGCCAGATACGCCCGACAGAACCCACCACCGTTTTTCGGGTCTTCAGGCCAGATGGCGGACGCATACGCGGACATGCCAGTCAGGGTCAGGAACGCCAGTTGGCTGTTCTGTTTCTGGACATGCGCGGCTTTACCGCGCGCACGACCGGCCAATTGCCTTATGACATCGTGTTCCTGCTGAACCGGTTTTTCGACGCCGTCGTGCCTGCCATCACCAAGGAAGGCGGTGTCGTGGACAAATACATGGGAGACGGGCTGCTTGCCGTTTTTGAAAAGCCGAATGCGGCGGCGTCCGCCCGTGCCGGATTGAAAGCCGCCATCGACATCAGCCACGCCCTCGATGAATTCAATGCACAGCTCGAGGCCGAAGGCAGCCCCGGCATTCGCATCGGGATGGGTCTGCATCTTGGGGATCTGGTGGTGGGTGAGATCGGCGCGGCGGGGCATGCGTCGAAAACCATAATCGGCGACGCCGTCAATGTCGCCAGTCGCCTTGAAAGCGAAACCAAGGCGCTGAAGGTCGAATTGCTGGTCTCGGAAGCGTTGCTGAAGGCCGCAGATGTCGTCGTGCCACAGGACGAAATCAGGTTGTTCCAGTTGCGCGGCGTGTCTGAACCGATTCCCGCCCTGCCAGTCACCCGTGCGTCCATACTTGAGCAAAACGTCACAAAACAGGAACAGAAATACTCCGCTTGAACGAATAACCTCTGATTGCAAGGATCAGATCATCGATTTGACTTGTGAATTAGAAATTTCTTCCAATTCAAAAATATTCGGCGCATATCCTCCTTTGTTACATTCCCGCCTGTGGACTTCGCCTGTCAGCCGGTGCAAACGCCTCGAAACCGCCCGATATCCACTGGCAAATCAACACTGCGACAAGAGAATTCCAATGACGATGTTAAGCAATCTGGCCCCGATCCCCGAACTGTATGTGTCATACGATTCGGCGCAGAAGCTGAAGGTGGAAGCGGCCGACCTGACCAGCTGGGATCTGAGCCCGCGTCAGATCTGCGACCTGGAACTGCTGATGAATGGCGGGTTCAACCCGCTCAAGGGATTTCTGAGCGAAGCAGATTACGACAATGTGGTCGAGAATATGCGCCTGGCCGATGGAACGCTTTGGCCAATGCCCATCACTTTGGATGTCAGCGAAGACTTCGCGGATCGGATCGAACTTGGGCAGGACATCGCTCTGCGCGATCAGGAAGGCGTGATCCTGGGCACCATGACCGTGACCGACCGCTGGACCCCGGACAAGGCGCGCGAGGCCGAGAAGGTCTTTGGCGCTGATGACGACGCTCACCCGGCGGTGAACTATCTGCACAACGTGGCCGGCAAGGTCTATCTGGGCGGACCGGTGGTCGGAATCCAACAGCCCGTGCATTACGATTTCCGTGGCCGCCGCGACACGCCGAATGAATTGCGCGCCTATTTCCGCAAGCTGGGCTGGCGCCGCATCGTGGCCTTCCAGACCCGCAATCCACTGCACCGCGCGCATCAGGAGCTGACCTTCCGCGCCGCCAAAGAGGCACAGGCCAACCTGCTGATCCACCCGGTCGTGGGCATGACCAAACCGGGCGACGTCGATCACTTTACCCGTGTGCGCTGTTACGAGGCGGTGCTGGACAAGTACCCCGCCTCGACCACCTCGATGAGCCTGCTGAACCTGGCCATGCGCATGGCTGGCCCGCGCGAGGCCGTCTGGCACGGCCTGATCCGCGCCAACCACGGCTGCACCCACTTCATCGTTGGCCGCGACCACGCGGGCCCCGGCAAGAACAGCAAAGGTGAGGATTTCTACGGCCCCTATGACGCGCAGGATCTGTTCCGACAGTTCCAGGACGAAATCGGCGTTGAAATGGTGGATTTCAAGCACATGGTCTATGTGCAGGAACGCGCCCAGTACGAACCGAATGACGAGATTCTCGACAAGGACAACGTCACGATCCTGAACATCTCGGGCACCGAACTGCGCCGCCGCCTGCGTGAAGGGCTGGAAATCCCCGAGTGGTTCTCGTTCCCCGAAGTGGTCGAGGAACTGCGCCGCCGCTTCCCGCCGCGCTCCAAGCAGGGTTTCACCGTCTTCTTCACCGGCTTTTCGGGCTCGGGCAAGTCGACCATCGCCAACGCGCTGATGGTCAAGCTGATGGAGATGGGCGACCGCCCGGTGACGCTGCTGGATGGCGACATCGTGCGCAAGAACCTCAGTTCGGAACTGGGCTTCTCGAAGGAACACCGCGACCTGAACATCCGCCGCATCGGGTATGTGGCCTCCGAGATCACCAAGAACGGCGGCATCGCCATCTGCGCCCCGATCGCGCCCTATGCCACCACGCGCCGTGCCGTGCGGGAAGAGATCGAACAGTTCGGTGCCTTCTGCGAGGTTCATGTGGCCACCAGCATCGAGGAATGCGAACGCCGCGACCGCAAGGGTCTGTACAAGCTGGCGCGCGAGGGCAAGATCAAGGAGTTCACCGGCATCTCGGACCCATACGATGTTCCGGAGAACCCCGAGCTGCGGGTCGAGACCGAAAATGTCGAGGTCGACAACTGCGCCCATCAGGTGCTGCTGAAACTGGAAAGCATGGGCCTGATCGCAGCAAACGGATAACGGTCTCATCTGACCTTGTTTGGCGGTCCCCGGTCATTCCGGGGGCCGTTCCTTTTTTGGTCGCCAATTGACAATTGCCGCTGGTCCTGATGCTTTTCAGGACCTCAAGGCGGGTGTGAAACTGAGATGACGAACAAGTCTCCGACCATTGCCAGTTTCTGGTTTGGATCCGATCTGAGTTGGTTAGAGCAACTCTGCCTTCAGTCCTTTCTGGATCATGGCCACCGCTTCGTCCTTTATGTCGCGCACGAGGTAAAAGGCATTCCGGCAGGTGTCGAAACCCGCCTTGCCAGCGACGTTTTCTGGCCGCCACCTTTTGTGGTCGATGCCGAAGATAGGCAGGGCGTTGCCGTCTTCTCGGATATTTTCCGGCTGCACTTGATGCGGCAAAGCGAGGTGATCTGGGTCGATCTGGATGCCTATTGCGTACGGGCGTTCGACTTTTCGACGGATTTCGTGTTCGGTCGCTCCAGGCGGGGCGACTTCCCGACGGGTGTGCTGCGCCTGCCCACAAGATCGGCGACCCTGGAACAGATGCTGAAATTTGTCATGTCGTCTAACCCGTCCCAACCCTGGCGTGGACGCAGATTGCAGCGCCACAATCGGGAACGAACCGCAAGAGGGGAACGCTGGGGCATCGAAGCCCTGCCCTGGGCCAGTTCGGGGCCCAAAGCCTTTGGCCATTTCCTGCGCCAGACGGCAGAGGACCGCCATGCCATGACTGCTGAAACCTTTTATCCGCTGGCGCAGGAGGAATTGTGGAAGCTACACGATCCGCGCATCGCGACGAACGAAATCGAAACCGAAACCGTGCATTCGGTACACATCTACGGCCACCAAAAGAAACTGATGGCCAACCGGATGGGCGGGCTGCCGGTTTCAGGGTCATATCTGGACAGGTTGTGCAAACGACATGGGATCGAACCAAGTACGGCCCCGATTCTGCGGTTGGCCTGGATGTAGCCCGTCGCATCCGGCCAGGGTTTCGCGGGTCAGCCCTTGGTCAACGCCCGCCTAGTGTGTCGGCGTTTCCGGCAGGTCGACCTGCCCGCGCATCAGGATATGCCCCTGACCAGAAACCCTGATGCCCGTCATCGCATCAGGCGGGCCGACACGCGTGACGACGGCCTTCCCGGGGCGGCCCATATCGTGACCCTGCTGGGCGATGAAGCTTTCCTTTTGCATCAAGCCATGTTTCCACAAATAGGCGGCCATCGCACCGGTGGCAGACCCGGTAAACGGATCTTCGGGCGGGCTGGGCGGTGCCATGAGAAGGCGCGAAAACGTATCCCCCTCATCGGTTGCCCCTTGCAGCGTGACAAGAAACGGCTCGGCCATGTCCGAGCCGGAATACCCCGCAGTTTCAGCCACTTTGCGCAACGGGCCTTCAACCAGTTGAGCGGCCCGCAAGGCCGCATGATTCTGCAGAACAGTGATGCAGAACGGCAAGCCGGTCGAAACCATTTGAGGCGGAGAAATGATGGCTCCCGTTGGCAGACTGACCGCTGCCGCCACCAGTTCCGCGGGAACGTGCGTACCGAATTGCGGTGCGACCTGAGTCATTTCGATCTGATCCCCCTGCAACCGGATCGACACCAGGCCGGCACCGGTTTCCAGCGTCAGACCATCGCCCGAGATCATGCCGCGGAATCGCATCGCCGCGACGGTGGCGATAGTCGGATGCCCCGCAAAGGGAATTTCGCGGCTGGCCAGAAAGTAGCGGACGCGGATGTCGGCCACGTCGGACGGCCCGGTAAAGGTGCATTCGACCAGAGAGGTTTCGCGCACATAGGCCATGCAGACCTCTTGCGTCAGGCGCGCACCTTCATGGACGACGGCACATCCGTTGCCACCGAAGGCGCGATCACTGAAGGCGTCCACCCAGTCAAAGTCAAACCAGCCCATGAAGCCACTCCTGCTTTAGCATTTGTGGCACGATCACTGCATAGGCGGAGAATGTCACGTTTTTTCAGCAGTGTTTCAGGCCGCCTAGTGAACCGCCACCGGAGACAGGTCATGTTCGCGCGCCAGCACGAAGGCCAGCTTGCGGTCAGCGACCAGCGCCAGTTGCTGCCCGTCGGAATCGTGGACGGCGTAAAGCTGATCCAGATCGCCGGCCTGTTCACGAACTTCCCAAGGCAATTCAGATACTTCAACCGTTTTGACATAGACAATACGGTTGCCCTGGGCGTTGATTTCAATCGGTGTATTCATTGCTCTTACCCCTTCCGTATGTTGATCGTCTGAACCACGGTTTCCGGCACGGCGCGGGTCAGATCCACATGCAGCAGACCGTTTTCCATGATCGCCTCGCCCACTTCGACGCCATCGGCCAGCACGAACATGCGCTGGAACTGACGCGCCGCAATGCCGCGATGCAGGAAGATGCGCCCCTCGCTGTCGTCGCGCTGACGGCCCCGGATCACCAACTGGCGATCCTCGATCGTGATTGACAGATCCTCTTCGGCAAACCCGGCCACCGCAAGAGTGATGCGATAGGAAAAATCCGAAGTCTGTTCGATGTTATAGGGCGGGTATCCCTCATTTCCGGCCTTTGCAGACCGTTCCAGAAGGCGTTCCAACTGCTCGAACCCCAAAAGATGCGGGTATGAGCCTAGAGTAAGTTTCGACACGTATTTTCGTCCTTCTTTGTAAAAGCGACGTGGTGTGCGGCCCCGTTCTGGCAACCGCCTGCAATAGAATATGGGAAGAAACCAGGATGTCCACAAGGTCTGGCGCGATAACGTCTGACACACTATCTTGTTGGCCAAGCACCACAACCAACTCGAGTCGCCAATGAACGCGCCTACCGATCTTTCGATGAAAACAGATGAAGTATTGCGTGTTGAGCTTGAGGTCTTCCGCCGACAGCACCGCGATCTGGACGAGGCGATTCAGGCATTGCATGACAAGGGAACGGCCGACCAACTGACCTTGCGGCGCCTGAAAAAAGAGAAACTGCGCCTGAAAGACATCATCCGCCTGATCGAAGACCGCCTGACGCCCGATATCATCGCCTGAACGCCCTGTACCGCATTGCCAGCCAACCGGATTTGGCTATAGTGCGCGCTCTTTCTGAGCGCGGGGACGTATGCGGATGAGCGATGTGAAAGTGGGGATCATCATGGGCAGCCAGTCGGACTGGCCCACGATGAAGGAGGCCGCGGATATTCTGGACGAACTGGGCGTCGCCTACGAAGCACGCATCGTATCGGCCCACCGCACGCCGGACCGGCTGTGGGACTATGGCAAAACCGCTGTTTCGCGTGGGTTGCAGGTGATCATTGCAGGTGCAGGTGGGGCTGCGCATCTTCCGGGCATGATGGCGTCGAAAACGCGGGTGCCTGTGATTGGCGTCCCGGTGCAGAGCCGAGCCTTGTCGGGCGTGGATTCGCTGTATTCCATCGTGCAGATGCCCAAGGGATTTCCGGTGGCGACCATGGCGATCGGGTCCGCCGGCGGGGCCAATGCCGGCCTGATGGCGGCGGGCATTCTTGCATTGCAGGATGATGCTTTGGCCGAACGGCTGGACAGCTGGCGTGACGCGTTGTCAGCCTCGATCCCCCAGGAACCGCAGGGATGAGCCGGATCGGCTTTATCGGCACCGGCCATATCGCCGCGCCGATTGCGCGGCTGATGGCCGCCAAGGGGCACCAGATCAGCGTGACCGAGCGCAACGCCAAGGTTTCAGCCGCCTTGAAGGCCGAACTGGGCGTGACCGTCGCTGCGCCTCAGGCCGTGATTGACACCTCGGACATCGTGTTCCTGTGCCTGCGCCCGCATATCGCGGCCGAGGCTCTGAACCCGCTGACATTCCGCGCCGATCAGCAGATCGTGTCGGTCATGGCGGCGGTTTCGGCCGAGCATCTGGCCGCGCTTTGCGCCCCGGCGTCGGATTTCGTGCAGACCATCCCGCTGGGTTTTCTGGAAACCGGCGGCTGCCCGATGGCCGCCTTTGGCAATGATCGCCTGCTGGCGGAACTGTTCGAGCCCGAGAACCCGGTGATCAAGGTTGCGGATGAAGCCGCGCTGAACGCGCATTTCGCCATTTGTGCCATGGTTCCCGGCATTCTGGACCTGATGGCAACGGGTGCCGAATGGCTGGGTGACGCAACCGGTGATGCGGACGGGGCCGAGTTCTATACAACGCAGTTGATGGCGGGTTTTCTGGCCTCGATGGAAAAAGGCACTTCCGGGCGGTTAGCGCAGGAGCGTGACGCGCTGGCGACGGAGGGCACGCTGAGCCTGCAAATGACGGACGCCCTGAAAGACGGGCGCGCGCACAAGGCGCTGCGTTCCGCGCTTGGGGCAATTGGCAAACGTTTGGAGAGTTGAAGATGGCGGAAATGCTCGCCCAAGGTGCAGTGATCGGGATTCTGGGGGGTGGTCAGCTGGGCCGGATGCTGTCCGTGGCAGCCGCCAGGCTGGGTTTTGTCAGCCATATCTATGAGCCGGGTGCGAACCCGCCGGCGGGGCAGGTTGCGGATCGCGTCACCATCGCGGCTTATGACGATGCAGACGCGCTGAAAGCCTTTGCCGATGCGGTCGATGTCATCACTTACGAGTTCGAGAACATCCCGACCGAAGCGCTGGACATTCTGGAAGCGCACCGCCCGATCCGCCCCGGGCGCGAGGCCTTGCGGGTCAGCCAGGACAGGTTGACCGAGAAGACATTTCTGCAAGAGCTGGGCCTGAAGACGGCCCCGTTTGCGGATATCGCCGACCTGAACAGCCTGAATGCGGCGATCGAACAGATCGGGACACCCGCCATCCTGAAAACCCGTCGCTTTGGTTATGACGGCAAGGGGCAGGCCCGGCTACGCAAGCCTGAGGATGCCGAGGCCGCTCTGGCCAATATGGCCGGGGCACCGGCCATTCTGGAAGGGTTTGTGGATTTTTCGCACGAGGTGTCGATCATCGCGGCCCGCGGTCTGGACGGTCAGGTCGCCTGTTTCGATCCGGGTGAGAATGTGCATCGCGACGGTATCCTGCACACCACCACCATCCCTGCCCGCCTGTCCCCCGCCCAGCGCACCGATGCCATCCTGCTGGCGGCCAATATTCTGAACGCTCTCGAATATGTCGGCGTGATGGGCGTTGAGCTGTTCGTGACACCCGGCGGACTGATCGTGAACGAGATCGCTCCGCGCGTGCATAACTCGGGCCACTGGACGCAGAACGGCTGTGCTGTCGATCAGTTCGAACAGCACATCCGCGCGGTGGCGGGCTGGCCTTTGGGGGACGGGCAGCGCCATTCGGACGTGGTGATGGAGAACCTGATCGGCGACGACATGGACCGCGTGCCTGAGCTGGCGCGCGAGCGGGATGTGGCGCTGCATCTCTATGGCAAGGCCGAGGTAAAGGCCGGGCGCAAGATGGGGCACTTCAACCGCATCAAACGTTGAGGCTATTGCGCCTGCGCGCGACGCCTTCGGCGAGAGTATTTGGGAAAAGATGAAGGTTTTGCGGTGCCTAATCCAGAAACCGGGCGGCGATGTCGCCTGACATGTAACTGACGCGCCCACCGGCCAGGGTGGCTGCAACGCGATGGGTGTCCGCATCCAGGATGACCAGATCCGCGCGTTTTCCCGGCACGAGCGTGCCCCTGTCCTGCATGTCCAGCACCCGCGCGGGGCCGGACGAGACCAGCGCCCAGGCACTGGCCAGATCCAGCAGACCGGTTTTGGCCAGCATCAGCGCCGCGCGGCGCGGGCTGGGATAGTGATAATCCGAGGCCAACGCATCACAGAGCCCCATGGCGATCAGTTCGACGGCGCTTGCGTTCCCCTTGTGTGATCCGCCCCGCACGACGTTGGGAGAACCGAGGATAACGTGATCCCCGGCAGAACGCGCGGCTTCGGCGGCTTCAAGCGTTTCGGGGAATTCGGCAATGCGCACGCCCCGGTCGCGCCACCATGCCCTAGTCTCGGCGGTCGCGTCATCATGGCTGCCCAAACGCACCCTCATTGAGACAAGTTCGGCGCTGAGTGCTTCGACGGCAGCGGGAACCTCGTTCCTGCGGGCATGCATATTGAGCAGCATCTCAAAATGCGCATCCGGATTGCGTCCGGCCTTCAACGCCTGCCCGGTCAGGCGCGGCGGCTTTTTGCCCTGCGCCAAACGATCATGCGGCAGGTGATCATTGAACACCACATAGGGCACCTGCCATTCGGCGATACGATGGGCCAGACCTTCGTAGTCCTCCAGCATGTTGGTCTCGAACCGCAATTGTGGGATCAGATCCGTGACGGTGCTGTTCTTGACCGCAGCGATGGCCCGAAATACCTGCGCGGCAAACTCGGGGCCGCGCACGCCACCTTCCCAGCTGTAGAACTGCGCCAGCACCGCGGTGGTGATGCCATTGGCGGCCAGTTCGGCGTCGGCTGCCAGAATACCTTCGTTCATTTGCTTCATTGCGCCCCGGCGCGGGGCGATGTGGCGTTCGAACCCGTCCCCGTGCAGATCGACGATACCGGGCAGGACAAGATAACCGGTCAGGTCAACCCTGCGCCCGGTCCGATCTTGCTGAATAACGCCCTCCGCCATCGAGAGATCGCAGCGCAACAGCCCATCCTGCGGCAACAGAACCTCTGCGCCGGTCAACGTCAGATCCAGAAAAGTCATTGTGTGGGCTCCGAGTCAGGTTCCGAGCAATCCTGCCCGATGCAGATCTCGTCGATTATCTCCATCACGCCGTCCAGCCAGGTGATCTGCCGATCGAATTGGCCGAATTCGATGAAATGCAGCGCCTGTGCCATAACCCGCGGGTTGTTCATCATGAACGTGTGGGTCACCGGAAGAACAAGATGATCCTTCATCCCTTCGACCTTGGTGGTTTCAACCGAAACCTTGCCGTCATCCGGCCCGTCGATCAGCGAGGAAAACAGCGGGTTGAGCGAATTCTCACCCGCGATCACCCCCAGTTCAAAATCCACCGGCGGCAGGCGGCGCGGAATGCCTTCGGGACCTGTGCCCAATTGCAGGCCCGCCGGGCCGTTCAGATACCCAAACACTTCCCATGCGCTCAGCTCATCGACCAACTGGCTGCCCTGATTGGGCGGGCCGAGCATGACGACACGACCCAGGTTTTCGGGCCGATGGTCCTTGAGCCAATAGCGCAACAGGATACCGCCCATGGAATGCGCAACGACATTGGCTTTGTCATCGCCACATGCCGCAAGCGCGTCCGGTATGGTTTGCCTTGCCAGTTCCGGAATACCGATTTCGGTCGATGGATACCCGTGGCGCACTACGGTATAGTCATGCGCCTTGAACAGCTGCTCCATCACGGTAAACGAGGCCTCGGTGCGCGCGAGACCGTGCAGAAGAATCACACATTTCGCACTGGCTGCGGCAGGAACGAGGCAGAAGAGCAAGGCAATCAAAAGTTTCATAACCGCCAGATAAAGCCTATCAGCCTTTGATAAAAGCCCTAGCCCCGATGACGTCGCAGCACGGCCAGCGCGATACCGCCCAAAACAAGCGTGGCGCCGATGATCAGCCGTGCTCCGGCAATCTCGCCCAGAAAGACGACACCGCCGAGAATTGCGATCACCGGCACGCTGAGTTGAACGACAGCCGCCACGGACGGGGCCAATTGAGGCAAAACACGATACCACAAAGCATAGCCAAGCCCGGATGTTACCGCGCCGGACAGGACGGCCAGCAGATATCCCGCCCCGCTCATCTGCCAGACGCTGCCGCCGGCAAGCATCGCCAGGGCAGTCAACGGCAATGCGACGATGAAATTGGCGGCCGTTCCCTCCAGCGGGTTTGTTTCTGATCGACCCGCTATAGAGTAAAGGGCCCAACCAATACCGGCGGCGGCCATCAAAGCCGCGCCAGCCAAGTCGACCTGAACGGCGCCATTCGGCCACAGCACATAGGCAAGACCTGCAAGCGCAACCCCTGCCCCTGCCACCTGCCGGGCGGTCGGAGTAGCACCCGTCAATGCGCCGACAGAAAACATCGTAATTTGCACCACGCCGAACAAAATCAATGCACCCAAGCCTGCATCCAGCGTCAGGTAGGCGATTGAAAATCCGATCATGTAGAGCGTCAACGACCCCGCGCCAATGATCCGCCTTCGATTGCGCAGCGGAAGGCGCCCTCCGCGTGCCAGCACAAGAGCGGCCAGGACCACGGCCCCCGCCAAAACCCGAACGATGGCAAATCCGGTCGGATCGCTGGCTCCGCTGTCGATGGCCAACCGGTTCAGAATGGAGTTCGCCGCAAAGGCACACATGGTCAGGGCGGTGAGCAAAAACAATCTCATGCCATCCGCATAGCCGTTTGGGCGGGATTTGCACACTCACTTTCGCGAAGGTTGTGGGAACAGACATCCGGCGCCGGACAAAGCAGCGTCTAAACACGCCTTGAAAACAGAACTGTCAACACAAAACGGGGCCGCCCGAAGGCGACCCCGTTCTTAAGCTATACGGCTTCCCTATCGGCAGCTTGGCGATATCGCCAAGCGCCTGTCGGGTCGTCAGAATTCGCCGGGGCGAATTCGACGTGCTTACATCATGCCGCCCATACCGCCCATGTCGGGCATGCCGCCGGCAGGTGCCGCGCCTTCCTTGGCCGGCTTGTCGGCAACCATTGCTTCGGTGGTGACCAGCAGGCCAGCAACCGATGCAGCGTCTTCCAGAGCAGTCCGAACCACTTTGGCCGGGTCAATCACACCGAACGAGAACATGTCGCCATATTCTTCGGTCTGCGCGTTGAAGCCGAATGCTGCGTCCGACGATTCGCGGACCTTGCCGGCTACAACCGCGCCGTCGACACCTGCGTTCTCGGCGATCTGACGCAGCGGCGCTTCGATTGCCTTGCGAACGATGTTGATACCTGCGTCCTGATCGGCGTTTGCACCTTTCAGAGCTTCCAGTGCTTTACCGGCCTGGACCAGAGCAACACCACCGCCCACAACAACGCCTTCCTGAACGGCAGCGCGTGTTGCGTTCAGAGCATCGTCCACACGGTCTTTGCGCTCTTTCACTTCGACTTCGGTCATGCCGCCGACGCGGATAACGGCAACACCGCCTGCCAGTTTGGCAACGCGCTCTTGCAGCTTCTCGCGGTCGTAGTCGCTGGTGGTTTCTTCGATCTGGGTGCGGATCTGAGCAACACGTGCTTCGATCTCGGCTTTCTCGCCAGCACCGTCGACGATGGTGGTTTCGTCTTTGGTGATTTCGATTTTCTTGGCGGTGCCCAGCATGTCCATGGTCACGGACTCGAGCTTCATGCCCAGATCTTCGCTGATAACCTGACCGCCGGTCAGGATTGCGATATCCTGCAACATGGCCTTACGGCGATCGCCGAAGCCAGGTGCTTTGACAGCAGCAATTTTCAGGCCGCCGCGCAGTTTGTTGACAACCAGAGTTGCCAGCGCTTCGCCTTCAACATCCTCGGCAATGATCAGCAGCGGTTTCTGCGACTGGATCACTTGCTCCAGCAGCGGAACCATCGGCTGCAACGAGGACAGTTTCTTTTCGTGCAGCAGGATCATGCAGTCGTCGAGCTCTGCGATCATCTTGTCTGCGTTGGTGACGAAGTAAGGCGACAGGTAGCCACGGTCGAACTGCATACCTTCGACAACGTCGGTCTCGGTTTCCAGACCTTTGTTTTCTTCGACGGTGATAACGCCTTCGTTGCCAACCTTCTGCATCGCGTCTGCGATCTGCTGGCCGATTTCCGCTTCGCCGTTGGCCGAGATTGTGCCAACCTGAGCGACTTCTGCCGAGTCTTTGACTTCGCGCGAAGCAGCTTTAATGCCTTCAACAACCTTGGCAGTTGCCAGGTCGATGCCGCGCTTCAGGTCCATCGGGTTCAGGCCAGCTGCAACCTGCTTCAGGCCTTCTTTTACGATCGCCTGTGCCAGAACGGTTGCGGTGGTGGTGCCGTCGCCGGCTTCGTCATTGGTGCGGCTGGCGACTTCTTTCACCATCTGCGCGCCCATGTTTTCGAACTTGTCTTCCAGTTCGATTTCCTTGGCAACCGAAACACCGTCTTTGGTGATGCGCGGCGCGCCGAAGGATTTGTCCAGAACCACGTTGCGGCCTTTGGGGCCCAGGGTCACTTTAACCGCGTCGGCCAGGATGTTCACACCCTTCAGCATACGGTTGCGGGCATCGGTGTCGAATTTGACGTCCTTTGCAGCCATGTCGTTTCTCCTTGAGAAATTGATTTGAAATGAAGATCAGAGAAAGCGCGCGCTTACTCGATGATCCCCATGATGTCGCTTTCTTTCATCATCAGCAGCTCTTCGCCGTTGACCTGAACCTCGGTGCCCGACCATTTGCCGAACAGGATCTTGTCGCCAGCCTTGACAGCCATTGCGATCAGTTCGCCGCTGTCCTTGCGCGCACCTTCGCCGGTTGCGACGACTTCGCCTTCGCTTGGCTTTTCTTTTGCGCTGTCAGGAATGATCAGGCCGCCTGCGGTTTTCTCTTCGCTCTCTACGCGGCGAACCAGCACACGGTCATGAAGCGGTTTCAATGCCATCTTTGTAGCTCCTTGGGCTCAAAGTTTATCTATCCTCCCCCCGCCTTCCGACGAGGCGTTAGCACTCGGGGTGTGTGAGTGATAACGACGCATAGCTAGGGAGTCTAAAAGTCCGAGTCAACAATTTGTGAGAGATTTTTTTGCAAAATGGATCAGTCAGCCTGTTCCCAGCTATAGGCCCAATGCTTCAACCCTTCTGCGCCCTCTGATGTAAGCCCATAGATGCCTTTTTCAACCTTCTCGAACCACCCGTAGTGGTTTTCCCGCATAAGCCGGGTGGCGACCGGGACCGCGACCGATCTGGCGACGTCCGCCCCCTTTGACGGGCCATTCTCGGCCAGATAGGCCGCACATTTCAGCGCATCCTGCCGATACGCCGTCACGATACCATGGCGCGTCGCGCCCCCGGCGTTCGGGTCGCCTTGCAGCCGGTCGAATTCGCGCAGCAACCGTGCGGCCCTGGCTTTGTTCTTTCGGGGCGCGTAGGGGCCGGGATCGCACTGAACCTCGACCGTACCATCAGCCCGCACGGTGATCAGGCCCAGGCCGAGCCTACGACACAGTGCCAGATTATCTTTCAGCGCCCGCCGGGCCGTTCGGCCGGTGGGTTTGCAGACGGCAACATAGACCAGATCGGTGAGTTTCAACCGGGTGATCGCCTGATGAAACAGGGACAGCGTGAACCGCAGTTTCAGTTCGACGATCACCGGCGTATCCCCATCGCGCACCGCCACGATGTCGGCTGCGCCGACTTCACCCTTGACGGTGTATCCCTGACGCTCCAGCAGCGCCTTGACCGGGGGATAGAGATCCTGCTCGCGGTTCATGTGGCCATGCTACGCAGATTGCCAGGGAATACCAGACGGGCGGCTTGAACATCGGCAGGTGGCGTGCCTAAGTCTGGGTTCAACTTCTTGACACCATTCAGGCTGGCCCCATGCGTTTGCTCACGTTTCTTGCGTTCCTTCTGTTTCCGATCCCGGCTCAGGCCGCGTGCGAGGGGGTGGACCTGCGGCCACGACTGCCCGAGGAAACCCGGACAAAATTGCAAAGTGCAGTGGGCCAGATCGCTTATCCCGAAGGCAATCACTGGATTGCACGCAAGGGCGACACGGTTTTGCACATCATCGGCACGTTGCACAGTTACGATCCGCGCATGGAAGACGTGATTGACCGCCTGTCGCCCGAACTCAGCAAAGCGGACGCCTTTTATTTCGAAGTCACTCAGCACGACATGGACGCCTTCGAAAAGACGATGGCCAACGACCTGAGTGCGGTAATGATTACCTCGGGCCCTACGTTGATCGATCTGATGGAGGAAAACGACTGGGATGCGCTGTCCGCAGCCCTGGCCCAGCGCGGCATCCCCGGCTGGATGGCTGCGAAGATGCGTCCGTGGTTCCTGACCATGATGCTGAGCATTCCGCCCTGCATGATCGAGGACCCGAATTCAACTTATGGAATGGACGCCCGCCTGAACGATCTGGCCGTTGAAAAAGGTATCCCGCAGCACTCGCTGGAACGAATCGAAGACCTTATGGCCATGTTCGACAGTTATCCGCTTGAGAAACAGGTCGAGTCGCTTGTGCGCCTGTCCGGGGCGATGCAGGGCAATGCAGACCAGTTGGCCACCATGGCCAACGCGTATCTTGAAGAAAAGCACGCCGAGATCTTACAGCTTGCCCGCCTACAGGGGCTGGAGCAGTCGGGCCTGAGCCCCGAAGCCTTCGATACGGAATGGCAGGATTTCGAGCAGCAATTGCTGGTGCAGCGAAATGCCAACTGGATGGCGCAGATTTTGGACATCAGGGATCAGACAGTTGTGATTGCAGTCGGCGCGGGACACCTGAGCGATGATTACGGCCTGCTGAATCAGCTGGAAGAAGCCGGATACGTTCTGACACGCGCCGAGTTCTGAACGGGCCCAGCGGTTTTCAGACCAAGCGTCGCAGACAGTGCTCAGCGGCGTGACAACGGCCTTTAGCCGCCCTATAAGGCGCGCAAATTTCCATTCCGCAGGACACTGACATGACGACGCTAGTATTTGGCCACAAATCCCCCGACACAGATTCCACAGGCTCGCCGATCCTGTGGTCGTGGTACCTGAACGAGGTCAAGGGTGAGCAGACCGAACCCGTACTGCTGGGTGAACCCAACACCGAAGCAACATTCATGCTGGAAAACTGGGACCTGCCCAAGCCGCGGATCCTTGAGGACCTGCCCGCGGAAACGCCGGTGGTTATCGTCGACACCAACAACCCCGCCGAACTGCCGGCCAACATCAACGACGCGGACATCCGCGCCATCATCGACCATCACAAGCTGGTCGGCGGCCTGGAAACCAAAGGCCCGATCGACATCACAGTGCGCCCCCTGGCCTGCACCGCCACCATCATGGTTGATCTGATGGGCGAAGATGCGGCCAAGATGCCCGACGCCATCAAGGGCGCCGCGCTTACCTGCATTCTGTCGGATACTCTGGAATTCCGCTCACCCACCACCACGGCGCATGACCGCGAGGTTGCAGAACGTCTGGCGGCCGAGCTCGAGCTGGACATTTCGGCATATGCCGCAGACATGTTCGCGGCGAAATCGGATGTCTCGTCCTTTTCGGACGCCGAGTTGATCCGCATGGACAGTAAAGAATACGAGGTCGACGGCACCAAATTCCGGGTCTCGGTTCTGGAAACCACCGCTCCCGGCGTCGTTCTGGACCGCAAGGCCAGCCTGGCGGACTCGATGGTGGCCGTTGCCAAGGAAGACGGCGTCGAGCAGGTGCTGCTGTTCGTGGTTGATATCCTGAACGAAGAGGCCACGCTGCTGGTCCCCAATGATCTGGTCAAAACCGTGGCCGAGAAAAGCTTTGGCGCAACCGTGGACGGCGACGCCGTAGTTCTGCCCGGTATCATGAGTCGTAAAAAGCAGATCATTCCGAACCTGAAGGTCTGATCCTCAAGCGACCCAAATATGAAGGCGTCCAATTCGGGCGCCTTTTTTCTTTGCTGACAGCCATTTGCGGAGGCGTTGCCGGTTGTTAGTCTGACCGGGGGTCAAAAGCCTATCCCAGGTCAGGTAAATGCAATGGTCGTACGAAAACTGAGCACCACCCGCAGCATCCTTCTTTTTGAAGGTGCCGACAAGGCGGCGTATTGGCGACGTTTTGCAATGTTGCTGACGCTGTCGGTCGTGATTGCCACCATGGGTTTGCTGCGCAACTCAGGCGCTGTCGTGATCGCGGCCATGCTTGTGGCGCCGCTGATGACCCCGATCCTCGGGGTGGCCGCCGCGATGGTCATGGGATGGTTGAAACGCGCGGTGACGCTGGCGCTTACGGTTTGCCTGGCCGCCATTGTCTGCGTGATGATGGCATGGTTTCTGGTCTATGTCGCAGATGTTCCCCGTGGCATTTTGATCCCCGACCAGGTCCTGGCGCGCACCGATCCCGGCACCGAAGACCTGATCGTCGCGCTCGCTGCCGGTGTGGCCGGGGCCTATGTTCAGATCAACAAATCCGAATTGAGCCTTCTACCCGGCGCGGCCATCGGCGTTTCGCTTGTTCCCCCGCTGTCGGCCTCGGGCATTCTTTTATATTTTGACGAACCCGCCGAGGCCTATGAGGCAGGGCTGCTTTTCGCAACGAATCTTGGCGCGATCATTCTGTCAGCCTGCGCGGTTTATCTTGTCTATGCCGCGCGCTCCGTGGTTTTCAGCAAGGGAAAGCGCAAACTGAACTTTACCGCCAGCGTCTTTGTCGCGATCGCGTTTCTGGTCGTCGTCGTCCTGCAGCTTGGGAAGTCCACCTACAACCGTTATCTGGAAACGCGGACCGAGGCGCAACTGGCCGAGTCCATTCGTGCATGGGCCGATCCGGTTTCCGTGGAAATCATCCGCATCGACGTCAACGCTCAGCGCAAGCGGGCCGAGGTTTGGCTGATCGTCGATCTGCCGGCCGAAGCACAGTTCAAGGTTTCTTCCATTGCCGGTTTGCTGCCACCCAAGCTGCGTGAGACCCCTCTGGTCGGGGTGTTGGAGGAGGAACTAGGACCCGGATACTTGGCCATTATCCGGTATCAGCCGCGTATCGGGGCCCAGATCATCCTGGGAACGGAAAACGTTCAGCAGGCCCCGGATGTCACGAAAATTACCGAAGACGAGTAGCAGATTCACCCATTCCTTGGCGCAAACGGGAATGCGGGATGGTGTTCGGGCCCAAGCTTTGCCATAGCTGTCGCCAGCGCGATATCAGACCCAGAGGCACCCATGACCCAGATCGTTTCCTCGCTTTCCGAGATCTCGGACCGTTACAAGGCATTGTTCGTCGACCTTTGGGGCTGTGTTCACAACGGCATCACGGCCTACCCCGAGGCGGTCGAAGCGCTGAAGGCCTATCGCGCCAAGGGTGGACTGGTGGTCTTGGTCACGAACTCTCCCAAACCTCGCGCCGGGGTGGCAGAGCAGCTCGTGCAATTCAACGTCCCCGCCGACGCGTATGACACCATCGCCACCAGCGGGGATTCCGCGCGATCCGCGATGTTCCGGGGTGCTGTGGGGCACAAGGTTTACTTCATGGGCGAGTGGCAGCGCGATGCGGGCTTTTTCGAACCGCTGAAACTGCTGGATCACCCCATCCATATCGAGCGTGTGCCGCTGAAGGAAGCCGAGGGTATTGTCTGCTGCGGTCCGTTCGACCCGATGGCCGACCCGGATGTGAACCGGCCGGATTTCCTGTACGCCAAGCAGATGGGGATGAAACTGCTTTGTGCGAACCCTGATATTGTCGTGGACCGCGGCGAGGTGCGCGAATGGTGCGCCGGTGCTTTGGCCAGGCTGTACACCGAAATGGGCGGCGAGAGCCTGTATTTCGGCAAACCGCATCCCCCGATCTATGATCTGGCCCGCCGCAGGTTGCAGGAACTGGGGCACGACATCCCCGACAGCGACATTCTGGTGATCGGCGACGGCCCCCACACGGACATTCTGGGCGGCATGGGAGAGGGCATTGATTCTCTGTTCATCTCGGGCGGATTGGCCGCGGCAGAAACAAAAACGTCGCATCATCCGCACCACGAATCTCTAACCTCCTATATTGAAAGGGAAAAGATCAATCCAACCTACACGATCGGGCGCTTGAGGTAATAAGAAAAGACTTGATTTTCTGCAACTGCGAAGTAATAAAGTTGCCAACCTTGGCCAAATGATGGTTTTTTCTTTCACGGCCGATTTCGAGTGAGGGCAACATGTTGGACAATCTTCCGCGCGGAACGATCTGTATCGAAGACATCGAAATGGGCATGTCCCGCCACCTGCGCAAAGTGGTGACGGATGAAGATATCGAAATGTTCGCGCAGGTCTCGACCGACCGGAATCCGGTGCATCTGGACGACGACTATGCCCGCGATACGATCTTCGAAGGCCGTATTGCCCACGGAATGCTGACGGCGGGTCTGATCTCGGCCGTGATTGGTGAACAACTGCCGGGTCATGGCACCGTTTACATGGGTCAGTCACTGAAGTTCCTGGCACCTGTGCGTCCGGGTGACATGGTCTATGCCGAGGTGAAAGTGATCGACATCGATTTTGCCAAGCGCCGCGTCAAGCTGGACTGCCATTGTTCGGTCGAGGGCAAGAAGGTCCTGATCGGCGAAGCGATGGTGCTTGCCCCGTCGCGCAAGTTCGACTGACTGGCAAACACAGTCTCGCAAAAGGCGCCGGACCGGCGCCTTTTTTGTTTGGGCACTCAAATGCACACAAGGTCGTCAGGAAGAACGGGTTCTTTTTCGCCCTTTCAGCGCACCTGATTCCAGAATGATTTCCGACACCACGTGTTCACGTCTGTAGGCCATCACGTGAACCCCGGAAACACCGGCGATGTCCCGGATCTGCTGGATCAGTTCGATACAGATCTTCTTGCCCTCTTCCGCGGGCTTTTCGGCCTTTTCCATCCGCTCGATGACATGATCCGGGATGTGAATTCCGGGCACATTGCTGCGCATCCAGCGTGCCGCGCGTGCCGAAGCGATTGGGCCGACACCCGCGATGATGAATACTCTTTCGTCCAGTCCGGCTTCCCGAACCCGGTCCATGAACCTTTCAAAGAGCGGAATGTCGTAGATATAGTTGGTCTGAATAAACTCGGCCCCCGCCTCGACCTTCTTTGCAAGACGTTCCGGGCGCCAGTCATAGGGCGGTATACAGGGGTTTTCCGCTGCACCCAAAAACAGTTGAGGGGGGCGCGTGATCTTGCGGCCGGAAAGAAACTTTCCCTGATCGCGCATCGTTCGGATCGTCCGCAGCAAGGTCAGGGAATCAAAGTCAAACACAGGTTTTGCGCCCGGTTGATCCCCAACCCCGACACCGTCGCCCGTCAGGCACAGCACGTTGCTGACGCCCAGCGCAGCAGCCCCCAGAACATCCCCCTGAATGGCGATCCGGTTCCGGTCTCGGCAGGAAATCTGATAGACCGGAGAATACCCTGCGCGGGTCAACAACGCACAGATCCCTATCGAAGACATGTGGCAGTTGGCACCAGACGCATCGGTTGCATTGATCGCATCCGCCACTTCGCCCAGCGGCTGTGCCGCCTGAAACACATCCTCGGGGTCAGCACTGTCTGGCGGGTTAAGTTCAGCAGTCACCGCAAAGCGACCCGAACGCAGAACTCTTTCCAATCGACTGTGCGAGACATAGCCCTCGGGAACAGGCACATAGCCGATCGGCTCGACCTCGCTGCGATGGGCATCATTCATTTCTTCAGCTCCCGGTTCACCGCGTTGGGGGGTTCTGCAGCCAGAGGTGCCGCAGAGGGTTCGTTTTCACGCGCCTCCGGGAACGCCTGCGCAAGCGTTTCGCGGGCAGCGTCCCGGGCCTCGCGTTCCCGTGCGGCGATCTCGCGGCTGACCCGCAGCCAGGATGATGATCCCTTCAACGTGTGTTCCACGGGCGGAAGAACCTCTTTTATCTTGTTGCCCCCGTGTTGCATGCGGCTGGCGCCGTCCCAGGCCAAAGCCCAGACGCATTTCATATCGGGCTTCACCTCGCAGAACTCACCGGGACGTACACCGCCGCACGGGCCGTTGCGCAGTTGCTTGGGGCAGTTCATCGGGCAAGACATACCCGTCGAAGACAAAACGCATTGTCCGCACATCTTGCAATCAAACAAAAGACTTTTGACGCCTTTTTCTACCAGCGCGATGGGGCGTTCAACGCGGTTGTAGCCGATCTTTGCAAAGACCGGATCCATCGCGACCATGCCCCGTTCGACACATTTGTAAATCCACTCGAACGCACGGGCGTTGCGAATCGCGAACAGTCGCAATCGATACATGGGTCTGCCTCCTGTGCTGGGTTCATTTGAACCTGGCCGGGCCATCGTCCGCCGCCCAGCGTGGTCCGAGGGCCGGAAACCCAGTCTACACCCAGTATTTTTTTTGGATCAAGCAGTTGACCGAATGTTGTACAGCATTCCAGGGATGCCCCGTGTGCAATCATGTCCGGCAAGTGGTTTTGGTGTGTTTCGCCAGAACGCGCGCCTTGAACTCAAACTGCCGCTTGAACAAATCGCAACGCAACGCTACGCAATCGCCTATGCACATCATCCGGGATTTCCAGTTTGTCGAGCCAGAAGATCGCGGCGCCAGCGTTGCGATCGGGAATTTTGATGGCGTTCATGTGGGGCACCAGTCGGTGATCGAACTGGCCCGCGACGCGGCCCCGGATGCGCCACTGGGGGTCATGACCTTCGAGCCGCATCCGCGTGAATACTTTGCGCCGGACTCTCCTCCGTTCCGCCTGATGCGCGGCAATGCCCGGGCGCATCGGCTTGAGAAACTGGGTGTGAAGAAACTGTATGAACTGCCGTTCAACGCGGCGCTGGCCGGGCTTTCCCCCGATGAATTCGCGCGCAACGTGATTTGTGACGGGCTGGGCCTGTCCCATGTCGTTGTCGGGGCCGATTTCTGTTTTGGCAAGGGCCGCAGCGGGACGGCTGACGATCTGGTTCGGTTCGGGCAAGAGATGGGATTTGGCGTGACGATCGCCCCTTTGATGCAGCGGTCGGAAAACGTGGTCTCGTCAACCGCCATCCGAACCGCGTTGAGCGAGGGTCGCCCAAAGGATGCCGCCGCGATGCTGGGCCATTGGCACAGGATCGAAGGCGAGGTGATCGGGGGCGAGCAGCGCGGGAGGGAGCTGGGTTTCCCAACCGCGAACATGTCCATCGAAGGGCTCCACCCGCCCAAGTTCGGTGTCTACGCCGTATTGGTCGACGTGCTGGATGGCCCGCATCAGGGCAGTTATAACGGCGCGGCCTCGGTTGGGGTCCGCCCGATGTTCCATGGCGAAGTGCCAAATATCGAAACCTTCCTGTTCGACTTTTCCGGCGACCTGTACGGGGCGACCTTGTCGGTGGGGCTGATCGAATTCCTGCGCCCTGAAATGACATTTGACGGGCTGGATGGTCTGATCGCGCAGATGAATGCCGATTGTGAACAGGCCCGGGGCATTCTGGCCGCCCTATGAGCGCCGATCCGATTGAACGCACCGGCCTGCCCGCCCGGTTCTGGGAACGCAAACCGCTGCGCAAGATGAACCAGCGCGAGTGGGAGGCCCTGTGTGACGGCTGCGGCAAGTGCTGCCTCAACAAGCTGGAAGATGAAGACTCGGGCGAAGTTGCCCTGACCTGCGTCGCCTGCCGCCTGCTGGACGATGAAAGCTGCCGCTGCACGCAATACGACATCCGGCATCAATTCGTCCCTGAATGCATCGTCATGACGCCCGACAATATCGACGAACACGCCTATTGGTTGCCGCAAACCTGCGCCTATCGGCTGCTGTGGGAGGGCAAACCGCTTTACGACTGGCACCCATTGTTGTCTGGTACGCCGGAAACCGTGCACGCCGCAGGCGTGTCGGTCCGAGGGCGCACGGTGTCCGAGTTCGAAACCCCCATGGAAGAGTGGGAAGACTACATTATCGAGGAGCCTAGCTGATGTATTTCGCATCTGACAATTCCGGGCCGGTTCACCCGCAGGTCATGGCCAAACTGGCCGAGGCCAATCAGGGCTATCAGATGGCCTATGGCGCCGACACGATGATGAACGAGGTGCGTGACCGCATTCGCAGCATCTTTGAAGCTCCGGGGGCGGCCGTCTATCTGGTGGCGACGGGGACAGCGGCAAATTCTCTGGCTCTTGCCACATTGTCCAACCCTTGGGAAACGATCTTCTGCTCTCCGGTTGCCCATATTCACGAAGACGAGTGCAACGCGCCCGAGTTTTACACCGGGGCCAAGCTGACCCTTGTTCCCGGCGGTGACAAGATGGCGCCGGACGCGCTGCGCGGGTCCATCTTGGGCGAAGAAACCCGTGGTGTTCACGGGCCGCAGCGCGGGCCGGTGTCGATCACCCAGGTCACCGAGCGCGGATCGGTCTATTCGCTGGAGGAGTTGCAGGCGCTGTGCGGGGTCGCAAAGGAATATGGCTTGCCCGTCCATCTGGATGGGGCCCGGTTCAGCAATGCCCTGGTGGCCCTGAATTGCTCTCCGGCTGACATGACATGGAAAGCCGGGGTGGATGCAGTCAGCTTCGGTGGTACCAAAAACGGCCTGATGGGCGTCGAGGCCGTGGTGTTCTTTGACGAGAGCAAGGCCTGGGAATTCGAGCTGCGGCGCAAACGCGGGGCGCATCTGTTTTCCAAGCATCGCTACCTGTCCGCTCAGATGGCGGCCTATCTTGAAGATGATCTGTGGCTGAAGCTGGCGCGTCAGGCCAATGCAAACTGTGCCCGGCTGGCCGATGGCTTGCGTGCAAAAGGGGCCGAGTTCCTGCACGAACCACAGGCCAATATGATCTTTGCCGCTTTTTCACGCGCAAAGCACAAACAGCTGCATGAGGCCGGGGCAATCTACCACCTTTGGGGGGCCGAGCTGGAAGGTGACGATGACGATGAAAGCCTTGCGTGCAGACTGGTCTGCGACTGGTCGATCGGAACAGCCGAGATCGATCAGTTTCTCAGCCTGTTGTAACACCCGCCCCGTGGCCAGCTTTCCAGAACTCCTGAAGCAGCGCGCTGGTTTCACGAGGGTGCGAAATGGGCAGCATGTGCCCCGCACCTTGAACGACCTCATGGCGTGCGTTCGGCAGACGGCGCTGCAATCCTTTACAGATTGCGGGGATCGTCGGGTGGGTCTTTGATCCGCTCAGCAACAGGGTTGGCATCGATACGCGCTTGCATCTGTCGGGGTCAAGCAACCCTTCCCGGTCATCGTACAGAACGGGATAAGACGCGGGAACAACATGAATCCCACGTACCATGCTGGCGCGCGTCCGCTCTGGCAGGTCAGGCCATTTGGGGCTGATGCCAGAGCTCCACATCCGGTTGAACAACCGCGCGGCCAGCGCTTCGTCGCCTGCTTGGAACGCTGCTTCAATCGGCTGGGACTCTCGCAGGTGCTGATCGTAGAAACCGGGCGCGTCCTGTTTTGCCACCGCAAAGAACACAGGCTCAATCAGGGTCAAACTTCGAATACGGTCCGGGTGCTCGATGGCCAGTCTGAGCGCAACGATCGCCCCAAAGGAATGGCCGACCAGATCCGTGGGCTCGGTCAATTCGACCGCCGCCAGCTCTGTCACAGCGTCAAAGAAATCGCTTTGACCGTCCCAATCCGGACTGCGCCCATGAGACAGCATGTCCGGTGCAACAAGACACACGCTGCCATCCAATGCCTTGGCCAGACCGGACCACGCGCCGGAATGTGCAATGGTGCAATGAAGGGCAAGCAAATTGCGCCCTCCGTCACCCAATCGTCTCACGAAACCGGATTGCATCGCCGTCGGGGCTGTCATCCATCGATCTCGGACAGATGCCGATCCAGATCATCCAGGCGATCCTGCCCCCAGAAGCGTTGACCATCCGGCGTGATGTAGAACGGCGCGCCGAACACGCCGCGATCCACGGCTTCTTCCAGATTGGCGGCATAGGTTTCGGCCCCGACCAGCAGACCGCTGTTGGCCAGTTCCGGGTCAAACCCGGCATTTGCCAGGCAGTCCCGGATCACATCATCCTGAGCGACGTCCTTTTCTTCGGCCCAGCAGGCGCGCAGTATCAACTGGCACAACTTGCCCACGTCGCCCGAACCATCCTTGATCGCGGCGATGATCGCATAGGAAGACGGCGCCATGTTGGTCGGCCAGTGCGCCGGTTGCAGGTTGAACTCCATCCCCAGATTCTTCGATTGGCGCAGCAACTCTTGAGCGCGGTATTCGATGCGCGATACATGACGGTCTTTCGGCGGCGTGCCCCCGGTACGTGCGAACAGGGCCATGATGTCCAGCGGCTTGTAGTTAATCGTTGCGTCGTGTTTCGCCGCAATCTCTTCCAGCCGGTTCCCCGCAAGATAGCTGTAGGGCGAAATTGTCGCAAAAAAGTAGTCAATCCGGGTCATGTTCACTTTCTCCGCTGCGTTACCTTTGCGGGACGGTAAGGCCATGCTAAGCGGTGTCAACATCACGAATCTGTCACATTGCCATTGCTGCCCGGGGACCTCAGCCGATGCCGACACTTCACGAACCCAAGCTTATCGCTGGGAACGCCAACCTTCCACTTGCCAAAACCATCGCCCGTCGCATGAGCCTGTATCGCGGTGTCGACCAGGGATTGGTCGATGCACGCGTCGAACGGTTCAACGATGGCGAGATCTTCGTCGAAGTGTTCGAGAACGTACGCGGCGAGGATATGTTCATTATCCAGCCGACCTCGAACCCGGCCAACGACAACCTGATGGAGCTGCTGATCATCGCCGACGCACTGCGCCGCTCGTCGGCGCAACGGATCACGGCCGTGATCCCCTATTTCGGCTATGCCCGCCAGGATCGCCGCACCAAGGCCCGCACGCCCATCAGCGCCAAGCTGGTGGCCAATATGCTGACCGGCGCAGGGATCGAGCGGATTCTGACGATGGATCTTCATGCCGCGCAGATTCAGGGGTTTTTCGATATGCCCGTCGACAATCTGTACGCCTCGCCGATCTTTGCGCTGGATGTCAAAAACCAGTTCAAGGACAATCTGGATGAGATCATGGTGGTTTCACCCGACGTGGGCGGCGTGGCGCGCGCGCGTGAACTGGCCAAGCGCATCAACGCCCCCTTGTCGATCGTTGACAAGCGGCGCGAGAAAGCAGGCGAAGTCGCTGAAATGACCGTTATCGGAGATGTGAAGGACAAGATCTGCCTGATCGTCGACGATATGTGTGACACCGCCGGAACACTTTGCAAGGCCGCGCAGGTCCTGTTGGACAATGGCGCCAAGGAAGTTCATTCGTACATCACGCATGGTGTCATGAGCGGCCCCGCGGTCGAGCGGGTGACGAACTCGGTTATGAAGTCGCTGGTGTTGACCGACACGATCCAGCCGACCAAAGAGATTTTGAAGGCAAAGAACATCCGCATCGTTCCGACTGCGCCGATCTTCACCCAGGCGATCCTGAACATCTGGAACGGAACCAGTGTGTCTTCGCTGTTCGAAGACAAGACGCTGACCCCAATCTACGAATCCATGTATCAGATGGATTGAGCAACAGGGGCGGCCAAACATGTCGCCCCCTGATATCTGAAATACCGATTGCGCGGATATCTGACCATGGGGCGCGATCGGCGACACAAGTGGAATCACCTCCATGACTGCCAACAAACGTATTGTTCTTTCCAGCGATCACGCGGCGATCGAGCTGCGCCAGTCCGTGGCCAACCACATCGCACAGCAAGGTTGGGACGTGGTTGATATCGGCCCGACAACCCCGGAAAGCACCCATTACCCCAAGCACGGCAAGGCCGCAGCGCAGGCCGTTGCCTCGGGCGATTGCAGCTTGGGTATCGTCCTCTGCGGCACTGGGCAGGGTATCATGATGGCTGCGAACAAAGTGCCCGGCATTCGCTGTGGCGTTTGTTCCGACGCATTCTCGGCCCGCATGATCCGCCAGCACAACAACGCCAACATGCTGTCGATTGGCGCGCGGGTTGTCGGTGAGGGTCTGGCGCTGGACATCGTTGACGCGTTTCTGAATGCCGAATTCGAAGGCGGCCGCCACGCCACACGCGTGGACATGATCGAAGCGCAGGACGACTGAACCCAATCAGTCGTTCAAATGCCTGAAAACATGGCGAACCCGGATCAGGATATATTCCAGTCGTCCGGGTGTGCCACCTCTCCTATCGCGGTCCAGCTTGCCCGGATGCGAGCAATCCGAGTGTCGGACCAGGTCCGGAATACTGCGTCAAAACCCTCGGCAGTGATATGTTCGGCCTGAACTTCTGCGCGCAGCGCCGAGGACGTGTCGACATCCCACAGCGAGATCCCGATCTGCACCATAGGCGGGGTCCGAAATGCTTCTTTGAACCGAATGTTTGCGCGGCGTTCACGCGGCCCCTGCCCGGTCCACATATCGCCGCCTTCGGCAAACTCCGAGAACAGGACATTTTCACCCTGCTCAATTCCAATGGGATGGGTTAGAAACTTTTTCATCTTATCATCATTATTCTTGAATTCCCGCAACTTACCCCGGCATTTCGGCAAAAGCACGACAAAAAAACGGCCCCGCAATTGCGAGGCCGCTCAAATTTTTCACTAGTGGGCCCGTTACAGGCTCATATGCGTTCCAAGCGCTTCCATGTCGGCCAGCAGCTTGGCTGCATCGTCGACAATGGTCTGTTCGCCGTTTTCCTTCGCCACCTCGTGCGAGGCGCGTGCCTCGGCGATCAGCTCGTCCAGATGCGCGCGGGTTACTTCCGCCACCGGGATGGCCTTTTCGGCCAGAACTGACAGGCTGTCGCCGTTGATCTGGGCAAACCCGCCGGTGACCAGGTATTCGCTGGACCCTTCGGGTGCCTCGACCTTGAGCAGACCGGGGCGCAGCGTGGTGATGGTGGGGGCATGATCGGGCATCGCCGTCATGTCCCCGTCCGCGCCGGGAATCTGGACCGCGCTCGCCTGAAGCGAAGCAAGGCTCCGCTCGGGGCTGACGAGGTCGAATTGCATCGTGTTTGCCATCAGGGATACTCCTTAGGCGGCTTCTGCGGCCATCTTCTCCGCTTTGGCGATCACTTCGTCGATGCCACCAACCATCAGGAAGGCCGCTTCGGGCAGGTGATCGTATTCGCCGGCCACAACGGCCTTGAACGACGCGATGGTCACATCCAGAGGAACCTGAACGCCGGGCGAACCGGTGAAGACTTCGGCCACGTCGAACGGCTGCGACAGGAAGCGTTCGATCTTACGGGCACGGGCCACGGTCAGTTTGTCCTCTTCGGACAGTTCGTCCATGCCGAGGATGGCGATGATGTCCTGCAACGACTTGTAGCGCTGGAGGATCTGCTGAACGTCCGTCGCAACCTTGTAGTGCTCTTCACCAACGATGGCCGGGTCAAGCAGGCGCGAGGTCGAGTCGAGCGGGTCAACCGCCGGGTAGATACCCTTTTCCGAGATCGCACGGTTGAGAACAGTGGTCGCGTCAAGGTGGGCAAACGAGGTTGCCGGCGCAGGGTCGGTCAGGTCGTCCGCGGGCACGTAGATCGCCTGAACAGACGTGATCGAGCCCGACTTGGTCGAGGTGATGCGTTCCTGCAGAGCGCCCATGTCGGTAGCCAGTGTTGGCTGGTAGCCCACGGCCGAAGGAATACGACCCAGCAGAGCCGACACCTCGGAACCCGCCTGCGTAAAGCGGAAGATGTTGTCGACGAAGAACAGAACGTCGGTACCGGACTGGTCACGGAACTGTTCCGCCAGGGTCAGACCGGTCAGAGCGACACGTGCACGCGCACCCGGAGGCTCGTTCATCTGACCGTACACCAGGGCCACTTGGCTTTCCGACAGGTTGTCGGGCTTGATCACGTTCGATTCGATCATCTCGTGGTACAGGTCGTTCCCTTCACGGGTCCGTTCACCAACACCCGCGAACACCGAGAAGCCCGAGTGCACTTTTGCGATGTTGTTGATCAGTTCCATGATCAGAACGGTTTTACCAACGCCTGCACCGCCGAACAGGCCGATCTTACCGCCTTTGGCGTAGGGGGCCAGCAGGTCAACGACCTTGATGCCGGTCACCAGAATTTCCGACTCGGTCGACTGTTCGTCGAACTCGGGCGCGGGCTGGTGAATGGCGCGGGTTTCGGTGGCTTCGACCGGGCCCTTTTCGTCGATCGGTTCGCCGACCACGTTCAGGATGCGGCCCAGGGTGGCGTTGCCGACCGGAACCGAGATCGGTGCGCCGGTGTCGGTCACGGCCTCGCCGCGGACCAGACCTTCGGTCGCGTCCATCGCGATGGTGCGGACAGTGTTTTCACCCAGGTGCTGAGCAACTTCCAACACCAGGCGCTTGCCGTTGTTGGTGGTTTCCAGCGCGTTCAGAATTTCAGGCAGCTGATCTTCGAAGTGCACGTCGACGACGGCCCCGATGATCTGTGTGACTTTGCCTTTTGCATTCGCCATGTTTCGTCTCCGGTTTTCTTACAGCGCTTCGGCGCCGGAAATAATTTCAATCAGCTCGTTGGTGATCACGGCCTGACGCGAGCGGTTGAACTGGATCGTCAGCTTGTCGATCATCTCACCCGCGTTGCGTGTCGCGTTGTCCATCGCGGACATCCGTGCACCCTGTTCAGACGCTCCGTTTTCGAGCAGAGCCGAGAAGATCGCAGTCGCAACCCCCTTGGGTAGCAGGTCGGCCAGAATGGCTTCTTCGCTGGGCTCGTAATCGAAGATGGCACCGCTGTCGTCACCCGCCGCTTCGCCCTCGAACGAGGCGGGGATGACCTGCTGCGCCGTCGGGATCTGGGTCACGACGTTGACGAACTTCGAGTAGAAGATCGTGGCAACGTCGAACTCACCCGCGTCAAAGCGAGACAGGACGTCCTTGGCGATGTCTTGCGCGTTGTTGTACCCAATGCGCTTGACCTCGCTCAGGTCGATATGTCCAACGAACAGATCGCCAAAATCACGCTTGAGCGCGTCGCGGCCCTTCTTGCCGACAGTCAGAACCTTGACCGTCTTGCCTTTCAGGCGCAGCTCTTCCGCCTTTTGGCGGGCCAGCTTGGCTATGTTCGAGTTGAAGCCGCCGCAGAGGCCGCGTTCAGCTGTCATGACAACCAGCAGATGGACATCGTCACCGCCCGTACCACGGAGCAGCTTGGGGGCGCTGTCGCTGCCCCCGACCGAAGCCGCCAGCCCTGCCATCACGGCATTGAACCGCTCGGCATAGGGGCGCGAGGCTTCGGCAGATTCCTGGGCGCGGCGCAGTTTTGCAGCCGCGACCATCTGCATGGCCTTGGTGATCTTGCGGGTCGATTTGACCGACTCGATCCTGTTTTTAAGGTCCTTAAGATTTGGCATATGCCCGCCTCTCCCTTAAGCGAAGGTTGCGGCGTATTCGTCCAGCGCAGCCTTGATCTTGTCGGAAGCGTCACCCTTGATCTTGGGGTCTTCGTCCGTGATCCACTGAAGCAGATCCGCGTGCTTGCCACGCAGGTGCGCCAGCAGGCCAGCTTCGTAACGGCCAACGTCGGACACATCGATCTTGTCGAGGTAACCATTGGTACCTGCGAAGATGACGCAGACGATTTCAGCGTTGGTCAGCGGCGAGTACTGCGGCTGTTTCATCAGCTCGGTCAGACGCGCACCACGGTTCAGCAGCTGCTGGGTTGCGGCGTCGAGGTCTGAACCGAACTGCGCAAAGGCCGCCATTTCGCGGTACTGAGCCAGTTCCAGTTTAACCGGACCCGCAACCGACTTCATCGAGTTGGTCTGGGCCGAAGAGCCCACACGCGAAACCGACAGACCGGTGTTCACGGCAGGACGGATGCCCTGATAGAACAGTTCGGTTTCCAGGAAGATCTGGCCGTCGGTGATCGAGATCACGTTGGTTGGAATAAACGCCGAAACGTCACCACCCTGAGTTTCGATAACCGGCAGAGCGGTCAGCGAACCCGCGCCGAAGTCTTCGTTCAGCTTCGCCGAACGTTCCAGCAGACGGGAGTGGAGGTAGAAAACGTCGCCAGGATAGGCTTCACGTCCGGGCGGACGACGCAGCAGCAGCGACATCTGACGATAAGACACAGCCTGTTTCGACAGGTCATCATAGATGATCAGCGCATGGCGGCCGTTGTCGCGGAAGTATTCAGCCATCGCAGTTGCGGCGTAGGGTGCCAGGAACTGCATCGGTGCCGGGTCCGAAGCGGTTGCGGCCACAACGATCGAGTATTCAATCGCACCGGACTCTTCCAGTTTCTTCACCAGCTGCGCAACGGTCGAACGCTTTTGACCGATCGCTACGTAAACGCAGTACAGTTTCTTCGACTCGTCGTCGCCTGCTGCGTCGTTGTAGGTTTTCTGGTTCAGGATGGCGTCCAGAGCAACGGCGGTTTTGCCGGTCTGACGGTCACCAATGATCAGCTCACGCTGGCCACGGCCGATCGGGATCATCGCGTCAACCGATTTCAGGCCGGTTGCCATCGGCTCGTGAACCGATTTACGCGGGATGATGCCGGGCGCTTTTACGTCTGCAACGCCACGCTTGGTTGCGTTGATCGGGCCTTTGCCGTCCAGCGGGTTGCCCAGACCGTCCACAACGCGGCCCAGCAGCTCGTCACCGATCGGAACGTCCACGATCGAGTTGGTACGCTTGACGGTGTCACCTTCTTTGATGTCACGGTCGGAACCGAAGATAACGACACCGACATTGTCGCTTTCCAGGTTCAGCGCCATGCCCATGATGCCGCCGGGGAATTCGACCATCTCACCGGCTTGCACATTGTCCAGACCGTATACACGGGCAATCCCGTCACCGACGCTCAGCACGCGACCGATCTCGGCCACTTCGGCTTCCTGACCAAAATTCTTGATCTGGTCCTTCAGGATTGCAGAAATCTCTGCAGCTTGGATTCCCATTTATCCGACCTCTTTCATTGCATTCTGTAGGGAGTTCAGCTTCGAACGGATCGAACTGTCGATCATTTTCGAGCCCACTTTAACGACAAGACCGCCGATGAGGCTTTCATCCACGGTCGCATTGATAGTTACGGTCTTGCCCACGCGCTCGGACAGCGTCTTGGACAGTTTTTCCATTTGCGTCTTGGTCAGCGCCTTGGCCGAGGCGACATCCGCGGTCACTTCGCCACGCTCATCAGACAGCATGTCGCGCAGAACCTTCAGCAGTTGCGGCACGACGAACAGGCGACGCTTCTGCGCCATCAGACCCAGCGTGTTGCGCAGGATGGCGTTCAGACCCATCTTGTCTGCGATCGCAGTGATCGCGCCTTCCTGTTCAGCGCGGGAAACCAGCGGCGAAGCGATCAGGTCGCGCAGCTCTGCACTGTCGTCCAGCGCGGCTGCCAGATCATTGATGCCGGATTCCAGACCTGCAAGGTCGTTGTTCTCTTTTGCGATCTCGAAGACCGCGGTGGCATAGCGCTCGGCGATGCCAGTGGAAATCGAAGCTGGTTCGGACACGTCCACCCTTCCGATATTTTGGGCCCCGAATTCGCGTGCGGCAGCTACCCCGGGGGCGTGAAGAAACCCCGGCCAGACGGTCGGGGATCAAAATCACCGGGGATGTAGCAGAGCCGAACCAACCAAGCAATACGCTATAGCGGTAACGGATTTATCCACAAATTGTTATTTTTCATTAACTTACGGCAAGTGCGACGGTTTGAACACATTGGCCCAGTTGAAAAATGTTACGAATATGCAGGTTTTTGCGATTCCTGTGACTTTTTTTCCTCAATTTTTCGCATGGAATTGCCCGGGGTCTCAGGCGGGCTTCAGCAAGCCGTCCAGCGCTTTGATCGGTCTTTTGACCGCGTCTTTGGTCACGCTGCCGCTTGGCGGGCGGATATGTTTGCTGACTTCCACCATCAGCACCCCACCCGCCATCACCGTCGGAATCCGCTGGCCGGTCTTTTCGATCAGGTTGCCGGATTTCAACCAGAATCGCCGGAACGACGGAGGCATATACAAGGCCGAGCAATGCACCTCGGGCAGGAAGTGATGCGCCTTAAGCTGGTTTTCCAGCTGAGTTGCAGAGTACGGGCGCCCGAACCCGAACGGGGTCTTGTCCGACCGTGACCACAGACCCGCCCGGTTTGGAACGATGAAGACGGCCCGGCCACCGGGGCCCAGCACGCGCCAACATTCGTCAAGCAACTGGTTTGGCCGTTCCGACGTTTCCAGCCCATGCATCACCACAAGCTTGTCCACGTGGCCGGTCTCGATCGGCCAGAGGGTTTCTTCGGTCAGGACCGAAACGTTGGGCATGCCTGCCGGCCATGGCATCACGCCCTGTGGTCCCGGCATCAACCCGATGACCCGGCGCGCATCCGACAGGTAAGGGCGCAGCAAAGGCACCGCGAAACCGAATCCCGCCACTGTCTGGCCTTTTGCTTCGGGCCAAAGCTCGATCAGACGCCCGCGAATAGCCGCCTGCGCCGCACGCCCCAACGTGCTGCGGTAATAGAAGTTCCTCAGATCCTGTACATCAAGATGCATTGCGGACATCCGGTCAATCGGCTTAGCTGGGCGCAGTCTAGCAATGAAAGGGCAAAAGGCCATGCCTCTTGAAATCGTTACAATCCCGTGCCTGAGCGACAATTACGCCTTTCTGACGCATGACGCCGTCACTGGCCAGACCGCCCTGATCGACGCGCCCGAGACCGCACCGGTCCTGAAGGCGTTGGATGACCGGGGGTGGACGCTGTCACATGTGCTGTTGACCCATCATCACTGGGATCACGTGGACGGGCTTGCGGGGATATTGGCCAAACAACCGGCAAAGGTCATCGGGGCCGCCGCTGACGCAAACCGCCTGCCACCGATGGATCAGCAGGTCAAAGAGGGCGACAGTTTCGAGATAGGCGGCGAACCGGCGCAGGTTCTGGACGTTTCCGGGCACACGGATGGCCATATCGCATTCTACATGCCGAAGAGTTCCGCGGTGTTCACCGCCGACAGCCTGATGGCGCTGGGTTGTGGGCGCCTGTTCGAGGGCACACCCGCGCAAATGTGGGCCTCTTTGAACAAGCTGGCCGCCCTGCCGGACGACACTTTGGTCTGTTCAGGGCACGAATACACACAATCCAACGCCAAATTCGCGATTACAGTCGATCCCGAAAACCAAGCCTTGAAAGATCGCATTGCGGATATCGACCGCGCGCGCGCGGCCGGGAAAGCCACTGTTCCTTCGACTCTGGCCCTTGAAAAGGCCACAAATCCGTTCCTGAGGGCCGCCGATCCGGCGATTCAGGCGAAATTGGGTATGGTGGGCGCTGACCCCGAGGCCGTTTTTGCCGAAATTCGGGCTAGAAAAGACCGGTTCTGATGCCTATTTGCTCCTCTTCAGGGCCACGGTCACAACAAATGTGACTGTCAAGTGAAAGAAAACCCTTGAAGCCGGGCCACGATCAACCAAACTCTAATAGTATGAGGACATGGTTGGGATGGGGTTCCGGCCAAGAAACCGCCCCCTTCTGACCCAAGACAGAGGAGCACCCGCGTGCCTTCATTCTCGAGCACACTGGAACAAGCCATACACGCGGCCCTGGCGGCTGCGAATGAACGGCGCCATGAATTCGCAACGCTGGAGCATTTGCTGCTGGCCCTTCTGGAAGAACCCGATGCCGTGCGCGTCATGAAAGCGTGCAGTGTCGATCTGGACGAGCTGCGCAGCACTTTGGTGGAGTTCATCGACGAGGATCTTTCGAATCTGGTCACGGATATCGACGGATCCGAAGCCGTACCCACCGCAGCATTCCAGCGCGTCATTCAGCGCGCCGCGATCCACGTTCAAAGCTCGGGCCGGACCGAAGTGACCGGCGCCAACGTTCTGGTCGCCATATTCGCCGAACGCGAAAGCAATGCCGCCTATTTCCTGCAAGAGCAGGACATGACCCGTTACGACGCGGTCAATTTCATCGCGCATGGCGTCGCCAAGGATCCTGCCTATGGCGAAAGCCGCTCGGTATCCGGTGCGGATCAGGTGGAAGAAGACGCCCAGACCACATCCGGCGAAGCCGAACAGAAAGAAAGCGCGCTGGGAAAATACTGCGTGGATCTGAACGCCAAGGCTCGAGCTGGCGATGTCGATCCGCTGATCGGACGCTCGGATGAGGTGGAACGCTGCATCCAGGTGCTGTGCCGCCGCCGCAAGAACAACCCGCTGCTGGTGGGGGATCCAGGTGTGGGCAAGACCGCCATCGCAGAAGGCCTTGCGCACAAGATCGTCGGTGGCGAGGCCCCCGACGTGCTGGCCAATACCACGATCTATTCCTTGGACATGGGCGCGCTGCTGGCCGGAACCCGCTATCGCGGTGATTTCGAAGAACGTCTGAAAGCGGTTGTGACCGAACTGGAGGATCACCCGGACGCGGTGTTGTTCATCGACGAAATCCATACCGTGATCGGTGCCGGGGCGACCTCGGGTGGGGCTATGGATGCCTCGAACCTGCTGAAGCCTGCGCTTCAGGGCGGCAAACTGCGCACCATGGGCTCGACCACCTACAAAGAGTTCCGTCAGCACTTCGAGAAGGACCGTGCGCTGAGCCGCCGGTTCCAGAAGATCGACGTGAACGAGCCTTCGGTAGAAGACAGCGTAAAGATCTTGCGCGGGCTGAAGCCTTATTTCGAAGAGCATCATGACATCAAATACACCGCCGATGCGATCAAGACGGCGGTCGAACTGTCGGCGCGTTACATCAACGACCGCAAGCTGCCCGACAAGGCCATCGATGTGATCGACGAGGCCGGCGCGGCGCAGCATCTGGTCGCGGAAAGCAAGCGGCGCAAGACCATTGGCGTCAAAGAGATCGAGGCGGTTGTCGCCAAGATCGCGCGCATTCCGCCCAAGAACGTCACCAAGGATGATGCGTTGGTGCTGAAAGACCTTGAAGCATCGCTGAAACGGGTGGTGTTTGGTCAGGATCTGGCAATCGAGGCGCTGTCCAGCGCGATCAAACTGGCCCGCGCCGGTCTGCGTGAACCTGAAAAACCCATCGGCAACTATCTGTTTGCCGGTCCGACGGGGGTTGGCAAGACCGAGGTGGCGAAACAGCTTGCAGATACCCTGGGTGTGGAACTGCTGCGTTTCGACATGTCGGAATACATGGAGAAACATGCCGTCAGCCGCCTGATCGGTGCCCCTCCGGGCTATGTCGGGTTTGATCAGGGTGGTTTGCTGACCGACGGTGTTGACCAGCATCCGCACTGCGTGTTGTTGCTGGATGAGATAGAAAAGGCCCACCCGGACGTGTTCAACATCCTGTTGCAGGTGATGGACCATGGCGAGCTGACCGATCACAACGGTCGCACGGTGAATTTCCGCAACGTAGTGCTGATCATGACCTCGAATGCGGGCGCGCAGGAACAGGCCAAGGCCGCCATCGGCTTCGGTCGCGATCGGCGCGAAGGCGAAGACACGGCCGCGATCGAGCGTATGTTCACACCGGAATTCCGCAACCGTCTGGATGCCGTGATCTCCTTCGCACCGCTGCCGAAAGAGGTCATTTTGCAGGTGGTCGAGAAATTCGTCCTACAGCTTGAGGCACAACTGCTGGATCGTGGCGTGACCATCGACCTGACCCCAAAAGCTGCCGAGTGGCTGGCCGACAAGGGATATGACGACAAGATGGGTGCACGCCCGCTGGGTCGCGTGATTCAGGAGCACATTAAGAAGCCGCTGGCCGAAGAGCTGTTGTTCGGCAAGCTGGCCAAGGGCGGCGTGGTTCGTGTCTCGGTCAAGAAGGGCGAACTGGATCTTGAAATTCTTGGCCCGGACCAACGGCGCATTTCAGGAGACAAACCACCTCTGTTGACGGCAGACTGACCGGAAAACAGACAACTCCTTCAAAGCCCGACGATCCCCATCGCCGGGCTTTTTCTCTGCTGGCAGCATAAAGTGCGACGGAAAAAGACTTCTGCCGCGTGTCATCTTCAATGATGAACGCAAGACAGGGATCGACACGTGAGCAAAATTTCAATTCTCTGGGGCGCCGCCTTTGCCCTATCCGCCGTTGCCGCTGTGGCAACTGCACAGCACAGGTTTCGCTATCACGACGAAACGACCGCAGAAACGCTGAGGTTGGTGCCCGCAACCGAAAACCCCGGGAAAAGCAGCGCCTCGGTGAAAGAAAAAGGCAGAAAAATCAAAGTGACGGGCAACGGCATTCCTGATCATCTGGTTGGCCGGTTTCCAAACCAAGTCAATCCGCACCAGATCGAACAGCAGAAGGTCAAGTTGAAATTGCCTGCAAATCCAACGACCAAAGGTGCAATCACGCCGCTGCAAATGGGGTGGAACTTTGGCGTGTCACTCAACGGGGTTGTGTTCGACCCGCAGGCGGCCGAGTTCTGGCATGGCGACCCCAGGTCCGGGTGGTCCTACAATGCCTTGGGTGGCGCTGTTTCCTTGGGGTTGGACGCCAATTATGCCCATGTACAGCCGAATGGAAAGTATCACTATCACGGTGTACCGACAGGGTTGGTCAAGCTGCTGGGATGGTCACCGACCGAGCATTCACCCTTGATCGGCTATGCCGCAGATGGTTTCCCGATATATGCCGTCACTGGCGTCGTAGGGGGCAAAGTGACCGAAATGACGTCGTCCTATCGTCTGAAACCCGGCAACCGGCCGGGTGGCGCTGCGCCGGGCGGGCGGCATGACGGCACCTTCAACGAGGACTACGTTTTTGTTCAGGGTCACGGCAATTTGGACCAATGCAACGGCGCCTTCACCGTTTCAGCAGAATACCCTTCAGGAACCTATGCGTATTTTCTGACCGAAGATTACCCCGTGGTACCCCGCTGCTTCATGGGCACTCCGGATCAAAGCTTTCGCTTTGGCAGACGGTAATCGGTTTGACCCCATCACGCAGATTACCGAGGCAAGAGGCAAGGTTTGCTATCTTTCCGTGAGTTTCAGCTCGATCCGGCGGTTCTGTGCCCGCGCCTCGGGCGTGTCAGCCGGATTGACCGGCTGGAATTCACCAAACCCGTTTGCCGCCAGACGATTGGGTGGGATGCCCAGCGCGTCGACCATAAAGCGCACAACAGACAACGCGCGACCCTGGCTGAGTTCCCAGTTGTCCCGGTATCGGCCCGAACCGGCCAGCGGAACGTTGTCGGTATGGCCGTCGACCCGGATCACCCAGTTCAGACCGGGCGGAATTTCAGCGGCGACACTGCGCAGGATGTTCGCAACTTTCGCAACCTCCTGCTGCCCTTCCGCGGACAGCACGGCTGATCCTGTCGGAAACAAAACCTCGGATGAAAAGACAAAGCGGTCACCTTCAATCCGCACACCTTCCTGATCGCCAAGGACATCCCGGAGACGTCCGAAAAATTCCGAACGATAGCGTTGCAGATCTTCCGCCTGCGCTGCCAGTTCCTCATTCTGACCGGCCAGTGCTTCGGCCTCGGCCTCGAGACGCAGGCGCTCGGCTTCTTCCAGCAGGCGGCGCCGGCGTTCTTCCGAAGCGGCACGGGCCAGCGCGGCATTCAGGTCCTGACCCAAAGTCTGGATTTGGATTTCGGCAGCCTCGTTGCGCTCTTCGAAATCGTCCAGCAGGGCCTGCAAGGACCCCAACTGCCCGCGCAGCGCGGCAATCTGCTGGTTGAGAAGAGCCGCCTCACGCTGGGCCTCGGCTGAGATTTCTTTCTCTTCCGACAATGTCGATTCTGCCAGAGCCAGCAAAGCCTGCCTTTGTTCGGCCAGGGTGCGTTGTTCATCAGCATCCGCCTGCGCTCGCGTTTGCGCCTCCAGGGCGGCTTCAAGCTGGGCGCGCAATTCATCAGGATTCACGTCGCCGAATTGCCGCTCAAGCTCGGCCCGCGCGGCTTGCGCGGCGGCCAGAAGAGTCAGCGTATCTTCGGCCTCTTTGCGTTGTGCCTCCAACGCGAGCGTCATGGCCGTCAGCTCGGCATCCGCATTCTGAAGGCGGTTTCGCAATGCCTCGGCGGCAGCGGCTTCGGCCAGGCGGGCGGCTTCTTCATCGCTCAGTTGCTGTTCAAGGGTGGCGATTTCCGCCGCGCGTTCATCGCCGCTTTGCTCCAGATCCGCAACCAATGCTTCCAGTGCCTCGCGGCGGGCGGCTGCCAATCGGGCAGCTTCCGTCTGCGCATCGATTTCCTCGCGACTTTGTGCAAGGGCAAGGTTCAGCGCCTCTTGTTCCGTCAGCAATCGCTCGCGCACAGTCTCAAGCGCTGCGATGTCGCCCAAAGCCTGTTCTTGCTCGGCAAGCAGCGCCGCAACCTGTGCTTCGAAATTCGTGATCCGGGTCTGCGCCTTATCCAGCGCGGCGGCCTGACGGTCGCGTTCGGTGGTCAGTGAGGCGATCAGCGACTGCGCTTGCGCCAGATCGTCTTCGGCCAGCGACAGCGTCGTGTTCAACGCACCCAGCCGTGCCTGCAAGCGGCTGTTTTCACGCTCTTCCAAACCCAGCGCGCCCGCAAGCGCAGCAACCTCGTCTGCCAGCGTCGTCAGTTCGTCTTCCTGACCCGAAATGGTTTCGCGCAGAACGAACTGAATCACCATGAAGATGGTCAAAACGAATGTCAGCACCATCAGCAGCCCGGTCATCGCGTCCACGAATCCGGGCCAGACCGAGCCCTGGAAGCGTTGACCGGTGCGGCGGGACAGCGCCATGGGTTACTCTCCTTCCGGCGTGGTGCGCACCGCGCCCCGCGGCAGGGTCAGGGCCTTGACCAGCAGTTCGATATCCTTGCGGAATTCGTTCATGCTTTCCTGGCGACCCGCCGAAATCTCTTCGAGAATGCGCAGCAACTGCACGTCCATCGAGCGCAGGCGCATCCGGCTTTCGGCATCGATGCCATCGCCTGCACCGTGTTCGCGCATGTGATCAAGCAACGCATCCTGCCCCAGCGCAACACGCTCCAGAGCCGAAGTGACGCTTTCGGTATTGGCCTGGCGATTGTTCATCTCGGCAATCACATCGACCAGTTGCCCCAGCTTGGCCGAAACCTCAGCCCGCTCGCTTTCCTGAGCGGCAAACAGATCCTGCAACGCATCCATCTGTTCGGACATGGCATCCAGCACAGGTGTCAGTACGGCGATCTCTGCCCCGCCCTCTTCACCGCCGGCAAATCCGACGCGGGTGATCGAGGACAGCCATTCTTCGAGCTCGCGATAGAAACGGTTTTGCCCGTGCCCGGCAAACACTTCGAGCAGACCAACGATCAGCGATCCCGCCAAACCCAGCAGAGAGGACCCGAACGCAACGCCCATCCCCTGCAACTGCGCCTCGAGTCCGGTCATCAGGCGATTGAAGACGGCCAGCCCCTCTTCGCCTTCCTGCGGGTTCAGGCTGCGGATGGTGTCGACAATGGCTGGAACGGTTGTCGCCAGGCCAAAGAATGTACCCAGCAGACCCAAATAGATCAGAACATTGGTTATATAACGCGTGATTTCCCGTTCTTCTTCGACACGCTCGGCCACGGAGTCCAGAATGGACCGGGTTGAGGTGGAACTGATCTGTGAGCGCGCGCCTCTCTCCCGCAGCAGCGAAGCCAAAGGCGCCAGCAATTGCGGTGTACGCGCATCTTCGCGAACGACGCCCCCGACAAAGGCCTCGATCCAGCGCACGGACCCGATCAGTTGCGTAACCTGATAAAAACAAGCGAGGACGCCGATAAGAAATACGATCAGAATGAAACCATTCAGATACGGATTGGCATAGAAAACTGGCAATACGTAAGGCAGTGCCAGAAACACGCCCAGCCCGGACAAGCCGATCGCCATCAACATCAACAGAATTTGTCGAATGGGATGCGAGAAATGGGGTCTCGCGCCCTGATGTGCCTGCGCCATGCGCGTGGTTCCCGGTATTTGCCTGCTTTGCGTCGAATCTAGCGGGATTCCGCGCGTGACGCCAAGAGTTTATGCGGTGATGTCGCGCACCCGTTGCGCCAACCACTCAAGATCATGGTCACGCAGCCCGATCTCGGCCAGATGTTCTACGGTGTTGTAAAGGTATTCGTCATTCGGACCGCGCCCGCCAACCGCATGAGCGATGATCCGGGCCTGTTCCTCCAACGGCATCCCGCCGCAATACTGGACGTGGTCGGCATCGATCACATAGGTAACGGCATTGACGATTTCGCCGTTTTCCAGGTGCACATCCAGCATACGTTCAACATAGGCCGAGGAAATCAGCTCGCGCTCGCGCAGCTCGTGCAGCGTACGGTCTTCGTGACCCGCCTCGACCGCAAGGGCCAAACCGGTGCAACTTGCGTTCTCCTGTTCGTCCAGTGCCAGCACCAGGCCCGGTTTTTCTTCGGTCCCGCGGTGGTGGATCGAGCTCATGCAGAAGGAGCGGGAATAACCATGAAGTGTCGCGCGTTCACTGCGTGCCACCGGAAAGCTCGGATTCCACAGCAGCGATCCATATCCGAATACCCACATCGTCATTGCACTGGTCCTCGCCTGTTTCGGCCTATAAACATCAATTCCAAGGCGGGAAAAAGGGCCTTTCGAATGCGTATAATACGAGTGTTGATTTTTGTTTCCCTGGCATGGAGCGCCTATTGGTTCGTGGCCGGGTATGGCCTGCGCTCTGCGATCACTGGCTGGTTCGAACAGCAGGAGGCGCGCGGCTGGCAAGCGGATTTCTCGAATGTCGCGACAGCGGGCTATCCGACCCACCACATGACCCGTCTGAACAATCCGGCGCTGGCGGATCCGGTGAACGGCACGGCATGGAGCGCGGATTGGATCGAATTCAAAAGCCCCGCCATCTGGCCCGGCCGTCAGATATTGCGGTTCGCGGACACACCGCAACGCCTGTCATATTTCGACCAGACATCAACAATCGTGGCCGACGAATTGCTGGCCGAGCTGCAATTGCAGCCCGGCGTCTCGCTCGTGCTGGAGAAAATGGCTTTGACGGCCGAGGCCTGGTCGGTGACGGAAAACTCCACCACGCTGGCCTCGGGCGACACGCTGAGCCTGATCATGGAACAAACGTCAATTTCAGAAACCTATTCCATCACGGCCCGCGCGGATGGGTTTACACCGGGGGAAAAACTGCGGGCCCTGATGCATTCCGCAAGTTCGTTACCGCAGAGCTTTGAGACGCTGGAACTGGATATGGTCACCACTTTCGACAAGGTTTGGAGCCGGTCCGCCCTCGAAGACAGCCGTCCGCAGCCCGTGGCCATCGATCTGCGTCTGGCCGAGATCAAATGGGGTGAGCTGCGCCTGTTCGCGACCGGCGATCTGGATGTGGACGCCCAAGGTATCCCGACCGGAGAGATTGCCGTCAAAGCCGAAAACTGGCGGGATATGATCGCAATGGCAAACGCGGCGGGTGCCCTGCCCGATCAGGCCGTTGATCCCGTCACCCGAGGGCTGAACTTTCTGGCAGGGCTGGGCGGAAACCCCAACGCGCTGGATCTGCAACTGAATTTCCGCGATGGTTTCGTGGCGCTCGGGCCATTGCCTTTGGGCCCTGCCCCGCGCCTGATCCTGCGTTAACGGCAGTAAGGTCCGCTGCGATAGCGGGCCGTATCAAGGTGGAAATGATCCTTGTGATAGCGATCGGAATTCGGCCCCAGCACGGTACCAAACGGGCCGCACGCCCCGCGCCAGATCTTCTTGAGCTGTTTCTGAGACGGGTTCTTGCGCCACCCGTTCAGGACGGTCACCACCTCACCGTCAGCCATTTTGAAACCTGAGATATCGATCGCACGACCCTTACCATGTTCGGATATCCGCGCACCTTTGCGGTTGTTGCGGGTTCGGCAGGCATAATGGGCGGCGATTTGCAGCTCGACCACGGGCCCGCGGCGTTTGAAGGTGGGTTTGACGGTCTTGTCGACCCACTTGTTCAACGCAATGGCGGTGCCGCAATCCATCGTCGAGGGGCGGCTGAGCATCACACCCGAAACCGAGGTGATCTGCACCGCATCCTTGACACCACAGGCTGAATTCTTGCTGCCCACACGGCCAACAGGTTTGCCTTGAATGGCAATATCCCCGCAAACAGACCCTTTGCGCAGCTTGCGCCTTTTGAACAACACCTGCTGCTCGACAGACTCGGGTCGCAAATAAGGCATCAAGGATGTGTCCGGCCCCAGAAGTGGCAGCTCCGACGGGCGCGCCGCCGCAGCCGTGACTTGCGGCGAAACCGGACGCGAAACCGGACGCAGGTTGGCAATGTCAGAAGGGGCAGGCGCGCTGACAGCCTGCTGAACAGTCAAAGGGCGCATGAGGGGCACCAAAGACTGGTCAAGGGGCGCGGCATGAACCGGCGCGGCGCTCAAAGCCACGACCCCGATCAGAATATGCCCCCAGCGCAGTCTCATGAACTTGCCTTTCCCCGCCCAAAGTCCGGCGCATCCGTATCCTGCCCGGCATCGATGATGCCGCGACGAATAGCACGGGTGCGGGTGAAGTAGTCAAACAAATGATCGCCGTCGCCAGTGCGTATGGCGCGTTGCAGGGCAAAAAGCTCTTCGGTGAACCGGCCCAGGATTTCCAGCGTCGCATCCTTGTTGGACAGGAACACATCCCGCCACATGATCGGGTCGGACGCGGCAATCCGGGTGAAGTCGCGGAAGCCGGCGGCCGAATATTTGATGACTTCGCTGTCGGTTACCCGTCGCAGATCGTCGGCCACGCCAACCATCGTGTAGGCAATCAGGTGCGGCGCATGGGACGTTACGGCGAGGACCAGATCGTGGTGATCCGCATCCATCTCATCGACATTCGACCCCATGCCCTCCCAGAGCGCGCGCAGACGGGCAATGGCATCCGGGTCCGAACCCTCGACCGGGACCAACAGGCACCAGCGATTGTCAAACAGTTCGGCAAACCCGGATTCAGGGCCGGAATGCTCGGTCCCTGCCAAGGGATGCGCGGGAACGAAATGCACTCCGTCGGGGATATGAGGCTGTACCGCCCGAATGACGCCCCGCTTGACCGAACCCACATCCGTAACGGTGGCACCGGGTTTCAGCACGGGTGCAATTTCTTCTGCAACTGCGCCCATAGCCCCCACAGGCACGCAGAGCACGACAAGATCGGCGCCTTCAACCGCCTCGCGTGCCGTGTCGCAAACACGGTCACACAATCCGATCCTGCGCGCGGTTTCACGGGACTTTTCAGACCGGGCATAACCCGTCACTTCCCCGGCCAGCCCTGCACGTTTCATCGCCCAGAACATGGACGAAGCAATCAGGCCCAGCCCGATCAGCGCAACGCGGTCGTAAATCTGGCTCATGCTGCGCCCTCTTTGAATGCAGTGATCGCCGCAACCACACGGCGGCAGGCTTCTTCGTCGCCCACGGTGATCCGCAAGGCGTTCGGCAGGTTGTAGCCTGCAACCCGGCGGACAATCAAACCCTGCGTTTTCAGGTAGTCATCGCAGGCCTCGGCCTCGGCCTGATCGGCGAAACGCGCTAGGATGAAGTTGGTGCAGGACGGGTCCGACGGCACGCCTGTCTTGGCCAATTGATCGGCCAGCCACACACGAAGGCGCGCGTTTTCGGCCTGACAGAAGGTCAGGAATTCCACATCGTTTACCGCAGCTTCAGCCGCCGCCAATGCGGTCATTGACAGGTTGAAGGGCTGGCGCACCCGGTTCAGCACGTCGATGATCGGGCGGTGCGCATAGCCCCATCCGACACGCATACCGCCCAACCCGTACACTTTTGAGAAGGTGCGCGTCATGATTACATTCTCATGGGCGTCAACCAGCGATGCCCCGCCATCGAACCCATCGACAAACTCCGCATAAGCGCCATCAAGAACCATCAGGCAGGTGTCGGGCAGACCCAGCGCCAGACGTTCCAGTTCGTCGTTCGGGATCATGGTCGAGGTTGGATTGCCGGGGTTTGTGACAAACACGATCCGCGTCCGCCCCGTCACCGCGGCGAGAATGGCATCCACATCCACCTTGCGGTCACGTTCGGCCACCATGACCGGCGTCGCGCCGGCCATGCGGGCGATGATCGGGTACATGGAAAACCCGTGCTCGGTATAGATCACCTCGTCCCCCGGCCCCGCGTAGGCCTGGGCGACGAATTGCAATACCTCGTCGCTGCCGACACCGCAGATGATCCGCGCCGGGTCCAGCCCATGGCGTGCGCCGATGGCCGCGCGCAGGCTCGCGTGGTCGGTGCTGGGATAACGATGCAGAGTGGCCGCGCTGTCGCGCACCGCCTCTATGGCCTTGGGGCTGGGTCCAAACGGGTTCTCGTTCGAGCTCAGCTTGATCACATGCTCCACTCCCGCCACATGCGACTGACCGCCCTGATACAGCGCGATGTCCATAATGCCGGGTTGTGGGGTGATCTTGGTCATGAGAGGCTCCGTTGAATGGGCCTCTCATACCTGTCTCAAAGGGTTGAGAAAAGCGGCAATTCCCTCATGCGGCCTTGAAGCGCGCTGTTGCCGGGTCAGCGTTGTAGTAAGGCGTGAATTCTTCGGTCCGGTGCGACAGGTCATTGACGCTGTCGATGATGAACTGAACCGTCTCTTCGCTCATCAGATATGAGAAATTCAGGCGCACCCAGCCGGGTTTTTTCATTTCTTCCCCAGCGGACAAGGCAGCGTGCAGCGCCTCTGACGTTGCCTGATCGATCCCCAGCAAGCGGTGGGCGTAGGGTCCGGCACAGGCACAGCCGCCCCGCGCCTGAATGCCGTAGATATCGCTGAGCATCCGCGTAAACAGCTGCTGGTGCACGGGCTGGCCCGCATTGTCGCTCACCAGGAAGGAAAAGATCGGCAGACGGTGCGCTTTTTCGACCCCAAGCAGGGTCAGGTTCGGGTTGTTCTTCCAGCCGTCCAGCGCCATTTGATTGTACTGCGCTTCACGCCGGGCGATTTCGTCCGTTCCGACGACATCCTTGACGATGAAGGCCAGCGCCGCACGAATGTCTCCGATCACGTTGGGCGTCCCGGCCTCTTCCCGGGTAGACAGATCGGTGCTGTAGTCATGCCGCCACGGTGAAACGAAACTTACGGTTCCACCGCCGGGCCAGCTGGGGCACGTCCGTTTTACGGCCGATTGGTTCACAACCAAAACGCCTGACGCGCCCGGGCCACCGGGAAACTTGTGCGGCGAAACCACGATCGCATCCTTGCGGGCCCCTTCGGACCCCATGTCCATCGGCAGATAAGGCCCACCACCGGCATAGTCCCAAACGGCCAAGGCACCATACGCCTTGAGCATCCGCGTGACCGGATCAGGATCGGTGACAATGCCCGTTACGTTGGACGCGGCAGAAAACGATCCGACCACCAAATCGGCATCCACATGGGCCTCCAGCGCGGCTTTCAATGCACGCAAGTCCACGCCACCGCCCTCGGCCTCGGGGATTTCGATGACACGTGCCTTGCTTTCGCGCCACGGCAGAATGTTTGAGTGATGTTCATACGGGCCGATCAAGACAATCGGCTGGTCAGCCTCTGCCACCCCTAGCAGGCTGACCAACCGATTGAGCCCCGCAGTGGCGCCGGACCCGGTAAAGATCACCGCGTCCTCTTCCCGAGCACCAACAATGCGGGCTATTTCCGCCCGCGCTTCGCGGCGCAGACGTGTCATGTAGGACCCACAGTAGGAGGCCTCGGTGTGACTGTTTGCGTAAAACGGCAAAACGTCCTGCGCCACAAAATCCTCGACCTGCCGCAACGCGCGGCCCGAAGCGACGTAATCCGCATAGACAAGCGGCACGTCTCCAAGCAGACCCGGGATCAGAACGTTCTCGCCGATCAGCCCATCGCGCAGATTTGAATTGTGAGCGGTGGAACAGAGTTCCGCACGGAATTTGGACAGGGTCATGGCATTGGCTCCTTACTGCCATACCAATGTGATATTTCTGACCCGAGGAAACTTCACATATCTTTGCGTGGATTTTTGAATTTTTGTGTCATATGATCAATTATGGCATCAAAAATAGATCAAATTGATACACGCATACTGAAAGAGCTGCAAAAGGACGCCACCCTGTCACAGCGGGAATTGGCGGATCGGGTTGGCCTGTCCCAAAATGCCTGCTGGCGGCGCTTGAAGGCCCTGAACGAAAACGGTGTGCTGATCGGATCCACGGCCCGCATAGCACGAGAAGAACTGGGGTTGAGCCTTGTGGTCTTCGTCATGCTCCGCACCCGACACCACTCTGCCCAGTGGCTTCAGGCGTTTCGGAGCCATGTTCTGACAATCCCGGAAGTCGTGGATTTTCATCGGATCGGAGGGGATTACGACTATCAGCTGAAAGTCGTAACGCAGGACATGTCGTCATATGACAAGGTCTATCAACGATTGATCGAAAAGGTCGAGCTGGACAGCGTGACCTCGTATTTCGCGATGGAAGCGATCGCCGAAGGCAGGCCCCTGCCGATCTGACACGCACTTCATTTGCCCAAAAACACCCTAAGGAGTCGCAGGCAATGTCGCGATGACGGCTGCGCCATGGGCAAACCAAAAAAAGACCGCGCAAAAGCGCGGCCTTTCGGAATTCGATTTCGGCGAAGATCAGTTCTTCGCGTAGAATTCGACGACCAGGTTCGGTTCCATGACGACCGGGTAAGGCACATCGCTGAGGCCCGGCGCGCGCACGAACGTCGCGGTCATTTTCGAGTGATCGGCGTCGATGTAGTCAGGAACGTCACGCTCGGCCAGTGCGACGGCTTCCAGGACAACAGCCAGTTGTTTGGATTTGTCACGCACCTCGATCACGTCACCTTCTTTGACGCGGTAGGACGGGATGTTGACACGCTTGCCGTTCACTTTGACGTGGCCGTGATTCACGAACTGGCGCGCGGCAAAAACAGTTGCGACAAACTTGGCGCGGTAGACCACAGCGTCCAGGCGGCGTTCCAGCAGGCCGATCAGGTTCTCACCAGTGTCGCCCTTCACACGCTCGGCTTCAGCGTAGATGCGGCGGAACTGCTTCTCAGTCAGGTCGCCGTAGTAGCCTTTCAGCTTCTGCTTGGCGCGCAGTTGCAGACCGAAGTCAGACAGTTTGCCCTTGCGGCGCTGGCCATGCTGGCCGGGGCCGTATTCGCGACGGTTGACCGGGGATTTCGGACGACCCCAGATGTTTTCGCCCATCCGGCGGTCGATTTTGTACTTGGCAGACGTGCGTTTGGTCACGGCTGATCTCCTTCGTTAGGTCGAAGCCCTGACGGGCCACTATGAAGGGCGTTGTCCTCTTGAGGTCTCCCCCATGACAGGCATCCCCTTGCGGGGGCCACCAACACCAATGAAACCGCGCTTATATCCGCAATGCTGGCGGAGTCAACACAACATCCCGCAAAGTTCAGAAAAACGATCAGGGCAGACAACCAGCGGACCGGGCTCCGCACCCAAACCGCCAGGCGGCGCCTTGAAATCCTAGTTTGAGGCCGGAAAAGAAACTACCGTCGCGCCGCTTTTCGCGGCGGGGTTTGGGATCATCGCAAGCTCGGTCACATCGACAATCCAGAACTCTTCGTCCCGTGGCGGGCAAGCGCCTTCGAACACAAGAGCCCGCGACGTATCGTTGCCATCGGCAACAAGCTTGGCAGAGAACTTCTGCGCACCGTTGGTAAGGGTAAGGGTTCCGGTCACATCGCCCGAAATCTCACGGACAATAGGAAAGTGGCTGGTCACCGGGCTGGAAAGGCCCCCGACATTTCCGATTTTTCCGATGCTTTGCTCGGCAGTCTCACTCATGACGATTGCTTGTCCACGCCATGACCATGCTGCTCCGACCGTCATACAGGAAAGGGGCGCGTCTTCTAGCCCATCAATTTCCGTCTGACACCAAGTAATAGCTATTTGACCGTTTGTTCCGGCTCTCATCTGCCCACTCGCACTTACCAACACCCCAACACTCAATTTTTTCCTTATCAGCACAAATTCCGGCGGAAAAGAGACAGAACTGTAGCAAACCCAAGATTGTTGTTAATGTGACTCAATTTTTGGCGCTGTTCGTCAGGGGCGCCGGCCCGTCGATGACGGTTGTGACCAGCGATGGCCGAAACCAATACCAAAAAAACCTGATGGCATTGAACGAACTGATGTGCAGGTATCAATTCTTCTTCATCGCCCAAAGGTACGGAACACTATCCCGACAACCGCAAGCGTGACGCTCAGAGAAATGGGGGCAGCGGTCCGGATTTCCGTCAGCCGCGGGCCCAAGAACGGTGTCCTGAGCAAAGGCTCTCATCAAATCATGTTGAAAAAACATACTGATCCTGAGCGATAACGGGCTGAAGGGCCTTTGTTTGAGGCAATTTTCAATCGGCGCAAGAAATTCATCCACGTCACCCTCGGGGTGCCGGGATCACCGGTACGCTACTGCCAACGGAAGCCTGACTCCGACAGTTGTCTTTGAACCCGCCCGGGATAGTCGGATACGATTGCGTCCACTCCCAGATCGATCATCCTGCCGATATCTTCGTGTTCATTGACTGTCCACGCGACGACGCACAGGCCCAGCTCTTTTGCGCGCTTGACGTTTTCGGGTGTTACATCCGCAAAGTACGGGCACCAAAGCAAACCGCCAGCCTGCTTTACCAAGTTTGGAATTTCGTCGCGACGGCCACGAAAGTCCGGGCAAACGGATTTTGAGGAATCCTCGCCAACATCGTCGGCATTATCCGGAAGTTGCGTTAGGTAGGATGAAGGTATTTCCGGAGCTTGCCTCTGACACTCCGCCAACAGGTTCCAATCAAAACTGTGAAGCACCGCGCGCGAAGATAAACCCTTGCCGCGAACATCCCGAAGTACTCTGCGGACAAAGTTTTCCCGGTAAAGCGCATCATGGGCCACGTCGGGGTCCGACTTCAGCTCGAGCATCAAATGGGCATCACTGTAATTCGGGTCATTGACCAAATCGAGCAGATCCAACAGCCTTGGAACACGAACATCGTCTATTTGCGCCTGATCCGGGAAGCGTTGGCCATAGGCGGAATGGCCGTCCAGACGCCCAATATCGAATTGTCGGATCTGTTCGTAAGTCAGCGAGGAAACTTTTGGCTCTTCCCCGGTCAGAAACAGGCCATTGCAATCACGGAAACTGGCCGAATGCAGACGATGATTGTGCGTAATGACCGGCACATCATCGGCTGTCAGGACAACGTCAAATTCAAGAAGCGGGACGCCGATGGAAAGTGAAAAGTCGAAGCCGATCATGCTGTTTTCAGGCAACACGCCCCGTGCCCCTCGATGCCCCACGACCCGGATCAGGTTCTCCCCGCCGCGAAAGGCCTCAACCTGTTGAGACGCCATCAGCCTTCCAGCCTTTTGCCTGTCGCGTGGTCAAACAAATGCATGTTCTCAGGTGCCACCGAGAACCGCATAATCGGATGGCGTCCTTCGATCGGGTGGACACCGGGAAGGCTTGCCGTGATCGCGCTTTCAGAGCCCGACAGGTGACCGTGCAGCAACGTGTTGGCCCCAAGCGGTTCAGCCATCTGAATCGCGGCTTCAAGCGGGCCGTTGTCATCCGACAACAGGTGCTCCGGTCTTATGCCAAGCTTCACGGCGCAGTCCGGACCCCCAGAGGGGCCGACTTCGATTTCTCCGATCTTGACCGCCCCGTTTTGGCGCCGTGCTTCGAATATGTTCATTGCCGGGCTGCCGATGAATTGCGCGGCAAACAGCGTTTGTGGAGTTTCATAGACCTCGAGCGGCGTGCCGATCTGTTCGGCGATGCCGCCGTTCATCACGATCATCCTGTCCGCCATCGTCATTGCTTCGACCTGGTCATGCGTGACGTAAAGTGACGTGATCCCAAGTTTTTCCTGAAGTTCGCGTATTTCCAGACGCATCTGAACACGAAGCTTGGCATCCAGGTTCGAGAGCGGCTCGTCAAACAGGAAAACAGCGGGCTCGCGGACAATGGCCCGGCCCATCGCGACCCTCTGGCGCTGACCGCCGGACAATTGCCTGGGCTTGCGATCCAGCAAAGGTTCAAGCTGCAACAGCTTAGCCGCCTGGGTCACCTTTTGATCGATCTGAGCCTTGGGCAGCCCCGCGATCTTCAGGCCATACCCCATGTTCTGACGCACGGACATATGTGGATAGAGCGCGTAGTTCTGGAACACCATGGCGATGTCGCGATCCATGGGCTCTTTGTCATTGGCGCGTTCACCGCCGATCCGGATTTCCCCGGACGTGACCGTTTCCAGCCCCGCCACCATCCGCAACAATGTGGACTTGCCGCAGCCTGACGGGCCGACGATCACGATGAACTCTCCATCGGCGATATCGACATCAACGCCGTGGATCACATCCGTCGGGCCAAAGCTCTTTTTGACATTCTCTAGGGTAACTGTTGCCATTTCTTACTTCTCGCTATCGACAAGGCCACGGACAAAGAGCTTTTGCATCGACACCACCACGATGACCGGTGGGATCATCGCCAGAATGGACGTCGCCATGATCGTCGGCCAATGCGCAAAGTCGTCACCGGACGGGAACATCTGCTTGATACCCATCACGATGGTATTCATTTCGGGATCGGTCGTGATCAGCAGCGGCCAAAGATATTGGTTCCACCCATAGATGAACAGGATCACGAACAGTGCGGCGATGTTGGTCCGGCTCATGGGGACGACGATATCGATGAAAAACCGCATCGGTCGCGCGCCGTCGACCCGGGCTGCCTCGGCAAGCTCATCGGGGATGGTCAGAAAGAACTGACGGAACAGGAAGGTTGCCGTGGCCGAGGCAATCAGGGGAAAGATCAGCCCGTAATAGCTGTTGAGCATGCCGAACCCGGCGACAACTTCGAACGTCGGAACGATGCGGACTTCGACCGGCAGCATCAGGGTCAGGAAGATCAGCCAGAAGAACGTCGTTCGTCCGGGAAAGCGGAAATAGACAATCGCGAAAGCGGACAGCAGTGAGATGATGATTTTGCCGACTGCAATTCCGATTGCCATCACCAGACTGTTGAACAGCATCGTGGCAACGGGCACATTTACCCCCGAGAACAGCGCCGCCTTGTAGTTCACCCAGAACTGATCGCCGGGCACGACAGGCATCGGTGGCGAGACGATCTCGGCCTGGGTCACGGTCGAAGCCACGAAGGCAAGCCATATCGGGAAAAATATGATCAGGACACCGAGGATCATGAGGGCATGGGACAACCAGATGCCCGCGCCGCTTTTTTCGACCATTCCGTGTTGTTGGGCCGCCATCAGTAATGCACCCTCTTTTCCACGTATTTGAACTGGATGACCGTCAACAGGCCCACGACGATCAGCAAGATGACCGATTGCGCCGAAGACGAGCCGAGGTCCTGCCCCACAAACCCGTCCGAGAATACCTTGTAGACAAGAATTGTTGTCGACTGTTGCGGCCCGCCGCCGGTGATCGTGTGGATCACGCCAAAGGTCTCGAAGAAGGCATAAACGACGTTCACCACCAGCAAGAAGAACGCCGTCGGCGACAGCAGCGGCAGCACGATCGTGAAGAATCGGCGCCAGAAATGCGCGCCGTCAATCGCCGCCGCCTCGATCACGGATCTTGGAACGGATTGCAGGGCAGCGAAAAAGAACAGGAAGTTATAGCTTATGCGCCCCCAGGCAGAGGCAACGACCACCAGCCCCATGGCCTCGGTGCCGTTCAGAACGTGGTTCCAGTCATATCCAAGCTGGCCAAGATACCATGACACGACGCCGACGCGCGTGTTGAACATGAACAGCCACAGAACGCCCGCAACCGCAGGGGCAACAGCGTAGGGCCAGATCAGCAACGTCCGATAGACCCCGGACCCTTTGATCAATCGATCCGCAATGACCGCAAGAAACAAGGCAGGGATCATCGAGCACAACGTGACCAGCGTGGAAAACACCGCCGTCGTCACGAAGGAGGCGCGATAAAACTTGTCACTCAGCAGGAATTCAAAGTTGCCGAGCCCCACGAACTGGGACGACAGCCCGAACGGGTCAGGTATGAACAGCGACTGCCAGATGGCCTGACCGGCGGGATAGAAAAAGAAAACAGCGGAAATGATGACCTGAGGGGCGATCAACGCCAATGGCAACAGCCAGCCGCGAAAGGTGACGCGTTTTTCCATCCTGAAAACCCACCGAAGAAAGAAAATGCGGGCCCCGAAAGGGCCCGCATGACGTTACGACTTATTGATTGGCGGATTCGAACCGGCGCAGCAACGCATCGCCGCGCTCCTTCGCGCTGTCCATCGCTTCCTGAGCGGTCTTCTCACCGGACCAGATCGCCTCAAGCTCTTCGTCGATGATGCCCCGGATCTGGTCGAACGATCCCAAGCGCAAGCCTTTCGAATTTGCGGTCGGCTCTTTCGTGGTCATCTGGATCACTGCGACGTCGGTGCCCGGGTTTTCGTCATAAAAACCGGCGGCACGCGTAACCTCACCCGCTTCTGTCGTGATTGGAAGGTAACCGGTGTTCTGGTGCCAGGCCGCTTGTACATCAGGTGATGACAGGAAGCTCAGGAACTCTCCGACGCCCTTGTACTCTTCCGGCTCATGACCCTCCATTACCCAAAGAGACGCGCCACCGATGATGGTGTTTTGCGGCTCACTGGTTACGGATTCCCAATAGGGCAGCGGACGCACGTCGAAATCGAACTCAGCCTCTGCCTTGATGCCGGCGTATCCGGCCGAACTTTCGGTGAACAATGCGCACTCGCCTGACCGGAAGTTCGCACCACCTTCGTTTCTGCGGCCGGTATAGATGAACTTGCCATCCTTGGCCCAGTCACCCATCGCGGTCAGGTGTGCGACCTGCACCGGACCGTTCAGCATCAGCTCGGTATCCAGACCGGCAAATCCGTTGTCCCGTGAGGCAAAGGGAACATCGTGATAGGCTGAAAGGTTTTCAAGGTGAATCCAGCTTTGCCATGCTGTCACCAGCGGGCAATCCTCGCCACCTGCCTTCAGTTGCTCGAGCACTTCGCCGACTTTTTCCCAAGTGGACAGATCCGTGTCCGGATCAACGCCTGCTGCTTGCATGGCATCGCGGTTAACCCACAGGACCGGCGTCGAGGAGTTGAAGGGAAGCGACAGCATCTCTCCGTCTGTGGTTGTGTAGTAGCCTTTTACGGCGCCAATATACGCGTCGGGATCAAAAGACGCGCCGCTTTCGGCCATCACCTCATAGACCGGCTTGATCGCCCCTTTGGCTGACATCATTGTCGCCGTGCCGACTTCGAACACCATCAGAATATGTGGTTGTTCACCGGCCCGGAATGCAGCAATCCCGGCATTCAGGGTTTCCGAGTAGTTGCCCTTGTGGCTTTCGACCACGACGAACTCATCCTGACTGGCGTTGAATTCTTCAACTTGTCCTTTGACAAGTTCCCCAAGGCGACCGGTGAAGGCATGCCAGAACTGGACTTCGGTTTGCGCCATTGCCGCCAAGGGGGACAAGGCCGTGGTGATGGCAAGAGCGCCAAGCAGATTCTTTTTCATGATTCCTCCCATGCATCAGGGTTGATGCTTCGTTGAATACCGACCGCAACGCGTAAACGGCCCACATGACGATTTCACGACGTTAACGTTACAAAAATATAATTCAAGGCCTATCTACTTGGTGAAAAAATAACATAGTGTTATGAAATGGCACAGCAGATCGGGATCAGCAATGAGTCAAATTCTGAGAGTTCGGCAGTTGGAGGCCCTGATGGCCGTGACCACCAACGGGTCTGTCACGGCCGCAGCGGCTGATCTGGGCGTGACCCAGCCAGCTGTCAGCAGATTGCTGTCCGATCTTGAAAAATCGCTTGGGTTTCAGCTTTTTGACCGCCGGGAAGGCCGATTGGTGCCAACGCAGGAGGTTCGCTATCTCTTGCCAAGTGTCGAGCGCGTTCTCGAATTAATGAGACAGATTTCGGATGTCAGCCAGGATATCACGCAACGCAAAGCAGGGCACATCCGTGTCGCGTGCCTGCCGGGATTTGCCACCAGCCATTTGCCCAAAGTCGTTGCCGGTTTCCTGAAGGATCGGCCCGGTGTCACCCTGACGATCGAACCTGACAGACCTGAACGCATTCTGGAATGGATGATCGGCGAGCAGTATGATTTCGGAATCACTGACAGCTTTCACGGTCATCCGGCCGTAGAAAGCAGGAACATCGACGTTCGCACGGTGTGCGTGTTCCCCACTGGGCACGAGTTGGAAGGCCTGTCCGAAATTACTCCGGCGGATCTTGCACACAGCAAAATCATCCACACCCGACGCGACAGCGACTTTTTCGGGCGGCTTTCAAAAGTGTTTCAACATGCCAATGTCGAATTGAACTCGCATATCGAGGTCAGGCAGTTCACGGCAGCATGTGAATTGGCGCTGGAAGGTGTCGGTGTCTCGGTCGTTAGCGAACTGGATGCTGTCCAATACACGTCGAGGGGATTGAGTTATCGGCCATTCAAGCCGTCTTTGACGCATACCCTCTCGTTAGTGCGTCCAATTTTGAAGCAACCGTCATTGGTAACGCTGGAATTCATCGAACAGTTTCAGGAAAGCCTGAGCCCTTTCAAGGTCGGGTAACCCCGCCTTCAACCATATTCCTGTGACACAGCAGGAACTGGTCCGACGATAATACCAGTGTTCCGGCTCAACCTTGTAAGTGACCTGCCTTTCGGCCGAAAGCCGTATGTGAACTGTTCATGCTTGGCGGGATTTACAGCGAAATTCACGGCCCCTTGGACCCGATTGATGTCGACACGGCGCCGCTGCAGTCTGCTGCAACGCCGTCCAACATGGTGTTTCTTCAGATCGCGGCCTTTCGGCTTTCATCCAGGTAAATTTCACGAAGGCGTTTGGCAATCGGACCGGGTGTACCATCACCCAGCGTGACTCCGTCAATTTCCACCACCGGCATCACGAAAGCACTGGCCGAGGTCGTGAAGGCCTCATCAGCCTCTTTGGCTTCGTCGATGGTAAACAGCCGCTCTTCAACTTCCATCTGTGCTTCGGCTGCCATGCGCAGCACGGCCTTGCGAGTGATCCCGTGCAGGATGTCGTTGGACAGCGGGCGAGTCACGATCTTGCCGTTCTTGACGAAATAGGCGTTGTTGCTGGTGCCCTCGGTTACAAAGCCGTCCTCGACCAGCCATGCATCGTCGCACCCCGCTTTCTTGGCCATCATCTTGCCCATCGAAGGGTAAAGCAGTTGCACGGTTTTGATGTCGCGGCGGCCCCAACGGATGTCCTCGATAGAGATGATCTTAGCACCTTTCCGTGCCGCCGGGCTGTCAGCCAGCCCGGGCTTGTTCTGGGTGAACAGAACAAGGCTTGGCTTGGTATCGGCCGAAGGGAAGACAAAATCCCGGTCGCCGTCACTGCCGCGCGAAACCTGAAGGTAGACCAGGCCCTCTTCGACGCCATTCAGATCAACCAGCTTGCGGTGGATTTCCAGCAGCTCTTCCTTGGTGCAGGGCTCGGCCATCTCCAGCTCGTCCAGAGACCGCTTCAGGCGCACCGCGTGGCCCTCGAAATCGATCAGCTTGCCATCCAGCACACTGGTCACTTCGTAAACCGCGTCTGCAAACAGGAAGCCACGGTCAAAGATGGATACCTTGGCCTCGGTCTCGGGCAGGTATTCGCCATTTACATAAACGGTTCGGGTCATGTTTGTCTCCTCAGCCCCAGAGCGCCGCTTCGGGCGGGTGAACTCCGGCGTCGTCAAAAATCAGCGGGGTGTCGCGGTCTTCGGCCAACAGAAGCGGGCCGTCAAGGTCCGTCACCACCGCACCCTGCGCCAACAGTGTCGCGGGTGCCATGGCAAGCGAACTGCCAACCATGCAGCCGACCATGATGTCATACCCTTCCGCGATTGCGGCTTTGCGCAGTTCAAGCGCCTCGGTCAGGCCACCGGTCTTGTCGAGTTTGATGTTGATGACATCGTATTTCCCCTTAAGCCCGGGCAGGCTGGCGCGATCATGGCAGGACTCGTCGGCGCAGACGTGCACCGGGCGGTCCATTCCGATCAAAGCGTCGTCGTCACCGGCCGGCAATGGCTGCTCGACCAGTGCCACGCCCAAACGCACAAGATGCGGGGCGAGGTCGGCGTAAACCTCGGCCGACCAGCCTTCGTTCGCATCCACGATGATCCTGGCGTTCGGAGCACCTGCGCGCACGGCCTCGAGCCGGGGCATGTCATCTGGCGTGCCCAGCTTGATCTTCAGAAGCGGGCGGTGCGCGTTCTCGGCCGCCTGAGACTGCATTGCCTCCGGAGTATCCAACGACAAAGTATAGGCCGTGATCTCGGGTCCGGGCACCGGCAGGCCCGCCAAATCCCAGGCGCGTTTTCCTGCGCGCTTGCTTTCCAGATCCCACAAAGCACAATCCACGGCGTTCCGAGCGGCACCGGCAGGCAGCAGGTCCATCAGCGACCGACGGCTAAACTCAGCAGGCAGACCGGCGATCTCGGCCTCGACCGACTCGAGCGTTTCGTCATAACGCGCATAAGGGACGCATTCGCCCCAGCCCTGATGCGTTCCGTCCGACACCTGCACCGTCAGCACCTTTGCTTCGGTCCGTGACCCGCGCGAGATGGTAAACACCTGCGCCAACTGAAACACATCGCGAGAGACCTCTATCTGCACGCACCCGCTCCTTCATCTTTTCCGGAATACTCACGCCGGAGGCGAAACACCCCCGCCACCGGCGCATTGTTCAGATCACATTGCGGCCAGCGCGTCCACCAGCTTACCGGAACCGAAGCGGAACGGGTCGGTTGCGGGCAGACCCAGCTCTTCCTCGACCTTGGCCAGATAAGCCTTGGCGTCGTCTTCGCTCAGGTTCTGCGTGTTGACCGACACACCCGCAACCTGACAGGCCGGATTTGCAATCCGCGCCAGCGGCAGGGCCGTGTCACGCAATTGCGCCAGTGTCGGCAGGGAATACTCGGGCAGACCACGCATATGGGTCCGGGTCGGTTCGTGGCACAGGATCAGTGCGTCGGGCTGCCCGCCATGGATCAGCGCCATGGTCACACCCGAATAAGAGACATGGAACAGCGACCCCTGCCCTTCAATGTGGTCCCAGTGATCCTCGTCATTGTCCGGTGTCAGATATTCGACCGAGCCAGCCATGAAGTCTGCAATGACCGCGTCCAGCGGAACACCCTGCCCGGTGATCAGGATGCCTGTCTGGCCTGTGGCACGGAATGTGGATTTCATGCCGCGCTTGCGCATCTCGGCATCCATCGACATCGCCGTGTACATCTTGCCTGCCGAGCAATCGGTTCCGACTGCGAGGCAACGCTTGCCAGTGCGCTTGCGGCCATTTGCGATCGGGTATCCGACAGTCGGCACACGCACGTCATGCAAGGTGCAACCATGCGTTTGTGCCGCGGCAACAAGATCACCTTCATCGCGCAGCAGGTTGTGCAAGCCCGAAGCCAGATCAAAGCCCATTTCCAGCGCTTCAATCAAAACTTCTTTCCAGGCGTTGCTGATCACACCGCCACGGTTGGCGACACCGATAACCAGCGTTTTAGCGCCGGCCGCTTTGGCCTCGGTCAGGGTCATATCCTTCAGACCCAGATCAGCCTTGCAGCCGTCCATACGATATTGGCCGACGGCGTTTTCCGGGCGCCAATCCTTGATGCCCACAGCCACTTTGGCCGCCAATTGGTCGGGCGCATCGCCCAAAAACAGCAGGTACGGTGTCTCGATCATTGCGGTCACTCCTTTGATTCCGGCCTAAGCTAGAGAAGCGTTTTAACGAGCGTTTCGCGTTTTGGTCCGCCAAACACGGCAGGTACGCGACATTCTTGCGCCACGGACACAAAAGACGCAAAATTCTTCGAAGTTTTTAAAATGATTAAACTTTAATCACCACTTCCCAGCTGCTGACACGCAGCATTCTGCACCCGCATTGCCGCAGATGCACAATCTCCCTTGCGCCAGGTTGCGCAATTTAATACCTCATTGGGCGAGAATATCGCAATTTCATTACCCACACGAGGTCCAGATGAGCTTTCGCATCCAACCCGCCGCGCCTGCACGACCCAATCGCTGCCAACTGTTTGGTCCGGGATCGAATACCAAACTGTTCCCGAAAATGGCAGCTTCTGCTGCGGATGTGATCAACCTTGACCTTGAGGATTCGGTTGCTCCTTCGGACAAGGACATAGCCCGCGCCAATGTCATCGAAGCCCTGAACACTGTTGATTGGGGCAACAAATACATGTCCGTTCGCATCAACGGATTGGATACCCCCTATTGGTATCGTGACGTTGTCGACGTGTTGGAGCAGGCAGGCGACCGTCTGGACCAGATCATGATTCCCAAAGTCGGCTGCGCATCGGATGTCTATGCCGTGGATGCCCTTGTCACCGCCATTGAACGCGCCAGGGGCCGGACCAAACCGATCAGCTTCGAGGTCATTATCGAATCCGCAGCCGGTATCGCGCATGTGGAAGAGATCGCAGCCTCCTCTCCCCGCTTGCAGGCCATGAGCCTTGGAGCCGCAGATTTTGCGGCCTCGATGGGAATGCAGACCACGGGCATCGGCGGCACACAGGAAAACTATTACATGCTGCGCGAGGGTGAAAAACACTGGTCCGATCCGTGGCACTGGGCCCAAGCCGCCATCGTTGCCGCCTGCCGCACCCATGGGGTGCTGCCAGTGGATGGGCCATTCGGGGATTTCAGCGATGATGAGGGATACATCGCTCAGGCGAAACGCTCGGCCACGCTGGGCATGGTCGGCAAATGGGCGATCCACCCCAAGCAGATTGCACTGGCCAATCAGGTCTTTACCCCGTCGGATGAGGCCGTTTCCGAGGCGCGCGAAATCCTGGCCGCAATGGAACAGGCCAAAGCCAACGGTGAGGGTGCAACCGTCTATAAAGGCCGCCTTGTCGACATCGCCTCAATCAAGCAGGCCGAAGTCATCGTGGCGCAGGCCGAACTGATTGCGGCGGGCTGCTAAGCCATAAAAAGGGCGCTCCATCGAGCGCCCCTTTCAAATTCTTCAACGGCCAAAAACGTCATTGGGCGTCCATGTGAAGCGTTCCCCCTTCTTTCCTGACTTCATCATCAGGCAAGAGGTTCCCAGTTTCTGGAAATAGACGATCTTCAATGGATACCAGCCCGCCTTGGGCACTTCCACTTCGGTGCGTTGATTGGCTTCACAGCCCTGAATGCCATTTACCCGGCCAATCTGCTGACCGCCAACCCAAGCCTCTATCCCGTCATTCGACCAGGTTTCCAGCTCGTAAACGCCAGGTGAGTCAAAGCGCATATAGCCTGTGACCTCGGCGGCAACGTTGTAGGCTTGGTCGAAGGTCAAGACATCCTCACCCTTGCTGGTGTCCCTGTAGTCCAACCCGCGCAACGGCTTTCCGGGCTTTGCCTTAGACAGCATGCTTTTTGCCTGACTCAGATCCCGGATCTTCTTGTGTTGATTGCCTGTACCAGAGTATTTGACATTCAACCCCGCCTTCGGAGATGGCTGTGGATTGGCAGGTTGCAGTTTCAACGGGGCAGACAAAGCAGCCCCGGCAATGACCGAGATGGCAACTGCGGTCGCCACTGTTCGAACGAGTTTCATCGTAATCTCCCTGTTTGCGTACCGTTTTGGCTGGGCGTTTCCCCTGGCAACGTCATTACAATGACACTAGGCCCTGAAAATTTGCGCTGCAAGAGAGTGTGGCTTCACATTTCCAGTGGTTAAGCACGCAGATCCTTGGGTGACCCCATGACCACATAGGATGTGATCGACGTGACATGAGGCAGCGTTCCCAGCACCTCGGTATGGAAGGTCTTGTAGGACGGCAGATCAGCGCATTCGACACGCAGCAGGTATTCGATTGTACCGGTTATGTTGTGGCATTCGACCACTTCGGGGGCTTGTTGCAGGGCCCGCTCGAACCCCTCTTGCGCCGCTTTCGTGTGTTCACCAAGACCGACCCCGATATAGGCGACAAAGCCGACACCCATCGCGGCCGGTTTCAGAACCGCACGATAGCCTGTGATTACGCCGGCCTTCTCGAGCTCTTGAACGCGACGCAGGCAGGCGGACGGAGACAGTCCGACCCGTTCGGCCAACTCCAGATTGCTGATGCGCCCATCACGGGTCAGTTCGTGCAATATCTGGCGATTTATCCGATCATTCTTCATCATAAGTTGCAGAAATAGCGGAAATGCGCACGAAAAAGCAATTTCATTTGCTGCCGGTCAGACGATACTTCGCAGCATGACTTACGACATCCTTCTGGCGCTCATCGCTTTTGCCTTCGTGACATCCATTACGCCCGGGCCGAACAATCTGATGCTGATGGCATCGGGTGCGAATTTCGGCTTTCGGCGTTCGATCCCGCATATGCTGGGCATTGGCCTTGGCTTCACGCTCATGGTGCTGCTGGTCGGTGCAGGGCTGGTTCAGGTCTTTGACCAGTACCCGGTCAGCTATTCAGTGCTGAAGGTCGTATCGGTGATCTATCTGCTTTATCTGGCATGGAAGATCGCGCATGCCGCGCCAGCCGCAGGCGATTTGGCAGCGGGGACACCCATGACGTTTTTGCAAGCCGCCGCCTTTCAGTGGGTGAACCCCAAAGCCTGGGCCATGGCCCTGACCGCCACAACCGCTTACACGCCCAATCAGACCCTGCATGCGATTGCGCTTGTGGCGTTGGTTTTCGGGGCGGTCAACCTGCCATCGGTGAGCACATGGACCTTTCTCGGGCAGCAGATGTCGCGGGTGCTGACGAACCCGCGCAGGCTGGTTGCGTTCAACTGGACAATGGCGGTGCTGCTTGTGGCCTCGCTCTATCCCGTTCTCTGGCCCAGTTGACCCAGACAGGTTTCGGCCAGCACATCCTCGGGCGCGGTGTCGGGTGGGTACAGGGTCAGACGCCGCGTTAGTTTGTCGTGGGTGCAGGCCAGAGCGCGCAGCGCGGGGTCTTTCTTGGCGGTGGCCATCAGTATCCGTTTTTCCAGTCGCCCATCTGAAATCGAACATCTTCCTTGCCGAGTTGCATCCGGAGCACCGTCAGGCCATATAGCAGGGAACTTTCGCGTTGAGAGGCGTCATGACCCAGTATCTGGATTTCGAAAAACCGCTGGCTGAAATTGAAGGCAAGGCTGAAGAACTGCGTGCGTTGGCCCGCACCAACGAAGAGATGGACGTAACCGAAGAAGCCGCCGCGTTGGACGCCAAAGCCGCCAAGCTTCTGGATGAGCTTTATGCCGACCTGACCCCATGGCGGAAATGCCAGGTCGCCCGACACCCGGAACGCCCGCATTGCAACGATTACGTCAATGCCCTGTTCACCGAATTCACCCCTCTGGCCGGAGATCGCAATTTTGCCGATGATCTGGCCGTGATCGGCGGGCTTGCACGTTTCAACGATCAACCCGTCATGGTGATCGGCCATGAAAAAGGCAGCGACACCAAATCGCGGATCGAACGAAATTTCGGCATGGCCCGTCCCGAAGGCTATCGCAAGGCGGTCCGACTGATGGAGATGGCCGGGCGGTTCGGCCTGCCAGTGATCACCCTGATCGACACCGCGGGCGCCTATCCCGGCAAAGGCGCCGAGGAACGCGGTCAGTCCGAAGCGATTGCCCGCTCGACCCAGATGTGTCTGAAGATCGGCGTGCCCCTGGTGTCGGTCATCATCGGCGAAGGCGGCTCGGGCGGGGCCGTGGCCTTTGCCTCCGCCAACCGCGTGGCAATGCTGGAACACTCGGTCTATTCGGTGATCTCGCCGGAAGGTTGCGCATCGATTCTTTGGAAAGATGCAGAAAAGATGCGTGAAGCGGCCGAGGCGCTGCGTCTGACCGCTCAGGATCTTCACAAGCTTGGCGTTTGCGACCGGATCATCCCTGAACCCAAGGGCGGCGCGCATCGCGATCGTCCGGCCGCTGTCGAGGCTGTACGCACGGCTCTCACCGATATGCTGGCGGAACTGGACGGCAAAGACGCGGCGACCCTGATACAGGACCGCCGTCAAAAATTCCTCGATATCGGCTCGAAAGGGTTGGCGGCGTAACCGTCAGCCGCCCAACCTGCGCAACAACGCAACCGAGGGTTCTCCGGTGACCGCCAGGCCATTGGCGCTTTGATACGCGCTGATGGCAGACGTCGTGTTTTTGCCGATCACCCCATCCGCGCCTTTCGTATCATACCCTTGGGATGTCAGCCGCCGTTGCAATTCCTTGCGGTCGTCCAATGTCAGACCGTTTGCATCTGGCCCGAACGAGGCCTGAAACGGCGCGCCACCGGCGATTCTGTCCGCCAGATGACCGACCCCGATCGCGTAACTGTCCGAATTGTTATAGCGCTTGATGACCTGAAAATTGCGGAAGACGGCAATGCGCGGCCCGGGTTTCTGCGGTTGCAGCACGGCGACCGGCGTGCCGGAAACGGTTCCGACCTCGCCCCCCCAGGGTTGCCCCCGCACCCAGCCTGCGCGCGACAGGTAAGCAGCGGTCGAAGCCAGCGAATCCGTCGGATCGTCCGACCAGATATCGCGCCGCCCGTCGCCGGTGAAATCCACGGCATAGGCCAGGTAAGAGGTTGGAATGAACTGCGTGTGCCCCATCGCACCGGCCCAGCTGCCGGTCATCCTGTCTGGCGTGGTGTCACCATTCTGAAGGATCTTGAGCGCCGCGATCAACTGGCTTTCAAAGAACTGACCACGCCGCCCGTCATAGGCCAGCGTCGACAGGGCTGACACAACGGGCACATCGCCGCGACGCGCGCCATAGCGGCTTTCCAGCCCCCACACTGCAACGACGATTTCCTTGTCCACCCCGTACTGCGCCTCGATCTGCGACAGCGTCCCGTTGTATTGCCGCAGCATCTTCTGGCCGGTGCTGATCCGCTCGTCCGAGGCGGCAATGGCCAGGTAGTCTTCAAGCGAGCGTTTGAACTCTACCTGATTGCGGTCGCGCTCGATCACATCGGGCAGATACCCTGCCCCCTGAAAGGCGCGGTCAATCGTGGATTGTGAAATACCTTGCGATGCCGCCCTGCCCTTGAACCCGGCAACCCAGGCATCCCAACCCGCATTGGGAACAGCCCGCATACGCGATGCAGGCGCGCTGGATGGCGCACCGCCACCCGTGCAGGCGGCCAACAATGTTGATCCAAGGCAAATGGAAAAAGTCCGTCGAGTGATCATGGCTGTGGTCTGCTCTTGTTTGTGATTTGCCTCAAGAGTAACCCAGTCGGACTGAACAGGCCAGAACGGTGAAACCTTGAGCAGTAGGCGCGGGAATGTCGGCGGGATGCCGCTCAGCTCACCAGCAAGCGCAATCCCTGCGTCACGTCCGAACGGACCGCCAGGCGCAAGCCCGGTTCGTCCCCGGCCTTGAGGGCCGCAATGATCAGCTTGTGATAATGCGGTGGCTCAGTGCGCCTGAGACGCCCGTAAAGCGCCCTCATCGTCGGCCCGAGTTGCAGCCAGACCGTTTCGGCAATGGCCAACATCGCGGGCGCCTGAGCGCGCAGGTAAAGGGTGCGGTGAAATTCCAGATTTGAACGGATGTACCCAACCGCGTCCCGCTTGGTCACCATCTCGGCAACGGTCATGTTGATGGTCTGCAAGCGGTCGATCAGCGCAATATGCGCCCGGGGCAAAGCCCGGCTGGCCAGCTCGACTTCCAGCAACGCGCGCAACGCCGCCAATTCTTCTATCCGGTCGTTGGTCAACTCAGGTGTCGAGACCCGGCCGGAATTGGACAAGAACAAAGCCCCCTCGGCGGCCAGACGGCGCACGGCCTCTCGCGCCGGGGTCATCGAGACGCCGAATTCCTTGCCGATGCCACGCAAGGTCAGCGCCTGTCCCGGCGCCATCTCACCATGCATGATTCGAGACCTCAGGGCTCGGTATACCCAGTCATGAGTGGCAGTTTGGGTGTCAGACGGGCGTGTGCTCAACATCCGCTTATGTGATCACAAAACAGTGCAAGGTCAACTCGGCTTTGCGTCAAACCTGTAACGATGCAGCTCTGCCCCATTGTCACGCAACCAGCGGCGGGGTTGCTGGCAGGGGCCGAAAATGCTTTCCACCTGTTCCCAGAACGCGGGCGAGTGGTTCATCTCGACAAGATGCGCCACTTCATGCGCGGCCACATAGTGCAGCACCTCGGACGGCGCGAGAATGAGCCGCCACGAGAACATCAATCCACCCTGTGAACTGCATGATCCCCAACGTGACCGCGTGTCGCGCAGGCCGAGCGTGCTGTACGACCGCCCCAGCATTGCCGCGTAATCATCACACGCGCCAATCAATCGGTCCCGCGCCAATTCCTTCAGAAACCGGGCCAATCTGCGTGCCTCGGCCCCTTCGGGCACTGCGACCTCATCCGCCATCAACTGAACACGCCGACCCTTGGCGGGCACGATTCGCCGGACAACGCCTTCAATCGGTATCTTCTGTCCGAACTGCACCACGGCCGTTTCCGGCCTGTCCTGCAAATGCTGGCGAATCCACTCTTCTTTGGTACGTGCGAAACTCAGCGCCTCGGATTCAGGCACACCGACCGGATAGGTCAGCGTAACCCTGCCATCCAGTTGAGAAATTCGCAAACTGATGCGCCGCGCCCGGGCGGATTTGCGCAGCCTCAGCGGCACCGGTGGTGTCCCTGGCAGTGCATGCTCTCCCATATCGCGACCTCTCTTGCGCAAAGACTTTGACAGTGCTCTCTGCCTGTGGCAGGTGAGCTGAATCATTTAGACGACTCACCTGATATCAAGGGGATTTGACATGCCCAAGGAAGAATGGGGCGTAAAGCGCGTTTGCCCGACCACCGGTAAGCGATTCTACGACCTGAACAAGGACCCGATCATCAGCCCCTACACTGGCGAGATCGTGGAGCTTGAAACATCCAAAAGCCGCATGATCGCGGCGGATGCAGAAGATGCCGCCTCGGTCAAAGCGCGTGAAAACGCGTCGGAAGAGGATCTGGTTCTGGATGACGACGACTCTGTCGACGTCGAACTGGATGACGATCTGCTGGATGACGATGATGACACCAGTGATGACGTGTCGCTGGATGATATCACCGACATGTCTTCGGAAGACGAAAACTGATCAAGTCAAAGGCGACCACAGGGTCGCCTTTTTCGTTCCACGGACAGCTTAGTGCGGAAATTCGCGTTCGATTCCATTTTTGGACTTGCACTCGTCGTCACTGTCTCCTAAACGTCCGTCCACCGCATCAGCGGTACTTAGATGGGGCCTTAGCTCAGTTGGGAGAGCGCTTGCATGGCATGCAAGAGGTCAGGGGTTCGACTCCCCTAGGCTCCACCAAAACCTAACAATACAACTAGATAGCAAGCATTAGGGCGGTGTGACACACAGGTGTGACGCAAAATGAAGCTGCGTGCGTATCTCTCACTGTCCAGACATGGGATCTATTACTTCCGTTGGCCCCCTGCCCGACACAAAACCAAAACCCCACACTAGACCAAACACCACACGTAGGACCCTTCGTATGTCTTTGCGTACAAGATGCCCTAAAGAGGCTGGTACTCTGGCACGGCGTCTTGCAGCGTGCGGCGACGCAATAAAAAAGCACAAATAACAGTCGGGCATGAACTACGCACAATGATGCCCGGGGTCTCAAGAGTGCTTTGGCAAGGACAAAGGCGCGTGGGATAAATTCAGCCTTTTCAATGAGACTCAGAGGGAGCGCATGATTGATACCATTCGATACTGCGAATTGGGCCATGAAGACTAAGGTGAGAATGCAGCGCACAAAACCGCATCGCAGACACGGTTTGCTTTTTTGCATCTCAGACCACCAGTAAGCGATCTTGTTCCGGGGGATGAACTGTATGGCGTTGTCACGGGCGCTCCCGTGCATTAGCGTCCTGCACCATGGTCATCCGGCGATATTCACTTGTTCTATTGGTTGGCGTTCTGGTCATCCTGACCGGCATTGGCGGTGTTGCGCACGCGCTGTCGAAGGGCTGCGTGGGCCTTCACTGTGAGCACCATACGCAACCTTCCGAACACTCTGCATTGGCAACGAGCGAAGACGTCTTGGCTTCAGGTCATCATCATGATCCGGAGAGTTCCGAAACCGGAGAGTGCAATCCCTTTATCTGCCAAGCCGTTGCATTGCCGTTCCAAGTCAGTGAAGATGCCAAGGGTCGGCGTGATACTGACCCGGAGCTCCATGCTGGAACCCAAGTCAAGCTGAGTGAACCGGGCGCAATCTACAGGCCCCCTGACCTTTGAAGCAGCGCAATTCCCTGCGGATGTACGCGACCAGCACGTGCGGCTGTTCGCGATGTGCCGCAGCGTTACTAGCTTCCAAAATGTCAGGACCAATCCATGAATAAAAGTCACTTTCTAATCGGCGCATGCACTGTCGCTGCGGTCGCCGCTTTCATAACTCTTCGCCCCGGTGGAATCGAAGAAGCCACACCGCATGAAACACGCATAGGCGCCGCCATGGTCGCAATTCGGATGCCGACCATCGAAGGCAATGCCGCAATCGGCCAGCGTGTTTTTGAGGTCTCCTGCGCGTCATGCCACGGCGCCAACGCGGTCGGTGTAGAGGGTGCGGGGCCGCCCCTGATCCACAAAATATACGAACCCAGTCACCATGCGGATGAAGCCTTTCAGAGGGCGGTTTCACAAGGTGTAAGAAGCCACCATTGGCAATTTGGCGACATGCCGCCCGTGGAGGGGCTGACACGAGGTGACGTTGCCATGGTGATCGCCTACATTCGCGAAATCCAGCGTGCCAACGGAATAAACTGAGGGTAACCCAATGAAGAAGATCATGACATTTGCGCTTATGGTTGCGCTTGCCAACGGCGCACTGGCGCATTCCAAGGTCGAAGAAACAACCCCTGCCAACGGCTCCAGAATAACGGATGTGCCTGCTGAAATTGGCCTCAACTTCTCAAAAAACATCCGGCTGACACGGATAGAGATGGCCCATGAAGAACACTCGGCAGTAAGCTTGGATTTGGGTGACCAGACAAATTTTGGTCAGGCGTTCACGATCCCACTGCCGAGCAATGGAACGGGCACCTATGTCATCGAATGGCGCGGTTTGGGTGAAGACGGCCATGCGATGCAGGGCGCGTTTTCCTTTACCGTGGATTGAGCATGCCAGACATCTGGGCGATTGGCGCGATCCTCGCAAAGCTGGTGCTCTACATCGGCTTTGCGGGCTCCGCCGGGCTTGTGATTGTTGGATGCCTCTATTCCGGCCTTGTCGCGCCGGTGAACCTTGCGATGACGCGCCATGCCAGGGCCTTGGCATGGCTTGCTCTTGTCGCGACAGCAGTTGGCTTCTTGCTTCGTGGGGCCGCCTTGACAGGCGGGGTTGACGGCATGGTCGATCCGAAGATGCTTGGCCTGCTGTGGCAGACATCCGTGGGCGACGCACTTGTTTATCGCCTTTCTGGCGCAGTGTTGATCCTTGTGGGGCTGTCCGTTCCTCGCTTTGGTCAGTGGATCGCGCTGTTGGGTGGCACGATCGCTCTGTGGTCGTTTGCGCAGATCGGGCACGTGCCGGAACTGGAGAGCTTTTGTATCCAGCTCCTGCTCCTGCTGCACCTGTTGTGTGTAGCTTTCTGGGTGGGCATCTTCAGCCCGCTGCGGAATATGGCCCTTGCTCCTGAACACCTGAAGGATGCTGCTGAACTCGGTCATGTCTTTGGGCAAGCTGCCACTTGGCTTGTGCCGGCGTTGATCGTGGCGGGCCTTTGGATGGCCTGGTTGCTTGTCGGCAATCTCCAAGAGCTGCTGTTCACTGGCTACGGGCAGGCGTTGTTGCTCAAAGTGTTTTTTGTGGCGCTGCTGTTGTTTCTTGCCGCCGCAAACAAGCTCCGATTTGTTCCGGCCATGCAAGGTGGAGAGGTCAAGGCAGCGCAACGCCTCGCCCGCTCCATCCAGGTTGAGGCATTGATGGTGTTGGTGGTGCTGGCAACAACGGCAACACTCACGAGTGTTCTGGCGCTTCCGAATTCGGGCCATTAGAGCGGGCCAGACACCGGTGCGCGCGCAGTGTGCAGCAACGGCAGCGGCGGTGCACGATCCGATGCGAACAAGGAAGACAATCCCACTCAGGGCCCGCCGACCCTTGCCGCGGGGCCTAGCCATTGGGCTTTGGCAAACAGGGCTCAAGCAGTGTTATCCGAGCGCTGGTCAACCGGAAGAAATCAAGCTTGTTCACCGCCCGTCTTTCGAACCATCAACACGTGACCTGCCGAATTCACTGGGGTCTGAACCCTGCAGCTGCCCCTCAGAACCTTAATGAAAGACAGGACATGCCACCATCAAGCTTTGCGCAATCGGTATTGTCAATTTCAACGACCTCATAGCCTTCGCGGTCCAGCATCTCTGCGGTGCGCGGAAACCCAGCGGCCATCAGCACCAGATTGTTGAACCTAATCGCGTTTGCCGCTGCTTCCTCTCCGTCAGCTACATGCAGCACCCGGTAGCCTTCAAAACAGCCCGAAGCGTCCAATCGCCGGGTCGCTAGAATTGTCTCGGCATCCATCAGCGAACAATCCGTTTTGAAGTGCAAAACGCCCTCGGGTGTGAACACTTCCCGCAGTTTGTGACCCCATTCCGAGGTGATTTTCGCCAGTTCTTCAACACCTTCCGCGTCAGTGCGGTCTGACCGGCCCACAAGAATTTCGCGGCCGGTTACAAGGATGTCTCCACCCTCGATATGGCCGGGACCATTGATCTGTGTGACCGTTTCATAGCAGGTCCGCAGTGCCGGGGCGATCTCGGCCACTTCCCCCATCCGCGAAGGCGCGCCCGGCCGCATCAGCACAGCACCTTGCGGCAGGCACAGGGCCGTATCTTCCACAAACTGCGCGTCAGGGAACGCATCCAGGGGATCAAGCTCGATCACCTCGGCCCCGGTGCTTTTCAGTGCTGCCACGTATGCCCCATGCGCGGCCGTCATCCCATCGAAATCCGGGTTTCCGATATCTTCTGCGCGCAATCCGTCAGCGATGGTCGGGGCCGGGCGGCGGGTGATGGCGCGGGAAAACTCAAAAGTTGGGTCTGACATGCTTTAATCTCTCTGAGGTTCGAATTTTCGGGCGGTGACTTCGATCATCGCGGGCCCGCCCATGGACGCCGTTTCGCGTAACGCTTGCGCGATGGACTGCGGCTTATCGGGAACCCTGGTGTGTGGAATGCCAAAGGATCTGGCCGTTGCTGCAAAATCGGGGGGTGTGGGGTCACATCCAATGACCGTCACGCCTGCATCCTGCATCGATGTGGCGATTTCCCGGTACCCGCGATTGTTCCAGATCACGAACGTGACCGGCAGGTTTTCGTCTACTGCGGCCATTGCTTCCGGCATAGAAAACTGCGCCCCGCCATCGCCGACGATGCATATTACCCGCGCCGTTGGATCGGCAATCGACGCACCGATGGCTGCTGGTATGCCATAACCAAGCGCACCATAGCCCGTTGCCGCATTGAACCAGCCGCCAGCCCGGTCGTGGTCATAGTAAAGATTGCCGGCATAAATTGGCTGGGTGGAATCCCCGACCATCAGAGCATCCGGAGACGCCGAGCGCATCGCATTCAGTATCTCCACCTGTTTGCGATAATCCGGACCAATCTCCTGCCAGGCCGCATCGCGCGTTTTTCTGGCACGGTCCGCACCGTCGCTTTGCCGTGCCCTCTGCGGCAGGGCCTCACACAGCGCTGGCACAACCAAGCCTACGTCACCTTGAATGGCAATCGCTGCATCATGCCGCGAAAGCTGATCGCTGCACCGATCAACCCGTATCAGTTTTGGCAGTTTCGCAAACTGGCCGGTGGCATACATGTCATAATCAGTTGGCCCCAGCTCGGTTCCCAAGGCCAGAACGCAATCGGCGCTTTCCAGCAATGCGCGCACCGCGTTCAGGCTGGGGCTGGCCGGAACGGTCAGGGCATGTCCGTGCATCAAGCCGCGCGCGTTGACGGTTTGCACAACAGGGGCACCCAGAGCTTCGGCCAGTGCTTGCAATCCCGCCTCGGCACGTTTCGCGCCGCCGCCCGCCAGAATGACGACTTTCTTTGCCTCAGCCAGTTGCCCTGCGGCCTGTCTAATCAATGCCGGGCTGACCGGAGGATCAGGGTCAGGCGTCTCGACTGCTGTTTCCTGATAGTCCGCCGCTGCGACATCCAACGGAACCTCGATATGCGTCGGCCCGCAGCGACCATTGCTGAGGCCGTGAAAAACGCGGTCCAAAACCGGGGCCAGAGCGCTGGGGCCGGTGACCTGTTCGGACACCAACGCAACCGTTTTCGCCAGCCCGATTTGGTCCGGCAATTCGTGCAGATGCCCCAAGCCCTTGCCAAGCGATCCGGTTTTGTTGACGCCGGACACCACCAGCATCGGTATTGAATCGGCCCGCGCCTGCGCCATCGGCGTCAGCGTATTGGTCAATCCGGGGCCGGTGATCACAAAGGCAACACCCGGTTTGCCCGACACACGGGCATAGCCATCGGCCATGAAACCCGCCCCCTGTTCGTGTCTGGGCGTCACATGTCGTATGCCCGAAGCCGCAAGCCCTCGGTACAGTTCCACCGTGTGAACGCCCGGAATTCCGAAGACGCAGGTCACATCCCGCTGGCGCAGCCCGGCAACCAGAGCTTCGCCAACTGTCATACTGCTCATGCGACCTCGCGTGATTTGCTGTTGGCGTGATCGATGATACGGGAAACCGCAGTACCAAAATCCGTGTCATTGATCGTCAAAGCGACCCGCACCCAGTCCTTCAGGCTGTCACCAAAGGCGGATCCCGGCATGACGGCCACCCCGGCCTGTAGCAGATCCCAGGCATAGGCTTCGCCATCCAGCCCGGTGGCAGAGACATTGATGAGTGCGAACATTCCCGCTTCGGGCCGGTGAACAATCAGATCCGTTTCAGCTTCAAGACGATCGGCCAACAGGGTGGCGCGGCCAGAAAAGCGGGCGGCCATCCCAGGGGCAACCTCGGACCCGTCACGGATCGCTTTTTCGGTCATGTCCGCGATGAACGGCTGATTGCCAAAAAGCATGGTCTCGGAATAGGGCAGCAGCGCTTCGCAGAACGCGGCGGGCCCGACACACCAGCCACTGCGGAACCCCGGAGCGGCATGAGACTTCGAGATGGATGATACGCCAATGACACGATCCGCCAGTTCCGGATCTGCCAATGGTGAAACAAATCGTGCACTGTCAAAGATCAGTTCTTCATAGACCTCGTCCGAGATGATCCACAAATCACGCGCAATCACCAGCTGCCCGATCTCGGCAATGTCCGCGGCGGTCAGGATCGCGCCAGTCGGGTTATGCGGAGTTGTCAGAAGAATGGCGCGGCTGCGCGGAGTGATGCGGGCCGCGATATCTGCGGCCTGCATGCGAAACCCTTTCTCGGGCCGCAGCGGTACGGGTACCATCTCGGCCCCGGATGCACGAATGACACCTTCATAGGTCGCGTACATCGGATCGCCGACCAGAACTTCGTCGCCCGCCTCGGCGACCCCGGCCATGGCTGCGAAAAGGGCGGTTTGCGTGCCGGGAAAGCACAGAAAATTCCCGGGCTCGAAAGCCCGCCCGCGAGAGGCAGAATAGCGCGCAGCCAGAGCGTCAAGCAGCCCTGCTTCACCGCGCCCGTTGGAGTACCCTGTCCGCTGCGCCCGCAATGATGCAACGGTGGCTTCGACCAGCACGTCCGGCACCGGAACATCCGGTTCTCCTATCGTCATTTCGACGATGTCCGCTCCGGCCTTGATAAGGTCGCGGGCTTTCAGATGTACGCCCCATTTGGCGCCACCCAAGCCCGCCAACCGTTCTGTCACCGATGTGGTCTTCATGACTGCTCCACCCCTTTGGTCAATGGAATCCCGACGATGGCGCTGACGGAATCCAAACCGATCCGCGCCAGCTGGCCTTCGGAAAACGCATCCGGAAGCGCGCCCCCTTCCAGCCACAGGCCGTCGATCACCGCGTTGCAGGCGATGGCCAGTTGCATTGCCTCTGACGCGTCAACCGAACGCCCGGCTTCCTGCAATGCCGCGACGATCAGCTTCTCGAGGTGATCCCGGAAATAGTCATAGGTTCGCTGGTGAATGCGCTGCATTTTCGGGTCATGCTGCACCTTGTTCAGGAAACCCGCCCACAACGCCACGGCGCTTGGATCGACGATCGGCTGTCGCAGTGACGCGTCGACGAAGTTGGTCAACTGAGAAACCGCGCTTCCGGTTCCTGATGACGCCGCTGTCTGGTCCGTCAGCGTATTCATGTGGTGCTCATACGCCGCCTGAACCAGTTCGTCCTTGGATGAGAAATAGTGCCGGATCAAACCTTGGGTCACATTCGCACGGGCTGCGATCTCGCGCACCGTGGCACCCCGAACGCCCATCTCGGCGATCAGGTCCAAAGTCGCCAGAATCAGCGCCTCGCGGCGAACCTCGGCAGACTCACGTTTGAATTTGCGGCTTTCGTCCTGCACGTCAGTGTCATCCATGGCACGGAGTTATTATACACTTGCATAATTGCGAGATTCGGGGCTTACTGCAAGCTGAAATCAGAAGATTCTTGGATATGGACACAGCCAAAGCAGTTTCACCCGCACCCGAAACAACCACGCCCGACGAAGCGATCAAGGTTGAGGATCTGCACAAGTCCTTTGGCACGCTGGAGGTTTTGAAAGGCGTATCCCTGACCGCAAACAAGGGGGATGTTGTTGCCATTATCGGGGGGTCAGGCTCTGGAAAATCCACCATGCTGCGCTGCATCAACTTTTTGGAAACGCCGAGTTCCGGAAAGATAACCATCGGCGGGGAACCCGTTGAAATGCACACCGATGGCAGCCCCTCCAACCGCCGCCAGATCGAACGTATCCGCACGCGTCTGGCCATGGTTTTCCAGCAGTTCAATCTGTGGACACACCGCACGCTTCTGGAAAACGTGATCGAAGTGCCAGTGCATGTGCTCAGGGTGCCAAAGGCCCAGGCGATCGCACGGGCGCATGAATTGCTGACGCGGGTGGGCCTTGGCGACAAGGCTGACACCTATCCGGCCTATCTTTCGGGTGGTCAGCAACAGCGCGCCGCCATTGCCCGGGCGCTTGCGGTCGATCCTTCGGTGATGCTTTTCGATGAACCGACGTCGGCGCTTGATCCCGAGCTTGTTGGCGAAGTTCTGACCGTGATCCGCGATCTTGCCGCCGAAGGGCGCACAATGCTGCTTGTCACCCATGAAATGAAATTCGCACGCGAAGTCGCAGACCACGTTGTCTATCTCTTCGAGGGCCGCATCGAAGAGCAGGGCCCACCTGCCGAGGTCTTCGGAAACCCAAAATCAGAGCGCCTTAAGCAGTTCCTCAGCTCGGTCGCCTGAATCGGAATAACAAAACAAATAAACCAAAAGGGAGTATCAAAATGAACGTCAAGAAACTGCTCGCGTCCGGCCTTGCCGCCGCTGTCCTTTCGGCTGGTATCGCCAGTGCAGAAGAGGTCAAGATCGGCATCGCAGCCGAACCTTACCCGCCATTCGCGTCGCTGGACAGTTCAGGCAATTGGGTCGGCTGGGAAATCGATGTCATCAATGCGGTCTGCGCTGCTGCGGAACTTGACTGTGTTATCACGCCGGTCGCCTGGGATGGTATCATCCCGTCGCTGACCGGACAGCAGATCGACGCCATCATGGCGTCTATGTCGATCACCGAAGAGCGGCTGAAAACCATTGATTTCAGCGATCCTTACTACAACACACCTGCCGTCATCGTCGCGGACAAATCGATGGATATCGAAGCGACCCCCGAGTCGCTGGCCGGTAAGGTTGTCGGCGTTCAGGCGTCGACCATCCACCAGGCTTACGCGCAGGAATATTTCAAGGATTCCGAACTGAAGGTTTATCAAACTCAGGATGAGGCCAACCAGGACCTGTTCGCAGGTCGTATTGACGCCACTCAGGCCGACAGTATCGCCATGGCGGACTTCGTGAACTCGGATGCCGGGGCATGTTGTGAAATCAAAGGCGCCGTCGCAGATGATCCGGCCATCCTGGGCCGGGGTGTTGGTGCGGGTGTTCGCAAGGGCGACGATGACCTGCTTGCAGCGCTGAACAAGGGCATCGCGGCAATTCTTGCCGATGGAACGCACGAGAAGATCACTTCGAACTATTTCTCGGCCAGCATCTACTAAGCGGCTGCCGTGACCGGACTGTTGGAATCGCTTGGATTGGCGCAGAGCGCAGAGCTTCTGTCGCTGTCGCCACCGGGTTGGGGGGGCAATCTGCTGCGCGGATTGTCCCACTCATTGCAGATCGCTTTTGGTGCATATGCGCTCGGCCTCGTGATCGGATTGTTCGGAGCCTATGGCAAGCTTTATGGCGGGAAGGTCACGCGCGATCTTCTTGCCATCTACACGACCGTGATCCGGGCCGTGCCGGAACTGGTCCTGATCCTGATCCTGTATTACGTGGGATCTGACATCATCAACAAAATCTCCGCTGCAATGGGCGGAGGTCGGGTCGAGGTCAATGGCGTCGCTGCGGGCATTTGGGTTCTGGGCGTTGTACAGGGCGCATATGCAACCGAGATCCTGCGCGGAGCCATACAGGCGGTTCCACCCGGACAGATCGAGGCCGCCAAATCCTACGGGATGCCCGCCTTCATGACCATGCGCCGCGTGACGATCCCCGCCATGATGAGCTTTGCCGTACCCGGCCTGGCCAACTTGTGGCTGATCGCCACCAAGGACACCGCCCTGCTCGCGGTCGTGGGATTCAACGAACTGACACTGGAAACCCGGCAGGCCGCCAGCAGCACACGCGCCTATTTCACCTTCTTTCTGGCGGCGGGTTTTCTCTATCTCATGGTCACCCTGTTTTCGGGCGCCATCTTCGCGCGGATCGAAAAATGGGCGCGTCGCGGTCAACCTTCTCTGAAAGGAGGTGGCAGATGATCGATCTCAGGTCTTTGATGCAACCCCATCGCATCGTGATGATGCTGATCTTTGCCGGGATCGTAATCTGGTGTGCCATGTCTTTGCGATGGGACTGGTTGCCAAAATACGCCCCGCTTGCCTTGCAGGGAATCTGGACCACGCTCTGGCTGCTTGTTGTCACCGTCGTTCTCGGATTTCTGCTGGCCGTACCACTCGGGTTGGCCCAAGCCGTTGGACCCTGGTACCTTGCGGCCCCCGCCAAGGCGTTTTGCACCATCATTCGGGGCACACCCCTGCTTTTGCAGCTTTGGTTGCTGTATTATGGCCTCGGCTCATTGTTCCCTCAATTCCCCTGGATACGATCGTCCGAGCTTTGGCCGTATCTGCGTCAGGCCTGGCCTTATGCGGTGCTGGCACTAACGCTTTCCTATGCCGGCTACGAAGGTGAGGTAATGCGCGGAGCCTTCAAAGGCGTCGCCAAAGGTCAGCTGGAGGCGGCAAAGGCGTTTGGCATGCCCAGGCTGACAATGTTCCGCCGCATCTGGCTGCCGCAGGCAATCCGCAACGTTCTGCCGACCCTGGGCGGTGAAACCATCCTCCAGTTGAAGGCGACGCCCTTGGTCGCCACGATTACGGTGGTTGATATCTATGCCGTGTCATCGCGGGTGCGGTCCGACACGTTCATCATCTACGAGCCGCTCATCCTGCTGGCCGTATTCTACATTCTCGTTGCCGGTATTATTGCCCTGATGTTCCACTGGCTGGAAGTGAAGGTGCTGGGAACCGGAAGCCGAAATGGGCCAGCCGGATAGTACAAGCCGGAAGTAAAGCGAGACCCACTGCCCCACTCCGGGCACAGATTTCGTCGGCGCGTTTGCAGATCGATCGAAACCATGGGCACACGATCAAACGGTTGCCCGAAATGATTTGGGGAAGGTTCGGCTTGCAGGCCCCTGCGGCGAAGGCACTGGCAGCCCAGGGGCAGAGCCTGACTTTCTTATCCATTGCACAACGACCTGGAACACCGCGGCGCAATCTTCTGGTCGGCGCAGTGGCGGATGTCGCGAAGCATTGCAAACTTGCCCCCTCGTCCTTTGGGGCGCGTTGCACGAGGCGCGCATTCAGCGCAGGCCCGACAGGACCTAATGCCGCAAACCCGCATTCGGATTTGAGCCGACGACCATCATTTTTCGGGGTGAAACACCCTTGATCGCGAATGGGCAGTATCTGCCCTGAACGCGGGTCATGGTGAGCAACGAACTGGTGATACCCATCGGGTCTGTTTGCCAATCAGAACAACGCTCAGATCGCCAGATACTCCTCACGAAGACTGGTGTCCTCAAGCACTTCTTTTGCCGTTCCGTCGAACACGATGGTACCGGTGTCAAGAATGATCGCGCGGTCCGCCAGTTCCAATGCGCGCACAGCGTTCTGTTCAACGATGATCGTGGTCATACCCTGCTGCTTGACATGTATGAGGGTTTTTTCGATTTCGTCGACGATGACAGGCGCCAAACCTTCATACGGCTCATCCAAAAGCAGTACCTTGATGTCCCTGGCAAGCGCTCTGGCGATTGACAGCATCTGCTGTTCGCCACCCGACAATGTAATCCCTTCCTGCTTCCTGCGCTCACCGAGACGCGGAAACAGCTCGTAAAGCCGTTCAAGGGACCATCCGATCGGAGGAGCAATCTGTGCAAGTTGCAGATTTTCTTCGACTGTCAGGCCGGGAATAATGCGCCTGTCTTCCGGTACAAGGCCAAGGCCAGCCGCTGCTGCTTCATAGCTTGTCATGTTGTGCAGCGGTTTGTGGTCCAACCAGATTTCGCCATGTCTTACTTCGGGTTCTGCGACCCTTGCAATCGAGCGCAGTGTCGAGGTTTTGCCCGCACCGTTTCGCCCAAGAAGAGCAAGAATCTCGCCTTCATGCACATTGAAGCTGACACCCTGCACGATATAGCTTTCTCCGTAATAGGAGTGCATATCCCAAACGGAAAGAAACGCAGGGGCGGTGCTGGCCAGATTGGCGTTTTTCGAAAAGTCAGGTTTCTCGTTCATAGCGTTTCCTTACGCAGCCTCGCCCAGATAGGCTTCGCGAACCTTTGGGTTTCCGCGGATGTTTTCAGGAGTATCTTCAACCAGGGGTGTCCCCTGGGCCAGAACAGTGATGCGTTCGGCAAGGCTGAAGACAACATGCATGTCATGCTCGATGATCGCGATGGTGATGTCGCGTTCTTCCTTGATCTGTTTCAGCAGGTCGATCGTGTTGTTGGTATCCGCCCTCGCCATCCCCGCCGTCGGTTCATCCAGCAGCAACAGCCTCGGATTCTGGCTGAGGCACATGCCAATCTCGAGTCGGCGCTTGTCGCCGCGCGACAGCGAGGCTGCATGCATCTCACGCTTGTCGGCCATGTTCATCTCTTCCAGCATGGCTTCGGCCTGTTCAACAACAGCTTTTTCGTTGGCGATGGTCTCGTATGCATGCATCCGGAACGCGCCATCCCGCATGGCGAAGATCGGAATCAACATGTTCTCCATCACCGTCAATTCACCAAAAATCTCTGGTGTTTGAAACACGCGGCTTATGCCCATCTGGTTGATCTGGAAGGGTTCAAGCCCCAAGACCGATGCGTTGTCGAACAATACGGACCCGGTATCTGGCATGAGCTTGCCGACCAGACAATTCAGCAAGGTCGACTTGCCCGCACCATTGGGCCCGATGATAGCGTGAACCGAATTCTCCTCGACGCTGAGATTCACATCCGTGAGCGCCTTGAGGCCGCCGAAGCGCTTGCTGACGTCTTTGACTCTTAGAATTGCCATGGCTCGCCCCTTATTCCGCCGGTTCCGTTTTGCCCGACGTCGCGTCGTCGGATTTTGATTTCTTGCGCTTGAGCCGGTTCAGCAAACGCTGACCACCTTCGACAAGACCACCCGGCAAGTAGATAACGACAAGCATGAAAAGAATGCCCAGCGTCAGATGCCATCCCTTGCCGATGAACGGATGGATCAAGAAAACCACCGCGTCCTCCAGCCCGTCAGGCAGGAATGCAAACCAGCTGTGCAACACGTTGTCGTTGATCTTCGAGAAAATATTTTCGAAGTACTTGATGAAGCCTGCACCCAGCACCGGCCCGATCAGTGTGCCGGTGCCGCCCAGGATCGTCATCAGAACGACCTCGCCCGATGCGGTCCACTGCATACGTTCGGCACCTGCCAGCGGGTCCATTGCGGCCATCAGCCCACCAGCCAAGCCGGCATACATGCCCGAGATGACAAAAGCTGCCAGCGTGTACGGTTTCGAGTTCAGGCCAGTGTAGTTCATCCGCTGCTGGTTTGATTTGACGGCCCGCAGCATCATCCCGAAAGGTGAACGAAAAATTCGGATGGACAGATAGAATACCACCATCATGATCACCGCACACAGATAGTATCCCGCGTTGAAATCAAAACTCCATGCGCCCACGTCCAGCGTGTAGGTTGCGCGCATCGGCAACCCGAACAGATGCGGCAGGTCCGGCGAGTTCGCCCCTTGCAGAATCTGTGGATCATCCGCGTAAACCTGCAATCCCGTTTCCCCGTTCGTCAAGTTGAACTTGGGGTTGGACAACACCGAGTAAGCCAACGCAAAGCTCATCTGGGCGAAGGCCAGCGTGAGGATCGAAAAATAGATGCCCGACCGGCGCAGGCTGACAAATCCGATCAGCAATGAGAATACCCCGGCGACCACAATGCTGAGTGCGATGGCCGGGATGATGTTGTAACTCAGCAGCTTGAACATCCATACGGCGGAATAGGATCCAACGCCCAGAAAGGCCGCGTGTCCGAATGACAGGTATCCGGTAAGGCCGAACAGGATGTTGAAGCCGATGGCAAAGATGCCGAAAATCACAAAACGCTGCATCAGATCCGGATAGCCCGCGTTAAACTGCGCCATGGCGCTGCCTTCCGGGAACGGATTCAGGATGAAGGGTGCCAGCATCGTCAGGATGCCGACGATGATCAGCAGGCTGGTATCTTTTTTGTTCAGTCCCAACATCGATTATTCCTCCATCACGCCTTTGCGTCCCATCAAACCGCGCGGGCGTGTGAGCAGCACAATAATGGCAACAAGGTAGATGATGATTTGGTTGATGCCCGGGATCGTCGTCGTGGCCCAGGTCGTAGAGGCGAAGCTTTCGAGAATGCCCAGCAGAAAGCCAGCCAGCACCGCGCCGGGAAGAGACCCCATGCCACCAACGACAACCACAACGAAGCTGAGGACCAGAAAATCCATCCCCATGTGATAGTTTGGTGGGTTGAGCGGCCCGTACATGACGCCCGCCAAACCGGCCACCGCGGCAGCGATACCGAACATGATCGTAAAACGCCGGTCGATATTGATCCCCAGCAAACCCACAGTTTCGCGATCCGCCATGCCGGCGCGCACAACCATGCCGAAGGTGGTGAATTGCAGGAATGAGAAGACGGCACCGATAATGGCAACCGCAAAGCCAAAATAGACCAGGCGCCAGATCGGGTAGATGATCGCGTTGGGATCAAACCCGATCATCGTGCCAAGGTCGATAGAGCCACTCAGCGCGTCGGGCGGCGGCGTCTGAATGGGGTTGGCACCGAAGAAGTACTTTACGATTTCCTGCAACACGATCGCCAGGCCGAACGTGACAAGGATCTGGTCCGCGTGAGGGCGCTTGTAGAAATGCTTGATAAGCCCGCGTTCCATCACATAACCAACCGCCAGCATGATCGGGATCGCAAATAGGATTGCCAATGGAACGGACCAGTCGATGATCGTCGCACCAAACTCCGGGCCGAACCATGCCTCGACATAAGGTGTTTCCACTTTCAGCGGGTTGCCAAGAAAGTCGGTTTGGCTCTCGTCGATGGTTACAAAGCTCAGGTTCATGAGCTTTTGCAAAGTGACGGCACAGAACGCACCGATCATGAACAGGGCCCCATGGGCAAAGTTCACAACGCCGAGCGTCCCAAAAATAAGCGTCAGCCCCAGCGCAATCAGCGCATAAGCCGACCCTTTGTCCAGACCGTTCAGAATTTGCAATAGGATGGCGTCCATTGGCCCACCTCAGGGTTGGTCAGTGTGAATTGAGTGGCACAACAGGATCAACCCTGCTGTAGATGTCTGGCCACCATTTTGGCAGCCAGACTTTGATACGCGGTCTTATGCGCCCGGGTTACACTCACCCAGTGCGCCACCGGCAAACATCGGATGCTCCGGATCGTATTCGACCTGCGCGCGTGGGGTGATCTCGACGATCTCCAGCGTGTCATAGGCGTTGGTCGGGTTCATGTTGCCACGCACGACCAGCACGTCTTTGAAGCACTGGTGGTCATCGGCGCGGTACAGGGTCGGACCGTTGCCCAGCCCGTCGAACTCGAAGCCTTCCAGGGCCTCGACGACGCCGCATGGGTTGAAGGTGCCGGCGCGCTCGCACGCATCCGCGTACAGCAGAACCTGGGCATAGCAGGTCTGGGCCGAGTTGGACGGCGGCTTGCCGTATTTCTCGCCGAAGGATTTCACGAAGGCTTTTGTGCCTTCATCTTGCAACTGCCAGTTCCAGTTCATTGAACCCAGCACGCCCTTGATGTTCTCGCCCGCACCGGCGGCCATCAGCTCCGAATACAGCGGCACGACGATCTTGAAGTCCTTGCCGTTGGCAACTTTGTCGAGCAGGCCGAACTGAATCGCGTTGGTCAGCGAATTCACCATATTGCCGCCATAGTGGTTCAGAACCAGAACATCCGCGCCCGAGTTCAGTACCGGAGTGATGTAGGACGAGAAGTCTGTTGACGCGAGCGGCGTTTTGACGGTGTTGACCGTTTCCCATCCCAGGGCTTCGGTCGAGGCGACGATCGACTCTTCCTGGGTCCAGCCCCAGTTGTAGTCCGCCGTCAGGTGATAGGCGCGGCGGTCGTTGCCCATCTCGGCCGCCAGCACCGGCGCAAGCGCAGCGCCCGACATGTAGGCGTTGAAGAAATGGCGGAAACCATTGGCCTTCTTGTCCTTGCCGGTCGTGTCGTTGGCGTGGGTCAGACCCGCCATAAAGATCACACCCGCTTCTTGACACAGGCCCTGAACCGCAACGGCCACGCCCGAGGACGACCCGCCGTTGATCATGATCGCACCGTCTTTTTCGATCATCGACTTTGCGGACGCACGTGCGGCGTCTGACTTGGTCTGGGTGTCACCTGTGACGAACTCGACCTTCTTGCCGAGGATGCCATTGCCCTTCAGCGCCTTCGACGTGAAGGTGTTCAGGCAACCGCCGTCACCCTCTCCGTTCAGGTGTTCCACCGCCAGCTGTTGCGCCAGCAGCTCGTCATTGCCCTCTTCCGCATACGGCCCGGTCTGGGGAACATTGAAGCCCAGGGTCACGGACCCTCCGGTTGGTTCGTTGGTGTAAGCGGCCGCCGACGAAGCCGTGAAGATCGTAGGCAGGGCCAGACCGGTGCCTGCAACGGCACCAGACTTCAACACGCCGCGGCGTGTGACAGATTTATTGGTCATTAATTCCTCCCATTTCCCTTTCTCTCGTCGTCTGGCTCCTCTTCCAGCAGACGAAAGCGCACTTATGTGCATTTCAATAATGGAAAGGCGGTGGAAAATTTCACAACAAATTACTGGATTTGAAACAAAATTTTGTAAACGTATTGACGAAAACCAAGATCGTTTGAAAAACTTTTTTGTTTGATTTAATTTAAATACATATTTTTCATATATTTAAATGTAAATATCAATGACACGGTTGTCAGGCATGACACCAATATTCGTTCTCTGCGTCACCAAAAGCCGATTTGCAATACAAAGCCAGCATTTTCAACACGCTGAATGGAAACAAGCTCTTCGCTCATCTGACGGTCCAGTTTGATTGTTGGCGCATGATCGTCCACGAGTCCGCCGGTATGATCATATCCTGCACGCGTGGGCGACATCCCAGTACGCTGAGCGGTCTTTCGTGTTCCGGTGTTTCGTCCATTCCACGATCAGGATCCGTTTGCCTAAGGCACCACCCTAATTTCGGATGCTGACGTCCGCTGTGACTTGTCAAGCCGGTGCGGGGCGCGACAGACCATTGGTCAGGGAACCAATACCGCTGCCCCTTGCAATCGTCCGGCGCTCAGATCCGCGAGGGCTGTGTTGGCGTCCTTCAGTGAATATCTTTGGGTCCGTGTCTGGATGCCAGCGGCTTGGGCCATTGCAAAAAACGCCTCACCATCCTGGCGCGTCAGGTTTGCGACAGACAGGATTTGGCGTTCCCCCCAAAGATCGCTGTAGGGAAAGGACGGAATGTCGCTCATGTGAATTCCGCCGCAAACCACGCGGCCGCCCTTGCGGACAGCTTGCAGCGCTTTGGGCACAAGGGCCCCGACAGGTGCGAATATGATTGCAGCATCCAGTTCCACCGGTGGTCGCTCGTCAGACCCACCAGACCAAACCGCACCAAGATCACGCGCAAACTCCTGTGCCTCGATATCGCCGGGCCGGGTCAGCGCATATACATTCCGGCCCTGCCAGACGGCCAGTTGTGCAAGGATATGCGCGGCAGCTCCGAAGCCATAAAAGCCGATTTCCTTGGCATCCTGGGCCATTCGCAGACAGCGAAACCCGATAAGCCCGGCACATAACAACGGCGCCAGTGCAACCGGATCGGCAACCTCTGGCAGGGCAAAAACATACCGTGCATCCGCAAGGCAGGCTTCGGCAAATCCTCCGTTTCGCGTGTATCCCGTGAACACCGGCGCGTCACACAGGTTTTCCTGTGCGCGATGGCAATACGGACATTTCCCACATGTGGATCCAAGCCATGGCACACCCACGCGCTGACCGGCATCCAGCCCTGTAACGGCATCCCCCTTTCGCATGATCCGCCCAACGATTTCGTGGCCCGGAACCAGTGGAAGTTCAGGATGTTCGAGGTCACCATCGACGATGTGAAGATCCGTTCGGCAAACACCACAAGCCTCGATCTGGATTTCGATGTCATGAGGGCCCGGCGTCGGAAGTTCGATGTCTTCCAGTCTCAGCGCGCGGCCGGGCTCGTTCAAAACCATTGCGCGTGTCATGGTCCAACTCTCCAGATACATCCGCCCGAAATCATCTGTGTATTGCCTCTTTTCGTTGCAAATTGCGGGCTTGGCCTTCGACTAACCCGCAAATGTGGCACAGGGTTTCGACGACCTGCACGATAACACACCTGCGCCGCAGCAAGGCTTGATCCATCGCAAAGTCCCAGATCCAACCGAGCGACCAAAATCTCAACTTCACCTGAAGGGCTTGCGCAGGATGTCCAAAGGAGATCGACAGGGCACTGACGGGTCTGACCTTCGCCGCCGGTTTCAGGCCTGAAGAATGTAGCTGCCCGGCGCTTTGGGCAGGTTTTCAGCCCCCCTTCGCTTTCCGCCCATCGGCGGCGGCGCGGTTTCGCCCGATGAACGGTCTTTGATCCAATCCACCATCGCAGGCCACCAGGAACCTTGCTTTACTTCGGCCGACTCGAACCACTCATCCGGCGAGGTATACAGCGCGTCCGCCGGCCTGTGGCCCAACCGATAGTGGCGGTGCTTGTGCCCCGGCTCGCTCAGGATGCCGCCATTGTGACCACCGTTGGTCAGCACGAAGGTGAGGTCTCCGTCGGTAAACAGCCGAATTTTGTACACTGATCGCCACGGGGCAATATGGTCGGATTCCGTTCCGACCACAAACATGGGTACGCGTATATCCTTGAGCGCAACGACCCGACCTTCGACAGAAAAGCGCCCAGCGCTCAGCCGGTTTTCCAGGAACAGACCGCGCAAATATTCGGAATGCATTCGCGCCGGCATCCGGGTCGTGTCATTGTTCCAGACGGTCAGCTCCGTAGGCAGGTCGTCTTCACCCAGAAAATAGCGACGGACAGCCCGGGCATAGATCAGATCCTCGGCGCGGATTGTCGTAAAAGTTCGCGTCATCTGAGGGCGGTCAAGATAGCCCTGCAACCACATCAGGTCTTCTACAAAAGCGACCTGGCTGTCATCGATAAACAGCAAAAGCTCACCGGCTTCGGCAAAATCAACCTGCGCCGCCATCAGCGTAACGCTTGCAAGCCTGTCATCGCCATCGCGTTGCATCACCGCGGCAGCAACCGCCAGAAGTGTGCCGCCAAGGCAATACCCATTGGCGTGGATCTTTTGGCCCGGAACGATTTTCTCGATGGCCTCGATCGCGGCCATGACACCGTTCAGGCGATAATCCTCGAGGCTGAGATCAGCCTGATCAGCGGTGGGGTTGACCCAGGAAATCATGAACACGGTAAAGCCCTGCTCGACCAGATGCCGCACCATGGAGTTTTCCGGGGACAGATCGAGCACATAATATTTCATGATCCATGCAGGCACGAAAAGGATCGGTTCCGCCTGCACGCGCTTGGTGCTTGGTGTGTATTGAATCAGCTCGAACAGCGCGTTGCGATAAACAACCCTGCCGGGGGTCGCGGCAATGTCTTTACCGATTTCATAACCCTCAGGGGCAGGTTCGTGCTGTTGCGTTATGGTATGGGCAACATCCTCAAGAAAGTGAGCGGCGCCCTCTATCAAATTGCGACCGCCGGTCTGAAAGGTGCGATTGATGATTTCCGGGTTTGACCACGGGAAGTTCGAAGGAGAGACAAGATCAAGCGCCTGACGAACCTGAAATTGCCCGCGTTCGGCGTCGCGGGGGGCGATGCCGGGCATTTCGTCCGTTGCGGCCTGCCACCAATCCTGCGCGCTCAGAAAGGCCTGCTGCCAAAGGGAAAACGGCGCCTTTTGCCAGCCGGGCGCATTGAAACGGTGATCCTGCTTACATGGCTGAAAAGGCGGAGTGGCCTTCGCGCCGGTCGCCATCTCGCTGGCATAGGCCCAGAGTTTGGCCGCATCGCGTGCCGCGCGTTCTGTCAGTTCAAGCTGGCGGCCGGGGGAACGACCCAGGTGCAGGGTCCAATCGATCCAGGTGGCCATTATCGAATGCGGGGAAACACCGGCGGTGGCACGGGCAAGGGCCGCGCGCGTTGCGCGGTCAAGTTTCTCATAGGGGTGTGGCGGGGCATTCTCGTCGGTATTTGCCGCACAAACCCCGACCTCGGCAGACAGCTTGTCAGGTGAGAGTTCGGTCATCTAGGTTCTCCGATCCGGGCAGAGTGCTAAAATGCTGCAAACCTAATTCCATCTGCCCACCAGGCCCCGGACCGACCAGTCAACCGCCCATTTTGATTGGACGTACTTGATTGCAGCGCCGGACCTGGCGAGGCTTCCTGAAATGGCAGCGAGCGCTTGGGAAGCCGTGTTGCCAGGTACCGTTCGCTATTTTGGCAACATAAAGAACTCTTCCAATACAATCTTGCCATCCTCAACTGAATAAATGGCAATTTCGCTAAGGTTCATTCGTTGTCCGGTGTCTTTCTGCACGACCTCGGCATTGAAACGCACCCCAAAGCGATTGGGCGGATGAACAAAAGGGCCATCTGCCGTAAGCGTTTGGATTTCATGCGTTTTCAGCCAATCTTCCCGCTTTGCCTTGATGGCGTCGCGACCCTTTGTAATCCGAAATTGCCGCACCGGAGGCACAACCGCTTCTATGGACTGAGCGTTTTCCGCATACATCTCGTCAACACTTGCCAAGCCGTTGCGATCACGCATCGCCTGAACAAATGTCCGCCCAATTTCGACCAGACTTTCCATGCAAGACCTCCTGATACATTGGTGACTGTATCTCGGCGGCCCGCGTTCAACCTTGACAAAGATCAAAATGAGACGGCCCTGCAAAGATTGGCCACCGGACTTGCTTAGGAACAGGCAGAACAGCGCCTTGTGAATTTGGGCGCAGCAAGTCGCCGCCAATCGTTGGGCGAGAGGAAACCAGTGGCGGACCGAGGAGTCTTCGAATTTATATCTTAATTTTATGTTTTTATTAGATTTTTAATAATCTGAATCTAAGAGTACCACATAAAATACCGCAGCATCTCGAATAAACATGTCACCGCTGGCAAGGCGGTTTCCATGAATCCAGAACAACGGTACCAGCTAAGAAGCGCAATACCGATTAAAAACAACAGCATTATTTGAACCGTCCTGCTCAAATAATGCCACTGCTGGATGGGTTCGCCTGATTGGCGGGTTATTCCAAGCAGCAAGATTACCCCCAACCTTTTGTTCACACCGGGGCGACAACATTAACCGAACGTGAACAATGTATTCTCTGAGTGTTCAAAGTGTTTAGCTCATACTACTCCCCGCAGGGCTATCTTAAAAAGCCCGTCTTTGTCGAAGGGGAAAAGAATGATCAAGTCTGCCATTGGGGTTGAGCCTTGTGTTCCTGCAACTATGCAGTCCTCAAATGTCGCCGTTCACGGCGCGCGTTCCAACGCCGAAAATTCGAGCACCAATCGCTTCCCTCCTATCGAGAATGCACTAACTGACATCATTAACAACAAGCGACTGGATGAGACAAACAAGGACGCCTGAAACGACGATTACAAGCCATCACGCTTCCAGGTTACGGCGACCAAATCAGGATACTGCAAAGCCCGCTCCGTATCGGAGCGGGTCTATTTTTGAGAAACCTCAATGCGTTCACGACGCTAAAAGCGTATCTCCATCCATCTAGTCAGGTGGTGTCGACACGACGCCGGGCCGGCCATGCTCGTGGTAAAGACATGGTCGACCCGGCCACCATCGGCTTGCAGAATAACAAGCCAATACTGTTAGCCATCTAACCCAAGCAGTGATTTTACTGCCGCCTCAACCTCGTCTGTAACGGGCTTGTTTGCCGCGTTTTCCAGTGCTTCGCGTTCAATCAGCCCTTGATCTTCAACAGCCTCAGTCAAGTCCTCGACCTCAGCAACCGCTTCTTCATATTCGACAGCATCCTGTTTCTCGGTTTCCAAACTTTCAGCCGTGTCGATGGCGTCCTGTAGATCGTTGTTTGCTTCCTCAAGCGCTGCCTCGATGTCTGGGTCGGTGCCACCAGCGTCTTCCAGCGCCTCTTCAAGTTCGGTCACACGATCCTGCTTTTCCTGAACATCAGTTTGTGCCGCTTCAAGATCCTGTTCGATTTCAGAAACAGAACGATCTGGCGGCGTCATCCCGTCCAGAAGATCCTGCTGCTCCTCCAGCGCCGCCCGCAGATCATCGCCAGCCAATACCGTTTCACGATAAGTAGCAATTCGGCCGACTCGTGAGTTGGGTGCGGCGTTCAGTAGGGCCGTCTCACTCGCATTTGCTGCGTTCAACGCGCCCAACTCTGACGGATGAGCCCCAAGTAACGAAGCCATTTTGTGTCCTGTCGGACGCTTTTCCGGGCGCACTGAACTGGTGACCGTAGGCGATGACGTGATTGTTCGCGCGGTTTTCGTTGCTTTGGATTTGGGTTTATTGGCCTTGGACTTCCTGCCACCAAATATCTCTTTCAAAGAGAATTTTTTCCCTTTTGAAGATTGGGATCGCGATCCTGAGATTCCAGTTGCTTTGTTACTTGTCTTGCCAGTTGCAGACTTTCCTGCATTTTTGGATGCGCCCTTTCCTAAACCTTTGCCACTACTGTTTCCGGCTCCGTCATTTCCGCTACCATGGCCATTTCCGTTCCCACCGCCATTACCGCCAGAGTTCCCTCCGCCGTGACCGCCACCGTTACCGCCTCCGTTACCACCTCCGTTGCCGCCACCGTTGCCGCCGCTGTTTCCTCCGCCGTTGCCGCCGCCTTTTCCGTTGCCGCCTTTCGCGTAGGCAGAATCAGGAAAGGCGACCGCCCCAACGAGCGCGGCGGAACTCATCAGGGCGATGGCAACAGCTGAGGTTTTCAACAATCCGGTCATTGTGTTTTTCATGGCGTTTCTCGTTGTTCAATTTTGAGTTTCTGTCGTCAGCGCTATTACAAACTTGATTCCGACAGGCCGTATGTCCTTGCCGGGTTCTTGTCCTAGTTTTTGTCATCTAACCCCATTGATGTTGAACCCACGGGAAACTGGTCGTTCATCAACGGTTCATGTAACCTTCGTTAGGTTGATCGGGCGTCAGCGCCGTAAAAAGTACCGAAGATGAAAAAGCTTTTGATCCTTGCCTGCCTTTTCGCGGTTCTCCAGCCCGGAGAAAGCGATGCGGCTGCCCGCGAACTGAAGCAGGCGGAGTTACGCAAGGCGACAAGTTCGGGACAAGCCATTCGGCTTAAAAAGGTTATCAAGGGTGTAGAGCGAGTTTTTGGCGGCACCCCAGTTAATGCGCGTGCCTTTCAGACAGATGAAGTCTATTATCGAATTCTGGTCAAAAAGCCGAATGGAAAGATAATCAGCGTTATCGTCAATGCAAAAACTGGTGTTGTTGTACCCAATCGGTCAAGTGTTGGGCGGCAGGTAACTGAAGCTGCCAAGACAGCGCCAGGCAATCCTGCTGCTGCATCGCAAGGGAAGTCGGCGAACAATGGCATCAATGGAAACCGTGGCGGCAACGGTAACAGCGGTGGTAACGGTGGCGGAAACTCCGGCGGTAACGGCGGGGGAAACAGCGGCGGCAACGGTGGCGGAAACTCCGGCGGTAATGGCGGTGGCAACGGTGGTGGAAACTCCGGCGGCAATGGCGGGGGAAACAGCGGCGGCAACGGTGGTGGAAACTCCGGCGGCAATGGCGGGGGAAACAGCGGCGGCAACGGTGGTGGAAACTCCGGCGGTAATGGCGGGGGAAACAGCGGCGGAAAAAGATGATGTTTAAACTTCGAGACACGCGCATATAGTGCTGGTGCATGAGAGTTTTGCTTGCAGAAGATGAACCGCACCTTTGCGATCAGATCAAAAAGCTGTTGAATGCCGAAGGTCGCGTAGTGGATGTGGTAAACAACGGTCTCGACGCGTTACATCTGGGCGCGACCGAACCGTACGACGTGATCATTCTGGATATCGGCCTGCCGGAACGGGACGGTATCTCGGTGCTGCGCGAGTGGCGTGGTTCGGGCGTGCAAACCCCGGTTCTGATACTTACCGCCCGCGATGGCTGGAGTGAGCGTGTCGACGGGCTTGATGCCGGTGCGGACGACTACATGACCAAACCGTTCCACATGCCAGAACTGGCGGCCCGGGTCCGCGCCATTTTGCGGCGGCAAAGTGGCCAGTTGAACCCGGTGATCGAGATGGGTAACGTCGTTCTGGATACGCGCAACGGGCGAGTGACGGTTGATGGCGTTCCGATCGATCTAACGGCTCAGGAAATCGCTGTGTTTACCTATCTGGCCCTCAATGCCGGGCGCATGATTTCAAGAACCGAGCTTTCTGAACATATCTATGAATACGACGGCGACCGGGATTCCAATACCATTGCAGTCTTCATAACCCGTCTGCGCAAAAAACTTGGCTCCGACTTGATTACAACGGTACGGGGCCGCGGATATATGATTGACTCTGCCTGATGTTGTCACTGCGTCAACGGGCATTGTTAGGAGGCTTTGCATCCGGAGCCGTGTCTGTTGGATTAGGTACACTTGCCGTCTTTTCTTACATCAACAACCGCGTATCAGATCGCTTCGACACTGCTTTGTTGGACCGCCACACACAGCTTGTAGTGGGATTGAGCGTCACCACCCAAAGCCCCGATTCACTCCGGGATCTGATGTTCGATCCGGCTTACAGTTCTCCATACTCTGGTAGATACTGGCAAGTTAGCAACGACGAAGGAGAAATCTTTACGTCTGCGTCACTGTTTGACGAAGTTATCGCCGAGCCTTCCGGCAACCCAGATACGCCAACGCTGTGGACTACGAATGGCCCCGAAGGTGAGGTCCTGCGCAGTGCCTTTCAAAAAATCACGTACGAAGACGGCTCTGTCTGGGGCGTAAGTGTCGCCGAAAGTCGGGTTCAACTTGCCGCCGAACGCCGTGCCGCACAACAAAGCCTATTGCCCGTATTTGCCCTTGTCGGTCTGATAGGGGTGGCCGGATCTCTTCTATTGATGACTATCATACTTGGGCCTTTAAGAAGATTGCGTTCCGATGTCGCGCATCGCTGGGATCAGGATGAAGATCTCAGACCAGCTGATTATCCGGAAGAGGTCGCTCCACTGGTTGAAGACCTGAACAAACTTCTGCGTCGGAATCGTGAGATCGTGTCAGGATCTCGCCGTCAGGCAGCCGACTTGGCCCACGCTTTGAAAACTCCTGCCACAATTTTGCGGAACGAACTGGAAACGCTTTCCGGTGCAGGAGTTGCAACGGGCACCGCGCGGGAGGCGTTGGACCGGATCGATGCTCAATTGAGCCGATCTCTCGCCAGATTGAGAGCCTTGCATACCGCGGACTTAACCCATTCGAGAACGGATTTGACAAACGCTATCGACAGGCTGGAACGGCTGTTTGCAACAATAGCGGATCGCGAAGGCAAATCTCTGCAGATCGTGCGTGACCCCGGTCTCTGGGTACGCATGGATGCACAAGATATTGAAGAGGTGTTGGGCAACTTGCTGGACAACGCAGTCAAGTGGTGCCGGAAAAGTGTACGCTTGACGGCCAAGCGCAACCCCGGTTGCATCGAAATCAGCATCGAAGACGACGGCCCCGGGATTCCGGAAGACGCCCGCCGCGATGCACTTCGGTCCGGCGGTCGTTTGGACACATCGGTCACCGGCAGCGGGCTAGGACTGACAATAGCAGTCGATTTGCTTAAAGCTTATGACACCCATCTGATTTTGGGCGCTTCCAGTACCCTCGGTGGTCTCGAATGTCGGGTCGAGATCTCGAGCTAGGGTCAGGACCCATTGATTTCAGCGGGGTTGCGTGACTCACGGTTCGAAAAAC